>CAVRGO010000002.1:0-204369 GCA_963720745.1 uncultured Acidobacteriota bacterium
CAGCGCGTAATATGGCGCGTCTACGTTTTGCGCGAGGCGAAAGATCATTTCAGCAACTTCACGAGAAACACCACAATGCACTGGCCACGCTTCGACTTCACCGTGGTTTTCGGGTCGGTGATCATAAAGAAAATGTAGAGCTGATACATCGGCCCGGTAATCGGCGCCACTTCGGCGAGGAACCGTTGCCCCGTGAACAGAGTCCGGACGGCGGCGAGAACGATGAACGAAACCACGTATGTGGCGGTAATGTGGAATCGTTTGACGCGCCAGATGATGAATGCACCGAGCACCCACACCACCAGCATCGGCCAGACGGTGTTCCCCCACTGAATGCTGAGCGTCGCGACGTATTCCGGCGCCAGTAGCAGCATGGCGCAGATGGCGAAGTTCGATGGGTTCCAGAGATGGCGGCCGCGCCAGCGAAGTACGTATTTCGATGTAATCGCGATCGCGCTAGTCAATGCGTACGGCCAGAACTCGGGAGACCGAATCAGAATTCCGACGCTGATTCCGGTGATATAGGCGCTCGCGAGGATCGGGAACTGGTGATAGGTCAGCCGCGCCAGCACCAGTTCGAACACGATCGCCGTGCCGATCGCCAGCAGCGTGCGGGAGAAACTCTCGAGCACGCCGAATGAGAGTTGGCTCACCAGCAGAATCAGCGTAATGAAGATCGGAGGGAGGTAGCGGTTCTCGACCCTAAAGAAGCGCGCCACTGGGGAGTGACCTCCGGAGCGCGCAGGTGTGGCGATTGCAGACCCAGTTGCGGTGACTTCCCGCATCATAACGGTTCCTCTATTGTAAGACGCTGATCGGCCTTCGGTGCGGGCAGAGTCTGCGTCTTGCCGGACGGCCACCGGATTTCCACCCGGTCAATCGCCGCCGTTTTCCCAAGACCGAAGTGCAGGCGGCGATCGTTTTGCGCACAGAATCCGCTTCCTCCGGACACCTCCTGCAATTGCTGTTGCCCGTTCCAGTACACACGCACTTGAGCGCCGATGGCGCTCCGATTACTGGTCCTGCCCTCCAGTTCGAATTCGATCCAGTGATTCCCCGGCGCCACGGTATTACGGTAGAACAGGACGGGCCCGTTCTGGTTTGCTACGACGACGTCCAGCACACCGCGATTGCTGAAATCGCCCAGCGCCACGGACCGGCCGTCGTAAATATCGGTCACGCCGACGATTTGCGCCACCTCCCGGAACTGCCCCGAACCGTCATTCAGGAACACTTTCTTCTGCTGATATCCGGAAAGACTCCGGCCACCGAGGGGCGGCCAGTTCGCCGCATCGGATATGATCGACCGGTTGCCGCCCGCCACCTTGGAGTAGTCGTACCAGTAACTGCGGTTCCGGTCGAGCGAAACGTTGCCATTTGTGACGTACAGGTCCTCGAAGCCGTCGTTGTTGAAATCCCCGAACTGGACGCCAAAGCTCCATCCCGCCAGTTCCACTCCCATTGAGTTCGCCAGATTCTCATAATGAGGCTCGGTGGCGGGCTTGCCGGGCTCGGGCATCCAGAAATTATTGCCCTGGACAAGGATGCCCTGTTCGGAGATGTTCGAAACGTAAACGCCGAAGCGGCCTTGATTCAGCACGTCTCCGACTGCCGCGCTCATACCGCTTTTCGGGGCATAGCCGATACCGGACTTCTTGCCCGCTTCTCGAAAGTATTTCCCGCCTTCGTTCAGATAGAGCTCCGAGACGCCATAATCGTTGGCAACGAACAGGTCGGGATAGCCGGTACCCCTAAGATCGGCCGCGATCGATGCCAGCGCCCAGCGGCGTGAACGAATCCCAAGCTTGTCCGATACCTCTTCGAAACGGCCATTGCCGAGATTGTGGAACAGGTACTTGCGGCCGCCATTCTCGGCATATTCGAAACTGTCAGGCATCATCTTGGTGGTCTTCAGACGCCAGAGGTCCACGTCCTCCGGATAGTAGCCGCCGAGAAACAAGTCGAGTTTTCCGTCGCGATCGTAATCGAACCACACGGCCGTGTTCGCGTTAACCCATTTGGGCAGGCCGGCCTGCCCACTGACGCGCGTGAAATGCTTCCCAGCGTCGTTATGGAAGAGCTCCGGCTTGCCCCATTTGTAGACCAGCACGTCTTCGTAGCCGTCGTTATCGTAATCGCCCCAGACGGCGCCCATCGAAACTCCAGTCCCCGCCTCATTCAGTTCCGCCAGCCCCACTTCAGCGGCAACATCGCGGAAACTTCCGTCGTGCTGGTTGCGATAAAGCGCATTCCGGCTGCCTTCTCCGCTGTTTACGGCGTAAATATCGGGCCAGCCATCACGGTCGAAATCCACGACCGACACCGCGGCGCCCATGGAGGCTACCTGCGCCATGATGTGGTTCAGCTTCGGATCCAGCTTCGGAGCGCGATGCCGGAAGTCGATGCCGGCGGCCTTCGACGACTCCTCGAAGCGGAACCCGTACCGGTCCAGGACGCTCTCTTTGGTCAACGCGAGCTGCGAGGCTCTGTTATGCGCAGCCACTCGCTTGTATATCAACGGAGTCGCCAGGAGTATAACGAACAGGAACGCCAGAGCAATTCGCATGAACTAATACCTCAGTGGAGTCTGAAATCGGTCGGCGGTCACGTAGCGCGTATGGTACGTTTGCCAGTCGCGTGCGTGGAGCTTCCAGGCCGGGTCATCTTGGAGCGTGCCGGGACGCGCTTCGTACGTTTTCATGCCGTGCCACGGCAGGGGCAGCACGGTCTTCGAATACATCGTATTGAAATCGCCATCCTTGATCCAGCCATCGCCGATCATGACAAAGTCGCGCTTCCAGCCCGGCGGCGGAGGAGCGGGCGCGTGAAAACGAAGGCGCAGCTCATCCCCGGCATTCGTGATGACAATGCGATCGTCAATTTTATCCAGCAACTCGCGCACGTCGCCATAACGCGTGCAGTAGCCCTCCAGGTCGCGCCAGATCTGGCCGGTGCTGGCGATCTTGTCGTAGTCCGGGAGCTCAGGTGATGAAGGATCTGCGGCTTTCACGACGGAAAAGCCACGGTAGCGCAGTTCGGCGCCGCTGAGCGCGAGATGTTGGATCCGGTTGCCGCCGGACGCGCCGGCCGCCCATGCGACCTGATCCCAGTAGATCTCCAGGTTTGTCCTCAGGCGCAGACGGCGCGACTGTCCAGCGCGGAACACGCCCGTCAGGTCCAGCACGACTGTCTTCATCTTACCCGCCGGGAAACCGAGGTTCTCCCGGACCCTGTGCCAGTTGCCATGCGCATCCGGGGTCTCGATGCTAAGGCCCCGCGGCTGCGGAATGCTGTTCTGCTCGATAGCGATATTCACCGTAGCGTCGGTTGGGTGCGTCCAGCCGGTCGCGAGCAGATACAGGGGGCCGCTACGGGGAGCGTCGGCGGGCAATTCCAGTTCGAGCCAGTGGTCGCGCGTCAGTCCCTGATATGGCCCTCGGCCGAATGTATCGAGATAACGGCGATCCACATCTCGGACGATCGCGCCCACATCTTGTCCGCCGTCATCTCGTGCGCTGGCAAATGGACGCGGCTCAGCCGTCGTGTAGATCTTCAGCGCCGGCGGCGGTACGGCGAAACGCTCATCCGTATAGATCTCCGTCCCCGCCGGATGATCGACCACGAATAACGAATAGTGGTCGATGTAATAGGTCTCCCACAGTTCTCCGGTGATGCGCAGATCGTAATAGCCGTCGCGTGGCTTCAATGCGTCACCAGGCACTTTGAACCACTCTTCGGTTTGTTGAATGCCGGCGACGACCTGCGCGTTGATATGCAGCCCCAGCGCGGCCGACCATGGGGAGCCGTCTTTCACGAAGCTCATCCGGCGGCCGTCCCACGCGAACAGCCACGGGCAGGAACCCTTCAACCGTTGTCTCGCCAGGACTTCCTCGCCGGCTTTCAAGTCGAACTCGCCCTGCGGCACACCGTTTGGCCAGATAATCCTAGCTACATCCACTTGAGGATGTTCTCCAAGACCGAAGTGTAAGAGCGGCGAATCGATGATTTGTTCCTGGGTCAGCAGCCCCGCGCGCACCTCCACCAAACCGCCAATGCCGAAGGAATTAATTCGCTGATCGCCGCTCGCTTTCGCGGCGCGCAAGCGGATGTCCTGCCAGTGATAGTTCTTACTGCCGTGATTGAGTAACTCGACAAGCTGGCCGCTGGTCGACATACCGACCAGATCCAGGCGGCCGTCGCCGTTGAGATCAACCGCGCCCGCCAACGATATCCCCGCGTTCGCCGGCAGACGAATAAACCTACCAGCGCCTCCGAGGAAGACCTGTCCGTCGCCGACCAGCAGGTCGAGGGCTCCATTGTTATCGCAGTCCGCGGCCACTAGCGTGGGCGAACTGCTGGGATCGGCCTTGATGATCTCCGCCGTGTCCCAGCCCTTCCCGGCGTCCTTGTCGGCCAGCCGCAGGACGGCGCCGTCATCGCGAAGGAGAACGAAATCCATCTGTGAGTCGCTGTTGATGTCCGCGGCCGCAACAGCACGAAAGCGGCCGCCAACAGCGGCGGGAAGCGCACGCGGCCGGAATTGCCCCAGCCGCTCGTTGGTGAAGACGTGTATCCCGCCATCCGTGTCGACCATCGCAACGTCAGGATCGCCATCGCCGTCGATATCGGCGGCGACGAATGAAGTGAGACCATCCACGCCTGTAAACGGCCGGATCACCGCGAACGTCTCGTCACCGTTATTCCGCAACACAATCGGCTCACCGGTGCTCTCGCCGAGAACGATATCCAGGTCGCCATCGAGGTCGACATCGAAGGCCCACGCCCCGGTGTACGCCCCCTTCACAATCCCGGCCGGCAGATGCGTGCGCAGGGTGATGTCGGTGAAATTTCCGTCCGCCTTCTGTTCGTAGATCTTCAGACCGCCAGGTGCTGTGACCACCAGGTCCGTGCGGAAGTCGTAGTTCAGATCGATGCCCAGAACGGCATTGCGAGGCAACGCGGTTGTGCCGCCTGCGCCTGGCCAGGGAACCCGCGATCCTCCGAGAACCTGGACGTAGTTCCGGTCAACCCAAAGAATCGACGCTCGCCCCTGATCCGTCAGCGGCACGGCTCCAGCCCACAAGATCGGTGTTGCCGGTCCGCCGTCAACGGGCTTGGCTTCGAACCGGACGGACGCGTCTGCCGCCGCCGGCGCCGAAGCCGGAGCCGGTAGCTTCACAAACGCAACGAACGGGTCGCTGACGAACGCCGTCGGCGTCTTCACTTCGTTAAGGCTGTTTCGATATTCGGGCACAGGAGCCAGAGTGTTTCTCAGATACAGGACCCGGATCGCCGCCTCTCGCGGGTTCGTAGCGGCGGCCTGCTGGAGAGCGGCCATCTGCTGTTTCGCCGCCGCCGTCCATGAATGCGACTCCTGCGCGAGCTTGGCGATAGTGTCACGCATGGCGGAGATCTCACCCGTTTTCGCGGAGAGGCGCGCCATCTCCAGTTGCGCGGCGATGTTGTTCGGGCGCTGCTTGAGCACGCGTGCCAGCACCTTCTCCGCTTCGGCGTCGCTGAACGGCTTGGCCTCACGCTCGATCTCTTCTGCCAGCGAATAGAGTGCTTTCAGGTTGTTTGGATCCAGTTCGACGGCCTTGCGAAGGTGCTCAATCGCGCTCGACAGGTTCCCTCGACGGCTCGCGACGAGCCCGGTCAACGCCTCCATCCGGCTGTTATCGGGCGCCAGTGCCAGAGCCCGGTCAACATTCTTGTACGCTTTGTCGAAATCCTGCTGGCGGGCAAACAGCAAACCGAGGTTAGCCCAACTGGCAGGCTCACCGGGTGCGATTTTGGTCGCGAGTTGCAGCTTGTCTTGAGCCCGGATATCGTCGCCGGTCTGCAATGCCCCGAGTCCTACGTAGAAGGCACTCACCAGATCTCTATACGCTTCCGATTCGGGCTGAGGTAGGCCCGTTTGTCGTCGACAGGAGTTGCAGAAGAGGGCTGATACCACTAGGACAGCTAGAATGATCACCGGGCGTAACTGTCGACTCAGACCGATCTTCCCCTTTTCTGATTACTGCCAAGGGCAAGCGTGTTTCGACACCGCCCAGTTCTGGTCTAAACAGTTTGACAGTGCCTCGTCCGATGGTCAATACTGCACTTTGACTATCGGGAAAACGCTCCTGCGGCATCGCTGTAGCGTGGGAAAGTTGCGCCTGGAACGTCGGCTTCGACGAGAAACGCCATGGAGTATTGGAGGGGACCGGCCGCGGATGAACACCCAAAACCTGATCAACGACTCAATCAAGGAGGCTTCCGCAGAATAATGAGCGCCTCCCGCAATGGCGGATGTTCTTGCCGAACGTGGAACACCATCCGCGTCCGAGCCCAACCACTGACCTGATCCGGGCAGCTCAGGCAAATACGGAATACCCGAAGATCTGGCATCTGTTCGCGTACCGGCCCGAGGCAACGACGCATCTGGGCGCCTTCACGCACGAGATCATGCGCGGACCGGGGCCGATCAGCCCTGGTTTGCCGGAACTGATCGCCGCATTCACGTCGTCGCGGAACGAGTGCCCCTTCTGAACGAAGTACCACGCCGCAATTGCGGCGCAGTTGCTGGGCGATGAGAACCTGGTGCAGGATGCACTTACGGATCTCGAGAGGTGTGCGCTTGCCCCCGAAGACAAGGCGCTGCTACGCTTTGTTGCGAAGGTGAATCACAGCTCACAGCGCATCGGTCCGGAGGACATGTCCCCGCTGCGCGAAGCGGGCTGGTCCGACGAGGCGATCTATTTCGCGATTACCGTCTGCGCGTTGTTCAACTTCTGATAACCGGTGGATCGACGCTATAAACGGTGGATCGACGCGGGCGTTCACGCCATGTTGGACGAGGCGCATCGCAAATATGGCGCTCGTACGGCGGAGCACGGCTACGTTCGCAAGTAACGCCTAATCAAGTTTAGCCCCAAGCTCGTCACCAAATCGGTAAGCGGCTCGTGAACCACCCTTCCGCCGGAGGCCAGAGGCATGGACTCTGGAAGGGTGAGGGAACAACAACGTAGTTACTGGAGCAAGCTGATCGCCGAGCAGGAGGCCAGCGGACAGAAGGCCCGGCCGTTCTGTCGCGAGCGCGGCATCGGGGAGTATTCTTTCTACAAGTGGCGCAGGCGGCTGCGGCAGCCCGACTCCGTCGAGTTCGCACTCCTGGAGCCAAAACCGGCGGCGGCCACCGGTTCAGACTCCGAGCTCGAGTTGGTCCTGCGGAACGGCGAACGGCTGCGCATTGCCAACGGCGTTGATGCGGCCACGCTTCGCCTGGTGCTGGATGCTGTGCGGTCATGATGCACCTGCCGGCCAGTGTCAGGGTTTATCTCTGCCTGAGTCCGTGCGACATGCGGCGGAGCTTCGATGGCCTGCATGCACTGGTGCGCGATCATCTCGATCTAGACCCCTTCGCCGGACATCTTTACTTGTTCGCGAACAAACGCAAGGACCGCCTGAAGATCTTGTACTGGGATCGGGACGGATTCGCAATTTGGGCGAAGCGGCTCGAAGCGGGCACTTATGCGATCCCCTCCGGAGAACCCGGCTCGACCCGCTTCGAGATCACAGTTGAGGAACTGGCAGCGCTGCTGAGCGGCATCGACCTGAGCAGCGCGGACCGGCGCAAACGGTACCGCCGCGTGGCCGCATAGAAACATTTCGATACGTCTCTGTTGTCACTTGGAAACCGCCTTGTTTCCGCTTATTCTGATAGCACGCTGGTGCTGCCTCTCGATCCAGACCATCTGCCGGAAGACGTCGATCTGCTGCATAAGATCGTCGTCGAGTTGTGCGAGCGCCTGAAGCACGAAACCTCGGAGAAGGACAAATTCCGGAGCTTGCTGCGCGAACTGCTGGAGGCACAACGCAACCGCAAGAGCGAGCAGCTCACGAAGGACCAGTTGGCCCTGTTCGGGACCTTGTGGGAAGCCGGTCATCCGGAGGCGTCCGAGTCAGAACCCGCAGCCGAACCCGGAGCCGATCAGCCCGCTGAAGAAGACCAGGAACCCGAGCAAGAACAGAACAAGAAGCGTAGCGGACGCCAGTCGCTGGCGCGGCACTTGGTTCGCGAGCGGGTGGTGGACGATCTGGCTGAGTCGGAAAAGCACTGCCATGGCTGCGGCAAGGATTTGCACCTGCTCGGCCAAGAGACCAGTGAGCGCTATGAGTTCATCCCCGCCGTCATGAAGGTGATCGAGGATGTACGGCTGAAGTACGCCTGCGATTGCACGGTGAAGACAGCGGAGAAGCCCGCGCAGCCGATCGAGAAGAGCACGGCGGGAGCGAGCGTGCTGGCGCAGGTGATCGTATCGAAATTCGCGGACCACTTGCCATTGCACCGCCAGGAGAGAATCTTTGCGCGCCACGGCGTGGAGATCTCGCGCAAGACGATGGGCGGGTGGATGCCGGCGGTGTCCGGATTGTTTGCGCCATTGTACGCGGCGGCTAAGAAAGTCCTGTTCGAATCCAAGGTGATCGGAACCGACGACACCGGGGTTAAGGTGCTGGATCCGACGCTGCCGTTCGCGCGAACGGGCCGGATCTGGCCTTACGTGGGGGATGGCCATCATCCGGTAGTGGTCTACGACTACACGGCCACACGCGGGCGCGACGGTCCAGCGAGATTCCTGGAAGGATACATGGGGTATTTGCAGGCCGACGCCTACTCGGTCTACGATGCCTTCTTCAAACCTGCGCGCGGGCTGACCGAGGTCGGCTGCATGATGCACATGCGCCGTTACTTCTTCAAAGCCCTGGACTCAGATCAGGCCCACATGGGTCCGGTGTTGCATCTGATTGCCCGGCTATATGCAGTCGAGGACCGCGCAAGAGGGCTCAGTGGCGGTGAGAGGCTCCAACTGCGCCGGCGCTTGTCGGCTCCCGTGGTGGAGAAACTGCACTCGTATTTGCTCGAGATCCGCGAGCAGGTGTTACCGAAGAGTCCGGCCGCACGGGCCGTGCGCTATGCGCTGAACCAGTGGGGAGCGCTGACTCGTTATCTGGAAGATGGCGACCTGGAGATCGACAACGGAGCCACCGAGCGGGCAAACCGGGACATCGCCATCGGCCGCGGTAACTGGACGTTTTTCGGCAGTGACAAGGGCGGCAGGACCGCGGCTGTGCTGTTGAGCTTCATCGCGATGTGCAAGCGCAACGCCGTCGAGCCCTTCGCCTGGTTCCGCGACGTGCTCACTCGCATTGCCACCTACCCCATCCACCGCATCGCGGAACTGCTGCCGCACAACTGGAAGGCTCTCGCGACGGATCCTCAAACCTGAGTCAGGTGAGTTGTCAGTCCGCCCGGGAGCCCACCACGGTAGTTCACGAGCCGCTTACCCAAATCGGCTAAACCATGCCTACCTAAACCATCAAAAATAAGTTCAGGCGATAGCCGGGTCTGCACTTTTTCGCGGTGAAGTTGGAGGTGTTCGGGCAGCCTGATGCCGAGCTGGCTGAGCAGTAATTGCTGCTCCGTCGTCGGCTCGGTGATCCAGCGCAAGCGGATCTCCCGACGCTCGGCCGTAGGAAGGACGATGTCGGCGCTTTGCAACGTCGACAGCAGCGCGATCGCCCGCATGGGTGTCATCGGCTGGGCATTCTCGACTCCGCTCGCCGACGGCTTTGGAACAAGCGCCGGCCGGCGCTTCAGCAGATGCTTGAGTGTCACCCAGAGCGCGTACCCCAAGAAGGCCACCATCACGTGAGCCTTGACCCGCTTGATCGAGTTGTGTGAGATGGTCGGCGCCGTCATCATCGATCCGGATGGCGTGTATGATCCCGCGCTCATCAACGACCGCCTCTTGGTAGGTCTGCGCGGCATGATCAGTGAATTCGAAACTCAACCTGATTCGACAGCGATCATTGGAAGCAATTCGTGGCGACCGGGACCGGCTATCGGCTGGCATTCTACTTCGTGGAATCAAACAGTTGCGAGCGGAAACCCCGGAAAACTTTGATTTGGCCGCGGCCAATCTACCGATGGCCTCTTAAGTTATTGAAAAGATGGGAGACGGGGTTCGAACCCGCGACGTCCAGCTTGGGAACAAGTCGGATGGATGTGTCTACAACAACTTAGCGTCTCTGGCGCGCTTTACCGACTCACCGCAAGTCTCGCCGTATCAGCGTTTTCCTCTCTAACCCCCTCTAATCGAGGTTTTTTCGAGGTACAGTGCACTGTCATTCGTACCTCGATTTGCGCGGCATTCCATGGCATTCACACCCGGGTATTAATCGGCCCGGACGACAACCATGGGAGTCCACTGTGCCTCGTTCATTTTCGCCTCCGCGAGATCGCCGCCGCTCATCGGGGATGGCGTCCGCTGCCGAGATATTACAATTTGAGCACGCCGAGTTCCTCGTCTCCAAACAGAAGTTGGAGCGGGCGAAGGGCATTGAACTGGTCCGGATCAAACGCGAGCAACGATCGCAGGATTTGTGCTTCAGCTCACGTCCGTTCGTGCTTTGCGGTTTGCCGGTCCGGAGCTTGCCGAAGAACCAACTTCTCTACGAACGGAGGAACGGCAAGTTCGTCCTCCAGATCACAGGCCATCCCGATTTCGGCGTCCCGTTCGGCCAGGACCGTCTGGTTCCGATTTTCCTAGCCACCTTAGCGGTCCAGCAGAAGAGCCAGACAATCCGATTCCGGACTGCGGCCGAAATGCTGGAGAGCTTCGGGATGCACACTGGCGGGAAGGAATATCGCCGTCTGGTTGGAGCATTTGAGCGCATCTTCGGCGCAACGATCTTCTTCGGAACGGACAGCTTCAGCGGCAAGGCCACAATGATCCAGCGGAGTCGATTCAATTTCATGCGGGAAGCGCAAATCTGGTACAGCCGGGAGCATCCTGATCAGCGAACACTGTCGTCGGAGTTCGAGAACATCATCGTGCTCAGTGACGAATTCTATCAAGAACTGATCGCCCACCCGCTTCCGAACGATCTCCAGGCAGTCAAGGTACTGGCCGCCTCGCCGGCCGTGCTCGACCTATTCATGTGGCTTTCTTACCGATGTTTCACAGCCAAAGGCACGGAATCGATACCGCTGTTCGGGGAGTTCGGGCTCGCTAATCAGATTGGCACGACGGACTACTCGCGGCCCCGCCGGTTCCGCGCAATGGTCGAACAATGGCTCGACAACATCCGCGCTCTCTGGCCGGAGTGTCCAGCACGGATTAGCCCTGACGGGCAGGCAATCATGGTGAGGCACGCACCTGCCGTGATTCCAGCCGAGTCCGTAGGCTTGCGATAGAGCGTAAACTTGAGATTCAAAAAATGTTCGGCACCCTGTCAGTGGCGGCACCCGCTCGCCGGCCCCTCAGGCCGGAACTATGTCACTTCTCATGAAGTTCTCCAGCGAGGTGGACCGGCGGCTGCCTTCGGCATCGCGAGTGACCAGCAACGAATGATGAAGAGCCCACTTCCGTGGTCGTGCCCTGCGGTCGCCGGGTTTGACACGCGCTTCCTCTTCGATGTCACTTTACCGCGGCCCTCAGTCGTGATCTGTGGGGTTTAGGGGAGGCAAGCCGAAGTCTGAGGGAGTAACCCCGTGAAGTCCAGAATTCCATTCGCCGATCGCCTCCTGAGGTAATTGGTCCACGTCAATGGCCGTCGCCGCGCGATATAATCCACTAAACGGAGCCCAGTGGGCGATGTCTAGGGACCTGAATTCAAAGGAAATCAGCGGGCTGCTCAGTGCCTGGACCGAGGGGGACGAGAGCGCAGTTCAGGCCCTGGCCGCCATCGTTTATGAAGAACTGCGCCGCCTGGCTCACTACTACATGCAGCGCGAGCACCCGGGCCATACGCTTCAAACGACTGCGCTGGTGAATGAAGCGTACATTCGCCTGGTGAACTACAAACGAATGCGATGGCAGGATCGGGCGCATTTCTTCGCGGTTTCGGCCCAGGTAATGAGGCGCATACTGGTGGATTATGCCCGTAGCCACAACATCAAGCGCGGTGCGGGCGTGCCCCACTTAGCACTGGATGACGTCGCCGTCGTTAGTGGCGATCGAACGGGCGACTTGGTGGCGCTGAATGATGCAATGGACACGTTAGCTCGTGTCGATCCTCGTAAGGTGCAAATCATAGAGATGCGGTTTTTCGGCGGCCTCAGCGTGGAGGAGATCGCAGAAGTGCTCAAAGTATCGCCGGCCACGGTGAGACGCGATTGGAGCATCGCGAAGGTCTGGCTTTATCGCGAACTCGGCGGCGGGACGGATAATGGACTCGGAAGCGTGGAAGCAACTCGATAAATTGCTGCACGGCGCTCTGCAACTGCCGCCCGAAGAGCGCGTGGCCTTCTTACGAGAAGCTTGCGCCGGCGACGAACGGCTGGAGCGAGAAGCACACTCTCTACTGGCGCTGGAAGACCTGGCAGGGGAGTTTCTCGAGAGGCCGGCGATCGAGATGGCGGCGCAAGCTGTTGTTCAGGAGCGGGCCGATAATCCCGAAGAGACCGGCCCCTCCCGCATCGGCACGACCGTGTCCCATTACCACGTGCTGGGAAAACTCGGAGGCGGTGGGATGGGCGTGGTTTACAAGGCCAAAGACCTGGAATTGGGCCGCTTCGTGGCGCTCAAGTTTCTGCCGGAGGCATTAGCCCAGGAACAAGATGCGATCGAGCGGTTTCGCCGTGAGGCGCGCGCAGCCTCATCGCTAAACCATCCAAACATTTGCACCATTTACGAGATCGAGCGGCACGAAGACCGCTCCTTCATCGTGATGGAGTTTCTGGACGGGACCACTCTGAAGCACCGCATCCTGGGACAACCGATCCCAACGGAGACACTGCTTCCTCTCGCCATAGAGATCGCCGACGGTTTGGATGCCGCGCATTCGGCCGGGATTACGCATCGAGACATCAAGCCAGCAAATGTCTTCGTGACCTCCCGCGAGCACGCCAAAATACTCGATTTCGGACTAGCGAAAGTAGGGGCAATCGAGTATCCGTCGAGCGCCGATGCCGCGGAGTGGGCGTGCGGCTCAGTAGAGGCCGAACTGACTGGAACGGGGAAGTTGATGGGAACTCTGTCCCACATGTCACCGGAGCAGATCCGCGGCGAGCGCCTCGACCACCGGACAGATCTGTTTTCGTTCGGCATCGTTCTTTATGAGATGGCGACCGGAGAACTGCCATTCGGTGGCGCAACACAGGCTCTCGTCCTGGATTCGATTTTGAACCGTGCGCCGGCGCCCGCTGGCCGGCAGAATCCGCGCGTACCCGAGGAACTGGAGCGCATCATCGGCAAATGCCTGCAAAAAAACCGCGACGTGCGCTACCAACATGCGTCCGAGATTCGCGCCGACTTGCAAACCTTACATCGCGGCCTCTCCGTCGGTAGCTCGACGCCAACGGTGTCATCGGTGGCCAAAACCCGTCGGTGGAAGACGGCGGCGCTCCTTTCTTTGCTGGTCGCTGCGGCTTGCGGCGCCGGTTACATTTACTTGGATCGCAGCCCTGGGCCGAGCCGAAAAATTCCTCTGGTGGTGGCGGAATTCGAAAACAACACGGATGATCCGGCTTTTGGCGAAACTTTGCGTCAGAGCGTGCTCATTCGACTACAGCAGCAGGCGTTCGAAGTGATTTCGAATGGAACCGTGCGGCGGACGCTGTCCTTCATGCGCCAACCTCCGGACACGCCCTTGGGGCCCCGGATCGCTAGCGAGTCTGCGAGCGGACGGCAAGCTCTGCCGTGGTGGAAGGTTCGGTCGCTCCTCTTGGCGCGCGGTACGTGTTGAGATTAAGAGCGCAGAAGTGCGGAACCGATGAAGTACTGTTTGCGCAACAGGCTGAAGTAGAGCGCAAGGAGGATGTTGCGGATGCGCTCAGTCGGCTCACGGGCCGGTTCACAACGTTGGCCCACAAATCGCCGGAGGCCTTTAGGCCAAAATCGCCTGGTTTGCTTGAAGGCACTACCTCGTCACTCGAAGCGCTCAGGGCATACAGCGCCGGGAGGCCAGCAATTTCGACCAAAGGTCCGCGCGCGGCCCTGGAACTGTTCAGGCGGGCTGCATCCCTAGATCCGCAATTTGCAATCGCGCATACGTTCGTCGGATTAATGTACTCTAGCCTCGCCGACGGCGCTTTGGCCGAGGCGGAAATCAGAGACGGTTGGACGTTACGCGGTAACGCCAGCGACTGGGAGAAGTACGTTATTGACTACAACTATCAGTGCAGGGTTTTGGGGAACCTCGAAAAGGCTCGGCAGACCTGCGACTTGTGGATTCAGAGTTATCCCCGCGATGTGCTACCCCACAGCTTTCTCGCGGGACAGGTATTGCAAAGCGTCGGCAAGTTCGAGCGTTCCGAGGAGGAGGGAAAAAGATCCATTGAACTGGACCCAGACAACGCTTACGGCTATCACAACCTCGCCAATAGCTACGTCCTGCTCAACCGTCCGGCAGATGCGGAGGCTGCGCTGAAACGCGCATATGAACGCAAGCTGGATATCCATGAATTTGCCGCCCTGAGACACGAGATTGCTTTTCTGAAAGGCGACAGACAGGAAATGGAGCGTGCCGCTGCCGTGGGCGAAGAGAAGTTGAGCGCGGAAAACTGGATCTACGATATGTCGGGTGATTTTTCCGCCTATTATGGGCACTTAGCGGAAGCGCGAAGGGCATGGCGACGGGCGGTGGAGTTGGCCGAGGCAACGGGCCATCCCGACCAAGTCGCACAGCATGAGGCGGGTATTGCGGTACGCGAATTCCTGCTTGGGAACACGACCGAGGCTCGCCGGGCCATGACGGCCGCATTCACACGCCATTCTAAAGACCGGGATGCGACAGCAGGCATAGCGCTCGCGATGGCGTTCCTTGAAGATCCGCGTGCCGAAACCCTGTTGCACGAGTTGGACCGGCGGTTTCCGGAGGGCACGCTTGTCCAGTTTAGTCACCTGCCTTTTCTGCGAGCTCAGCTTGCCTTAAACCGTCATCACCCGGCGCGTGCTATCGAAATCCTGCAGCCAGCCGCGCCTTATGAGCTGGGATGGCAGGGGCCCAGCACCGGTGGTTTTTGCGGTTCTCTTTTCGTGATTTATGTGCGGGGACAGGCCTACCTGGCGGCGCATCGTGGAACCGAGGCGGCCGCGGAATTTCAGAAGATCATTGATAACATCGGGATCGTAGCCAATGATCCCACGATCGTTGCGGCGGCGCGTCTCCAGCTTGCCAGGGCGTTGCTGTTGGTCAATCGCAAAAAGGCGAAATCGGCGTATGAGGCATTTCTCAGCTCGTGGAAAGACGCCGACCTGGATATCCCGATTCTCAAACAGGCCAAGTCTGAGCACGAACGACTCTAACCCCACTGGATGATCGCTAGAATCGACTACAGGGTGCTTCGGGACGCCAGCGATCCCGGGCCTGAAGACACAATTGTGCGGGTCCTGTCTTAGCAAGACCCGCTTCCCCAGAATGTTGCCCGCCGCCTAGTGTTATCAGCGGTTCCTCGCTAACGGGCGACCGCGGGAGCCGGGCGGGCCGGTGCCGCTCCTGCGATGACGGCCGCCGCAGAATCTAGAATACTTACAGGGCTTGTAGCACCGGTTGTGGGATCAAGAATGACCACCTGCCCCGTGATTCCATTGAAGGCGTAAATCGTCTCGTGTACATTGACGATGGCCGAGAAGGTCGACTCTGTCGGTGCGACCGGCGTCGCCTGTCCGGTGGCCGGATCGATCTGGTAGATCTCGCCTGGGATTGACGGCGTGATCGTTCCATTGGCGAAGTTCACTGCTAACGTGGAGAAATACGCGTAGAATTTACCGTGAAAGCTGAATAGGCTTGCGCCGAAGACATTGATCGAGCCATCCGCATTCTCGCTGAATGGCGGAGAGGTCATCCCGGGAATGCCGGTAGGCCCGATCAGCTTCGTAGCGCCCGTCCTCGGATCGAGAGCATAGAGATTGTTGGAGAAATCAGTCACATAGTAATGTCCGTTTACTAAACCAATCCAGAGGGCGGAGTTCGGTCCACATGTCGAGACGGGGGTCGAACAGTCGCCCAATCCCGTGGCGCCCACAACCGACGTCTGACCGGTAAAAGGGTCAATCGAGACCAGATTTCCGTCGAAGCCGAGACTGAGCAACGATGTGCCGGGGCCTTGGACGAGCCCATCTCCCACGTCCGGCGGGAGGCCAGGACCGATCGGCAGGAAAGCGCCGCTGCCCAAGTCTACAGCACCAAACTGGAATGCGATATTGATCGCGTAAACCATCAGGCTGGGGTTAGACGGCGCGGCAGTCTCCGCCGTTCGCCGTGCCCGGTTATTGATTACTCCGCGCCGCCCCAGAAGGCCTAACGGCTGCTGTGCCGGTGCGAGTGTGGTGAGCAGGCTGCCCACCAAGACCGAAGTCAAGATCGTTTTCATCTGTCCCTCCACTCCAAACAGGCGGAGAATCCTGGCGAATTTGCTAATGAAGAACAAAGAAAATCTCCGCCGGTGTTGGTTGGCCCGACTCAGCTGACCGGGACGCGTTCCGGCCCTGCCTTCCAGCCATAATCCAGCAGCTGTGACGCTTTTCACCGCGGTTCCGTGCCGGCGAAAAACGCTATCTTACTTTTGCATCTCAAAGTGTCAGCCACCCAGGCCGAAGACGAGCGGTTTGCCCAATGCGTGGCCGACCTCCGTTGGACTTTTTCGGTGATCATCAATGGCCGGACTTGGGTTCGCCCAGGCTGACGTCGCGCCCAAGCGAAGGCCCCGCTGGACGTCGGCGGTGCGGCGGCGACTCCCTTCGGCCTCAGTGGGCCTGCCCTTCGGTGTAGAAAGGCAGGCCGCGGCGGTAAGGCTCTCGTGTTAACGCGGAATCAACGGTCGCGCACCAAACCGGCCGTACCGCATTCGCTGCTGGAACAGCTTCCGAGTACTCTCACTCAGAGCCGGGCGCCTCGCCGCCCCCGGCCCGGCTGTCGGTGCGTGCCCCGTGGCAGTCGCATTAACTGGAATCGCCAGGAATGCGTGAGGAATGTCGGCGAGGTCCGCCGATGACGACGCGAAGCCGCTGATCTCCCCATGGGAATTGATTCCTTCCGCGAGCTGCAGATATAAGCCCGAGGGGTTGTCTACTACGAGGTCGTTCAGGTTGGCCGGCGTGCTCGCACCGTTCTGCCATAGGACCGCGCTGAGAACCGTAAAGCTCGAATCCATGGAACCGCCGACCGCGTCGCCACCATCATTGAGGCCGATGCTGAAGCTCAACAGATCTGTCTCAAGCGGATAAAGCGGCTGAGTGCCTCCGCTTTGACTCCATAAGAATCCGTAGAGACCGGATGCGCCGGCAACCTGACCTCGGTTGTTGATGGCGCCTGCAGTGCTTCCCTCGGGAAGGTCGAGAGTATGTGGTGCCCCATCAGCATCCCAGAGTAGCGCGTGAACGGGCGTCAGATAGAGTTGGCCGATAGGATCAAAGCTCCCGCAATGTCCCGACCAGCCGACGACCTGACCGAGATCGTTGATGCCGGAGGCAAAGCCCTCCCTATCTCCTTCGGGTGTCGCCAGTTCGTGAATCTGGCCATTTTTCCAGATGACTGGCTTGAATTCGAACCTTTGGGGAGCCCCGCAATCCGGGTCCGGAGTCGTGTTCTCCGCTAGTCCAATCATGTCGCCACGATTGTTGATTTGGTTGACGGCAGCATTGTTGCCCTGGACGCCGTACTTGTCTCTGAGCAGTGGAAGTTGCTCCAAGGCGCCATTGCGCCATCGGAACGCGCGACAGGTGTGAGGCGTATCGAAGCCCGAGCAGTATGGGCACGAGGGCGATGATGACAAGAGTACCGTGAACCCGCAAAAGTCTTCACCCCAGGGATTGGGGTCCAGGGTCTCCGCTTGCAGAGATACCTGACCGCTTTCGTTAACTCCAAAGGCTTCACTGCTCAGGCGGCCGGCTTGCGCGTTGGGGATTTGGGCGCCGATGTCCTGCACGAGCACGCCCCTGTTCCAAAGCGCAGCATGCCGTGGGCCGGCAGGTGGACTCATCCAACCAGTGACCAATCCGCTATTGCTGATTACCGGCGCATAGCTAAATCCGGCTCCCGGCACTGGGCCGAGATCCTTGACGATATATCGGGTCGATGGCGAAATCGCCGCTTTCGGTACGTTCTGAGCGTACGAAGCTGAGGCCGCTAACAAACCCACCACGTGAAAACTAATCAATATCTTTTTCATAACCCAGTCTCCTTTCGATTGCGGTAAAGCCGCGCGAGTGATGCTGCGTTTTCGGCTTCACCCTCCAGGCGCAAATCAAAAGCGAAAACTGGAAAGGACCGGAAAGATTTTTTAGTGCTTCTGTTCGTTTAGCTCCGCGAGCAGCCAGGCGCGTCCCAACTTCCAGTCCCGCAGTACCGTATCCGGCGACACCTTCAGTACCTCGGCCGTTTCATCCACGCTCAGCCCAGCGAAGAATCGTAATTCGATTACGCGTGCTTTGCGCTCATCGATCTTCGTGAGCTCATTGAGCGCGTCATCGAGCGCGATCAGTTCCCGGGCGCGGCCTGAACCGAGGTCGGGGACTTCGTCGAGGTTCAGCCGCGGCGCTGCGCCGCCACGCTTGGCGGCTACCCGTCGGCGAGCCCGATCCAGTAAGATGTGCCGCATAACCTGGGCCGATACCGCGAAGAAATGCGCGCGGTGCTGCCAGTCCACATTGTTGATATCGATCAATTTCAGGTAGGCCTCATGGACAAGGGCAGTGGCCTGGATCGTGTTTCCAAGGCGCTCGTCCAGCATGAAGCGAGCCGCAATGCGTCGAAGTTCGTCGTAAACTCGCGGCGTCAGCTGCTTCAGCGCCGTCGGGTCACCATCTGCCCAAGCGCGAAGCAACTGCGTTGTTTCAGAGCATTGCGCGTCGGACATAACACTCGCTCCTAGCCATTATAGTCGCGCTGGATACTGTATTTTCCGGTGACACCGGTGCCAGTTTTCGCGCCGATTTTGCGCCTAATAGGGAGAGAGCCACATCCCACACGGATCGACGCCTCTGTTGCGATTGGTCAGCAGTCGAAATATATTGAGGAAATTGTGACGCCAGAGCGATGGCGAGAAATTGAGAAGCTGTATCACTCGGTGCGCGAGCGCGGGGTCGGCATCCTGGAAGGCACCGATCCCGAACTTCGGCGCCAGGTCGAGCGGCTGCTGGCGCAAGATTCGGACGGCAGGATACTGGACCAGCCGGCGGCCGAGCTACTGCAGGATTTTGCGCTGACTGAAGCCCCGGCCGGCACACCGCTGGACTTTGCAGGTCAGACAATCTCTCATTACAAGGTACTGGAGAAGCTGGGCGCCGGTGGAATGGGTGTGGTCTACAAGGCTTTTGACACCAAGCTCGGCCGCCTCGTGGCACTGAAGTTCCTGGCGCCTCACCTATCCCACGACGAAGAGTTGAAGAAGCGGCTCGGCGAGGAGGCCCGTGCCGCGTCGGCCCTGGATCACCCAAATATTGTCGTGATTCACGACATCGATGAAGCCCCCGGCGGAAACGTGTTCATCGCGATGACGTTCCATGAGGGTGTCACGCTGCGGGAACGGATTGCCGCGGGAGAGATGTCGCCGATCGAGGCTCTCAAGATCGCCCGCCAAGTGGCCTCAGGGCTGGCCAAAGCCCACGAAAATGGCATCGTCCATCGCGATATCAAGCCAGGCAACATCATCGTTGCAAGGGATGGGATTGCCCGAATAATCGATTTTGGCTTAGCGAGGTCGAACGAGGTTCCTGGGGATATTCAGGGCGCCCCGCGCGGCACTCCGCTCTATATGTCTCCAGAGCAGGCCTCGGGTGGGGCAATCGATCTCCACACGGACCTTTGGAGCCTGGGCGCAACGCTGTACGAAATGATCGCAGGCAAGCCGCCCTTCAAGGGCGCCACGCAGCCGCGGGTATTGCATGCGGTCATAAACCAAGAACCTGCGGTATTGCGCGACCTCCGTCCCGACATCCCTACCGAAATCGACGCGATTGTGCATCGTGCTTTAAAAAAAGATCCGGCACGCCGGTATCAATCCGCAGCGGACATGGTGAATGACCTGTCCGCTGCATTGAAGGTTTTAGATACACCTTCGGCGCGTGTTCGGCTGCGAGCCGCGTATGCGATACCAGCGGCGGTCGTGGTCCTGGTCCTCGCCGCCACATCGGCTTGGTTCTATAAACGCTCCGAGGACCGTCACTGGGCGCGTGAGCAGGCAATGCCAGAAATCGCGAGGTTACAGGACCAGCACCGGCCACTTGCAGCGTTTCGCCTGCTACAGAAGGCGCAGCAATATCTCGCCGGAGATCCCGAGTTGGTCAAGATCGGCGAAGGGCTCACCAACATCGTTTCGGTGCGCTCGACTCCCCCGGGGGCTCGTGTGGAGATCAAAGATTACGGATCGCCGGACGAACCTTGGTTCGCGTTGGGTACCACTCCGCTCGAAAAGATCACAATTCCGCCCGGCTATTATCGGTGGCGCGTTTCTAAGCCTGGCGTGGGCGAATACGTAGGAGCTCCGATCGTGGAGGACATTCACGGGTTCTTCCATGAATTCAACTTCGCCCTGGATTTGGCTGCCACTGCCCAGCAGGGGACGGTGGCCGTGCCGGCTACGCGGTTTGAAGATTACGTTTGGTCGCTGGGACCGCTCGGTCCATATGACCTTCCAGCATTTTACATAGACAAGTTCGAGGTCACGAATCGGCAATACCAGGAATTTGTCGATCGAGGCGGGTATCAGAAACGCGAGTACTGGAAGGAAAACTTCGTCCGCGACGGCCAGATATTGAGCTGGGAACAAGCCACGGCTCTGTTCCGCGATTCCACCGGCCAGGCAGGCCCCTCGACATGGCACGCGGGTCATTATGCAGCCGGACAGGAGGACTATCCCGTGAACGGGGTGAGTTGGTATGAGGCTGCGGCGTATGCAGAATTCGCAGGCAAGAGTCTACCGACGATCGGGCAATGGTATTTTGCCGCGCCACACTCGGTTGCCAAATCAATTGTTCCGCTGAGTAACTTCTCACTCTCGGTCCCATCACCAGTCGGCAAGCACTCCGGCATCGGTCCGTGGGGAACCTACGACATGGCCGGCAACGTTGCAGAGTGGTGTTGGAACGAGGACGGCAAGGCGGCGAAGTACATTCTGGGCGGGGCCTGGAATTCCTCCTCCGCCGACTACTTCGAACCTGGAGTCAGTGCGCCGATGAGCCGTGTCGATGGCAACGGCTTTCGGTGCGTGCGGAATACAGCGCCGTTGTCGGCAAGTGCTAAGGCACCGGTGGCTTCCAGTATGAGGGACCTTTCGAAGGCGCGGCCGGCTTCAGACAAAATCTTTCGCATCTACAAGGCAATGTACGCCTATGACCGCACACCATTGCAGGCGAAGTTGGAGCCCGTGAAACAGGATTCGGCCAATTGGCGGAAAGAGAAGATCACGATAGCCGCGGCATACGGCAACGAGCGCCTGGCGCTCTATTTATTCGTTCCCGCGAACGGGCGGCCGCCCTATCAAACGATCGTGTTCTTTCCCAGTGCGCGAGTGCTGGACATTCCCAATAGCGAGTCGCTCGGCGATATGAAATTCATTGATTATGTAATCCGGAGCGGGCGTGCGGTTCTGTATCCCATCTACAAAGGCACGTATGAGAGACCCGCTCCGGAGGCTGCGCTGGCAACCGCCGGAGGACGCGAAACCTTGATGCAACAGTCAAAAGATCTCGGGCGAGCGCTCGATTATTTGGAGACTCGCACGGATATCGACCGCAATCGATTCGCTTATATGGGTGAGAGCATGGGTGCCGCCCAGGGTGTTATTTTTGCGGCGGTAGACGGCCGCTTCAAAGCTGTGGTCCTCCAGGATGGCGGATTTTACGACGAAAGACCACTTCCCGGAACGGACCAGGTCGACTTCGCACCCCGGCTGAAAGCACCGGTGCTGATGATCTCGGGTAAATACGATTGGGTCCTAGGCGGCAAGGACGTAATGCTTCGATTATTTGGAACGCCGGCAAGCGACAAACGAGCGGTCACCTTCGATACTCCCCACGACGTGTCGGAGCAGCGCACTGACCTGATGCGCGAGGTGCTCGCCTGGCTTGATAGATACCTGGGCAAAGTGAATTGAGCTTGTTTGACGCCTGTCGCTCTCAGTCGCACGGCGGTTAGCAACGAGGATGCGCCGACCGGTGCGAGTTCCTCTGAAAACGTCGCTTCGACGATTCGCCGACGTTTATATTGACCGACCCGTCATGCTGGTCAAAGGGCAAGACGCGCGTTCCCGCAGCTTGGCATATTCACCTATCATCCAAGACACTCGACGCCGCTGGAGCAGGCAACTACGTCGTCGTTGGAAGCGTGGAGGGCGTATAGTGAAGCCAACATCGCGCTTTATTGTGGAGCGGTTGGCAAGCGCGGTAACATTTCTCACGTCCGGCTCCTTCCACGGGGCCATTACTTCTCCGGGCGCAACTCACTCAGCAGAGGAAACAAGCGCCGGGTGTAAGACCGTCTGAAAGATTCGAAATCTTTCAGCAGGTCATCACGCAATCCATTGCTGATCCCTGCAGTTAGGGTGCGGATGACCGATATCCGAATCGTAGGCGCGCACAGACCTCGAGAAGTTCCTTGGGGCGATGGAAAGCGCACTTCGACCAAGGCGTAGATGCTCTACCTGGTGCGTTGGATGCATCGAACACGTCGTTACGTTGGGGGCTAAGGCACCGCATGATCGGCAAAGATTAACGCCATCGGTGTGAAGGAGCTTCAGTACGCCGAAGGTCACAAGTATTGAGTGTTGCCTAACGACACAATCCTCCGGCCGGAGAGTTCGGCGGAAACTACGCCGGTAACCTTATCCGTTCAACACATCGCGCAACGAGGGCCGTTCTGGCCCGATTCTTCGTTCCACCGAGAGCCGCGCCACCCTCTACTCTGGCCAGGAAGTCTGGTGCAACTACCACTCTGAATATCCGACACCACTTCCCTCGCCGAGCTTTACATACCTGATTTATTGACACCGGCGCCCTCCCGCTTTCCTTACCTCGCGATGCGAAGGGTCAAGGCGCCGTCCTGCATTGCGGCACCGCCCGCCTCGTTACAGCCACCGACCCCGCTGAGGATGGAGACGCTCTGGAGATCTACTTCACCGGGCCCGGCCTAAGCAAGCGAGATACCGCCGCAAGACGCGATCAGCGGTAAATTGGCGTCCGTCCTGCATTTTGGGGATGCTCCGGCTTCGCGGGTCTCGATCAGGTGAACGTTGGGGTACCAACTGGGGTCACACCCGGGACTGCTGTTTCGGCGGGATTAAATTATCTCAGCCGCCAAGCGATGAAGTCACAATCGGAGTCGGCCGGCCTGATGGTTGATCCGACTTTTGAGCACGAACAACAAACAATCTCAGATGCGCAGAGAATTGGGACGAAGAAGCATTCGAATTTGGGCGTGGCTGGCATTCAGCCTAATACACCGAAGGCGTTTGCTTTACCAACCCTCGGTTTAACCTCGCTTTTGACTCGCTCCTCCTACCCAAGATACCTGTAAGTTGTTGATCTTATGGAGCGGGAGACGGGACTCGAACCCGCGTGACCAGCTTGGGAAAGAGTAGGATGGACGTGTCTACAACTTAGCGTCTCTGGCGCGCTTTACCGACTCACCGCAAGTCTCGCCGTATCAGCATTTTCCTCTCTAACCCCCTCTAATCGAGGTTTTATCGAGGTACATTTCTTTGTCATTCGTACCTCGTTTTGCACGGCATTCCATGGCATTCACATCGGGCTCGCTTTCCGCGCCCCGAACCACCATGGGAGTCCACTGTGCCTCGTTCATTTCCCCCTCCGGCCCAGCGCCACCGTACGGCCGGGATGGCGCCCGCGGGCGAGATCCTTGAGTTCGAATACCCCGACCTCGTTGTCTCCAAGCAAAAACTACAACGCTCTAAGGGTATCGAACTGGTCCGCATCAAGCGCGACCAGCGCAATCAGGATCTGTGCTTCAGTTCACGACCGTTCGTGCTTTGCGGACTGCCCGTCCGACGTCTTCCGCAGGGACAACTCCTCTACGAAAGGAGGAACGGAAAATTCCTTCTCCAGATCACAGGACATCCTGAATTCGGTGTCCCGTTCGGGCAGGACCGGCTCGTCCCGATCTTCCTCGCGACACTGGCGGTTCAGCAGAAGAGCCAGACGATTCGCTTTCGAACTGCGGCTGAGATGCTGGAGACCTTCGCAATGCACACCGGCGGCAAGGAGTACCGCCGCCTCGTCGGCGCCTTCGAGCGCATCTTCGGCGCAACGATCTTCTTCGGCACGGATAGCTTTGGCGGCAGGGCCACGATGGTCCAGCGCAGCCGGTTCAACTTCATGCGTGAGGCGCAGATCTGGTACAGCCGTGAACACCCGGATCAGCTAACACTGTCCTCGGAGTTCGAGAACATCATCGTGCTGAGTGACGAGTTCTACCAAGAACTGATCGCGCACCCGGTTCCGAACGACCTCGAAGCGGTCAAGGTACTGGCCGCATCGCCGGCCGTGCTCGATCTATTCATGTGGCTTTCGTACCGATGTTTCACCGCCAAAGGCACGGAATCGATACCGCTGTTCGGGGACTTCGGGCTCGCGAATCAGCTTGGCACGACGGACTACTCGCGGCCTCGGCGGTTCCGAGCCATGGTCGAACAATGGCTCGACAGTATCCGCGCTCTCTGGCCGGAGTGTCCAGCACGGATTAGCCCTGACGGGCAGGCAGTCATGGTGAGGCACGCACCTGCCGTGATTCCAGCCGAATCCGCAGGTTTGCGATAGAGCGTACAACTTGGACTTCAAAATATGCTGACACCCTGTCACGGATGGCCCTGCGCGAGGCCTGGCCGGGAGGTCTGGGTGCGAGTGCGCGACGGCGCCGTTGAAGTGCATTGCGGCGGCGAGCGCATCGGCATCCACCGCCGCGCCGAACGCAGCACGAGATCATCACGCATCATGACCACCATTACGGCATCCCCATGATCACCGTGCGTAGCGGAGGCCAGGTCCTTGTGCACCTGCGCGAGACGGCTCCTGCGGTGGAAGCCCGATCGCTGGCTGCGTATGACAGCCTCGCGATGGGAGGCTCCCAACGACTCCGCCGATTGAGCTCCTACAAAACGGGCAGCCGCCCTGCAGCTACGGCCGAGGGACCCGCATCTTGAGTTCAGACAACCAGTTCAGGACGACGACGATGTCACTTCCATGTCCTTCAGCCGTACCGGACCGCCAAACTGCCCCGATGAAGCGACCGTCGCTCATGACGTCATAGGCGCGGGGCTTAAGCGTGTGCGCGTTTCCGGCGCTGCTTTGCAGTGAAACCGGTTTTCCGAAACTGAACTGCGGATTTAAGGTGACCGGCACAGCCTTGAACTGTTCAGGGCCTGGCACGAAAAAGAGCTCCTTACCGTCTCGCGACCACTGTGGATGGTTAGGCCTGCCATCGTGTGCCAACTCATACTTCGCTCCGGTGGGTGGAAAGGGCTGGACAATTATCGCCGTCTTTCCCCAGGCGCTCCGAAGCAAACGACGTGGTCGCAGAAGTCAGCGCATAGGCGACCCACTTACCATCCGGCGAAAACGTCGCGCCTGCAGGCGTGGCCGACGGAAGATCTTCAAATGCGTGGACCTCCCTGGTATCCAACGAGAGCGCTGACAGAACCGCGTTGCCGGAGTAAATCGCCGAGGGCGCGGATTCGATTGGGTTCCGCCTCAAACTGAAAAGCAGCACCTTATTGCCAGGCGACCAAGCCTCCGGCTCATGGGCTTCGCCGGCTGCCGGCCTAGTCAATCGCTCGACCACCCCAGAGCCGTCCGCACGTTGCCAAAAAATGGCTCGGTCTCCCTCTCGGTCCGACTGATAGGCAATGCGGGAACCGTTCCATGACCAGGCCGGCAACCGATTGTTACCCACTCGCGTGAGGCGTCGCATTGTCGTCTTTCCGTTCAAATGGTAGATATAAATATCAGACCTGCCATTGTCGGTCAGAGCGAACGCAATCTGATCCCCCTTAGGTGATACCCGAGGTGTGTCATACATGCCCGCAGGTAGAGGCAGTGCTTTTCGGGTTCCTGTGCGATCCGTAATCACAAGTTCCTTCGAAGGAGCAATCGGTCCTGGGAGGTACAGTAAGGTGCCGTTCGAAGCGAGCGAATAGTGAGCGCCGCCCGTAGACTCCGGCTCAGCGCGCAACACCCCTTCCAATACGGGCTCCGCGGGCCCCGTCAGCTTCAGTGTTCGTATGTCGAAAGGCGCTGCCATGAGATTGCCGGCAACTGCATACAACAGATAGCCAGGCGGAACGTACCGCGCATCGGCTCCGCCCGTGAGAACGACAGTACGTTCTCCAGTGGATATGTTCTGAACGACAATCTGAGCTTTATCCCACGTTTCGGTCGATTTCCACTCGCCAACCGTGAACAGGATCTTGTCGTCACCCGGCAAAAATTGCGGGCCATGAATGAGCTCCGGGGTCTTCCTTCGAATTAGATGCTTCGGCTCTCCCCCGTCGGCGGGAGCGAGCAGGATTCCGTTGCGTACAAGGCTGCCTCCCGAAGGACTTGCCGCCAGTTCCGCGTTGCCGGGTTCCACAAAGAGGATGCCCTGTGGCGTCCAACTCAAGCTCGAGGGGTATACGGAATCACATACCTTAAGTGCGACTCCCCCCTTTACTGGGACCTTCCGGATCACCTGGTCGGTGCCGGTATGGAACGCGATCCATTTGCCGTCGGGAGAGAAAACCGGCTCAGTGATATTAAAGAAACTTTCTGTCCCTCTTATGATCACGAATTCGAGGGCTGACAGGTTTCGCAGGCGCAGCCCCCCCGCTCCTGCGTACACAATATACCGGCCGTCCGGTGAGATCGAAGTGGTACTTCGATTCCGAAACAGAGTCTGTCCGTCCGATACGCGAATGTACATCCGCACCGCCGGTTCACCGTCCTGTGTCCGCGTAAAAACGGACACGCCACCTACGACCGTGAGCACTCCCGCTAACACAAATGCAATTGCCCAACGCGATAGGACGGGCTTACGCTTCACAATTTCCGGCGCCGCTCTTACGTCCTCAAGAACGATCCGCGCCTCGCCAATGTCTCGGAGACGGCGGCGCTGATCCCGATCGAGACACCTCCTGATCAGCGCCTCAAGGGCAGGGGGCGTATCGGAAGGCAACTTGGTCCAGTCGATCTCGTCTCGCAGTACAGCTCCGAGGATCTCGGATCTGCTCGCACCTGTGAACGGCGGACGACCGCAGAGCATCTCGTAAAGGACTGCGCCAAAGGCCCAGATGTCGGCACGCCGATCCACTTGACTACCGCCCACCTGCTCAGGCGGCATGTACGCAGCGGTGCCAATGAGCGTCTCGCCATCCGTCAGAACTGGGTCGATGCTCTGTTCTCCGCCATCACACCCGGATGCGACTACTTCTTCACGACCTCTTGCTAGCCCAAAGTCGAGAACTTTGACGCACCCGTCCGGTCGTACCTTCACATTCGCAGGCTTGAGGTCGCGGTGAACGATTCCCGCCTCGTGAGCTGCCTCAAGCGCGTCCGCGATTTGCCGTCCAATTACGATTGTTTGCTCGACGGGAAGCGGCCCGCCCGCAACTAGATCTGCGAGCGTTGGGCCCTCGATGAACTCGAGCACGAGCGCATGCAAGTCTTCGACCCGTTCCGTGCTGTGGATCACCGCGATATTGGGGTGATTGATCGAAGCCAGCAATTTCGCTTCCCGGCCGAACCGGGCGATGGCTACCGAATTGTGCGCTATGGATTCGGGAAGGATCTTGAGCGCAACCGTACGACCGAGGTCGATGTCGCGACAACGGTAAACCTCTCCCATTCCGCCGCGATCCAGCAGGCTTTCTACTAAGAACTGCCCAGCTATCGTCTGCCCTGGTTTAAGGCTGGGAAGATATTCGGGAACTCGATCGAGCAGAGGGAAGCTCTCTGATTCCGCCGCGAGCATCCGTTGCACTTCGGCAAGCACTGCGGTCTCTAACCCACAGGCATCTGCAACATACTTCGCCCGTTCGGATTGAGGCCGTTCCAGCGCCGACTCGAACACTTCACGAATCCGCTGAAACTCCGCGCGAGCCTTCGCGTTATCACCTGGAACAATCGGACGGAACTTGGGAGGGCCGTTCGGATACACAGATTCTACCCCGAGTATAATAGCGGAATTCGCGAGAAGAACGCATCATTACGCGCGGGCGAACATGGCAACTTCAGAGCAGATCACATTGTGGCTGAGCCGGGCCAGAGTAGGGGACGCTGCCGCCCGCGATCAGCTGTTCGCTGCTGTTCACGACCGTCTGCGCCGGATGGCAGTGGATGTTTTCAGACGTGAGCGACCGGGACATACTCTGGAGCCGAATGCACTTGTGAACGAGTTGTACTTGCGTCTATTCGGCGAGGATTGCAGGCCGTTCTCCGATCGGGCGCACTTCTTCGCCGTTGCGGCACAAACAATGCGTCACATACTGATTGACCACGCCCGGGCCGCAATCACTCGGAAGCGCGGCGGGCGCCAGCAACGGGTCAGCCTGTCAGCTTTGATCCCGTCAACCGTAGGTGCAGGTCCAGAGGAGGTTCTCGCTCTGGATACGGCGTTGTGCAGGCTCGCGGCTCTCGACGCGCGTGCTGCTCAGGTTGTAGAACTTCGGTTTTTTGGCGGTCTTCAGGAAAACGAGGTAGCCGAGGTCCTCCAGGTGTCCACGGTGACCGTGAAGCGTGACTGGAAGACCGCACGGGCATGGCTCAGTTCACACTTGCGGCCCGAATGATTTTCACGTTTTCATGATACGCACAGCCGCTGACTCTCGCTTACCCAGTTGAGAGGGTTCGACGTCGCCACAACCGGCCGAACGGAACCCGCTGGGCAAGGGGGCTTAATGACTTGTACTCGGAATCCGCACAGAGCGGGCTGGCGGACGCTGTTATTGCGTGTGGTCCTGGTCGCGATGGGCTTGGTCACTGCTGTGGCGCAGCCGCCCACCTCATGGACCCCTGTGATCCCAAGGACATGGGACGAAGCCGCGCTGAAGGAATGGGCGACACCACTCGCGAGCCTGAATGCAGCACCGACGCATATGTCCACAGAGCGGTACTATGCGCTGGCTGTTGACAACTTGAGGACGTACCCTGTTTACGCCCCGGGTCGAGAGCCGGCAGGATATTGGGAGTTTCTCCAGAAGGTCGGACCGCAACCGTTAATCGAGCCGGAAAGATTGAGAACTCAAGCCGACTGGCTAGAGGCAGGGCGGATCGTTTTCGAGCAGATGGATCACCTTCACCTTCGGACATACGATGAGAAGTTCATTGCGGAAGCTCGAGCTGGTCACGGTCGGGTGGACAGCGATGGCACGCTCGGCGCGATGCGTTGGGTACCCACAAAACGAGGTGTCGCCCTCTCATTCGCGAATTGCGGCGCCTGCCACCGGCTCCCGTTGCAAGATGGCAGCCGGGTTCCTGGAGCTCCTTCATTTGGGGGAGCCCGTGCAGGTGCAATCCTCCTTACCCGACCGCCGGGGCCCAGTGTGATCAACATGGTTCAACTGGACAAACGCTTCATCGATGGTGGCTCCCCGATCCGCATGGGGCCGGAGCCATTCGGGATGTGGCTTTATAGGGCCTTCGGCATGCCTTGGAAATCGGACGACGTCAACACCACCCTGAAGACGA
The DNA here is from genome assembly GCA_963720745.1 of uncultured Acidobacteriota bacterium. Classification (GTDB taxonomy): domain Bacteria; phylum Acidobacteriota; class Terriglobia; order Bryobacterales; family Bryobacteraceae; genus TMP-7. The sequence continues at coordinate 29,664 of CAVRGO010000002.1, forward strand.
TGACCGACACGCAGTTCCGAGCCTGGTTCAATGCCGGACAGAAAGGTGGCGCATTACCCCGCTGGAACGGCAGCCTGTATTTTCCCGCGAAGGTCCCCGATCTGATCGGCATCAAAGATCGCAAGTACATCGACCACACGGGCACTCACGTCAACCGCGGAATCGGGGACATCATGCGGTACGCAGCGCTCGTGAGTTGGGCGGAGAGCACGGAGTTTGGCGGTCATCAAGTCCTGGGCGAAGGCGCGGAGACGCCTACCACACGGCGCTCGGATGAGGCACTGTACGCGCTGGCGCTTTACATTGAGTCTTTGCAGCCGCCACCTAACCCAACTCCCTACAATCAATTGGCCCGGGCCGGCGAAAAGCTGTTTCGCAGAGAAGGGTGCTCAGGTTGTCATACGCCTCCCCTTTATACAAACAACAAGCTAACGCTCGCAGCGGGCTACACACCACCCCGAGACCTCCCAGCGAGACTCGATGTACTTCCAGTTTCAGTCGGCACCGATCCGGGTCTTGCTTTGCGTACTCGCAAGGGAACCGGTTACTACAAGGTCCCTTCCTTGAAGGGTGTTTGGTATCGCGGGCACTATCTGCACGACGGCTCCGTGGCCAGTCTCGAAGAAATGTTCGATCCGGACAGGTTAAAGGAGACGCACACGCCGGGAGGATTTACTCCGCCCGACAAACCGCATCGAGCTATTGGAGGCCACGAATTCGGTCTGAAACTCGAACCCGAGGAGCGAAAGCAACTCATTGCGTTCTTGCGAACGCTGTTAGCTCGCCGAGATGTGCGGCTCCGGCTGGAGCTGGTCGGCGGCAGGCGCCTAGAGCTGTAGACATCAACTGTTGATTGAGCATGAAGGAGCAACACCTATGGGCAGAAATGTGCGACTCGCGATCACGGCCGTTCTTATCGCGAATAGCGGAACAATCGTTCACTCCGCAGACCAGCCTCCCACTGTCGCGGTGACCAGCGGCCAGGTTCGGGGCAAGCGAACGGCGACCGGCGGGGCCGCCTTTCAAGGTATTCCTTATGCTCAGCCTCCGACAGGTCAACTCCGCTGGCGGGGTCCGCAACCCGTCAAGCCCTGGGGCGGTATACGCGACGCCACTGCATTCGGAGCCATCTGTCCGCAGAATCCGAGCGCCCCGATCCCGAACCCCGCTGCGTCGTACAGCGAAGATTGCCTGTTCTTGAACGTGTGGACGGCCGAGTGGCCGGCTCGGTCTAAGAAACCAGTCTTCTTCTGGATTCACGGCGGCGGAAATTTCAGTGGAAGCTCTTCTGAGCCGAGGTATGACGGCCAGTTCCTAGCGCGGCGAGGCATCGTAGTAGTCACGTTCAATTACCGGCTCGGTTCTTTCGGCTTCTTTTCACACCCGCAACTCGCGCGCGAGTCGCCCTACGGCACGTCGGGAAATCAGGGCCTATTGGACCAACTTGCCGCACTCAAATGGGTACGCGACAACATCGCCAGTTTCGGCGGAGATCCCAATCGAATCACCATCGGCGGAGTTTCAGCAGGAGCAATCGATCTCAGTGTACTGATGACGACCGCTTTGTCAAAGGGCATGTTCCATGGCGCGATTGGGCAGAGTGGGGCTGTGGGGAGCATACCGGTCCTACTCACGGCAGCGCAGGCCGAGAAGCAGTGCGAAATGCATGCGACGCGCTGGGGAGTTCCAGCGGGCCACTCACTGGCCGATATCCGAGCAGTTGCAGCGACGGATATTCTGAAGGTCGAACCGCCTGGCGTGGCTCCTTATCTCAACGTAACGATCGACGGCTATTTGCTGCGGGAGGACCCTGTCAAAGTGTTTGCCGCGGGCCGGCAGCACCGCGTTCCTCTGTTGTATGGGAGCGCCGCGCGTGATTTCCTGAGCGCGCGCACGACCGGCGACATCAACGCGGCTATCATCGCTGCGTACGGGCCGATGGCTAGACGCGCAGAAGCTCTGTACTCCGGTGAGGACTCGCTCTACGGCTCGGCATGGGTCCAGTGGGTGACAGACACGAGCTTCCGTTGCCCCACGGTGCTGGAGTGCATCTGGCATGCTGCGACCGGGCAGCCTGTCTTCCAATATGAGTTCGCTCGAGCACCCCAGCAGACCCCTCCACGGCTTTCGCTTCATGCGAATGATGCGACCTACGTTTTCGGAACGCTGGGACACGGTTCATACGGAACGAATCTGGGGCAGTTGAACTACACCGCCGTTGACAGGCAGATATCCGAGCAGATGCAGCAATACTGGACGAACTTCATAACAACGGGTAATCCAAACGGCGGCAGGTTACCCGTCTGGCCGAGATTTGCTTCTTCTAAAAGAGCGTATCTCCAATTTAACGACGTGGGCATCACATCTGCAAAGAATTTGCGCGGGGCCTATTGTGACCTCTTCATCGAACATACACTAGAACTGTTGAACCGGTAATAACAGTGACGGAAACGCCAAAGTCCGACCGGGGACCGTCAGTGGCGCGAAGGTGCACGGCGAGAGCTGGCCGACGTTGATCCGTATGGTAGATTTGTGCGGGGCTCGACTCCCAAATGTCAAAGACGCTAAAGATTTTGATTACAGGCGCGGCACGCGGCATAGGAATGGCAACGGCGCAGGTACTTGCCGACCGAGGACATTCAGTCGTTGCCACCGATCTATCCGCGTTCAGTGGATTGCAGGGGATCCAAGCACATGTGCTCGATGTCACCAGCGATGACTCCGTGGCGCAGTGCCTTGAAGAGGTCGGTCCGCTCGACGCTATTGTCAACAACCCAGCGATAACATCTGGTGGAGGGCCGGTGGAAGGCTATCCACTGGATCGTTTCCGGCAGATGTTCGAGACAAACACGCTCGGCGCGTTACGCGTAATCCAGGCGGTCTTACCCGCCTGGCGAAAGCGTGGGTCAGGCGTCATCGTGAACGTGTCCAGTGTGAACGGGCGAGTCTCCTCGCCGCTCAGAGCAGCGTACAGCGCCTCCAAGTTCGCGCTCGAAGCCTTGACGGAGTCACTGCACCTGGAAGTCCGTCACTTTGGAATACGCAGCGTGTTAATTGAGCCCGGAGCCATCGCTACTGGCAAGAAACCGATCGAGCCTCATCAAGGACCAGCCGACTACGCCGGACTCTGGGAGCAGTGTGCCGCAGCCGATACCAAAACGACGGGGCCAACTGGCCCACCCGGACCCGAAGTTGTCGCATTAGCCATCGCGCGTGCAATCGAAGACACCGCGACACCGCTCCGTGTACCGGTCGGCCAAGACGCTGAGATGATTGTGGGCTTGCGAAGAAGCCTTGACGATCAAGCATTCGAAGAGGCAATGAGAAAGGCCATTGGGTTTACGTGGTAATGAGAAGCAAGCCTCACTGCCTTCTCCTCTGTGCACCAGAAGCGGCGTAGGGGAAAGTGAGTCGCACCCGACGAAAAACGCCCGAGTATGAGATCTGGCATGACAACCGGTCCGCGACCTGAAGCTTCCCGCGCCTCTGGACGTTCAGTGACCCACAGATGTTGCCTGACTAGGCAAGAATAAAGACAGTTTGGCTGCGTTCCTGAAGAAGCGCTACCACTGCGGGAAACAGTCGTTCGCTCATAGCCCTCTGCGCTTGGTCCTCATTCAGCGGGGTGACCGATCCGCTGGCGGCAAAACCATCCAGGTTTGCAGCGCCCCGACAAAAGTTACTTGCCGAGACAGCCCCTAAGGAATTCGAGCATCCTCTTCACCGCATCCTTGCGCTGAATTGAGTTGGTGAAGAAGGTGTTGTGACCACCTGGAGGAGGCGCTCATCCAGAGGCTGGAACACTTCCTGCTTGAACTTGGCGACGATTTTGCCTTCATGGCACGCCAGAAGCGGCTGCGGGTCGGCGACGACTGGTACCGCGTGGACCTGCTCTTCTTTCATAAGCCGACTTCGCTGCCTGGTTCTCATCGTTCTGAAACTCGGCCGCTTCTCCCACGCCGACGCCGGCCAGATGAATCTCTATCTGAACTATGCGCGCGAGCACTGGACGCGTCCCGACGAAAACCCGCCCATTGGGTTGATTCTCTGCTCTGAACGCAATGAGGCAGTTGCGCATTACGCACTCGGGAACCTGCACAACCGAGTTCTGGCGCGTGAGTATAGGTTGAGCTTGCCAGAGGAGAGCGTCCTCGTACGGGAGATCTCGGACACCCGCCGCGCACTCCAACTCCGCAGCAGACCGAATCCGCCGACCAACGGCTAACCTCGTCCACTCGCGGTTGCCAGCCGCGTCAGTACCTCTAAGTTCGCGCTCAAAGGCACGCTGCCGCAGTGGGTGGTGAAAGCCGGATCTCCACGGCCACATCGACTCGGGTAGCACTGTCGTTCAGCAAGACGGCGGCATAACTTCCGTCTTCCGGTGCGACAAACGCCATTGCGTGTCTCATAGTCTGGAGTGCTTCCGTATACACCAACGACGGTTGGCCGGGGGAACAACTGCAACGCACCCACGCTTCATAGTCGGACATCCTGGCAAGAAATACGTCAACGGGACTTTCAGACCGAAAGATGAACTGAAGAGACTCGCACTCGCGGAGTTCGAATTCGTATGGCAAGTGGCCCTCAGGCGGGATTGTGATCGCTTCACAGATGATGGCTTCCTCTGTGCGGACGGGCAAGTCGGCAAATCTTTGTCGAGAGCCTGCCGGTCTTTCGGAGTCACGGCGTTGCAATCGGACAATTGGCAGCATTTGATCTCCCCTCGACAAGTAGAACGCACAATCCGACCGCTCTTTTTACGACTGTTTAGCCCACGAGCCTCGAAACCGTACGATTACACCCGGCTGCCGGCGCGCCGCGCATCACCAGCGCACTAGCGTAACTCGAAGGATCGGTCACGGCGCGGCTACGGTCGTGTCGCATCGCCGACCTCCGCAACACAGTGAAAAAACGGCGGACGGCAATTGGCAGCAGCAGCTGGTCGGAAAACTGGCATGCTGCGAGGATAATGTGATATGGATCCGGACAGGGTGCGCGCACAACTTGACCGAATTCTGGCCAGTGCCACGTTCACTGGCGCGGAGCGCGCGAGCAATTTTCTGCGGTTCGTTGTGCTTCGTGCGCTTTCCGGGCGCGCCGGCGAAATTAAGGAGTCTGTGATTGCGGTCGAAGCCCTCGGCCGCAGCCCGTCCTTTGACTCGAAGTCCGATCCCATCGTCCGTGTCGAAGCCGGGCGGCTCCGCGATCGCCTCGATTCGTTCTATCGGAAGGAGGGCGCTGGCGACCCGATTCTTATTTCACTGCCGAAGGGCGGCTACGTTCCCGAGTTCTCGGAGCGACAGGAGCCCGTGCTTGCGTCCAGCGGGGCGTCTTCAGTAGTGACGCGGGCAGGGTGGGCGCTATTCGCTCTCGCCGCCGTCGCACTGCTGTGGCTGTACTTCCACAAGACGCCGGCATCCCCTCTACAATTCCGGCTTTCGATTCTGCCGCCCGAAAACAGTGCATTCGAGGGCTTCGCCATCTCTCCTGACGGCAGCACCATAGCGTTCACGGCTGACTGGAAGGGGCGCACCGTCCTGTGGATTCGAGGTTTGAATGCGCTCGAAGCGAAGCCTTTGGCCGGAACGGACTACGCTTCGCATCCGTTCTGGTCGCCCGACAACCGCAGCATTGGGTTCTTCACGTATTCGAAGTTGAAAATCATCGACGTTTCCGGCGGGCCCACGCGAGACATTGCGGACGTTGTGGTGGGACGCGGAGCGTCTTGGAGCCGCGAAGGTGTGATCATCTTCGCTCCGAAGCCGAGCGGCGCCATCTACCAGGTTTCCGCCAATGGCGGCGCCCCGAGCGCGCTGACATCGCTGGACACATCACGCGCGGAGACGTCGCACGCGTTGCCGCACTTCCTGCCGGATGGGCGCCGTTTCCTATATCTGGCCGCTAGCGCGAGGCCCGGCGCCTCGGCCATCCGTGTCGGCTCGCTCGACGGGAAGACGTCGAAAACGCTTTTGGCCGGAGACGCTGGAGCCGCTTACGTAGAGGCTTCGCCGTCGCGGGCGGCCTCGCTTCTGTTCGTACACGACGGCGTCCTACTGGCCCAGCCGTTCGACCTAGGATCTCTGGCCTTGCGGGGCGAAAAGAGCGTCGTCCCGCAGCAGGCATGTTATCGACGTTGGCGGGAACCCGGCTTCTCCGTGTCCCTCAATGGGATTTTGCTGTACAGACCGGGCGTTGCGGAAGGCCGGCGATTCACCTGGTTCAACCGCCAGGGTAAAGCATTGGAGAGCATCGGCGCCCCAAACGAGTTCGCCGCCTTCAACCTCTCGCCGGACGACCGCCATCTTGCCTTGTGGGCGGAGGAAGATCCCGCCACTCCGCTTCCTACGGTTTGGCTGATGGATCTGTCGCGCGAAGCCGCGGTCTCTCGTTTCTCGGACGTTGCCGCCGCGGAGGCGGCATTCCTCCCGGTATGGTCCCCTGACGGCCGGGAACTGCTGTTCAGTCTTGGCGATGAACGCCGGATGCGCCTGGTCCGGAAATCTCTAAACGGCGGTCCCGTCCGATCCGTTCTGGACAGCGACGGTCCCAAGTTCCCGTCCGACTGGTCGTCGGACGGCCGATCCGTAGCGTTCAGCTCGCAATGGCCCGACTTCCGAGACATGCACATATGGCTGGTTGAACTGGGCACCGGCGCCCCCCCGCGGGCCTTCGCGCAGCGTCCCTATGCGGAGATGGGCGGGTATTTTTTCCCTGCCGGCAACGGCAAGGCTTCCCAGCGGATCGCCTACACCTCCGGGGAGACGGGACGCTACGAGGTCTATGTCCATGACATTGCTACAAGCGGCCGTAGATGGACGGTCTCGACCAACGGCGGCTGGCTACCGCACTGGAGGCACGACGGCCGCGAGCTCTTCTACGTGGCCCTCGACGGCACGTTGATGTCGGTCTCCGTCCGCGACGGCGCCGCCTTCGAAGTCGGCAGCCCGCAGCCCCTATTTCCAACCGGTCTCCGACCGACACCGATCCAGGCCATTACCAACCTGTACGCAGTCTCACGAGACGGCGAGCGAATCCTGCTCAACTCCAGGATTCCGACCGCCTCTGGCGAGGCGATCGCGGCTGTGGTCGGGTGGTGAGGTCCGAGCCGTAACTTCTTCATTTCACTGCGTACATACAACGTACGATACGGCTGCGTAGCGCCGTCGTACTACCTTTCGCGACCGCATTCGGCGATCGTCGCCTCATGACGACAAAATCTGGGATGTTGTTCCTCCTGGGGTGGTGCATCGCATCGGCCCAATCTGCTGAACCGCAGATCAAAGCGCCGCGTATCTGGAACGACCGGGACCTCGCGGGCTGGGCGACCCCCGTCGCCGGACTGAATGTCCGGCCCGGTCATTATTCCGAGAGGGAGTATTACTCCGCTCCCGTCGGCGAATATGTCCGCACGTACCCCGTCTATTTTCCGGACCGCGAGCCGGCCGGATATTGGGAGATGGTCCGGGGCAAGAAACCAGAGCCGCTGATCCGACCCGGGGCGCGCACCAGCACGGAGTGGGTGCAGGAAGGCAGGCGTGTTTTTCGTGAGTTGGATCTTCCCTACCTTCGAAATTATGATCCGAAAGTGATCGAGCTCGTCCGTTCCGCCGAGGCGCTCAAGAAGGTTGGCGGTCATGCTTTGAAAGACGGCACGATTCTCGGTCTCCGATGGGCGCCTACCTCCGAAGGGTTGGCGCTCACGCAGCAAGACTGCGCCGTCTGCCACACCAGAGTGATGCCCGACGGCAGTTTGCTCGATGGCGCACCTGGGCCGGGCGCCGATCCCGGCAGCGCCATCCCGGTGATCGCAAAATTCGTCACGCATGATTCCCCAACATTCCTCGAGTTCTTCTCGCCAGGTGAGTCCGCAAAGCAGGTGTTTTGGCGATTTTGGGCGGCACCCTGGGTGCCCGGCGACGTAAACGACAGGCTTAAGTCACCGGACGTCAGCCCGCAGGACTTCGCCGGCCTGGGCCGGGGAGTGCTTCCTCGTTTCAACAGCAGCCCGTTCTTTCCCACAAAAACACCGGACCTGATCGGGCTGCGCGACCGCAAATTCATCGACCACACCGCAACCCATCTGCTTCGCGGCCCCGAAGACATAATGCGGTACGCCGCACTCGTGTCGTGTTGCGATTCAGCCGAGTTCGGCCCGCACCAGATGCTCAGCGAAAAGGGTCGCAGGATCGCATACCGCTTCCCGGATGAATTGTTGTTCGCCGTGGGGCAGTACATTTATCAGTTAGAGCCTCCGCAGAACCCGAATGCCGGCGACGCCAGAGCCGTCGCCGGCGCGAAGGTATTCGAGAGCGAGGGTTGTGGTGGGTGTCACACCCCGCCGCTCTACACGAACAACAAGCTGACACTCGCGACCGGGTTCACCCCACCACCGGACCACCCGTTAAGAGCCGATATCCTGCCGACCTCCGTCGGCACCGACCCCGGGCTAGCGCTCAAAACCCGTAAAGGGACCGGCCTCTATAAAATCCCGTCGCTTCGGGGTGTCTGGTACCGCGGTCTGTTCGGCCACGATGGATCGGTTACGACGCTTGAGGAATGGTTTGATTCCGCTCGGCTGCGCGAGGACTTCGTTCCCTCCGGTTTCAAGGGCTACAAGGTCAAACAACGCGCCGTTCCGGGCCATCTGTTTGGACTTGGGCTCGACCCAGAGGCCAAGGCGGAGCTGATCGCGTTTTTGAAAACGTTGTAGGTTCAGCAGATAGAGTCGGCGGAATCGAGCGCTTGCGCCCGGAATACGCGCTAAGCGGAAGTTGACGGGCGGGGTTAACTTGACGAATGAACGCCCGACTCGCCACGGTCCGTTAGGGGAGTAGTCGGGCGGCCAACCTCACGATAGATGAAAATAACCGGCCAAATCTGTTTGAGCATCGGTGTCAGCGTAAGTGCCCTAGGATCAAATAGTTTGGCCGGTTATTGTCGCCTTATCCGGCCCCATCTGTGCACGCGCCCCTAATCCACAGATTCGACGTTATTTGTCGGTGCGCGGGCATCATGATTGGCCGGATAAGGCGACTACACGCCCGAGTGGATCATCCAATCCGGCCAACGCCTTTGCTGCTCTTTCCGCTACGATACACATGGGGCAGAACACGTGGGCAGAACTGCGATTCAGCGTCGGTACGTGTAGAATACGAAAATGTTCGACCGGCGTGTTCGTGGACGAAAGATGCCCAAAGTGGACGCATTTGCAGGGGCATGGGCGTTTTCGGTATTGCTGCTGGCGATTGCGACCGAAGGCACTGTTCACGCCCAGACTAGTGCCTCGAACAGCCCGGCTTTACCAGGCAGTTTTAGGCACGAGACAGCGATGGTGAATGGCGTTAGGCTGCACTATGTAACCGGAGGCGAGGGGCCAGTTCTTGTCCTCATCCACGGCCTTCCAACGAGTTGGTACGAGTGGCGCGGAATTCTGCCTGCGCTCGCCGAGCGGTACCGAGTGATTGCGCCTGACCTCAGAGGACTCGGCGATTCATCGAAGCCGCCGGGAGGCTATGACACTCATACTGCCGCCGAAGACATCCATCAACTCGTACGCAGCATGGGTATCGATAGAGTTTATGTCGCCGGGCATGACTGGGGAGCGGCCGTTGGCTTCGCGTACGCCGTCCGTTATCGCCAAGAGGTCTTACGGCTAGCCATCTTAGACATGTTGATCCCCGGATTCGGTGCGGAAGATGGATTCCGAGTCACAAGGCAGGGCGGGCCCTGGCACACCATCTTCCATATGGTGCCCGATGTTCCGGAAGCATTGATCACTGGCCGAGAGCGGCAGTATTTGTCGATGATCTACAGCGGTCTATATGGCACCGGTGATGACCCAACGGCAATCAACCAACAGGAAATCGACGAGTACATTAGGGTTTACACAAAACCGGGAGCGCTACGAGCATACCTGAGTTATTACCGTTCCTTGTTTGACGATGCAGATCGCAATCATGAGGGAACACGAACCAAGTTGTCATTGCCAGTTCTTGCCCTAGGCGGCGAGCGAACGATGGGCGCTGCGGCCGGAGGTGTGAGGTTGAAGGAAGCCGTTGAGCAACTCGACGTACGAGTGGTGCCTCGCGCCGCCCATTGGCTAATTCACGACGCCCCAGACTTTGTCACTCAGCAATTACTTTCGTTTTTCAAGGAAACGAAATAGAGGTCAGACACCATATCGTGCCGCTGTAGAACGGACCGATGGACGGCGAATATAGTGTCACCGCCCTCCAGAGCTACCCGCCTACCCTACTCCGCGACGGGCGGGGCACTCTACAGAGTCCGCAGAAACGCAATCAGCTGGTCTCGCTCCACAGGCTTGAGGGTCAAGCCAAACTCATGTCCCTTGATCGCAAGTGCTTCCACGCCCGGCGGGCTCCATCCGCCTGGGATGTGGCTCTCCTTCAGCCGGTCAGGGTCGAACATCTCTTCCAAACTCGCTACGGCTCCATCATGCAAGTAATGCCCCCGATACCACAGCCCTTTGAGAGAAGGAATCTTATAATATCCCGTTCCCTTCCGGGTTTGGAGCGCCAGGCCCGGGTCGGTCCCGACAGAAATCGGTAGGATATCGAGGGATGCAGGCTTATCCTTTGGTGGAGTGAATCCGAGGGCCAGCGTCAGCTTGTTGTTCGTATAGAGGGGTGCCGTATGACATGTAGGGCAGCCTTCGCGTTTGAAGATTTTCTCTCCGGCTTGTGTTCTTTCATCGAAACGATTGGGATTCCGCGGCGGCTCCAAGGAGTATACATACAAGGCGAGCGCGTATAACGTTTCATCCGACAGGCGGGCCGACGCTCTTTTGGTATCCGGTGCGAGCGTCTGATGCGGACCAAAGTCCGTCGCTTCGGCGAAGCTGACCGCGGCTGCGTATCGCATGAGGTCACCGATACCACGATGAATGTGTGTGGCGGTACTGTCGATGTATTTGCGCTCTTTGATCCCAATTAGATCCGGAACTTTGGACGGGTAAAGCAAGCTGCCATTCCACCGGGAAATTGCGCCGCCGCGAGTTGCAGCAACGACGTATGCTTCGTAGTCCTCTCTGGTAAAGGTCTTAAGCCGTTCATTGACATCGTCTTTTTTCCACGGGATGCCGTAAGCCTGGTAAAGCCGCATGCCAGGCGACGGCGAACCCATTACGAACGGCGGAGCTCCAGTAACGGTATGGCTGGCCGCGTGAATAGCCCCGACGAGCGGAACGCGATGGCGGGAATTGCCGTTACGTGCCACGCCGGCCAGCGCAGGAGCGCCGGGAACGGGTGTGTCATCCGGAAGGTACAAAAGATGGCAACCGCTGCAGTTCGGAAGCGAAAGAGCAACACCCCGTTCCGTGGGAACCCATCGCAGACCGTAGACTGTGCCGTCCGCGAGAGGCTGCGCTTGCACCGCTTCGAAGGTCGTGCGATTTCGCGCCGCGGCTATGATCTTAGGATCGACCGTGCGCAAATGCAGATAATCCGCATCAGTGAAGATCCTTCGCCCAGCCTCAATCCAATCGGCCTCGGTCTTCAGTTTCCCGGCTTCCATCAACGGCTTCGGCCCGACACGTTGAAGCATTTCCCAATAGCCGTCCGGCTCCCGACCAGGATAATAGACGGGATAGGTACGCAGGTTGTCCACCGGTATCGAGTAGTATTCCCGCGCCGAAATGTGGGCAGGCCGCACATTCAGCCCGGCAATGGGCGTCACCCATTCCGCGAGAGCCGCCTCATCCCACGTTTTCGGAATGTCGGGGCGATATGGCGATTGCGGCCATGACAACGTGGGCGCGATTGTTGCCATCAGAAAAAGAAAACCGATCCTCATCCAGCCCTCCACAAATAAAGAAGGATACACCAAGATGGTCGCTGACGGCGACGATTTAGCCCGATGAACGGGCTACCGGGAAACAGGGCCGTTCACCGGGACGTATCGTCGCTTACCCGATAAAGTGGAGGGAGTAATGTGCGGACTCCCAACCCGTATCATCCGAGCGCTCGGAGCGAAACGACGGGGACGGCGTACCAGGAAGTTGTCGGGCGCCGCCCGGTTGCTTCACGCGAAACAGGCTACCGCTCTTGCGCCGACCGGATCTTGGCAGCACCGACCTCAAAAGCGATCGCCTGCGCGGCCCACGCCGTGGCCGCAGTCGAGATCCACTGGTCATGCCCAAATGGGAACCCACTTTCAAAATACGGTTGCATCTTGATACTGCGGCTTCGCACGTACCAGGATCCGTCCGGAAACTGAGTGGATAGCAGATAGTCAACACCGGATCGGAATGCGCTGTGCGTTGTCGTGATGGCGTTGGACTCAATCAAGGAGGTCAGCGCGACCCCGGTCGCAAAGGCATCGCTCTTCATATGGCGATTCCCGCCCCAACCTCCGTCGGGACGCTGCAACTCGAGCAGGGACCTGGCCGCCTGTTTGATATCGGTTTGAGACGCTGCGGCGTAGTACAAACCAACCAGGCGCATCGAGTAGTCTTCGGCCGTGACCGGGGTCGTTTTCAACAACCAGTCGCGGGCCCGTTCGATCCTTTGCGCAAACTCCTGCGCGCGAGCAGGGATTGGATAATCCTTCATGACTCGGATAATCTTCGCCGTCGCGCCGACCGGGCTCTGCGCGATGGGAGGCCGGTGTTGAACCTCGCCTGAGCCCCAACTGCCATCTGCGTTCTGTGCCGCTGCGATCGCCACGATCGCAGCGTCTGTGACACTATCCGGCGGGTGTCCGGCCGCTTTGAGACCCAGCAGGTTTTCCGCGAGACGGTTTGCGCCGCCGCCGGGCAGCATCCCCTGCAGGAAATCCTCCTGCAATCCGACCCACTGAGCTTTCATCTGCATTGCCTGTTCTTTCTCTACAGACTCGTTCACACTGAGTCCGGCTCTCCTGGCGGAAGTTTGCGCCCGGGCCACCAGATTCTGGTGATGGCAACTCACGCATCCGCTTCCGTTAAAGAATTTAACGCTGGTTGTTTCCAACAGTTGGAGGGCGCGTTCCAACGCGACGGCGGTTGTAGCGCGTTCGTGGGTCGGGTTTCGAGGCGGCTGATGCTCATGGCCATTTTTGGCGCCCGCCTTCTTCAATTCGGCAATGATTTCCGGGAACCCGAATTTCTCAGCCCAATCGAGCGGAGTATCCCCGTTATTGTCCGCGACATTCACATCGGCGCCGGCGCGGAGGAGCGTGCGAACGATATCGAGGGACGGGTACTCGGTGGCAAGAGCGAACGAAAGCGGTGTCAAACTCCGACTGTCCCGGGCATTCACTTCGGCCCCGGCTTCGACAAGATATCGAACCGATTCCACAGGTCCGAACGCCGCAGCATAATGCAGCGCGGTCACCTTCGAGTTGTTCGACGGGCCGTTCTTGACGTTGTTCGGACTCCGCAGCGCGGCGCCCGCCGGCAGGCTGGTCGCCGCGTTTACGTTGGCGCCACGCTGGAGGAGGAGGAGCCGAATCACGGCCGGGTTCTGCCCCATAGTTGCGCCAAATAGTGCGGCTCTTCCCAACCCGTCACTCAGGTTGGGATCGGCCCCCTTAGCGATGAGAAGTTTGACGGTATCCAGGTCACCCGCTCGAGCCGCAAGGTTGAGCGCAGTCGCGCCGAGTCGATCCCTCGCCTGAATGTCGGCCCCTTTTGACAGGATCAATTCCACGATTGCCGAGTTGCCGGGACGCATTGCCGCCATCATCAGGGGTGTTCGACCCTGCTTGGACTGAGCCTTGACATCCGCGCCGCGATCGATCAGAAGCCGGGACTTCTCCGGATCACCGGCGGCCCAGAGCAAGGCCGTGGCATCCATCTGATTTCGAGCATTCACATCCGCCCCGGCATCGATCAACGCCTTCAACGTCTCCAAGTTTCCGAATGCGGCTGCGTGCATCAGTGGAGTAGCTCCACGGCCGTCGCGAACTTCGATCTCCGCCTTGGCCGCATGCGCCCGCACGTAGCCGATATCTCCTTTTCGGATTGCGCGAAACATGGCGCCGTCGCCGTCCGGCGCTGCGATCAAGCGAGTATTCAGCAGGAATGCAATTCCGAGTGCCACTTTTCGAGTAGAGATCATTTCTCTTGACCCTCCTATGGCTATTAGCGGAACAATTGCCGGCCGCGTATCACAAATGCCGCGGGACGGCGGTCAGGTGTGGAGGTGAGAGATCAGCCACGCCCTTGCGGCCTTCCAGTCTCGCTTCACGGTTATCGCCGAGACGCCGAGCACCATGGCGACTTCGTCCTCCTGCAAGCCGGCGAAAAACCGCAATTCCACGACACGAGCCGATCGCGGGTCGAGAGCGGCGAGCTTTGACAGCGCCGCGTCCAGCGCCAGGATGTCCTCATGCCGCGAAACGGGCGTCCACCCATCAATGGCGGAGAGACTTACCCGCTGCTGTTCGCCGCCTCGCTTCTCCGCGGCTCCGGCGCGCGCGTAATCGATCAGAATGCGGCGCATGGTCTGGGCGGCGATGGCAAAGAAGTGAGCCCGGTCCTGATAAGACACGGGCTGGTTTCCGAAGAGCCGGATGCAGAGTTCATTCACGAGCGCACTCGGCTCCAGCGTATGATTTGCCCGCTCGCGCTGCAGCAGACGCATCGCTATCTGACGTAGTTGAATATGGACGGTTTCGAACAATCTCTCGCGAGCGGTCTCATCGCCATTACGCCAGAGCACAAGCCAAGCCGTTATCTGCTCCGAGTCTGGCATACGTCTCTGAATGTGGCCCGAAAATGAGACCTGGGTCCGACAGCTTCCGCTATTATAAGTGGGATTTCTGCGTTTTTGCGGTCTCGGCCGCAATCGCAGTCGGTAGGGGGGCCTGAATGAATCCACAGCGCGGCACAATCGGTCCGGAGGATTACCAGCAGGTGCGCGAAGTCTTCGAAGCCGCCTTGAAATACCCGGCGGCTGATCGTGCCGGCTTTGTCGAACGGGCGTGCAGCGCGGACGCGCGGCTGATCGGCGAAGTACAGCGGATGCTGGCGGCCGACGCAGAAACCCATCCGCTGCTGGATGGCCCTCTAAGCGGTCAGCGCTTGCGTGAGGGGGACCGCTTCGCAAATCACTTCGAAATTGGCGGGACGCTGGGTCGCGGCGGGATGGGTGAAGTCTATCTCGGGCGCGACACGAAGTTGAATCGCGAGGTTGCCATCAAGGTCCTTCCGTCGACTTTCACGGGCGATCCGGACCGGCTCTCGCGTTTCCGGCGGGAAGCGCAGGTGCTGGCTTCGCTAAATCATCCGAATATCGGCGCCATTTACAGCTTCGAAGAGTCTGACGGAATTCATGCGCTCGCGCTCGAATATGTCGAGGGGCCGACGCTGGAAGACCGGATTGCCCGTGGGCCTATTCCGTTGGAAACTGCGTTATCCATCGCACGGCAAATTGCCGAAGCATTGGAAGCAGCGCATGAGCAGGGGATTGTCCATCGCGATCTCAAGCCAGGCAATATCAAGCTGAGGCCGGATGGCACGGTCAAGGTGCTGGATTTCGGTCTGGCCAAGGCGGTGCAGCCCGAAGCGATGCGAAGTTCGGGCAGCGATCTGCCGGAACTTACCAGTCCCGCCATGATTGCGATGGGCGTGATGATGGGAACGCCGGCGTATATGTCGCCGGAGCAGGTCAAAGGACGTGCGGTAGACCGGCGGGCGGACATTTGGGCGTTCGGCGCTGTACTTTTTGAGATGTTGACCGGGCGGCGAGTGTTTCAGGGAGAGGACACTCCGGAGACGCTGTCTTCCGTGTTGCGACAGGAGATCGACTGGACAGCGCTGCCGAAAGGAACCCCGGCGCTGGTGCGCAATCTGATCGCAAGATGTCTGGAGCGGGACGCCCGGCTGCGATTACGGGACATCGGCGAGGCGCGCATTCAGTTGGTTGAGGGCGGGCTGAAAGGTACAGGGCCTGATGGAACAAAGACTCGTGAAGCAAGCCTGTGGAGCAGGTCCGCGCCCTTCATTCTCACAGCAGCCATCGCCGGGGGCTTAGCCGGTTGGGTCGTACATCTTGCAGGGAGGACGCAACCTGTTGAAAGCAATGTCGTCAGGCTCAGCCTGGTTCTGCCGGATGGGCAGCCGCTATTCAATGGCCCCGATACTATCGCGATTTCGCCGGACGGAAGCCTCATCGCTTACGCTCGCCCATCCGGTATCTATGTCCGGCCCCTACCGGCCTTGGAAACCAGGGTCGTTCGAGGGACAGAGGGTCTCTTCAAGCTCACCGATCCGGCTTTTTCGCCCGACGGCCGCGACATCGTCTTTTATAGCGGCGCCGACCAGGCGCTTCGGCGAGTACCGGTCGCCGGGGGAGCGCCTGTCACGCTATGCAAGGCCCTCGACCCTGGCGGCGTCAGCTGGATGAATGAAGGCATTCTCTTCACTACGGGGAATGCTTATACGGCCGCACGCCGGGTTGGCGGTCATCAACGTATCCTTCTCGTGTCGCCCGACGGCGGCGTTCCCAAACCATTAGTAACTCTCGAGAACGGCGAGCGGGTGGGTCGCCCGCAGTTCCTCCCCGGCGGCCGCCAGTTGCTTTTCACGGTCGCAACCGGCGGAGGTCCGGATCTTTGGAATAATGCGCAAGTGGTTGTGCAGGATCTGACATCCGGCAAACGCACTGTGGTCCTTGATAACGGAAGCGACGCGCGCTACGTAAGGACTGGTCACCTGGTCTACGTCAGTAACGGGAGCCTTTTCGCGATTGCCTTCGACGTGGGAAAACTCAGAACCGTTGGTGGAGCCGTGCCCGTGGTGGAAGGCGTCATGAGGGCGGACCCCGGATCGATGGGAAACGCGCACTACAGTTTTTCGACGAGTGGCACGCTCATCTACGTTCCCGGTCCAGCTTCGCCGGGCTGGGACCTTGCTTGGGCCGACCGCAAAGGATTGATCGAGCCCTTCCAGCTTCCCCAGCGGGTTTACGATGCGCCCCGCGTGTCTCCCGACGATAAGCAGGTCGCATTCGAAAGCATGGACGGCAACCAAGCCAATGTTTATGTTTACAACCTGTCCGGTCAATCGCCCCCCCGCCGACTTACATTCCAGGGGAACAACCGGCTACCCATCTGGTCTTTTGATGGAAAGCGCGTCGCTTTTCAATCCGACCGCGAGGGCGATCGCGCCATCTTTTGGCAACTGGCCGATGGAACAGACTTGGCTGCGCGATTGACAAAGCCGGAAGCCGGTGAATCTCACGAGCCGGAATCGTGGTCCCCGAACGGTGAATTCCTGCTGTTCTCGGTCACCAAAGGGAATGACATTTCGCTCAGCACGCTCTCCATGCGAACGAAGGCAATCGCAAGGTTTGGAGATGTCCACTCCTCGATGCCAACGAACGCCACGTTTTCCCCCGACGGAAAGTGGGTGGCCTATTCGCAATCGGAGGGAGAGCACGCGTCGATTTTTGTTGAGCCGTTTCCTGCAACGGGAATTCGCCATGAACTTCCCCGCGACGGCGCCGAGAAACCGAATCACCCCGTGTGGGATCCCGGCGGAAAAGAGTTGTTTTTCAATCCTGGTCCCGGTCAGTTCAAGTCGGTAAGCGTCACCACGAGGCCTGCTTTCGCCTTCGGAAATCCTGTTCCGCTGCCGCGGCCGTTCCGTAGAGCTAGCCGCCTGATGCCGCGCGCTTACGACATTACGCGAAGCGGCAGGTTTGTGGCCGCAATCGAAAGAAGGGAATCCGACGGCGGAAGACCCGCGGTTCCGCAAATACAAGTCGTTTTGAATTGGTTCGCGGACCTTCAGGCGCGCGTGCCCTCTCAGAGATAGCGCACAACCAGGCGGAACCACCAGCGCGGAGATCCCGCCATACTCCGGAGATTTTGAAACGGCACTGCAGTATCCACCGGCGGACCGGGCTGGTTACATCGAGCGCGCGTGCAGGGGAAATGTCCCGTTGTCGCGGCAGTGAACCGGATGCTGGACGCGGATGAAGCCAGCCATCCCCTGCCCCGCTCAGCGCGGCGAACCAGCGGTGTTGCCGCGCATCGAGTCCTCCGCTGCATGCCGGGCGTGAAAATCGGATTTCCGAAGTGCACCAGGACGTGCCAGAGCTGTCGGAAAAGCCGAACGACAGGCGCACGTTCGGCGCGCAAGGCTAACCTACGATACCGACGATCGGGCCCGAGCCGCTCGCCCGCGGTCACTTCGCGGTCCTGCTGTGTGCTATGTCTGGCCCGCGAAGCCAGAACCGAATTCGGGTTCAGGACGCGGTTGGAGGATTGAAAGTATGAAGCTGCGCGTATCATGTACCATTGCCCTCCTAATTGGCCTGACGATGTCAGGGATCGCCGGGCCGAGTGTTCTTCCGACTGTGACGACGCTGTACAACCCCGAGAAAGCTTACGATACTTTCGTTTTCATAATCTGGGGCGACGGCTTCGGCCACTTGATTGACATGAACGGCAATTCGGTTCACGTAAGCTGGGTGGTCTGTTCGGCGGAATAGATGTCATCATCCGATTGGGGGCTTTTCCGCTGTGGACGCATGGCCGAATCCCTCCACTCGGGACTTGAGTCCCTGCGCCTCCAGCGCTAAATAGCGGTCATTCAGCTTTCGAGTGGCAAATCCCAAAATGCCCGCAAGCAGACCCTCAAAGCGCAGAGAGATTGTTGCACGGCTGCTTTCGCAAAGCGGAGCGACCGAGTGCTTTGCGGTGACGCGCACACCAGGCGCCGAATTCACCCAAGTGACGCTTCGAAGCGCGTTATCGAGTTCCACCACGCGCCACAATGCGGGAGGAAGTCTTGGCTGCCGGATCACAGCGCGGCTCCCCACCGCAAGTGGTGGGGGCGTCCGAAGGTGGACGCTCATCACCGTTGGGGTCCACTCGGGCCAGCGTTCGGCGTCACGCATCGTTTCCCAAACGGCCTCGGGAGACGCATTGATTTCGACTTCAATTTGGAAGAACGTCATGCAATCACCTCTTGTTACCAGACTCCGGGTCGACAACTCGTCCGCCCTGTAGAACGACAACGGAGCGAACGCCGCTTCTCGCTCATAATGCAAAAGTCCCGTTCCCGCGGTTTCGACGCCACTACCAGGATTGGGCCGACTTTCCCATGTACGTCGACTTCGATTCCAACGTCTCACCGCGGGAACTGGCGTTTCAGGACCCAAGTGACCGCGCCGCGAGGAGGAGTCGTCGCGATTTCGAAAACTTCTTCCCCGCCGTTCGCAATCACTAGCGCCCAGTTCGCATTCCCTACGACTGTTCCTGCCAGCGAAGCCGAGGCGGTGCAATCCGCGTTCACAGAGTACGTGCCCTTCGGGTTATTGATGCGTAGGACGGGACTGCCTTGGTTGACTTCAGTCAGCTTCAGGGCCCATGTACCCTTGCCGTCAAACGTCGCCACGCCGACACCCGCCTTGACATTTCCTTTCAAGTCAAAACCCGCTTGAAGAATTGCATACGACCCGAGAATGCTCGTGTTTGAGCATCGGTCCAGGTCTTGCCTCTTCATCTCCCAAGTCACACTGCGGTCCGTTCGTGTGGCAATCTGTATCACTGTGGCGCCGCCATTCAGGGCGACGAAATCGAACGTATACACCTGATTCCCGCTAAGTTCTGCGGAACCCGTGCAATCGGGATTTATCGTGTAGGTCCCCTCGCGGCTCCTGACGTGCTGAACTTCGCCGTTGTTCATGAGCATCGCATCATGTCCCCAGTGCCCCTTACCGTCAAATGTTGCCACCCCAACTTCAGCCATGTGGGTACCCGATCCAAAGTCCATTCCGTCGTGGACGAAACCGTAAGCGCCCGTAAGAGTAGATAGAGCGCATGAACCATTGCCGGTGGTTTGCGCTTGTGCAGCCCGAATGAAGAAAACCGCTGCCATTACCAGAAACACTCGTTTGCTCATACCGCCCCCTCCTGGCTTCAAAATCGATCCCAATCACCCGACCTGTTTGATCAACTGTCGCATGGTCATCGGCTTGCGAGCGGGTCGGGCCTCGGACTCTTCTCGAAATCGATCGCTACCCGCAGGTTCTTAAACTCGGATAACCCGTCCGCGAGGGCTGGTCTAATCCCAGCTTGCCGTCTTCAGCGATCATGAGTGTCGCGATACGCGTGACGTCCTTCGTCATCGAGTAGATCCGGCAAATGCTGTTCTCGTCGAAAGCCAATTTGGAGTTGAACGCCAGCGTACCGGCGGAGGATAGACTGGCGTCGAGTCGTGATAAGAAATCGCAACGGCAACATCCGCGGCAATGCGTTCATGAACGAACTCCTGAAAAGCTTTCTCCAACGTAGGCCAGCTTCGTTCTGGGCGCGGGCGATGGCGCCGAAGATCCCGAGGGCGCGAGGGCCGTCGCCAGTAGCGCATGGATTGCGCAGCGACCCCGGATCCTTCGCCCATAAGTCATCGCACTGGCGATCTGACAGATTCTAGACACTGGAATCTACTCCGTTCGTCTGAACGGTGGCGCCGGAGGAGTACTGCGTCGCCTCAAGAGCCGCACAACATATAGCAAGGTCAACATGATCATTTGGGCTGAGTTCCTATCGGAGCCCGAATCGGCTGGCCAGGCGCGCCCTCCTGCAGTGCCCCGTCGCGGACCACGAACTTGCCTCCAACCAAGACAAATCGAATCCCATCGGAATAACGGCCGGGCTCTTCAAAGGTTGAGCGATCGATGACTTTCTCCGGATCGAAAACGGTAATATCGGCATCTGCGCCGACTCGTACGCGCCCTTTCGATTTCATCATCAGCACGCGCGCCTCCAGCCGTTTTGCCGGCATCAGAGTCATTTTGCGAATGGCCTCGTTCCAGGTGAGCATCTTTCGCTCGCGTACGTAACGTCCAAGAATCAGCGAGTAGGTGCCACTGGCGCGCGGGTGACCTTTGCCTTTTTCAAGCAGGCCGTCCGTGGCGATCGCGGTCAGGGGACTGACAATGCACGCATCTAACACGTCCTGCGGAACTGCGAACGCGATGACCATTCCGCCGGTCTTCCGATACCGGTGGAAGCTTTCCTCGGTGAGACGCTCACCGGTTGCCACCCACATGAGATCGCCATAGCTGATCCCGAGTTTTTCCTGCCAGCCGGGATCAAAGAGGGCGCTGCCGATCGCACCCATGCCCGCGCTATACGCAGTGCATTCGGTTGTAATGTCGATACCACGCTTCTGAGCATCGGCAATGATACCGAGTGCCTTAGGAAGACCGCCTAAAGCCATTCCTCCGATATGGGCTATATGCAGAGGTGCACCAGAGACAGCGGCGTCAGCGATGACTTCCTCGAGAGCAGTGAAGACACTCTCCGGTTCTTTTAGGCCTGCATAACGAATGTGCGGGTGGAGAGATGCGTTGTAACCGGCAGCTGCACGAAATGTTTGCAGGATCTCCCAACGCGATGCGCCCGGGATATATCCGATGCTGATGCCGACCGCCGGCGCACCGCGTTCGAGCCCCTTTGCAATCAGGTTCTGAATTTGCGAGATCTGGTCATCGGTAGCAGCATTTTGGATGGCATTGCATTCGGGCGGACAAGCAGGCGGCCCGCTACGATTGCCGATTTCGGCTCCTCCCAGAAGGATTCTGCGCGCGCGGACGTGGCTGACCGCGGCTCCATAGTGGATGAGCCGCTTGCCCGTTTGCGCGGCATACCAGGCATCGACATCGGCTGTCCCGCCCTCGAGGTCAAGCGCTGTCGTCACTCCGTCCATCGCGTGAGCCCGATCGTTTTCGAGGTTCTGCCCGTGCGAGTGCAGATCGATGAAGCCAGGCGCCACAATCAGTCCACGCGCGTCGATTGCAGTGCGGCCGGTCAAAGGACGTTGCGTTATCGCTCGAATCGTATTGCCGGATATGCCAACGTTTCGGACGGCATCGAGATTCGACTCGGGGTCGATCACCCGTCCGCCTTGCAGAACAATGTCGTATTGCTGAGCTACGAGAGATGGGAGCAACAGGAAGGTGCATACGATCAACATCGACCCGTAGCGTTGAATCTTAAGGGCAATATCGTCCAATTTAACAGTCAGAAGTGAGATTAAGAACTGCATTCTCCGCCTTCGCTGCTTTAAAGGAGTCACCGACGTTTGCTGCCTGTTTGCTCCGCCTATTCTGCCTGAACTCATGGGATTTCCACTCGCCGCTGTTGCTGTGTCGCTCCCCGTCATTGCAGTACGTATGTCCAGTGCTCTTTACAACGTTTTCAGGAACGCGATCAGCTGTTTACGTTGCTCACTGCCTAGGTTGAGACCAAAGGTGTGCCCTGGAATTGCGCGTGTGCTGGTCCCGAGCGGCCTGAATCCTCCAGGCAGGTGGGTGGGCTTCAGTCGCCCCGGGTCGAACATCTCTTCGAGGCTCGCCACTGACCCGTCGTGAATATACCGGCCTCGATACCACAGTCCCTTAAGCGAAGGCACTTTGTAATAGCCGGTACCTTTTCGTGTCCGCAAGGCCAGACCCGGGTCTGTGCCCACCGATATCGGCAAAACGGCGAGCGATGCCGGCTTGTTCTTCGGCGACTCAAATCCATCGGCGAGCGTGACCTTGTTGCTCGTGTAAAGTGGCGGCACGTGACAACCAGCACACTCACTGCGGAATAGCTTCTGACCCGTCGCAGCCTCCTCTCCAAAGGCGTTCGGGTTAGGCGGCGGTGGAGAGAGTAGAGGTACAAGGCCAATGCATAGAGCGCTTCGTCAGACACCCGGAGGCCCGTGCGTCTCGTGTTTTTGCCCATCATCTGGTGTGGCCCAAACTCCGTCGCCTCAGCGGAGGTGACGAGCGCCGCATAGCGCATGATGTCAGCGATACCTCGGTTCAGGTGCGTCGCCGTGTGGTCGATGTATTTTCGGTCTTTGATGCCGATCAAATCGGGAACTTTCGCCGGGAACAGTGGGCTTCCGTTCCAGCGAGTAATGCCGCCCTGGCGCGCGGCAAAATCGAGGTCCTCATAATCGATTTGCCGCGCCGATTTCAGACGCTCGTTGAGGTCGTCCTTCCGCCATGGCACGCCGTACGCACGGTAGAGCTGCATTCCTATTGGCTCACCTTCCATGAAGAACGGTGGGCCTCCGGCCAGAATGCCTTTCTCCATTTGCAGCCGTGCAAGTAGGCCCGGAGCGGGCCGAGTCTGGCCTGGCCGAGGTGCAATCGTCCGGAAAGGGGCGCCGGCAACCCGGGTCCCATCCGGCAGGATCATCGTGTGGCAAAAACTGCAGTTCGAAAACGTGAGTGCAACACCCTGTTTGGTGGGCACCCAACGCGGGCCGAAGATCGTCCCGTCCGGCAGCACGCGCCCCTGCGGCGAATTCCTTACCTCGTTGATGTATTTCGGATCTAATGTGCGGAGATGCAGAAAGTCCATTTCGTCGAAGACCCGTGTGCCTGCGCTAATCCAGTCCGCCTCGGTTTTGAGTTCACTGCTATCGATTAGCGGTCGTGGGCCTAACTCTTGCAGTTTCTTCCAGTAGCCTTCCGGCTCCCGACCCGGAGCGTACACGGGGTATGTTCGAAGGTTCTCAATTTTGAGCACGTAATATTCGCTGCTCTTCATGTGCGTCGGACGAAGGTTCAGACCGGCAAGCGGGGTGGCCCAGTCCGCCAGGGCAGCATCGTCCCACACTCGAGGGATTTCCGGGCGCTGGGCAACTTGCGCCGTGAGACTCGAAACACACACGGCGATTGCCAGAGCCCTCCTGACACGCCGCCTGCCGCATGTTGTCTTGTTCATCTTCATCGGCCTTCCTTAAAGGGTGCGCAAGAAGGCGATCAGTTGCTTCCGCTCGTCGGAACTCAACTTGAGGCCGAACTCGTGGCCTTTTATAGCTCGTTGCGGCTTGTCCGGAGGAGTAAATCCCCCCGGTGTGTGCGTCTCTTTGAGGCGGTCGGGATCGAACATCTCTTCGAGGCTGGCCGCAGAGCCGTCATGCAAATAGTGACCGCGATACCAGACGCCTTTCAGCGAAGGGACCTTGTAGTAGCCCGTGCCCTTGCGCGTGCGCAGTGCGAGACCGGGGTCGGTTCCAACCGATAATGGCAGCACATCGAGCGTGGCTGATTGATCTTTAGGCGGTGTGAAGCCCTGCGCTAGCGTCAGCTTGTTGTTCGTGTAGAGCGGCGGCGTGTGGCAGCCTGTGCAGCCTTCGCGCCGGAAGACTCTCTCCCCGGCATTCGCATCCTCATTTACAGGATTTGGGTTCGGCGGCGGCTTGAGTGACTGGATGTAAAGAGACATCGCATAGAGGGCTTCGTCGGATCGACGTGTACTCGGGAGTTCCGCTCCCTGTAGCAGCATGTCGTGGGGTCCGAACTTCGTAGATTCGGCGGTGCTGACCAATGCGGCATAGCGCATCAGATCGCCGACGTCCCGGTTCAGATGTGTCGCGGTGTGGTCAATGTACTTGCGGTCTTTGACGCCAATCAGGTCCGGTATCTTTGCCGGGAAGTACAGGCTTCCGCTCCAGCGAGGGATCGCACCACCACGCAAGCCGGCGGCCGACAGGGCCGCGTATTCCTCTTCCGTGATCTTCTTCAGGCGCGCGTGCACATCGTCTCTGATCCAGGGCACTCCGAACGCGCTGTACAACCACGGGCCTACTGGCCCCGACGGCATCCGGACCGGCGATCCGCCATCTACGAACCGTAGCGCCTGATGTGCTAAAACGACCAGGGGTGGGCGCGACGGGCCGGTCCGCCGGATCGGCAAAGCGGTAACGGGCGCCCCCGGGATCACTTGCCCTTCGGGCGTCTTCAGTACGTGGCACGCGGAACAGTTCGGAAATCCGAGCGCCACACCGTTCGCTGTTGGTACCCACCTTGCATTCGCGGCCGTACCGTCCGCACGCGGAATGAGCAACTCCCCGCGCCGGACCGCCTCGATGAGCGCCGGATCCGTTGTTCGCAGGTGCAAGTGATCCGTTTGCTCAAAGACCGTACGACCGGCCTCCAGCCAGTCGGCCTCGGTCCTAAGTTTCTCCGGCTCGATCATGGGCTGCGGTCCAACCCGCTGCAACATCTCCCAGTACCTTTCCGGTTCGCGACCGGCAAGGTACACCGGCCAAGTCTTCAAGTTGTCCACCGGAAGAGCGTAGTACTGCGCTGCCGACATGTGAGACGGTCGCACGTTGATGCCTGCCAGGGGTGTAGCCCATTCGGCCAGCGCCTTCTCATCCCACGTCTTCGGAATGACAATCTTCGCGCGCGAGGGATCCTCAGCGACGGCGAGACCAGAGACACAGATTGCGGCCACGGCAAGAATCACAAAATATGACAATTTCCGGCTGCGCGGAGAACTGCAGTTGTAGCTCATAATTGGAAACTCCAAACTTGCGAATACTGTTGACTAGCTGCGCTCTAGGCCAGGCGCACGATCCGGCCATCTTCGACCGCCCACCCCTCCGGGGGCGGCCCGACCAGTTGCATGCCATGTTGCTGGAACAACCGGCAGAACTCGTCGAACGAAAGCGCTTCGTGAATTGGCGGGTCATCAAATTTGCCAACCTCCCGAAAGAACTCCTCCATCCTGCCCGCCGGCTGGTGTACAACGATGGTTCTGCCGGGCGGGTCTGTCGCGGAAATCCAGACATGTGCGACTTTGCGGGGAAGAAAGACACTCTCGCCCTCGGCGGCGCGAAACTTGCGGGCGCCGACCTCGAAGTCGAACGAACCGCTGATAACGTAGACCCACTCATCCTGCTCCTCGTGCAGGTGCCGGGGCCCGATATGCGTCCCGGCAAACTCGAAGACGCTCAGCGTGCCACCTGTGTCGCGGCCGGAGAGTTTGCAGTGGATGGGTTCCTCTCCGAGCGAGATCTGGGCATCGAAGCGGTCGCGCCCGGCGGCCACACGGAAGCCCACGAACATTTCCTCGTTGGTCATTTGGCTGCCCCCTTTCAAGTGCTCAGCAGTCCTGTCGATCGTCTGTAGAAGCGTGCGAGTGCGAGCTAAAGTCTCTTCGAGGACATCTCGGTGCGACAGCAAGGCTTCGAGCTTTTCGAAATCGGGCCGTTGCAGAATATCCTTGATCTGCTTCAGCTCGAAGCCGAGTTCGCGATAAAACAGGATCTGTTGCAGCATCAGGAGTTGCGGCTCGTCGTAAACTCGATACCCGTTCGGCCCCTGGTGTGCAGGCTTTAGCAGGCCGAGTTCATGATAAAAGTGCAGCGTCCGAACGCTGACCCCTGAAATGAGTGATACCTGTTTTACTGTGTAGGCCATTGTTTTTCCTCTGAGCTTCAACTTCGCCGCCACTCTCATGTAGTCTCGGGGATCACGTTACGTGAGGGTCAAGAACCAAACGAGCGAGAACGCACATACGCCCCACAAATCTCGCGGCGACGTACATTTCCAAAGTAAAGACCGGGGCAAGAATATCGTTCCGTGCGGCACGGATCTCGTCCGCCAACCTTGCCGCGCTGTGATCCACTTAGACCGGAGCGGAGTGTCTCATATCGCCCTCTCGAAGCGAATGGGCAACCGCTCCGGACCCAAAACGTTCAGTGCCGCCCGGGGCTGCCAACCGTGCTGGCCTACGAGTTCGAATCGTTCGGCGCGCTTGAAAAACTCGCTCAGAACAACTCGGGCCTCCATCCGGGACAGGCCAGCGCCCAAGCAGAAGTGAATGCCGTGGCCGAACGCCAGGTGGGGGTTCGGGTCCCGCCCTACATAAAACCTATCCGGCTCGTCGAAACGGGACCCGTCCCGGTTCGCGGATCCGATCATCGCGAGCACCCGATTCCCAGCCGGGATCGTGGCATCCCCAATTTGGGCCTCGCGGCGCGTCGCGCGGAACATGAACTGAAGAGGCGAGCGATAACGCAATACTTCTTCAATCGCGGGTTTCAGCAGGTCCGGTCTATGCCGCAATCTTTCTAATTCCGCCGGGTGCTCCGTGAAACAGAGCAGCGCATTATTCAGCAGGTTTGTCGTGGTTTCGTTGCCTGCGACCAGGAGAAGCTGAATGAAGACGAGGATTTCGTTGTCGTTAAGCCGTTGGCCATCCACTTCGGCATGAACAAGGCGGCTCAGCATGTCATTTCTGCGCAAAGTCCGCCGTCGCTCGATCAGAGCCGCCAGGTAATCACTCATCTCGGCTGTGACGCTTCGAAAGTTCGCTCCTGCGCTTACACCTGCTTCGTGGCTCTTTACCGTCTGACTGAGTGAGAGGATGACATCGCTCCAGTGGCGCAGCCGGGGCCAATCTTCACATGGCAACCCGATCATCTCTGCGATCACCATTAGCGGCAGTGGAATTGCCACCTCTGCCGCGAAGTCCATTGTGTTGCCGCGCATCGCCGGTTCAAGAAGCTGAACTGCCAGCGCCTTCACGCGCCGCTCCAGGCTCGCAATCACCTCGTGCGTGAACGCTCCAGCCACGAGTGCGCGGAGCTTCGTGTGGCGCGGCGGGTCCATGAAGATGATCCAAGGCGGCGTAGGTTGTCCCGCTGACGCGGCCAGGTCGGAACCGAACACATCTGAATCGGTCAGCACGCGTCTCACCCCGTAGTAATCGAACACCATCCAAAAGTCGGTCTGCGGGTTGTATTGCACCGGACGAGACGCGCGCGCCTCTCGGTACAGCGGGTACGGGTCGCGCCTAGCCTCTACCGAATGAAAGTCCACGCCCGAGCATGGCATCCGAGGACGGCCAAGCACCAGTGAACTGCCGTTAACCAGCCGATAACGGAGGGTTAATCCAATCCGAGTCGATCCACCACTGCCCGGAACCGAGGATGTTCCCGGAACGGATCGAAGCCATACCCTGTCTTGGCCAGTAACAATTCAAATTCGCGATTCTCGTACGCTTGTTCGATCGCAGTCAACGCGGCCTCTACATCTCCAAGGTGAAGATGCAGCCAAGCGATCACCATTGCCGGAACGAATTCGTGGTCCGAAGTTTCGCGCAATCGTTGCAGTAGGCCGAGCGCCGGCTCACGCTCGCCTAAGCGAGCTAAGACGTC
The DNA here is from genome assembly GCA_963720745.1 of uncultured Acidobacteriota bacterium. Taxonomy (GTDB): domain Bacteria; phylum Acidobacteriota; class Terriglobia; order Bryobacterales; family Bryobacteraceae; genus TMP-7. The sequence goes on from CAVRGO010000002.1 coordinate 57,568, forward strand.
AGCGACGAAGGCCTCGTGCTGTATGCTCGGGTCATCCTCATAAAGGCGTTTGTACTCGACGAGAGCGTCTCCCATCCGCCTCTGACCATGCAACGCAAGCGCGAGCATCAGCCGGACGAAGCCGTCGTCCGGTCGTTGGGCAAGGATCATTTTCGCGTCGCGCTCGGCGTCGGGAAGTCTCCGGGCCAGTATGAGAATCAACACGTAGCTGCGGGCGAGTTGAGCGGACAGCGGATCGAGTTGCCGTGCGATACGGTTCTCTGCCAGCGCCTCTTCAATGCGGCCGCGCGGCGCTAAATACGACGTCGCATATTCATCGTGCACCTCCGCCGTATTCGGCGCCAGGCGCAAGGCCATGCGATGGTGATGCTCGGCTTTCGCCCAATCCCACTCATGCCTCGCGATGAGACTCGCGAGCAGCGAGTGCGCTTCTGCGAACTCCGGGTCCACCTCCAGCGCCTTTTCAAGCGCAGTCTTCGCGTGCGGGACAACGTCTTTGGGCGGCGCGGCCGCGAGAATCACAAGATTCCTATTGCTCCGCGCAATACCTAATAGCGGCAGCGCGTACTCCGGATCAGCGGCCGCGGAGCGTTCGAATAATGTGAGCGCGTCCCTTTGGGACCGGGCGTCAAACCGGTCCAGTGCATGGCAACCGCGCAGGTACAGTTCAAACGCCTCGCCATGCGCCGTGTGCCGCCTGGCGATTCGCCGTTGCTCGCCGGATGTCAACTCAACGTGAGCCCCGTCGACTACAGCTTTCGCGATCTCCTCCTGCACTGCCCACGCATCGCTCACTTTGCGCTCGATAATTCCCGACCACAAATGAACGCCCGTGGCTACCTCCGTGAGCTGGGCCGATACCCGGACGCGATCGCTTTGCCGTCGCATGCTGCCTTCCATGAGCATCGCCGCCCCAAGCGCGCCGCCGATGCTTCGCACGTCCATGTTCCGGTCCCTGAATGCCGCCGCTGAGGTGCGGGAAATCACTCGCAATCCGGATACGCGCGACAGAACCGAGGTCAGTTCGTCGGTCAAACCGTCTGCCCAAAACGCATCGGCGGCGTCGGAACTGAGATTCACAAACGGGAGAACGGCGATGCTTACGGCATCCCGGACCGGGCGTGCCTGCGGCGCTGTCGCGTGTGAGCCAGGGCGGAAATGCGGCGCATAGCCGCCCTTCGGCATAGAAATGACCACGGGATCCACCGCGCCCGGACCGCCATAGTATTCATCCAGCCGCCGGCGCAGCTTCGTCGCTTCCACGCGCACGATCGTGTCGGTGGTTGGGTCGAAATCCGTGCCGCGGTCGAACACCTCAACGCCGAGTACGTATTCTTTCAGCGTGTTTTGCCGCCCTCCAAGCGCCGTTTCCACGATGAATCGAAGGAAGCGGCTGGCGCGCGGCGAGGACCTGAATTGCTCGCTGCTCAGCAGGCGCTCCAACGCCGAGCGAACGTGTTCTGGCGAGAGCTCCGGCCTCTGGATACCCGGGTCCATCCGCTTATTTTGCCATGCGACGCCCCGCTGAGTATGTAGTCTGGTCTTCAACTCACTTAGAGATTAAGCTTCGCCGAACGGTAGATGGTCGTCCGCTTCCAGCTACCGACGCGTAGTAGTTCACAGCCCTGAATCCAGAGTGGGATTCCCGCGTGAGATTTCAATTCGTCTCTTACGTCGGGTGTCTGTTGCCAATACCCGCCGGCGATGTGAAATCAACAGCTTGCGGTGACGTGCTGACGGCCGGGCTGGGCCGCGCGATGATGGTGATTATCCCGTGACTCCTGTTCTCGTCTCCCTGTTTGCCGCGGTTCGTGGCTTCTTCCAAACACGTACTGACATCGCTGTCGAAGTCATCGCTCTCCGCAACCAGTTCGCCGTGCTGAAGAGGAAACAGCCGCGACCGCCTTTGCGCCCTCTCGATCGGCTCTTCTGGACGGTTTTGCGAACTACTTGGTCCCGCTGGCGCGACGCGCTGGTAATCGTCAAGCCCGAACGGTAGTAGGTTGGCATCAGGTCGGCTTCCGACTGTACTGGCGCTGAAAATCGCGGCCGTGTGGCGGCCGGCCGAGGATCACCCCCGGAAATTCGCGCTTTGATTCGCCGCTTGGCCCAGGAGAACACCGACTGGGCACCAGAGATCCACGGCGAATTGCAGAAGCTCGGCTTTGTGCTGTCGGAGCGAACCGTCGCCCGCTTCCTCCCGCGGACACGGCGGCGTGGCGATGCCGGCAAGAAATGGCTCGCATTCCTCCACAACCACCGCGAGGCGATCCGGGGCGACTCCGTCCTCAAGCTCGACCGCGCCGCACACCGTGCATCGAATGACGACAGCCACGAGGAGGTGCCCCGTTAAGGGGAGTTTCCTCAACTCTGGGGAAATGTCTACGCAAAGCCCTCAGTGCTGCGACTATTGGCGCTCGGGGGACTGAAAGCCGCCGGGGGACTCATCCGCCCATCTTCGGTGGACCAACCTGGCGGCGGCCCGACCAATTTCATGCCATGTTCCTCGAATATCCGGCAGACCTTGTCGAAGGAGAGCGGTTCGCGGATTGCCGGGTCGTCGTATCTGCCAAGCTCATAGAAGAACTCCTCCATGCGGCCCGCCGGCTGGTAGACATGAATCGTTCTGACGGGCTCGCCGGTGGCGGAAGCCCACCCATGACCGACTTTGCGCGGAAGGAACACACTCTCTCCCGCGACGACTCGAAAGTTCCGGTCGCCAACCTCGAAATCCAGGGAACCGGCTACAACGTATACCCACTCATCCTGCTCGAGGTGCAGATGGCGCGGACGGACAGCAATCCCGTGGAACTCGAAGACGCTCAACGCGCCGCCTGTGTCGCGGCCAGAGAGCTTGCAGTCGATTGCCTGCTCCCCAAGCGAGCGGTGTTCATCGAAGCGGTCGCGGCCGGGCGCCACGGTGAAGCCCGCGAATATCTCCTCGTTTGTGATCTGATTGCCACCTTTCAAATGCGCTGCCGTCTTGTCGATCGTCTGCAGCAAAGTGCGGGTGCGGGCGAGACTCTCCTCGAGAACTTCCCGATGCGCCATCAGAGCCGTCGCCTTCTCGAAATCGGGACGTTTCAGGATCTCCCTGATCTGCTTCAACTCGAAACCCAGTTCTCGGTAGAACAGGATTTGCTGCAGCATCAGGAGTTGCGGCTCTTCGTAGAAGCGGTACCCGTTCGCCGCCTGGTACGCGGGCTTGAGGAGGGCGACTTCGTCATAGAAGTGCAGGGTGCGTACGCTTACGCCAGACAAACGCGCAACTTGCTTAACCGTTAGGGCGGTTCGTCTCTGTTCGTCGGAGTGCGAGACCATGGTTCCTTATTGTCGTGTATCCCGTTACGTGAGCGTCAATAACAAAATGAGCGGGAATGCACACGCGAACGATTGGGGCGCTCTCGGTGTCCGCCGATAGCGATGCGAGACAGTCCCTCCTCAAAGGCCATCTATTCCTTCGTCGAGTATGGAACAGGAACAGCCGAAAGTCCTTCAGAAATTCCTAACCGGCCCCGTTGCCGGCCCTCGCGGGAGTGTTCCAATATAAGGACAAGAGGAGGGACGCCCACTGCCACAGGTCTTTGAATTCGATGGTTTCCTCTTCGATTCGGCCAGCCTCACGTTGGCCCAAGTTCATCGATGTTGCGCCAAAGGCGCTAGAAATTCTCGCGACGCTCGACCGGATGAACTCCCCGCTCGGGGAAGTGCTTCGGAAGCGACTCGTAAGCGAAAGCTGCTGGTCGATAGTGACTCACGGAACGGACAATGCGGGCGGTGCCAATTCGCCGCTCCGTCAGTATTCTGTCTCTGTAGGTACGAGGGGGAGCGATCCGGAAGCCCCTTCCGTGTTCGTGAAACCCATCGAATCGAGATTGTTGCTTGTTCTTTTCGCGGTAGGTCTCGGAAAAAAACGCACTTAATCAGGTGGCGGATTCGCTTCTCGTGCGCGATCGCGGATGAGCAAGCAACGAAATCTCCTCAGAGACGTATCACGCCAATTCAACCCACAAATGTGCGTCGCCAAACGCACGGCCGGCGGAAGGGGCGAGCGACTGTAGCTTTAAATAAGCTTGAAAGAGGGAAATCAGGTTTTAAGGTTGGCTGGTCCATTCCACTCATAGTGCGTTCGACACGGGAGTACTCAACTCGCGACGAAAAGATGATTGAAGATACCCGAGCCAAGCCCGTCGATAAGCAGGCGCGCCAGTGCATCAGTCCAGGTCGTTCGTTCATTCGTCCTGCGGGCGGTTACCGGTCGAGTGCCTGGTCTTTTCAGTTTCCGAGTGCGGTTCGCGAGACCTCGCCGATAAGTCGCCGCGCGGCGATGTCCGCGCCATCGGTGCGCACCGAGGCGGCGACTGCGCGGGCGCGGGCTGCTACGTGCGGCTGGATGGAGTGGCTGAGCGCTTCGGTCAGCGTGTCGGCAGTGGGTGCGCCGGGCGCGTGCGCGGTTCCAATGCCGAGCAGGTGGACTCTCTTTGCCCAATAGTGTTGGTCGTACATCTGAGGCACAACGACTTGAGGTGCTCCGGCCTGTGCGGCGGTGGTGGTGGTGCCGGCACCTCCATGGTGAACGACGGCCGCGACTCGCTTGAAAAGAACCTGAAGGTTTGCTTCGTCGACGGTAAAGCAGTCTGGTTCATCGTCGGGCAGTGAGAGCCCAGCCCACCCTCGGGACACAATCGCACGGCGGCCGATGGCGCGCGCCGCCTTGAGGATCGCCTGGCTCACGTCCTGTGAAGTGCGCATGCTGCCGAAGCCGAAGTAGACAGGCGGTTCGCCGGCGTCGAGGAACGCCTCCAATTCCGGGGACAGTGGTCTCTCGTCCGCACGAATCCAGGCGCCCGTCTGGACGACATCCAGGTCCGCAGTCTCAGCCCATGGTGCCAAGGTCGGGTCGGCGGCTAGCCATGGCCGGCTCGTGAGGATGTGGCTCCGCACGTCGGAGATCGGCGCCAGACCGACTGCCGAGCGATGAGAGTTGATCGCTTCGGCCCAGAGCTCGTTCCAACGTTTTGCGTCCTGAATCCATAGTGTGCGATTGTCGGCCGTGCCGACCGTTGGAGACTGCGCCCACGACGGCAATGGGGGCGGCGCATGGTGTTGAGATGGCAACGTTATCGGGCACCATGCAGCGTAAACATACGGAATTCCGATCTGCTCCGCAACCGAATGCAGGGCGAATTGTAGCGACATGCCCGCCACTAGACTGTCACAGCCCCTAGCTGCCGCGGTGATCGCCTTGAACTGGCCAGCGACCGTGTCCTCCATTAGTTTCCGGAGTTGCTCTGGCGTTGGCGGGGCCTGCGCGGCTGATGGGCGGGGCGCCGCGGTCTGGCGCACCTCGGGTCCGACCGGTACGAACGGGATACCGAAAGTGCCAATCCACTCGCCGAAATCAGGCGGCGCGCAGATACGGACTTCCTGGCCAAGCTCCCTCAAGTGCAACGCCAACGCCACCACAGGCTGGACATCGCCACGAGATCCGATAGTCGACAGCAGCACACGCATGGGAACCCCCTCCTGTAAGAACGAAGTGAAGAATAGACGGCAAATCGAATCCAGTCCGCTTGCCCAATATTACTCGGATTCCGGTCCAAGAATCGTTTTGAGGATTGTTTTTTTAAGTTTTTATCTACTTTGTTTTCTATATGTTAGACTTTGGCGTGAACGCCTGATAATATCGAAATAGAGTACGGGGGCGCTCAGCTTCCCGTCGGTTCCGTCGGCAACCGGGTGAAGCCTCCGACGCCGGCGCATTAAGTGGTGATTTATGTGTCAAGCGGGTTGTGGCGACGAATCTGCCGTTCTTCCGTGCCACCTCCCAGCAAGAATTGATCTACTTTCGTTTTTCCCCTGTCACCACGGCATCATCTTGCGCATGAGTCGTGCCCGTCATTAGTGCACGTCACTACTTTGCTAATGGATGGTTCCCAAATCGCCGAGTTGGACGGGGGATCAGTTCGGAAGCACCATCGTCGCGATCTTCCAGCCGTCGGAAGCGCGATGCATGAGGTAGCTGATCGCTGCCCGCTCCAATTCTGATTCGTCCAGCTTATAACGCACTGCCACGCCCCGCACCAGCGCGGCGGTCTCGCCGAGCGTGATGGCTTGAGCTTCCACGAATTCGCTTCGTCCATAGCCTCTTGCCTTCAGACCATCGACCAAGGGGCCGAAGGCATGTGCGAGTTCCACCCGGTTGTCAGCTGAAAAAACGCCCTGGGCGCTGATGGACATGCACGGTTCGGAAAAATGGAGCACAATTGCATTCAAGTCGAGGGTGCTGAAAGTCTTGTAATAGTCGAAAATGGTCGCCAGCGGAGACTGCATCGGCTGGATCGTATCATGCCTCTGTGGTCTCCGCGCCCCGTGGTGATACCAACAGCGGCTGCAGGGCGATTCTATGAAGGAAAACGCTCTATGTGGACGTGCCTCGGGCGCCTCCGAGCGGACCGTCGGCAACTCTTCCGGAGCGACTTCGACGTCGGGGCAACCGCAGGATCGGTTGGCGACCGAACCGGGGCTGCAGAGTCCTTCACCGTCGCCGCGAATCTTCATCGGGGTCGAAGAACTCTTGCCATACGCGATCATCTTTTTTGCGGCTGTTCCTTCGTATGCGCTCCACCCAGCCCAGCCGTGGGAAGGCTCGATGATCCGGGCGAGAGCCTCCGCTGCCCATGCTGTTGCGGCCGCCGAAATCCATTGGTCGTATTCGAAGGGAAATCCGCTTTGGAAGTATGACTGGAATCCAGCGGCGACTCCGAACGTGCCAAGAGCCGTCTGGATATTGCGCGGCATTGCCAAAGCGGCAAAACATGATGCTGGCTGGCATTCCACAATGCGGCAGGAGGATTTAGCGTTCAAAACCTCCTTAAGCCTCGTTTGCGTTCACTTTGCCCTTAGGCAACTTACCGTAACTTGTTGATTTTATGGAGCGGGAGACGGGGTTCGAACCCGCGACGTCCAGCTCGGGAACAAGTCGGATGGATGTGTCTACAACAACTTAGCGTCTCTGGCGCGCTTTACCGACTCACCGCAAGTCTCGCCGTATCAGCGTTCTCCTCTCTGCCCCTCTCTAATCGAGGTTTTTTCGAGGTACAGCGGACTGTCATTCGTACCTCGTATTGCGCGGCATTCCATGGCATTCACAGCCGGGCCTTCATCGGCCTGGACGACAACCATGGGAGTACACTGTGCCTCGTTCATTTTCGCCTCCGGGAGATCGCCGCCGCTCATCGGGGATGGCGTCCGCTGCCGAGATACTTCAATTTGAGCACGCCGAGTTCCTCGTCTCCAAACAGAAGTTGGAGCGGGCGAAGGGCATTGAACTAGTCCGCATCAAGCGTGAGCAAGGGGCACAGGATCTGTGCTTCAGCTCACGGCCGTTCGTGCTTTGTGGTTTGCCGGTCCGGAGCCTGCCGAAGAACCAACTTCTCTACGAACGGAGGAACGGCAAGTTCGTCCTCCAGATCACTGGCCATCCCGATTTCGGCGTCCCGTTCGGCCAGGACCGTCTGGTTCCGATTTTCCTAGCCACGCTAGCGGTCCAGCAGAAGAGCCAGACAATCCGATTCCGGACCGCAGCCGAAATGCTGGAGAGCTTCGGGATGCATACCGGCGGAAAGGAGTATCGCCGCTTGGTTGGCGCGTTTGAGCGCATCTTCGGCGCAACGATTTTCTTCGGAACGGATAGCTTCAGCGGCAACGCCACAATGATCCAGCGGAGTCGATTCAATTTCATGCGCGAAGCGCAAATCTGGTACAGCCGGGAGCATCCCGATCAGCGAACACTTTCGTCGGAGTTCGAGAACGTCATCGTGCTTAGTGACGAGTTTTACCAGGAGTTGATCGCGCATCCGGTCCCAAACGACCTTGAAGCAATCAAGGTCTTGGCCGCCTCGCCGGCCGTGCTCGACCTGTTCATGTGGCTTTCGTACCGATGTTTCACGGCTAAGGGCTGACGTAAAAATAACATCACAGATGTGGTGCGATCGTGTAATTCCAGGCGGGTAGTGTTTTGCTGGGTTTGAGATGAAGGGAACGAATGGAGTGAGGGTCTGGTTTGAGGCCGGTGGGATAGAAGGTGGGATCCAGGTAGGCATTCACAACCAAGCCGGTTTGGGTGGTAGTGTTGCCAATAAAATGGAGCATCTTGGCATAGCTGTCCAGTGGTTCGGCCGCCCAGTTCTTGGAAATTTCTGAAAACAGCCGATGCTCGATGGGATTCCATTTCGATGCACCGGTGGGGTAGTGGGCCACCGTGACAGAGATGTGGAAGTGGTTACATAGCCGCGACTGCAGTTCGGTCTTCCAGGCCCAACATCGGCAGCCGTTGCTACCACCGGTGTCGGCCAGCACAAGAAGCTTCGAAGGTCGGCCGTAGCGGCGTGATCCTTCCCGTTTCCACCAGGTGGCGATAGAGTGAACGGCGAAGGCAGGGGTGTCATGGGAGGTGCCGACGAATACCGAGCCTCGATTGTGGGGCTGGTCGTAAATGCCGTAAGGAATGCCCACCCCAATAGCATCGGTGCGGAAATCGTGGTCATTCACCGAGACGGGCACACGATCCCATTTGGCGCCAGAGTTTTTGAAGTTGCCGATGAGCTCGCGTTTTTTTGTGTCCACGCTAATGATCGGTAGACCTTGCCGCTGAAAGCGGGTGCGAAGAGAAGAAATATAGTGGAACTGCTGGTTGCGGTCGGGACTGGAGTTGGTGGCAATCTGCTTGCGGTTCACACGCAGTGAGAAATCCATTTGATGGAGCAAACGTGCGACCGTGCTGGCGGAGACAGGGATATCGACCAACTGTAGCAGTTGAGCGATCTTCTCCGGAGTCTGGTGGGTCCACTTCAGTCCGGTGATCGGATCGCCAGCCGTGTCGTGCTCCAGCAAAATCTCGATGGCCTCGATTATTTCAGGCGTTTTTTTTCCACGCGCTTGCGGCCACCACCAGTTGTACGCACACGGTCCACTTCTACATCCTGAGCCAGCAACTGCTGGCGTCCGTGGCTTACCGTATGAGGATCGAGGCCCAGAAAGTCGGCCAGTTGGCGGTCGCCCCCATGTCCGAGTTTGAGCGACTCCAGACCGGCGAACAAACGTCGCTGCTGCTCATTGAGCAAGCTATAAAACAACAGGATGGCCGTCTTCAGTTCTTCGGGCGATATTTCCAAGACGGAAGGATCGGCGAGAGCGGGAATAATCTCGATCGTGCGGCGCGCCAGGCTTTGTTGTCTTTGGAGGCCGCGATCCTTGGCAGTGTAGAGATACAGGCCGGAGACAAATTGTCGCGCCATGCGGCCGCGCTGTACCAGTTGATGTAACGCATCCTGCACGTCGACGTGCAGCAGACGAGCCAACTCCTCGGCGAAATAACCGCGCGGTGAGTGGTTGACGAAGGCCTCCGCGGTCGACAGCAGAGTGCCGAAGCGGGAGAACCAAACCCCATTGTGAGACCAAAGGCCATTCGCATCGAAAAGCGCGAGTTCCCGCAGGGTGTAATAACGGCCGCGGTGCGAGTAGCTGGTCAAATAATCGAGTGGTTTCAGTTTCCGGAAGACGGTGATGGTGACCGATGTGCCGAGAACCTTTTTGAATTCTTCGAGCGTCGCAACTTTGTTACGAAGCAGGAGTGAGTGCAACGGTTCAGAGTGGTAGGAGAGCGGCCGCATAATGTTATAGTTCCGACTATATGAAATCTTCTATCGGAACTATAACAGAACTGGATGCTGTTAACCACTTCTGCGCAATGTGCTTTGCTACCTTGCAAGCAGCGGGGTACGAGAAACGGCCTGCTCGCCATCCGGCGTCTTAGCAGCTACTGATTCTGACCGATAACCGATTACTTGCGAATAGTTATTCTTGCGTCAGCCCTAAGGGGACGGAATCGATACCGCTCTTCGGAGACTTCGGACTCGCCAATCAGATTGGCACAACCGACTACTCGCGGCCCCGCCGATTCCGGGCGATGGTCGAAAAATGGCTCGACAATATCCGTGCTCTATGGCCAGAATGTCCTGCCCGGATTAGCTCGGATGGTCAGGCGATTCTGGTCAAGCACGCACCTGCAGTTCTCCCAGCCCAATCCGCAGGTGTTCCTTGAGAGTGCACGGAGCCGAAAGAAATCGAATCGCCACACATCTCACACTCCACACTCTGGAAGCGCCGTTCTCAGGCTAAATCGGGGAACGGCGGACGAGCAGAGGGAGTAATTCCCTCGAACCAGTCGTTTACCGTTGCCGGGTTCATGGTGGCGCGAAGCACTATTTCGACGGCACGCGCTGTTTCGGTTCGCCAGGCTTGAAGGTCGCCGCTGTCGCACGGTACGGCACGGTCATTAAATGACGATCCGCCGCGAGATAAAACAGCTCGCCGTTCTTGCTCCATGCCGCGTCGGTACTGACGAAGCCAATGAAGTCGCTGTCCGGGGACCAAAAGAACTCGTCTGGCAGTACGCTGACTCCTTCGGTCCCCGGCAGCGCGCGCGCTTCCGCCGAATCTATCGAGCGGAGCCACACTCCCTTTTGAAATTGCTGCAAACAACGCCACGGAACAAATTATTCCTTTTGTCAGTTTCACCACCAAGCTCATGCTGCCAACCCTCCAGTCTCGCTTCGCCGTGCCGAAATCCGATCTCACGTGCTTGCAGAGGCATTATCCAACTTCGGCGGTCGGCATACGCGCGAGGGGCATATCTGCGCGGGCAGACTATGCTGATTTATTCGTCGAGACGCGGGCATAGCGCCCGCATTTTGGGCCGTGTTCGTCCCTGGCAGAAAACCTCTCTGTAGGCCATCGGTATCCTCGGACGATCGACTTCGCCGCCACGGCTTTTTGCAGTCTCGGGGATCACGTTACGTACGGGTCAAGGATAAAAATGAGCAAGAATGTACGCGCGAATGGGAACCGAGACCTTGAGAAGCGGCCGGCCGAATCGAACCATGACAGCTCGCATACAATAGCACGCATGTTCGGAGTCCCAGGCCTCCTCCCTCGAGAACAGTCTTCCGCTCACCCGATCGATATATTGAACGCCAACGCGAGCCGTATTGTCAGACAAACAACAACGATCGCCACTGCGAATCGCCAGCTTAATCAAAAGACCCCATTGCGATATCGCACCTCTGCTATATAGAGCAACTCATTTGGCGGTCACTGCCTTCAGAATGGTGTCGCCGATGCGAGTGGTCTTGTACTCCACGATCTGCTTACCCACCGTTGCCGACGCTTTTTCGAACGGGAACCCGCCACTGCCACCGGGATTTGTCAACCGCTCGCCGCCACCATTGTCGAGGATGGAAAGAGGCGGGATCGGCAGTTGCCGGTATCCAGAGCGCACGACCTCCGGATTTAAGTAGAGCGTCCAGCTTGTCTCAACCCCGTCGGCGTGGGTGGTGCGGGGCATCTCGGCGCCTCTGCCCAGCAGTTGCGCCAGCAACTCGAAATTGCGGCCCTTCTCGACGGACAGGACGTGCGCGCCCGGTGTTAGCTTCATCGCTTTCAGACTCTCGCTGTCCACCACGAGGTAGGCGTGCATTCCCCCGATCGTGCGGTTCGCCTCCTCGACCGCCGTTATCAAGCCGTTGATATGCTCGCCGGCGCCGTGCCCGGGCCACAGGAAGACGCGTCGCACACCATTTTCATAAAGCGACCGCAGCACGTCGAGGTACAGCGCGGCTAACGTCGACACCCTGACTGTCAGGTTCCCCGGGTACTTCGGGTTGGCCACGTGCGTCCCGTCACTGGCGGCGTACGTGATCCCGATATTCAGCGGCGGCCCGAGGATCGTCTCCAAGCCTGCTTTCCGGAGGTACTGCTGGACATGGAACATCATCGCCGTGGAGTTGATCGCGTCGGTGTTGAGCGGCATGTGAGCGTTGTGCTCCTCGATGGAGCCAACGGGCAGCAAGACGATGTCCGTCCGCTTCACTGCCGCTTCGAACTCGGGAAACGTCATGTCCAGCATCGTCGGATATTTGACGTTCGATTGACCCCGAGTGGTAGCGGTGCTCGATTCGCGAACAGGCGGTCTCGGCTGAGCCGTTACCGATACGGGAGAAACACCTAACAGCAGGCAGACGCAGATGTGGCCGAGGTACCGGGTCAATGCGGATGGAAGTCGTTGCATAAATCATCTCCTGCTGGCAGGGTGCCCGAATGGGCTGCAAGAAGTCCTCTGCCGGAAATCGTGTTTTTCTCGTCGCCGCCGCCGGGTTCTCGTATAATCCTCGTATTGGGCGCATGTCTAAGAAGGAGCGACGCTTATACGAGTTCGGCGACTTTCACCTGGATGCCTCCGAGCGCCTCTTGTCTCGGGCCGGCGTCACCGTCCCGCTGACCCCCAAAGCGCTTGATTTGTTGCTGGCGCTGGTGGACCAGCCCGGTCGACTGCTGGACAAAGAGAGCCTGCTCAGGACAGTCTGGCCGGACAGCTTCGTCGAGGAAAACAATCTCGCCGATAACATTTTCAAGTTGCGCCGGGTGCTTGGCGAGGGTGAGAACGGGCCGAGGTACATCGAAACGGTCCCGAAACGCGGCTACCGTTTCATTGGTGAGGTGCGCGCCCTCGGGCACTTAACCGACGAAGCCCCAGCGTTTCCAGAATCCAAGCAGGCAGACCGAACCGCGGACGAGGTTCCGAAGCCCGGCGGCAAAACGCGGAGGCGCGTGAGCCTTCCCTGGCTGGTAGCAGGCGCGACTGCTGTGCTGTTGTTTGTGCTCGAATTCGGCAATCGCTCCCGCGGAACGCCCGAACCGCCCCGCACCTTAAAGGCGGAGCTGCTGCCTCCGGAGAACTCGAGCTTCGGTGATGTCGCCGTTTCGCCCGACGGAAAGTGGCTGGCCTTTACGGCCGCGACTGGCAGCCGCGTCCAGCTCTGGCTCCGTTCTCTGGCAGACGGTAACGCGAACTCTGTGGAAAGCACGGACGGCGCGGCGCACCCTTTCTGGTCACCGGATAGCCGTTCTGTCGGGTTCTTTGCAGGCGGCAGACTCAAGAAGATCGAACTCGGCGGCGGCCCGCCCGTGACGCTTTGCCAGGCGTCGGTCGGTACGGGCGGCACTTGGAGCCGCGAGGGCGTCATTCTGTTTACGGTTCTGGGAGTTGCCCAGATCTCACGGGTCTCGGCGTCGGGCGGCATGCCTGAGCTGGTCCTGCGCGCCGGTTCCGGAGAAACCGATCTTCACGAGCCGTTTTTCCTGCCGGATGGTCGCAAGTTTTTGTATCTGGCCATCAGCGGCGGCAGGAAGGATGCGGGCGGCATTTTCGTGGGATCTCTTGACGGCGAACTTCGGCAGCGCGTCCTCCCGCACGATTCCAATGCAGTATTTGTACCGGGTGATCCAGACCACCGCAACCGTGGCCACCTGCTGTTTGGTCGCGAAGGGGGGCTGATGGCGCAGGCGTTCGACTCCGAAACACTGCGCATCAGCGGCGAAGCCATCCCCATTGCAGCCCGGCTGGGCACGGTACTGGGCGCCAATCTCAGCTATCGCCGCCGGAACTTTTCGGCCTCTGACAACGGGCTATTGATCTATGACCCGCATACCGACAGGCAACGGAGCCAGTTGCTTTGGGTAGATCGGAATCGCAAGACTCTGCAAATCCTGGCGCAACTCGATAACATCAGCACCCCTTCCCTGTCCCCGGATGAATCACGCATTGTGGTGGCGCGCAAAGATCTGGCCACCAACAATAACGATCTGTGGTTGGCTGATGCGCTGGGCGGTAACCCGGTTCGTTTCACCTTCGATCCCGCGAGCGACCTGCTGGGTCTGTGGTCGCCGGATGGCCGGCGGATTGTCTGGACCTCTACGCGCAACGGGAGCTTTGACCTGTACGAGAAAGAGGTGAGCAGCAACGGAAGAGATACGCTGTTGCTCCGGTCGGAGCAGCCCAAGTTTCCACTGGACTGGTCGCGCGACGGGCGGTTCCTCCTCTACAGGCAGATCAATCCGCAAACCAACCACGATATCTACGTGCTGCCAGTCGGCGGTGAACGTAAACCCTTTCCTTATCTGCAGACACCAGCGATGGAAAACGGCGGTGCGTTCTCTCCGGACGGAAGCTGGATCGTTTACAGTTCGGATGAATCAGGACGCTTTGAAGTTTACCTGGAGAGCTTCCCGACGCACGGCGGGAAGCGGCAGATTTCACTTACCGGGGGCAGTGGACCGCGCTGGCGCGCCGACGGCAAAGAACTTTATTACTATTCGCTGGACGGCAGTTTGATGGGCGTGCCTGTCACAGGTGGTGGCGCGAACCTCACAACCGGCACACCTGCGGCACTGTTTGCATTTCGCCCGGTCAGCCCCATCACCATTCCCTCCTTCGCGGTCACGCGGAACGGCCAGCGCTTTCTGCTGAGTACGATTGTCGAGATCGATGCCACGGCGCCGTTCTCACTTGTGCAGAACTGGACTTTGGGAATCAAGCGGTAACTCCGCAACGAGAGCAGACTTCGCAGAACGCAGCCGAGCCAAAACCGCCCTGCGAGTCGTGCCGAGACGGCGTCGTAAAGGTTTATTTCGCGGAGAGATAATCAGGCGGTGTCGGAGTGCTTAAGGCCCGCCGGGCTGAACCCGTGCCTTCAACTCTTCGAACCAGTTAAGGACAACGCGACTTTCAGCGGGCGCGCCGGCGAGATCAAGGAATCTGTGATCGCCGTCGAAGCCCTAGCAGCCCGTGGCAGAAATGGGGCAAATTCGGAGACGGGAAAACCGCCTCAATCAAATCAATGACTTAGGCGCGTGATTATGTCGCATTTTGACTTCCACCACGGGCTGCTAGCAGCCCGTGGTAATAGTGAGATGGGCGAGTCGAAACATGTGACCTCTGAAATGTTCTGAGCGTCTATAGGTCATGGCGATGGGAACGAGGCGGAAACGGGAGCGGCAGCAGGATCTGTGGATCGCAACCAGCGATGTGGTCGAGACCCCAGCCAATGTGTTCTATGACCGGCTGAATCAGATTCTGGATGAGCACAAGTTCGATGCCAAGGTGGAGCGACTTTGCCGCAAGTTCTACAAGGAGAGTCCCTACGGCCGGCCCAGCATGGCACCAGGGGTGTACTTTCGTTCTCTGCTGATCGGTTACTTTGAAGGGCTGGATTCGGAGCGCGGGATCGCGTGGCGGACGGCCGACTCGCTGTCCTTACGGAAGTTCCTGGGCTACGCGCTGGATGAGGCCACCCCAGACCATTCCACGATTTCCCGGACACGGCGTTTGTACTGGTTGGAGACGCATAAATCAGTCTTCCGCTGGGTACTGAAAATTCTGGGTGCAGAGGGATTGGTCAGTGGGCGGACGGTGTCGATTGACGCCACGACGTTGGAAGCGAATGCGGCGCTGAAGAGCATTGTGCGGCGGGATAACGGGCAAAGCTACACCGACTATTTGAAGGAATTGGCGAAGGCGGCGGGGATGGAGAACCCGACGCGGGAGCAATTAGCGCGACTGGATCGAAAACGGAAGAAGAAGGGGTCCAATCAGGAATGGATGAGCCCCAGCGATCCGGATGCGCGGATCACGAAGATGAAGGACGGGCGCACCCACTTGGCACACAAGGCTGAACATGCCGTGGACCTGACGAGCGGCGCACTGCTGGCACTGACGCTCCAACCGGCCAACGAAGGGGATACGGTTACGATCCAACAGACGCTGAAAGAAGCGCAGACTACGGCTCGACAGATCAATGAACAGGGCCTCGAAGAGGTGGTAGCGGATAAGGGTTATCACAGCGGCGCGGTGTTGGCGAAGGTGCATGCGCAGCAGGTGCGCAGCTACATCTCCGAACCGGATCGAGGAAAGCGGAATTGGCGGGGCGAGGGGAAGGCCGAAGAGCAGAAACGGACGTATGAGAATCGGCGGAGGCTGCGAGGAGAGCGCAATCGTCGGCTGCAGAAACTGCGTAGTGAGTTGACCGAGCGGAGCTTCGCGCATCTGTATGAGACTGGCGGAATGAGGCGGGTCCACCTACAGGGTCAGAAGAACATATTGAAGCGACTGTTGATACATGGAGCCGCCTTCAATCTCTCGCTGATCTTGCGAAAGATGGTAGGCGTAGGAAAGCCTCGGCGGTTACAAGGGCTTTCTTTGCACCTCGTTATGGTTGTCGCGCGCATTTTTTCGTGCCTATGGCTCGTCTCGAGGACTCTGGAGAGGGCAGAAGGCGACTTTGCGATACCAAGTGAAGATGTGGGGACTTTATTGTCGCTAGATTCCGATTTATATTGGCTGATTGGCTTTGGGCTCGGAGCTTGGGCAACAGTCACTTCTGCCACGGACTGCTAGACGCCGCAGCCTTTCCTTCGATTCGAAATCCGATCCCATCGTCCGAGTGGAAGGCTAAGTGCCTCCGCGATCGCCTCGATTCGTTCTATCGCACTGAGGAGCCGAACATTGGACCGGTAGTGGAGTTCGATCCTGAGATCCCGATTGTCAAGGCCGCAATCCACCGTCCAAATCGGGATCCCCGACCAGGAAAGCAGAGCCAGCCCCTGTACGACATTGGATTGGCGGCGCTGGTGATTCAAGTGACCTATAGAGTCTTCAGAAATGCAATCAGTTGTTGGCGCTCTTCGGGCTTTAGATTCAGTCCAAAGGTATGGCCCGGAATGGCTCGGGTTTCGGTGCCGAGTGGTTTGAATCCGCCTGGTACATGACTTTCTTTGAGCCTGTCTGGGTTGAACATCTCCTCGAGGCTCGCCACCGAACCGTCATGCAGATACCGACCGCGGTACCACACGCCCTTCAGTGAAGGGACTTTATAGTAGCCCGTGCCTTTTCGAGTCCGAAGCGCGAGACCCGAGTCCGTGCCGACCGATATCGGCAAAACGTCGAGCGACGGCGGCTTGTTCTTCGGCAATTCGAATCCCTCCGCGAGGGTGACCTTGTTGCTCGTATAGAGTGGCGGCACATGACAGCCGGCACACTCACGCATGAATAGCTTCTGACCCTCCGCAGCGTCCTCTCCAAAGGCGTTCGGGTTAGGCGGCGGTTGGAGCGAGTAGAGGTATAAGGCCAATGCATAGAGCGCTTCGTCAGACAACCGGAGGCCTGTGCGTTTCGTGTTTCTGCCCATCATCTGGTGTGGCCCAAACTCCGTCGCCTCAGCGGAGGTGACCAGCGCTGCATAGCGCATGATGTCACCGATGCCGCGGTGCAGGTGCGTCGCCGTGTGGTCGATATATTTGCGGTCTTTGATGCCGATCAAATCGGGAACCTTCGCCGGGAACAGCGGGCTTCCGTTCCAGCGAGTGATGCCGCCTTGCCGCGCGGCAAAATCGAGGTCCTCATAATCGGTTTGCTGCGCCGACTTCAGCCGCTCGTGAACGTCGTCCTTCCGCCATGGCACGCCGTACGCGCGGTAGAGTTGCATTCCAATTGGCTCGCCGGCCATAAAGAACGGCGGGCCGCCCGCTAAGACGCCTTTCTCCAACTGCACGCGTGCAAGTACGCCCGGAGCGGGGCGAGTTTGGCCTGGCCTGGGGGCAATCGTCCTGAAAGGCGCGCCGGGAACCCGCGTCCCGTCCGGCAGGAACATCGTGTGGCAGAAACTGCAGTTCGAAAACGTGAGTGCAACGCCTTCTTTGGTCGGCACCCAGCGTGCGCCGAACACCGTCCCGTCCTGCAGCACGCGGCCCGGCGGCGCATTCCTTGCCGCGTTAATGTATTTCGGGTCTAACGTTCGGAGATGCAGAAAATCGATTTCGTCGAAGACCCGTTTGCCTGCACCAATCCAGTCCGCCTCGGTCTTGAGTTCAGCGGTATCGATCAACGGTTGGGGGCCCAGTTCCTGCAGTTTTTTCCAGTAGCCTTCCGGTTCCCGACCCGGGGCGTATACGGGGTACGTTCGAAGATTCTCAACTTTGAGCGCGCAATATCATTCGCACTCATGTGCTTTGGACGAAGGTTTAGACCGGCAACTGGAGTAGCCCACTCTGCCAAGGCAGCGTCGTCCCAAACCTTTGGGATCTCCGGTCGGAATGTGGACTGTCCGTAGACTGCCGAAGCGAACAACACGAAGAACAGAACAGCATCCACCGACGACATCCGTGTTTCCTCCCCTGCTGACACCTGCGATCCGCCTTCGCTGATTCGCCAGATGTCCGAGTCCCGCGATCCCTTTCCCTGCCTCGCTGGATTTCGGAATTATACACGAATAGAGACAGTTTGGAGTTCCTGCAAAAGCGCTACCACTGCGGGAAACAGTCGTTCGCTCATAGCCTTCGGCGCTTGGTCCTCATTCAGCAGCGTGACCGATCCGCTGGCGGCAACACCATCCAGGTTTGCAGCGCCCTGACAAAGTTACTTGCCGAGATAGCGCCTAAGGAATTCGAGCATCCTCTTCACCTCATCATTGTGCTGAGTTGAGTTGGTGAAGAAGGTGTTGTGACCACCTCCTTCGTAGTAATTAGCCTCGACCGATTTCCCGTTGCGCCGCAAGGCCGCTTCGAAGTCACGCGCAAGCGCTACGTCCGTGTTTGCGCTTCCGCCACTCGCAGGTCCGTCCGCCGTTCCATGCATGATGAGAATCGGAGTATTGAACTCCCCGGCGCGGGTCACCGGCCTGAGCGCATGGCCTGCGTCATGAAGAATGATGGCCTGCACGTTTCCTATCGCCAGAACGTATTGCAGGCTTCCGGCGCCGCCACGTGAGTGGCCCAGGAGGGCGAGGCGATCAGTGTGTGCCCCCGGCAACGCGCGCGCCGCTTGCACCAGTGCGTCGATGTACTGCAGACCCTCTTCGTACGCACCCGGCCCGAGAGGAGGCGCCTCCGGGCACGGAATCGGCGGACTTACGGCATTGACGCTAGCGCCCTGCCGCGGGGCTTGGCGGTTGGGGTTTTCGGCGCCAGAAAACCAACACCCAGCGACGGCGAGGAAGCCACCGCGCGCCAGATCCTGCGCCAATTCAACGTACTGTCGCGCGAATCCATGGGTACCATGCAGAACAACCACGACAGGAAATGGCCCTGTGCCCGGCGGTCGTGCGACAGCTGCCAACATGGCGCCTCGATCCGGAACCACTACTTTGAACCATTGCACCGTTAATGTTTCAGCTCCAACTGGCGCGTCGATCGGCGACACGAGTGGGGGCCTGAGGCCCCCACTCGTCATCTGCGCCTTCTGCCAAGCTGGCGAAACCGGCGCGGCCGCCGCGAGGAGTGTCGCGATCCACCGCAATTTCGACATAAGCACACTCCAGTCTACCGGCGATTGAACTGCCCAACAGGCACACGCGACGGAGGCGGTGTGAAAAGGTGCTCTATTGGGTTGTTAGCAGGCTAAGAATTGGCGTTGACTTGGCGGCAGACCTTCGCCGGCAGCAGACCCCAGCCGTCGAAGGGCCAAGACTCTGACCATGCGCGGTCATCGTCTTTGCGGCGCCTCCTTCGCATGCGCTTCACGCATTGCAGTCGCGGAAGGCTCTATGCTCCGGGCAAGAGCCTCCGCGGCCCATGCTGTTGCGGCGGCCGAAATCCATTGGTCGTGTTCGAAGGGAAAGCCGCTTTGGAAATACGGCTGGAATCCAGCAGCGCGGCTCCGAACGTGCCAGGATCCGTCTGGATATTGGGTGCTCAGGAGATATTGAACGCCACGGCGATGCGCCAGGTCGGCGGCGCTCAGGAACCCGGTCTCGCGCAGGGCGTGCAGGGCAAATCCGGTGGAATGCGCGTCGCTTCCGAGATTCGGGTTGCCTGCCCATCCGCCATCGCTCCGCTGTTGGGCGAGCAGCGAATTCGCCACCTTCTTGACTGCATCGTTCCCGCCCCCCGCCGCGGAAAGAGCAAGCAGTTGTAGGGCATGTTCATACGTGCTGCGCGGTGTTGCTTGTTGTAGCCAGGCAGAAGCGCGTCTCACGCGTTCCCGAAATTCAGCTGCTCGGGCGGGGATGCCGTAGCGCTGCAGAGCCAGCACAGCTTCTGCGTCCACAAAATGTTACTTGCACCCGTTGGGGACCGTACGGCAGGGACTAATCGCTGCCAATGCCCGTCGGTATATTGCCCTGCTACCACGCTGACCACGGCGGCGTCGGTCACGATGTCAGGTCTGTACCCGGAGGCCCAAAGCCCCGCCAAATGACTGGTCTTAATATTGATGGCCTCGGCCAGTACTCCCTGAAGTTGCAGTTCCTGCGACGAACCCAGGCTGGACGTCATCACGTTCACGCGTTCGCGCGCCACCGCCTCGTCCAGCGGTATGCCTGCCGACCGCGCTGCTCGGACGGCGAACGCGGTCGCGTCCTGATGATGACACCCCACACATCCACTCTGCTTGAAGAACTCGGCGCCGGAACGCTGTAGAAGCGCGATGCTCTGCTCGACTGCCTTCGCCGTATCCTGTGTTGTACTCCGGGCAGGTGCGGGAGGAGCTTCATAGGGAGCACCGGCCTTGGCACCGGCCTTTTGCAGAGCCGCGATCACCGGATGGCTGCCGAATTTCGTGGCCCAATCGAGCGCCGTCTCGCCGTGTCCGTTGCGCGCGTTTACATTGGCACCCGATTGCAGAAGAGCCTTCACAACCGCGACATCCTGGTTCTCCGATGCGACCGCGAGCATGAGAGGCGACATGCCTCGACTATCTTGTGCATTCACGTTAGCGCCCGCTTGTATTAAAGCCCGGATGAGTTCCGGCGATCCCGTGGGAGCGGCCCACATCAGGGGAGTCCCATTGCCGACGCCTGAGTCCAAGGTGGAGCCACCGCGCACGATGGCCAGGTTTTTCAACGCTGTATTGGGGTTCGCGCCCTTCGCCAGCAGCAAACGGACCGCCTCCACGTTGTCCGAGGCAGCGGCGTACATCAGCGGCGTTTCTCCGAGACGCGGAGAAACACAATTCACGTTGGCGCCGGCTTCGATGAGGAGCCGCATGATCTCAATGTCTCCGGACTGACCGGCTGTAATCAGCGTCGCATCCCCGGGAGCTTTCACGTCCGCGCCCTTTTGGAGCAGCAGGCGGACCAGATCGGCGTTGCCGTTTCGTTTGGCAGCCGCCATTAGAGGTGTGCGCCCTTGCTCGGTACGGATGTTTACATCGGCGCCGTGCTCGATCAGCAATCGAGATTTGACGGCATCACCGCCTGCCCAAATGAGTGCAGTCGCATGAAAGGTGTTTTGCGTGTTCACGTCGGCGCCCGATTCGAGGAGGAGCTTCATCTGCCTGGCGTTACCGAACGCTGCGGCGTACATCAAGGGGGTCGCGCCGCGTGAATCTTTCGCGTTCACGGCTTGACTTCCGATTAGAGCTTTCAGTTCTCCTGCATTGTCGTTGCGAATCGCCAGATAAAAGCGGTCGCTCACCAATGTTTGTGCCGGACAGACCGCGGGCCTCATGCACCAGATTGCGGTGACGGCTATTGACAGCAAAAGTCTCATCCTTTTAATCCCTCCTACCGGGATTAACGGAAAGAATGAGCGGCGAGTATCAAAATGGCGGAGTGCGGTTAGCGGGGCTGAGTTGGCCGGCCAACCAGGCCCGGGCCGCCTTCCAATCCCGTTTCACCGTAATCGCGGACACTCCAAGCACTTCGGCCACCTGGTTTTCTTCCAACCCGCCGAAGAACCGCAGCTCCACCACCTGCGCAGCCCGAGGGTCGAGCGCCGCAAGCTTCGACAGCGCCGCGTCGAGGGCGAGCATGTCCTCATTGAGCGCTACGGGCGTCCAGTCGCCCACGCCCGAGAGGCTGACGCGCTGCTGGTCGCCGCCGCGTTTCTCCGCCAAGCCGGCGCGGGCATAGTCGATGAGGATCCGCCGCATCGTCTGCGCAGCGACCGCGAAGAAGTGTCCCCGGTCGTTGTAGTTGATCTTCTGACTTCCGAAGAGGCGGAGGCACAACTCGTTCACCAGGGCGTTAGGCTCCAGTGTATGATCGCGCCCTTGGCCCTGTAGCAGGTTCGCCGCAATCTCCCGCAGCCGTGAGTGCACGACGTCGAAAACCTGATCCCGCGCGTGGTGGTCGCCCTCCCGCCAGCGAGCGAGCCAGGCCGTGATCTCTTCTGGGGGCGGCGTCATGATACGCGGACCGGGAAGCATCCGTTATTATAAGTGCTGCTCCTTTCGGCCTTCAATGCGCAGCACGCTCAGGGACGGGGCCGGCGAGACTTTTTTGAGATGAACCAGCCGCAATCGGTCGGTATTCTGGGTCCGGACGAATTTCGCAAAATCCGCGAGGTTTTCGAGTCTGCCATCGAGCTTGCGCCCGCCGAGCGCGAGCGCTTTATCGATCAATCCTGTGGGGGAGATCGGCGCCTGATCGCGGAAGTTCAACGGATGCTCTCCGGCGACGCAGAAGGCAATGCCCTGTTGGATAGCGGGACGGCAGTTGGCCTCCATGAAGGCGCGGTTTTCGGGAGACACTTTCGTTTCGGAACCCTGTTGGGCCGCGGCGGCATGGGCGAAGTTTATCGTGCGCACGATCTCCAGCTCCACCGTGATGTTGCGCTCAAAATGCTCCCGAAATCGTTTGCCTTCGCCCGCAACAGAGTGGAGCGCTTCAAGCGCGAAGCGCAAGTGTTGGCCGCTCTCAATCACCCGAATATTGCGGGCATCCATGGCCTGGAAGAATCGGACGGTGTGTACGCACTGGTGCTCGAGTTAGTCGAAGGTCCCACGCTGGCGGATCGGCTCGCGGGGGGCCCCATTCGGATCGAGGAGGCGCTGTCGATTGCGCGGCAGATCGCGGTGGCGCTGCAGGCCGCTCATGAGAGGGGTATCGTTCATCGCGACCTTAAACCGGCCAATCTAAAGGCGCCGGATGAAGGCCCGCTGAAGGTGCTGGACTTTGGCCTTGCGAAACTGAACGACGAGCCAGGTGCGACGGATTCTTCGAGCGCATCATCGAAGTTACCCACCAACGCGCCGACACTGGCAATGAGCGCCGACGGAGGAATTCTCGGCACGGCAGCCTACATGTCACCCGAGCAGGCGCTCGGCAAGGGTGTGGACAAGCGAACTGATATTTGGGCGTTCGGGTGCGTGCTTTTCGAAATGCTCACGGGGACGCGCGCCTTTGCAGGGGCAACCATCAAGGCTACCCTCGAGAGTGTTTTGCAAAGCCAGCCCAGCTTCGAGAACCTGCCGGCCTCAGTCCCACCCGCGGTACGGACATTGCTGCAGCGGTGCCTGGAGAAGGATCGAACGCGGCGCGTTACGGAAGCAGCCACACTGGTCTACGTGCTTGATCAGGCGGCATCGCTGGCTCCCGCTATTGCTGTTCGCGAGCGAGATCGACGATGGATGCTCGCCGCTCTTGCGGCAGGAATTCTCGCTTGTGGCCTGCTTTGGAGCCGCTGGCCTTCCCCTTCGCGGGTGCCCATTGTGCGGTTTGCGCTGTCGAAGTTCGATGGCCAGTTGATGATCATGGGGCGGATGCATATCGCGGTGTCGCCGGATGGTTCGCGACTGGTTTACCACAGTAGTGGCCGGGCGTTCCTTCGTGAACTTAGTGAACAGGATGCGCGGCCTCTCCTCACCTCCGGGACTTTCGTGAGCCAAACGGCATTCTCGCCCGATGGCCGCTCTCTGGCCGCGTGGTTCGGCGAGTATGGCGGCATCAAGCGCATGGAGATTAGCGGCGGCGCCCCTGTCCCCGTCTGTCGCGCGGAGAACGTCTTAGGCATGACATGGGACCAAAGCGGGATCCTGATTGGGCAAGGCGCCAAGGGGATCATTCGATGCCCTGCGAATGGCCGCGGGGCGCCGCAACAACTCGCAACGGTGGAAGCCGGTGAGGAAGCCGATGGTCCGCAGATCCTCCCCGGTGGCAATACTTTGTTATTTACGATCGCTAAGACGGCCGAAGGGCCGTCCCGGTGGGATACTGCTCGCGTCGTCGTTCAGTCCCTCGAGTCGCGTGAGCGGAAGACAGTTTTCGAGGGAGGAAGCGCGGCTCGATACGTTCCAACCGGTCATCTGCTGTATGTCCGGGGCGGGACCCTATTCGCGGTCCCCTTCGACGTGAGCCGCGGCCGAGTGAGTGGCCAGGCAGTAGCTGTGGTGCAGGGTGTGAGACGAACGGCAGAGGGTTTTACTGGCGGAGCGCAGTTCGCAGTCTCGAATAGTGGCCACCTATTTTACATTCCGGGGCCTGTGACTGCGGGAACTTCGGACCGGACAATTGCGCTGGCCGATCGCGCGGGCGTGGTGACACGTTTGCCAATTCCTCCGGGTCCATATGTGTACACTCGCGCCTCGCGAGACGGCGCCCGCCTGGCGGTCGGGACGGACGACGGGAAGGAGGCTGCGGTTTGGATTTGCCGGCTGCCGGAGAAGTCCGCCGCCCTACAGCGTCTCACGATGGAAGGGAGGAACCGATATCCGATCTGGTCGCCTGACGGAACGCGTGTTGCCTTTCAGTCTGATCGCGGCGGCGAGCAGGCGATCTATGTACAGCGAGTAGACGGAATCGGCCGGCCGGGGCGGCTGGCTGGAGCGCAAAATGGCGCATCCCTCATCCCGGAGTCGTGGTCACCCGACGGACGTTGGATTCTGCTCTCGCAACAGAAAGGCTCGGACTTTTCGCTTTGGACACTGTCCTTGCAGGATGGCAGGCTGCAGCCATTGGAGGTGAGATCGCAGCGGATGATCGGCGCCACATTCTCACCGGACGGCCGCTGGATCGCATACTCACTTTCAGGGGGGGACGATCGCCCGTTGATGTCGCCGGATCGCGGAGTGTTCGTGCAGCCGTTTCCGCCCACGGGCGCGATTTACCAGGCGCCAAAGGTGTTGATTGATTTCCATCCCGTGTGGTCCCCGAATGGAAGGGAGTTGATGTATGTCTCGGCTGCTGCCTTGGGTCAGTTAGCGACGGTTCGAGTGGTCACTCATGACGGGCTGACGTTTGGCGAGCCCGTTACATCACAGTTTAGGATTAACCCTCGTATAAATACGCAGCAGAGAGCATACGACGTCCTGCCGGATGGCCGGTTCGTAGGCTTGATCGACGCGTCGGAGCCGGAGGGATCTCTGGCGAATGGGACTGAGATTCGCGTTGTCCTCAACTGGTTCGAAGAGTTGAAGACGCGGGTTCAGCCCGGTCGGCCTTAAGCTGTCCGCTACCGCCTTCTTAACGCTCGGCGAAATAAATGTCAGGACGCCGTTTCTGTAGATCTCGAACGGTCTCTTGACGGCCGCGAACACCCGGGCCGGTAGGTCGTCCTTAGTCGCCAGTGTTTACTTATTCGTGTTGTGCTCCATCACAAGGAGCGGTGTGCACGCGCGAGTATGGACGGGGAAGGCGCGAGCACCGCATTCTCGGAGTTCGCGCTGACAGGAGGCGCAATCTCGCGCGGAACACCGCGCCGAACCCGAGGTGAGCCTCAGGCGGGTCATTCCTAAGTGACGTTCGAACCTGGTTCTTTGGAGGCCAGCCCCGATGATAGCGTAGCTGGCATTCGGCTTCGCTGGTTCAACGGGTTCGGCTGCCTAACCTTGTTTCAACCTCGCTTCTTCCTGCTTCTGCCTGCTCTCGGACTTCGTAAGTTATTGATTTTATGGAGCGGGAGACGGGGTTCGAACCCGCGACGTCCAGCTTGGGAACAAGTCGGATGGATGTGTCTACAACAACTTAGCGTCTCTGGCGCGCTTTACCGACTCACCGCAAGTCTCGCCGTATCAGCGTTTTCCTCTCTGACCCCCTCTAATCGAGGTTTTTTCGAGGTACAGGGCACTGTCATTCGTACCTCGTTTTGCGCGGCATTCCATGGCATTCACAGCCGGGCCTTCATCGGCCCGGACGACAACCATGGGAGTACACTGTGCCTCGTTCATTTTCGCCTCCGGGAGATCGCCGCCGCTCATCGGGGATGGCGTCCGCTGCCGAGATCCTTCAATTTGAGCACGCCGAGTTCCTCGTCTCCAAGCAGAAGTTGGAGCGGGCGAAGGGCATTGAAGTAGTCCGCATCAAACGTGAGCAACGGGCACAGGATCTGTGCTTCAGCTCACGGCCGTTCGTGCTTTGCGGTTTGCCGGTCCGGAGCCTGCCGAAGAACCAACTTCTCTACGAACGGAGGAACGGCAAGTTCGTCCTCCAGATCACAGGCCATCCCGATTTCGGCGTCCCGTTCGGCCAGGACCGTCTGGTTCCGATCTTCCTAGCCACCTTAGCGGTCCAGCAGAAGAGCCAGACAATCCGATTCCGGACTGCGGCCGAAATGCTGGAGAGCTTCGGGATGCACACTGGCGGAAAGGAGTATCGCCGCCTCGTTGGCGCGTTTGAGCGCATCTTCGGCGCAACGATTTTCTTCGGAACGGATAGCTTCAGCGGCAAGGCCACAATGATCCAGCGGAGTCGATTCAACTTCATGCGCGAAGCGCAAATCTGGTACAGCCGGAAGCATCCTGATAAGCGAACACTTTCGTCGGAGTTCGAGAACATCATCGTGCTCAGTGACGAGTTTTACCAGGAGTTGATCGCGCATCCGGTCCCAAACGACCTTGGAGCGATCAAGGTGTTGGCCGCCTCGCCGGCCGTGCTCGACCTGTTCATGTGGCTTTCGTACCGATGCTTCACGGCTAAGGGGACGGAGTCGATACCGCTCTTCGGAGACGTCGGACTCGCCAATCAGATTGGCACAAGCGACTACTCGCGGCCCCGCCGATTTCGGGCCATGGTCGAACAGTGGCTCGACAACATCCGCGCTCTATGGCCGGAGTGTCCGGCACGGATTAGCTCGGACGGACAGTCGATCATGGTCAAGCACGCACCTGCCGTAATTCCAGCCGAATCCGTAGGGTTGCGATAGCGCGTACCGCGTGGAAGCAAAAAATCTCCGGTGCCTGTCACGAACGCCCTTGGCGGACGGCTACAGGGCAGGAGGTGGATCACAGAAGTTTGAGATTCCCGGTTCTTCCAAGCGCTTCGAGGCCTATAAGCGCTGTCGGAGCGGCCATTCGGCATCGGAACCTTGGGCTCAATGCTGCCTGCCACCTCCTCACTAACCAATAGGACCTGGTCCCTCCTCGATCAACGAATCGTGGTCCGGGCGATGTGGCCTGAGTGTCCAGCCTACGTTGATCAGGTGGAATTGTATTGGTAGTCACTGCGTTACCGTAACCCTCCCGGATGAGTAGGAGACGCCTCAGTATGAGCCATCAGAATCTCGCTCAGTTCAGCGGCCTAAATTCTAAGGACAGCGATTAGGGCCGCGAGCGCGGGGGGCTGCTGGCGACGGCTTGGGTAGTACAGGAAGAAGCCGGGATACGGCTGACACCACGACTCCAATATGCGCATCAGCGCGCCGCTCTTAAGATGCGCTTCGACCTGATGCTCGGCCAGAAACGCCAAGCCGATGCCGTCGAGCGCGGCACGAAGCACCAGAACGACATCATCGACGATGAGCGGTCCATTTACGGCTACGGAAAGCGACTTCTTTCCCTTCTCAAACTCCCAACGGTATACACCAGCCGAGCCGTGCTTAAAGTTGATGCAGTGATGCTTGAGGAGGTCATGCGGGGACCTCGGCCGTGGATGTGATTCGAAGTAAGCGGGCGAGCCGATGATCACTGGCTGGTGATCGGCGGACACCCGCACGGCGATCATGTCTTTCGCAATGTACTCTCCAAGGTGAATGCCTGCATCAAAGCCTCCTGCCACAATATCCATGCGGCTGTCGTCGGTCGTCACATCCAGGACAATGTCGGGGTATTCCTTTGCGAATCGTGCGAGCCTGGGAGCGAGAACGGACTCCACTGCAAAGCGCGGCATCAGTAAACGTATGCGCCCCGCTGGCTTGTCACGAAGACCGGAAATCTCGCCCAGAGCGTCCCGAACCTCGGCGAGAGCAGGGCGGAGCCGCGCAAGCAGTTGCTCTCCCGCCTCGGTCGGCGCCACGCTCCGCGTCGTCCGAGCGAGAAGGCGTACGCCGAGTCGCTCCTCGAGACCCCGCAGCGCGTGGCTAACGGCCGAAGGCGAAACACCGAGCCGCTTTGCAGCCCGCGTGAAGCTCTTTTCCTCCGCCACGGCGAGAAGCGTGGAAAGTATGCTGAGATCGTCGCCTACCATTCATGAATTCTACTCATAGAGCCTTTGAATTGTCGCGCTCTACTCAAAACACATCACGGGCGTTACCCTTAAGTTGAAGGCGGCACTACCGCCTAACAAACCGTTCTCGACGCCACACCAGCTCGTGATCGACATGCCATCGGTGAACACGCAAAGCGTAAGGCTGATTAGCAGCGGACGAACCCATGAAACTACTCGCCAGCATGATCATCTCGCTCACCCTGTACGGGCAGAACATCACAATCTCGCGCCGCGGCTCACTGCCGCCTAGCCATGGAATGCAGAGTACTTCACAGGGTCGGTGCGCATTGACCCGCTGTTTTCGGCCGCCGAACCGTCACGGTTTGCTGGCACTCGCGTCACCTTTAACCCGGCGCTCGTACGGCGTGGCACTCCCACCCACTGGGCCAGACGCTGATTGTCACCGGCGGGACGGGCTGGCTGCAGCAAATGGGGCAACCCCGTGCAGGAGATTGGCGAGGGGGACGTGGTCCAAATCTCCCCACGCCCATGACACACACCGCGCTTCACGAGCAGTCTGAGGAGGGTTGTCGAGTGGATGGAAAGGTGACCGATAAACAGTCGGGCAGGCGATGAGCAATCGCAACTGAGACCCTTAAAGAGAAGGAGTAAACCATGCAGGCAACAGTTCTTTATGGACCGCGCGACGTTCGTTTTGAGGAGCTTGAGGACCCGAAAATCGTCGAACCGACAGATGTGATTCTCCGCATCCCGGCCACGTGCGTTTGCGGGTCGGACCTTTGGCCGTACCGGGGCTTGCAACCGATCAAGGGGCCGACCCCGATGGGACACGAGTACTGCGGCTTTGTCGAAGAGGTCGGGCGTGCGGTCAAGTCTGTGAAGCGGGGGCAATTTGTGATCGGCTCGTTCGCCACATCGGACAACACCTGTCCTAACTGCCGGTACGGTTACCAGTCTTCGTGCGTCAGTCGCGAATTCATGACCAGGGCGCAGGCACCGTTGCTCCGAGTGCCAAACGCGGATGGGACGCTGGTGGCCACGCCGGAAGCGCCATCCCCCGACATGGTTCCGAGCCTGCTGACGACGTCGGACGTGCTGGGCACCGGCTGGTTTGCGGCGGATGCGGCGAATGTGAAGCCCGGCGGCACAGTCGTGGTGGTGGGAGACGGGGCGGTCGGCCTGCTCGGGGTGCTTTCGGCAAGCCAAATGGGCGCGGAGAGAATTATCGCGATGAGCCGCCACGAATCGAGGCAGAAACTGGCCCGCGAGTTTGGTGCGACCGACATTGTTACCGAGCGCGGCGAAGAGGGCGTGGCTCGCATCAAAGACTTGACCAAGGGCATTGGGGCCGATTCGGTGCTGGAGTGCGTCGGCACACAGGAGTCCATGGCGCAGGCCATTCAGGCCACGCGCGCCGGCGGCTTCGTATCCTTTGTCGGCGTTCCCCACGAGGTGACTCTCGATGGCGCACAACTCTTCTTCAGCCACGTTCACCTGCATGGTGGCCCGGCGCCGGTGCGCCGCTACCTGCCTGACCTGATCGACCGCGTGCTGAACGGCAGGATCAATCCCGGCAAAGTCTTTGACCTGGAGCTGCCGTTGAACCAGGTTGCCGAGGGCTACCGGGCTATGGATGAGCGTCGCGCCATCAAGGCGCTGTTGCGCCCTTAAGGAGCATGAGTAGTGAAGGTTCCGTTTCGAATGTCTATATTTCCAGCCTTGGTGACGGGGCTAATCCTGGCTGCACAAACGCCAACCGCCATTGAGAGGAGCAAGCAAATCAAAATCAAAATCAGTTCGAACACTTTTCGCGCAACACTCGAAGACAATGCCACCGCGGACGCGTTCAAAGCCCTGCTGCCCATGACCGTCGACATGAGTGAGTTGAACGGGAACGAGAAGCTATACAGGCTGCCAGCCAATCTGCCAGTAAACGCATCCAACCCCCGAACGATCCGGAGCGGCGATTTGATGCTTTATGGGTCGAGAACGGTGGTGCTTTTCTACAAGACCTTTCCGACCTCATACGAATACACCCGCTTGGGGCGGGTCCAGGATGCTACGGGACTTGCCGAGGCGGTTGGCTCGGGAAGCGTAACGGTCACTTTTTCGGTTGATTAATTCAGGAACATTGACCTGTGAGGGTGCTATGAAAATCGTTGTGGCGATTGCATCAATCGTCCTGGGGTCCGCATCATGGGCTCAAACTGGCCAGGCGACTGGGGGGAGAAAATCAACACATATGCAGACATACGACAGTCGTACGGTCGCGCCGGCACTCGACAAATACGCGCAAGGACCGATAGCCGATCTGTGGAAGAGTCCCGGACTTACGCCGCGAGACCGCAGTATCGTTACCGTGTCGGCTTTGATCGCGCGCAACCTTACCGGCGAGTTGGCTCACCAAGTCAACCTCGCTCTGGATAACGGCGTGAAGCCCCGCGAAGTCTCGGAGATCATCACCCATCTCGCGTTTTACGCCGGATGGGCGAACGGCACGTCCGCGGTAACAGTCGCCAAGGACGTCTTTGCCTCGCGGAAGATCGGGGCGGATCAGCTGCCTCAAGCCAACCCGACACCTCTTCCACTGCACAAGGAAGCGGAAGAAGCGCGAGCAGCGAGCGTGAAAAATCAGTTCGGAAACGTGTCTCCCGGGTTGGTGCAATACACGACCGACGTTCTGTTCCGAGACCTTTGGCTTCGTCCCGATCTGGCACCGCGCGATCGAAGTCTGGTGACGGTAAGCGCGCTCATCGCCGCCGGCCAGGCAGCGCAAATTCCGTATCACCTGAACAAAGCTATGGACAGCGGACTGACACAGACCGAGGCCGGAGAGGTAATCACGCATCTCGCCTTCTATGCCGGGTGGCCAAACGCCTTCTCGGCTGCGGGAGTGGCCAAAGAGGTTTTCGAAAAGCGCCCCCACTAAGAAGAGAGCGAGAACAAATCATGAAGACTCCATTTGATTTCAGCGGAAAGGTGGCGATCGTCACCGGGGCCGCAGCAGGAATGGGACTTGCGACGGCAAACGCCTTCGCCGAGGCGGGCGCATCGGTGGTGCTCGCGGACTATCAGGAAACAGGAGTGCAGGCCGCCGCCGACCGGCTTGTTGCCGCCGGCCATAAGGCGATCGCCATTAGGTGCGATGTGAGTGACGACGCCCAGGTAGAGGCGATGGTCGCTCGAACCGTTTCCGAGTTTGGACGGCTCGACGCCGCGTTCAACAACGCGGGAGTGATGGCCCGTATTGCCGAGACTGCCGAGAGTACCCGCGAAGAATGGGATCGCGTCATCGGAATCAATCTGCGCGGCGTGTGGAGTTGTATGAAATATGAACTCCAGCAGATGAAACAGCAGGGCAGCGGAGCGATTGTGAATAACGCGTCAGTGGGAGCGTTGACCGGCAACCCCGGTATCGGTTCGTATATTGCGTCCAAGCACGGCGTCGTCGGCCTGACGCGGACGGCTGCTCTCGAATACATCAAGCAGGGAATTCGTGTGAACGCCATCAACCCCGGCCTGATCGACACACAAGTGGGCCGCGACGTATTCAAAGGGGACGAGCAGGTCTACGCCGAAACCGCCAAGAACGTTCCAATCGGCCGCGCGGGCAGGCCCGATGAGATCGCCGCGGCTGTACTGTGGCTTTGCAGTCCGGGAGCGAGTTATGTCGTCGGGCATGCGCTGACAGTGGACGGCGGGATGACGGTAGTGTGATTTGGTTTGAAGTGGGAGGAAACATGAGACCGCCCATCATCTGTCATATGTCGTCCTCGATCGATGGCAAAATCGACGGGACGTCACTCAAAGGACTGACGGTGGCGGGCGAATACGAAGCAACCGGCGGACAACTGGCGGGAGACGCCTGGATCTGCGGTCGCACAACGATGCAACAGCATTTTGCGGACGCCGAGCCTTTTACGGTAGCTTCGTCCCTGTCGGCCGGACAGCAGTCCGTGCACATTGCGCAACAGGCCAGGTCTTACGCCGTCGCAGTTGACACTCTTGGCAAGCTCCGCTGGTCGAGTGCCGCCATCGACGGCGATCACCTCATCTCCATGCTCAGCGAGCGAGTTCCTGTGGAGTATCTCGCGATGCTTCAAGCCACCGGCATTTCGTACGTTGTCGCTGGACAAGACGCCGTCGATCTGGAGCGTGCCGTCACTCTGCTGGCGGAGCAATTCGGAATTCGTACCTTGCTGCTGGAAGGCGGCGGTCACATCAACGGGGCATTCCTCCAGGCTGGCCTCGTCGATGAACTCAGCCTGCTGATTGCGCCGGGAATCGATGGCCGCCACGAGATACCGGCTGTGTTCGATGGCATCAGCCCGAAACGCGACAAGACGGTTCCTTTCAAACTCAAATCCGTCGAGCGGCGCGAAAGCGACACGCTTTGGCTCCGGTATGAAAGGTCGAGCGGATGAAGATCGACCGCAGGACATTCTGCCTGGCTTCGACACAGGCAGTCCAATATGTGGCCTCGGGCATGCAAATAGAAAACAAGGAGAATCACGGCGTGGAGATTAAACGAGTTGGCTCACAGGCTTCGGCAAAGGGACCGGCAGAGTGGTTCACGGGCTCCGTACGGATTGACGCTCTGTTTCAACCGCCCGATCCGGCGCGCGTGGCGGGCGCAAGCGTGACATTCGAGCCCGGTGCCCGCACCGCCTGGCACACGCACCCGCTCGGTCAGACGCTGATCGTTACCGCGGGCGTTGGCTGGGTGCAGCGGGAAGGTGGTTCTGTCGAAGAGATCCGGCCGGGTGATGTGGTCTGGTTTCCTCCTGGAGAAAAGCATTGGCACGGAGCGACGCCAACGACGGGTATGACCCACATTGCAATTCAGGAAAAGCTGAATGGCAAGGTGGTTGATTGGATGGAACACGTAACCGACAAGCAATATCGCAAAGCATAAGACGCCGATGGCGGCCTGCGTGCCCCCGATTCTGGACCGGGCCCTTCAACAAGCCCGGCGCGACGAAAACCTCAACGCCCTAGCCCCTGGAGAACTATGAGTTTTATGACCTGTCTGATGAAAAAAGCATGGGCCTCCTCACCTCCAACTGCCCGGCTCTCCTGCCGATTGCCCGCCGGTTTAATTGCAGTGCTCTTGATTCTGTCCTTCACCTCCTGCAACCGCACACAGGATGCTAAGCCGTTGCGGCTTTCACCGCCTCTGCCATCCGCGGCGTGCACGACCTTGTGTACATGCGCATGGAACCTCGACACGGAGACTATTTCCGCGCAGCACCAAAGCTCACGAAGCGCGAACAACAGCAGTACTTTGCGAGGGACGAGGATCTCCGCAAAAAGTTCGGCGCAAAAGCCCACTGCGACTCCGTTAGCGAACTCACTGACGAACTCAAGAGCACCATCGCACTCACGGATTGCGACACGCGGACACGGACAAATATCGCGCGACCGCGGCCATAGCAGAGAAGGCAAATGTCCGCGTGGGACTGAGCGCGACGCCAATCATGAACTACGGGAGCGAGCTCTTCCTCACCTTCTGGAGCGGGTTCGAGGCATTCGTCCGTCATTCGTCCGAACTCATGATTCATACGAGCAAGGACTTGCCCTCCGCCGTGGCTGACTACTTGCGCGATGAACTTACGGCGGCCGACCGGAAGGGCGAGATAAAGAAGGAAAGCAAGCATCGGCCTGCGCTCGATCGCTACGCCGTGCTCCTCCGGTACGGGCTAGGGTATAAGGTTGACCGCGGGCACAAGTACTGGCAGGCGCTCGAACGCGCTAGGGATCTCCGGGACTACTACACGCACATCGACGCGATGAACTCGCGCGCACTATCCTCTGACGACGTCTTCGATTTCCTAGAGACGGTCATGCTCGGCATCATATGGCCTTCATCAGCGGTGGGACATACGCTTCAACTTGGTATCTTCGACCTGTACTGGATATGGGACCAACTCCGCGAGCTTGCACCGACCGTGCTGCCCGACGGTCATATCGAGCAGCCGTTCTTCCATGGATGGCACCTGGACGGGCAGTCGCACATGTTTTACTGTCCATTCACGAATGTTGATAACGTGAAGTTCCCGAACACTGATGAACAAATAGGACGACCACCACGCCGACGCCCGGCGAAAATAGAAGAGGCTTAGCGACCTTGGACACACAGCAAGCACGAGACATCTTTGAGAAGTTCAGCGGGGCAATGGCGTATATCTCAGTAGAGAACACCGATGGCATCCACGCCATCGGCAGCGCCTTCCATGTGGGTGAGGGGGTCTTCGTAACCGCAAGACATGTCGTCGAAGGACTCCGCATACGCGAGGTCGCAACCACCGAACGGACATATATCGACGCCGACCCTTCCGAGGACACCCGCGTCGCGATTGCCGAGCCGGATGGCACCAAGCGACCCGTGCATCTTGTCACCGCCGCAACGTTGCAGATCGAGTCTGGCCCGCACTTCCACTCGGACGAGACTGTTGATGTCGCGATCTTCCGTGTTCGAGAATACGATCCACGCCTACCCTGGGTGCCACTCGGTAGCCATCTCGACGACTGGCTTGGGCCGAACGATTTTGTTTTGACCGAGGCAGTCGTTTTTGGCTACCCGCCAATACCCCTCACGACAAGCCCACATCTTGTAGCTACCCGTGCTGAAGTGAACGCACAGGTTGACCTGCGGGTTTGCGAGCATGTTCATTTTGTTCTATCAGCCACGCCCCGTGGTGGCTTCAGCGGGGGCTTAGCAGTGGTCGAGTATGGCTTCGCGCTCGGAGTGGTCACCACGAGCCTGCTGATGAACAATAAGGAACCTGAATCGGGATTTTTCGCCGTGCTCAGCGTCGAACCGATTCTGAACTGCCTCGCAGACCATAAGCTCTTGCCGGAGTGTCAGGCCGAAGGGTGGGATGACTTTTGGAACATAGACACCACCTATTACTGCCGGCGAGATCAACAAGGACCCGGAGACTCCATCGTCGCATCACTTGGCATCTTCGATGACAATAAACGCTTCTATCTTGAAATCAGCTGCGATGACAATGACGAACTCTTCGCGACAATCTGCGAGCAGACGCGCAATGCGCTCCTCTCCATGAATCCAAGCGATGAGGTCGTGAGACCAGGATTCATCAAGCTCCACATCGAAGGCGCAGTGAAAGAATGCCGAGCAGCCTTGATGCAGGCCCGCAAGATAGCGCACCGGCTTCTCGTCGCAGCAGGATACCGACGCTCGGCGGGACAGAACCCAGAGAACCCACAAGAACCGGTCGGCACGCCATAAGCAACGAGGCGCGCAGCTCGGCGCGATCCCTCGGCGAAGCCGGCCGCGGACTCCCGAGATGGACTTAACGGTCGTTTATGTCTTGAGGAGTTCTTTGAGTTGCGGGTCTTCGATCTCTTGTGCGGCGGTCGCGAACTCTTCAGGGGTTACGGTTTCAAAGGTTGCGATGATGCTGTAGCAGACGCCGCAGACGTAGTCGCTGCCGGGGCGCTTGTCCTTGCTGTCGGGGATGAGGGGGATGTTGCCTTCGAAGAATGGCCGCATGGTTTGGCAGTTCTCGCAGTACGCGAGCCGGTCTTTGACGATCCCTTCCATACCTACTATTTTACCGCCGGGCCTGACGGTTATGGTGCTCCTGCAACTCCTTCGGGTGTTATGCTTATCTGCCATGGACGCCAAACCGGGCACGCGCAAGAAGCTGAGGAAGTTTGCCCCTCTCGCCCCCTTGCTGGTAGCGATCCCGCCATTCCTCAACAGTCTCGACAACCCGCACCTGAAGGGACTCCGCGGCCCTGACATCCTGCAACTGCTCGCGATCGGGATGTGCATTGGCGCTGCCCTCGCCCTATTCTTTGCCGGGCTCCACGACGGGCGCGGGTCGTCGTAACAGCGCGCGGCGTCTTGACGGGAATTTTTCGTAACCCGACTTTTACGTCGTAGCGGTCCATGCGATTCCGAGCGCGATCAGGCAGAGGACTACTCCCAAGATCCGGAAGTATGTTGGCATCCATGGCCGCAGGACGAGATCCGCGAGCGGCAGTTCCTGCACCCACTTCGGCTTTTTCTTGTGGTACCAGCGGCAGAACGTCACGACTCGCACGGGAACCGCGACGCACGTGATGCCGAGAGAGCCCAGCATCACTGCCGCGACAATAGGGGCGAACGTCACTAGGTACGTCTCCGATTTCTGCCGTTCGATACGGTTCGTTTACTGCTCCTCTTCGTTGAGTCCGAGCGCGGGGAGTTCTTTGAGCATCGCGTCCATTTTTTCGAGTCCTTCGTAGCAGTGGTTCATGACGTCTAGTGGGTCGTCGTCGGTGAAGTGCCAACTGATCTCTGTTTCTACTTCTTCCTCAGGTCCATCCTTTTCCACCTGTAGGAACGTTCGTACCCGACCGTCGCGCTGGGCTTCCTCACGGACTCCGAGGAAGGTCGTCGTGATGACGCCGCCGTATTTGTCCGGCATCTTCCATCCTTGCTTGAAATGCAGGTCGAACGGTTCCTCTTTGAGCGCCATGTTCCGCTTCTCGACCAGCATCCTAAGCACGGGGTCCGCCCGCATCTCTTGCTGCTTCGCCGCATACCATGGCCCGAACGCCGGCCTGTGCGCATACTGCTTTTGCAGATAGAACGTGACGCTGCGGAGCGCCGAGACGAACGCGCTCAGGTAATAAGGGAAGACGACGGGATTCGTGCGGTGCGCGAGCATCCCGTTATAGAAGTACGCCGCCTCTGAGAACTTCTGTCGTGCCGTGACCGGGACGCGCGCCATCTGGCCGTGCATCTGCATAGTTTGTCTGCTGTCCGAGAGCTCTAGTGTAGCGATTACGCTGGCCCGAAGCGCTGCCGTTGTAGGGCTGCGAGCTTCTCTTTTGGCGGATCGTTCCAGCCGAACTGCGCGTAAATGCTGAGAGCGGTATCGAGCGCGAGCGCGCGCCTACCGGCCTGCAGCTCTTCTGCGGTGTAGATGGTGTCGATGCCAATGTTCTCCTCTTGGCACCAGCCATCGATACTGACCTCCCCCGGCCAAACGAGCTCACGGCTATCGACGCGCTGAAGCTCAACGGCGACTCCGACGTGCTTCGTGAAGACCTTCTGATCAGCCATCCTAGCGGTGAACTCGTACAGCGCGGTGATGACATCCAGAATCTCCAGCACGTGCATCCGTTTCCCGAGCTGCGGCACGCGGTCAAGGGCCATGTTGTGCACGAATTGTCCGGACTGGAACAAAACCCATCGCTCCGTATGATCGACACTGCTGTCCACAAGGTCGATTTCCGCCGCGACCGACTCGAAGCCGTGCGCCGGCGGTATGTTGAACCACGGGTACTGCGTCCACCGGGCTCCGAAGCGGACGCTCGCATTGGCAACGAATTGCGCGCAGTGATCGAGACTCTGGAAGCGTGCCTTACGGAATTCCATCGGCCGGCTCCAGAGTTTCCAACGCGGCAGGCCCCAGATTTTCGCCATCACCTCCGTATCCGCGAGCCGCTTGCGCTGCTCCCAGTACATCTGCTGGTCGGCAGCAACTTTGGCGGTATCGAAGGGAACCGGGATCGGCACTGGCGGCTTGGGGTCCGGCTCAGGCTGGTCGGGCTGAGGTACGAGGGGTTTGACCTCCGGCTGCTCCGGGGTGCTTTCGGGCAGGTTGAGGATCTCGAACGCGCCATTTGCGGCCAGTACCGCGTAGGGCCGCTGCAGATCCTTGATCTCTGTCTTCTTCACGATGAAGTCGGGCACTCGCAGCGTCAGGTAGTTCTGGAGCGAGTGTCCCGTGATGAGCCGGTCGCGCTCGAATGCCGCCGCATCCTGGCCTCGGAACGCTTGCAGCAGGTGGTACGTCCAGATGCCGTGCTTCAACTTCTCCGATGAATACGATTGCTGGGCGGGCGAGCACGAGAAGAATGCGCCGCAGTACTCTGTCGATTGGACGAACGCGTCGAACTCCTCGCGCTTCATGCCTTGCAGCACGCTTCGCGAACCGGGGACGATGAAGGTACTCGCGCACGCGTCGATGAAGACCAAGCTCCTGCTGCAAGGGCCGTTCTTCAACCGGGACAAGAGCACCTGATCGAGGCACACAGTGGTCGCCTCAATGTTGACTGAGCGCGTATCCCACGTCGAGAGCCGATTCGACCCGTCCGCGTAGAACCCGTGACCGGCGTAGAAGAAGATGAACTGATCCTCGGGGCCGAGCGTATCGAGCTCGTACTTGAGATCGTGCTCAAAGGTGCTCCGGGTTGCCTGCTCATTCGTCCAGAACTTGATGTTCTGGGGAGGAACCCGCATCTGCTCGATGAGCACGTCCCGCATCGCTTCCGCGTCGGCAACCGCGAATGGCACTCCCGGAATATTCGACTGTTGATAACGCTCCACCGCGACCAGCGCGGCGTAGATTGAACCGGCCATCAGACCACGTTCTCACACCGATCCTGCAACTTCCAAACGGACGATGCCCTACGGTGCCACCAAGGCCACGCGGTCGAAGGGCTACAAGGTGACGATGAATACCAACGGCACAGCCACCGTGCGAGAGGGTGCGGAGGGTCAACTGAAGACGGGCGCTGTTGGCGCGCCCGTCTGTGCTTGTTGGAAGAAATTTTGGCAGGAGAGGCGGGAGTTGAACCCACTGGTCGTGCTCTTGATCTAGCGGTCTTGCTGTGACGTGAATACTAGCTTCGGTTGGGTGCCATCTCTCCTGCAGCGACCATGCCCTGCCCACCGTTTTTCATTACTGTATTGATCGTAGTGTTGTTCATTGTTCCTTTTCCTTTTGCCGTTCTTGCCTTCGTTGTTACCGCCGTCTTCTTGGACTTCGCTGCCTTTTTCGTTGCCTTCGGTGCTGCTTTCGCTTTACCGAAGCTGGCGTCGAGGTCAGCCTCAAGATGAACGTTGATTCTTCCGTTAGCCTTCACTGCTACAGGAGAGGCCGTCATGCACCCAACCAAGCTAGCCATCACGCCGAGCCAAACCGCCGTCTTAATCAAGCTCGCTGTGAATCTACTACTTTAGCGCGGATCTCAGTTTTGTCCAGTTCACGGCCCCAGCACTGGTCGTTGCTTGAAGAGTAGGCCGCGTGGTCCTTTCCATTCTTCCCGCCGCTTATTTATCCAGCGCTGCAGCTTCGCGCCGGGGACTTTGTGCACGCGGCCGTTGACCGTGACCTCGAACACCGTCTCTAAAGACGGGATCGGGAGGAGAGCATCCTGGAGAGAGAGATCGCGGATACCCGCCGTGCGCTGCAACTTCGAGCGAGCTCCCGACCAAGAGTCGACCGATTCGAGAGTGACTGAAAAAGCTTTGACGAGGTACTCCAAGCAACCAAATGAGAGACGCTCATTTAAGGCAGTGCAACCCGGGGGAACAAGACCAGCGCCTAGGTCCAGCGATCTGATTCCACTGGATTTCTAAAACGGTTATCCGAAGCGGTTTCCGGCGAGATCGTGCTGGAGAAGCTGATCCTCGGGCTCCGCTTTGACGCCTGCGCGGATATCATATCGATGCTTCACTGCAAAACGTAAAGAAACGATCCCATGTTTGGGGATTTTGGGCTCGCGAATCAAATCGGCACAACAGAATAATCGCGGCCTCGCCGATTCCGAGCCATGATCGAACAATGGCGTCCGCGCACTCTGGCCGGAGTGTCCAGCTCGGATCAGTTCGGACGGACAGTCGATCACCGTGAAGCACGCACCCGCCGTTCTTCCAGCGGAGGCGGGATCGTTGTAGTGGAATACTAGGTCGTGGTGCTGGATTGTGCTGCCGTGTCGTCGACTTCCATCGCTCCCCTGGATTCGCGGATGCTGCAGATGTGGTCCATCTTCGTCCAGAGCTTGTCGCGCAGGTCCGTATTCTCCGGCTTGAGGACCGCCGCGACGTAGTCGTCGAGACTGTCGTTCACCGCGGCGTGGAAGAGTTTTACGTCGATGATGTACTCGTCAGCAGCCACCGTCGTGAGCAGCGTGCCGACGTTCCGGCGGATGAGCCACTTCTTCTTCGCCTCCGCCTGGTGGAGCAGGCCGCAGCGGATATCGCGATAGAACGCGTCGCGCGTCGCCACCGTGGCGAAGGCGGGTTGGAATCGTGGTCCGTTGAGGAACTCCTTGCAGAGCCGACCCGCTTGTCCCGAACCGTCGATGATGCCTTCGATGAACTGCTGGATCGTTTCCACTAGCAGGCAGTCGATCGAGAGGACCACGAAGCCCGAAAAGACGTCCGGCAGGCACTTGTCAGCGAACTTGACGAAACGCCCGTGAAGCCGGTCGCGCACAATCGCCGCAGCCGTGGTCCAGTCCTCCACCTTGTCCTTGTCCAGCCGTCGCCAGTCATCGGCCTTGTACTGCGGCGAGATACGCAACGATTCCATAGAAGACCTATTCTCGCCGAAAATCCTACGGCCCGAGGATGGCGCTCGCTGAAGGGCGTCCCGCACGGCCCTTCTATTCCTATCGTGGCTTCATGGTCCACCGCTGGAGTTTCCGTCACCTTGTGAAGCCCCCTGTTCACGGAGACTTCGACAATTGTCTCTAAGCTCGGTCGTGTTTAGCTGGAAGGGATGTCAAGCTCAGGCGTAGTAAACGTTTCGGACTGGGAATTCTCTTTTGGCGGCAGCGATCCTAGGCTTGCTGGAACGCCATCGTTTCGCGAACCCACCATCGTCCGCCTAGCGACCGTTTTGGACTTGCTGCTGCGTTTGGCTGAAGACGGTAAGGACGACAACCCACATCAGCATCAAATACAGCAGCGTCTCAAGACCGATCCAGTTGCGAAGGCATGGCACGAGCAAACGGGGAAAGATCGGGGCGATGCCGCACTTCGGACGCTACCGAAAGGACGGCAAGTACGAGGGTTACCACGCGGCGGCAGCTGCCGTTGTTGCCGGCACTGCCTCCGAAGAGCAACAGGAACTCGCTCTCGGTCTCGATCAAGAAATGCCGCAAGCGCAGTGATCATCCCTAATGGTCAAGTCCTCTTCCATGGACGCGGTGACCGAGTCCTACATTCATCATCGTCCTACGCTTCGTTCATCTCGACATCACTGGACCCTACAGTTTGCATCCGACACGCGGTCAAGAGACAAGTGCAGAAAGGCCCGGAGGCCAGGGCAGGTATTTACTTGCTCACAACGCGCGCACCTCTCCACGTGATTTGGGGCAACGGGGGAGCACTGAAGGAATGGGAGCTGTTGGTTCCGACCCGGCTTCAATGCACTGAACTCTCCGTTCATGAATGTACACGCTTCGACATAGCCGAGATCGACGTCCGGAGCGGAGTTCGCGCTCGGCCTTACGGAGGAGTTCCGACGCTCTATGACCCGCTGTGTTGGCATGGAAATCATTGGGGTCGAGACGGACGAATTCGTCGCCTCGTGTCCACAGAACGTAACGCGGTGCATCGATGATCGCTGTCTTCCCAGCATCGTTTGGACCGACCAGAATGTTCAGTCGGCGCCGTAATTTCAGCGTAAGGGCATTGTCAACACCGAAGCACCGAAACCCGGCAGCAAAAAGTTCGGAGATGAACATCAGAATTACCTCGCCTCAATCGAGCCACTCCTGAACTACACCGCTTCGCACCCCTGCCGCGCCGTTTAGGACGGTCAACGTCGGCGGAGGGCCCGCCCGAGGTCGACCGCTCGCATGAATCCGTCGTTTGTATCCGTATGAGCAGTGCTCCCGGGAGGAACCAGCCCGCTTGAAGGAATGTAGTCGGCGGGCCTGCTCGTGACTACGACGATCTGGAAGCCGCGGGCCTTATCGGTGAGCAAGGCCCGAAACCAGTCCATGCGAGTGTCGTCGCTCTGAACGAGCTGGTCGTCCAGGACAATCGCCGTCTGCAAATACTCCGCTAGAGAAAGCCGGTACAAAGTCGACAATTGCTCGCGCGTGCCGACCGAGAGCTGAGCAGCCGACCTCACCGCACCCGAAACCACGACGCCTTCCGTCCCAAGCTGTGCGGT
This sequence comes from uncultured Acidobacteriota bacterium, assembly GCA_963720745.1. GTDB lineage: Bacteria > Acidobacteriota > Terriglobia > Bryobacterales > Bryobacteraceae > TMP-7. The sequence goes on from CAVRGO010000002.1 coordinate 99,494, forward strand.
GAGCCGCACGCTGTCATAACGTCGCTGGGTCAGGTCCTGAAACCGCCCGGCGATGGCCGGCCCAAGCGCCTGCCCAAGGTTGCTCGCCTGCGCCGCGTCAGCCTCCTTCATTTGGTCGAGTAAAAGCCTCCAGGCCTCGTACTCCGCCTCGGTCTCCCTTTCCTGACGCGCTGCCAACTCGAATGCTTCAGTAGCGTCGCGCAGGCGCTCACGGGCCACAGCACCGCCAACCTGTTCGAGAGCGCCATGCGCCCGCTGAATATCGCGCTCGATGCCTTCCAGCTCCACTTTCAGGGTCGCTGCCGCATTCCTCGCGCCAGTGACCTCTTCCTCAGAGACGAGGCGTTCCGGAATCGGCAGGGCAGCGTGGGCTTCGGTTGCTTCGCGGAGCTTGATCTCGGCCGCCGCCATATTCTCGGCATCACGCTGTTTTCGCAATTCGACCAGCCGGCCATGCTCTTCCGCATGATTGGTTTTTGATGTCGTTAACTGAGTTTGTGCTGTCTCGACGGCAGTCTTGGCGCTTGCTGCCTTCGTACGCGCGCCGCTCAAAGCCTCGTCGATGCGCTTCTTCTTCGCCGCAATTGCTTGCTCCAACGAGGCGAACTCAGTCACAACCTTTTCCTTCTCTTTGGTGGCGACCGCGAGGGCGGCACGCGCCGAATTCAAGGCAGCGTCAACTCCCTCCGGGAAGGCGACCATGGCTGCATCCCGCGCAGCGACGGCTGCGTCAAATCCCGTTTTCGAGTTCCGGACGCGCTCCTCCGCGAGCGTACGGTCACTCGCTGCCTGGCTGGCGACGTTGCGCGCCCGCTCTGCCTCTCTTGAATACCGTTCGCGCCGCTTTCGCAACCCCGCGACCGCGTCCGCGCCAAGCGCCTTGATGTCGGCTGCCAGTGTGTCAAGCTTAGTGTCGCCGAGCGCCGCCCGGCATGTCGCCGCTCGCTCGGATGCTACGCGCAGCGTCTCGCCCACACCGGAGAGGGCGGTGAGCTGCGGGCGCAATGATTCCATCTCTGCGTCCTTCGCCTTGATGTCCAAGTCCAACCCCTGGGCCTCCCGACTCTTTGCATCGAGGCCGTCGAGGTCCGCTACACCAGCCGCGACGAGATGCGGCTCTACTTCTTTCGTCCATCGCTCCTCCAGACTTCTGGCTCTCTCCTGCGCCTCTCGCCGGCCGCCACGGACATGCACTGTCGCGATGTCACCGATAGCGACTTCGACTTCCGCTCTGGCTTCGATGTCGAGTGGCCTTGCGGTCGACGAAGACTCGACTTGCTGCCCATCCTTACGAACCTTCAAATCGAGGCGCCCCTTCGGAGCCACCGTCATCACGAAGCCGACGTCCAGCGCGCCCCGCGCGGCGGCAAGCTCGGTTGCGAGCTTGCGCATGGGTGCAAGCGCGGCGGGAAGCGGAACCGTAATCGCTGCACGCAATCCGGCCGACGTGGCCCGCTCGCCGGATAGGATCTCCATGCGACCGCGCAGGTCAGCCTCTTTGTTGACGGCACCTTGAGCATCAGCAACCTGTCTATCCGCGGCATGAACGTCCAGAGCGCGCTCCAGCAGGTCGCACCGGCGAAGCTCAGCGTCCGCCGCGCTTTGTTTCGCGGTCGACTGGGTAGCAGTTTCAAGAGTGCTGTCGGCTTTTTCCTGGTGATCTCTAAGCTCGTTCTGAGCTTTCGTCACGGCTTCTACAAGCTTCTGCGTTGCCGAAGCGCCACTTATCCTTTGCTGTGCCTCTCGCTCAGCCTGTTCCGCCTGTGACTTTCGAATCTCGATCTGCTGGCGCACAACCGTGTCGGTCATGCCGGGATCTGATCCTTCTGCTCGGGCCGCTTCTTCCGCACTCTTCAGTACGGCATCCGCTTCCTCTTGCTTGCCCCGCGCCGCACTCAGCGCCTTTTCCGCCTCCGCAATCTTTCCATTCAGCTCTCCGATTTTTCGCTCCGCCGTTTGGACGTCGGCCCCAATCTTCTGAATACGCTGCGCATTTTCTTGCGCGAGCCTGACCTGTTCGGCCGCGACCGAACGGCACGTCGCCTGCGTTACGAGCCTGTCGAGATTGGCGACGAGATCGTTCGCAACCGCCACTGCCTCCTGCTTCACGGTGCGCCGATCCGTAAGTTCCCGAAGCTGCCGCTCCGCGCCCTCCGAGTCGAACACAACTCTCTCAAGCCTCTCCTTCTCCTCCCTCGTTTCATTGAGCCTGTCCGCCGCCACTTTGAACACGCTCCCTTTGGCGGTCTTCTTTGCGCCTTTGTCGGTATAGGCCGCGTCGCGTCGCGACTGCGTTTCTCGCAGCATTGCGACGAACAACGGGTCCTGCGCCACCGCTTGCAAAGCTGCGGCGATCATTTCTTTGCCGGTGCCGGTCGGGTCGTCATGCAAGCTGTTGCGGAGAACGGCTCCCACATCCTCTTGCGGGGAGAGGAGCACAGTTGCAAGGAAACTGGTCGGGAGCCCCTTGGTCCCGCCAGTGCCGCCTGGCTCAGGAATACCCCAGCGGAGGATCTCCCGCAGCTTCCCGTCCACCTTCCTTCCACGCTCGACATCGTCGAAATCCTGCCCATTCCTCGATTCCTGCAGAAGCGAGGAGCCGGTTTTCCCGAACTGTTTTCGGATGCGCCATATGCGCTGCGCCTCGGTTTCGAACGTCAATTCGACGACGGGTTCACCGCCGCCGGACCAGCCGACGTACTGATCGCAATGCGTCGACGCGTGAGGAAGCAACAGGCCCAGGCGGATGGCCGACACCAGAGTGGATTTTCCGAGATCGTTGGGGCCGTACAGCACGTTGAGGCCCGGACCGAACTCGACGTCTACGGCCTCAATCGCGGCGAAGCTCGCGATGCGCAGCCTATGAAGTCTCATACGCTGCGCCCGCCAATCGCGTCGTGGCTCTGAAGCAGCTTGTAAAGATGCGCGAGTGCCCTGGTGGCCCTCGATCTTTCGGATTCGTCGACTGCGTCGGCGACCAGCCGATCAAGGCGCGCAACGGTGTCCTTGAGCACGGGCGGAAGATCGTCAGGGAAAGCATCTCCGGAACCCACTTGCAAGCGCAGGTTCTCCAGATCCTCGATCAGCACGCCCACACGACCGTGTGTCGCGTCGGTGCCGCGAAGGTCGCGCAGGATGCGCTCTACCTCGCTCTCCTCGGAAAGAGAGACTGTCATGTCGAGATGCAACCGGACGACGTGGCGGTCGAGATCCGGCGTGGTCAGCAAACTGCGAAGCTCGTTCATGTCGCGGCACCGCACGTCTATCCACCGCCAGAAAGCTACCGGTTCGTGATCGACGCGCGGACGCAACCCGCGCCTGAACATCGCGACGAGCGCAACGCGACCGGCGCCGGTATCATCAAAACCTGTGGGCTCAGGGGTGCCTGGATAGACCGTCGGTACCGAAAGATTTTCGGTAACGTCCCGAAACGAATGTGTGTCGCCTATAGCGAGATAATCGAGCCCGCGCTGAACGCCGGCATCCCGGCGAATAGGAAAGTTTGTCTGGTATCCGTCGATATCAAATGTGGAGCCATGGACGCAGCCGATGCGAAGCCGTTCGTCGCCCGCCTCGCGCGCGGGCAGCGCCATCGCCAGATCGTTCTCGCCGGCCTTGGATCGGCACGGGCGCGCGTATAGGACCGCATTCGGCGCGATCTCATACGTGAAATCATCGCGGTCCACGACGTGCACCCATCGCGGGAGCCGTGCTCGAAAGGGGTGAGTTTGAGCCCAAACGGACTCCGGCGTGAGGGGATCGTGATTGCCAGGAACCAGAAAGAGAGGGGGATGCGGCCCAGGATGCGCTTGGAATGTTTTGGCAAGCCCCTCCCAGAAGTCGGGAGCCGGCTCGGGATCGTCGAAGATATCACCCACGCAAAGCACCGCATTGACCGCGTTGCGTCGCGCGACGTCGAGGATCCTCGGAACGACATCCATACGTGCCCGTGACAGTTTTTTCTGCCCCTCTTCTGGGAAGGACGGAAAACGCCGTCCAAGGTGCCAGTCGGCCGTGTGCAGCAGCCTCAGCACGACGTCTCCGGCTTCGGTGCCGCTATCTCGAACACCGCCTGGAACAGCCGGGTCACCTTTGGCGCCCGATAACGCAGCTCGTGATACTCGTCGCGCCATTTTCTATAAACCTCGTCCTCTCTGGATTCCAATGCGCCGATCCGGTGCTCGAGGCTCTCGTCACTGGTGGCTAGACGGAGAATTTCCGCCTCTATCCGATCGCGGGCACTCGAACCAACGATCTCGTCACGTCGAGCCCGCGCGGAGCGCAGCTTCTCCGCGATGCTTGCCCGCTCGCGGCGGCACACCAGGATCTTGTCGTCGACAAATCGCTCAAGCTGCCCGATCGCTTGCTCGAAGTGGCTCTGCTCCGCTTTCTCGACCTGTCGTTGGTCAACGAAAACGGCCTCGTCGACCGCGTCGTCGAGCCATTGCGAATCCACTTCAACCTTCAAAGCCGCCCTGTCGGTCGCCTGCAGTCGAAGGAGTCTGAGCGGCAAGCGAAGGATCAATGGGAGCGCCGCCGACCACCGCGCCCGCAACGAGCCGCTGTACCGGCTCAAACCCGACGTAATCGACTATTGCGACACACATCACACCTGTTTTGCCCGCCAAGGCTGCAAGCTCGGGAGGAGAACCGGGAGCAGGCTGAAGGGTGAGGGAGCCGTCACCCGACCAACTACGGGCTTGGTCGATCGCGGCGCGGACCAACGGATGCACCAGATTCAAGGACTCGGCATCGGTCAGACCTCTCGCATCCCCCGTGGCGAACCGCCGGCCATCCCCGATCTCGGCTGGCAATGCGACACCGGGCGCGATATCAAACACAACCCGGCCACCCTCGTTGAAACGATGGAACTCGACGGCACGCGCATTGAGATATCCGTCCACGAGATCGGCGAGATCTCGATCCAGGTCGGCGAGGCTGCCGGGAAGTTCCTCCCGCAGACGCTTGAACACTTTGCGCACGCTCTCGTCGAACCGTGACTCGATGATCTGGGAGGTCCGCTCGTATTCCTTCTCGTAGGCCTCCCTGCGCCCGGAAATCTTGTCCCGCAGTGCGGCGATCTCGCGCGTGACTTCGTCGATCGTGCGCGAGCGGCTATAGATGCTCCGCAGATCGTTCTCGAATTCGACGGAGAGCGCCGAGACCATAAGCTCCGGAGCGTCCGTGCGCGGCTCATGCAGGACATGGTCCGACGCGTCAAGCACCCTGCCGAAGAGGTCGAGCTTTTGGCTCAGGATCTCAAAGGTCAGACGATGCGCCTCATTGTCCCTGGCGATGAAGTTGACCACCGTGACATCGCGCTGCTGGCTGTAGCGATGGCAGCGTCCGATCCGCTGCTCGATGCGCTGCGGATTCCAGGGCAGGTCGTAGTTGATAACCGTCTCGCAAAATTGAAGATTCAGCCCTTTTGCGCCGGCCTCGGTGCATATCGAGGATCTTCGAGCGCGTACGAAACTCATGCACAAGCGCAAGGCGCACGCCAACATCGCGGCTCGGCTTCGTTCCGGAGGCAAGATGGGCGCCTTCTTCCTTTTGCCACCGGGCATAGGCCTGCTGCGCCCGATCGCTATCGTTGACGCCGCGGAAAAGCGTGATGTCGTCCTCTCCGAGGCCAATAGCGAGAAGCAGGCGTCGCAGGTACTCCTGAGTCGTGATCGACTCGGTGAACACTACGGCTTTGCCGCTGCCGCGGCCGTCCCGTCCGAGGTCGAGAATCACCTTGATCGCATCCTGGAAGGATCGCGCCTTGGCGTCATGCGGCAGCGATCCCGCGCGCGCTTGATGAAATCCTCGACGCGCGCCAGCTTCCGCCGCGAGCGCTGCACGGTTGATCGGCGGATTCGGCTCCTCGGAAGATTCTTCGGTTTCATCCTCTTCCTCAAGATCCCGGAGCACGGTGAGGGCGGTATCGTCGGAACCCAGGCCCCCTTGTAGGCGACGCAGACGCTGGGCGACGTTCTCCAGACTAGATGCCAAGGCGGAGATGGACGAGGCCATGCGCCGGTGAAATCCGATCAGCAACAGCCGCCGTTGTCGCCCGGCGAAGGCATACAGGGACGGCTCAAGCAGGTATTCAGTCACGTCGTCGTAGAGCGACCGTTCGTCGTCGCTCATCGCGTATTCGTACAGCCGGCACCGCCGCTGCGTGAAGGGCCGATCGAGAAACTCCTGGGCCTGCCGGCGCAGTGTTCTGCGCTGCACAATCGACGAGGCGGCGCTTGCAGCTCGTGCTCCTGGCCGGGGACCAGAGTTCGATCATCGTCGGCGCAGAATACTTTGCGAAAAGTCTCGATGTCGCCGAGCAGCGTGCCCGTCGGCTCCACGTACTGGACCAGGCCCCACAGTTCGGCTAGCGAGTTCTGCATCGGCGTCGCCGTAAGCAGCAGCACCGGCGTCGAGCGCAGAAAACCGCGCACGCGGTGCGCCATCAGAGCTTCGTCCGACGTTTCGTCATAAATCCCATCACGCCCGTATCGCTTGTGCAGCCCGGCGAAGATTTCGTGCGCTTCGTCGATGACGGCGAGATCGAAGGGCGGGACGGCCCCGAGCGGTGTCGCGCCACGCTCGCTTCCGGCGAACTCTCGGCCAACCAGATACACGCCTGGGGCAAAAAAGCTCGCATCGTTCTCGCGCGCCTGAATCCCGAACAGGTTTAAGAGCTCGCTCTGCCACTGGCCGATAAGCGACTTGGGCACAATCAGCAGGATGCGTTGCGCCCCCTCCGCCCGGCTCTGAGCAATGACCAAGCCGGCCTCAATCGTCTTTCCCAGCCCAACCTCGTCTGCGAGAATGCAGCCGCCTTCGCGAAGACGTCGAAGCGCAAAGATCACCGCGTCAATCTGGTGGGGGTTGGGATCGATGCGCGCCTGGCGCTGCGCAGCAGCGTAGCGCTCCCGGTCATCCGGCCGACGGACGCGGACGAGATCCTCAGCGAGAATGCGCTGATTGAACGCGTGCATAGTGATGATTGGTGAACCTCAACTCAGTTGTAGAGAAGCTCTGACGTCCCGATTCACCGAGCATCGCCACATAGTGGAACTGTGCGGCCAGGTCGGATCTAGTCTGGGATACTCCGCTGCGAGCGACAGATAGGCTGTATTGGATCGGCAACACTGACACGGGGAGTTCCATTTACCCTCTTCGCCTAAGTACGTAGGAGTAGATAATGTGTGAAAACTCTGTCGGAAGTACTTTCGCCAATTGGTCGGTCACGCGCCTGCGCATCTCAATGGCGATCTCAATTATCGGGACAATTTCCTGTTCTGATAAATCGTCCGGAGTCCGATACGGATACAGGAGCTTCAAAAGGCCGGCCGCTGTTTTCTTGATAGCGTCCTGGTTCCGTCCAGTCATGGCCCCCATGTCCACCCAGGCGTTTACGTGCGTCTGGAAGTTCCGACGGCGAAGTTCAGCAAAAATCTCTGCGAGATAGTCGGTAAGGAAGCCGTAGCCGGTGGCGTAGTTTTCAGGCCGGATCTTCGGCATTTCCCAGCCCGGAAGATAGGCATGGATTCGGTCGAGGAAAGCGGGATCTTGCAGCGCCTCTGGCAGGGGTTCAAAAAGGTGGCGGTATCGCCCTTCGGGTTGTCTGGCCTCGAGATTCGTGTCGATGTTTCCACCAAGCACGATGGAGCATTGGGCGGAGAATTCCTGGTCCCCGCGGCTGAACTTGCCGGTCTGCATGTAGTCTTTTAGAACGCTGATGCTGGCCTCTGCGTCATCAAAGCTCGTGTTGGCAACCTCATCGAAGAAAACGAGGTGCTTGAGACCGATCACGCCAAGTTTGCGGGTGCCTTTGTTGTAGAAGAGGGTTGCAGGCGTAGCCTTACCGCCGGACACAACGAAACCCCGGTTGGATGTATTGCGGAAGGTGTAGGTTTTTCCTGTCTCGCGAGGGCCCAGCTCGATAAGGTTGTAATTGGATTCAACGAAGGGCACTAGCCGAAGCACCATCAGGAGTTTTACTCGATGGTCAAACTTTGTCGGGTTGAATCCAATAGATTGGATCAAGAGATCGAGCCACTCTTCATCGGAAAACAGTGGCCGTTTTGCAATGAAGTCATCAACATCTAAACGCGTGTATTGGAGAGGTGTGAAGCTTCGGACATAGAACGGAAACTTCTTCCCCTTGATCTCATAAGTGCCGTCATACTCGATTTCCAAAGTACCCCACGCGCCGCTTGTAAGGAGCACATCGCCGTACTGTTCGAGAATTCTTGGTGCAACGCGAACGGTATTGTCTCCCAGGGCGGGTACATCTGCCCAATAATGATCTCGCGCCTGGTCCAGACGAACACTAAACTGCCCTAATAACGTGTACTGGCCCTTTTCCTTGATCCGGCTCTTGATAAGCTCTTTCTTCGCGCTTTCGGCATAGTGTTCCGTCAAAATGCGATCGATTTTGGCCTGGCCAACGACCGGATCATCGGCCTGCACATAACGGCTGACAAGATACTCCATTACATAACGTGGAAATTCCTTATATGCCTCGTTCCACCGCGTCAGCGGCTTAAGGATGACCCTGTCTCCCAGATTGTTAAGTATCTTTTGATTCAATCCATCTGTCGGTAATCCGGCAGTGCCGTTTTCGCCGCGAGCAGATTCCATGGGCTGGTCCTCATTGTCGATGGTTTCCATATGGTCCTCGTTCAAACTTCGTCGAATCCAGCCAATGCATCTGTTTCCAGTTTTGTTTTCTTCGCGTGAACCTTGACTGGCACATTGACGGTCCCATCCGCCGCGTCCCGCCACTGACCACCTTGGTCCGTGTGTCGCAAGCGAAGTTCGATTGCAGAAACCGTCCCAGCCGAATCAATCTCACCGGTCGGCTTCACCTTGTAGCTTCCATGTATTCGACATTTCAGCGGCTCGCTGGCCGCGGGAGCCAAGGTAGCCGAGTGCTTCAAGAGTTGCTCATCGAGGTTGGTCCGAATGACCAACTCGTAGCTCGTTTTCATATTGCCCTTGTTGCGAAGGTTGATCACAAGGTCAATGTCCTTATCTTCGTCCACCGGAATGACAACGGGTAGGCCGGAAAAATCTATTGCGGCGAATTTAGCAGTCACACGTTCGAGGCGAACGGCGGGAATTACAACTTCGGCCAGGGAAAGGCCGCCGTGGGAGTACCGGACATGGGTGCCCACTCCATCCCGCTTGAGCCACTGCCGCCCTACACATAGGTAGTGCAACTCGCCGCCGGCTTCGATCGCAACGGCGGGGCTCATCGCCGATGGTTTAAATCGCTTCGAATATCGATAATAGATCGTGTCGGCTACCTTCGCTCCATTGGCTGCTATCTCGGCCTGGTTTACCACGAGCGAAGTGTCGGGTGGCAGTTCAATAAATCCGTGATCAGAGGTGGCGAATACCAAATCTCCCGGCCTGACCCTCTGCAACAGGTCGTCCAAAACCCCGCGAATCCCTGTAGTTGGATCGCCTAGGATGTCTTGACGAATCTTACCGTTGAAAGAAGCCAAGTCGCCCTTGTAATCGTGGCACTCGTCAGAAATCGGGTAGATCAGAACATTTACGGGTTTGGCGGACTCATCCGTGAATCCGAGCATCGCCCTGGCTTTGGTCGTATCTGCATCAGTGACGAACCGGAGCTTGTCTTTAACTTCGTGCGCTGCAAGGCCTATATTCTTCGCAAATAATGCCGCCTCGTCCCGTGAGGTGGCGGCCTTGCCCGCCGTCCATGAGGACGGTGGTACCCCAGCCAACAGGCTTGTCCGCGCATATAACGTGTAGCTAGGCAGCAAACAGAATCGAGGTCCGCCTGAGATCGTGAAGTGTTCTCCAAGCAGCGGCTGCACGACCGTCTCCCAAGTGTCGTAACGCATCCCGTCGAAGATCAGCACCCACACTCGACGATCAGAATCCCCCGAGAGGATGGGCACAAGCACGCCATCCAACTCGTTTTTCAAGAAGCCAAGAATGCTTTTGGAGTCACTGGCAAGCCTTGCCGGATCAGACTGCACGAAGGCGGCAAGTTCGGCGTCAAGCCGATCCAGCCGTTGGCGAATGCGGAATCGCAGCGAGCCAAGTGAAGGGGCCACTTCATCGCCAGTACCAACAAAATACGAGTAGCCTGCCTTGCGGAGGTCTTCGTCCTCGGTAGCGTTCAGATCGTGCAAGGCGCGAGCGGCCTCCAACTCCAGGCGGAAATGTCCGGTACTCACATACCAATCGAGAAGACCCTCTGCATGCGTCAATGCTGGGACGGTCGTCGCCAGTCGGGTCTGGATTACGCAAATACTCTGAAGCAATCGCGCTGCGGCCGCGCACTGCCGCCGACGCCCTGACGGGTCTCCGAGTTGGCCCTTGAGCACTGGATTTGACGGCAGTTCCATGGCCCACCCGAGGCTGCCTTCGGCAGGCTTCGTAAAGAAGGCCAGCAGACGCTGGCGCAGGTACAAGAACAGCATCGCCGGCGACGCCAGCGCGCGGATGGTCTTTCCGCTGACGTCCACCGGAATCAGAGCGGCCAGCTTTTGGGAGCGCGTGGGCGTGATGAAATCCTCGGCTCGCCTCTCGACAAGTCGCCATGCAGTTGCATCGGCCTTCATCGCGGCGATGACCCGCCCAGACATTGCCTCCAACCTATCCAATGGCATTTCAAGCGGAAACATGTGAAGACCGCCCAGTTGAACGACTGGGTTCTGTAATTTGAAGTCGTCGGCGAAGGCCCTCATCAGCAAGTAGCCCGCGGCGTCCGCCACGGGAAGGTCAAACCAGAAACATTCGTCTCTCACTTGCGGATAGACGGCATCTTTAAGCATCTGGCGGATGATTGGCAAATCAGGCGAGTCCGGCGGCACGGAGAGCAGGACGCGCAAGCCGTGCGCGACGGCTAACCCAGGATCAATCTCGTCAGGCCAGATGTCGGAAAGCGCCCAGTCTGGATGTTGGGCTAATAGAACCAATGCGGCCACTTGACCGCGTCCCCAGTCGTCGGGGCGGCCCCATCGCTCGACGATCTTTTCAGCTGCTGTCGGGACTGCCTCAAGTCGCCCCAGAAGAGCGTCTTTGAATCGTCGAATCTCGGCAACTGGGAAGTTGATCTTCGGACAGATTTCCCGGAATACCGCCGGAACGGACAAGTCCAGCGATTGGCCGCCCTCGTTGGCAGCGAGGATATCAGTCACATACGAGACGTCGATCTTGCTCTGAGCATCCGTGCTTCGCGCCAGCACAATCAGCACGTTCTTCTCTAGGCGGGCCTTACGAAAGGCCAAACGAAACGCCAGATCATCGCCACGGAAAACAACGAGTCGCCAGGAACGACCCAGACGATCTTCGATGGTTTCTTTGCCTAAAACGCCTGCATCAGCAAGGAGCCGGTCCCCATCGATGGCGACCGCAACACGCGCATGGTTAGAGCGACCACTCAGCCACTTTTGGAAGACATCGCCTGGCGTGTGGATCATGATTCTATTCGACCTCACCGAACAGCCACAGGGTCTCGTTCTTTGCCGCTTCGGCCTTACGCGCCTCGTCGTCATCGCGAACGCGTTGCGAAATCCGATTGGAGGCAGCACTGGCCTGCTTCTGGGCCCGACCATACAAATTCGCAGGCACATTCTCCCGCAGGGTGCTCTGGAACAATCGTGTAATCAAACGATATCCTTCGCCGGCATCAAAGCCACGAAGTGCGGGGACGCTGCCTGTTTCACCCTCTTCAACTTGCCGGGATGCCTTGAAGAGCACGTCGATCCACTCACAGCGCTCTCCATCCGTTGTGATCCTATGTAGCGATCCCGCTACGTACCGTTCAGCATCATGAAGCACGCGGATCGACCGATCGTCGTTCATTTTCTCGCGTTCCTCGTCGGTTGGCTCCCGCCAACGGTTGCTGTCGGGGTCGCGCCAAAAGTTTTCAGACAACAACATGTCCAGTGACAACTCTTCCGATGTAGCAGCTGGCAAAAGACCAGTCGCTCGCATCCACAGCGGCTTCAGCTCCCCAATAAGCATTGGCTTCGGCCGGACGTGCTGACGCAGCCAAGCAATTGCTGTCAGTTCGTCCCTGACTTCTACTTCTTCTTCAAATAGTGGATTCCCGTTATCTCCACCAACGGACTCGCCGCGCAAATACCAATGCTGGCCAATCTTTCGAAAATAGCGGATGCAAACGCGTTCGATGAATTGCAGATTAAGTCGCTCGACGCTGACGCCCCGAGGAATGAGCGAGTTCATCAACACGCTGTGAATCGTCGCACTAGTGCGGTGTTCGTCGCTGTATTTGGCAGGATCGGCCTTGATACGGTCCGGCAAGGTGAATAGGTGCTGACGCACCACATCGACTAATTGCTGCTCCAGGTCATTGTCTTCGATGGTTTGCGCATTTGGAGCGATTGGAGGTCTTCGCAGATTGAAGACTACGTCCTTGTCAACCGTATCCTCACCACGAATCGCGCCGACCGCTTGGTTGTAACTCTTGTGTTGTTTATCAAGAATCGCCATCCCACATATCTCAAAACCCGCTGAAACCGCAGCGAGCTTGATCTGCTCGAACAAACGGAGTTCAGGATCGCTGTTATTAAACTCCACGAGCGCGTATCGACCGGGCTTCAATACGCGATACATCTCTCGGAACGCTCCACGCATTTTTTCGGCGTAGCTATCAACACCCCATTTGCGTCCGCTAGATGTGATGGCTTCCTGTGAAACATCAGTCGTCCTGCCAAGCCATGCCTCCCAAAGTATGTTGAGTTCGGCATAAGCAATGTTTCTTCCGAAGGGCGGGTCGGCAAAAATAAAATCTACCGACGAAGTGGGAAGGAACGACAGCTCTTGCGCTGGGTAATTCGAAACCTCAGTCATTGATCTTACGGATTGATTTGACGTGTAGTACGCAACAATATCGTCTACTTTGCCTCCCAAAACTTTTAGGACGTTAGCTTCGGCTTGAAAGTGAGGGAAGAAGAGGCGCATCGCCATCGCGCCATTGCCGCGCTTCCCGAAGTTGTACCGCGCCATTTTGCTGCAAATGCCGACCGAGACGGACGTAAACAAGAACCGAAGCGCGTCACGAACTCTCGTGTCGCCGACTAGACTGAACTCTGACCAAAGGCGGGCCAAAGCCCTCAAGTTGCGTGGTGTCCAAAACTTATCGACCGTCCCAATACCACGATTCAAAAACGGATTCCCTTGCTCGCCTGGGACGATGTCTGTTGTCGGATACCAATAAGGCAGTGCTGCTTCAACGATATCCATTAGGCGTCGGCCGTCGAACTTGGTCAGTTTTCGCTGAGCCCTGCGGCGTTTAATTTCATGCTTCTTCAGAAAACCACCGTACTCGTAGATTACCGACGCTGCCTCGGTGCGGAGAAAAGTAGCATTTTCGGTTGTCCACTCCTGGCCGCAAGATGGACAGCCGAAGCACTCACGCACCTCTCGCGCCAAAAGGTCAATCCCAACGTCCCATAGACGAAACTCGCTCCGGCAGCCCCGTTGCACAGAGTGTCTCTTCATCATCGGTTTGCCGATGTTCTTACCACGCGTGCTGGTTTTGCCAGTCGGCTCCTCAATGGTGACGAAGCCTTCGCAGCGGTAAACGTCAGACCAGATGGTGTATTGAATTGTGGCGGGGATGCAAATCCACTTGTCGATAGTGGCAAGATCGAGGCCCCGCAATGTCTCATCAGTCGGCAATTCTGACACTGAGTAGCCAAGTCGCGTCTCGACATCTTCCTTACTTAATAGGTCCCAAGTACGTTCTTCGCCACCGAGCAGGGTGCCCATAGAACTCGTGGCCGGCGGAGTCTTAAGGCGGCTAGCAACATCCCCATTGGCTGGATCGTAGAGTCCCACGGCCGGTTGGTAGTGCTCAGTGCCGTAGAGCCATTCAAACTCATCATTGACCGCCGTCCTAATTCGCTCGAATTCACGCTTGAGCGCGGGGACATCCACTGGGGTGTTGTAGTTGTATGCGATATGGCAGGCGGCAGGTGAGAGGTCGTTTAGAATGCACGCACGCGGGCCAACGCGATCTTTTAGTTCGGGATAAGAGCTAATAATATCGGTGGGCGGTTCAACGCACATTTGCGCCGCGACGCCGGTCATCCCGGACCCGCAGAACGGGTCAAGAACAACGTCGCCTGGTTGCGTGTAGTGCAGAATATAGGGAACAATACTTCGCGGCGGAACCTTGGTGTGGTAAGAGTGTGCGTTGTAAACTGGATCGTTCTTTCCTTCCTTAATGTCGGCGCCAAATGGTGGCCGGTCGTAGTCGTCAGTGGCCGGGTCGTAAGGATGCACATGCCTGGCGATAAATGTCTTAAGCGCTTCTTCCCGTGTTTGAGGATCAGCGCACGGCGTTTCCTGAAGCGGCATTACAGCACACCCCCATCAGGAGGTTGAAGTCGCAGGAATACCCGGACACGCTTCGACTTACCATGCTTCGCCTTGGCGTCCTTGACGGCCTTAGCGAGCAGCTTCGCGAACTTGTCCACAGCTTCATCAATATGATCTTCTTCAATGGCCCCTACGTCGCTAACGATTGGGCCAAGTTGAATCTCTTCTTGCACGAGATTCTCGTCATAGAGGAGCTTGCGGAGGAAGTCGACAAGATCATCGGTCAGGACGCCCGCCAGCCCATCAGAATTTGTCAGTTGCACTATTTCGAGCAGTTTAGTCAGGTCAGGACGGTCGCCTTGTTCAGCTGTCTTCTTCAGGATCGAGCTGATGGCTGCGTCCTTGAACCTCTGGAATCTATCGGCTAGGCCCGACGCGACTAACGCTGTGAGCTTCGCGACCTCGGCAACAGGCGGCTGATCCATCGCTGTCCACGAACATTTGGGGCAGGTTGGAGCAGCGCCTTCCACGGCAGCATGCTCGGCATCAGGACAAATGTAGAGCCGCTTTTCGATGGCTGCCAGGTCAGCAGCCACACTATGCATTGTGGGGAGCGGCGGCCCGAGCTCGACGATCGTATTCATCTTGATAAGAGCCCTTGCCTGCGGTTTCAGGGTGCCTAGCAGTCCGTGGCAGAAGTGACTGTTGCCCAAGCTCCGAGCCCAAAGCCAATCAGCCAATATAAATCGGAATCTAGCGACAATAAAGTCCCCACATCTTCACTTGGTATCGCAAAGTCGCCTTCTGCCCTCTCCAGAGTCCTCGAGACGAGCCATAGGCACGAAAAAATGCGCGCGACAACCATAACGAGGTGCAAAGAAAGCCCTTGTAACCGCCGAGGCTTTCCTACGCCTACCATCTTTCGCAAGATCAGCGAGAGATTGAAGGCGGCTCCATGTATCAACAGTCGCTTCAATATGTTCTTCTGACCCTGTAGGTGGACCCGCCTCATTCCGCCAGTCTCATACAGATGCGCGAAGCTCCGCTCGGTCAACTCACTACGCAGTTTCTGCAGCCGACGATTGCGCTCTCCTCGCAGCCTCCGCCGATTCTCATACGTCCGTTTCTGCTCTTCGGCCTTCCCCTCGCCCCGCCAATTCCGCTTTCCTCGATCCGGTTCGGAGATGTAGCTGCGCACCTGCTGCGCATGCACCTTCGCCAACACCGCGCCGCTGTGATAACCCTTATCCGCTACCACCTCTTCGAGGCCCTGTTCATTGATCTGTCGAGCCGTAGTCTGCGCTTCTTTCAGCGTCTGTTGGATCGTAACCGTATCCCCTTCGTTGGCCGGTTGGAGCGTCAGTGCCAGCAGTGCGCCGCTCGTCAGGTCCACGGCATGTTCAGCCTTGTGTGCCAAGTGGGTGCGCCCGTCCTTCATCTTCGTGATCCGCGCATCCGGATCGCTGGGGCTCATCCATTCCTGATTGGACCCCTTCTTCTTCCGTTTTCGATCCAGTCGCGCTAATTGCTCCCGCGTCGGGTTCTCCATCCCCGCCGCCTTCGCCAATTCCTTCAAATAGTCGGTGTAGCTTTGCCCGTTATCCCGCCGCACAATGCTCTTCAGCGCCGCATTCGCTTCCAACGTCGTGGCGTCAATCGACACCGTCCGCCCACTGACCAATCCCTCTGCACCCAGAATTTTCAGTACCCAGCGGAAGACTGATTTATGCGTCTCCAACCAGTACAAACGCCGTGTCCGGGAAATCGTGGAATGGTCTGGGGTGGCCTCATCCAGCGCGTAGCCCAGGAACTTCCGTAAGGACAGCGAGTCGGCCGTCCGCCACGCGATCCCGCGCTCCGAATCCAGCCCTTCAAAGTAACCGATCAGCAGAGAACGAAAGTACACCCCTGGTGCCATGCTGGGCCGGCCGTAGGGACTCTCCTTGTAGAACTTGCGGCAAAGTCGCTCCACCTTGGCATCGAACTTGTGCTCATCCAGAATCTGATTCAGCCGGTCATAGAACACATTGGCTGGGGTCTCGACCACATCGCTGGTTGCGATCCACAGATCCTGCTGCCGCTCCCGTTTCCGCCTCGTTCCCATCGCCATGACCTATAGACGCTCAGAACATTTCAGAGGTCACATGTTTCGACTCGCCCATCTCACTATTACCACGGGCTGCTAGGCTTGTCTCCAGTTCCGTCAACTTCTTGTAGTGGGCTCGATGGGCCTTGCGATATGAATGAACGTAGGTCGACTTCCACTTCTCAAAATTCTGGAGACGGACGGGGATAATGGACGGATCTGCGAGTAGCGCATCAAATTCAAAGAAGTTCTTAATTAAGTCGCGCTGAGCATCGACAGGATCCTCAATGTCGCAAGCGCCTGAAAGGTAGTCCCTGACCTGACTGAGATCGAAAGCCCTATCCCGAAGCCTGCAGGCCCTAGTGTATCGATCGAATGCCTTTGCGAAATCCTCATTCGACGGATAGCTTTCCCGGACTGCCGCATCAAATTCCTGAAAAGATGCTGATATGGCGAGGCCGGTGAGTCGACCGCACGTTTCAGTCAATGTTTTCGGCACGATGGCACCCATCTTGGACGCGAGCGTTGTCAGGCTCTTGTTGACTTCCGGCACTTCTGTTTTGAGCTTGTTCAGGATATTCAGAAGCTGCTCGTTGCGCTGGGGCTCTTCATCAGGCGTTGCGACGGTTTTCAAAGTGTCGTCGAGGACACGGGCATAGGGGAGAACGTCGTTCCACCCCTTCTGGACCGAGACAACCAGTCGTGCGCCGAGAAGGGCCTTGTCAAGTTTTACGTTCCAGTCACAGATCGCGAGTGCGTGTGTCGTAAGTCTGTTGCCTGGGAGGGGCTTATCGTTAGCGAGCGCAATGGGGGACGCAGGATTCAACACAAGCTCGAATCCGCCGGCCTTCACTAGCGAGGACGCATAAAGAACGACCATTGCTTCAGTAAGGCCAAACGGTGCCTTACAGAATGCGTGCTTAAGCTCGGCCAGAGGCACATCCGCATGCCCGCTCAAATGTTCGCGCAGCCGGACTAAAGCCTGCGAAGAGTCGGGCTTGAACTCAGTCGGATGCGATTTGACTGCAAGCTCCAGGCCAACGCCGAAGTTTTGGACAGCATCTCTTTCTGCATTGGCCCGATCTTTGTGGAACAGCCCTGCGAATACCTTTTTCGCGTCGGCGTCGGTAAAGTCCTTCTTGAAATCTTTGGGACTGAACAAGGGCGTGTCGTAAGCCTTCTCGATCAGGCGGCCGCCAAGATCGGCTTCGCGCTCTTTTGAAACCTTAAAGATCTCGGCAGCGGGGATGCCGTAGGCCTTCTGCGTGAGCACCTTGCCACGCCGAAATTCATCGAGCTGACATTTCAGAATGTCTTTCACAGCTTCCCGGCGTTTGGTTTCCGCGTAGTCACGCAGGCCGGTCTGGTTCGGGGCCGAAGCGTTCCGCTTCATTTGCTCTGCCGCTATAAGGCCGGCGAGTGCCTCTCGCGTGTCTGCGGAAAGGGGCGCTGGGCGGCAAACGACGGTGCGCGCATCTTTCAAAGCAGCGACGATTTCACCATCGCCGCCATCCGGACTGGTGGTCAGATAAATGATCCGAAAGTGTTGATCGGCATTCTTGATTTCCTGGCCGAACTCCGCCCTCCAGGTGTCGGAGACGATGACTTCCCCACCGTACTGAACTTTATGTACCCGCTTCGTGGAGGATGCGGCTGTGTGAGGCAATTGATAAATAGCCGGTTTGCTGGCCTGGCGGTCTTGGGCGGTCCGCTGGTCGCTCGGCTGGAAGTCCGAAAGAATCCCACCGTTGACTCCGAGTTCCTCCTGTGCCTCCTTTGTTATATCGGGCAGTTGCCAGAACAAGGATTCTGTCCACTTGAGGTCCTGGAGTTTGATTTCCTCCTTGGCCTTCTTCTTTAGAGGCCCGAAGACCCGGACGGGATTGTCCTTGGCAACAGAGGTCTCATAAGAATACACGACAACATCTTTACCGTCCCGTGTCTTTTTGTCCGCCCGCACGGGGAAACCGCCTTGCGAGAGCTTCGTCAGCAAGTGCTCGGCTTGTGCCGTGGCGCCAACGGCATCGTCCATTAGCCAAGCTGCTTCTGCCACATCGAGGGCGGTCATGCCGTCGCGGAGATTGTCCGGTAAACTCATGACCCAGAGGAACAGCGTCTCAAGAACGCGCCGGGCTTGCTCCCGTTCGTCCGGTGATACGTCCAGGTCAGGTAGCTGATCGATCGCGCCTTGCAAGCCATGGAAGTCATCCCTGTAACTCTCGTGGCTGAGGCCCTTCAGCAATTCATCGGTCCGGATAATGTCCGAAATGGTGATGAGTCGCTTGGTCTTGAGCGTATGTTCTTCGGATAGTGCTTGCCAAGCGATTCGAATGGCGGATCGCGCAGTTGGCAAATTATGTTTCTCGGCGCTCTGAGTGATGCGTCGCATCACATCAAATGTCTTCGGCTGAAATGGGAAGATCGCCGTGAAATAGTCAAGCGAGACGTTACCCTGTTTGATGAAGCGGTATTCCTTCCGGCAGAAATCGTAATAGTCTTTGATGTCTGTAGTGGCGCCCTTTTGCAGTTCACGGCAGCGGAAAGTTACGATCTCGCCAAAGTCACCCTTGTTCTTATCCGCCAACAAATACAGCGGGATAAAGCGGTCACCTTGTCCGCCGCCGGAGAGCTTCTGCGGCATGTCACCCTGGCTTGCGACCATTGTGATGATGTTGAGATGCGACGTCGGAAGAACGAACGCCAGCGTCTCGAGAATTTCTTCGTCTTCCGCATATGCGGCAGTGCCTGCGACGTGGCGGTCCTGCCAAGAGCGGAATTCGTCCACAACAAAAACGACTCCGTCGTACTTCCCGATCTTTGTGATTTGGTCGTAGATGTAAGTGAATCGCTCCTTGAATTTTCCTTTAAGGCGCCCCTCGGGGATGGTGGACCGAACGAGTTCCTGGCCAAACTTCTTGGGTCCCTCTTTGGATCGGAAGTCCTCCGGGGTGCAGCTATGCTCTTCCTGGAAGAAAGTCCTGACGGCAGACTTCAGAACTGTACTTGCCTCGTTGGCGTACCAGGAATCTGCGATCTCAGCTGAGGTGAGCTTCACTTGCGTGGCGAGTTCCGGGTCATGCAGGTTGAGGCTCTCGCGGATCTGCTCCTCAAAGATCCGCATGAGGCTGTCGTTGCCATGCGATTCGCCCATCCCTCGGAGAGAAAAGGCGACTGGGAACATCTTCACCTTTGAGAGCGCAGCAGCATATTCGCTCCTGAGTTCTTCGTCGCGGAGAGCATTCCACAAATCCAGCTCACGCCACATAAGGAGGTCAACCAGCGCTGCCAGGAAGTGCGTCTTTCCCGCACCATATTCCGCCTGGACCCAGAATCCTTGCCCCTGCCCGTGAACAACCGATTCCAGGATTCGCTTAAAGTGCGCCCGTAGCGCTGCCGTCAGATGGTATTCGGAGACGCATTCTTGTGCTTTGTCTTTCTGGATGTAAAGCGCGAGCGACGGAGTTGTTTGCGGCTCAGGCTTCAGACTGATAAGTTTTGATAGTTGTAGTAGCGCCATGGAATGAATTCATGCCTCGATTAACCGCTTGACCAGGTCGGATTTCGTGAAATACTCAACCAGCCTGTCCGAAGCGCATTCGACCTCGTCTGGCCAATCGCGCTCGTTGCAGCGCCCTTCGATGAGGAGAATGACCATGGAAAAGTCGTCGCAGAACCAGTTGTAGAAATCTTGGACGCCAACGCGGTAGCGGGCGAGCAGACCAGCTGATCGCACGATCAGGGCAGTGCGTTTATTCGCCTTACGCGGGATTGATTGCAGGCACTTGCGTAACGATTGAGAAAGGTGCCGGCGAACGTCGTCTTCATCAACCGGCAGGACAGCCGGGTCGAACGTATCCAGCAGTTCGAGGATCTCGACCTGAACGTTTGTCAGGAAGGGGAGCAATTTGCTCTCCGCACCAAACCAGAGGATCAGTTCTCTGTCCCACGTTCGCTGGCGGAGCAGGTTAGTGAGTTCGTCGTGGGTCTGCATTGTTTAGAGCCTCACTCTCTTGGCAAGAAAGGCATCCAAAGTCAGACACGTCGTCACCTGATCGAGTTGATCTGCGACGACATATTTGCCAATACAACCTGCACCGTCGGCTTCACGGAAGACTGCTCGAACCTCGTCGTCGCGCTTTAGGCCAAGGTATTTCCAGAACGGATTGGCAAGCAGATTCCTCAATTCGATTGTCCGCGGTTCGGCTGAGGCAAACATGTAATGGGTGAGGAGGAGTAACGACGTCTTGCTTGGGTTGAGGGGAACAAGCTCATCGTCCTCCCCCGGGCGACGTTCAAGGAGGCCCAGTCGCATCAAATTCGATTTGAGCCGTTGGGTGGTCTTCTTGGTGGCCATACCACCGTAGTGGTTCGAGAGAAACCGGTCAAAGACTGAAGGAGGTACCCTCATTCCAAACTCAATTGGAAATAGGCAGTCTGCCACGCACGCGCCCATCACCGGTTCGTTGGCCAAGTAAAGATACCGGAGGATGTCGGTGAGGATCTTTTCGTCTTGATATGCGACCCACGTCTTACGCGCAATTCCGTCCAATCCGTCCGCAAAGAACCAGCGGATCAAAAAACGCGCATATCGCAGCCTGGTCTCCTGGCTGTTCTGCCCGAGGCGCGAAACCAAGCAGGTCTGCAGTTCCTTTAGGTTGCGGCAAGCGGTCGACTCCTTGACAGCGAGGATCGCCTCGGGGAAGTGAAGATCAGATATTGTTTTCTTCGCTCCGGCGCCCCGGCGGACGGGCTGTGCCAGTGCCGGAGACACAGGCTCGCTGGCGTCATTTTGGCCGAACAGACTGTAGGTATCAGTTTTCATGTTCATGAGCTGGCCGGGAGTCTGAAAGGCGCTCTCGCACATAATCCAATGCCTCGCGTTCCAAAAGGAACTGCGATCGAGTGACCTGTTTCCACCACTCTGAGGACATCGACATAAGGTATTGTTTTAGCATCTCGCGGCCTTCCCTGTTGCAGGTTCGGCCATGCTGATCGAAACGTTGAACGAAGGGCGTAGCCCACGATTTCGAGGGCGCGGCGTACCGGGGTGCTTGAGGAGAAGTTTGAGTACTCATCGGATCGGTTCCGTTCCTTCGTTCAGAATCGCCAGGTACGACTCGTAAACAAACAACCGGTGGCGCTCGCGCCCGGTAATTTCACGCAGAATGCCTAATTGCCGCATGTGCTCCAGCGACTTTGCAACCGTGGGTGCGGAAATCCCGATTTTCTGAGCGGTCGCCGGGATTGAAACGATAGGATTGCGTTGCATATGCTGGAATACACGCAGTACAGAGGCCGCCGGGCGACCTAGGGCCTCGATCCGCCGTTGGTCATCTTCGAAAAGCGCAACGATGCGACGCGCAGCGCTTGCAGCCTGGTCCGCGGTGTCCTTTACGCCAGTTAGGAAGAAGTCGAGCCAAGCTTCCCAATCGCCCTTAGCACGGACGCGGTCTAGAAGATCATAGTAGGCCGTGCGGTGGGTCTTAAAGTAGAGGCTCAGATAGAGAATCGGTTCACGGATGACATTCTGTGCACACAGGAGGAAGGTAATCAGTAGTCGCCCGAGCCTCCCGTTGCCATCGAGGAATGGATGAATCGTCTCGAACTGGACGTGAACTAGGCCAGCTTTAATGAGCAGCGGAAGATCTGGGCGGTCTTCGTGCAAAAAGAGTTCAAGACTGCTCATGCAATCGAGGACCAGATCCGGTGGCGGAGGTACGAAGGATGCATTCCCTGGCCGGGTTCCGCCGATCCAGTTCTGGCTTCTTCTGAATTCGCCTGGCTGCTTTTGACTACCGCGCCCCTTAGAGAGCAAGACATCGTGTATTTCACAAATAAGCCGCAAGGAGAGAGGGAATCCGGAACGTAGCCGCTGAAGACCGTGATTCATAGCAGCAACATAGTTGGAGACCTCCTGTACGTCTTGGATCGGCACACCGGGAACCTCGTCGTTCTCAAACATGAGGAGGTCCGACAGCGAAGACTGGGTGCCCTCAATCTGCGATGAGAGCACAGCCTCTTTCCGAACATATGTGTAGATGAACAGGGAAAGATCGGGGAGAATCGAGGCAAGGCCGTCAAGCCGTCCGACCGCCTGGTTCGCCTGCTCCAACAGTTGTTGCAGCCCGTCCAGGCGCAAGGGTGGAACTGGCGGTAACGCCGGCGGAACAAAGGCTCGGACGGTTTCCTTTTCGTACGTTTTTAGGACGTAGCGGCCAAGTCTTTCATTTGATTCAACTTCCACTCTATCCGAATCCTTTCGTTGTCCTGGGTCTAACGAAAGGATACACCAAGTTCCTTTTGCTATGCTGGTTTGGTGACGGAAAACCCATTTTCCTTCGGAAGTGAGCGTCGGCATTACGGACGCCGACCGATCCGACCCCACTTCCGCCAAGAGCCGGGCTATCGTCGAGATCGCAGCGTTCTTAAGGGAATACGACCCAGAACTCGACGTCGGGTGACGCGCGGTCGTTTCGGCAATGGAACAATGTCCTTCACGATCAGCTGCGAGTTGGGTCTCAGGATTCCTGTCGGTGACGAGAGTCAGGCCGTGCCCGCTCGTGTAGGGTCGGGGTTTCCAACTCCGTTCCTTAACGTGCTTGAGGGCACCCCGCCGGGCGTTTGCGATTCCTGCTCCGACTTCCCGCGATTGAAGCCACCGTTATCGAAGCACAATTCAGCGCGATGAAGTTGTCCTTAGATCGACCGCTGAGGAGCTGGACGAATTTCGCCATGAGCTCCGTTCCCGTGCCCGTTGTTCTAAAAATGGGCAGGGGCGCGCTCGACTGCGCGAGCGCCCCGGCCTGCTCCAGTGCCGACACCATGTTCGGGTGGTCCGCCACCATCCCGAGCTCCGTTACGACGGTCCGAATATCCGGAGCCGGTATTTCCGGTGCACCGATCTCCGCGTCACGAACACGAATTACCGGGAACTCCGGGCACCGGAGGTCGAGCTCAGAAAAGCAGTCGGAAGCCAATTTGAACGAGTCGCTGGTCGCGAGCGGCGGTCCATGCCTGCGTCGGCCCGTTTAACAAGACGCCACTTGCCGAAACCAGCGCCGTACTGTTTAGGCCGACCACATTTGTCCGATTGAGGATATTCGTCGATTCGGCGATGAATTCCAACCGCAGCACGTCGCGGATGGGGAAAGCCCGCACGAATCGTAGGTTTAGTTCAGCCGTCAGTGGGGCTCGCAACGTGTCCCTGCCGACGAACAGGGGACGCTGCAGACTGGCCGGGATGGAGGGATCGCCGTTCAGGATCTGGTTGCTCCCAACATTGAAGACATCGCCGCTCTGGACGGTGGCCATTAGAGCGAACACGTTCCCGTTCACTAAGACGCGTACGAAGCGACTTCCCGAAATGACCGCCGGCATGTAGAGCATGTTGCCGTTGAACGCGTGCCGGCGATCCGTGAGGGAGTTCCCCCGATCACGGCGGCGGTTTGTCGGATCGGACAGTACCAGGTTCGAGCTGTCGATGTTGTTCTGCTCGGGGGCGTCGTCGATGGCGTGCGACCAGGTGTACGTCGCGAATGCTTCCAGCCCGCGGGAGAACCGCTTGTTTAGGGTCAGGTTCAGGCCGTTGTAGACGGACTGGCCAACAGACTCCGCGAGCAGGATGTTGCCGAAATCGGGGTACACCCTCCCCGAACCGAAAATCGGGCGGCCATCGGCCAACGTCAACCCGGACGGGACAAGGTTGATGTTGCGATATACCGGCAGACGATTGCCGCGAGTGAAGAGGTACGTCACGGTCACTGCTAGATCCGACGATAGCTCTCGGCTGACAGAGACGTTCGCATTGGCGGAGTACAGCGTAGCGAAGTCCGGGCTCACGGTCGTGATGTCCTGGGTGATTGCCGGCAGGCCCTGGATGCTCGTAGGCAGCACGTTCGGAAACGACGGCGCGAACGGCTGTTGCGCGAGCAGGCTAACGGCGAAGTACTGAGGGCTTCCGTTATTCAGCAGCGCACGGCGGTACAGGTCCGTCTGAAACGGATCGTAAAAGATGCCGCCGCTCGCCCGCACAACCGTCTTCCCTGACCCGATCGCGACGCCCAGGCGCGGCGCAACGTTGTTCTTGTCCGTTCGGAAGTGGCGCGAGTAGTCGAAGGGCGAATTCTCGTTCGCGCTTGGCGGGCCGTATAGGTCGTATCGCAAGCCATACGTTAGGGTCACGTTCGAACGCGGTTTCCAGGTGTCCTGAGCGTAGGCACCGCTGAAGAGCGAGTTGTAGGACATCGTCGGATCGCCAAGCGTCTGGATGAAGTTCAGGTACGCCTTTGGATTCGCGCCGGACTTCGCCGCCGTGTAGGCGGCCACGTTCGGAAATGTATAGTTGGCAATGGTCGGCTGAACTTGGGTGTCGCGAGCGGCGCGCACACTTCCTCCAAACTTCAGTGCATGAGCCCCCCGGTTCCAGCTGAAGTTGTCCGTGAACTCAGGCGTCATCTCATCGAATCGATAGCCAAGGTCCAGCGAGTTGCCAAAGTACGCAACGCCGGGGATCGTGATCGAAGGGCCGGTGCCAGTCGCCTGGAAGCGGTTCTGAGCTTGGCTTCGGAACGGAATCTGCAGTCGGGCTTCGTTGACGGCGTTTGCGGAAAGAACGCTTACCAGTTGCACGGCCCCAGCGTGAGAGCGGTCGGCAAAGTTGAACGTGCGGTCGACCAGGTACTGCCCGCCGATCACCGAACTGTTGTAGGGCGAATCATTCCGATGCCCGTTGTAC
The DNA here is from genome assembly GCA_963720745.1 of uncultured Acidobacteriota bacterium. GTDB lineage: Bacteria > Acidobacteriota > Terriglobia > Bryobacterales > Bryobacteraceae > TMP-7. The sequence continues at coordinate 124,630 of CAVRGO010000002.1, forward strand.
CGGACTGAGAGTCGATGTGAGGCCGAAATCTGCCAGTCCAACTTGCCGAGGAAGAACGTAACGTTCTGGCTGAACGGAATGGCGTTTCCGAAGCTCGACGGCAATCCTAGCTGAGACAGCGTTTCGATTGGAACGGTCACGGGCGCCGGCAGGTCTCGCTTGACGTGCTCCGCCCCCGCGAAGAAGAACAGCCGATCACGAACGATACGCCCGCCGACATTCCCAAAGAAGCTGTCGACGTTCACCTCTGGCGTTGGGGCGCTTTCAGACAGGAGGGCGGGCCTCGCGCTCATAGGAGTACGCCGGAAGAGATATCCGCCTTCGCCGTGGAACGCGTTTGTTCCAGATCGGGTGATCGTATTGAACACCGTTCCCACCGTGTTGCCGAACTCCGGAGCGAACCCATTGCTAACGGAATGAACTTCCTGGACCCAAGTCTGCGAAATCGGCAGGAGCCGAATGCCCGCTCGGTCACTCTGCACGTTGTTGCTGCCGTCGAGCTGGTAATTGATCCTGCCGTTGAACCCGTTCGCGTTGACCTTTCGCGGAACCCCAAATTCGGTATTGCTGTGACCGCTCACGTTCGGCTGCTGAAGAATGAAGTTGTAGGGATTCCTCGACACCAAGGGCAGGTTGTCGACGGCGTTCGACGAAAGAGTGCTTCCGACATCCGTCCGCCCGACGTCGATTAGCGGTGCCCCTGACTCGACGAGGACTTCGGTCGAGACCCCCTTGAGTTGCATCGCTACGTCGAGGGTGGCGACGCTGCCGGCGGTGATGACGATGCCTGTGCGGCGATACAGAGTGAACCCGGGTGCATCCACTGTCACCGAGTACTCTCCCAAAGGCAGCAGCGGCAACTGGAAGAGGCCCGATGATGACGTGGTCACCGTCTGGCGGTAGCCGGTCCCAGCATTCACGGCCTCAATATGGGCCGCGGCGACAGGTGCGCCGCTGGGGTCGGTCACCGAACCCGATATCTGACCGTTAACGGCCGCAGACTGGCCGAAAGCGCCGGCGGCGCTCAGTGCGCCGACTATGAAGACACGTATGACTGCGAGTCGCATGGATTCCTCCAGAAAAGTGGCCAACCGCGACGGGACTTTACGTGCGCCCTGGCGAGGAGCAGCGCCCAACGGGACTTTACGTGCGCGGCCAGCGATTGAAAATGCCCCTCAACTATCGAACGCAAGAAACCGACGGGACTTTACGTGCGCTGTTCAAAACGCCTGTGGGAATCGGAGATTTCGACGGGATCTTACGTGCTCGCTCAGGCCGATATTTCGGGCTTTTGCGTGCGCTTCGTCGGGACCTTGCGTGCGCTCTCTATATATCCTGTATATCCAGGTAAAGATCCTGTAGTCGGACCTCGTATCCCTGTGAAAATGTGGAAATCTTCGAGCCGCGCGCCACTAGGGCGGGGAAAAAGGACCGCGACTGACGAGCGGCTGAGACACACCTCGGGCAGGTTGTCGAAAGCGAGACGGGATCTCGATATCAATCGCAGCGGTTAGGCGTGCACAAGCGTGCCCATCGCCTCGTCTATGGCAATATCCTGCTGCCCATGGACCACTGGGGTTTGAACGTCTGGCGTCACGCCGCGGCCTTCCAGCATCTCGCCGCTCCAGGTGTACCAAGCGCGCGCCGGCACCCGAACGAAGTAGCCATGTCCGACCTTGTAGGTGCTTGAGCAGATCAGCCGACCGGCTGTCCGAGTCCCGACGATCGTCGCCAACCCATTTTCCTTGGCAAAGGCAGCGATTCGCTCGCCTGCGCCTGTGGTCGTCTCGTCAACGACGATGGCGATTCGTCCATGGAAGGCTTCAGCCCCAGCCCTTCGGTGAAGATCGACACCGAATCGTCGCGGAATCCGAATTTGAGCGCCAGAAGGAGCAGACCGGCCTTCTTCGCCGGTATCTTGTCGAAGACAGCGAGGCTCTCTTTCGCGAAGCCCGCCTGCGCTCGCGCGCGTGTCACGCTGTACCCGACCGGCAGCCGATCCGGCGTGAGATAGCTCATGACGCGCAGGAACGCCAGACCGCCGCCAGCGTTGCCGCGAAGGTCAACAATGAGGCGATTGCAGTCGGCCAGTTGGGCGATGGCATCGTCGATCTGCTTTGCAATGTCGACCCCAACGGCACCAGGGAATTTGGTGACCTTCAGCCACCCAACGCCATCGGCCAATTTCGACAGAAATACATCGCCAGCCTCGGATGCCTGCGTGTAGGCTGGTGCGCACTCATTCGGTTGGCAATACTGAAAGCGGGCGGAAATCCCCTTTGGAACCTTCTTTCGCGTGCTTTCGTGAAAAAAGCCGGAGTCTGGTGTTCCCACCGAGCGGACCAGGCGGTCCAGAGCCAATACGAACTCGTCGACGCTCTGCGCGTCCACGGCCGGCGTTCCTTGCTGTTCAACCTTCACGCGCCACGCCGCCGAATCGAACTTCGGGTCATAGAACCGCTTCTCCACCGTTGCGGCCAGTTTGTTGAGGATCTCTTTGCGTTCGGGTTTCCCGATCTGGGTCATCATCAATCTCCTTCAATTGTTCCGTGAGGATCGCCGACCAGGCGGAACCCAGCCCAAAGGAATGGCTGGGCGTTCGATCCGTACTTTGCTAAAAGGTCTCGTTTGGCTAGCGTTAAGGACTCCGCCTTGTCACCGCCGTTCTTCAAATGCAGGTAGAAGCTCCGCATCAACTCCGCCGTCGCGTTGTCCTCCGCGGCCCAACTACTGGCAACAACCGTGCGAGCGCCGGCCATCAGGAAGGCCTGCACGAGGCTATTCATGCCGGCAAGCCCTTCCATTCTTCCGCTTCCCGCGTCGCACGCCGAGAGGGTGACCAACTGAGCATTCAGAGGTAGACTCAACACTTCACGAGCTTGCAGCAATCCGTCCTGCCCCGGTCCGGAGTTCTTTGCTAGGCGAAGGGCCGACCGGTCGGGAAACTGCTCATCAATGCTGGCGTGAACCGCGAAGTGGATAGCGCGATATTGGGCGAGATTTGCTGTTTTGACCGCGGCCTCCGTCGCGCGGGCACCCGTTAGCGCATCCGCTCCGTCCACAGCCAGCGGCGTGATTTCGGCAATCTCTTTGGAGGCGCCTGGTAACGATATGAGTGCCTGAGGCGCGTCTGGTTCGAACACGCTACCGCTCCTCAGTGCCAATCGCAATTTGTCCGTAATCTGGTCGCCGCCGTAGTCAACTCCGCCGATCGCCAGAAGTTCCTTTCCTTGTCTGCTGTGCCGGCTGTGATCAGACCTCGATAAGAGGAAATTGACCGAGGCCGACGGAGCGTACGAGATGACAGTACGGGCGACAACAAGTTCGCCCGACGGGTCGATCAATGCATCGAACGGGAGAGCGTGAAGCGCACCGTCCGGGACTACGATGATGCGATGAGCCGACTGAACACCTGTGATCGGCGCAAGCAGTATTCCGTACAACTCGCGTGCTGTTGGCGCAACATCGCCAAGGTCTTTGGCAGTCTTGACGTAACGCTCAGCAGCGTTTTCGATCGAGCACCGCGGGGGCAACGTGTAGGTCTTGATGTTCTGCGGGCCGATCTCCAGCGCAAAAGACCTGTCCTGTCCGAGAACGTACTCGATCATGATCTCGTGTGGCTGGAGAATTGACTGAAGATCTCGGAGCCGCACGGCTTCCGGCGCCGGCAAGTCGGCGCCCTGCGGAGCCCGGTACTTGAAAGAGCGGACTTCCGTTTCCCAAAGTTTGTCCAACAAAGCCCGCCTAATCGCGGGATTCGGCTCAGAGGTAAGGCGCGTCTGCAATGCCACGAGTTGCGTCGAGTTAATCGTCGATCCCAGATTAGCGTTCCCTTTTCTGGAACCCCGGATCACTTCCAATAGTCCCCGTGCTCGCGCCGCTTCCAATACATGGAACGCCTTCGACGGATCATTGAGCTTCAGCGCCGAGAGCTCAAAATGGCCGAAGAAGACCCGGCCCATCGCACCGATGAGAGTGCTCTTATCCTTGGAATACGGAACAGTTTGAAGAAGTTCGTCGATACGCTTGCTCGCCTTGGCGTAGGTGGAGTCGGCCTCCCTCGTGTGCCCGCTGGTAGCTTGTGCCTCGGCAAGCACTGCCAGTTTCTGGGGTAGCGAATAGACATCCCCGGCCCGCTCTGCTGCCGCGACACTCCGGTTGGCGTAAGGCAGCGCACCGCCGGGACCCTCCACTTTGAGCGCCACGTCCGCCAGCTTCGTAGTCACATCCGACTCGACTCTGTACATGCCGGCAGCAGCAGCCAGGTCCGCGGCACGTTTCAATTGTCCGTAGGCCTCTTTTGGGCGGCCGGTCTCGATCAGGAGTTCGCCCAGTGTCCCCAAGAGCCGTGCCTCGCGAACGCGGTATCCGCGTTGGTGTGCCGTCCTCAGTTCTTTGTCGAGCATCTGCTCCGCCTCGTGGAGCTTGCCGCCGTCGGCGAGCAGCCTGGCTTTGCCAACGAACGCGGTGAAAGGAAAATACGCACCAGGATTCGATGCGTACAGCTTCAGCGCACGTTCGAAAAACTTCATCGCGTCCGGCTTGCGACCAAATCTGCCCAGGCCTTCTCCCAAAGCTGTGCTGTATCGAATCTGAGATGCCACGTCGCCATTCGTCTCGGCCTTCAGAGCCGCGCCCGATACGAGGCGGAGCGCCCGGAGAACATCTCCGTTCAGAAACGCAATCGTTCCGAGTTCACCGGCAGATCGAGCTTCCCAGATTGGATTGTGGTGTTCGCCGGCGAGTCGGCTTGCCTCCTCCCAGGTCGATTCGGCTTCTTGCAGGTTGTACTGAAATAGAACATCGCCGAGTGCGGATAGGACGACCAACCGCAAGTCCAAGTCGACAGTTGCATCGGGCGTCGTAAGCAGCGACCGTAGTTGATCCGCCACATCGCGCAGACGGCCGGACTCGACACGTCCTCTGAGTCGCACGGCCGAACAGAACACGGCGGTTTTGTTATCGCGTGGAAGCCCGGAACGAGCTTCAATGCGCGCGAGCCGCTCGGCCGCATCCGCCCAATTGTTCAGCCAGACGAGGTGTCTGACGTATTCGAGCGTGTCGGAATCGGGTACCGCCGCTACTGTCCGCCGATGTACGAGTCCGAACCCGATCCCAAGGACGAGAACGCCCGCGATTAGCGCGATGAAGATGCCTTTGGCCAGTCGGGTTGACATCGATACTGCTCCAGCCGACGGGCCGGACTCTCGGCCTAAATCTACCGGCGGGATCTCCTTGGGGCGAAAGTGACGGTTCCTGAAGTAGACGCCTGCGGACTAAAAAACTATTCGAGAGTAGTCGGAAAAAAATGCCAATCCTCTCCCACTCTCTTTAATGCTAGCTGGTACTGGCCAGCACGCAAGTCGCGGAGAGTCATAGGTGTGTGAATAGTTACCACCTGGTTCTCAAGAGCAGCTTGAACCTGAGTGGATAAAACCGTTACTAGTGAACCATTTACCAAACGCAAATCGTAACGTCCTGTTTCGAACCCAACCGGAAGCAGAACGTCGGCCCGGACGTCAGCGCGCGATAGCTTGATCGGAGCTCGCGCCGGCGACTGCGCCCCCCTCGTCACCAAAAAACTTCGCAAATCTACAACGGCGACTTCGGTCCCAGTTCTTCGTGGTGTGCTGCCACCTCGGCCGATCCACCAGATCGTCGTTACGGCCGCAATTACAACAACAATACCGGCAGCGATGGCGAGAAACTTGCTGAATGGTCGAGGCTTAACTACAGCCGGGCGCTCATTCTGATATCGGCGAAATTGCTGGTAACACGGTGAGCAATGGGATAGATGCTCATACCCCGGATCGCTGATCGGCCGCGCCCGGTGGGAGAGTTCTCTGAGCGTCTGCTCGGAAAGGCAGCCCACCCGAGCCGGGTTGGGACTGGCGTTCTTGAATAACCAGTCCACTTCCCGATCGACGCGGACCTGGTCGTGCTCGCTACCCTCCTTGCCCATCGACAAGTGACTCCTCGATTCGCTCGACGCGCCCGGAAATATCTCTGCCATTATAGATTTCCGTGCACACGGCACGCTCCTGCTTGCCATCAGCATTCCTTCTGCGGCCCGAGCAGCTTCTTCAGCTTGTGCCTTACACGAAAGTATGCCTGATCTACGGCGCCGACGGTTGTTCCGATTTCCGCCGCGATTTCGGCAGAAGTGAACTGGGCCGCTTTCAGTAGCGCCACCCGACGCTCCAGATCTGTAACGTGTTGAAGGGCCTGATCGATCGCGAGGCGATCCTCCAGCGCCGTCTGCCCATTTTGATCGGAGTTCATACGGGACATCAAAAGTTCGCCTTCTGTGGACCCGAGGGAGTTCATCTGCACTCTTGAGCGGGAATGACGCAACTCTGATGTGCCGATGTTGCGCAGAACTGTCCACGCGAATCCATGTAGTCGTTCGACAGGCCCGGACCGCCGTTCTTGATCGTTGATTCGCCGACCGGCTTCTTCGAGCAGTCCTGTGACGACGGCTTCGTCGTGCGTCAATGGGAACCAGCGATTGAACCTGGGGAGGAGGTCGTTGAGCGCTCGCTGGATTCGTTCAGGAAGAGGCTGCCCGTCTGAGCCCGTCAGCGGGATCTTGCTTCGCGATTTCATGGTGTAAACAGCTCACCTATACGCTCGGAAGAGCCCGACCTGACCAGTATAAACCGAGATTTGACGATTTCAACTTCCGTAAGTTCTGGCGATCACGAAAGCGTTCTGCTTAGTAGGGAGGCGGAGGCAATGGCGTCCAGACCTGGTATTTTTTCATTTGATTCGTGGGTTTCTGAGGAGAAGTTGGCGGCCGGACAGCACCTCGCCTTCGGCATTTGCGAGGTGATCAGCGTAGGGGCCTTCGATGAATTGCCGTACGTGTTCGAAATCAACGGCGGTCAGAAATTATCGTTCAGTCTCACGGCTTCTCATGAAGTCGATCTTGTTCTCTGTGACGAGAACGCCTACGACGGATGGGTCGATGCCGGCCTGCAGACGGAGCATCCGGCCGACGCCATTCTGACGCTGCGTCACGCCTGCCAGCATTCGTTGGAGTTCAGGCCCGAACGAGGACACGACGCTTATTGCGATCATCATCAACCTCGCGGATCGTCCTGTGCAGTCCGTCGTGGCGGCGAACGTTCTGGACTCGCAAGGCCGGCCGTGTTGACCGCCGGGAGTCGGCCCGATCTCAGCGACAATTGAAGATTGTGGGATTCTACGCGAAGCACGTCTTGCCGCACATCATCGACATTGCGATGAAGAATCCAGCCGCCGCTCGATTGCGAGCGGAATGGATTCCCAAAGCCTCGGGAGATGTGTTGGAAGTTGGAATTGGATCGGGGCTGAACCTTCCCTTCTACACTGATCGCGTCACACGCGTCTACGGCCTCGACCCCTCGCCCGAGCTTTTGCAGCTGGCGGAGGAACGGGCGATGCAGCAGCCACTTCGAGTTGAGTTTATGTCACAACCAGCCGAGAGCCCAGTCCCACTTCCCCGTGGAAGCATCGACACGGCCGTGCTCACCTGGACCCTCTGCTCGGTTGCTGATCCTCGGCTCGCGCTTAATGAAATCCGACGGATACTGAAGCCAGACGGCCGCCTTATTTTTATTGAGCACGGCAGCGCCCCCGAATCCCGTGTGCAGCAGTGGCAGCATTGGATCACGCCCGTGTGGAGACGACTCGCCGGCGGATGCCACCTTAACCGCCAGGTCAATACGATTCTCGACGAAGCCGGTTATGACTTGGTCGATAGCGAAACAGGGTACCTTCCGGGCCCTAGGCCGGTTACCTTTACCTACCGAGGCATCGCTCGATTGCGCGGGGAAGGCTATTCTTGACGTGAACACGAAGCGTGTATCCCCGCCCACACGAAAGTGGCGCTGCGGTTGCACTAGTATCGACAAATCACCGATGCGTTATTGAGGTCAGACGTTGCCTGAGATCTGGTTCACCGCAGACTTTCACCTTGGACATCAGAACATCATCCGCTACTGCAACCGGCCGTTCGCGACTGTTTCCGAGATGGACGACGAGATCCTGGCACGAGTGAATTCGTGCGTCGCCGAAACTGACACCCTTTACTTTCTCGGCGACTTCTGCCGCGGCAACGGAAAGGACGCCCTCGCGTACCGGCAGCGGATTCGCTGTAAGAACATCTTCTTCATCGAGGGGAACCACGACGCAAGCACCAAGAAGATCTCCGCCCAGTTCGGCTGGTGGAAGCAGCTTGCCGAAATCAAGGTCCGGGATCAACTTATCGTGCTATGCCACTACGCGATGCGCGTTTGGCATCATTCGTTCCGCGGAGCGTGGCACCTCTATGGCCACTCACACGGGCATTTGGCAGATGATCCGCTAGCGCTTTCGATGGACGTGGGCGTCGACACTCACGATTTTCGACCATGGCGATTCGAAGAGATCGAGGAACGAATGGCCGGGAAGATTGCCCGTAGATCGGTTGTCGAAACGCTGCCGACTGACGTGCGTGGGATCGAATAGGTCGAGGCTCCCGTCAACTCCACTTGAATTGCGGATGCCTACGAGGATAAACGGCCGCTGCGAGAACGTTTATCGCCGGCCGGATGAGTCGTCTCGTTCTCGACGGCTGACCAAGCGCTCGATACTCCATGCGCAAACAGCCTGAGACTCACGACGGTAGCGAATCCCCGCCTTGATCACGACAAGCACTAAGAACACTCCCGCAAGCGCTGCCATGAATTTCTGGGTGTCAGGATGGAGAAACCCGAAGCCCACTGATGCGGTGTTACCGAGGGAAATGCTGAGCAGAAGGCCTGCAACCGCGACCAGCGACGCGAGCGCACCTATTACCAAATCCCAACGCTGTGCACGCGACGACTTCATACCACCTTTCAGCGAAGCTTCAGAGCGCCCTTCTGAGCCAGCCAATGGGCAAGGGCAGTGTTCACGAGGATGTTCATGGACGTTCCGCGATCCGTCGAGATCTTTTTCAGCTTCTTGTGAAGCGCCCGCGGAACAGTAATCGTCGTATCCCGGACCATCTTTTCATCGACACTGATCAGGCCGGCGTTCTCCAGATCGACTGACGTAAGAGCTTCGATTGCCATACCCGACAGATCTCCGCGATAACGAATGAGCCCACGCAGGGCGTCGTTGATTGCTTCATTCAGGCGGATCGCCAATTTCAGCGTGTGTTCGACCGCACCCGCCGCCTTCTTCTTCGGCTTTCCAGATCCGCTCTCCAAGCGTACATATCGCGATTCCATAGTCTCCGCAGCACCAACCAAAGGATGTAGATGGTGCAAGATACACCGTACCATCAAACGGTTGCGCGCGAAAACCGCTGCCGATCCTCACATTCGAATTGGCCGGTACGGAGCCTCGAACAGGAGGTCTCGACTCACCCGTACGTTGAAGCGGTATCCGACCGGAACCTTGATCGTCGGCTGAACATTCAAATTGCGCCGGGTGACGTCAGCGCCCAGCCGGGAGAGTTCCGCCCCGACGGCGCTTCCCGCCGTCTCCCCCGCCGACGGATACCCGAGCACTCCGCCGCGATTGGACTGCGAGAGCCGAAAAGCCGCACTGAAGCCGCTCGTCAGGACCGCAAAACCGAGCAGGCGACGATAGTGATTGTCCACATCCTGCCGGAGGCCTGCCCGTCCTTGTGCGTCTTGTCCCGCCATGCCTTCAAGGTCAATCGAGGAGGCATCCGGGAAAATCAACCGGTGCCAAACGACAGTGACGCCGTCCTGCGCGTAGGCGATCTTCGAATCGTAGGTACCGACCAGGCGCGATCCCTGTGGGATCAGAAGGTAGTTGCCGGACGCCTGTATCGTAGACATTCTCCCTGACGAGGGCGCGGATCTCGCCGGGCAGGTCGGAGTTCAGCCCTTGCTCCAGGACCGCGGGGATGTCCCACCCGGCCTTGATCTCGTATTTGCTCAACGGCCGCACGCGCGACGATTTCGTGTAGTTCTCTCGCGATTCTGAGCGAGCACCCGCCAGGAACGCTGCTTTGCGATCCTGCATGTTCTGACTGGAGTACTCGTCTCCGTCAGCCGGGGTCGTGGTCAGAGCGATCTTTGCCTCGGAACCCGTGCCACGCAGATTTACCGCAGCGCGTTGCGCCTCTGGTCCCTGCATTGTCTTCAGCAGAGCCGTCATCTGTTCGAGGTCTCCCTCGCGCGTCGGTAGTGAACCGCCGCCAGTCCGACCGACACCGCCGAGGTTTCCGCCGATGGCGGTCGGAGCAGCGAGCGCGTCGAGTTCCTGTCGATACGCAGCAATGCGGGCCTTTTCCTCGGCGCTCAACTCGCGAACTGGTGGGGGTTGTGGCGGAGGCGGGTATGCGCGCATTTGTGAAGGACCCGAGCCGATAGCGGGGTGAAGACCAGGCTGTTCGGGGACTTGTAGTTCCTGTTTATCCGGAGTTGCCGAAGTCATTCCGGCGGTAATCATCCGCGCCGGGATCTCGGCCGCGATCACTTTACCTGCGTCGCTGGCAGCTGTGAGCCTCGTTGGATCGGCCCGTTCCATTGCCGCAGCGGTCCGCTGGCGGCGTGTTGCAATGCCGTATCCGACCAAGCCAACGACAGCGGTGACCACGACAAGCGCGATGAGACCGGCACGTTTGCTCAGGCGTACCGGATTTGGTGGTTCCGGCCGGAGGTCGATGCCAGTTGGAGAATCAATGTCGTTCATTGCTTGGCCTCCGCCTTGGCGTAGGGATCGCCTTTGACCTTCCCGTGGAAGGTGCCTCGGATGATCTCCGCTTTCCGTGCCTGTTTGCCCGCGCCCAGAATGAGAGCGCCGCGCTCGAACAGACGGTCAACGATGTACATGTCGCCCTTGACGCGATAATTGACCATCTCGGGACCCTTTGGACCAACGATCACCAGCGCCGGCAATTCCCTCGGAGCAGCGTTCGGCGTCATCTGCAGGTATGTCTTTTTCCCGTCGTCAACCACGCGGGTCGGGCGCATATTCGGATCGCCGCCGATAATCCGGTAATCAAAGTAAAGGGCCTCGATTGATTCGACGGGGGTGATTTGCGACGCTTCGAACTCCTCTTTCCGGCGGGCTTCCTGCTCGGCCAGGCGCGCCTTCCAGCGACCAGTCTCCTCTTCCGGATACGCGAACGCGACCCGCGCGAGATAGTCGTCGGGCTTCGAGACGAGTCGAAGATAGTACGCGCGCCTGTCCGTCGTGATGAGCAGTGTGGTGTCGAGACCCGCCTGTTTGGGCTTGATGACGAGCATGGGCGTTTCCTGGCGACCGCTCCCCGCCATAGCCGGGGAAATCACCCAACGGACCGAATCACCGACGTGGGGTTCGCCAGACAAGTGCTCACCAGCTTCCAGCTCCACGACACAGACGCGCATCGGAGCGCAGACGACTGTGGGCATCCCTGCGCCGTACGTGTACAGCACCCGACCGTCCGCACCGGGCGCGGGCGTCTGCTTCTCCGCCATCCATCCTTTCGCTACCGTCAGGGCCGATTGCGCAGTCGACGGGAGCGCGACGTCTTTCGATGGGCGGAAATCGGAAGGTACGTCGGAGGTAGAAGCACCTCCGGTCGATGCCGGTGCGTTCGGCACTCCCTTCGCAGGCTCGACAGCGCCCGCCGTCGGATCTGGTCCGATCGTCTGAATTAACTGACCAAATGGATACTTGTCCGGCGTAGGGACGGGCTCTTTCGCCGGAGGCTTCGGCGGCGGGAACCCTCTTCACCTCCACTGGAGCAGGTTTGCTCTCTTTCGTTTGTGCACCGAGCGGCACGGTCGCGAGCACCAGAGCCATCGTGCATTGCTCAAGAATTCGAATTCTCATGTTTAGCCCCTCACAGCACCTTCGACCAGCTCAAATTCGTCAGGTAAAGCCCCAGCGGATTCACCCGCGCCAGCCCTTCATCGGACGGCGGGTTGACGGCCACCGTGAACGAACCCTTCCACCGTTGTTCCGACTGAACGTCGCCAGTGAGGCCTCGCGCGGTCTCAACCCACTCCACTTCCCAACTCTTGTCGCTACTTGCGTACACCGCCTTCACGTCCACACTCACCATCTGCGTTTGCGCACGCTTGTAGGGCGGATCGTTCCGGTAGTACTCACTGACCTGAACCTGCGCAGGCGTCCCGCGTCCGATCATGGAGTACACACGATCAATCGATTTTCGTTGCGCTACTCCGTCGCTCGTCACTGTTCGCCAATCGCTCACCCATTGAACGAGCGCCGCACGTTTTAGACGATCGTCGGTTGCGGAAACCTGGTCTGCGGTTCCCGAGGCGACGACGCGACCGAGGTTATCTACCGCCACAACAAAAGGGACCACCTTTGAGCGCATGGCAAGCGCAACCATGCCACCGGTCTCAATCACAGCGATTCCGAGAGCCAGGAACGCCGCCACCCGCCAATTCCTGGCGCGAGTGATCAGGCTTCCGTATCGCTCATCCCATTCGCGCCTTGCCGCGAGATACGGGTTGAAGCTGGCTGTTTCCTGGGTCGGCATTCTAGGGGCGGTCTGTTGAACAGGGTCTTCCGCTGCGAGGTCGTGCGGCATGAGCCGCGGCACTGCTTCTGATGCCACGATGGCCCTCCTTGTCATTCGTCACCTTCCGTTCTCAAAGCCGGGGGAGCGCTGTGTGGAGCATGATCCGGCGGCACGGCCGACCGCGCCATCCGGACGAATTGCGTTCCGACAGTCAACTTCCGAGAAACCCGGTTTGTCGCTTCGCTGGCACGAGCAAGTCTGCCGGCGGCGGGCTTCGCCTTCCCAGCCGCTGACGGCGGACTGACCTGCCCCGGCGTCTCCGAAGTACTCGCCCGGCTCGCTGAAGCCCCGGCAGAGTCCGCGCCTTGCGTTGGTTGCTTGGCTCCAGAGTCGCGGCCTTCCCCGGCGGCACTTCCGTTGGATGATGAACTTCCAACGGGCTCATTCGGACTCGCTGTCGATGGCGGGGACACTTGGCCACTGGGTCCAGACGGACCAGCAGCCGCACCGCCGCCGCTACCGCCAGGTCTCGGCGAGGGACCGCCGCTCGAACCTGGCGAGGGCGCGGGACCCGAGGACCCGAATCCGCCACTCATGCCCCCGCCGGATGCAGCGCCGCCAGTGCCAAGGCCCGCAGCCTGGCCGGCCGTCATCGCGCCGCCTTTCGCGGCAAGCATCTTCGCGCCAAGAGCAACACCCCCGGCCGCAGCCGCACCCACCAGCAATGCGCCTTGCGCCAATCCTCCAGCAGTGCCGACCGCGTCTCCGCCTGTGAACGACGGAGAACCGCCGAGGATACTCGCGGCCAACTTCGGGGCATTCCAACAGATCATGAGCAGGATCACGGCGGAAGCAGCGATGTCCAGAGCATCGACTGCCGGAGATGCACTGCTCGGAACGGCCGTGGCCGCTGCTTCCCAGGTATTCGTCAAAGCCATGCCAGCGCCGAGAAGCAGGTACAGAACCATCACCTTTACCCCGGTGGACACCGCAAATGAGATGAAGCGCTCGACATACGGAGCGGTCCAGCGAGATCCGCCGAAGCCAAGGAAGATAAAGCCTGCGCCAACGACGAGGTAGCTTTCGACGAGCGTCACGACGAGTTGGATCGTGAGACCCAGAAAAGCCAAGAACGCCAGCAACGCGGCGAACACAAGAGCCAGCGCGGTCCCGAAGCTCCCCATCCAACCGGAGTTCGCAGCGCCGTTCAGAAGATTGCCGGCAATGTTGAGGCCCCGCACCAGGACGTCGGTCGGCGCCAGCGACGGCAGACCGGACGCCGACTTTCCGACGATCTGGAAACTTTCGATGATGCGCGGAATCCAGTCAGCGCCGAAGTTCAAGAGCGCAAAGAACGCGCCAATGAACATCATTTTGCGAATGAGAGCGGCGGTCCAACCTTGCAGATCAGTGCGCTCTAGGACGAGCATTGCACCAGTCCACGCGAACTCGATCAGCGCCAACAGGCCGAACAGACGATTGGCATATCCGGCGGCGACAGTCAGCCATGTACCGCGGACCGCCCGATATTGGTCCAGCATCGCGCTAGGGGAAGTCTGCGCCCAGGCGGAATTGGCGGTAAGGAGAACAAGAGAAGCCAAGCCGACGAGCCAGACGGCTCGCCGGGGAAAAGCACTACTTGTTGCCCGCTCCGAATCCGCGACCGTCGCCTTTGCGTGGAGTGAACTGGAAGACGGTGGCCACGCTGGCGGCTTTGCACACGCGCCCTTCCGTGGAGTCTCCCCATGTGGCCGGTGCGCTCTGTTGGATCGGTGCGCAGCGCCCCTTGATCTCGTTCGCGATGTCGGCGTGCTGCCGGAACCACTGTTCCAGCGATTGTTGCGAAGCCGAGCGAACATCGCCCGCACCAGCATTCTGGACGCGCTGGACGATCTCACTGGGGCGCTCCTGCGTACAGCCCGCTAGTAAAACAAAAAGCAGTAGGCACGTGAGCTTCATCCCTCCATCATCGACCAGCTTGGAAGCCTCTGCCATCGCCGGTTTTCCCGCCGAATTGGAAGTATCTTTCCGTACCTGCTTCTTCAGATGCTTGCTTCTGAATCTGCGCGGCCTGATACGCCTGCTTGCTTTGAAGGTCCGCGAGGATGAGCTGTCGGAGCTTCATCAACTGTTGAACTTGCTGCTCCATGATCTGGTTCGAAACCTGAAGCGCCTTCATGCGTCCGTCGCTGGATTGCGCCATGGTTCGCAGCTGGTCGAGAACAGCTTGTTCACTGGCGAGTTGCTGGCCTTGCAGACCCGCGGCGCGGAGCGTGCCGAGCGTCGTATCCAGGCTCGTCTGTGACCAGTCCCGATAGTCCCGAAACCACGTGTTCGCGTTGTAGCCGTACCCGCGGAATCGATTGCGGAACTCAGCATCCAGGTTCGCCATCGAATAAGCGAGCGCGCGCCCGTTCTGCACGACTCCCGCGAGACGGCTGATGTCCGTCATGATCGGACCGAAGACCTGCATCGGCAGGTTGAGCGAGTTCTTCGCCATGTCGGCCACCATCAGGATCTTCTGCCTCAGCTCTTCGCCTTGGCGGATGTAGGAATTTATGAGTTGGAGGTTGTTTGCGAGTTGCGTCCACTCCGTCGCAAACCCGCCGACAACTCCGGAACTCCCCGCTTTAGGCAGCGCCAGCGCTGCCGCAATTACCAAAAGACGCCTGCGATTCATTGCTCACCTCCAGCCGTGTACTTCTGTTCGAGATACGCCGCCCATTCGGGTAGACCACGCATGCGCAGCCATTCCGCCGGCCATTGCTCCCCATGCAGCTCGATCGCGCCTTCGACTTGCTGGCGCTCCTCACGTCCGTTTACACCGACAAACGACAGCGCCACTCCCCCAAGCCCTAGCGCGATCATCCGGCGACCGATCGGAGAGACGACGTAGTACTGCCGTTTCGGGATGCTCTTCTGGACCATCTCGATCTCGCGGTCGTTCAATCCGATGGATTCGTAGAATTGCCTGGATGCAGGGTTGGCAGCCTCCGCGTTCGGAAGCAGGATCTTCGTCGGGCAGGATTCCAGCACCACATCTCGAATCGGGCTGTTGAAGATGTCCGACAGGTTCTGCGTAGCGAGCAGGACAGCACCGTTGAACTTCCTCAGGGTCTTGAGCCAATCCCGAACCCGCTCCCGAAAGAGCGGATGCCGAAGGTAAACCCAGGCTTCATCGAGCGGCACCAGCGTCGGCGAACCATCAAGCCGTTTCTCGATCCGCCTGAACAAATAAAGAAGAACGGCGACAAGGGCCTTCTCGCCAAGGTTCATCAGGTGCTCCGTCTCAAACGTCAGGAATCTACCGTCCCCGAGCATGTCCTGATCCGCGTCCAGCAGATGTCCCATTGGGCCCGCCAGTGTGTAGTATTGAAGCGCCCCTCGAACCTCTGTGTCCTGTACGTTCGCGGAGAGCTCAGTAAGAGTTCGAGTTGGCGAGTTCTGGAGCAGAATCACGGCTTCAGCCAAGGCATTCCGCTCGCGGGGACTCACCTTGAAGTCCTGCAATGCGCAAAGACCTTCGAGCCAGTCAACGGCCCATGCTACATCCCCCGGAGTGTCGATCTCTTTCAGGGGGCAGAACGCCCATGCCGTTCTTTCCCCGCCGATATCGTAGAACTCGCCGCCCGCAGCGGACGTGAGCGCGAGCAACGAGTAGCCCTTATCGAATGCAAATACCTGGGCGCGCGGATAACGGAACCACTGGGCCGTGATTGCACCGAGGAATGTTGATTTGCCAGATCCCGGAGGCCCGACCATCAGCGTGTGCCCCAGGTCGCCGACATGCAGGTTGAGACGGAACGGAGTCGCCCCCGTCGTAGCCGCGAACATCAGCGGCGGGCTCTTTGGTGGCATCAAGGGTGACGGATTCTTCTTGGAACCAGCCCATACCGCTGTGATCGGCATCATGTCGGCCAGGTTCAGGGTGTGCAGGATCACGCGACGCGCGTTGCGGTATCCGTCGCCAGGCAGGCTACCCCGCCAGGCTTCCAGCGCATTGACCGACTCGATTCGGCAGGCAAAGCCGAGATTCTGGATCGTCTTCACCACGAGCGCGGCCGATTCCTCGAGACGGCTCTGATCCGTGTCGAACACGAGGATCAGTGTCGTGAAGAGGCAAAACTGAACATCGCCGGACGCGGCGACGCTCATCGCTTCCTCAGCGTCGGTCGCCATCTCCTGCGCATAAAGGTTCGTCGGGCCAGTCTCCGTTCGCAGCAACTGATCCTTCCAGCCGCGCACCTTCGAGCGCCACTTGCGCCTGGTCTTGTCCAGTAGCCCGCGAGCTTCTTCCGGGTCCAGAAGAATCGCCCGTGTGTGCCAGCGGTATTCGATGGCGAGGTTGTCGAGCGCCCCCAGAATGCCGGGGAAACTTGCCCGCGGGAAACCGTCCACGGCAATCGCCCGGATATGTTTCGTCCCGATCTTCGGTGCGATGCCGCCAACCAGATCTTGCGTGCCCAGCAGATCGTTCAGGTAAGCCGGCACGCAGGGGAGCGCTATCGGGTGGTCCGCCATGGCTACGCATCGGTGAACGTAGCGCAGAAGATTATCGTGGACGTGGGGAAAACCGGCATCGTCGGCAAAGCGGCGGCTCTTAAGTCTACGGACTTGAAACAGCGAACTGAACAGGTCTTCAAAGGACGCGACGCGGCTCTTGAAGTACTCAAGCGTCTTCTGGGCACCTGATTTGATTTGCCGTTGTCCCTCGAAGAGAAAGCCCTTTACTCGTTCCTCCCGCTGCTCAGGAGGTAGATACGTCAAGGCGAGGAAGTACTCGCTTTCAAAATGGACCCCTTCGGCCATGAACTGTTCCCGGCGCTCTTCATCAATCAAGGCCGTCACCAAGTCGGGAAATGCGCCGGTTTCGGGGTAGCCAGGAGCTTGCGACCGAATGGCATCACACTGGATCATCCAGCCGCTGCCGAGTCGCAGAACTGTATTGAGGCGGGCACTCAGCGCTGCCATCTCGCCGTGCGTCGCCGAGGCCATATCAGGCCCCCGGAATGTCCAAGCCGCCAGCAGTGCGCCGTCCTGGAGAAGGAGAACACCGTCGTCGACCATGGAGTCGTAAAGGAGCAGGTCGGCAACACCCCCAGCGCCCGTGCGATGTTCGGTAATCTGCATTCGTTTACCTCCAACTCCGCGGCGTCGTTATCGACCGCCCATGTACGGAAGCTTTTGCCGAATAGAAGGGCCGGTATCGCAGGTGACGCAGGTAGACCTGCCGCAGGAGGGGGTCCGCCTTCCCCATTCGGCTGAGAATGGCGACGGACAGGAACCAAAGCATGATGCCGGTCAGAACGCCCCACCAGGTCACGAGCGCGAAGATCAGCATTGCGGAAAGCAGAGCCGAAAACAGCACCAGTTCCCGGTCGCCGCCAAGGAGCATGTGGGGACGATTTGCGCTTTGATGGATTACGACCTCCCGCGGCTTGTCCATAACGCCCCTAAATCACCGTCGCGCCGCCAACGCCGAACAGACTCGTCATGAAGCCGGCTCCGAGCACCAAAAAGGCGATCGCCAGTACCGCTACGCAGGACCGTCTGGCGAACTCGCTCAGTTCGCCGCCGAACACGAGGGTTCCACCGGCCACCATTAGCGCGATCAGTGAAATGGAAAGGGCCACCGGCCCCGTCAGTGACTGTGCCACCGTGTTGAGCGGAGTCTCCCACGGGAGTCCACCGCCACCGCCGCCCGCCCATGCTGCGCGGCTTGCGAGCAGGAAGAGCTGAGCCAGCATCGTTCGCTTTAAAAGTGAGTTCATTCGTACCTCCAAATGGATTCGTTCAGACATACTCGACCAGGTAGCGGCCTTGGTCGTACCCGGTCACCACGAGCAGCTCCCGCACTTTCCGGCCAGCTGCCAAACTTGATTCCTCGTCGATGAAAATCACCAGATCGACGGCTTCGGCAATGAGACTCTGCTGGGGTGCACTGGTAGCTTCTGCCACGAGCGACTCCAGCCGCACCAGACCACTGAGCGCATCATTGGCGTGGATTGTGGCCACTCCGCCTGGATGCCCCGTATTCCAACTCTTGAGCATCACGTGGGCCTCGGCTCCGCGAACCTCGCCCACCACGATTCGCGTCGGCTTCAGACGCATACAGGCCCGGAGGCAATCGAGCATGCTTACGCCGGCAACGGCCCGCAGGTCAACGTAGTTTTCGACGGGACACTGAAGTTCCATCGTGTCCTCGATCGTGATCACCCGATCCGACGGAGAAATTCGGGCCACGGCTTCGAGAATGGCGTTCACGAGCGTGGTCTTGCCCGACCCGGTAGAGCCGACGATCAGAATGTTCCTTCGATCCCGTATGGCCGTCCGAATCACTTCGCCATGGCTCAAGCCGCGGACGGTTTCCGCAAAGGACCGTCGCGAATGTTGTGCGTTTCGAGGATCTGCAGAGCAGCTCAGAATCTCGCCCGCCTCGTAGTCCTCCAACGTGAACACCCGGCGAGGCCGAAGGCGGATCGCAAAAATCGGCCGTCGGACGACCGGCGGAACGATGCCTTCGAAACGGCTACCGTCCACCGGGAGTTCCGTCTCCAGGATTGGGCGGTCATAGTTCGCCACCGTGCCACGCTGTGCGGCAATAGTCCCGATAGCGGCCTGAGCCTGGGCGGCGAACATCTCGCCAGCGACGGCGAACCCCATCCCCTGGCGCTTCACCCACAAACGCCCGTCCGGGTTGAGGACGACGTCTTCGGTCCGGGGATCATCGAGGGCGGACAGGACGGTCTCGCCCAGTTCGCGCCTCAATTTCGCATCGAGACGGGCGCGGTGATCCGCCGATTCGAGAACCAACCGCCCATTTGCCTCTTGACTGTTCATGCTAGCTTGTACAAGCTAGCTTTACGCACTCACGTGCGCTTGTCAACTGCAAATTGCAGGGAGTGGCTCATATGAACCGGATAACCCTAGACGCAATCACCCGCCAGGCCGATGCCATGGCCGTAGATGTTTTCGAAATCGGCCTCTACAAACCGGCCGTCGATGGAAAGGCGAGCGAGCCCGAAATGCTGCCCAGGACGTGGGATAAGGCGACGCTGCTGAAGTCCGTTGGCTGGCTCAAATACCAGAACAGCCAGGGACGGAACATCTACATCCGTCCCCAGGGCGAGCACGCCCTGAGCCTGGTAGACGACCTCAATGCCGCCGCGATCCAACGGATGAAGTCGGAAGGATTTCAACAGGCAATAGTCGTGGAAACGTCGCCGGGCAACTTCCAGGCGTGGCTTAATCACGGCCGCGTTCTCCCCAGAGCGGAATCCACTGCGGCGGCACGTGCCCTAGCCGAGCGATTCGGTGGAGATCGAGGTGCCGCGGACTGGCGCCATTTCGGAAGGCTCGCGGGCTTGACCAATCGAAAGCCGAAGTACAACTCGAATGGCCTCTTCCCATTCGTGCGACTCGTCGAGGCTAGCGGCCAGCCCTACTCGCAGCAGCGTCCGTTCTTAGTCCGAGTTGTCGCCGAGTTGGAGGCCAGCCGAAAGGTGAGTGCGCGCTCTGATTGGGGCATGGTGAGCAGTAGCCCGCGCCCTCTAAAGTCGATTGATGCGTTTCGTGCCAACCCGACATATGCCGGCGACGATACTAGGGCGGACTTGGCGTATACGGTCTATGCACTGGCGCACGGGGCACCAGAGACCAATGTCAGGACCGCCCTGCGCAGCCGAGATCTCCAACACAAGGGAACAGAGAAGAGGCAAGCTGAATACATTGATAGGACTGTCAAAAAGGCGTATTCGGCGCTCGGAGTTCGCAGTCGATGAAACATGTGTGACGAAGCCCCGGTTCCGAGTTTCGGAGCTGGGAGTCATGCCCAGTAAAACGGAGCCAGCGTGCGAGCGCTGGAGGACCTTCTTGACTCCTGCGACAAAAACCGACTCAAATCAGAGCCCATTCGACGCACGCTTGTCACTGTGAGCTGAGGCGCGTGACTAGCAAGCCGATCTCTGCCGCACGTTCTTCTTGCGTTGGCGTGAGGCTAGGTACTGCAAGAAACAGTCTGTCGCGGGCGCGGCTGATCGCGACATATGTAATTCGTTGCTCTTCGTCGCTGGTCCCCGCCGGGTTGAGAATGTGATTGAGACGCTGCTCGGTTTGGTCGGCTGTTTTGCCGTGAAGGCAGACCAGGACACGGCTAGCCTCGGTGCCTTTCGCCTTGTGGATGGTGCGGATATCACGAGTTTCCTCAGTGTTCGCAAGCTTGACACTCTTGATGAGGCCCCCCATAGTGAGCTTTGCGCTTTGATCTGCAAAGGCTCCGCTCGTAATTTTTGTGAGGCTTAACCCGTCTACGGCTTTCGCGAGCCGTTCGCCGATAGCGTCATATGCTGTTTTGACCGAATCGTTCTCAATCGTCGCGGAGGCATGGACGAGGTGCTCGAGAATAGTGACAGCTACGGCGCGCCGCTCTAACGTTGACAAACGGGATTTACACTTAAAAGGCTCCTTGAGCTCGCCATTGCTGTGACGGACACCACGCAGGATGGCCTTCATGGCGCTGTCGAGGCGTCCGGCGCGGGCGAGAGTGAGGGCTGTACATACATCTTTCAGGAAGATCGTCCGTCGAGGGTGGCTTTCAGCGAGAGTTGCCCAATTGTCTTCAGAGTTGTTGTCAATGCCGGCGAGCATGGCGTTAACAGTCGATTGGTTTCGGGCAAGAGTAAGGACGCGCGCCTCGCCAAAGGTCCCAGTAACATGGCGTGCGACCGAAACCGCTGTTCCCACGAACAATGTGACTGGCTCGCCATCAATGTCACGGTGGCAGTCTTGCTTGAGACCGTCCCGTCGAACATGGTTGAGCAGTTGAATAATCGTTCGTGTACTGCGCCGGTTCTGAGGTATCTCGTGGTGATCTGTCCCCTCAAGGGCGAAAGCAATGAAGTGCTGGCGTGTCGCCCCTGCGAACTCGAAAATCGATTGCTCAGCGTCACCGATAACCACAATGGTACTTCCCTGAGCGCCGAGCCATTTCACAATCGCGGTTTGTGCGGGGACCGTGTCTTGGAACTCGTCAACGAAGATGACGGGGAACCGCGCGCTTAGGCATTCGCGCAGGACAGGGCGGTCGTGCAGAATACGGTAGGCGAAGTACAGTACATCATCGTGATCAATGATGCCTTCCTTCCAGTACGGTAGTTTATACCGAAGCAGTGCTGCCGAAGTTAACGCGGCCTTTGTCTTTTTCGTCAGGCCATAGTTTCTGTCTAGGCGGAGAGTCCAGTCTTTGGGCTTCTCCGCCTGTGCCCATCGAAGAGTTTCCAAGTGCTTTTTCAGGAGCGCTGCCTCTTCTTTCTTGAACGTCAGTAACGCCTGTAGCCCGTTGTCCGTCAGGAATGTCCTCACGTGCTGGAAATTGGGATGGTGTTCGTCGTGGCCATCGAGCAGCGCAGTGTTGACGACTGGTTGCTTCGCATCGTCGAGCACGAGGTGAACATAGGGTCTGACAATGTGCCGATACAAGAAGCTGTGGATCGTAGAAATGTCTGCACGAGCCGCCATGTCTCCGAGGTCCAGACGGAGCTTGTCGGCGGCCACATTCGTGTAAGAGATAACGGCGACCCGTGCCGTTGCGTGTAATTTGAGCGACGTCGAGAGGACATTCTTAATGTGGCCCACGAGCCAAAAAGTCTTCCCGGCACCAGGTCCTGCCGTTATGCGCACGTGTCGATCCGCGGAGAGCAGCGAGTCCGAACTGATCAACACGCCGGCACCTCTGGTCCAGGCTGCTCCGTAGCAGGTAAAGCAGTTGTCGGTTTAGTTTGATTCGTCGCGTGACGGATGACATCCTCAATACACGCCGGGATCGTGATCCCCTTCTTTGTTTCAGCGAGCGCTTGTTTAAGCTGTTTTGCGAGTGCGAACCCGTGTTCACCCTTCGCATCTTCGACACAGTGAAGATAGAGGGTTGCGGTTCGATGCCGTGTTCTTCGCTCGATATCAGTGATAGCGTCAAGATCGGAAGCCACATCGGCGATAGTATGCAGCAGTGTAGCCGGTACGGTTTCCGGCGTACTCAGGACAGCGGTGAGGTGTTCTTTGTATGTGCACGCCCCCGTCGCAAGGAGCGGATGTTGATAGTTGTGGTACGCGACGTCATATTCAAGTGTTGTCTGGGTGTACCGGACCATGATGTGGGCGTGCCCTGTCCGCAGCGTTTCAAGCCTGGCGACGTGCGGGGATAGCGGGCGATAGCTGAATTGGTCAAGTGCCCGGTCAAGCTGGTACGGGTAGCAACTCTTAAACCGCGCGTTCTCTTTGTTCGCCTTCCTTGCGGGATCACCGTCGAGAAGACAGGCAACGGGGCGTCGCAAGGCGACTTTTTCCTGGTCGGGCATAAGGCCGCCACCGAAAAGCGGCAGGAAATGTTGAAATGTACTCCCGCCCACACTGATAATTGCAACGTGATGGGTAGCCAGTGAGCAATTGAGCTGGTCAGCTAGGATCGGTATGAGCAACAGCTCTGAGAGTCCCTCGACAAAAATGATGCCCTTGGCGAAGAGGAGGTTCGATTTTGTCGCATCTAGGTAGCGTTCGACGTACGCCTTCGAAGCCCTGCCTTCAGGGGTGTCCGCAAAACACCGCGCGGGGTATGCGATGTGGTGTTTGCCGCCAGGCGCGATGGTGAGGCACGTGATGTTGTCCAGGTCGACTGCGCTCGTGATGTGAGTCGAGTGGGTCGTAATGAAGACTTGTCTGGTCCTCTTGGTCGGCGTCACGCGCTCCTGAAGGTGCTTGAGAAGCTTGTATTGCAGCGCGGGGTGAAGGTGTGCTTCTGGCTCTTCGATGCATAGGATAGGGAAGCTTGTCGCGTTTGGACCGGCCTTGGTTGGGTCGGCCGCATGGTCGATGCTGGCGAGGACGAGGCTAATGTAGATTAGGTTGTTGTAACCCATGCCGTTGTTCTCGGCAGGGATGCTGAAACCGGTGGTCTCCACAAACAGGCGGAGCGCCGCGAGAATGTCATCTTCGGCGATGACATCTTTGAGGGTGGGCTTTCCGCCCTCCATGGCACCTGTGTCATTTACGAATGTGAGGATCGGGTCGAGGCTCACGCGGGTTCGGAGGTGCGCCCCGAGTTGAGTTGCCAACGTCCGGAAGTCCTGCTCGCTTTTTGCTCTCTCCTCCGTTGTCTTTCCAGTGTCACGTACTTGCGCCAGAATGCGTTTGAGGAGCGGATTGCTTCCTGCAAAGAGTTCACGGTCAGCGTCCCGGAGGGCATCCAGGAGTTGGAAATCGACTCTCGCGAGCATCTCGCGATCCGCACTGAGCGCGTTAATTGGGTCTCCCGACAATATTCTGACTACATATCGTGGGAGGAAGGACTCGATTGTGCGGCGATACTCGGCAATATCATTGTGGGCCAATTTGGCGAGAAGTTCTGTGCATTGTTTCTCGTCGTCTGGCTCCAGTCCGAACATGTACGTGAGCGTCGCTTCCCACGGTACTTCGAGCTTCGTCAGCCAATCTGCGACGAGCGCCTTGTCTTGGAGGGTGTCGTCTTTGGTCGAGCGGAGAAGAATCGAGATGTTTATGCGCGGCGGCCTAGAGAGGTCGGCGGCCGGCTGATGAAAATCGAAGTAGCCTGGACGCTGGCGGCGCGTACGGTCGAGCAAGAGTCCGAAGGCGCTGAGAACCGTCGTCTTTCCAGCATTGTTTTCGCCGACCAAGACGTTCACTCCAGGAACAAATGCGACCGTCTCATCGGCAAAGCATCGATAACCTCGGATACGGATTTCGGCAATATACATGACGCACAACAACTTAACAGAACTCACGGGGTAGCGTGGAGCGGAGTCTAGCCCGGCTATCGCCGCTGAATTGGCACGCTTTGAAGCAGTGATGGCCGCTCTTGCGTTCGCGAACGCCTGTATATGGCTGCGAAGATTGATCGCCCTTTGAATGGCACTTTCCCGTGGACTCCTTCAATTCACGTACATGCTTTAGCGTTCGCCCACTCCTCGGACGGACACCCGAACGACCTCGTCCGCCTTCTTGTCTTCACGAAAGGCAATAAAACGGCTGTGGCGAAGGTGACCGTCGGGCGTCCACTCCACGAATTCGAATTGCCCAACCAGCACCGGCGCTAGCCAGCGACAGTCCGCCATCTTGGCGGCCGTTAACCCGGCCCCCCACCTTCCAGCCTTCTTCACTGGCAGGTTTACGAACGGGCAGGTTCGCGTTTCGAGCGGCGCGAACCGTTTGACCAATTCCGCTCGGAGCCTGGGCGTGAATCCGTTGCGGGTTCGAGCGGCATACATGAGCTTGCCACTCTCGTAGTAGCCGAAGACCAATGCGTCGAATGTGCTCCCGCCGACCGTGTATCCGCCTATGACGAACTCTTGGCCCTGGTTGATGCGCATCTTCTGCCAAGCCCCCGAGCGCTGGCCGGGCTCATAGCGACTGTTTCGATTTTTGGCGACGATTCCTTCCAGACGTTGCGCCTTTACGGACTGGATCAGATCCGCAAGGCTCGCTCGCAACTCTGGGGAATAGCGAACAGGCTCCGTTAGGTTCGACAGGACCTCCCGTTCCAACATCTCGCGCCGCCGCACAAGCGGCTCTGCCATGACATCGCGTCCCCTAAGGATTAGCAGGTCGAAAACGTAATAGTTGATCGGAGTTCCAGTGCCGCCGTAGTTCTGCAGCGCGTTGAAGGACGGCCTTCCGTCCGGATCGAGTGCCACAACTTCGCCGTCGATCACCGTCTCGTCCGGCAGTGATTCCAGAGCCTGGACGATACCGGGATAGTGCCCGCTAAAATCATTGTCGTTGCGGGAGCGAAGATGGACCCGGCCGCCTGTCTTGAATGCCAGTGCGCGATAGCCGTCTAGCTTGAGCTCCAGCAGCCAGTTCGGGTCGTCGGGCAACTGCTCCTTGCGGAGGAGCAGCATTGGCTCTACGAAGTGGGCCTTTGAGCGCACCAGCTTAGGATAAAGCCTTGCGCCGGCCAATCGTAACGAACCCAGCGCGAATCCCGCTCTAACGGCAGACGTACAGAATGGCCCCGAGAACGACTACACCGAGGATGGCCGCGCCACCAAGGTAATAGCTCACCGCCAGGGTGAATCCAAAACGAGGCCCGAAAAGACAGCCGAGGAAGGTCCAATTTCGAAGGTTCATTTCCATATTCCTCCAAGTGCGAAGCCGGCCACGAACGACAACAGCCCGAATGACACTCCGAAGAGAGCCAGGCGCAGGTCGCGTCGGACAGGCTGCCGAGCAGTAACGGTTCCGCCCTCGCTCAGCGCCCGTCGAATCGAGTTGCCGAGTGTCTCCCCGATGCTCTTTTGCATCCGTTCCGCGGCCTCTTCCTGGTCGGCGATCGTTCGCCGCACCACGTCCAAAAACTCGGCCTGAGCGTCCCGGAGAGCGATCTCCGCGATCGTCACGAGAAGGAACGCTGGATCATCCTCCTCCAAGAGCAGCCCGTGCCTTGCCGCGACTTCACCGATGATCCGTTTGCGATCCATCCACAGAGTCCTAAAGAACCGCCAAGCTGTCGAGTTGCTCGAAGAGTTCCCGCTGTACGACCTTGAGACGTTGCCGAACCATAATCGGGAAGTCGGCACCGGCAAGTGCTTGGCGGAAAGTCATCTTCCGGCGCAGGAGGTCCTCGACGTCGCGCCCAAACGTGTCCCGATTTCGCTTCGGGATCGCAACCGAGCCCCACACTTTATCGACGTGATCTCGGTAGACCGGCAGTTCGCTCAGGGGCTTGCCGTCCCGCTCTACTCGTCCGAAGTACTCATTCACCCAGAGCACGACGTTTCGGTCCGGAGTGGTCTCAGCGAGTTTGGCGAACCCTGTCAGCGTGTCGGTCAGGGCCTGCCCGCCCGTAATGACGCAGTGAACGAACACCCTCCTGCCGCTCTCGCTCAGTACGCGGACAACATCGTTCTCCAGAATGTAGTTCCACATCGGAATGAACGTGGAGGCACCGTTGTCGACAACGAAGCACCCATCCTCGGTGAGCAAGCGTTCCACGAGGCCATCGAACGCTCTTTGGTCGATGCTTCCATCCGAGAGCAGGTCGAGTCGCTCCACGCCGAGGTCCCGGTACTGCGCGAATGTTTGGTTGACTGGGTCGGTATCGAAGCACCGGACATCCCGACCTCGCACCTGAAAATACTGCCCGAGGATCGACGCGACAAAGCTCTTCCCAACGCCGCCCTTTCCTTGCAAAACGAAGTGGACTGTAGCGGGCGCACTCGTCACCGGGTTCGTTTCGCGCTGGCCCGTATCGCCATTAACCGTTGCTGCTTTCATCTCCGAATAGCTCCTTGTCCGACATAGTGCCCGGATATCGAAATCCGGGTGGTTTCTCTTCAGTGAGGCGGCGAACGTTCTCAAGCGGGTCCCGCTGACGCCTCTGCACGGAAGGCTCGGGAGGTTTCTCCTGCCGTGGCAGCGCGGGTCTGCGCTCGCCCTCAGTCACGTCAGACCTCCGAAAATCCGCCACATAGCGGCAGAGACTGGGATAGCTCACGTCGATTCCGTCCAGCCGAAGTTTCTCCAGAACCTCTCGCACCGTGTGGCCGATCTCCAATGACGCGCGAATCTTCGGCCAGAGGAGGCGAACTAGCGCCCGCTTGCACGCCGGCCTGTCTTTCACCAGAGAATCGAGATTCGGCGAGGCGGGTATAGCGTCATCTTGCATCAGTTCTCGTCTCAGTTCGAGTTGTACCAGAGCTTCGCATCAAATACAAGCTAGCTTGTACAGTTTCTCATGCATTCTCTTGCATTCTCGTCTGCTCTCGCCATGCGGCGTCCGCTGCCGGGACCTATCGGCGTCGAGGCAAACCAGAATGGTAAAACCAAAGAAGAATAGCGGTAGTGGAACATAAAGGGGTGTACGGTACGTGGGCGGTTTTTTCTTGCTTATCCCGCTTCGCTGCAATAGCATGGGTGTACAGTACAGGCTAGCCTGAGTACCGGACAATGTACGGATTCTGAGAACCGCTGAGAAGCAATGCGAAGAAACGAGAGATTCGAACTACGGCTACCTCAAGAGCTAGCCGAACGATTGAAGGCGGTGGCGGAAGAAAGGGACAGCTCGGTGGCAAGCGTTGTGCGCATGGCGATAGAAAACGAGATGCGGCATGGCGAGCCAGCGATCGCCAAGACCGAACGGATCGTCAGCGCAAGCATCGATCGCCTCTCAAGAGATCTGCGGACCCTGCAGACGGCTCAGCAGGCAGTCTTCGCGTTGACCGACAGCCTGGCTCGGCTCTTCTTGACGTGCGTACCCGAGCCCTCTCCTGAGGTTCTCGATCAGGCCAAGCGTCGCGCACGGCTGCGGTATGACCGGTTCCTGAAATCCGTCGCTCAGAACATGACGGCCGACTCGCAGACCTCACTGGCGGAGTTGACTGATCATGACTGACGAGAAGCCGATCCTTCTCCGCCCGCGCCGGCCCAGAGGCCAGGAGAAAGACGAGTCCAAAGTTTGGGCGAAGGCATTCAAAAGCCTGATCCACGTAGTTCGGATGACCTCGAAACGGACCGGCTCGCACCGTCGGAAGGGGGGCCGTGGAAGCTCCGGACGACTCCAGGCCTCGTATCGGCAGCGTTGCGCTGTGCGGGTCACGTATTCCGGAAACCGGGTAAGGGGGCAGTGGGCTGCCCATGGCCGCTACATCGTCCGGGACAGTGCTGTTGACATCAAAAGCGGCAATGGCAACCCCGGCTTTGACGTCGCCGGCACCGTTCCAGACGTACCCGCGAAACTCCGCGGATGGCAATCGGACGGCGATCCCCGATTGTTCAAACTGATTGTTTCTCCGGAGTTCGGGGAACGTGTTGACATCCAGAAGCTCGTCCGCGAAATGATGACAAGCATGGAGGCGGACCTCGGGCGCCATCTCGAATGGGTTGCGGTTGTCCACTCGAACACCCAGCACCCGCATGCTCACGTCTCCCTGAGGGGAGTCGCGGAGGGGGAAGAACTCCGACTGGATCGGGACTACGTCAAGCATGGGATTCGGCGGCGCGCCGAAGACGAATGCACGGTACAACTCGGCTTCCGGACCCACCAGGACGCGCTTGAGGCGGAACAGCGCGAGGTAGGCCAGGTTCGGTTCACCTCCCTAGATCGGCAGATAGCCAGGTGTCGGTCGTCGGCAGGGCAGGAGTTCTTTCGGTTCGATCTCAGCGCCCGAAGCCGGGTCCAACTCCGGAACCGCCTCTTCGTCCTTCAGGACCTGGGACTCGCGCGCCGGGCGGATGAAGACGCTTGGGACGTGAAAGCCGACTTTGATGCGGTTCTGCGCGGAATGCAGAAGCTGAGCGATCGCCAACGGATGATAGCTGCCTATGGATCACTGCTTTTCAATCCGACGCTGCCAGTCCGTTACACGCCGCCGGCCGAAATTTCTGAACTGACTGGGCGCGTGATCGGCCACGCTCACGATGATGGTACTGATCGACCGGCCATGATCCTCGAAGGTACAGACGGCTTCGTACATGTCATTCCCCACGATCAAACTTTGGAGAGATATCGCGCAAGAGGTCGGCTCGCCGTAGCGCAACTCATCACGCTGAAACGGATAGAGGGTAGATTAACAGCCCATGATTCAGCAGTTGGAGTTCCCGACCAAACGGGAATCAAAAGTTTTCAACCTCCCGCTCCACGCAGAACCCAGCGATCTCGGTAGCGCCTTCTCGGGTGCGGGATTCGTCAATCCAACGTAGCTCTCTGCTTAAATAGCAGGCCCTTTGGCCCCTTCAACTCCTCGCGCCGGCTCACAATCCACTTCTGCAACTTCTTCCCTTCCACTCGGTAAATCTTGCCAGCGCATACAACCTCAAAGACTGTTGTCACGGTTGGAAGTGGGACTCTGCCTGCCAACATCGCCGCCTGCTGACTCCTGGCCGAGGACACGAAGATGTGCGCGGCATCGTAGACGGATTCAGCTTGGACATCCATCGAATGCCGCCGCCCTGCATCATCGGTGACGGTCACCGTAGCCCACTTCGGCATACATGGGCATTATACTCAATGGGCGAATAAAAGGCGAATACATCTGGGGGGGCCAAACCGCTTGGAGGCGGTCGCACCTTGCGGCACGATGCCGATCTCAAGAGCATCCACAACTAACCCGCATCTGCCAGCCAAGAGTGACCCAGGGGAACGACCCGAGCAGCGAAGCGGTCGGAACGCCACCACAAGGGGTGGTCGACAATCTCAAACACCGATCCTATAGAGAGTTGATTTGATCGTAAGCCGGCGGTATGTGCAATCGGGATTCTTGTCGAAGTGAAAGAAGGACCTCCACTGGAACCGGAGGGGGAATGTGAATTACCCTCCAGGGCAGGAGCTTCTGGAGACATCACCTCCCATTGAGCCCCGCGGCTGCAGCGCATCGCACGGTGTCCACGGGCGCGACTTTGTCTTCTCAAGGATGCGAGCAGCGGTTCCATCCGCGCCGCGTCCAGCAACGCTACTGCAGCGAAGACTGCCGGCAAGCGGCACGGAAGTGGTCGCGGTGGAAGGCCCAGCAACGATACCGAGCGAGCCACGACGGCCGCCAGAAACGCAATCGCCAGAGCCGCCGTTACCGCGAACGCGCCCGCCGCCGGAAACCACCGCTTGCCGGCTCCGCGAGGGTATTTCGGTGAAGAAACCCCAGCACCGCTCCGCCGCCCTCACCTCTTTGAGGAACAGGGCCGGGGGGAGCGCCGCCTGCTTGCGCAAGCCCGTTACGAATGGGTCTCTACAAGGGCGGTGCGGTGCTTTTCCGTCATTTCGTGATCCTGACAATCTCAGAGAGCAGCACGTCGAGCTGCTGGCCGCAATTCACCTGCTGCGCCGTGGGAAGCGTCTCGCTCTTGCGCACCGGCATGTGCAGATGGGCGTCCGCAACCTTGCGGGAAGCATTTTCCAGATGATGCATGGTGTCCTTGAAGGACTTGCCGCCGCCCGCGTAGTAATTCGCAACTTCGCTGAACGTGGCCTTGCCGAAAACCGGCGGTACATGGTCAAGCAATCCGCGAATGAGCATCGCGGTTGCGAAATAGCATTCTGCGGAATAGGCCATATTGATCTCCTCGCAGAGGCGGATGAGCTTCTTGAAATCGAACTGGGCGGAGGCCAGCGCGCGCAACTCGGCCAGGCGTGCCTCCGAGGTCAGCGTCAGCGTCGCCGCCGGCAACGGTTGGCTTGCCGCCGAGGCTTCCGCTTCTTTCATGCGCACCCACTCCCATGCCAGCTCCCGGACCTCGGGCGGCCCGCCAACGTCGCGAATGCCGCCGGTTTGGACGAGATCGCTTTTAATCCGGTCAAGACCGAGCTTTTCCCAACGGTCGAACCTGGCCTTCCGCCCGGCTTCATCTATCGTTGTCATGGAATGCGTAACCTCCGGCGGGTCGATTTCAGCGGCGATCGTTTGCAGGTACGGGTCGGTTTCCGGCGTTTGGCGCAGGCGGAAATCAGCCCGGTAGAAGAATTCCTCGTCCTCGCCGATCTCGTCGGGGTATTGAAGAAACCGGCGATGCTGGTCGTTCCATTTCCAAAGCGTGAGGTACTTCGGGCGAAGCCGCTTGAGCGTGTTCACAATCTCCTGGTTGTCTATGTCGCCAAACGTCTGGCGAAGCGTCGATGCCAGGGACGGAAGACCCGCCGGGTATCCCAAATGGTCGGAATGCTTGAGAACCACAGACAGGATGGCACGCTCCACTTGCTGGTGTCGTTTGGCTGGCATGAGCGTGTAATAAGGTCCCTTCTCACACGCTAGTACAAACGGGAAAGACGATGTGCAGGAGTGCGGCAGCAAGGCATCAGTGCTGAAGGAAAACCGCGTCTGCCTGACCGTAGGCGTTGACTCTACGCGTCCATTCTATCCGTAACGGAACATCACCACCACGGTCTCCTCGCAGCATGGGATGATACATTTCCGGCATTATGAGAGAAACGTGAAACCAGAAACACCGAATCGCATCCGGGATACCGTCTATGTTGTCGGGGCAGGTTTTTCCGCCGGCCTCGGATATCCTCTTACCAAGGGCCTTCTCATCGACGTTTGGGAACGCCTCCCTTTGGAATCCCGCGAGCAACTCAAGCTGATCATCGAATTTCACCATCCAGCCTTCAACCCGACGCGGAAGACCAGCTTCCCTGACATTGAACAACTGCTAACGGAAATGGCGGTGAACCTGCAACTTTTCGATGCCAGCCGCCCGGCGGAGGGCCGTTTTACAAAACAGCAGCTTGAGGAGGCGCGGGAAATACTGCTCTTCACCATTGCATCCTGGTTCCATGATATTTATGGACCCGCGAGCGAAATCAACTGGCTGTCCGGGGTCGTTGACAGGCTGCGCCGCGAGAAGGCCGCTGTTGTCTCCTTTAATTGGGATCTGATTCTTGACCAGCTCCTGTTCAACGGACAGCTCGATCCAAGAAGCTATGGCTTGTCACAAACATTGGGAAGCGGACCTGTTCTTCTCAAGCCTCACGGATCGCTCAATTGGTATGAAGGCAACCAGCTGCAACACGTGACCGACGTGAAGCGTGTTGAGATCTATCGCCACAAGAAGCCGGCGAACCGCGTCCATGCATTTCTCTTGCCGCGCGGCGTGAAATCCAAAACAGGAAAGCGGTACACGCCGCTAATCATTCCCCCCACTTACCTCAAGGACTTCAAGCCTTCAGTCTTCAAGCGCCTTTGGCAGAACTGCACCGACGTCCTCAGCACACCGAAGCGGCTCGTTTTCTTGGGTTATTCACTGCCGGCCGCCGATCTGCACGCCCAGTTCATTTTTCGCTGCGGGTTTCACAATCAACTCACCGGTAGATTGAAGAAAGACGGCGGCCGGCATGCCCCTACAGGAGCCGCAGAAGTCATCATCGTCAATCCCGACCAAGACGCGGCGCGACGCATCGAGTCCGTAGCCGGGCCGGGAATTCCTTGCACCTGGATTCCCAAGCGCGTCCAGGATTGGAGTGAGCTCGTATCGTAAGCCGCCAAGGTTGTAAAAGTGACGCGGAAGTTTGGCAACCTTCTGACTGATAGCGGATTCTATTTTTCACAATGGGAGCAGGCAAGGGCGAAGTCTCAGCGTTGCCCACGAGTGAGACTGAAGCCCCGAATCCCAGCCACGCCGAAGAATCGATTAGACCTTATGAGGTTCTCAGCATGGGCAGCAAAGATGTTAGCATCGAAATGTTTCATTTTAGGACGTCGAGCACCAAAGCCTTGCGACGATGCCCGCCGGGTGACATGTTGGGTGCCTTAGCGTGCTTCGAATCCCCGCGCGGATAACCGGACCTGTGGAACTAGAGAGAGAACATTCATGGTGAGCGGAGGTACTCGGCTTGGCCAGGTCGAACCACGTGAACGCGCCGGTGCCCAGACCGGGCGCAAATACGAGTACCAATACGAGCGCACAGCGCGTGCCGCTCTGAACCTACTCGCGGATGGAGCGACACATGTCTGTGTATACTGCGACTGGCACGATGATTTCGTTGCAGAAGTCGGCAGCCCTCCCACTCGATATATTTTCCACCAGGTAAAGGGCCGGAAGTCCTCGCTGGCCCCGTGGACGTTTAAGGAATTCTTTGGCGTTTTGAAGAAGAAGGCACCGAAACCGTCCAAAACAGCCGCGACGGTCGCTATTGACACCATTGTGCCGCGGATGCTTTTACACCACCACAACTTCGGCGCCAACTGTGCAGGCCTCGCCTTCGTTACGAACGCCGGCCTTGATCCTGCGCTCTCTGAGTTCCTTCAGGTGATTGCCCAATCAAACTCGGAGGCTGAAATTCCTGATCCGGAGCGGGCTGCCTTCCAGCATGTCGCTCGGGCCTACGCGGCGGCGGCACCGCCACTCGCCTCCTCCGCCGATCTGTTCAAATGGCTTCAGGGTTTAAAGGTGCATACTGACCAGGGACAGCTAGAAGATTCGGAAGCCGCGCTGCTGGAGCTGGCAAACGTCGTTGAAAACTACAGCGAGATTGACCTCCTTCAGCGTCAAGCGAAACAGATTGCCCGAGAGATCGTCGGCCATGTCCGCACCAAAGTCGCTCATTCCACCACAGTCATTCCGGCCTCCGACGAGCATCTCAGGCGCGATAAAGGCATCGTCATAACGGAATTGCTCAAGATGCTAAGCCTGTCCACCCCGGCCTACGAGTTGTTAAAGGCGGGGCAAGGAAGAGATACGGTTAAAACTCTGTCCCGGCTGCAGCGGTTTTGCCAGAAGAATAACCTGCAACAGCATCTGGAAGGTATGTGCGACTTTAAAGCGCAGTGGGATGTCTGGCGGACGATTGAGCGGCATTTCCTTAGCAGCGCGGATTACATGCTGTTGGAGAATAAAGCGAACCAGGTCGTCCAAGCTGGATTGACTATCGACAAGGTGATCGCCGAGGCGAAAGACATCGCGAAGCAATTTGCTGGTGTGACTGCCACCCAACTGACGGCGGAACATGTGTTGGGTTTGATCTTTTCATTGGCGGCCCAAGCTGAGGCTCTGAACTATGTCTAGCGGGCTGGAGGCGGAATATGGACGTTGATACTTTCCTAGAGACCGTTCTGGCCAGCGGCGTACGGTTGCCGGCCGCTACAGCTGATAACGCAGTGCGTCGGGCGCCGGAAACAGTCGATGCGCTATTTCACTTGCCCCTGCTGGCGTTAGCGGTGATGGTGATAGCGAGACGGACCCCTTTTTCTACTGTTCATCTTGGCCGCAATGTGACGCTCCTACTCGTGGAACATTTCGGGGCACTTCGCAACTCACCGCATGGCCTGGAAACTTCGATAACGCTGCGCCGCCGATGTGCCGATGCGCTTGCCTTTCTGGAAGCCGCTGGCTTGACCATGGTGTCTGAGGAGAGACAGCGCATTGTGACGTTGACCCAAGGAGGCAAGGCTCACATCGATCGCGCTGCGCGCGACTCGACCGATCTGGGTCTTTTTGTCAGGCAACTAAGAGCCAATCAGGAACGCGCCTTGGCGAGGATCGGTGATGAGCGTTAGATTAACCTCGTTTCAGTATCTGCCGAAGGGCGCCGACGGGTGGGGCTCGCGCCTACTCCATTTCGGCGATATGTTCACAGCGGTGCAGGGACCTAACGGCGCCGGAAAGACGCCCATCATGAAGGGCGTGATGCAGGGACTTGGACACGAAGTTGACTTGCCCCCTGATGTGTTGACGCGCTGCCAATTTGCGGAGACCATACTTTCAGTCGATAATCGTCCCATCACCCTGACTCGACGGCTCGGAAATGATTTCGAGATCCGCGTGGACGATGGCTCCGAACAACAGAGTTTCACGAGCCAAGCAGAATATGCACGATGGTTCACGGCACTTTTCAATGGTGAGCCCCGCACGCTGACAACCAAGCAAAACACGGAGGCGGAGCTTTACGCGACGGTGCTCCTGCCAGCGCTTTGGGTGGACCAGGATCATGGCTGGACCACCGACTACTGGACGCCGCCGAACCGCAATTTCATTCAGGACCAGCGGCAAGAAGTCATCAGGTTCATGGTCGGTCTGCCGGCTCGGCACCCTTTCCGGCAACGAACCGAATTTGATGAAGCGAAAGAATCGCTTGAGCGTACCGAGCGGGCCATCGAACTCCAGCGCTTCATCGTAGAAAGGCTGCGGACCAACGAGGAACTCGGCGACAACGAAGCGCCGCAGTTGCAGGCGCGTCGTTCTCAACTTCGTCAGGACCTGGACGCAAATACTGAAGTGATCGAGGCGATTCGCTCAACTACGAGAGTCTTCGATAGGGAGATTACCACCCTTGAAGCCAGGCGCGACGAATTGACTGCGCGTCAGAGCGCCGTGTCAAAGCGCAAAGGCCAGTTGAGCTTAGTGCTTTCGGAACTAGACGGTGAGGAAGACATCCTTACGGCAAACGTCCAGGCGACGGACCTGTTGCGGCAGTTCTGCGGCCGTGAGGGATGCCAGATGTTTGCGACCTCCGAGAGGTCATTCGGGCGTTCACTGTTGTTTCTGAAAGACCAGATCAAGGATCTGAAAACATCCGACCGTGACCTGGGCCGCGATGCGGAACGGCTGAACCGTCAGATTGCGGATCTCGATACAACGGTGACGGCAAAGAAGAGGGAGCGGGAGCAGGCGGTTAAAGGGTCGCCGCAGGCCGAGGTGTTGAGTAAACTCACCGCCCTGACAAAGGAGATTGTCGAAGTCGAGCTTCGTCTCGCCAAAGTTCAGCAGTATGAGGCTGAACGCAACAAATTCAATAAACTCCTTGATCGGCGTGAACAGGCCGCCGCGGCAGTGGCCGATTCTCGCCCCACGCGTGGCAAAGGGGCCGGTGCGATCGATGACGTGAGGAAGATGCTGGGCGATGCCATGCAACAGTGGCTTCTTACGCTCGGTACGCAAAACACGAAAACTGCCCATTTTGATGACGATCTGGTGTTATACGTCGATGGCGCGAAGTTCAGCACTACTACTCATCAAAGCGGCAGCACCCGCACGCGCATCGTGCTGGCGTTTCATGCGGCCATCCTCGAGGTCTCGCTTGCGCGTGGCGGAAACCACCCTGGCTGGCTGCTTTTCGATGCCCCTAAGCAGCACGAGTTGAGCCAGACGGATTTCGACGCCTACACTGAGCGCCTGCAAACTCTCGCGGCGAGGCACCCACAGCGAGTCCAGGTTGTCTTTTCAGTAGCGGATTTGAAGACACAGTTTCAGCCCGGTGACGAAGTCTGGGTTCCGAGCTTTACGATTGACGGAGAGCCGCGTTTCCTTGGCCCCCTCAACCAAAAGCCCAATAATGAGCCCTTGCCAATCAGTTGAAGAATGAGTTGATGCATACCATGAGACGCTACGCCCTTAAGCGGGATCTACCCGCTGTGCCCAGCAAATGTCAGCAACGGGCGTTATACGTCAAGTGACCAGTTGCCGCCCTATGCTAAGCTCCTTAACTCGGCATGATGAAACTCCAGCCACGAGTTTTCGTACAACAGGCGGCTAAAGAAACGCGCTCGGAAGAGGAAATCATCCGCAAACTCCAAATTGATATTGAGGAGCTTCGCGAATACCTCGGGACGCATGATTATGCCTACCTGAAGCAACTGGAGTCCAGTCCGATTCTGATGCGCGGCACCGACGGCCGCAACAAAAAGACCTGGGAAGAGATGCAGGGGGGCGACATCGCGCTAATCGCCTGGCGCGGGCATATTCAAGCCGTCGGCGAAATCGTGATGCAGAAGGATAGCAGCGTCCTCGCGAAGCTTCGTCTTCATGAGAGATATCACTTTCTCTACTTCCTGAGGAATGTAGAGCGCCTTCACGTTCCATACGCCCGAATCAACCGCGTCCTGGAGTATAAGCCGAGCTACTCGTTTCAGCCGTTCAGAAGTTTCAATCAGCAAGGCAGCAGCGCCATTCTTGGCCTGCTGAGAGAAATCGCACCGGCATTCCGCCTGTTTTCCAATGACACACTGATTGAACGCGCTCTCGAAGGCGACATGGACCGGAGGACTGAAGTAGATCGCCGGTGCGAGCAGGGCCTCCTCCGTAGACTGTACTTCGGGAACGGGGATGAGGGCCGGTGTGGGTTCTGTGGCCGTGTTTTTCCGATCGAGTTTCTCGTGGCTGCGCACGTCAAACGACGCGCGGATTGCTCGGACAAGGAAAAGCGAGACGCATACACCAATGTCATTCCTGCGTGCCGGTTTGGCTGCGATGAGTTGTTCGAGCGTGGATATATTTTGGGAATCGACGGCGTTCTCGCAAAGTCGAACTTGAAGCCTGCAGTGCCGGCCATAGACGGCTATATGTCGCTCATCCAAGGGCGCTCTATCCAGGATTGGGACAGGCGACGGAAGTACTTTGAGTGGCACGCAAAGCATCACTCCTGAAGGATTCCCTCGCCGCTCGTCTCCCGGGGGGGGTCTCGCAAATGGAAGTCTACACGTGCCGCGAGTGTAGAAAGCTGATTCGGCTCGCGGACTGTCCTCACATTGACCGGATCTTCGGGCCGGCGAACAACGATTAACCTTGAAGCCTCCGCCCGAACACCTGCGGGATTGAACCGTTAAGTACCAGCCCACCGCGATGGCGTCGCCATCACTCCCCAAGCAGCGCGAGAATTCGCAGCGGCTGCGAACCCTCGGTTGACATCACTGTGCCTCTCGGCGAATA
The DNA here is from genome assembly GCA_963720745.1 of uncultured Acidobacteriota bacterium. Lineage (GTDB taxonomy): Bacteria > Acidobacteriota > Terriglobia > Bryobacterales > Bryobacteraceae > TMP-7. Next base: position 162,227 of record CAVRGO010000002.1, read on the forward strand.
CTGTGTCTAGCTAGCTTGTACAAGCTAGATTGACGTGCACAATGGACACACAACAACCCTCGGGACATGAACAGATGCCTCCCGCGCCAGACGAGTCGCCGGCGGCAAGCGGCGAGCCGCTAAAAGGTTCCGGCTTCGAGTTGGAAGAGCCAGAACCCGACTTCGAGGAGGAGCAATGAAAACAACTGAAGACAAAGACGTTCAGGCGCAAGAACAGACACCGCCCAAACGGGACTACCGCCAGGAGGTGACGAACCAAATCATCGAGATGCTTGAGAAGGGCACCGCCCCTTGGCAGAAGCCTTGGGAGGCGGGCGCTACCGCGTTACCGTTGAATCCCACCTCGGAACGAGGCTACCGGGGCGGCAACGCACTGCACCTCATGGCAACGGCTGCTCGTAAAGGCTTCACCGACCCGCGATGGCTCACATACCGACAAGCTCAGGAGAACGGTTGGCAGGTTCGTCAGGGCGAGAAGGGCACTCAGATCGAGTATTGGCAGTTCAGCGACCGCACCCCACGTGCCGGAGCGGGCGAGAATGCACCAGAGGGGCCTTCTGCGACCCCTGAAGAGTCACCCACCCGGCATGCGCTGTTACACAGGGTCTATACGGTTTTCAATGCGCAGCAGATCGACGGTATTCCCCCGCAAGAGCCGAAGCGCTTAAAGGACTGGGAAGTCGCCCAAACCGGCGAAGAAATCCTTCAGAACTCTGGCGCGGCGATTGCCCACGATCAACAGGACCGTGCGTTCTACAGCCGCTCCCAAGACGCGATTCACCTGCCGGCGAAAGAAGCTTTCCGTAGCGCACCAGACTATTACGGGACGGCTCTTCATGAACTGGCCCATTGGACCGGGCACCCGTCCCGACTGAATCGCCCAACGCTCAACGAAAGCTATCGATTCGGCGATCCGAACTACGCCAAAGAGGAACTTCGGGCCGAACTCACATCGGTGTTCCTTGCCGCCGAACGCGGAATTCCACACAACCCGGAGCAGCATGCGGCGTACGTCGGTTCGTGGATCAGCGCCTTGCGGAACGACAAGCATGAGATCTTCCGAGCAGCGAAGGACGCCCACAGCGCCGCCGACTACTTGCTGGGGCTGGAGCGCAGCAGATCGGTCGAATCCAAAGCAGTTCCCCAGGTCCGCACCGAAACCTCCGAGCATGTTGCAGCCTACGAGCGCGGGACCGGTACCGTGAACATCGTCGAGAAGGAGACCGCCACGGAGACTCGGAACCCAGCGCGGACTGGCAACGCCGGAATGCCGGACGGGCAGGCACCGGTAAAGGTACAAACCGAGAAGATTCTGGATGGTGAAGTGGACGGTCGGCGGCCCCCCAGCGAGACTGAGTTGCAGCGGTCCCTTGCCGAAGCAGAGAAGCAGGCCAAAGCTCAATTCGGGAACGCCACGCGGATCTACTCGGCAGACATCGACTCGGGACGCTATCGCGGCGAGATATGCGCAGAGACCGAGCACCATGTACTGCAAAAGATCAGCCCCAAGTCGGTCATTGCTCACCCTAAGTCGCTCATCGCAGACGTGCTTTCGCCCGGCCAGTCTGTCGCCATCAATTACAAAAACGGACTCGCCGATACCAGGCCCTTCAAGGCCCGCGAACGTGCGCAGTCCCTTACGAGGTAACCATGGCGCGAACCGAAAACCTGTACCGAACGCCCCCGGACCCCGGCTTTGTCGGTGGATACAACTGGGCAGGAGTCATAGCCGGCGTTGCCCTGTTGATCGCGGCCAATATCTTCGCCACGCAGTTCATCGCGTATCGGTTTGCTTACCAAGCTGCGCTTGGCACGCCCCTCCCGCAGGTTCGGGGTGCCAGCGTGTACCAGCCATTCGCGTGGGCGAAGTGGCTGCTGAAACACGGCGCATCCCAGAATCCCAAGGTTCGTCTCCCGCTGCTTGGTGGCGCCCTCATTGTCGTCTTGGGATCGGCAGTTGCCGTCGGTCTCTCATACGGACTGAACATCCGGCGGGCAAAGCGGCTGTCACAGAACGCAGAGGATCTTCACGGATCGGCACGGTGGGCTTCGCCGGAGGATGTCCTATCCACCGGCCTGCTTGCTGCAAAGCAGGGGGCGTACGTGGGGGGCTGGTGCAACCCGCACGGGAACCGGCTCCACTATCTCCGCCACAACGGTCCGGAGCACATTCTCGCATTCGCGCCGACGCGAAGCGGGAAGGGCGTTGGACTCGTAATACCGACACTGCTCGCCTGGTCGGAATCGGCCGTGGTCTACGACATCAAAGGTGAGAATTGGGCCAAGACTGCGGGCTTCCGCCAAGCGCAAGGACATGTCTGTTTCAAGTTCTCTCCCGTCGAAGTTGGAAACGGCTCCCGATTCAACCCGCTTTCGGAAGTTCGGATCGGAACCCCACGCGACGTATCCGACGCGCAAAACGTCGCCGACATGATCGTGCGAACCGGGGAGGATAGCCCGCAAGAGCGCTATTGGCAGGATGCCGCCGCTTCAATCACAACGGGAATGATCCTCCATGTTTGCTATGCAGCCGCCGCCGAGGGCAAGGTCGCGTGCCTGTCCGACTTGGCATCAGTATTCACGAAACCGGGGCAGAGCTTTCGCGACACACTCGCTGAACTGGAGAACTTCCCACACGATCCGACCCGTTCACACGGATGGCGAATGCCGGAGGGCGAACGAACCGCAACGCACCCTGTCGTGCGTGAGAAAGTCCGCGAAATGCTCGACAAGGAAGACAAGGACTTCTCCGGTGTTCTTTCCACTACAAAGACCGCGCTGACGCTCTACAGCGATCCTCTCGTTTCGCGAAACACCTCAGCTAGCGACTTCACCATCGACGACCTGGTAAACCATACCCGACCCATCTCGTTGTACCTTGTGGTTCCACCATCCGACAAGATCAGGTTGCGTCCCCTCATCCGGCTGATTTTTACGATGATCGTCAACCGGCTCACCGAGCGGATGGACTTCGAAGGCTCAGCGCAGAAACGCAATCGGCATCGGTTGCTCTTCATGGTCGACGAATTCCCGTCGCTCAAGCGGATGGAGATCTTTGCCGACGCGCTTTCCTACATGGCGGGGTACGGCCTCAAGGCTTACCTCATTACCCAGGACATCCGACAGATCGTTGATGAGTACGGCCCGAATGAAAGCATCGTCTCCAACTGCCACGTACGAGTCGCATATGCGCCGAACCAGTACGACACCGCGGAGCTGCTGTCGAAAATGACCGGGACCAAGACGGTGCAGAAGGCGAGTTTCAACTTCTCGGGGTCGCGACTCGCACCGATCGCCAACCACATGAGCGCGAGCGTGGAACAGATTGAACGTCCGTTGATGACGCCAGATGAGGTGATGCGTTTGAAGCCGTCAAGAAAGAGTGGAAGCGGAACGTCGGAACGGATAACCGCCCCCGGCGACATGCTGATCTTCGTCAGCGGCCATCACCCGATCCACGGAACTCAGATCCTCTATTTCTCCGATCCGGCCTTGTCGAAGCGCGCGGCGATCCCGCCGCCCACCGAGTTCACAACCATCGAGGAAGGCCACGTGAATCCGCAAAAAGCAGCGGACCGCACGTCAAACGTAATCAGCAAACCGGAAGTATCTCCAGGGCCTGTCTCGACGATGGAACGTGCTTTCGTAGATGCCCTTTCCGGTCGAGTCGAGGCGAGGGCCGCGGCACAAACCGGTCGATCGCCAGAGCATGGATTTCTTGAACAACTGAGCTTTGAGGACAGGGAGGATTGACGAATGCAGAAGAACAGAATCGAGCTCGCGGGCTATCTCGCCGCGAAACCTGAAGTCCGGTATCTGCCCTCCGGGACTCCGGTCGCGAACGCCCGGCTTGCAGAAGGTTATCGCTACAAGGACCGGAACGAGCAGGTCCAGGAGCACACGAACTGGCACAGTCTCGTCTTTTACGGCGACCTGTCAGAAATCGCGCTCGGCTTCGACAAGGGCGACAACGTATTCGTTGAAGGAACCCTGCAGACCAGGAAGTTCACACCGCGCGACGGAAGCCAAAGGACTGTTTACGAAGTTGTCGCCCGGTCGGCACATCAGATCGTCCGACGAAATGGCAAAGAGGACGTATCCGACAACGCGCCTGACGCGAAAGACCAGGTCGTGCCCGCACCTGAGGAGCATGTGGAGAGTACCGATGACGGCGAGATCTGGCCTTCGTAACCTCGCGACTGCCGTCGCGTTGATCACAGCCTCGGGTTTTGTAGCTGGCTTCGCGGGAGTTCGGGTCAATACGAGTTCCAGCCTGCCGCTTGGCCTCTACATCCGGACCGACCAGTCGGACGCGCGTCTCGTAGAGTTCTGTCCTTCAGAACCGTACGCCTCGCTATCGCGAGACCGCGGCTACCGCGTTCAAGGGTTCGCCTGTCCCGATCGCGCCGTGCCGCTCCTGAAACCGGTGATTGCGCGTGCCGGCGACATCGTCAAGGTTTCTCCCGCTGGGATCGCGGTTAATGGTCGCCTCCTGCCGAACACCGCGCCGCTGCCGCGTGACGCTGCACACCGACCTCTTCAGGCCTGGCCAAGCGGGATCTATCGCGTCCATCCGGGAACCGTCTGGGTTGCATCGACCTACAGCCGCGGTAGCTACGACTCACGGTACATCGGTCCGGTTGAAGAGAAGTCCATTCGCGGGAGGCTCAAGCCGCTGTGGCTCCTGCACTCATGAGTACGCTGGCCGCAGGCCTGATTGGCGCGTTTTGCTGGCAGACCTGGTGGTCCATCGGCTTCGCCTTCGCGGTTCCGATCCTCGTAGGAGTTCAATCGCGTCGAGCTTGGGCCGCCACCGTCACCGGCGCCTACTTCGCCGCAGCGTCGTGGCCGTTGGTCCGCACCTACGCGGCGTTCGCTGCCACAAGCACCGTCTCGGGTGCGTTTGCATGGATCTTCGCAGCCGTTCTTCTCGCGCTCCCGCTGACGGCGGCCTGGACTCAGAACCGCACCGCTGCCGCGTGGAGAATACCCGTTGCACTCGCCGCGGGCGTTCTACCGCCTCTTGGCTTGATAGGTTGGGCGTCTCCGCTCGCTTCAGCAGGAGTCCTTTTCCCCGGAACGGCTTGGTTTGGCCTAGCCGCTGTGATAGTCACGCCTGGGTTCGTCCTTCTCGGAAGGCCACGAGTCTGGTTCGCCATCGCTGTTGCGGGCGCTCTCTGCCATTTCTTCTCAGGGCCGGCTGTTCCGCCGGCGGGTTGGGAGAGCGTTCAAACGAGACTGGCTCCAGGGCGACGGTTCGCGGGAACGAATGAGTTGATCGCTTCGGAGGCCGTTCAGCAGATCGTCTCCGAGTCCCACACACCAGTGACCGTTCTGCCGGAGACCGTCATAAGCCGTTGGACGGCAGCAACTGAGGCGTTCTGGGAGCCGACCCTCGAGAAATTGCAGAGGCAGCACCGCCTGGCCGTGATCGGAGCAGGCCTGCCAATCCAAGATACGGCGTCTTACGAGAACGCCGCCCTAGTCATCGGCAGCGAGAAGCCGCAAGCATTCTTCCAGCGCATTCCCGTTCCCGTGGGGATGTGGCGTCCGTTCGGAGATGGCCCGAGCGTGCCGCTTCGCCTACGACGGCCAGGCACGATCGAGATCGCGGGCCAGCGCGTCGCGTTCCTGATCTGCTACGAGCAGCTGCTGGTATTGCCGGTTCTGCTATCGGCAATCGAACGCCCGACGCTGATCGTCGGTATGGCGAACCAGTACTGGGTTCGCGAAACGAGCATTCCCGCAGCGCAAAGGGCCTCTTTGATGGCCTGGTCTCGACTGTTCGCGCTGCCTCTACTAATCGCAGAAAACAGGTGAGGATTATGCAACACAGACGAACACGAAAGCCGATTCCAGCAGCCGACCAGCGGTCCTGGTTGCTTCTCGATGAAGTGGCAGCAGCCATCGGCTGCAGCTCGGCCACCGCACACCGCCTGCGTCGGGGAGAAATCGAAGGTGTTCCGCGGCTGTCTGCTGTCCAGGTCGGTCGCAAGAAGTGGGTCGTTTTGAAGGCAACGCTGGAACAGTGGCAACGCGAGAACGAACAGATGACGGCGGCGTGATGGTATTTTCGGATCGAGTCGATATCGCGCGCCGGAGGCGCACCTTAGGAGTGCGCTGATGGCAAAGAAACGAACAAGGAGATACCAGCATGGCTGCTTACGAGTCTCGCCTGATGGCAGGCGATGGACTGTCAAGTTCTACTACGCGCCTGGGAAGCAAACGACGAAAACTTTGGGGCTGAAGTCGGAGATCAGTCGAAGACAGGCCGAGCTTCTGCGGGACGAGATCATCAGGCCGATCAATCTTAACCCGCTGCGTTCCAAAACTGAGGAGACCTTCGAGAGGTTTGTGGAGGATGTGTTCTTGCCGATGAAGAGTGAGGTTGGGGAGTGGCGCGAAAACACGGCCAAGGAGAGTACGCGGGAGATCCGGTCTCACCTCATGCCTGACCTCGGCGAGATCAAGTTTGAAGAGCTGACGCCGGCACTGCTGCGAGCGATCTTGAAAAAGAAAGCAGAGCAGGGCATGGGGCGCCAGGTTCTCAACCACCTCCGCGGATACCTGACCGATATTTGCCGGTCCGCCGTGGCCGAGGGCTACCTTGCTATTAATGTGGCCGAAGGGCTGAAAGCGCCGGTGAAGCTGGCCAAGTCGTCGCGTCCAAAGCTGAGGGCCACACTCGAGCAGTACGCAGCGGCCTGGGATCTGCTCGGGGAACGTGAGCGGCTGTGCTTTGACCTGGTGATGTTCGCCGGCATGCGCGAATCCGAGGCATTCGCCCTCTGGTGTGGCGACATATCCGGCGACGGCATTCAGATCGAGCGCTCTTGGTATAAGGGGCGGTACGAGCCTCCGAAGACGCCCAAGAGCGAACGGAAAGTTGGAGTGCCGGACGAAATCTTGACCAGGCTGTTCAGTTGGATCGGGCGCTTGCCGGCGAACGGTCCGAAGGACTGCGTCTTTCCGTCGTCCAATGTGGTGACCCCCATTTGGCCGGAGAGCGTTTTGAGGATGTACGTCCGCCCGAAGCTTCGGCCGTTCGAGCTCGGGTGGATCAACTTTGCCGTCCTGCGGCGGTCGCATTCGACTCTGCACAAGCAGAGGAACTCGGACTTGAAGATCATAGCCGATCAACAGGGCCACGGAATGCGCACGCACCTGGACAATTACGTTCAGAGCGGGGTGGCAGAACGGAAGGCGGAAGCCTCAAAGCTTTACGCCGATTTCATTGGAGTGCTTCGCAAACGAGGTTAATCGAGGTTGATGCTTTTCGGCGAGACTTGCAAGTTATTGAAAAAATGGAGCGGGAGACGGGGTTCGAACCCGCGACGTCCAGCTTGGGAATGTGGGCCTAAGTTGTAAATAAAGAACAAATGCGGCAACGGCGGCAATACAGCACATCCAGAATCAAGGAAAACTCAGCTTTCTGCTCAACACCGGCCTTAACGCAGTAAACGCAGTAACGAGCGCCGGTCTGCGTGTTCACCCCTAATCTCAGCTCAAGATCCTTTGTTCATCCGAGGTGTCGAACAGGCTTCGGCACCGAAGCGAGGTGAAGCGTTGGATCATACACTTCCTGGTCGTGTACCGCAGTCTGGTGCAGGCCGGAAATCCTCATTTGAATCGGCCGGTTCGATCCTGAGGCGGACCGAGCCGGAACTGATCGTCTCCAAGCGGAGGATCCGCCAGGTCGATGGCATCGAACTGGTTCGGATCAAGCGCGAGCAGAGGAATCAGACATTGTGTTTTAGCTCTCGGCCGTTCGTCCTGTGCGGGCTGCCGGTCCGGAAGCTCCGGGCCGGGCAGCTCGTCTATGAACGCAGGAACGGTCAGTTCGTCCTTCAAGTGACCGGACACCCCGAGTTCGGCGTTCCGTTCGGCCAGGACCGGATCGTGCCGATCTTTCTGGCGACGCTCGCCGTTCGGCAAAAGAGCCAAACCATTCGTTTCAAGACCGCCGCCGAGATGCTGGAGACCTTCGGAATGCACAAGGGGGGAAAGGAATACCGCCGATTGGTGGCCGCCTTCGAACGGATCTTCGGTGCCACGATGTTCTTCGGCACGGACTCGATGACGTCCCGAGCCAGAGTCGTTCAACGATCCCGGTTCAACTTCTTGCGGGAAGCCCAGATCTGGTACAACCGGGATCCGGACCAGCGGATGTTGAGCGAGGATTTCGAGAACGTGATTGTGCTCAGCGACGAGTTCTACCAGGAGATCATCGCTCATCCGATTCCGACGGACCTGGAGGCCGTCAAGGTTATGGCGGGTGCGCCCGCCGTACTGGACCTCTTCATGTGGCTCACTTACCGCTGTTTCGTCGCAAAAGGGACGGAAGCGATCCCGATTTTCGGACCGTACGGCCTGGTGACGCAGATCGGATCGGTCGAATACTCGCGAGAGCGGCGGTTCGTCGCGAAGCTGGAGCAATGGTTGAACACGATCCGGGTGATGTGGCCGGCTTGTCCGGCACGGATTGCGGACGGGCGCAGCCTGATTATTGACCATGCGGTCGGAATCCTTCAGTGAACGGCTGATGAAGAGATGGAAAGAGGGCGGCTGTTCGCCGCCCTTTGGCTCGGTTACGAGGCGGTCTCGTCGGTGGCGGCCTCCTCGGCATCAGAATCGGATGTCGGGGTGCGCTGGCCGGTGCGCAGGCTCATGATCGAGGACGCAACGATCACATACGTCCGGACCTTGACGCCGCCGTCGGTCTCGTACTCGCGGCTGCGCAGTTCGCCTTCAACGCGAACGTGAGAGCCCTTCTTGAAGCCTGCGGCGTACTCGGCGAGTTTCGCCCAAGCCTGGACCCGATGCCACTCGGTGCGCTCCTGGCGTTCGTCGCCTTTCATCCACGACGTCTTGGTCGCGAGGGAGAGGCTAGCGACGGCTTTGCCGTTCGGGGTGTAGGTGGTCTCGGGCTCGCTGCCGAAGAAGCCAATGAGTTCAACGCGATTGAGGTTCATGTTTTCTCCTTTTCTGCCCAATCTGTCTCGGGCGACCGGAAAGCGAGAGGTCGCCACTCCCAAGCCGAGGGGAACGGAAGTGAGCCGAGGGCAGCCGACGGAGGAGCATTTTCGGAGGGTCACGGGGAGGATTTCGGCGCGCTGGGGTATGCGCGCGGCATTCGAAATCCGGAGCGGGAGACCGAAGCGAGCGACAGCGGCGGAAATGCTCTGCAGGAGAGCCGCCGGGCGTGGGAATTCGACCCGAAGCAGAGCCGAGACAGTGGTGCGCAAGAGGAGAGGCAACCACATCGTTAGGAAGTCATGCCGTCGAGGCGCCGCAGTGAGGGTGCACAGGCCGGACGGTTGACGTGCGGATCGAACGGAACTGACCAGTCGTAGTTGGTATATGGATGCCGAGAGTTGAAGATGTGGGAGAAGTACTTTGACGAACTAGGCCGCCGAATCGCGGCTGCCTTACATTTCGATCGAGTTGGGAACAACCGCGGAGACGCAGTATCGCAAGATGAAGGGCGAGCAGATAGGATCAGCCTGGATTGAGGCCGCCCACCGGATCCACGACATTATGATGGAATTCCAGAGTCGCCAGGAGGACCTTCTGACGGGCGGATCGCACGGCCCAATGGGGCAGTAATGCCGATTTTGTGAGGTGTTCACCGTCCTTGGTCAGGTCGGCGGACGTACCCGGAACCGGAGGCCGGCTCCGCTCAGGGGAGCAGATGTGGCGCGACGATGTCGATGAACTCCCGCGATGTGATCACCTTGGTCTTCTTCCAGAACTCCGGAAAGTGCCGCGGGTTGCCGGTGACCAGGTAGTCCGCACGCGCTGCGTCCGCACATTCCACAAAGATGTTGTCGTCGGGATCGCGGGTCAGGGCGAGCCGGCGAGATGGCCGCACGATCCGTGCGTGGCTGGTGATGAGCTGAAGGAATTGCTGTCTCAGGCCTTTGCGAATTCTGAGTTCCGGTCGTGCGAGCACTTCGCGGTATTCCGCGAGCATCGACTCGGAAGCGTAGAGGCTGGCCGGCTTCGTGATCGCCAGCAGTAGGACGGTGCGCTGCAGGCCGTTCGGTTTCAGGGCGGCGGAGATTACGATGTTGGTGTCGAGGACCAAGCGGAGCGGAATCATCCGCGCTTGGATTTCTTGGCGCGCGCGGCCTTGATCGCCTGGTCAATTTGCCGCGACGTCATAGCGTCCGTCCCGTTGCGCTTCGATTCCTCGCCGAGGAGTCGGAGCACGTCCGGTTCAGGCGCGGCGAGACGCACATAGTCGCGAATGCTGAGCAGGACGGCTTTAGGGCTGCCTCGCTTTTCGATCACCAGAGAGCGGTGCTCATCCTCAACGAGGCGAAGCAGCTTGCCAAAGCCCGATCGGGCGGTCAGCGCGGATACCACGATGCCGGAGTTGTCCTTGCCGGGTTGCATAACTGTACATTTCAATTATCCGAACTGTACGGTTAATCTGCAAGGTGGAGGGGGTATCATCGGTCGCTCGCTCTGAGCGGTTTTCCTTTCAGATGGGGCAGTCCTACCTCGGATACAGGTCAATTGTCCAGACAGTTCTGAACAATCGCCGAGTTGAAAGGCATTCAGAAGCGCCTAAATCAATCCTGCGAAGCGCGCAATGGGGGCCCTCACCGCATCGCCGCCTCGAACGAGCGCGCGCCCGGCGCAACTTCGATTGAGGATTGTCCGGGCAGGCACACGCTTCCGGTTGTCCCCGCCGGAACGGTTACGCTCAGTTTGAAGATCCGGTCTTCGATCCGCCAGTCGCTCACGATATCTCCGTGAATGGAGCGATACTTCGCGCGCACGGCGGTCAAGTCACCGACCGAGGCGGGCTTGATCACGAAATGCTGGAAGCCCGGCGATTTCCCGTCGCTCTGGATACCGGCGAGGCCTTCGATGGACCAGGAGCCGATCGAGATCAGGGTGTCGTGGATATGCGATTTGGGCCCGTCCATCCCTACCAACTCGTGGTGGCTCCGTTTGCTAGCATGTAGCCCAACCAGGGTGGTCCTGCTTGCTCGCCATCTCGTAAACCAGGTCGTGGCGCCCGGCTTCCAAAAGGTACTTCATCACGACGTACGTCCCGTGCATGCCGGTATCGAGGTGGCCGGCCCACGCCGAATAGTGTTCTCCAGTTTCTCCATGACGGCTCTCCGCTGATCCTCGGGCACCAGGCCGGTCAGGAGCGGGAACGCCCTCTGCACGGAATCGCCGTTGGTCTAGCCGTGTTCAACCGGTCATAGAACTTCTCATGGACCGCTTTGGCGACCATCGCCGCCTTTTTCGTGAACGCCGCCGCCTCCGGATTCTTCCCGAGCAACGAGGGCAATCTTCGCCGCCAACTGGCAGTTGATACAGATGAATGGACCGTGTTGATGGCCAGCGCCGGTTCCGGATTCGGACCGTTGCCGCAAAGCAGGGGCGACGTCAGTGTGCGCCGGCATAGCGACTTGAGTACCGCGCGGACGACAGAGACACTCAACTACAAGTCAAGTCCCCGCTCAAGTGCGTGACTCAAACATCCTCGTCGTACCTGCGCTCGTCCCCCGGCGAGAATAGATGACTGCATTCGGCAATTGCTAAATGAAACACGTATACGAGGAATCTGTGTGACCTTACGGCCTCTCTGGTATTGGCGCATGCGCTGAGCATTTGAGAAGCAAAGCGCATCTGCGCGATTGTTCGCAAATCCGGCACAGTTATTGGCCCGCTAGCCTGCTAAACGATAGCTGTACGACCACCGCGCAACAGTTCCTAGTGAACGATAAAGCACGGCTCCGCGAAAGACAGGAGACCGATCGAGACCTCCGGATCGTAGACGCCGCTCACCTGCGGCCGAGCAGTCAACGACCAGCATCTCATAGTTGTCCCGCGTTAACGATTCCGGGAGCGCATCCAGAACCGCGTCGAGCAAGCGGCGGTTGTTCTCGCGATTCTTCGCCCGCTGTTCCTGCTGGTGCTGCCCTCACGTTCGCGCTGATTGGTCGCCGATTCCTGCTCGGCGCGATAGTTCGGCTTTCCATGTACTTCGCATTCAGGATCGGCACAGACCTGAACGACTTCGCCTCGCTTACCTGGGCCTTCGACTACGATGGCGCTGGTGGCCCTGGTGCACGGTGGCTCGGCGCTGACTGCCTCTTCGGCGTCGGTGCTCTGCGGGCGCTCGGGTTCGACGATGGTGTACTCATTCCGAGTCAGCACCTTCTCCTCCTCTCCTTTCGCGTTCGTATAATAAGCGCGGGTAATCTGCACGAGCCCTGCCGTCCTCGCCTTTACGAGTGCAATGTGAGCGTCCACTTTCGCCTTGAAGCACGAAGCGTCCATGCAACGATCGTCCTGCGCGAAATCATCGAATAGCACCGTGTTCGCGTCCGTCCGCTTCGGGCACGAGATGCACGGTCCGGCTGCGGGCAGCAACTCCGCACTGTCTAGATCGAAAACGGCGTCGGCCAACGGGAGCATCACGTTCTCGCGAATCCACTGCGCGAGTTCACGAACCGGAATCGCCTGCTTCTCCTTGGTCCGTCAGTCCTCTCGGAACGCTGCCGCGAGAGCGTCCTTCTGTTGATCTCGCGGTAGTCGAGCAATCAGGAGCGCGTGTCCTGCGGTGATTTGGTCGGACTGGTATACCTCCGCGGCTTGGGGGATCAGTTCTGCGAGCCGAAGCCGACCATGAACGTACGAAACACTCTTGCCGACCTTGGCGGCAATGGAAGCTACGTCGTAGTGCGGCAATTCCAGCAATGACTTATACGCCGCGCCTTCCTCGTACGGATGAACATCCACGCGTTGCGCGTTTTCGATGAGCTGAACTTCGACGGCCTGCTCGTCCGTCAGTTTCATCACGCGTGCATCGAGAAGTTCAAGTCCGGCGATCTTCGCGGCCCGGAAGCGGCGAGCTCCGGCGACCACCTCATAAGTGTCGAGGTCTAGCGGCCGAACGATAATCGGCTGCACCAACCCGCCCAGGGCGGCGATGCTGTCGGCGAGTTCACGAAGTGCGTCGTTGCTGAACGTGCGCCGTGGTTTTGTAGGTGACTCCTGACCCTGTCCAATCGGAATTGATTGCGAAATGACTGTCGTGCTAAGCATGTGGTTTTCTCCTTTGACTGGCTGACTTACTCTTGAACCGGGTCCTCCGGCGCGATGGCCGTAAGGATCGCCGCTGCGGTGGACTGAACAAAACTGAGCGACTCTGCGAGGGTCTGTTTATCGCCGTTGTAGAGTTGGATGTAATCGGCGGCTGCGGTGTTCGTCTCCAGTCCAACGCTCGCGCACACAACGAAGGCAACCGCCTCCGCTTCGGTCTCGCGGATGGTCCGGGTTGTATCGGGCCGACGCTCACTATGGTGCAGCCGTTCATGTGCAAGCTCGTGGACCAAAACCGAAAACTCCTCGGCTGGCGCAAGTCCAGGGAGAATTCGAATCCGTCCGCCGGATGAGAGTCCGTGTGCAGGCGCAATCGCGGCGTCGTACTCCAGACCGATTCCGGATTCTGAAATGAAGGTTTTCAACCGCTCTGTGTGACGAGCAGGATCACCTTTGACGCAAGCGAACTCGGGCAGTGGATCTCCATCGGTCTGGGTCTGGTCGAAGACGTATGCAGCGCGAAAACCGAACACGCGGGTCTGTTCGTCTTCGCCTTCCTCGGCTTCGATCCGCTTCTTGCAGACAACGGGCGCGAGGATCATGATGCCTTTTTCGCCCTTTCGAACGGCCCGGCCGAGCCTGCGCCATGTGTGGAATCCGGCCACTCGGATGGCGTCTGGACGCTGAGTGGCAATCAATAGAACGTTGCCCCAGGAATAGCGGTGGAATCGGCCCATCACGCTCAGGTAGTTTCGAAGTGTGTCGCTGTGTCCGCGTTCGAGGGCATCAGCCAGCTTGTCCAGTGCTTCGTCTGCAAGTGCCTTTGCTTGTTCGTTTTTCATTTTGTCCTCTCTCTCAGCGCGTATCTCTCTCGCATCTGTGCCCGCCTTGCTGCGGCGACGGACCGTAGGTCAAGGCCGCGCGAATGCGCGCTCGAGAGGAGGAGCGTAGCGACGCCGAAGCCTTGAAGTAGCGGGACGCGACGCGGTACAGCAAGGCTTGAGAGGACGGTTCCTTAGCGGGGCGTTGCGGGGCCAGGCGGCCCTGCTGGGAGGGGTCGCGGAAGCTCGTGAGCTGGAGCGAGGGGAGGAACCGTTTCGGACCGCCCCTCAGGCTTCCCACCGCGGCTCAGCGCTGAACCGCGAGCACTACTCCTTGCTGCGTGTTGTTGCCCTTCACGGTCGCGGTGATCGCGCTGTCGCCGTCCGGCACATCCGGAACGGTGATGTTGAACTGGTAAAGGCCGGTCGCGGCGATTCCGGCGAAGGCAACCGTCGCGGAAACTCCTGCGACCCTGACCTCAGCTGAGGACTCGACAGGCGCAGCCTGAGTGACTACACGATCCAGTGGCATCCTCGGTGTGGTGGGGCCGAATCCTGTACCGAAGAGAAGTATCATCTCGCCCGGCCTAGCCGGTCGCGAGCCAGGCACGGCGGTCGGTCGCGCGACGAGAGTGCCGTCCAGATGCACGGCTGCAACGTGTTTGGTTCCGACCACAAAGAACGCTGGGCACAGCGCACCTTTGAGAGCGGTCGCCGTAGTGCGTAAACCGGCCGACGCGGTCACTTCGACGGAAACGGGTCCCGTATCACTATCTTCTGGAATCAGGATGTTCAATTGCGTTGGACTGATGTAGCTCAGATAACCGGGGTGTCCGTTGATCTTGACTGACACGCCATCTAATGATGTGGGCAGCATGCCTGCCGTGAAGTCGCCAGAAGCCCACGATCGAGTGGTCGTCGAGAGATTGCTTCCCATGACGCTTGCCCATCCACCGCTGCACACGCCTGGCTGAAATGTCGCGCTGTTCACGACACTCGAAACAGTGGGTCCGGACGCGACTGGCGAGACCGTAAGGCCAACAGCCAGGGTGGCAGCGAGTGCGGTCGTGTTCGCAATCCGCACGTCAATCGTCCCCGAGTAGGTCGCTGCTTTTAGGGCTTGCGTATTGACGCTCACGATTAATGTCAACGGCAGTGTCCCACTGATTGGGGAGACCGATATCCAATTGCCGCCGGTCGTTGTGGTGGCAACCACCGAAACCTGCACCGCAGGTGAAGCACTGGACACGAGGACTGTTTGAGACAACGGGCGCGGACCATCGGTCTGAGCCGTGAAAGCGATCGACGGAGCGCTCAGCCTTACCTGCGGCGTTGACACAATGAGCGTGATGGGAACCGTTTGCGTCGGCACGCCCGATCCGGAGACTGTGATTGTTCCGGAATACGTCCCTGCCGCCAACCCGACGACATTCAGTGACACGAGCGGTGCGGCCGGCGTGTTTCCGGAAGATGGCGAGATCGCAAGCCAAGATGCATCCGATACTGCCGACCATGAGATAGTTCCGCCGCCAACAGCGCTTAACGTAAGCACCTGGGCCGTTGGCGAAGTCCCGCCCGAAACGTGAGTGAACTGCAGGTCCCGCGGTGCGGCCAACAAAGCCGGCCGCTGCGCGGTCATGAACCCGATCGAATCTTGACCTGCGGATGTCTGGACCGTGATCGTCACAAAGCCGCTAGAGCCTGCGGGAGCCGCAGGCAGGGATGCTGTGATCGCTCTATCGCTCCATGCCGTTATCGAGAGTTGGCCGCCGGGATAGGCGGTCACTCGACACGTTGCGCACTGCGTTCCGAATCGCGCACCGCCTATCGTGATGGGGCCACCTGACTGAACCACCAATGAGGTCTGCGAAACTAGGGGCGCAACGGCGGCGATCATTGGGCCGAACTTGCACCGGTACGTGTTGAACAGACCGGCCCGCACTGTATAAGGACCGCACTCAAACGAGCCACCCAGCGCGTTGCTGGTGAAGTTGAAGCTGCCTTGCCCTTGAACGAAGTCCGCGTAAAAATTCATTCCTGTCGCACCGCCGGAGCTGAGCGGCACGGTCCCAAATGATACGCGGGTCAGGTCTTTGATCCAGGTTGCGGACGACTCCTGGGTGGAAAACAGGAGCCCTCCATATTGAGATAAGTACTGATCCGTGCCGGCCCCAGTTCCGATCGATTGCCAGTCTGCTGTTCCGGCGAGAAACGATCGCACAATCCGATTCGCTTCGGACGACTTCGCGATGCTGACCGTGCCAGAACATGTCATTACTAGTGACGCGAATCCTGGATCAGTGTGGCAATATCTGACCACGCGTGTTCGGCTCGCGTCTTGGGTGAATCCCAATGACGCACTGCTGGTCGAGACAACGCCGTCGCTCGCATTCAGCAGATCCCCAAGCGAACCAGCGTTGCCGATCACGGCCACCGCCTCCACCCCTCGCATGTCATCGAGGCCGTTATTCCAGCGAGCTATATTCCACAGAAACGTACTGCCGGGAACCATCTCGGCGGTTTGAACTCCGACCGAAGATGCCGCGAAGGAGCCAAAATTGGGTGTCGCTATCTGGACGACCTTCCGAACGCGGTGGTTGATTGGAGGATTCACCGCACCATCCGTTTGCAGACCGGCGAGGTAAGCTCGAATGATCAGACCACCCATGCTATGAGCAACGAGATCAACCTGAGAAACAGGTGTCCCGTCCGTGTATCGCAAACCGGCGAGATACCGGCCAAGTTGCCCGGCCAGGTCCTCTATCGGGATATTTCCGTACGCGCAGTTGTTGAAGAACATAACCGGCGCGCCGTCAGTTTGCAGGTCTGCCGCCAAACCTCCGAATGTTCCTTGAGAAGCGTCGATCGTGCTCGCGGTGCTTGTGCACAGCGCTTGCCAACCATTCAGCAGAATCACGGGTGTCCGAACCGCGGCAGCGAAGGTGAGCGCCTCGACTTGGATCCGAAATGACCTGGTATCGACGCTTCCGTCTGTGTAGCCTAATGAGGCCTGCACTACGTAGTGGCCGGGCGGCGTTGCCGGTGGGACGAGAAACTCCATTCGTGTCGGATCGACGTTGTCAATCGAGAGCTGGATCGGATACTGCAGTTCCGGATTCGTGACGACGTGCAGCACGGATCGGACCGGGATCCCCGTTCTCAGCGATGGAGATCGGCTCAATTCTCCAGCGATTAGTCGCAATGCGAGATCCGGTGGCTCGTTGCGCGAGGGGACTGCTATTTGAGCAAACGCCCCTAGACACAAAAGCATGCCGGCCGTCGCGAACCGAAGCGTGCGTAGAAGCTTCGTGGGACCACGACGCACGCGGGCACAGCCGAACCACTGGGGTCCGGGAGAAATCGGTAATCGCTCTAAGCGCATTTGCTCACCTCGTAAGCGGCCACACATCCAACCCGACGGGCTCTACCCGCGTGAAACGGTGATTGCAACAGGTTGGGGTCGGTCGACGTGACGCAGTTCCAGCGCAAAGTGTTGAGATACGCGGAAAACAGCTCCGCGTCATCAAAGCCACCGTTTGAGATCGACTCCTAGTGTTCCGCCGTGAGTATCCGCGCATCAAGTTCTCTTTCCCACAGCACTTCCAGAGGTTGGTCTTGTGCGTCGTCATCGATGCAGCACAAACGAATGAAGGTCGCATCTCCTGGGTTGACGGGCGGAACCGCCTGCTCTACGAGGTACAAATGCTGACGCGACACCTACGATTTGCCCCGCAGTCGGGGTTGAGCCACTACTCATTTGATATTCAGGTCCCGAACTATAACTATACCGCCAATGTGGAATCCCTCTCATTGGCCCAACTGCCGATTTGGGGTAGAGATTCGTTCAGCCAGGAAGAGAATTGGATCCGATTTCAGGGAAGCGTTTCGCCTTAATTCAGGTCGCCGATTAGCTGTTCAGCAAAGGATCGCCGAGCCCTCAAGACGGCTGTCCCGGCGCCCTCGAGTAGTTCGGCCACCCCTACCGCTCGACATCGCTGCTTCGGGTCTTCGAGCTTTCCTGGTTGCGCGAGAACCACGGCAGCCTTGCTGACCGTGTACTCGGCGTAGTAAGTGGGATTCGGCTTGTCCGTTCGATAAGCCGCCATCGCCTCGGCCACCGTTGAGGGCTCGTCGCCTCGTGCGAGAGCACGCAGTGCAAAGGCCCAATCACGTTCGGATTGCGTGACGTTGTTACTGGCTGCGCTCGGCCGAAGCACGCCGGCAGTCGCGAGCTGCGGTTCCACGGTCCTGGCGCCCTCCGGTGCGGGCGGAAATTGCTGTGGCGTGTAGACCCGTTCACACAGGCTGTCTACCGAGACGAAGTGAGGGGTGACGTACTTGTGATTGTAGAAACCTGGGACGCGCATCACCCGCGCCGAGTCCGTCGCCGCCGGATCAGCTCCGAGTTCGCGGACCATACGGCGCATCAGCGCCTCGGCAGCGTCCTTCTCGAAGCCATCCACCCGCCAGACGACCTGGAACTTGCCCGGCGAACTCTGGAGGATGTGGTTCGGCGTCGGCAAGTCCTCCCGAGCCCGCAGTGCCCGGACCGCCTCCGGTCCGTCTTTATCGAAGTCGAGGTACACGTGGCGAACTGCGGCGACGTCCGCCTTGGTCCGCCCGTGCGCATCGGCGGTTAGCGCGTTCATGGACACGTATACCTCGTGCTTCTGCGAGTTCATGTACCGAAGCCATGCCTGGAATTGGTCGGATGTGATGCGATCGACGTTCGCGATCCGTTGCGTAGCCGTGCCGGTCGATTTCTGGATCAGCACAATGGCGAGCCGGTCATCGTCCCGGAAATTCGCTCGAATGTAGTCCCGCGCGGTGGTCTTATCCATATCGCCTCACGCCTGGTAGTGAACTCGAAATTCGAAACGGTCGCGGTCGGGGTCGTACCGCTCCACTTCGACCAGTTCCGCCGCAACGCGCTTCCCCTGCCGCCGCTCGATGTGAAGCAGGAAGTGAACGGAATCCGCGATACTGCTCCGGATCGCATGGAAGGGCAACTGAACGTCGGACTGAAGAACGCAACTGGCGAGCCTAGTTATCGACTGGAGTGCACTGTTCGCGTGAATTGTCGCCAGCGTTCCGGAATGACCCGTGTTTAATGCCTGAAGGAGGTCGAATGCCTCTGCGCCGCGAACCTCCCCGAGCAGGATTCGGTCCGGCCGGTGACGGAGAGTGGCTTTCACCAGGTCGCGGATGCTCACTGCCGGCGAGCCGGGCTGCTCTCGTCGCGACTCGAACCGCACAAGGTTCGGCTGCTCAAGCTTCAGCTCGGCGGTATCCTCGATGACGACAATACGGTCCTCCGGATCAATGAACGAAGCGAGCGCGTTCAGCATTGTTGTCTTTCCGGTCGAAGTGCCGCCGCTGATTAGGATGTTCTTCCTCGCGCGGATCGCGTCCTCCAGCCGGTTCACAACCACGGGCGTGAGCGTGCCGATCCTGATCAGTTCATCCGTTGTGAACAGCTTCGCGGCGAACTTCCGTATCGTGAGCGTGGTCCCGCCAAGGCTGCACGGCGGAAACACAGCCGCCACCCGCGATCCGTCCGGCAACCGTGAATCCAGCAAGGGACGCTCATCGCCGATCTCGTCGCCGAGCCGGCGCGCGATGTTCTTCACCGCGATTTGGAGCGTCTTCTCCTCCATCCCAACGCCGCGGACTTCTTCCAACGAACCACGGCGTTCAATAAACACCCGCGAGTCCCCATTCACCATGATTTCGGAGATGTCCTCGTCCAGAATGAGTTGTTCGATCGGCCGCAGAAACGGGAGGATCACATCGAAGCTCATCGCCGCACCTCCCATGCCGCAGCAGGATGGAGGCGCAGAACCCAATCGGCCACCTCAAATCGGCATTCCCCGAACAGGAACCCCGTCGCGCAGAAGCGGACGGCATAGAGCAGGACGACTCCGAATGCGATGGCACCCGCGGTGCCCGAGCCCAGTCGGATCATATGAGACCTCTCTTCAGTTGCTCGAAATAGCTCAGGTTGGGATCGAGATAGTACGGCTTTAGATAGCAGATCGCAGGTGGCAGCGGGTTCAGCCCGTCGTACGCCAGCACGATCGATTCCGCATTCTTCAGTTCGGCGAAGATCTTGGGCTCGAAGATGAAATCGCGCTGCAGGTTGTAGCTCTTGCTTGCGCTAACAGTGCTCTTCTGCGCCGTCGTCCTGCCCGTCAGCAGACTAACGCGCGCATCCTGGCCGTTTTCGGAGATGCTGTAGTTCAACTTGAATTGCTCCTCTTTGCCGCACAGCTCCGAGGCCGTACGGGTGCTAAAGTCATCGGACAGCGCAAGGAAGATCTTCGTTCGGAACGTCTGCAGCAGAGTCCGCCAAGCTTCGCCGGACAGAACAGACCGCAACGAGCTGATACTCTGGGTCGCGACGATCGGAATGCATTTCGCCTGGCGGGACAGGGCAAAGAACTTCTCGTCGCCAGTCGGATCACTCTCGCCGACAGTCGCGAATGCTTGATATTCGTCGCACAGGAACAGCGCCGGGCGGAAGTGCCGGTCTGGCTGTTTCTCCATCTCCGGGATGCGCCCGATCATCGCCCGCTGGAAATCCTGCTTCAGCAGCGTGCCGATGGTTTTTGCGAGTCCCGGGTTGCTGACTACGGGAAAATTGAGCGCGACCACTTTGCCGGAGTCGATCAGTTCGGAGAAAGGCGGTAGCGGCCTGCCATACCGTCCGTCACGGTTCAGTTCCGGATCGTACGTCTCTTTCGGTGGGCAGAACGTGTACTTCACCGAGGGATTGTCGTCGAACAGCGACAGGAACACCGAGATGCCTTCAACGATGGAAGTCCGCAACTTCGGTTCGATCTTCATCCAGTCGTAATGAAACCACCGCTTCACCGCCGCGAATTGCTCCTGTTTCCTGGTGCCCCAAGCGTCCGCTCCGTCCGCGCTCGACAACAGGTCAAAAGGCACCTCATTCTCGGTCAGGTGCATCTCCAGTTCGGCCGAATGCCGGGCCTTCATGCATTGCGCCTGGTCATCCCGCTCCCACTCGAACTGGTCGAGGTCCGTGCGGTCCAGGTAAGTCTCGACGTTGACCAGCAGGTACCGGGAGCTGAACATCTCCTCACCGTCAGCGATTCGCTGGGCAAGGAGGTTCTGGTTGATCGCGCACTCGTAGACATCGAAGAGCGTCACGTATTCGTAAACGGTCTTATGTAGCAGGATGATGAACTTGACCAGGTTGGTATACGCCTGCTGCCAAAACGGTTCCTTGCCCTTGCCGAAGAGGTTGTTCAGAAGGCTCGCGATGCCGTACGCGAGTGCGTAGGCTTCGAGGTCGTTGTGAAGCGGGTTGTACCGGTAATCGCCGTCGAGCGCGACTTCCACATAGTCCGAGGGGCGGCCGTGCTGCTCCAGAAGGCGGCGGACCTTATGGCAGAAGTCGCCTTTCACTTCCAGTACTAGTCCGGCGGCGCGCCGCTCGGGATCGTGTGCGGCGAACGCGAGCACCTGCTCAGCGAACGGGTGCATGCAGCAACTCGTCTTACCGCTGCCGATGGCACCGAAAACTGCGATGCCGGTGTAGAGGCCTCGTTCCGGCAGCGTCAGCCATTGTGGGGCCGACACCGCGTCCCGCCGCTTCGGGTGATGCACCTCGCCGACGACCACGTATAACTGCTGCCGTTGTTCCGGGGCCGGGTAGCTCGGCAACTTCACTATCCCCCGCTTCTGTTCCCGCTGGATGACGAAGATGTACGCAAACGACAACACCGTTGAGCAGAGGATGTACGGCGTTGTGAACAGCATCAGCGTGTAGGCGCCTCTGAAGCCGGCGTGCACGGCCGGTCTCTGGCTGTGAACGAGCGAAAGCAAGCCATCCCCGACCGGAAATGGCATGCGATAGAAAAACAACAGCCCGGCCGCGGCGGCGACCAGGAAGCTGATGAAGAACCGGTTCTCGACTGCGCCCCTCAGCATCGCCTCATCCGCTCCGATTGACCTATGAACCAGCGACCGCAGGCGCCGACTCCGGCCGTGCTTGGTTGCGCGCTCCTTTGTTCCGTCCTCCGTCGGGCTTCGCGTTCTCTCGCCCGTGCTTCCACTGCGCGAAGGACTTGTCCTTCCTGAACGCCTTCCGCAGTATCTCCGTCACTACATAGCCCGGCGGACTCTCGAGGAACTCTGCATAGTCCTTGAGCATCGCCGCGATGCTCGAATCCACACGGACCTCGATCTTCTCCTCCGTGTGCTTCTTCTGAGGCTGAATGAACGTTCTCATCTCACTCCTTGTCAATGAATCGAATCCGACGGTGAAGTCTGGAGCGACCCCCGCAGCCGACGACAGGAGCGAGGATAGGCTTGTGGCGGCACAGGCCGCCGTATGCCGGGGTCGCTCCAGACTTCACCGCGACCCCGCAACGTATCTGGCAGCCCCGGCACTCGCTCCTAAATGGCGGCAATTCCGCACTTATGAGCACAGCCGAGAGAACACCTCGGTGAATCAACGGGTGAACGGCACTTGCACGGCAGCGTTCACCGTGGCGTTCACCTCACTCAAGAATCTCCGCGCCAGTTCCCGCTCGTTATCGTGCCGAACAACTCATATCGGAACGCGGACAACCACGTCGAAAAACTGACGCCGCCCATCGACCGCGGAGTGTTCTGCGCGCCTACCTCGGCGCCCACGGCACTATCGCCGCGCGCACGCCACGACTCAAAAAGCGCATCGTATCTAGCGCTGGAAAACATGCGCCTATCCTCGCGAAACTGAATGAGCTTTCGCTGGTCAAAACGCGACAAATCCTTCTGCTCATACGCGTAGCGGTCTTTGAAGTGCCGCAACAGACGATCAATTTCTCTGCGGCCCTGAGACGGCCCGCTGTCACCGGCAATTCGGTCCTCGAACAACCGCCCGGCCGCGTCCAAGTGTTCGCGATTCACGGACACATAAACGAGCCGGAACGTTGGGACACGCGCGAACAGTGGCCGGTAGTGGTCCAGGTAAGATTCGAAGCCGGACGTGCTGTGGTCTCCGTCATCTATATATGTGAAAACGACGCGCTCGCCGGCGTCAGGATCCGGCTCGATCCCGATCGGGAACTTATCTACGAAATACCGTTCCGTTGGCGCGATCTCGGCCTTGCTTGCGCGGTACCGCTTCGCCGGGAGGTGTTCTATTCCAATCGCCATTGCATCGCGGAAGAACGCGACCTTTTCGGCCTCAGTCGCCTTGAAACGGATGTGTGGATTCGCCAGAACAAAATCGAATCCAATTAGCCGCGACTTGATGGTCGGGATTTCATGCGTACGCCGATTGCGATTATCGGCATTCCCAAGCGCCTTGAAAAACGGCTTCGAACAGAAGCTGTAGACCGTCCGTTTGTACCGAAAAACAAGTTCCTTCACGTGATGCGCGTTTAGCGCCTTCTCGGTCAGAACGGTATCGACTTTGCCCCTCTCGCAGTCTGCGAAAGTCAGAAATTGCCGGCGAACGAAATAACCGCCATGAAGGGCGGCCCGACAGAGAAACGTTGCCTCGCGCTCCGTGTAGCCGAGCCTGACGATGTTCTCAACTCGTTGCGATTCCGTCATGCCTTCGACTAAAAGGAAATCAACTCCGCCACGATCTCGGGGTCCTGAATGGCGGGGCTACCCGCCGCGCTGTCAGGCGCATAGATCTTCAATCCAGCCGCATGTTTCGCGCGAACCTGGCTCGATTTGTAATCCGCGGTCGCCAGTTCCAAGTCAACCTTGGTCATCTCCTGATCTCGCGTTTCATACTCAACGCGTAGATCCGGAAACACAACACGACCATTCACGACCTTGAGGTCGTTCTCGGCCGCGGCGTCGCACTTTCGCCGATCATAGTCCGGTCCCTTTTCACAGCCGCCGGAGTTCGCCGCCGAGAACACACGGTTCTTCAATTCGAAATCCAGAACGACGCGCCGGATTTTGCCACCGTCTCGCTCAATGCGAGCGGCTTCCACCTGGTACATCCGATAGATGCCCACGTCATGTCGGACCTCAGCCGGTTTAACAAGTCCGGCGTAAACCTTCTGACCACGGCCGCGGGTTGCCTCGGAATTCCGAAGGCTGTTACGACCACGGGTTGTGAGCACGACGACATTGAATGTTTCGCCAGATCGCAAGTGTTCGACGGAGCGCCGCTGAGCAAGTCCGGCTTCCGATAGTGCTCGCATGTCCTGGTCAAAACGCGCGACGTTACCGCCATACCGGTGTTTAATCAAATCGTTCACAGCTACCGTGCGAAACCGCCCGACATCCGCAAGCATCGCCTTCTGATCGGCGCTCAACCCGGTCTCGCGATCTCTCGTTCGCCGCGCCGTTTCGGACCGACCGCCGGGCTCGCGCTCCAACCGGTCTGGCCGTCGAATACCGCCGCGCTCGGCGGCCTCACGCAGCGCGGCGCCGTCGCGATTGGGATCGAAACTGACGCCCTTCCGCTCCTGCAACCCCTGCGCCGTATAGGCGCGACCGAGTTGGGATCCGTTGAACACAATGCCGTCGCTGCGGTACGACATCCCGTTCAGCCGCCCGCTCGATTGAATGCTGGGCAGCGGCTGTACGCCCCGTTCTTCCAAACGCCTTATGAACTCGGACATGCTCGGCTTGTCCGCCGCGGCAGCGTCAATCACGTCGACAACCTCGGCCGCGAAACGCGGACCTGCCCGGTCAGCGTGGGCGCGGATCCTGTGCGGACGCCGAACCGAATCAGACTCATTGCCGACTCCGCCGGCCCGCCCCTGCGATGGCGGCATCCGCGAGTTCGGCTGCTCTTCCCTGAACCGGTCAGCGCTCTCGCGATCGATGGAACGGCTCATATCTAGTCCGCCAGGCGCTCAGACAATTCCTCGGAAATGCTCGACCCGGTACGCAATTGCTTCTCAACATGAGCCAGCTTGCGCCCGGTGTCCTTAAGGAACAATTTCCGATTCAGCGCATAAATCGCGGCGAAAAGGTTGAAGAACGCTGCCGCCGCGAACCATCCGATAACCGAACCGTAGCGGTGAAAGATGAACGCTCGATACGGCGCGAGGAATCTCAATTCTCCGACCAGATAAAACCCGATTCCCAGGAAGATAATCGACGTGACGAAGATGGAGTTGCTGATCACGGCCTCACCTCTCCAAACGCCTGGTCGTCGCGGTAATAAGTAATGGTCAGCCCCAGAGGGTTGATCGGAATCATGCTGTTCGGCACGGTGTCGCGGAACACGAACACGAAACTGCCCACGAATTTTTCGCGACGCACTTCGGTGCGATCACGGCCCGACAAATACACCTTGTCGAAATCAACGGTCGCCCGAAACGGCTGATCACGCAGATCCTGCAGGACGATGTTTTGCACCTCCACCTCGATCTCTTCATTTGCCCCGATGATGAAGCTCTCGATCTCCTTCGTCTTGCGATTCTGGTCCATCCGCGACGCCGCCAGGCGCGCGTCAAGGAAGAACAGCGATCGCGCAAAGTCATCGCGAACGGTGGCGCGATTGCGGCTGTAGTGGTCGTGCACGAACTGCGTGAGGAAGTACTTGATCTCCGGCGCCTGCGGGCGGTATTCCATGGTTGAATACTCGACCGGCTCCGCTCGCCCGATGTCATTAATCCGGATGACAAGCGGTTTGAAGTTTTTGAACATCGAGTACGTCCGGAAGTTCAGAAGGAGGGCACCGACAGCAACGATCGAGAGGCATAGGACGGCCACCCTCAAATACATGTTCGTCACCAGCGCGGAGCCGAACTGCTCCATGTACTGCTGCTTGGCGTCATTTAACGTCTTATTCGGCGGCGGCAAAAACTGTGTCGGACTCGCCATGATCATTACCTCCACCACCCGATACCCGGGAACGCATGGTCGCCGGAGCGGCCGGAAAATACAGACGAGACAAGCGCGGGCACTTTGAAAATGCCCCAAACGAAAGCAATGGCCATCAGCATCAATTGAAGAAACAACCCCGCAATGGTCGAAGCGTCGTACGGCGGCTGGTGGACGGTAAAGAAATTCAGCATCAGTTGACCGTAGACGTAGACAAACGCGTTCCCGATCACGGGATAGAACGCGTATTGAACCAGTGTCTTGAACCAGCCCCAGAACATCCACTCGAGGTGTGGAACGATGAAGAACGGGATGAATATGGGGCCGACCAGCACGCAAATTGCCGCCGCGACGAAGCCGAACGAGATCACGGCCAGGATGGCCGCCTGGGCGAAAGCCAGCACAATCACGATTCCGTAATAGCGAACCAACTGCACGGGGTCGAAGATCGAAGGGCCGGAGGGCGACTCCATGCTCTCGTATACCTCTGCAATCTTCATCGCGATGTCCTCAGTCGACTTCGCTTCAATTTGCGCTGCGAGGTCCGATCCTTGATCCGTAAACAGCTTGTGAAAGCTCCGACCGACACCCGGTATCGGAACCTCGTAGTACTTCAGCATTCCGAACACAAAAGCGATGCTCAACAACAGCCCAGCGAATTTATCGAAACGGATAGCCGCACCCGACGCACTCCCGAGCGCTATCTGCACACCCGTCCATGCGATCAGAATCAGCGCGAAACCGCGGAACAGATTCATTCCGAGCGTGACGAAGATGTCCGAATGCGTCGTCAGGAGCTGCGTGGTGGCGTTCGTCACCCAGACGAAATAGCTGTCCGTTCCCATGGTCGTGTTCCCCTTACGGCAGCCGATACGTCGTGAGGACGGTGGTTGCACCGGCAAGGTGCTGCGCGTTCACCGCCGGCGCAATTTGCCGGAGCGCAATATCGTTATTAATGCTCTGCGCCTGGGCGTCGCGCCTCGCCTTCGCTTCCACCATTTCGTGGTCGAGAATTGCGGCGAGCAGTTTGTTTGTGTCCTGACTGTTGCGCACGCCGATGATGCCCGCGGCGTTGATCTTGTTCAGAACACCGACCTCGGTGTTCAGGTCCGGTGAATCGGACAGCGAGTCGGTTTCGAGTGTGTTGATCGCAGTCTCCACCGCGCCCGCATTGCCGCGTAGACGTCCAAGCTGCTCTAGTCCGTTCACGGTCGCGCCGTCCGACAATTCGATTCCTGCGTAGTTCCGTCCAATGTTCTGCTGCTGACTCGAGCCGATTGCGCCCCAAACGGATGCATATGTGTTCAGTTTCGTCACGGCCTGGACGTACCCCGAAAGCGCCGCGGAGCCGCTGTTCGCGGCGCTGATCCAGCCGCCGGTTGTCCCGTATGTATTCGTCGCCGTCGGATGTGTCCACGGCGTCAACATCGCCCGCCAGCGCGCCTTCGAAGCGATCCACTTCGCGTTGAGAACCATCTGCTTGTACTGGCTGGTGACCATGTCGTACGTTTTCACCAACTGCGTGTACTGCTGCTGCAACTGCGTCAATTGTTCGACCAACTGCCCGTAGGCGCTGGGGTCGAACACGATGTCTCCGATGCCGAAGATCGCCAGTGCCGGCGCGCAAGTAAGCGCGGCGCCCGCGGCGACAATGGTCAAACGTCTTCTCATTTCTGTTGTCGTCCCTCCTTCCCTGTCGCCTTCTGCTTGGAGAACCCAAATCCGGCCGAGCGTCGCTTCCCCGCTGGTGAATCCGGCAGACGGTAGTTCTTCAGAGCCTCGGTCGTTCCGGTCCAGTGCCGCGTGTTTTGATTCGCCTCATGCATCTTCCGGGGCGCAGGCTGCGGTTTCGATGAGCAACCCGTAATGAGCAGCATCGCCCCAATCGCGGACACCGCTGCCGCCTTCATCGCGCCCTCCGGAAGTGAGAATCCGGGCGTGGACCAGCGGCCGAATCGGGTCGAAACGCTTGGGCAATAAAGCCCAGAACCATCACAAGCATGAACAGCGAGAACAATAGAACGACGATGAGGCGGCCGCCTCGAAATGCGTTCGTAATTAGCTTCAGATCGTTCGACATCCAACGTCCTTTCATCGCCGGTGCTTCGCGCCTCCGGAACAGAGCGACCGTCGCAGCCAGGCCCGCGACGATAACCAGGACCTGCGCCAGTTCGCGTGCGATCGAGTCGGCAATTCCGGCTTCCGCCAGCGCCGAACAGATCAGCATCGACCCTCCGATAGTAAGCAAACCCACGGATTGACTGCGAGTACCCTTACTGATCCATTCGAATAGCGTCTTCATGTACGGCACCTCAGAGATCCGCCGGCATCCGGTGCCGGTTGTACGCGGGCAACATCAGGTCGTCGCTGAGGTACACCTTTACCCGATGTCCCTCACGGACCGTAAACGTCGGCAGTATATTCAGGTACCGGTCCAAAATGCGCATTGCCGATTGCGACAAGCTCTCGGAAACACCTCGGCGATACGCATCCGCGCCGCTCATGCTGTATCCATAGCTGGATCCGGCTTGTTCGACGCCGGCGATCGCGCCGATCGCGAGACTGACGCCGAACACCTGAAGGTAATGATGGTTGACCTGATCGCGAAGCCCGGTTTCGCCGACCTGATTCAGCCCATGGAATTGGTCGAGGCTGATAGAGTAACCATCCGGCATCACCAGCCGGTGAAACGACACTGCAAGCCGCTGCTGTCCGAAGCTGTTCACTTTCTGGACCTCACCTAGCACGCGACTCCCCTGCGGGATCAGCAATTGCTGGTGATCGTGCGAATAGACGTTCGTCGTAATCATCACGTTCACCGGACCGCTGAAGCTCCCACTTAAGCGGTTGGTCAGAACGCCTTCGAGTACCGTACCCTCAAACAACCGATACGGCTTGCCCTCGGCCTGCTGCAGGCTCGGGTCGTCTGCCCGTTCTTTGCGACCTTCGGTCGTCGCTTCAGCGGCGTCAGTCGCGGTCCGCCCGCGCTCGGTAGTGCCCGCAGTCGGATCAGTACGAACGCTGGGCGGAATCGCTCCGGACGATTGCCGGAGAGCATTCAGTTGTGCATTCAGCGCCTGCAAATGGCCGGAGATTTGTTCACCCGCACCGGTCACGCCGCTCTGGGACGCGTTCTGATCTTTGCGAAAGCTCAACGAGAGATTCGAGCTGAACAGGCTCAGGTATTCACGCTTGCGCTTCTCCGCTTCCAGCGCCGCCCGTTGCGCTTCTTCCGGGGTCTGTTCGCGATTGCCGTAAACCGGCGGGGCCGCGTACGCTTGTCCGCCATTGCCGTTCTGGAGACCCGGTTGCAGCATCGCCGCCGCATTTTGCGCGTCCAACTTCGCCTGGTCGAGTCGCTGCCGTTCGAGCGAGAGCCGCCGCGCCTCTTCATCGACCATCGCCTTGTATTGGTCCACCTGCCGTTGGTTGGGCGGGTTCACGTTCTGCCGATCCGCAACCACCGGCTTCGAAACTGGCTTCGGCGTTGCGGAACTCGAGAACGCAATGACAATGATCATCACGGTCGAGATTCCTACGATGGCCCAGGTCTGAGCGTTCTTCGGCATGATACCCGGCGCCTTCGGTGCCTTGTTCTGAAGCTCGGGCACTGCACGTGAAGCGAAGGTGTTGTCTTGGTCCGGCACTTTTGCTACTCCTGGCGCCAAAACGGCAAGCGCTGCTTCCCAATCGCGAGATAGCCGCTGTCGAGTATTTTGTCGACGACGTATGTCCCGCTCTTGAACTGAAAATTGATCAGGTTCGGCTTGCCATCTTTGGTTTCGTACAATGCCGGCGTCTCCTCAGGATTCGCTTGGATGTACGTGAATTTGTCGTCGTGGAATATGGCGGCCACGTCAAACGGCTTCCGGTCTCGTTCGAAACGGTACGTGAATCTGATCTTGGTCGGATACTCTTCCTTGAACGCACTCACCTGGCCTTCGATCGCTTCCTGAGCGGCCTGCTTCGCCTCGCGCGCTTGGTCCTTTGCTATCTCCGCCTGCTGACGGTAATCGTCGAGTTGCTGTGCCGGCACAAACCTCGGCGCTCCGGCGATTGCCGAGACCATCGATTCATCTCGCGGCTCCACGAAGATCTTGAGGTCTGGCTGACCATCGGCAACCTCGGTCAGGACGAACGAGTAAACGTTCCCACTCGCCGTCACCAGGTTCAGATTCGTCCGACTGCCCGCCTTCGCCGGTTTCACGTAGGCGAAATTCTGCGCTCCGTTGACGATCCAGAACTCTTTGTCACCGCAAACGAAGTCCATGATCTGCTCGCTTTTCGGCAGCACGATAAGCGTCGTGAACCGAACTCGCGCACGGACCGGGATCACGTCTCGTTCGCCATACTGAACGACACGCGCCACATTCGCAGCATCGGCAATCACCGGAGCAGGTTCGGGCTTCGGGTCTTCGGCCCCAAGCACAGCAGCACAGCCGAGAAGAGAGAGAAAGAAGAGAGTCGATTTCATATTGTTGCCCCTTGCACGTCGGCTTCATTGTTCGCTGGGTGAACAGGTGATGCGTGCTGATCCGGATCGATGGCGCGCTTTTCCCGCGCGAGCACTTCAAGTCCCCGCTCGAAGCCGTACCGATCGAAAACGCGGCGCTTTCGATCGTTGTCCAACGGAGAGTTCGTGTAGATCCAGTAATCCTTCGCGGCCACGTTCAGCTGAACGACCTTCGCCAGGTCAGGGCGCTTGATCAGTAGTTGCTTTTTCGGGACCAGCGCGGCGACAAGATTGGCTTCCGTATCGTTCAGATGGAACAATTCCTTGTATTGCCGCTTATCCATCCGCGGGTTGGCAAGGAAGATGAGCGTTCCGCAACATTCGGCGACAATCTGGAGCATCTCATTGCGTGTCAGGTCGGCACTGGATTGAGTCGCGAGAATCATCGCCGCATTCCGCTTGCGCCACGTTTTCATGGCCTCGACGATGTAGTCCTTCACCGTCGGGTTCCGGAAGAACCGCCAGGCTTCATCGAGCAGGAACATCTTGAACGTCGTTACGAGCTTTGGGTCGTAAATTGAGGCGTTCGCGCGGTGAAGGATATAGAAAAGCAGCGGCTCGAGGATCTGAGGGAACTTGTCGAGCCCCTCGAAGTCGAACGTTTGGAAGTCGGCGAAGGTGAGGTTGTCCTCGATGTTGTCGAACAGGTGACCGTACTGGCCACCCTGAACCCAGCGCCGCAGGTGCGGCTCGAGGTGCTTCGGCAGGATGTTCAGCAGCGTGATCAGCCGCCGTTGCGCGCGATCGATGTGGTACATGCTCGCGATCTGTGTGTACAGTTCGCGCTCATCCTGATCGGACATTCGAAACGTGCCCGAGCTTTCGATCAGCACTTTGACGAACGAGAACAGAAAGTGCAGATTCTCTTCGCTCGGGTCCAGGCTAAAAGGATTGATCGTGAATGCCCGGCGCTCAACGCCGATCTGCATGTAGCTGCCGCCGAACAACTCCGTCAGCATCCGATACGACCCGCCCAGATCGAAAATCACCGTCCTCGGACCGTACTTCTGGCCATGCGTGACCAGGAAGTTGCACAGGAACGATTTCCCTGCGCCCGTCATGCCGAGGATCAGCGTGTGCGGGATATCGTGATAGTGCAGGTTCAGGTAATACGGCGTGTTCTGGTTCGTCTCGAAGGCGGCGAGGTACTCGGCTTCGAGGTGCGTATTCCACGTCTCGCCGGATTGCGGCGCGAACAAAAACGACAGGTCGGCATAGTTGTTGTTCAGTATGTACATATGCCGGAGGTTGTACCGGTAGTTCGCCGGCAACACTGACAAGAATGCATTCAGCAGGTTGTAGCGTTCCTCAAATAGGGTCGCGTCCTGGGCGGCGAAAACCTTGAAGGCCTCGGCGACGGATTTGTCCAACCGCTTCCTGTCGCGGTCGTATAGGACCACGGTGAGCGAGAAGAAACCGAAATAGTTGCTCTTCAGCTCCATTTCGGTGAGGCACGTTCCCAACTCGGCGACCATCGCGCTCGCGGAATCGTCCACGAGAACCTGCTCCGGTGCTTGCGTCTGGTTCCCTAGATTGACGTAGCTCATGACACTCGTCTTCGAGTTGTGAAAGTGCCGGCGCTTGCTCTGGATCAACTTTCGCATTTCGAAGTTCTCGACTCGCTTGAACTCGCTCGCGATGATGCACTCCGACGGCAGCTCCTGTAGGTGCTTCAGCATGTTCGGCTGCGTGCTGGCCGGCGGATCCTTCAGCGTAAGCACTTTGACGTAGTAATCATCCACACGAAGATGCCCGCGATGGCACTCGACTTGTGAATCGGAGGCGTAGAAGTCGAGGAACGTATTGTGCTGAAGCGGTACCGCGTCCGCCTTGTAGTGAGTGAAGTTGAGCAGTCGCCGGAACAGCTTGAACGCATCCGGTTTTTCGCACAGCCGGATGGGCACGGAGTCCTGCAATTGGACAACGAAGCTGTTCACCTTGTTTACGAGCGCCTGGTGCCCGCGGTTGATCAGATCCTCGATGAGCAACACGGACTTCCGGGTTGAGAACAGTGCCGCGACGGCCGCCGCCGGTTGCGTGCCGAACAACTTCACCTTCTCGGCGAGATTGAGGTCGTAGCGCGATCCCTCGTAGAGGATCACGAAGTAGATGTCCAACATGTACAGTTCGTCGGCTTTGCTCTTCAGGTATTCGACCCGGCTTTCGACCGCCTGGCGAACGACAGCATTGTCGTACGATGGACTCCGCGGAATTTCGGCGCTGTCGCGTTTGATCAGGTACTGGTAAATCCGGAACGATCCGTCCAGCGACCGCACGCTGGCCTCGAAGCGGCGGGTGATCTCGTTCAGTTCGAATTCGTCCAGGCATTCGTAGTCGCGACCGTCGACTCGAAGCACCACGCCGACCTCGCCGCTTTTCGTCAGGAACACGTGGTCGTCGATGAAGCCGAACAGGTTCACGAACGAATTCACCGCGCCCGAATCGCGGAAGTCCTTAACGATCCGTGAGAGCTTGACCATGCCCGATGTGCTCCAGGAAGTATGCATCCCGCTTGAGCGGGTCGTACTGCGATCGGAATCGAGAAGAGTTCATGAGGATACGCAGGATCTGCGGGTCCGTTTTCGTTGCGTGACGGGCGCACAGGTACAGTGCGAAGAACATCAGCAGAGCCCCGAGCAGGCTCGAAAAGCAGGTGAAGGTCGCGGAACCCATGACCATCGCCAAGAAGAACAGACGTCTCTCGACGCCCCATACCGTGAGGGGCTTGTTGATGGATTTGTAGACCGGATTCGACTTGGGCGTCATTACGATTCGCTCCCTTCACCCTTCCCGATCAGGGAAACAGCCAGGCCATGAAGTTGGCGGCGCCAAGCGCCATGCCAAGGCCAAAAACGATGCCGGCGAAAACCTTCTTCGACCCGCCTTCGCTATAGGCGAACATGAGTCCGCCGACGACGAGCGCGACGAGTGAAAGGCCCTTCGCTATCGGCCCGGTGAAGCTGGTTTGCAGGTTGTTGACGGCCGTCTCCCAGGGCGACGCCTGAGCGAAGGCCGGTGAGGCAGCCACGAGCGCGACAGCAAGCGCTGCGAGCTGGCGAACGTTGCGGCTTGTGATCCGGCGCGATGCCGGACCCGATTGCGGATCACGACCAGAATTCATCTGAGATCTCCGTTGAGGTGAGCATTCGAGAGCGGCCATTTCCGGTCTGTCCCCACCGAACCGTTCGTCGGAATAGGATCGGGATGTGCGTAGACCTCCTTTCATTCGAAACGTAGGTTTGGTGCTTCCTCGCGGAAAACTTATTCCAGAACTGGCCTCTAACTCATAGGCCTCGTGAGAGGGTCGCCGTGACACTCGGAAGTGGAAAATGTTTCCGATCTGCTTTTTAGGTGCGCGGAGCTGTGATCGAAGACGCCGGCGGTGCGCGCTCTCGATGGGATCACGGATGGTTAGATCGGGTTTGGGTCCGGCGCGCTTTTCTCTCTCTCTGCGCCTGTGATTCGTATTCTTGTTTTCCACAAATTCACGCACAGACGGCCGTCGACTACTGGATACCTACAGGAGAGAACTACAGGATAAAGATGGCGCACCTAATGTCCCGCGATGGGCGCACCCAACGTCCCGCCCCCTAATGCGACGCACCGGAAGTCCCGTTCATTGAGGGATTTCCCACAGGCCGCGGGGGGCAGGCGCACCTAAAGTACCGCGCACGTTTTCCAACCTGGAATAACCAGTGTCGCGGTGGGGGCGCTCACTTGACCGCAGCTCGCGCTGAGTGGCGTGGTTGGCAACGCAACCGGCAGCATTAACCGGCAAATGGCATGTAGTTGATAGATCGCGACTCCGGTCTAAGCACGGGCCAGATCGGGCGTTTCTACAACGGCCGGGATCAGTCGACCGTATCCGGTGCGGTGCACCGTGTTAACGCATTGCGCGAGCCGGTCCGGATGTGGACATACTGATCCCGACCCTGACGCATGCATTGTGCACGTGAACAGGAGGAATGCAAGAATTCTGGTCGAGCCTCAGCGCCACGAGAACCGAAAAGACCCGCGTCGACCAGGTCAACAGAATGGCTTGCCGAGCGTTCGCTCGACGATGATACCGCAATTAGAGGCCGCCGGGAGCTTCTCGATCATGAGAGTCATCTCCGCCGGTTGGTGCGCGAGTACAACCCGGTCACGACGAAGATCGGATTCACGCTCCGCTCGAGAGAGACACTGCAACTTTAGAATCCGGGCTCGGCGGAATACATCATCCAGGGGCGAAACCGCCTACCCCGTGTAGGAACCGGCCGATCGGCTCAATTTTGCGTATCGCTCGATGCGTCGCTCCGTAGATCGACGACTGGCGGATCCGTTATCACTGCGAGATCCTCAAAAGGCCTTACTGATACCGAGATCAAGGCCGACTGTGGCGGTCAGGTGAACGCGAGAGAGCACCGGCTCCGCGACTCCTGATTGGGTTTGGCGACCCACAATTGGCACAAAATGACACCTTTTTTTCGTGTTCAGCGCACTGCTGTACGGAAGTACAAAGGCGAACCGTCTTGGGGGGTTGGGTTGGTGGGCCCGGTTGCCCGTCGGTCTTTGTCTCCCCATTATCACGATGGGCCGTGAATCTCGCCGCGCCGCTGCAGTTCGCAATTCTCACGCTCATAGTGACGGCGATGCTACTACTGAGTTATCAATGTTATCAATTCCAGGTACGCCATCGACGGATCGGACGGATGCTAAACGATACGATCCGCGCCAATACATATTTAGCGCACCAGCACTGGAGTACACTAAACGCGTGGGAACGGCCCGCGCGGGAAAACGCGATGGATGACGGTCAGGAATTCGAAACTGCCGGAAATAGACAATCAGACGACGGCCTTGACGACGATCCGATTGAGCCGAAATCGGATGGTCCGGCCGAGTTGGGGAAAGGCACCGCCGGTTCAGCCATAATCCCCCCTGTCAAGATAGGATTGACCCTGTTGTCGGTAGTTCTGTGTTCGACTCTCGCCATATGCGGATGGTGGCTTATCTTCAATCAGCGGGTTGCCGCGATGCCCCAGCTCTCACTGACGCCTCGTCCGGTCGAAGTTGGATCTCAGCATCGGCCCATCCTTCGATACCCGGAATCCTCATTCGTCACAGTCGTTGCCAGCTTTCGCGAC
Organism: uncultured Acidobacteriota bacterium; assembly: GCA_963720745.1. Classification (GTDB taxonomy): domain Bacteria; phylum Acidobacteriota; class Terriglobia; order Bryobacterales; family Bryobacteraceae; genus TMP-7. The sequence goes on from CAVRGO010000002.1 coordinate 197,572, forward strand.
GAACTCTTCGCTTACCTGATGTACCAGTATTACCGGACATCGCCGGTGTTCGCCGCCGACGAGGTGCTGCTGCAATATTCAACGAAACGCGACGACGAAGCCAGATATTGCGTCGTCCTCGTGCTCGGAGATGACTTCATCAGCGCTATCAATCGAATTGCCGAGCTTTACTCTTCGCGAATGATTGAAGATTTTGATTGGTTGCGTTTGGCGCCTGCAACCCTCACAAGATACAGAAACCAGACCAGGATCTTCGTTTCCGCATATAACCTCCCGGTGAAAACAAAGGTCGAACGGCTCTCAAAGGTAAAACTGCGGAGGCTTCTTCGACGCTTCATCCGTTATAAGTCTGCAACGGATCCAAGGATTCGGAAGCGATTAGAGCCGATACCAGAAGTGCTGTCGGCCACAGATGCGCGGCGGGTCGCCGCGGACATGATCGATGTGGCCGATTTTTTTCAGATACCACTTGAATTACTCATCGGAATCGGCGCGATGGAGAACAACTACATGAACGTTCGCGGCGACCGGACCAATTCAATTTGGAAGCACCACGCCGGGAAAGACGACATAGTTCTCGAACGCCGAAATGGGCGCGTTCGCGTACTAAACGATTCCGTCGGAATCTGGCAGATCACTCGGGAAACGCTGCGGTGGGTCCATCGCCTCTACTTGAATGACAAGCGCGACTATAGCCGGTTGCCGGACCGGTTGCGCCCGCCGCGTGAGCTGGACTTCGACGAGGTCACGCCCGGCGTCCTCACAACGTATGCTGGGCTGTTTTTGCGGTATCTCCTCGACCGATTCAACGGGGACGTGGCATTAGCGGCCGGCGCGTACAATGGTGGGCCAGGGAATCCGAATGCGCATTACCAAGAGGGTGTTCAGGCCGCAGCAACACACGCGCGCGCGGTCCTGGAGCGTGCGGCCGCACTCAACGGCGATACGGTTATTCACAAACGGTGGTTCAGATAGCTCCGTCATGGCAATCGAGAATCTGTTTAATGGCGCGGGCAACGCCGAATCTGTGCCTCAAACTGGACCGCCAATATCAGGCAACCTGTGTATCAGCGGCTTTGATAACTACATCGCCGGCAGGGGAGTCCAGATATTTAACGAGAACTACTTCGTTGCCCTTTGCATTGTGAAGCACATCGTCAACCATACTCCGCGCGACCAATAGACCGAGTCCTCCTGCCCGAAGCCCGTGGGAGCTCCGATACAATTGGTGGGCGATCGGCGAATCGGGCGGATTCGAAATCGCAGCGTGCGGAAGATCCGTGAACGAAAAGCCGTCCCCAGGGTCTTGGATATGAAAGATGATTACGCGGCTGAGACGGTAATATGCAACCTGGACGGTCTCGCCGGGATCAAGCTGCCCTCCATGTTCAATCGCGTTGTTCAGCATCTCGCGAAACGCTATCGCTAGACAATCTCGATCGGCCGTCGGGATATCGGATCCCATCTCGTCAAAGAAATGCAGAAGTCGCTCCGCTGTGAGCAGACTGCATCGCAAGCGGAGCGACATCCAGTTTGGTCCAATAGAGAGCACCTCAATTCCGTCTTGCCAACCCGTCGCCTTCAGCGCACGCGCGATCATCTCGAGCAGGTGGTGCATTCCAAGCGGCTTTCGAAAAAAACCAAAGGCGTGCGTACGTATTAGACCCACAACGTCGGCTGGTGAATCTTCACCCGCGACAACAATGACCCTGGCGCGTGGTGATGCGCTGCGAACTGCCTGTACCGCTTGGACGCCGCTCCGCCCGAGGTCTTCCAGGTCGATCACCACTACGTCCGGGGCGGCTTGGAACACTTGTTCCACCCCGATCCCAAACCCGCGGACGCGCGTGGCGGGCAATCCGCAGTCACTCAGTTTCCTGCTAAGAATACGCCAAAAAATATCGTCTTTCGCTATGACAACGATGTTTCCGGTTATACACATCCCTGCCTCCGCGCATCGGCCGTGATAGAAGTCGCTTTCCACCATAGTCTAACGAGAATGTCTGCTCTGCGCACTGGAATGATCGATTCCGCGCACCGGGCAAGGAATGGTTTACAGTAGGGCTGTACCATTAGCAAACCGCTCGGAACGACAGTGCAGTGATCATGAACCACAGCGAATCGTTTGCGTTCTACACAGAACGAAGGCTTGTCGAGTTGACGGGTTTACGCGCGGTCAACCTGGCGCAACTCATCCAGTCCCTGAAAGAGGTACCTGGGTCCTGTATCTTCTATCACACCCATCACATGTATTTGGCACACCACTTCGAAACACCGGTTTTTTCGAACGACTTCGCGCTATGGGTATCCGAGGCCTTGCAAGAGGAAGCACTGGGCGAGAAACTGGCGGCGATTGACCTGTTGTCGTTCACCTCGGTTCGCGAGCTTCGAGAAGCCATCGTCAGAACAATCGAGCGCCACGTCTCTACTGACGGCGATCTCTTGCGCGGCTGCCCTCCTGGCGATGAGTTGCATTTCTGTCGCTCTAAGAGTTTCGCAATGCCCACCGGCTTCGTGGCAAACAGCCCGGAAGAGTTCTTCGAAATTCTTCCGCGGGTCTCAAGCACGTCGATATTTTTTCATTTCTTCGAGGCTCGACTACGGCTGGGCCGAATGACTAACGACTTCTCCGATTGGCTGCGAGGACGCGGAGAAACTGCCGTCGCGGACCGGATCGATGCGCTGGATCCGTATATCAGCACGTTGGACGAATTCAAACAGCGGATCATCGCGGCCGGGAGGAGGCGCGCATAAGCAATGCCCGTCAGCTTGAGCAACTACGAGGCAATTGTTGGCGGTCACGTGATTCAAGAGATGCGCGTGTTAGCCGATCGCGTCCGTTTCCGGCGCCTTCAGAACATCAATTCGACCTCCGTCGGTGGAGGAGTCGCGGAGATCCTGACCCGGATGATTCCGCTTCTGCATGAGTTGGGAATTGACGCGTCTTGGGACGTGATCAAAGGAGACGAAGCGTTCTTTGCTGTGACCAAAGCGTTCCACAATGCACTTCATGGTGCCGACGAACAGATCACGCCGCATATGTTCGATATCTACCGCGCGACGACCGAAGTGAATCTGCGCAACCTCCCCATTAGCGGCGATGTTGTGATCGTCCACGACCCGCAACCCGCCGGTCTCATTTCGGCGCGCCAGTCGGTTGGGAGGCGGTGGCTCTGGCGTTGCCATATCGATGTTTCAGCGCCGGACGCGGCCGTTTGGAAATTCTTAAAGCCATATGTGGAGCAGTACGACGCTGCCATGTTCTCGATGCCGGACTTCGCTCAGCACTTGCCGATTCATCAGTACATGGTTACTCCATCCATCGATCCGCTCAGCGACAAGAACAGGGAACTGGAGCCGCAATATATCGAACTGGTACTCAAAAAATACGGTATCGATCCGGAACGGCCGCTCGTGACCCAGATCTCGCGATTCGATCGCCTGAAGGATCCTCTCGGGGTGATTTCCGCCTACAAACTGGTCCGGCGACGGCATGATTGCCAACTCCTCCTCGCCGGCGGTGGCGCCACCGACGATCCCGAAGGAGAAACCGTGTTGCGGGAAGTCCGTGAGAGCGCGGATGGTGATCCGGATATTCACATCTTGCTGCTGCCGCCGTTCAGCGACTTGGAGATCAACGCTCTTGTTCGGGGATCTGACGTAGTGCTGCAGAAATCCATTCGAGAAGGCTTTGGACTGACAGTGACCGAGGCTCTGTGGAAAAGGAAGCCAGTCATCGGAACGGCGGTTGGCGGAATCAAACTTCAAGTGATCAATGGCGTAACCGGGTTCTTGGTTCATTCCGTTGAAGGTGCGGCAAGCCGGCTCGCGCAGTTACTCAGCGACCCGGCCTTGTGTCAGCGTCTCGGAAGGAACGGATACGAGCATGTAAAACAAAATTTCCTGCTAACTCGACACGTGAAGGACTATCTGCTCGTGACTCTTGCTCTTGATCATCCTGATGAAGATCTTGTGTATCTCCACTAGAAGATGAGGAACCCGGTCTCTTTCACGGCCGCTTTTTGCTCCTGACAACGGGCTTCCTGCGCTGTTCGATTGGAGGAGGTGGCGGAGCAATGTACTCCATCTCCAAGCGCAGATCGTCAACATCGAGCCGGTCGCGGAGCATCTTTAAAATCATCTCCTTCGCTGCTTCATCGAGAGGCTGCTTTGAGGCGTAGCGAATGTGGACGACGGTATCCGCGGGCGTGAATCCCATTTCGTAGTCCGTGAGCGTCGCTTGATTGGCTGGCCAAAAGGCTCGTAGCGGCCGATCGACCCGCGCTACGATCTCTGCGCGCATCGCCGAGATCTCAGGCACTGAGACCGGCGCCGGCGCTCGCAGTCTCTCGCGCAAGAGCGCGATTTCTTCCTCGCCAGCGACTTTTCGAATCGACAGATGAACATCCTTGCCAGTCCTCTTGATCAACTGGCGTTCTGCCGATTGTGTCTTCTGAGGATCCACTGGTGCCGTTACGACCAGGCGTACATTCACGCGATCGGTGGATACGTCCACCTGTCGTGTCACAATGGTGTCCGTCGCCACCAACTGGCGCACGACATCGGCTACGGCGCCGCGTGCAATCGCCTCATCCCGAACCTGGAGAAAGGCATCACGGAGAGGGATGAACAAAGCGGTGAGAACGGCCAGGAGCATGAGAAATCGCCAGTGGAGTGTCCCGACATGGCCGAACCCGTGAGCAATCCTGGTTCGGCTCAAGACCCGGAAGAGACGATCCTCGGACGCACGCTCTAACACCAGGGCGTCAATGCTGGCGCGGATGTCCTGAGTGTGCATTCGGGCGAGAAGAAAGATCACGAACGCACTGGCAATAATCGCTGCCAGGTTCGTCACAAAAAGCAGACCAGCTCCGTAGACGATCGGCCGTGTAAATCCACTACCCACTCCAAAACCAACTGTGCAGAGAGGCGGCATCAACGCGACCGCGATCGCTACTCCGGGCAGGGCCGTCACGCCTCCACCTCCACCGCCTCGGCACAACACGGTCGCGCCGGCAACACCAGACAATAGTGCAACGCCGAGGTCGAGAAGGTTCGGTTGGGTCCTTGCCAGGATCTCGCCGGTCTGCGAATGGAACGGCAATAGCCAGACGAGCGCCGCGGAGAAGAGGACGGCCGCCAGTACGCTCAGGCAAATGCTCATTGCGGATTTGAGCCCAAGATACAAATCAGCTGCCGCGAGTGCCAGACCAGCGCCCAGAATCGGTCCCATCAGCGGTGAAATCAACATCGCGCCAATCACCACAGCAGGGCTATTCAGTACCAGACCAAGCGTTGCTATCCCTGCTGAAACAGATAGTTCCAGCCAGTAGTTCCAGTTCCCAATGTCGGCGGAATTCAAAATCGAACTGTAGATTCTCGGCCGTGCAGACGGATCAATGCCAAGCCTCGTTCCAAAATCACGGAAAGCCAGCGCAGTCAACGCTACACCCCCGGCCAGTTTTGGCCCTCATTCAACATGGCGGATCGGAGATGCTTACACTCCTATCCATCAACAATTTAACCGCCATCAACGGACTTCGCAACGAAACTTGCTCAGTTCGGTTGGGGAGAGTACCGGATTGGCGCGAAACACCGATTACCATGCCCCTAGCCTAGCCTTAGCCTAGCACTAGCCCAGATCACGGTGTTCAGCGTGGTTCCGTCCCGGGGCCGCTCGATAGAGCAATTCGTGTTTCAGTGGTGGCGGCGTCCGGACGTCCAGCAGCCCAACCGACCTAAGTTATCGTACGCCGTTGCGTGTGATCATTCGTGAGCCATGGCTTCATGATCATCAGTACCCGATGTTGTCCTCCTGAGGGAGGCGCGCTGTTGAGTGCGCTTGGCGTGTTCTTCTGCTGTTTCTCGAATTGGCGCGGCGGACTGATAGCTGTAAGCATGCACCTGGCAACCGAGATCCCTGGCTTGCGCCCGAGCCGGAGGTGGACTCTACGGCTCAGAATCCCTGTCAAGGACGAGATCAAGTTCCACAACCAGGCGCGAATCGAACTGGCTGATTGTCTTCTTTGAACTGCTTCTGCCACGACGGCGGGCGACGATTTCGTAGTCGATATCAGGATTTAAGCCATAGAAGTGATAGGCTCCGTCCTTCTGAGAAATGAAGGAGCGTACCATCAGCGTCCGAGTGTTCTTTAGCTGAACGACGGCAGCCTTGATGCCCTCGTTGTCGGTCATTACTTTTCCCTTCACGGTGCGGAGATGCTGGCCATCCAGCGGAATGGCCAACCCGAGAAGCATCAACAATCCACTGAGACACAATGCGCTCCAATCGCGACCGATCCCGTGGTGTAGAGGTAAGGTGGGCACTCTCATTGGACTGTCACTTTTACCGGCTGTTCAATCAGTCGAGGCGTTTCCCCTCGTGTGAGGAACATCAGTGCAAAACGTCCGGTTCCTGCATCAGCCGGGATCATGACGGTAATTGCCGTCTTTGTTTGTGAGTTGATTTCGGGTTTGCAGTCGTCGGAGCCATCGGTGAGATACACGGCGGCAACGCTCACCGTATCGACGTTGGTGCTGGTTATGGTCAGGGAATTCCCTGGACTGATTGTGCTGTGATCCACTTGCTGGATGAGGGGAAATTCGGAGCCAGCGAACAGGCGTGCTGGGCAGAGTATGACGATCGCAATCGCGACCAAGATAATAAAGCGCGTCATTTAATCCTCCTGATCTTATCTTATTGCCAGTCTCCGTCGCGCTCCTTTAAAAAATCGATCTCCAGCGCCTGCTGGCCGACTTTGCGCTCCAGTTCCGCTATCCGGTTCTCGTCCTTGGCCT
>CAVRGO010000003.1:0-372595 GCA_963720745.1 uncultured Acidobacteriota bacterium
AGCGGTCCAAAGCGGCAGGTGCCAGACCCGAGGCGGTTTCCGCAAGGTGTCGAACGCCAGCTCTGCAATCTCCTCGTGGTAAATACTTGCGGACCTCCAATCTCCAACTCAGATTGACCGGCAAGCAATGCATCGATGGATGCCTCCGCGAGATCACGTCCGGAGATCGGATTGATTCGGGTGCTGCCATCGCCGAAGACAAATACGCGATCCTTATGCGCCATACGCAGCACTTTCGCCATATCCGAAAAGAACGCAGTGGGCCGGATCACAAGACTTTGCAGTGCCGATACCCGCAGGCGCCCCACGAAGCGCTCCTTCGCCGCAGCGATTCGAAGACCCCGCAGCTCCTGGCCGCGAAAAAGCGATACATACATGAAAGCTTTCGTACCCTCAGCCTCCGCAACCTGCAACAGGTTTACGTTCCCCGCGTAGTCGACATCATCGTAGGTGTAGCCTTCTCTCTGCCGGGTAATGCCCACGGTCGACAACACGGCACCAACGGTCCGAGCGGCGCCGGTCAAAGAAGAAGCCGTAGTCACCTCTCCCTGAAAGACATCCTCGACCTCCAATCCCACGGCCCGCTCGGGATGGCGTACCAAGGCTCGCACCCAAGTGCCTCGTCGCTGCAGCACTTGGACAAGATGACGGCCGAGATATCCGGTTGCGCCGGCAACGAGTACCTTTCTGATCATGACAGCGTTCCAGAATGAACACCCAAAGGCCACACGCTCACCCGTTGCCAGATCGTACACTGTCCGCCGCCGCTGAATATCCGGGACCGCATGGGCGTTGCTTTAATAGATACCGGGAATGAGCCGGGAGGTGCGTCGCCTGTAGGACTCGTATTGCGGCCCGAATTCTCTCAGCAGCATCGCCTCTTCAGCCTTTATGCGAGCCAGTACCGGTATCACCGTGAGTGCTGCGAGGATAACGCCAAGTGCTGATCGGAAGGCGAGAGCCCACCCAACCAGAAAGGTGAGCATTCCAAGATAGCTCGGATGGCGAATCAACGAGTAGGGACCTGTCGTCACCAGGCGGTGGCCCCGTTGAATTGCGACAAGGCCGCTAAACCGCTTGCCCAACGCAAACACGGGCCAAAGACGCATGACACCGCCTGCCGCATAGATTGCGACGCCAACCCAGCGGATCCCTTCACCGCCTATCGTCCAGAAGTCCTTTCGATCAGAGTACGCCGGCAGCCACGCGGACATCAGCCCAAGCAACCCAAATGCACCCAGTACCCACCGGTTCGAGCGGTCCTCTTCTTTGCCCGGACTAAGATTGGCCGACGTAAATATCGAAGCAACTGCAAGCCCGGCAGTGACCGCGACAACTGCGGAAAGAGCGCGGTGTTCAAAAAAGGATGCGAACCCACCTTCACCGAAGATGGCCAGGGCTGTGAACCCCGCCGTGCTAATCAGTGACATAGCTGCGAGCTTTGCTGACTGCATAACACTCCATGTTTCCCTGCTGCCGCTTGGGCCGGCGCACAACACGCAGGCTTACGGCTTCAGGGCATCCGAACCCAATCGCGATCGAATGCGCGCCGCCATGATCCAGGCACATGCAGTCGTCACGAGCCGCACAGCGTTCACGCGATACCACATGGCCAGCAGGCGGCTGCGCTCGACTGGCGGGACCCAATGGCCCGTTATGAATAGCTTCAGATTTACTGTCCACACCAGGTATGCCGTTGCGATCAAACCAGCCATTACCGTCAAAGCCAGAACTGTAAGGCCACGGAACTCCATTCGCGATTTCCAGCCCACAACCACCGCGGCAAGGGTAGCTCCCACGAAGAGCACAACGCCAGGCAGGTAATAGAGCACTGGACTGCCTGTGCTGAGAACCGATCCCAGACCACCGTCTTCGGCCAGGCGGTTCGGCACCCTGACTACACACTCGTAGAGATTCCCGAAAAACCATTGAGCGTATCCAAACTGTGCAATGACCAGCATGGTAGCGACTCGTTTCTGTGCCGAGGCCGTGGTTGTCATCTCTGTTCAGCATTTGGCCCGGCGCTGCTAACGTCAGCTCCGCTGCGGCGCTCCGCTTCAGAGGCGAGAGCAGTGTGAACAAGCAGCGCGAGGGCGACGAATTGCAAAACGAAGCGGGCGGCATGTGAGTACTCCCATTGACTACGCCAACGTGGCCAATCCGCGGGCAGGGAACCACTGGTCCACACCGCCGTCCGGGCATTGACCGGGTTGATCAAACCGAGCCACACTACGAAAAACGCACTGGCAAAAATGATGGCGGAGCACAGAGTCGCTCGAAATGCCCGTGAATGACGAGTTCTGTACGCGAGCGCCGCCGTGAATATGATCGTCAAAATCTCAATCGGTCCGCCAACAATTGCGAACCAGGCATAGAGACTGTGCTGGAAGGTTACCCATAGCTCTCCCGACGCCCTCATCTTCATCGGCATCTCCAAGGTATGCCCGAATGCGGTGGCCATCAGCAAAGAAGCTAGAAGAATGCAGATAAAACGCAATCGACGTAATGACATCGCTCTGTTCCTCACCGATCCGTTGCAGTAAGGGCGCCGTTGTACAGCGCATTGATCTGGCTGCGGGTGATTGCATCCGGCATTGCGCGAAGAGTGAGGTTTCGCAGCGAGCGGCGAAAGCCGCTCATGTGGGCAGCCTTGCCCAACCGCCATGCCATTCTGACGACCGACTGGGTTCTCTTTATCCTTTTGCGTTCAAAATCCAGAAAGGCTCGCGAAACGTCTGATGCAGCCGCTAACTCTTTGGCAAGCATCCAGGCATCCTCCATAGCCTGGGCTCCACCTTGTCCCAGGTTCGGAGTTGCGGCGTGGGCCGCATCTCCGAGTAGCATCACGCGTTGACGATGCCAGTTTGTAAGTCCAGGAAGATCCCACAAGTCAGTCCGAAGGATCGCTTCTGGTGGCGTTACTGAAACGAGGTCGCGAATTGGCGCCGGAAATACGCCAGCCATTCTGACCAAACGCTCCTTGGCCCGTTCAGAAGATTCACTTTGGCCAGGTGGAGCGTCGGCGGTCGCGTACCAATAGACTTGGTCAGCCGATATTGCAGAGTAACCGAAACGTGCTCCCGGCGCCCAGATTTCGATGCTCTTGTGGAAAGAATCCAAGGGCGCGTCGAATGAAACAATTGCCCTCCACGACGTCTGCCCACTGTAGCGGAGCTTTGTCTCCGGAAAGAGGCAGCGGCGTACGGCGGAATGGATGCAATCAGCGCCCAGAACGATGGTCGTGCAGTGGGTCGTTGAGTTCGCAAATCGCAACGAAACTAGATTCTGCTCCTGTACGAACTCCACCAATTCATGCCCGAAGTGGATTGCGCCCGTAGGTGCGTGCTCGCGAAGAATCCGCTGCAGGGTTTGCCTGTGAATCGCAACATTGGTCCAGCCGCCAGTACTCCTGGTCTCTAATGTTTGCAGAAGCCCGGCGCGATAGTCATGCAATTCCGCGCAGTCAATTTCGATACCCGATCGCTTAACCTCATCGGCGATGCCAAGCGATGCGAGGATTCGCATGCCGTTGGGCGGAACCCAGATACCCGCCCCAGCTTCAGTGAGTGAAGAAGACCGCTCGAATATGTGGACTTGTGCACCCCGCCGCAGGAGGGCAATGGCGGCCGTAAGGCCACTGATGCCTGCTCCGATAATCCCGACATTCTTAAGAGCCTGAACCATCAATGCCTTTTCAAGCGGATCACCGAACCGGGCGAAGACCTATGACGAACCTTTCGTGACCGCAACTACATCATTCGAACCAGTAATCCAACGTTCCGTCCGATCCTTTTCCAAACTGGCCTTCAAAGCCGCCCTCGCCGCGAAGCCCGGAAAGATCGCCGGTTCCCGATCCCGGAATTACAAACCATGTGGCCTTGATCTTGCCGTTCTCGACGATTTCTGAACCTTGAAGCACGAAGGTGCCCTCGCGGCCGCCGAGTTTTCCTCGGAATCGCTGTACGCTGACGAGGCAGGCAGATTGATCGTCGCGAAGGACCTGCAAAGCCCGAACCGGTGACTCGCCCTCGATGTCTCCCGTGAACGTTTCCGTTAGACGAACTTCCAGGAGCGCCGGGCTTGTTGTTTGGTCGTAGGCCTTGGCCTCAGAATTTTGCACGGTAATCCTTGCTTCCGCTCTCGTACGGGCAGGCAGTTTATTCTGAAATTGGCCAGATTGCCCCAGGGCTTTGTTAGATTTATTCACTTGGGCCCCCTTGCTCTTATATTGCCGCCATCTGGTCCCATCATGCCTGGTGAATGCGCACTCAATTTGCCACGATTCGTTCCAGGGCCATCACTGCATCCAGAACGCCGTTCTCGGCGCGCATCTTCTCGCCCAGCACTCGGGCGCGGTTACGTACTTGTTCAGTAGCCGCGAAGTCGAGAGCGCTGGCGAAGGCTTCGGCCCCGGGGCGCCGGATATCCACAGCGGCCGGCGCAACACCCGCCAGGCGCAAACGTTCGGCCCAGAAGAACTGGTCGCCGGCGAAGGGCGAAACAATGGAAGGCACCCCCGCGCGTGCGGCGGAGTGCGAAGTGCCGGAGCCGCCGTGATGAATAACCGCGGCAACGCGCGGGAACAGCCAGTCGTGCGGCGTATCGCCGATGGTGAAAAAGTTGTCGGGTAGGGGCTTCGGATCGATACCACTCCAGCCTGGATGAAACAGCGCCCGCCGCCCGTCCATAGCCTGAATCAGCGCATTCAGAAGTCGTGAGCTGTCGAAGCCAGTCATACTGCCGAAGCCGATGTAGATCGGGGCTTCTCCTGCCGCTAGGAAGTTCGCGAGCGCCGGTGGCGGCATCCACGCTGGGTTCGGAGCCAGCCACTGTCCGCAGAGGTGTACGTTGATCGGCCAATCGATAGGCGTTGGCAACAGATTGGGCGAGACGCCGTAAACCATCGGGATGCCCGTCCATACCGCCTTGCGCGGCGGCAGTTTGAACGTCGCGCGCGCCGCGTTCGTCTTGGCGCGGAATGCCTTCCATAGCATCGCATTCACAAAGCGGTGACTAGCCCGGTTCAGCAGGCGTGGTACCCACTTGGACGGCAGAAACGGCGAAGGAAACGCGGCGGTCGGCGTAATCGGGATCATCCCAGAACCAATACTCTTGATACCCAAGTATTCGGCCGCGGAAAAGCCAACAAACGCGGCCAACCCCGCCACCAGGATTGCATCGCAGCCTACGCCTACCTCGATGATGGTGCGCAGCCAGGATTCTGCATTCTGATCGGCGATCTTCGCCAGCACGCGAGCAGTGTCGCCGAAACCGCCGCCCTTCGCGACATCGCCAACGGTGGCAGGGTCATTGAGGGTGCCACGAATATCGCCGGCTAGCGGAGTGGTCGGGACATCGAGGGCCTGGGCGCTTCCGAGCGTGGCGGCATCAGCAAGCAGTCGCGCCTCGTGTCCCGCAGCCATCAAGCCATGACACAAGGCGGCGAACGGGCGCGCATCGCCCTCCGTGCCATACGTCACGACGATGAACTTCATGCGCCCCTCTTTCTGCGTTTGGGAACGGGCTCGGTGGGAGCCGCCGCGCCATGGAGAAACAACTTGACTCCCGCGGCGAATTCCCTTCGCAGCTTCAGACGGCGATCAACGAGCCAGCGCAGCATGGCGCCGAGGTAGAGATGGTGGAACGCGATGGTGAGGCGAGCCGGATCTAGCTCGGAACGAAGTTCCCCCGATGCCTGGCCGCGCCGAATTAGCCAACCGAAGGTGTCGGCGATGTCACTCAGTTGCTCGCTGTCGCGCGAGGGCGAAGGCTCGGTGCCGATGGCGAGGAAACGGAAGCGCAGGTAAGGTGGCAAATAGTCCGGGTGGGTCTCGCACCAGTTCGCCGAATGATTGAGCACGTGCAATGCGCCTTCGGCGAAGCCGGGTCTGGTCTTCAACGCTTTATGGAGCATCGCCAGGTTTGTGGCCAGATCCAGGTGCAGCCAATGTGCCAGCACCGCCTCCTTCACCGGGAAATGGTTGTACAGCGTGCCCTTCGCCACGTCTGCCGTAGTGGCGATTTGCTCCATGGTGACCGCCTCGTACCCGTGGGCTTCGAACAGCGCGGCGGCGGTCCGGGCAAGGTGCTCCATGGTCTTTAGACGTTTTCGCTCGCGACGGCCTGGAAGTTTGGCTTGGGCCATGTGGGTGAAAATCGTACGACGTATAATATTATCCTCCGGACAACATTCGATGGCAAGCGGGCGCTGCGATTATGGCAGCGAATCAGGTATTCAGGGCACTTCCGGCGGTTGCCGAGAAGAATGGAGATCCCGGCGGAAAAGGCTCATCGCGCAACGGGTCGGGGCCCCCGAAGTCAACAAATCCCTCGCGTACATCCGGGATCTTGGTAGACGAACTCCCCAGAGGCACTCTGGCCGTCAACGGGAGGGCCGATTGACGTGGCAATTCGCGTAATCAGCTAACGATTCCGCCATCCGTAGCGGAGATATGCCGCCGGGACAGCCACCATATGAAGGTGACCTCCGCCCTCGTGGATTACCCCCGGTGGTTCCGGCATTAGCGTATCGCTTCGACGGACCAGAGCGTTCCATCGTAGTCTCGGGCGACACAGCGCCGTCAATGAGTCTCGTCACACTCGCGAATGACGCCGACCTCCGGGTGCATTCCACGCTGTATCCCGGCGGTATCGAGCGGGCTGGTTGCACGCGTGCAAACGCAGAGAAGCCAAAGGCGAGCATCCTGGCTCACCAGACGTTGGCCGTGCAAGCAGGACGCATCGCTCAGGATGCCGGCGTCAAGGTCCCGCGCTGTAACCTTGAGGAATGTGGAGGATGAATCTATGGTGGATAACATCGATCAGTTAGAGACGCACCGGACGGCGGTAATGGGGCATTGCTACCGGATGCTCGGCTCTGTGGTGGATGCCGAGGATGCGACCCAGGAATCCATGATTCGCGCGTGGAAAAGCATCGACCGATTCGACGGAAGGGCTTCCCTCAAGACGTGGCTCTATCGCATTGCTACCAATGTGTGCCTGGACGAACTGTCGAGCCGCGGGCGGCGCGCCCGGCCGTTCGAGGAAGGGGCGCCGTCATCGGGGACTCCGTCGATTGAGGCGTTGGTCGAGCGGCCACGGTCACATTGGTTGGAGCCGGTGGCGGATGCTCGCGTGATTCCCGCAGACACAGACCCCACCGAACAAATCGTCTTGCGCCAGACCATCCGTCTGGCGTTTGTCGCAGCGCTACAACACCTCGCGCCGAAGCAACGGGCGGCCCTGCTGTTGACCGAGGTGCTAGGGCTCTCCGCCGCAGAGGTGGCCGAGACACTCTCCACATCGGTTGCCGCGGTGAACAGCGCACTGCAGCGGGCGCGGGCGACGCTTGAACATCATCGCTTGGACGCGCCTTCGGAACTGTCAGTGCCTCAGCAGAACCTGCTGCGCCGCTATGTGGCAGCGTTTGAGGCCTATGACACGGATGAACTGGTGTCCCTATTGCGGGAAGACGCGGTACTCAATATGCCGCCGTTCACGCTATGGATTCAGGGGCCGCGCGAGATTCACGCCTGGCTCAATGGACTGGGCAATGGCTGCCGCGGTTCCCGCCTGATTCCGACGGCGGCCTGTGGTTCGCCGGCGTTTGGCCAGTACCGCCCCAATCCAGAAGGCGGCCACAAGGCATGGGCATTGATCGTACTGGAAATGGCGGACGATCGGATCGGCGCTATGACCTCGTTTCTGGACGTCGAGACGTTGTTCCCGAAATTCGATCTGCCGCTGGCCCTTTCCGCGACAAGTGCCTCCATTTCAGCGCAGTAGAAAACTACGTAGATTTTTCGGGCGGTGACCGATGAGTCCGTGCGGCTGCGGCAGTCTACACACTCGAAAGGAAACATTCGAAATGCCGACTACGATTTACGCAACCGACACGCAATGGGAATCAGCTTCGCGGCCCGCAGCGAAGAACACGTCCAGCCGAACCGTTTGGGCGGGGAGAATCCTGAGCGGCCTGCCCGCCCTCTTCCTTGCCATGGACGGCGTCATGAAGTTGTTCAAACCCGCCGTTGTGGTGGAAGGTACGGTTCAACTCGGATTCCCGGAATCCTCGATCGTTGCCCTCGGGATCGTACTCTTGATCAGCACCATCCTCTACGCCGTCCCTCGAACCGCCGTTCTCGGCGCCATTCTGCTCACCGGGTATCTCGGCGGGGCGGTCGCGACGCACGTACGTGTGAGCGACAGCTGGTTCAATATGCTGTTCCCCGTGCTGGTCGGAGCTTTGTTGTGGGGTGGCCTGTGGCTTCGCAACTCACGCGTGCGCAACCTCCTGCCGTGTTTGGGGGCTTAACGGCAGCCTTCGCTAAGCCATTTAGGAGCAAACCATGAAGACTGTAACTCCTTACCTGAACTTTAACGGCAACTGCCGCGAAGCCATGACTTTCTACAAGAACTGCCTGGGTGCAGAGCTCCAACTGACGCCCTTTATGGACGACCAGGGCCGGCCATTGTCAGACCCCTCCGCGAGGATCATGCATAGCCAGATCCTGGTGGCAGGTAAGCCGATCCTGCAAGCCTCCGACACTCAGCCGGGAGACGCCGTCACGACGGGCAACAACGTCCAGGTTTGCATCGACTGCGAATCAGTGGATGAAATCGACCGCCTGTTCGCAGCCTTCACCAAAGATTCTCAAATCCGGCTGCCGCTCGACACCATGTTCTGGGGCGCACGCTTTGGGATGCTGACGGACCGTTTCGGCATTTTATGGATGTTCAACTGTTATCTCAAAAAGTGAACGGTTGGGCGATGGCTGACAGCTTCCAGAGGCGAATGTTCGTTTGTCTGTCGGTGCGTGACATCGTACGGTCGATGGCCTTCTTCGCCTCGCTGGATTTCCGGTTTGACCCGAGCCTCACTGATCGTTGCGCAGCGTGTGTGATTGTGAATCCGAATGCTTACGCCATCCTGCTGGATGCCTCGTCCTGGCGCGAAGGCCCGACAAGCTTGCGATTTTCGGGCATCGTCGGAATCTCTTGCCAATCGCGTCAGGAAGTGGACGAGTTTCGCGCGAAGGCGATCTTGGCAGGCGGCTCGGTCATTCGGCCTGTGTTGGATCTAGGATTTCTTTACAGTGCGGTGGTCTGCGATCTCGACGGGTACACCTGGGAGGCCGTGTGGACGCACTCCCCTTCACCTACCCCGAACAACTGAGGACTCGCTATGCCCAAACTCCGTGTTCACTGTTTTGGAGTCTCGCTTGACGGATACGGCGCCGGGCCCAACCAAAGCCGGGAAGATCCGTTAGGCATTGGCGGCGAGTCGCTGCACGATTGGTTCATTCCTAACGCGAACCTTTCGGCAAGTGTGCGGCCAGGAAGGAGGGACAACCGGTGTTGACGACGAGTTCGCAGCCCGCGGCGTTATCAATCTTGGCGCCTGAAGTTGCGACGATGACCTTCATGATTCACCTGGCCGATCCGTTGGAAGCCGCGTCATTCGGACGGATTTCGAACGGCACCGAGAACGAGCGCGCTCAGTGCGCCGGTAACGAGCACAGCCCGGGCAACGTGCGAGTACTCCCACTGGTTCCGACACTTCTTCCAATCCGGCGGGATCGCGTTGAGATCCCAGCGCAGCATTCTCTTGTTCACCGGTTCGAACAGTCCCCAGAATATTGCATGTGCGGCCGCGAGGCACACGGCGGCCGCCTTGACATGGGACGCGTCGGGAAGATGTTGCTTATCTGCCTGCCATGCCAGTGCTCCTGTGAAAACGACAGCCAAGGCTTCGGCATAGCCGGAGATCCTACCGAAGTTGTCGTAGAGCGTACGATGCGACCGGACGTACAGTTCGCGGTCGCACGTCATTGAGCCCAAGGTTCCGATGCCGAATGGCCGCTCCGACAGCGCTTACAGGCCTCGAAGCGCCTGGAAGAACCGGGAATCTCAAGTTCTGTAATCCACCTCCTACCCTGTAGGCGTCCGCCAAGGGCGTTCGTGACAGGCATCGAAGATTTCTACTTCCACTCTGTACGCTCTATCGCAACCCTAGCCCGTCTTTCGCAGTTGGCGGCGTTGGTGGCACATAAGGCGTTCAGAATCAGTGAAGGGATGTAAAAGGTCTCCACCACAAGAGGTGGGTTTCGAGAGGGGCTCAGTCGGGGAAATCAGGCGGCGTGGAGCCTGGCCATGCGCTCGTAGCGAAAGTTATCGCGGATCTGAAAGCGAAAATAACGGCCCTTCGAATCGGCGCTGAGAAAGGCTTGGTTATCGGCGGCCGTGAATTCGAAGTATCGATAGACCTCGCCAGTGTTTCGAAATCGCAGATACAGCATCTGCTTCGAATCGTCATAAGCAGCCGCCGAGAGCATCTTCGATTCCAGCGCCACCCATTTCATACGGCAGTTTCCTCAGCCAAGCCGGATCCATTCGTTGGGGTGGCTGGCAGTTGCGATGATTTGATGCGCGGCGGCGGTTGCGGAGGCAGCGTGATGCGGATCTGCTCCATCAGGGCCTGAACATCGGGTTCGGGCTGAGTGTGGCGCGGCAGCACCAAACAGCGTCCGTCGAGCATTGGGATCCACACATCCACCATCTGGATGGTGGAAAGTTTTTCGAACACCGACAACGGCGTCAGACCCGGCGCATACGTCATCAGGCGGTTCCTCAGCGTCACCTGCAGACAGTAAGCCAGGAATGCGATGAATACGTGCGCATCGGCGCGATGTTCGAGCTGATGATAAATGGGCCGTATCCCCAATTCACTTTTCAGCGACCGGAACACGCTCTCGATCTGCGTCAACTGCACATAACGTGTCCACAGCACCGCCGGGTCTTCGCCGGTGAGATTGCTGCGCAGCAGATAATGTCCATCGCGCTGCTCGGCGGCTTTGAGCTTTGCCCTATCGGTGTGAAAAGTGAAGGTATCGCGCGTGACCTCTTGATCCTTCTCCGGAAGCTGAATCTTCACGAACCCGAAGGCGCGGCCCGCTTCCTTCTTCGCGGCACCGATACGTAGCAGCAGTTGGTCGCGCTTGGGCAAACTCCTGCGCATGGCGCGCAGTTTGCGCAATAGGCGCGCCAGCCGTTTGCGCCGCATCGCATTTTCCTTGGCCTGCCTGCCGCCGCTTTTGGCCAGCACATAGAGTTCGCCTGCATGCTCATACAGCTTCACCTCCACCGAGTCGCGCACCTGTTGCCAGGGAAGGTCCAGCCATTTCTTCTCGTGCTGATTGATCTTGCCTTTGGGCGTGCCCACCAGATAAAACGTCTGCCGTTCCGGTGCGCGCATCTCTTTGAGAATCGCCTCGCTCGGTATGCCGCGATCCATCACCCACACCCGCCGCGCTTTGCCGTACGCCGTTTCGACCTTTGTAAGAAATTCGCGCAGCGTTGAGCTATCCGCGGTGTTGCCGTTCATCACTTCATAGGCCAGCGGAAAGCCGTCCGGCGTCACCACCAGCGCGATCACCAGTTGCACGCAGTCCGGACGCCCGTCCCGGCTGTACCCGCGCCTGGCTTTGGGGTTCTGCTCTATCTCTCCTTCGAAATACGTACTGGTCAGATCGTAGAGCAGCACTTCGAAATCAGCTCCGAACAGATCGGCCCACTTCTGCTTCAGAAATACGAACAACTCTTGTTTGTGTTCGAGCACGCGATCCAGGCACCGATACAGCCGGTCTTTCTCCGCCACTTCAAAGCCCGTACGCATCAACTCGTCCATCGCCGAATTCAAATACCAATGGCGATGCACTCGGAATTCGCTTCCGGGATCCAGCAGCCGATTGACCACCAGCAGCCGCAACACCTTTTCCCAACTCACCGTTTCACGGCCTTCCGGCAGACGTTGTTGCCAGAACTCATCGAGGTCCAATTGCTGCCAGAGTTCACAAGCCAGCCAGCAACTGCCGAATATGCGTGGACGCTTCAGTTCCAGACCGCTCAGCCGCACCTGCATGCTGTCGATGGCGTCGGCCGGGAGTTCCCGGTCGTCGGGAAACAAACTCATGGACGTGAAGCGCTGTTCAGCCTCGTCGAACACCTCCAGCGTCTTTCGCCATGCGGTTTGTTGTCGATCGTTGATCTCGCCGAGATAGAGAACCGTGCGCTGCGCCGTCCTGCCGCCGGGCAGACGCCGGTTCTCGACAATGCTGAAGTATCGATGATCCTTACCGTCCTTGCGACGATTCGTGCTACGCAGAAACATGTCTCAGCAGCAGCATGCCAGAGATCAATGTCTCAGAAAAGAGGCTAGCAGTCCGTGGCAGAAGTGACTGTTGCCCAAGCTCCGAGCCCAAAGCCAATCAGCCAATATAAATCGGAATCTAGCGACAATAAAGTCCCCACATCTTCACTTGGTATCGCAAAGTCGCCTTCTGCCCTCTCCAGAGTCCTCGAGACGAGCCATAGGCACGAAAAAATGCGCGCGACAACCATAACGAGGTGCAAAGAAAGCCCTTGTAACCGCCGAGGCTTTCCTACGCCTACCATCTTTCGCAAGATCAGCGAGAGATTGAAGGCGGCTCCATGTATCTTCAATATGTTCTTCTGACCCTGTAGGTGGACCCGCCTCATTCCGCCAGTCTCATACAGATGCGCGAAGCTCCGCTCGGTCAACTCACTACGCAGTTTCTGCAGCCGACGATTGCGCTCTCCTCGCAGCCTCCGCCGATTCTCATACGTCCGTTTCTGCTCTTCGGCCTTCCCCTCGCCCCGCCAATTCCGCTTTCCTCGATCCGGTTCGGAGATGTAGCTGCGCACCTGCTGCGCATGCACCTTCGCCAACACCGCGCCGCTGTGATAACCCTTATCCGCTACCACCTCTTCGAGGCCCTGTTCATTGATCTGTCGAGCCGTAGTCTGCGCTTCTTTCAGCGTCTGTTGGATCGTAACCGTATCCCCTTCGTTGGCCGGTTGGAGCGTCAGTGCCAGCAGTGCGCCGCTCGTCAGGTCCACGGCATGTTCAGCCTTGTGTGCCAAGTGGGTGCGCCCGTCCTTCATCTTCGTGATCCGCGCATCCGGATCGCTGGGGCTCATCCATTCCTGATTGGACCCCTTCTTCTTCCGTTTTCGATCCAGTCGCGCTAATTGCTCCCGCGTCGGGTTCTCCATCCCCGCCGCCTTCGCCAATTCCTTCAAATAGTCGGTGTAGCTTTGCCCGTTATCCCGCCGCACAATGCTCTTCAGCGCCGCATTCGCTTCCAACGTCGTGGCGTCAATCGACACCGTCCGCCCACTGACCAATCCCTCTGCACCCAGAATTTTCAGTACCCAGCGGAAGACTGATTTATGCGTCTCCAACCAGTACAAACGCCGTGTCCGGGAAATCGTGGAATGGTCTGGTGTGGCCTCATCCAGCGCGTAGCCCAGGAACTTCCGTAAGGACAGCGAGTCGGCCGTCCGCCACGCGATCCCGCGCTCCGAATCCAGCCCTTCAAAGTAACCGATCAGCAGAGAACGAAAGTACACCCCTGGTGCCATGCTGGGCCGGCCGTAGGGACTCTCCTTGTAGAACTTGCGGCAAAGTCGCTCCACCTTGGCATCGAACTTGTGCTCATCCAGAATCTGATTCAGCCGGTCATAGAACACATTGGCTGGGGTCTCGACCACATCGCTGGTTGCGATCCACAGATCCTGCTGCCGCTCCCGTTTCCGCCTCGTTCCCATCGCCATGACCTATAGACGCTCAGAACATTTCAGAGGTCACATGTTTCGACTCGCCCATCTCACTATTACCACGGGCTGCTAGGGATTCAGCTGGAATTACGGCAGGTGCGTGCTTGATCACGATCGACTGTCCGTCCGAGCTAATCCGTGCCGGACACTCCGGCCATAGAGCCCGGATATTGTCGAGCCACTGTTCAACCATGGCCCGGAATCGGCGGGGCCGCGAATAGTCGGTTGTGCCAATCTGATTGGCGAGTCCGAAGTCTCCGAAGAGCGGTATCGACTCGGTCCCCTTAGCCGTGAAACATCGGTACGAAAGCCACATGAACAGGTCGAGCACGGCTGGCGAGGCGGCCAAAACCTTGATTGCTTCAAGGTCGTTTGGGACCGGGTGCGCGATCAACTCCTGGTAAAACTCGTCACTGAGCACGATGACGTTCTCGAACTCCGACGAAAGTGTTCGCTGATCAGGATGCTCCCGGCTGTACCAGATTTGCGCTTCGCGCATGAAATTGAAACGACTCCGCTGGATCATTGTGGCCTTGCCGCTGAACCTATCCGTTCCGAAGAAAATCGTCGCGCCGAAGATGCGCTCAAACGCGCCAACCAGACGGCGATACTCCTTCCCGCCAGTGTGCATCCCGAAGCTCTCCAGCATTTCGGCCGCGGTCCGGAATCGGATTGTCTGACTCTTCTGCTGGACCGCTAAGGTGGCCAGGAAAATCGGAACCAGACGGTCCTGGCCGAACGGGACGCCGAAATCGGGATGGCCTGTGATCTGGAGGACGAACTTGCCGTTTCTCCGTTCGTAGAGAAGTTGGTTCTTCGGCAGACTCCGGACCGGCAAACCACAAAGCACAAACGGCCGTGAGCTGAAGCACAAATCCTGCGATCGTTGCTCGCGTTTGATCCGGACCAGTTCGATGCCCTTCGCCCGCTCCAACTTCTGTTTGGAGACGAGGAACTCGGCGTGCTCAAATTGCAGTATCTCGGCAGCGGACGCCATCCCCAACGAGCGGCGGCGATCCTCCGGAGGCGAAAATGAACGAGGCACAGTGTACTCCCATGGTTGTCGTCCGGGCCGATGACGGTCCGGCTGTGAATGCCATGGAATGCCGCGCAAAACGAGGTACGAATGCAGTGCGCTGTACCTCGAAAAAACCTCGATTAGAGGGGGTCAGAGAGCGAAATGCTGATACGGTGAGACTTGCGGTGAGTCGGTAAAGCGCGCCAGAGACGCTAAGTTGTTGTAGACACATCCATCCGACTTGTTCCCAAGCTGGACGTCGCGGGTTCGAGTCCCGTCTCCCGCTCCATAAAATCAACAACTTACCGGTTCTAGTGGTTGAAAAACGCTGGCTAAGACGAGGTTGAACGAGGTAGGTTTAAGACAAGTCGTTGAACCCACATGGACGAATGCCAGCCACCCAGCGAGTGGGAAGGCCTCTTTACCCCGGTACTTCGGCTCAAAGCATTCGAGCTGTCAGCGCCGGAATAAAATGACAGCATTTCCGCCGGTTTGGTAGTCCGGGAAGAGGCCCAGTGGCGGGGACGCGGTAAGCACTTTACATGAGATTCTAAATTCTGCTTGGCCGAACCAAGGCGCCGGCGCTACCATCGAGATTGCGCCAACTGGTCAAGCTCTCGCGGACGGAATATCGGACGTGCGCGGCGTTCTTGATGCAGGGCCTCGACGCCCAGCGCGTTCTTCGCCTGTATGACCTCACCAAGGCCCAGCTCATCGCGCCCAATTGGGCGTACTCTATAGCGGGCAATGTCAACGGCTCCGAAGAACACCACCTGGTGATCGAATCGGCCCGGCCGGACACCAAACGCGCTCGCGGTTCCACTGCTCCCGCTCTCGCTGACGGCGCGGGAGGGTGCCATATCGAGTAGCCGCCGCCGCTTCACCGCTCCCAGACTACCTTGTCGCGCACATCGAAAATCGGCAGCGTGAAGATGTGGTTGTGTGTCTCGCCGTCAAATCCGTCGCTCCGCTTGACGTCAAAACCGGCGAAACTGCTGCTCTTCCAAACCGGCGCTAACATCGAGCCCAAGATGCAAGCCCCACGCCGGTGCGGCGGTGATGGCAAATACCTGTGCACCCCACAAGGGTGTGAACGGTGAATTCCCACGCAGCCTTCCAAATGGTCCTCCATCTCCGCGGCGCTTGATACGCGCCGCGACTAAAAGGAGCGGTTGCATGTACGACACGGGTCCGTGGGCGACTAGTCCGTGTTTACTCAATCCTGCCGCAGGTCTCCGGTCGGCGGCAGGCGCTGACTTCTGTCCAGCATGCCGCCAAACCGGTCTTATAGGTCACGCGTAAAACGAGTCGGTGTCGATTGTGAGGCTGTGCGGCTTGAGAGCGACCGTCAGCGGCGCGGCGGTCGATGATTCAAACTCGCAAACGAGCGGATAGCTATCGTCCATCTGGAGGCCGTCGCCATTCCGGACATCGGAGGAAGATCCGTATTGCAGTTGGCAATCGACGCTACCGGTCACGTCGAATTGTATTTTCGCGGCATCTATCGAGCGAACGTTCACAGTCTCGATGTTGGCGCCATACACGGTGTGATGGGTTGCGAGTTGATCGAGTTCCTGGCGGGAGGTCCGGATGAGTTCTTCGTTCAGCGCTTCGCGCGCATGGCTCTCGACCGCGCGCTCAACTGACTCGCGGCACTCCTCGATCATTTCCAGGAAGGCAAGAAAGGCTTCGAGCGATTCGGTGACTGTGTTATCCAACTGCGCGCCGCTGACGCCGAAGACCGTTGGTCCGATATGCGTGTATTTGCTCAGCTCGTTAATGCAATCCACCAGTTCCTTACGCATCTTGGCCACATCGAGTTGCAGCGTGTTGATGACGAAAGAATCCAGAAGTCCCGCCTGAACCGCGTAGGTTATTCGCTGGCCGCGGGTGATGTCCGTGTCCGGCGGTTTCACATACCATGCACAGGCCTTCACCTCAGCATCTGGCGAAAGCCGGTGAAGCACCAAGCGGCTGAGTTCCCGTAGCGTCGTAGCGAAATGGTTTAGGCGGAGAGGATTCGTCTCCTGATCCAGCGAATGCATTGCCGCTTCGAGAACCTGTTTTTCAAATTCGGCTGCAAGCTTCGCGTTGATATCCGAAGCAAGGGGATGGCTCACGGGCATTAGAGGGAATTGTAGCTTGCCTGAGCTCCATCGAGCGACGCCAGCCTTGCCTCAAGAAGGGCCTACATCAGGTCGGAAGAGTCGGTCTTGCCCCGCGCGCCTTCAGCCGAATCTGTGTCTGGGCAAACGCTTGCCCGCGCCGGTGCAAAAACACCCTATGGACCGGAAACTGGAACTTGTTGAACTTAGGCCTGGATCATCGGGCCCGCGACAATGAAGTGAAGACATCTGGACCGTTCTGGACCCATTTCGGTTTGTACTGATCGCTGTTGCGGGTTGGATGCACCACCACCTACTTCAGACGATCGAATACCTTCGCGAGGAGAACAAGGTTCTTCGCGAACAGCTCGGCGAATGTCGCTTACAACTTGCGGACAACCAGCGGCGTCGGATGCTACGGTGAGCGCAGCCGACACGATTGACGCGGCGACCAAGAGCGTAACTCGCATCCGTAGCGCGACGGCGTCGGGCGGGCCACTGCGGGATCGGACGCAGCCGACACTGGCGCGAACGCGGGGCGTGGCGTGTTGAGCGCGTTTTCGAGATTAGTTCAGCAGCCGCCCCGAAAACGTTCTATGCGAGACCGATCGCGTGCTGGAGCAGACGCTGCCTTGCTATTGAAGCTCCTCGAACTGCGTAATCCGCATCTCCCGATCGGGAAAAACGGCACGGATCTCCAACTTCCCCCCGAGCGCCTCAACGTAATCGGCGAGCGTGCTGAGATAGATATCGGTGCGGTGCTCGATCTTCGACACTTCGCCTTGGTTCACCCCCAAGGCGAGAGCGAGCTTGGCCTGGGTCATCTGGCGAGCCTTACGGACCTCCTCCAAAGGCATGGAGGCCAGGCTCTCTCTGACGCGGCCTGCAATCTTCTGCTGCCGCGTCGCGGGCATTGCTTTAACCAATTCACGAAACTTGTGAGTTGGCATTAGAGTTTTCCCTCCTTCTTCAGCTCGTCCAGATGCTGATCATACAGCCGGTCCGCCAGCGGAACAGCTTTCTCGTACCATCGATCGTCACCTGTTTTGTCGCCACCCAAGAGGAGAATGGCGGTGCGCAGCGGATCGAAGGCGTACAGCGTCCGCAGAGGCTTCCCCGCGCTCTGCGTTCGCAGTTCCCGCATGTGGCCGTGACGCGATCTATTCACTTTCGAACTGTACGGGAAGCCCAAGGCCGGACCGAGTTCGGTGAGCAGACCGACACCATGTGCAACATCATCCTGCTGGTCGTCCGTGAGGGTTTCCCACCAGGTGCCGAACTCCTCGGTGAATTCGACTTCCCAAGCCACATCTCATTATGCCATGTACAGAATATTCCCTCAACAGCATCTCAGAAACGAGCGGTGGTCGGATGATCCGCAATCTCGTCGAGGGCTACTATGGTGGAGACATTCCGCATTCTATGAAAACCGTCCAAATAGATGGATGCCTGCCCAAAATCGCGTTTGCGACGGATCGATACGTACAACCGAGCGAGCCTGAAGAGTACGTCCTCGGGATCGACGGGAAGATCGTTCTGGTTGGGGAGGATGAGTCCGAAGTTGTGGCGGGAACGCTGCAGGTTTTGCTCGTACTGATCGAAGTGGCACGCGAGCACGGTTTTGCCGCTTTCGATGTGCTGGATTCACTAACCGACAGCTCCCACTACCTCGAACTGATCGACGACGGAGGTGATTGGCACGACGTTGTCCGGGAAAAGTTCGTCGATCTGCTCTCATCCAACCTGTTGATCATCAATCAGGTGAAGGTAGAGCCTAAGTACAGGGGAAAGGGGCTTGGAATCCTCGCCGTGAAAACCGCAATAGATTGTTTCTCCCAAGGATGCGGTTTAGTAGCGTTGAAACCGTTCCCGTTGCAGTTCACCTCGTGGCAGTCGCCTGATTGGAAGCCTGAGTTGCCACTTGGCAAAGGGTTGAGCAAGGCTCAAGCCTTTCGTTCGGCACTCCGGAAGGTGGAGAAGCACTGGGCACGACTCGGGTTTCGACGCATCGGCAAAACGGAGATATGGGGACTCTGTCCGGCGCACCGGCAACCATCACTCGACGCCGCAAGGAAAGGAATCCCAATCGCGAAGTCGTAAGGGAACTGAGCGGAGTACCTGGATACGGCGGCATCGTCGTGCCCCCCAGAACCTTGTACGCGACAAGCTAGTCCGATGAAGAGGCTTGGCAGACCTCGCATTGCAGACCGGTCCCACCGGCGACATGGCCGGTCCTTAGGCACTTTGCGTCGGCAGGACCGCGACAGCATGTCTGATCGTGATCGCCTGCCCATCTGAGGAGAGTCGGGCCGGGCATTCTGGCCAGAGTGCCCGAATGGCGCCAAGCCACTGCTCGACCATCGCGCGGAACCGTCTGGGTCGCGAGTAATCGGTTGTGCCGATCTGGCCGGCCAGCCCGAAGTCGCCGAACAGCGGTATCGATTCCGTGCCTTTTGCGGTGAAGCACCGATATGAAAGCCACATGAAAAGGTCCAACACGGCCGGCGATGCGGCTACAACCTTGATAGCCTCAAGGTCATTCGGGACTGGGTGGGCGACCAGTTCTTGGTAGAACTCGTCGCTGAGCACGATGACGTTCTCAAACTCGGAGGACAACGTGCGCTGATCAGGGTGTTCCCGGCTGTACCAGATCTGCGCTTCCCGCATGAAATTGAACCGGCTCCGCTGGATCATGGTGGCCTTGCCGCTAAAGCTGTCGGTTCCGAAGAAGATCGTCGCGCCGAAGATGCGCTCAAAAGCGCCGATAAGTCGCCGATATTCTTTTCCGCCGGTATGCATCCCAAAGCTCTCCAGCATTTCAGCCGCGGTGCGGAATCGAATCGTCTGGCTCTTCTGCTGGACTGCCAAAGTTGCCAGGAAGATCGGAACTAGCCGGTCCTACCCGAAGGGCACGCCGAACTCGGGATGGCCAGTGATTTGAAGGACGAACTTCCCGTTCCTCCTTTCATAAAGAAGCTGGTGCTTGGGCAGCCGGCGGACGGGTAGTCCGCACAGGACGAACGGCCGCGAGCTGAAGCACAAATCCTGTGTTCGTTGCTCACGTTTGATCCGGACCACCTCGATGCCGCGGGCACGCTCCAGCTTCTGTTTGGAGATGAGGAGGTCGGCGTGTTCGAATTGAAGTATCTCGGCCGCGGACGCCATGCCGGAAGAGCGGTGCCGATCGGCTGGAGGAGAAAATGAGCGAGGCAAAATGGACTCCCATGGTTGTCGTTCGGGCCGCTGAAGACCCGGCTGTTGTGGCCATGGAATGCCGCGCAAATCGAGGTACGAATGACAGTGCACTGTACCTCGAAAAAACCTCGATTAGAGGAAGGGCTAGGTGCCCTTTACGAGATGACAAGTTCGGCCCTCTCGGCTTCACCAGGAGCGACGCCCGACCCGACCTGCAGTATTGTCGAGAAAGGGTGTGGGTCCAACGAGAAATGGTGCTACGCACAACACGCTCAGCCCGTCATTACGGAGCTGGAATGTAAACGGCGCCTTCTGCCATATCCTTTGCGGCATGGCGAAGATCGTTACCGGCGAGCGCGATCTCCCTTGATGTCACACCTAGCCGGCCCACAAACACGCCGGTCCCTTTGCCTGCCTTGCTGCCCGTGATAAACACATCCGTAACCCGGTCCAGCCCGATGGTAGCAAGCTTGCCGTTGGCCACGGCAGGACGGCCCTCAAAGCCCCTGATTGTGAGGCGTGCCACGCCGGCGAGATACAACGCGTGCCGCTCGGGCGCCGGCTCCCCAGCAGGCGGCTCCCAGTCGATGTGGACGTTGTCCAGCGTGAGGCCTCTCACGTTGGCGGCGGCGAACGCTGCCGGCGTCGGCCCGCGGTTAATCCTCTGAGACACTGGTTTCAAGCCGCCTGCCCCCATGGGTTGCGAGGCCCGCTCGAGCGATTCGAATCCGGTAATTCGCATGATGAAATCGCGAAACACCAAATTTTCCAGCGGCTGCTCCGCCATGCCCGTCAGCAGGACCCGCCCCTTGGTCTCCACCGTGATATCACTAAAAACCAAGTTGCTGATCCGGCTTTGGCGCGACTCCGGAGTGCGGCGGTCCAGATCGATATAAATCGGATACGTTCTTCGCTTTTCGATTGAGGACGTCTCAATAGACAGTCCGGAGAAGGTGACGTCCTCGAAATTTGCGCCATCTTTGCCGTAGATCGCCACGCCTTCGGCACTCTTGCGAATGATGCAGTTGGAAACTCGAATGTGCCGGAAATCGCCGTAGCTTTCGGTTCCGAGCTTCAGGGCGGCATCGTCGCTCATCAACACGGTGTTAGTTACGGTGACGTTTTCTGTCGGCGGAGCCGGTTTGCCGAGACGTCCCGTTGTCTTAAGCACGATGGCATCATCTCCGGTTTCGATATAGCTGTCCGAGATGATCAGGTTGCGTGTCGAATCCGGATCGATGCCGTCGGTATTCGGAGTGCGGTAGTCGTTTACAATCGAGATTCCACGGATCGTTACGCGATCACACACAAGCGGGTGAATACCCCACCCGGCCGCGTTGCGAATATGGATGTTCTCGATGCGAATATCCTTGCTTTCCACGAGCTCGATGGTCGGCATCGGGCGCCGGCCTTTCGGCCTGAAATCGGCGCTCCAGAAAGCGTCGCCGCTGCCGTTGATTGCACCGCCGCCGTCGATCGCGATGTTCTCCGCGCCGCGCGCATAAATGAGATGCGGCCGGGCGTAGTCATCCATTTCGCGACTGCCCAACAGGGTGGCGCCCGGCGATAGGCGCAGCGTAATGTTGCTCTTCAGCTCGATGGTGCCACTCACGAACCGCCCGTTAGGAAAGTAGACAATACCGCCGCCCGCTTGATGGCAGTGATCGATGGCTTTCTGGATGGCCGCCGTGTCCAACTGCTCGCCATTGCCCTTTGCCCCGTACGCGGTCACATCGCAGTTGGGCGTCTGAGCCTTCAGGCAGCTCAGAACGCATATCCAGATGAGCAGAAAATAGCGCGGTATCACTTGGATCAAAATACCAGCCGCATTGCCAACTGAATATTACGAGGATCCACGAACGTGCTGGTGATCCGCCCGAAGTTGGAACTGGTTACCGTCCGATTCGGCTGGGAGAGGTTGGGATGGTTGAACGCGTTGTAAAATTCCGCGCGGAACTTGAGGTTGACGCCCTCGCTGATCCGAAAAGCTTTCATCGCGGTAATATCCCACTTGTTCAGCATCGGAGCCCGCAGATCGGCAAGGCGTGTCGAGAGCATGTGCAACGTGAATGGCTCTTGCGGGACGAACTGCTTAACGTCAAACCACCGATCGATGGTGTGCGGGTCGTCGCTGGATTTATAAACCCGCTCTGCGCTCGAAATGCTGAGCGGCTGCCCCGATTGCAGCGTCCATACCCAGTTCGCCTGCCATCCTCCGACGATTTGCCTGATGATTGGATTGCTTGTGGACGCGAATGCCTTCCCCGGCCCGAACGGCAGCTCGTATAACCCATAGGCCACCAACCGATGAGGCCGGTCGGCAGCGGAGATTACATGCTCGGGTTTCGCATCGTTGGAGTTCAGGTAAGAAACTGCTTCCATGTACTTCGAGAACGTGTAGGCAGCGCCGAACGTCAAACCATGTGCCATGCGTTTGCTGACCTGGACCTGCAGTGAGTTGTAGTTCGACCGGCCGTACGGCAGCGCCGATTCCGTCAAGCCGGTGTACTGTGGAAACGGTTTCAGAAGCTGCGATACCGTGATTTGCGGCTGGCTAAGCGAACTGGTGGGATCGGTAACCACGCCATAGAACGGGTTTGGCACACGTGCATTCAGGCCGGTTCGCAGCGCCAGATACTGGTTTGGATATTGGTTAATGTTTCTGGAGATCGGGAGCCGCTGCGACAGATTGCCCACATACGACGCCTCAAACGAAATGCTGGCCGGCAAAACAATCTGGAAGCCGGTTGAAAACTGCTGGCTCAACCCGTGCAAGTAATCCGGAACTTCACCGCCCGCCGTGATACCGGCCGCCGTGAGCGACTGGCCGACACCAGTCAGCAACCCGCCCGACGAACCCGGCGGTAGTGACAAGCCACTCGGGAAGGGATTGGAGAGAGTATTGAACGGCGTCAGGTTGTTGTCCAGCGAAGTCACCATCCGGGTGGACAGACTATAGCCGTCCAACCGGAAGTTGGAAACGTTATTTGGGATCACAAAAAGCCCGTAGCCCCCCCGCCACACAACTCTGTCGGTCAGTCGCAACGCGAAGCCGAAGCGCGGCGACAGATTGAGCCGCTCCATATTGAACTGGCCGCGCGGTGCGCCATCGACGGCCAGGAACCGCAAACCACCAGTTATGTTCAGCGCAGCCAGTTGGGGAATGGGATGGGCCGCATAATTTGCCGCCACGGCTGCCGCGAGTGGATTCTGCGCCGAAAAGTCATAACCGGCGCTGCCGCGATTAAAACGATCCGTCACCGGCGACTCGTGTTCAAAGCGTACGCCTAGATTCAACGTCAGGCGATTTGTGGTTTTCCAATCGTCCTGGAAATATGCCGCGTAATACTTGTTCTCCAGAGCCGGGGATGCGGTAATGTCCACATAGCCGCTTGAGGGCAGTCCAAGCAGAAAAGACGCGAGATCGTTGCCGCTATTTGTAGTAGTACGGGTCGGATCCGGACCTTGGGTGAACTCCCGGTCGAACTCGAATTTCCCGGCGGAACGCCCCACATCGAAAACGTTCTGCTGGGACAATTGGAACCGCGCGCCATACTTAAAATTGTGCCGACCGAGGGTGGTGTGGGCATTGATCAGGGGATTATAGACATTTACAAAGGTCCGATTCGGTGTGCGGCCCGGCCCGAGGTTATCCAGGTCGTCATCCATGACAAAGCGCGGGAACTGGTCGTAGGCAAGGCTCTTGACGAAAGAATCCGGGAAGCCCAGCGTTGAGACATCGAAGCCTTCGCCGAAGAGATAGTCGCCATCGAAATAGCGCGTAAATCCGAGACGGAAGTCGATAATTGTGCGGTTGCTCACCAGCCACGTATAGCCGATGCCGGCTGCGATATTGCCACGGGCGAACAAATCCTGACCGTCGTCACCGGGATTGCCCGCCGCGGCACAG
Organism: uncultured Acidobacteriota bacterium; assembly: GCA_963720745.1. GTDB lineage: Bacteria > Acidobacteriota > Terriglobia > Bryobacterales > Bryobacteraceae > TMP-7. The sequence continues at coordinate 23,867 of CAVRGO010000003.1, forward strand.
CAGTCTGCTCCATAATAGGGGTTACTCGGATCGAAGCGGTGATTCCAACCAAAACGGAAGAAGAGAGTATGGGCATCGCTGAGACGGTGATCGACCCGACTCATCACGCTGTTGAATTTAAGCCCGCCATTCGTGGGCAGTTGAAAATTTTCCTGAGAAGTGGCCGTGCGCTCGAGATTCGGCAGTGGATAGTAGGCCAGCGCGCGGAGTGCAACCGGGTCAATACGGTTTTTTGGGATGATGTTATCCGGAAAGGGACTGCGGACATAGCCGGAGCCGCTGGGTCGGGTGGTAGCCGGATCGTAGATGGTGAATGGCCGGCCCTGTAAGTCTTTAGTCTGCGAAAAATCGCCGTTACGCTCGAGCACCGTGGGGACGATGGTTCGCGCGTAATCGGCGCCGCGAATCTGAGTTCCCTCATAATTGACGAAATAAAAAGTGCGGTCGCGGCCGTTGTACAGTTTGGGCAGCCAGACAGGGCCGCCCAGCGACGCCCCATAAGTGTTCCGCTTCATTTCTTCTTTTGGCGCGCCATTCCGGTTGTTAAAAAAATCGTTCGCGTTTAAATTGTCGTTGCGAAGAAACCAGTAAGCCGATCCGTGAATCTGGTTGGTGCCGCTCCGGGTGGAAACGTTCACAAAGGCAGCGCCTGAATGGCCGTACTCGGCGTCATACGCATTCGTCTGCACTCGCATCTCTTCGACAGCATCAGGCGATGGGCTGAAGCTCACGACATCAATCTTCATGTTCGGAACGCCATCCAGCAGGAATTCGGATTGCGAGGATGATCCGCTGGAGGTGAATCGCGACGGGCCGTTATTGTCGTATGGATTCACAGCGCTGGGGTCGCCAGTGTACTGAATACCTGGCGCGAGTTGCAGGAACGTGTAGGGGTTACGCCCTATTACCGGCAGTTCATTCAGCGACTGGGTGGTAACAGTGGTGCCGGTGCTGCCGCTTTCAGTGCTCAGAATTGGGGACTCCGCCGTAACCTGAACCGACTCTGTCAATTCACCCAATTCCATCGTGAGATCGACCGTAGTAGTCTGGCCGGTTTCCAACCGAATGGAGTCGCGCACCCATTTCTTGAACCCGGATCTTGCAGCTTCCAATCGATAGGTACCATAGTCCACCAGCGTAAACCGGTACAGACCGCTGGCGTCAGTAGCCTCGGTACGGACCGCGCCGGTGCCCACGTTTACCAGGCGCATTTCAACCCCGGGAATTGCTGCGCCCGAGCTGTCCTGGACCACTCCGGCAAGATTGCTCTTGTTGACCTGGGCGAAAGCGAATCCCGCGCAGATAGCGACGGTCGCGAGCCCTCTGAAGACGAGCGACAGATCTTTATTCATTACGTCCCTCCCAGAAAAATGCTCAATTGATATGCGGAGCGCATGGTGCGCCAGTTAATTCACGCATACGGGTTATGAGTTGCGGCACCTCTACGCGCGGGTTCCCGCCGGATTCGTATTCGAGAGCGAGATAGCCCCGATAGCCGGCCTTTCGCAGAATTCCAAGGATTCGCGGCCAGTCGGCGGGCTGACGCCGCCCGTCCACTTGGACGTGCGACTTGAAATGCACATTGGTAGCAAGCGGGGCGCAGAGTTCGATTTGACGATAGGCGTTATCGACGAAGTTTCCGACGTCGAGCGTCACGCCCGTCCACGGCGAATCCGCCTTCTTTACGATCTCCACCGTTCTTTCCGCGGTGGTGGTAATGCCGCCGTCATCTTCGAGTCCAAGAATGAGGCCTTTCCGGCCGGCCTCGTCCGCGCACCGCTTCAGCGTTTCCACCGCCCACGCGACGGCCTGATCATCGGTAGCGCCTTCCGGCACATCGCCTCCGAATACGCGCACATGTGATGCGCCGAGGCACTGCGCGGCGTCAAGCCATGGCCGCATCGACGCGACTGTGGAATCCCGCAATTCGGGCGAGGGCTGCGCCATGCGTGCCCGAATTCCGATGGAGTAGATGGAGACGGAAAGCCGGTATGCCAGCTTTTTCAGCGCGAATAGCGTGTCGTCGTTCGTATCCGGCAGCCAGTATGCCGTGAGATCGATTCCGTCAGATCCATTTTCCGCGGCCATGCGGATCACGTCCGCATAGGTCATCGCTCCACTCTTCAGTTCCTTGCGGAACGAATACGCGCAGATGGCCGCGCGTAACCGGGCGGGTTCATCCGCCGCAGTCGATGTCGAGGCAAGCAGCGGAGCGACTGATAGCAGCTTGAAATATGCACGCCGGCTGGTAATCATGGCTACGGCTTTCCGGGAACGTGGCGCCACATCCCCTGCAGGTCATAAAGGTCGATCAAATGCTGTTCGATAATGCGCTCGCCGGCCCCCACTTGGATGGTCGTGGATGCATCGGCGCCATACCCGCCGCGTGCGGCCGAGCGCAGATCAGGGATATATCCGGCCCAGGTTCCGCCGTTCGAATACGTGTAGCCGAAGAAGAACGGGTACGCCACTTCGGCCTGTGATTTCCACATTTGTTGCAGCGCGTGCATAGGCTCGCCGGGCACGGTGGCGATGGCGATATCTTTCCCGATCAGCACCGTCGTGATTCCTACGACGAGATTCTTGTTCTTGTCCCAACGGTTCCTGAAGTCGAGCAATTCGCTTCGCCACCGAATCGGACCCGCTTCAACGCTGGCCGTCTTCTGGTTCGCCTTAAGAACTTCCGCCGCCAGCAACTCTCCCATCTTTTGCGCGATTCCAAAATCCGTCGCTTCGTCCCCGGTACGTCCCATGAAAAGCGGGTTTGTGTCGCCGGCGCCGCCCTGGACGAACATCGCCTGCGCGCCAGGGATTTCGCGCTCGATGGCGGCCTGCATCACTCCTGGGTAGTCGGCCGAGAACTTACAATTCGTCTTCCCCAACACAACTGCGTGAACGCCATACTGGACGATCAGGGCGCGCGTACGTCCGGCTTCGTCTTCGACACGCAGCAGCATGAATTCCGGGTCTACGGGGCCGTACGGGATGCGCTCCGGATTGCGATAAGCGACGCGGGAGCGGCCGTCGCTTTGGGGGATCAGGCGATTATAGCCAAGCTGCATGGAGCCACGTCCAGCGGCGAGTTTGGCGCGAAACATGGATTTGGATGCCTGCTCGACGGCTGTGAAGATCTTCCGCTCGAGTTCCGCCTGATAAGCCGCGCCGGAGCCGTCGCGAACGGGCGCGCTTCCGAACGGAAGGAAAGCCGGCGCTGAGTGCGTGTGGGATGCAGACAGCAGCAGCACCGGGATGTTGAGCTTCGCCGCTACTCCGTCCTTTAGATGCTCCGAGACGATGCTGCCGAGGTCGAGCGTGACGATCGCAATGCGCCCACCGCCGTTGTCCAGAACCAGAGCCTTGGCGTGCAGCGCATCATGGGTCCCGTTCGATGGACCGCACTCGCGGTTCTCATAGCCGTACATCGGCATGGAAACGTCCGGCGTGATATCGACGCGCGCCACGCCCGCCCTCAGCGCGGTTGTGTCTTCCGCCGCTGCACTGGCCAGCAGGCATACGAAAAGGGCAACGATTTTCATAAATCAGACGACGGCCGGGACCACATATGGTTCCCGGTAATCTCGCGAGTACAGTGCATTGGCATCGTCGGCGTCAACGAACCTTCCGGTTGTCTGTGAAATCCGGAGAGTGCGGCCGGTCCTTTGGCTGATATTAGCGAGGTGACAGAACGAGGCGGCGCGGGCGCCGACGGAGATATCGGCGTTCAGCTTCCGGTAATCGCGCGCGCGCACCGCGTCCAAGAAGTTTTTCATGTGCGGCTTTGTCGCCTCTTCGTCTCCTTCCACCGCTTTTTCGTCCATCGTTTTTTCGTACTTCTCGGCGCGCCTGCTTTCCCCCGCGGTGGCCTGATCAGAGCCGGTGGGGGCCAGCGTGCTTCGGTAAACCTGGAACCCTCCGGGATCTACGACCATCACACCGAGGTCGCCGAAGAAGATGTTGCCGATGAAGCTGCGTGTACGCATTGGGATCAGCCCCTCTGGCGTGGTGGGCAGATTGCGGACGTCGAACGAAACCTGCGCGTCGTCAAATTCGAACACGACCTGTTGCGTATTGGGCGTCTCCTGGTCGTCCCTCCAGACATACTTGCCGCCTGCGGAGGTTACCGAGGAAGGCCAGCCGCCACGGCCCAGGCCCCAGAGGCAGATGTCCATCTCGTGCACGCCCTGGTTCCCGATATCTCCATTGCCGGTGTCCCAGAACCAGTGCCAGTTGTACGCGAACTTGTTTTTGCTGTACGGCTTCATCTGCGCGGGACCGAGGAAGCGATCCCAGTCGAGACCGGCCGGTACGGGCTCGTCCGGTGTGTGTCCGATTGAAAAGCGGCGCCGGAAGCAAAGCCCTCGCGCGTGATAGACCTGACCGATAACGCCGCCGCGCAGCAACTCCACCGCGTGCTTCTTGTGAGTGATAGACCGGCTCTGAGAACCGACCTGTACTATACGGTTGTACTTGCGAGCCGCCGCAACCATTTGAACGGCTTCGAAGAGATTGTGGCTGGCAGGCTTTTCGACGTACACGTCCTTGCCAGCCTGGCAGGCCCAAATGGTCGCGAGAGCGTGCCAGTGGTTCGGAAGTGGGAGGGACACAGCGTCGATCTCTTTCGAGTCGAAAACCGCGCGCATGTCCGTATATTCCGTGGGCGAGTAGTTGTTAAGCTTGCGCACCAGCGCGCCCGCGCGCTCGCGGGCCGCCTGATTGACGTCGCAGATTGCCGCGATTCTGCAGTCGGCGGGTAAAGTCGAGTAGTACTCAAGGTGATCCGTTCCTCTGCCACCAAGACCCACAACGCCCAACGAAATCCGGTCATTGGCACCCAGGATCGGGAAACCGGCGGTGGCAATGGCCGCCGTCACGCCGGAGACGAACTGTCTTCTTTTGATTGTTGCCATGTCTACCTCACACGTCGCTGCTGTCGTTCGTCTGGCAAACGGGCCGCAGCCCGTTAGTGCCGTCCGCCTGTGCACTTGAAACCCGAGCCGATCTTCCTCTGCGCCCGACAAGCGCCGTCGTGACCTTGTCATACGCGCTAATGATGTCGTCTTCGTCCTGCTCGGTTAGACAGGACGGAATTGGGAGCATGAGCGTACGTTGCAACAGGTCATCCGCCGCCGGGCACGTTCCACGTTCATAACTTCCGCCAAGTCCTTCATTCGCGGAGTGACTCCACGGAAACCCGCCACTATCCACGCTGCGGCGCTGGATGAGGCTCGCAATGTTGAAATAGGCATGCAGACCGAAGTCCTTCAGCAGGATGTTGGCGATGCCCTGCGGATGCGTGACGATGCCTTCTGCGCAAAGCGCATCGCGCGCCGCTACGGCCGTAGCGCTGTTGTGAAACGTCGTGAGCAGAAAACAGGAGGTGTCCCCCGCGGGATCGACCAGCCGCCGCAATGCCACCTCCGGCATGTTTGTGAGGGCAGCGCGTATCCGCTGCTTGCTGCGGCGCATGGCCGCAACCACGCGAGGCAGTTTCGCGAGCTGAACCCGCAGCACGGCAGCGCGCAGCTCGTCGAGGCGATAGCCCCGGCCCCACAACAGCAAGTCGGGATCATCCATGATCAGGCGGCCGTTGTTGTCCCGCATGTATCCCAAATCGTGGGATGCGAACATGCGAGCGAACAATCGATCGTCGTTGGTAATCGCGCAGCCTCCTTCGCCCGACGTCATGTTCTTGTTCATCTGAAAACTGAAGATGCCAATGTCGCCGAAAGTGCCAACGCTCTGGCCGCGCACAGTGCCGCCAGCGCATTGTGCGCAATCTTCGAGAAGAAATAACCCGCGGCGGCGCGCCACCTCGGCGACAGCGTGCGCGTCGCCCGGCGCGCCGCTCATGTGAGCCATGACGACGCCTCGAGTGTGCCGCGTGATACGCCGTTCCACGTCGGCGGGATCGAGGCAGAATGTATCATCGATATCGGCTAGCACCGGGATGGCGCCGAGATTGACGACTGCGGCGGCAATGGCCACCCACAGGAAGGCGGGGATGATCACTTCCTGACCGGGGCCGACGCCTAGCGCGGCCAAAGCGACGTGCAGCGCTCCGGTGCCGCTGCTCACGGCCAGCGCGTGACGCGCTCCCGTAACCTCGCGGAACTCGGTTTCGAACTGGTCCGCCTCGAACTGCGGGTCGACGCCGTAGTATCGAAACAAGGATCGCGCCCGCAGCGGGCGCGTGGCCGCCTCAACCTCCTGCTCGTCCATATAGTGAACGCCGGGAAATTCCAGCGGGAGCGGTTCGGTGCGCACCGGAGCGCCACCGTCAATCGCCAGCCTCTGTTCAAGTGCGCCAAAAGTGTGTTTCATTTGCCCGTGAACTAAGGGACAGAATATCCGCTACGAAACTCTGCGGACAGGTAATTAACCGCCCTTTGCAGCACTTTATTGCGCACGCCTTGCCGGTTGGTGGATCAAAGAAGTACCGGGACGAAACGATATTTGACTGGTGTGGAGCCTGCCAGTGTGGTTATCTTGCAGTTGCATGAAGTGTATCCTTCTCTTCTTCGCTGCGACTGCAGTGGCAGCGTCCGCCGCGGATGCGCCGAAGTATCTCGATCCTAAGCAGCCGGTGCGCGTCCGAGTAGAAGATCTGCTGGCTCGCATGACGCTGGAAGAAAAGATCGGGCAGATGAACATGCCCTGCGTGTATCTCGAAGGTCTGGGCGGCAGTTCTTCCTCTGAAAGCCGTGTTTTGGACGCGCGAACGGTTGCCGCGAAAATCGAGGGCTGCCGCCGCTTCGCGGCCGGAGAGTTCACCGAAGGACTTGGACCCGGCGGGGGGTTTTTCACCCTCGCCAACACCGTTCTCTACAAAGGCACACGCCAGCAGGTGGAATTCTTTAATGAGCTGCAGAAGATCGCGCTTCGGTCGCGCTTGAAAATCCCCCTCCTGCAAACCGAGGAAGGGACGCATGGGCTGATGGCGTCCGGTGCCACTATTTTTCCCGAAGGGCCGGCGCTGGGCAGCACCTGGAACATGGATCTGATCGAGCGGGTGTATTCCGCCGCCGCCCGTGAGGCGCGTTCAGTTGGCATTCACCAGCTCTATACTCTGGTGATCGAACCGACGCGGGATCCGCGTCTCGGCCGTAACCAGGAAGGCTACAGCGAAGATCCGTACCTCGTGTCGCGCATTGCCGAAAGGATCGTGGCGGCTATACAAACCGGCGACATCTCCGCGCCGGACGCAGTCGTCGCGGGCTTGTGTCATTTCCCTGGCCAGAGCCAGCCCGTCGGCGGTCTCGAGCGCGGCGAAATGAACATCTCCGAACGCATGCTGCGCGAGATCTTCCTACCTCCCTGGCGAGCAGGAATTCGGAAAGAAGGCGCCCTAGGAGTGATGGTTACCTACCCCGCCATCGACGGCGTGCCGGCTCATGCGTCATCGAAGCTCCTGCAACACATCCTGCACGAGGAACTCGGTTTTCACGGTCTCGCCCTCAGCGAGGGCGGTGGAATCAACACGATCTTGCACGAACACGTGGCGCCTACGGAACAAGAGGCCGGAGAGATGGCATTGCGCGCCGGTGTCGATGTCGGCATCTCGCTCGAATCCGGGTTCATGAAGCCGCTCGCCGAAGGCGTGCGTGAGGGCCGCGTTCCTATAGCGCTCGTGGACGAAGCTGTACGACGCATACTTACAGTGAAGTTCCGTCTTGGCCTCTTCGATAACCCGCTGGTGGATGTGGAGCGCGCTCTTCAGACCGTGCATTCGCCGGAGCATCGGCAACTCGCGCTCGAAGCCGCTCGGGAGGGCATCGTACTGCTGAAAAACGACAAGAACACCCTCCCGCTTCGTCGCGACCTGAAGTCGATCGCAGTCATCGGTCCGAATGCCGACAATACGCGTAACCAACTCGGCGATTACATCGCCAGACTCGTGACGCAGCCGGTTACCACGGTGCTTGCCGGTATCCGCGCCATGGCTCCGGGCGCGCGCGTGCAGTATGCGAAAGGATGTTCCGTGCTCGGCGGCGACCGGAGCGGGTTTTCCGAAGCAGTCCGGATCGCCAAGGAGTCTGAGGTGGCGATTGTGGTGATCGGGGAGAATGAACGCCATTCCCGCGAAGGCGGCACGAACGGCGAGGACAGGGATGTTGCCAGTCTTGATCTGACCGGTGCGCAGGAGGACCTCGTGAAAGCCGTTGCCGCGACCGGGACGACAACGGTTGTGGTCCTTGTGAACGGACGTCCCTTGTCTACTCGTTGGATTGCTGCCAATATTCCGGGCATCGTCGAGGCATGGCTCCCCGGTGAAGCGGGCGGAACAGCCGTCGCTGAAGTTTTGTTCGGAGCGTACAACCCTGGCGGCCGGTTGGCTGTCAGCGTGCCGCGCCATGTGGGCCAACTGCCCCTCTATTACAACTCCGCCCCTTCACGGGTACCGGTCGAACGAAACCGTTCAGTGTGGCGAGACTATGTCGATCTCCAAGGATCGCCGCTCTATCCTTTTGGTCATGGTCTCAGCTACACGACGTTTGAGTACGCGAACCTGCGCATCGAACCGAAGACAATTCCCACTGGCGGAAATGTCCGTATCTCGGCAGAGATTGCGAACACAGGCTCAGTTGCCGGCGATGAGGTCGTGCAGCTCTATCTTCGCGACGATGTTGCTTCGGTCGTCCGGCCCGTGAAGGAACTGAAAGGGTTCCAGAAGATCCGGCTTGCTCCCGGCGAGCGCAGGACCGTCGTTTTTGAGGTCACGCCGGAAGAGCTCGCGTTCTACAACCGACATCTCGTGCAAGTAGTAGAACCGGGCACATTTACTGCGATGGTAGGCCCCTCTTCGGAGGATATTCCACTGCGGGGCGTATTCGAAGTTCGTTGAGTTCGGTCGACGCGGGCTTCCGGCTGTACTCCGCGGGAGAGCAACCCACAACTCTGCGAAATACACGCGCAAAGTAGCTTGCGTCCTTGAAGCCGCACTGCTGGGCGACCGTGGACACATTGTGCGCCGGATCCAGCAATAATCGCTGTGCCAGTTCGACACGCCGCTGCACGAGGTATCGCTCGAAGGTTTCGCCGGTGCTTTGCCGAAACACGCGGCTCAGATGGCTCGTCGAAATCCCGAGCGCCCGCGCCAGCGAGCTCTGCGTGAGGCTGGCCCCTTCGGCAACACTGCGTTCGACCATACGGCAGACTCGCTCCACCACGCGTGTGCGTTTGTCCAGATAGATCTGGCGGACTTCGTTGATGATGTTTTCGCCCACGCGGGAGTAAGCTTCCTGCGCTTCGAATGAACTCTCCGCGCGTGCGAGGCTCTCGCCGGCCTCCTTGCGTAATTCCGCCGCAATTGCGCCGTCGCATCCAAGTTTCTGGGAGGCGGCCAGCATCGCACCAAGCGTGGATAGAAGGATGCGCTTCTCGAGCGCAAGATTCGCCCCGAACTGGCCCACAACGTGGAACGGCAACGAATGCAACGTTAGACGCGCCTCTTCAAGACGCCGTTCCATCAGGAGATCGGGGATGTGCGCGGCCAGAGCCGTTGCCTCGCATTCCGGCTCGGACGAAGCTCGATACACGGCAACGGCGGCCTGCGTCACCGATAAGGCGACGCTGGCTTCGTGATACGACTCGCCGAGCCGCGCAAATTCCTTTTTGTTCCCACCGATGCCGATTCGCACGCGCAGTGAACTGCGCTCCGCGACGGCATGAAGAATTGTCTGCGCCAATTCCTGAGCGTTCGGTCGGCCTCCCTGCTTGCGCGAGCCCGCGCGCTCGTGCATGAAGATACAAAGGCCCCGGCCGGGGATGTGTGCGTGAACCACATTGTCCAGACGCTCGCAGATTGCATCGATGGTATGCAGCACGGCGGTGACGTCGCGGTCGCAATCGAGGCGCGAGCAGCGTGCTTCCGCAATCTGCCACTGCGCCACCAAGACGCGGTTGGGGCAGTTCCGAAGGCCCGTACGCGCCAGTGCAGCCCGGGCGTCGGGAGCTTCCTCCGAGACCCCCGTGAGCACAAGATAAGCGAATTCTTTGCGCCGGATCTCGAGTTCGCGGTAGTGTTGCCGCTCCTGCTGCACAGCTTTGTACAGGCGTTCCCACGAGGACGCCAGGTGTTCAGCGAAAACCTCGAGAATGCCGACGGTACCTTCGACGTCTTGATCGGAAACAACCGCCGAGTTCCAGTACGCCTGCCGCAGTTCGTTCAGATCGATGTACGGCAGGTCCACAACGTCCCTGACGATCTGCGCGAAACCTTTTTCGGAAGGCGCCGAGTTCAGCACCTGTCCGCTGAACAGCGTCGCGATATGCGCTCCGTTCAAGATCACCGGAACGGCGATGTCAATCAGTCCGAAGTGGCAGCGATAGACCTCCGCCTTGCCCGTTCGCGACACCCGCTGCTCGGCCGCTTTGTCGGAAACCGAGCACGATTCCGATTCCCGCAACCCGTGGTCGTTGATAATGTTGCAGAACGCGGGATGCGGATTGCCCGGAGAACATTGCAGCAGACGCGAGCAAGGCCCCCCAAGCGCCTCGATCGTGCCCATGTGTCGCCATCCCGACCTCCCGGCGGGTCCATTCTCCGTCCATACCAGGTCGACGTTCCGGATCGGACATGACCGGTTCATCATGAGCATGAAGACCTGCAGCAATTTCAGATCCTTTTCGAACTCCTGGACGAATAGTTCTCGCTCAGGCCCGCGAAGCAACGCGGTTCCGGGTACGCTCGACATTGCTAGATTCCTCGCGCCATTAAACCATATGCTCGCACGATTCGCTACCCCCGCGGCCGCGTAACATGATAACGTCTTGCATGGCCGAAAAGGATAGGTTTCTGCCATGCTCAATCTGCTGCCAAAACCAGCGGAAACCGGGACTGCCGACAGCTTCGCTGAAGAGGGTTTTTGGCCAGGGAGAGAGAGCGCGCCCCGCGCTGGGCTCTACGCCAGAGTCTCCACCCCCGATCAGCAGACCTTACCGATGCAGCTCGCCGCGATGCGCGACTACGCGCGGAAGCGCGAGATTGACTCCGTCACTCTGTGGCGGCTCGACTGCTGGGGCCGATCTCTGGTTCATTTGGTCAACACGTTTCAGGAGTTGTCGTCCCACAAAACCGGCTTCGTAACGTTGAGTGAAGCTCTCGTCCTGACGACACCAGCGGCCGCGCTTCTCGCTGGCATGTTGGCTGTGTTCGCGGAGTTCGAACGGGACATTCGGACATTCTTTGGGACGGCGTGAAGGCGGGCATCGCGCAGGCCCGAAAACAACGAAAGCCGCACAGCCGTCCGCCGCGCTGCACATCGGCAGAATTGAGGCGCCTTTCAGTACAGGATCGTCGAAGCGCGAAATAGCCAAGCAACTTGGATGAGCAGGGCGTTCGGTGCGACGGCTCCTCGCGCCGTAATCGGCGCTTTCCCGAACGACTCCTACCAGAATCTGTGCCGTGTGCGGTAAAGAGGTGAGCGATTCGCACGCGTCTTACGCCAATCAACTCTGGGAAGCGCGAGCGGGTCAGCGCAGAATCTGATTGCGTACATGCTGCAGAAGATTTTCGGATTCCTTTTGGGGACTGAACTCCACAAACTCTGTTTCCTCATGGCACAACGCCGTGTGCCCGGGCGGCGTGTACCATAGATCGCCGGGACGCGCGATCTCTTCGTGCCCATCCTTATATCTGAGTCGGAGCTCTCCTTTGAGCGTGTACCCCCAGTGCGGGCACGAACACAGGTCGTCGGGCAGTCCCTTCAGGACGGGCGTGAAGTCGGCGCCGGGATCCATGTGCACGTAGAGTGCAGCCATTCCATTCCAATTCGTCGAACGAATCGTTACGCCCGGCGCTTGCAAAACAATCGGTAATTCCTGCGTTGCGTGGACCATTGGAGTTCCTTTCTCTCACCGCTGACTTGCTGCCCAACTCGGGCAATTAGCCGCCATCGCAGGCGGAAGCTGCTCCAGTCTGTGCCGGTGCCATCGATTAATTCAGCGACAAACGTCCATAGATGATGAGCGTTCCATGTTCCGCTCATCACGGGATCATTACGCGCCGCGTGATTTGGCCGTTGCTCTCCCAGTACGTTCTCCTGCTTGCGAGAAAAGGCGTCATCGGGCGGCGGCTGAACGTTGCCCTCAAGGTCAATCGCCCGGGACCGGATACGATGCTCTCCTGAGGCCGGCCGGTCCCAATTGAGGGTCCAGAATCGCCATGAATAGCTGCGCGAGCGTGGCACCCGGTCGTCGAGTCTGGCGCGCATCCATGTTCCGGCGTCAATCTGCACTTCAACAGCCGCCACTGGAGCGCCCCACGCCGCACCCATAATGGTGTAGCCAGTGCCAGTCCGCGTCACTTTTGCAGGCGCAGACTTGAGCCGGTCACGTCCAACCGTCGCAAACGTCCAGACGGCCTGCCCGTCGCGTTGCTCTTCTCGAATACTGACGTAGTCGCGCGACATGAAGCGACCCGCAAACCGGCGACTGGTCACCTCAATGCGGGTGAGCCACTTCACGTTCGCAACCCCGTACCAGCCTGGCGCGATCAGGCGCAATGGAAAGCCATGGTCCGCCGGTAAGCGTTCGTCGTTCATTTCGTAGCAGATCAAGTTGTCGCGGTTGAGCGCATCGCTCAGCGACATGCTCCGAGCGAACTGTTCCGTGATCGTGAGGTCAATGCCGCCTTCGGAGTCCGGCTGTCCGGTGCCCGTCTGCCCAACGGCCACCACGCCCGAATTGTCGCGAATCGTGACGCTGTCGCGGTCATATCCCCAGAAGATCACTTCTGTAGCCTCGTCGGATAATCCCGACTGTTCCAGCAACGGCGCCAAGCGCGCACCACCCCACGTCGCATTTCCAATGCCGCCGATGAAGAAGTCGAGCCCGATGCCGTGATTGCCCGAACACTCAAGTGTAAAGTCAACTTCGTGCTTCGGTCGGCCCTTGATGTCGTCCAACGTAAGGGAACGGGGCCGATCTACCAACCCCGCGATGCCGACGCGCCAGGACTCTTCGTTCAGCTCCGTGGGCGTGCCATAGTGATTGACCGAAAAAAAGTTGTGTGTGGGTGTCCGCCACGTATCGAGCGACTCCCACTTGAGCAGGTTCAGCACGTCTCCCGGGTAGGGATTCGGAGCCGGTTGATCGAGCCATGGCAGCACCTCGCCTGCAGTCTGTGCCCACCCACGCTCGGGGCCTGCCACCTGCACAACCGACAAGCCGGCAAGGGCGGCCGTGCCGCTCCCGCCCTTCAAGATGCTCCGTCGCGAAATCCGATGCGTCGCCATTCTTTGAACCTCCTGTCGCTTCTCTCACCGCTGACTTGCTTCCGAAGTGAGTCGACTAGCCGCCGTCGCGGGTGGAAGCTGCTCCAGTCTGTACCCGCGCCATCGATTTCATCAAGCGACAAAGGGAGGTTGTCGCGCTTTGTCGCGCATTGTCATTCGCCAGGAAAGCCAGCCCCTTTCATCCGTGTATGTGGATATGGTTCACTAGCTGAGTGCAGCCGTTTGGCTCTACTGCCGGTGAGAGGTTCGATTCCTGGAAGGAAATCGCGAATTACCTCAATACGTCTGTCCGCACCGTTCAGCGTTGGGAAAGAAACGAGCGATTTCCGGTACGCCGACACAGCCATGCACGACAGGACACGGTGTATGCCTTCAAGGAAGAAATCGATCGGTGGCGATCCGAGCGCGACAGACGCCCCCAACCGGATGGCACACCAGTGATATCGGAAATCGAGTCTCTCCAGTCGGAGCTGGTCGGCGCCTCATCACGTCTGAGAACCGCCGCATGGCGCTCCCACCAGGGCCCGATTCTTTTCCGGGATGATGAAAACAGAATCCTGCAGGAGAACCTGGCTGCCGCACGCAGCGGTGCGGTGCGCATGGTATGTCTGACGGGCGAACCCGGCACAGGCAAGACGACGCTGCTTGACCAGTTCATTGGCGGACTTGAGGGGGTGCGTGGCCAGCTCGCCACGTTTTCGGCCTGTCCGCAGCGGCTTGCGGGCGCTGAGGCGTTTCTGCCGATTCTTGAAACTCTCGACGAGCTTACGCGTGCCGGCGAAAATGCCGCAATCAGCCAACTGCTGAAATTGACCGCGCCGACCTGGTACGTGCAAGTAGCTCCTTTGTGGGCGGCGGTGGATGAGGGCTTCGCTTCGGTGCTGGAGCACGCCAGAGCAGCTTCGCCGGAACGTCTGAAACGTGAACTCTTCACCTTTGTGAAGCACATCACGGTCGTGTTGCCGCTCGTCATCGCTATCGACGATCTGCACTGGGCCGACACGTCGACAATCGAACTGCTTGCATATCTCCTCACCCGGCCTGAGCTGGGCCGCCTCCTCCTTGTTTGTGCGTACCGCCAGACGGATATGGCGCTCTCGGCACATCCATTTGTCTCGGTTCGTCACGAATTGATCAGGCGCAGGATCTGCGTCGAGATGCCGGTTCGATCGTTGGACTACGTTGAGATCTCACACTACCTTGAGCTCGTCTTTCCGGGAAGCGAGTTCCCGCCGAGGTTTGCCGACGTGATCCTCGCTCGTACGAGTGGTAATCCCCTGTTCCTCTGCGAGATCGCTCGAGAACTCGGTCAGAGGGGCGCGGTTCGGCAGCACGATGGCCGATGGGTAATCAATGCGCCGCTTGAAACCATACGGACCGCGCTGCCACTTTCGATTCAGGCCGTCATTGACAGGAAAATCGAGCAGCTCGAAGACGTTGACCGAACCCTGCTCGCAGCAGCCTCACTGCAGGGACTGGAATTTGACTCGCGCCTTGCGGCGATCGCGACCGGACTTGGCCTCACGGAAACGGAGCACCGGCTACGGCTGCTTGAGTCAGTTCATTCTCTGATTGCCGCACGTGACGAGGACGATCCGGGGGAGGAGATACCCGGGCAACGATATGCATTCGTACACGTGCTTCACCAGGAAGCGCTCTACCGTTTGATGACTCCGGCCCGGCGGGCGGAGGTTGCGTTGCTGATCGCCGATGGTCTTGGCGCAATTCATGAAAAGGACCCGTCCCGGGTGGCTGCCGAACTGGCGATTCTCTATGAAATCGGGAGGAACTTCGAACGGGCTGCACACTGGCTTCTGCAGGCTGCCCGAAACGCGGCCGCGGTTTATGCGAACCATGAGGCGGGGGAGTTGTGTCGGCGTGCGATGTCGGTCGCCGCCCGCTTGCCTGACGCGCACCGAACTGCTCTCGTGGTGGACGCAGCGATGCTCCGGGCAGAACTCCATCTGAACATCAGCGACTTCGAGAGCGCCGTAGCCGATTTCGGACTCGCCGAGAAGACGGCGTCGGCTGTCGGACTGGTGGAAGCGCAAATCAACGCCGTCTGTGGCGCCGCTCTCGCACTCTTCAATATCAAGCGAACCGCTGAAACACGCGCGCTCGGCATAAAGGCGCTGGAACTTGCGCGCTCTTCCGGCAGCAGAACCGGAGTGGCTTCATCGGAAATTGTGCTCGCAATGGAGCGGATGTGTGTCGGCGATTTTGAAGCGGCGCAGAGTTATGCCAAACCTGCGCTGCCGATATTGCAGAGCGACTCCAGACATCCGGTACCCCTTCATGTGATCGAAGGAGTTGGCTACGGAGCGGCATTTCACGGCTGGCGACTGGAGTACGAAGAGGCTCTGCCCTCATGTGAATGGGCTCTGAAGAGAGCGCGCGAACGGGCATCAAGCTTTCATATTGTCTGCCTGTTGTTTATCCGTGGTCTTGGTCTCGGGAATTTTGGACGCCTTTCGGATTCGCTTGCAGACCTGCGCGAAGGCATGCGGCTAAGTACTCCTATTCGTAAATACGATGACGTATTTTTTGGGCCGCCTGAGTGACGTATTCTGATAGTCTGGTGTTGGAGGGTCGACGCCTTCAATGCCGCGCAGAAGCCCATTCGATATGAAGCTTTCCAGCGAGGAAAGACAGTTGCTGGAGTCTGTGGCGCGGAAATATACGTCACCGTATTGTGATGTGATTCGAGCCAAAATCATTCTCCTCGCTGATGAGGGGCTCTCCAACGATGTCATCGCCGGACGTCTGGATACGCCGCGCCAGATTGTCAGCAAGTGGCGCAAACGATTCGCACTCGCTCGATTGCCTGGCCTGGAGGCGCAGCCTCGGGGCGGGCGTAAAGCCCGCTTTCCCCCCCAGTCTCGTCATTCAAGTTAAGGCACTGGCCTGCGAACTGCCCCACAAACTCGGACTTCCGCTGTCCCGTCTCTCCATCGACGAGATCCGACAGCATGTCATTTCGCAAGGCCTCGTCGCCGAGATCAGCGGCGCAACATTATGGCGCTGGCTCAGCAGTGATGCCCTTCGGCCTTGGCAACATCGAAGTTGGATCTTCCCCCGCGATCCGCACTTCGCCGACAAAGCCGGGCCCATCCTCGATCTGTACGAACGCGTTTGGGACGGTACGCCACTGGGCGCCGATGATTACGTCATCTCCGCAGATGAGAAGACCAGCATTCAAGCCCGCCTGCGTAAACAACCAACCTTGCCGCCTGCGGCCAACCGCCCCACGCGCGTCGAACACGAATACTTTCGTGGTGGCGCTTGGGCCTACCTAGCGGCCTGGGATGTTCATCGCGCGAAGGTTTTCGGTCGCTGCGAGAAGAGGAACGGCATTGCTCCTACGGATCGTTTGGTCAGTGATGTCATGAGCCAAGAGCCCTACCGCTCGGCACGCCGCGTCTTCTGGATCATGGACAACTGCTCCGCGCACCGAGGCAAAAAAGCCGTCGATCGCTTCCGCTCGCAATGGCCCAATGCCGTCCTCGTCCACACTCCCGTGCACGCCAGTTGGCTCAACCAGGTTGAGATCTACTTCTCGATCGTCCAGAGAAAGGTCCTGACGCCCAACGATTTCTCTTCTCTGGCCGATCTCGAACAGCGTCTCCTCGCTTTCCAATCTCATTATGAGCGGTCCGCCTCGCCCTTCAAGTGGACGTTCACCCGCCGCGATCTTCACACCCTGTTGGCCAAGATCGCTGCGAAACGACTGGCTCGCGCAGCCTGACGGAATACGTCACCGTAATTCTGAACGTGAGTACTAAGCGAGCTGAACCACGAGCGGTACTGGCTGCCACGGCTGCCGAACACGCTCGGCTGGTTGCATGGTGAAATGTTCGACATCGATGAGGCGCTGCGGCTGAACCGGGAAGGCAGTGCGATCGCCCGTGAAATGAACTTTCCCGAAGGTGACGCGAACTCGCAGATCAACCTGGCCTTCAACCATCTTTCTTTAGGTGAGCCGGACAGTGCACTCGAGCACCTTTCCTCTGCTCGCGCGCTGCTTGCCCAGGACGAATGGTTTCGCTGGGTCTACACAATCCGTTTGCACGCCGGGTACGCTGAGTACTGGCTGGCGAAAGACGACCCACAACAGGCTGCGGCGTCAGCAACAGCATCTCTGGAGCTTGCTGCGTCAACACGCCGGCGGAAACATGTGGCGTGGGCGCGCAAACTGCTCGGCGATATTGCAAACATGCAGGACCATCCAGTGGAGGCTGTCGAGTGGTATCTGGCAGGCCTGTCCGAACTGCAGGGACACCCGTGTCCGACGGTCGAATGGAAGATTCTGTCTGCGCTCGCCGAAACTCATACTCTTCTGAAGCGTACAGAGGACTCGCAGCAGAACCGTGCCGCGGCTCGTCAATGCCTGCACAACCTCGGAGACTCGATACGCGATCCAGTACACGCAGAGCGGTTCGGCCGCTCCAAGGCGGTGCAGGACCTTGGGACGTGAGATTAAGGTCTGCGTGGGGCTTTTGCACGAATAGTTCTCGCCGTCCAAGTGAAAGGAGGTCGCCTCCGGCACCGCTCAATGGGAGTTGCGGGACGAAGTGCTCGGGGCTGCCGCCGTCGTGAAATCGATGTAGTGATCGTGTGACGGCTGGACGGGTGGGGGCGGGTATTGGCCGATCTGGTCACCAGTCTTCTACTGTTCAGGAACTCGCCTATATCGGTGTTGGGTTCGTCTCCCTGACCGAAGCGCTCGATATGACCACCGCAACGGGTCGCGCCATGGCCGGTCTGGTCGGCGTGTTCGCGCAGTTCGAACACGACCTGCCCCGCGAACGAGTTCGCGCTGGGCTTGCGGAGGCGAGGTTGAATGCAAACGTCTGAGCTGCTCTCGAACGATCCATGTTCACGCCAGTCGAATCCGCACAACTCCACCGTGGCGGCATGAGTAAAGCCGAGATCGCCCGCCGTCTGAAAATCGGCCGGACCTCCGTCCGCCGGATACTCGCGACCGATTTCTCCCAGAAATAGGGTCGCCGATTTCGTCAAGCTCAATCATACGCACGCTCGCCGAAGGCTCACGCTGGAACCGCGTGCCGTGATCGTGACGCCGCCCGGGGAGGATTATGGTGAGTCCGGCGTCATGTTGAGAACAGAGTCGCCTTTGCGCGTGCTCATTGCGGGAGGTCCTACTTGACAGCCCCGAGCTTTCCATAACACCGGCTCTTGAAATAGCGTGATTCCTGCCCCGGTGCCATCCAGGAAAGGAATTCCACAATGTTTTCGAACTGGTTCTCCGGTGACGATCTCGAACACTATCGAGCGTCACCACACAAACAGCGTATTGACGCTATCGCAAGCAGTTTGCTTCGACTGCAGTACCCAAGCGAGGTGATACGCCAGCATCTGCATGAGTGGTTGCGATTCTCGCTCTCCCTTGCCACAGAGGAACGCGCGTTGCCAGCGCCGAATGCGGAAACCGTGCGGCAGTACGTGGCCCAGCGAGTCAGCGAGTGGCGGGCTGCAGCGCCAGCCGATCCCGCGTTCTTCGGGCCTCCGTCAGGATCTTTTTGGAGGCAGATGAGCAAGGGCGCTTTCGCCGTCGCGTTTGCTGCCCACCTTTTACCCCGCCGTGGTTCGACCCGATTCTGACACTGTACCTGGACTTTGTGCGAACCCATCGCGGGCTGGCACAGAAGACAGCAAGGAAGTACATCCAAAAGCTATCGACGTTTGCTCAACACTTGGAGAGCGCCGGCGTGACCCAACTAAGTCACATCACGCCCGGGCACGTTCGAGAGTTTTATGAAAACGCGGTCCACGTTGGGCCGCGGCGCTCGTATGGTTCCACGCTCCGCGTCTTCTTTCGCTGGGCAGCCGTCCAAGGCTGGGTGGCGGACTCCCTCGGCTATGCAGTTCCAAGACCGCGACAGTATCGGCATGTGAACCTTCCGGATGTGCTCAGCGCAGCAGAGGTCGAGCGCATCCTGGCCGCAGTGGACCAATCGACCGCCCTGGGCCGCCGAGATTACGCGATCCTTCTGCTGGCTGCCCGCTATGGATTGCGCCCTTGCGATATTCGACGGCTCGCGCTTGATGATATTGACTGGCGTGCCGGACGCATTGATCTCCGGCAACTGAAGACCGGCAGACCTCTTGCACTTCCGCTTTTGCCTGATATGGCAATCGCGCTCAGTGAATACATCCGCAGTGGGCGGCCGGTCTCATCCCACCGCACCCTTTTTCTGCGGCACCGTGCGCCATTCGAGCCGTTCGCGCCGGAGAACAACCTGATAGCGAACATGCGAGGAGCCCTTCAGCGTGCTGGCCTGGCCGGACGAACTGGTCGGCGGGGCATGTACCTGTTCCGCCACACACTTGCCACGCAGTTGCTGGCTAGCGGGCGCCCACTCAAGACAATCGCCGATATCCTGGGCCATGCGTCCACCGACACCACATACGGCTATACCCGCGTCGATCTCGCTGGACTCCGCACGGTGGCCATCTCCGAAGAGGAGGTGAGCCGATGAACGCGCGACCGGAAGCGTCGGGTTGCGGATTCGTCTCGCCATTAGCGTCACAGCTCGCGCGGTTCCTAGCCCTGAAGCATGCAATGGGTTACCGCTATCGAGAAGAAGGTCGCGTCTTGCGCGACCTGGACCGTTTTCTCACCGATCGCCTGTCAACGAAAGATCCTCTGGTTACGCCTGCATCTTAACGGTCGAACGCCCTCTCCATTTCCAGCTGAGGCAAAACACAGGTCACAAACATGACTTCCGCCCGCCTCCAGGATTATCGGGTGCTGCGGATGATGTACTGGACCACGACCGGGGTGGCTCAGAACATTAAGGGTCGCAACCGCGAAATGTGGCAGCCCAAGAACCTGAAGGAGTTCCTGACAGCATGGGATGCCGGCGTTTCGAACGTTGTGGTAAATCACGCGCCGCATCCCGTGGGCGCCGGGGGCGGCATGGCGGCCGCGAACCAGATTCGCAATTACTTTCCCAATGTGATCATGATCGACTTTGCAGACCCGACCAAGTGCGACCTGATCTTCAACCTGAATCAGCTCACCACGGGACAGATCAACAGAGGAATGACGCTGATCGCCAAGCGGGCCAGGGTGTGATCGAACGCAGCTTGCGTATGAGCGACTGAAGCCGGATTCCGGGACTGCGAACCGCGCTGCTGCAACCGCCCCCCGGCCGTCGCTGTTGCGGCGGGTTAGCTCACGCTTCGGCATTCAGAGCCGGGCCGGCGTAGGTGCGTGCGCGCTCTGAATCGCAGTCTCCTGAGGCGCGAACCGGTTGTAAATTGCTGCGATCACGGATCCGGCGACTGCGCCGTCGAGAAAACCGTAACCGGCGCCCACGAGGACATCACCGACCGTTCCCGAATTGTGAAAACCGGGATATACCGAACTCATCACATCCAGGAACTTACTGCTATAGGGACGGGCGGCGAGGTTGACCAGCCCGCAAGTCAGCATGGCGCCGCCCCAGACGAGCCCGGAAGTGATGGCCAGAGCTTTGACCGACAGTTTCATGCGTCTCCTCCTATCCCATTATCCAGCCACTGTTGAGGGTTGAGGCGAATGGGTTCACGCGCACGAGCCTTCAGCTCGGCTAAGCGATGTGCCGGGTGCACCGTAGCTGCCGGGTTCACCTTGAATCGCGAGAGTGGCGGTGCTCCATACCAAGTCTCGCGACTTCGGCAGATTTGATGATCACGCGAGCAGAACCAGCAGGACCGGCCGGATCTGACGGTCAACGCTCGTCCTCGTCAGTCGACAGGACGATACGGACGCATCATCTCATTGTCTTCGTGATCGATTATGTGACAGTGCCATACGTACCCGGGTTCGTTCTTGTCCATCGGATCGAACGTGTACAGATTCTTTC
The DNA here is from genome assembly GCA_963720745.1 of uncultured Acidobacteriota bacterium. Taxonomy (GTDB): domain Bacteria; phylum Acidobacteriota; class Terriglobia; order Bryobacterales; family Bryobacteraceae; genus TMP-7. Next base: position 44,973 of record CAVRGO010000003.1, read on the forward strand.
CGGCTGCCACGCCGCCGACGGGCACGCCTTGGGGTGCCCATCGCACTACGATGCGCGTCACTTCTCCCGGGTACGCCTTGATGGTATCTTTCCAGCCGGATTCGTTCGGTTCTGGCGGCCGTACTGGACCATGTAAGAACGGTCGCACGTCCGGATTCCCACCCAGCGCCCCGGAAGCGTTTGGTACGTCGTACGGGTTGGGCGGTCCGGCGGCCGGGACGAATACGCCACCAGCGAATGCCTCCGAATACCTTTGCCAGTAAGCACTCAGGCGGAAGGCTTGGCGTCCCAGCAGTTGGAATTGTACAAGATGCAGATGGATGGGATGTGCGTCCATAGTCGTATTCACGATTTCCCAAATCTCCGTGGAACCCACTCGAGGGTTTTCCGTCTCGGGCGCTCCCCACTTCGCGTTGTTCACCAGTACTTCTATCGGACCGTCTGCCCCCTGCACCTCGACCAGCGTGATCTGACGTGTTGCGTCGGCCGGTCTCCGCGAATGGGAGGGATTCAACACGACAATCGGCTGCTCCCGCAGGGGAGCGCTGAACGCTGGGTTGAAAGTAGTATCTCTGCTGCTTAGCGGCAGGTTGACGCGGAATTGCATGACTTGTCCGCTAGTCTGCGGATCCGGCGCATCTCCGGACGGGTAAGGAGCATTGGCGCTGTTTAGCAGCGTCAGCGTGCGTCCGCGGGCCGCAGAAAAATCGATGATCACATCGGCGCGCTCGCCGGGCGCGAGCAATAACCGTCCCGCACGGCCGCTCACGTTCACGGGGAAGTTCAAGAAACCGCCATCCGAACCGATCTGCCAAATGGCCGGTTCGGAGCCGGGACTCAGCTGCAAATCCAAAAACCGCGAATTGCACCCGTTCAGCAACCGGAAGCGGTTGTGCCTACCGCAAATCCCATTTGCGACATTTGCGACTCCCTGCCGGCCGCAAGAAATCCAAAAATGTCTGCGCGTCTCCCACAGCGGGCTTGAAGACTCACGACAGATCGCACGCCTCAGCGGTCACACCACAATCCGCACACGTCGTCCCTCTGTTGAGCGGGCATTCACGGAGCCGGGTGGAATTGTTCGCAGGGCCGGATCTGCGTAGATGGGACCACACAGTTCAGGCGGCGCGCCGCTCGTACCGGTGATGAAGCCCGCCAACTTGCGGTATCGCGACGACGATTCCGCGTTCCGGCGGTTGCACGGGCCTCGGTTCCGGCGCGTCCTTGACCAGGGACAGGTGCGTCCGGGACTCGTGATAATACGCCAGGAAAGATTTCATGTGCCGGTACAAAGTGGCTTCGTTGAATACGATCACGTGATCGAGGCATTCTCTCCGGATCGTGCCGATGACGCGTTCCACAAAGGCACGTTCCCACGGCGACCGTGGAGTCGAAAGCACCTCTTTGATTCCCATGGCAGCCACATCGCTTCGGAACTCACGGCCAAAGATGCCGTCGCGGTCACGCAATAGATACCGCGGTACTTGGTCGTAAGGAAAAGCCTCTCGCAGTTGCTGTCCGGTCCATTCAGCGGTGGGATGGGCGGTGACGTTGAAGTGGACGATGCGGCGCCGGTCATGAGCCAACACCAGAAATACATACAGCACCTGGAAGGTGATCGTCGGCACCGTGAAGAAGTCCACCGAGACCATGGTCTTGACGTGATTCTCGAGGAAGGTGCGCCAGGTCTGAGATGGAGGTTTCCGATGGCGCACCAGATACTTGCCGACGCTGGTTTCGCCGATGTCGATTCCCAGCTTAATTAAGCAACTCGCCGTGAATGCGAGGTGCTCCCCACAGCGCATTCTCGCTACTCAGTTTGCGGATCAGTTCTCGCACGTCTTTCGCAACTCCCGGCCGCCCCGGTTGACCGCGCCGGACCTTCCAGGTCCAGAACAGACGAAAGCCCTTGCGGTGCCAAGCGATGACCGTGTCCGGTTTGACGATAACCAGAGCAGACCGCCAGCCGCTCCAGACCACGCACAGCCATGCCCACAGCAGTCGATCGGCCGGAGCCAGTCTAGCAGTCCGTGGCAGAAGTGACTGTTGCCCAAGCTCCGAGCCCAAAGCCAATCAGCCAATATAAATCGGAATCTAGCGACAATAAAGTCCCCACATCTTCACTTGGTATCGCAAAGTCGCCTTCTGCCCTCTCCAGAGTCCTCGAGACGAGCCATAGGCACGAAAAAATGCGCGCGACAACCATAACGAGGTGCAAAGAAAGCCCTTGTAACCGCCGAGGCTTTCCTACGCCTACCATCTTTCGCAAGATCAGCGAGAGATTGAAGGCGGCTCCATGTATCAACAGTCGCTTCAATATGTTCTTCTGACCCTGTAGGTGGACCCGCCTCATTCCGCCAGTCTCATACAGATGCGCGAAGCTCCGCTCGGTCAACTCACTACGCAGTTTCTGCAGCCGACGATTGCGCTCTCCTCGCAGCCTCCGCCGATTCTCATACGTCCGTTTCTGCTCTTCGGCCTTCCCCTCGCCCCGCCAATTCCGCTTTCCTCGATCCGGTTCGGAGATGTAGCTGCGCACCTGCTGCGCATGCACCTTCGCCAACACCGCGCCGCTGTGATAACCCTTATCCGCTACCACCTCTTCGAGGCCCTGTTCATTGATCTGTCGAGCCGTAGTCTGCGCTTCTTTCAGCGTCTGTTGGATCGTAACCGTATCCCCTTCGTTGGCCGGTTGGAGCGTCAGTGCCAGCAGTGCGCCGCTCGTCAGGTCCACGGCATGTTCAGCCTTGTGTGCCAAGTGGGTGCGCCCGTCCTTCATCTTCGTGATCCGCGCATCCGGATCGCTGGGGCTCATCCATTCCTGATTGGACCCCTTCTTCTTCCGTTTTCGATCCAGTCGCGCTAATTGCTCCCGCGTCGGGTTCTCCATCCCCGCCGCCTTCGCCAATTCCTTCAAATAGTCGGTGTAGCTTTGCCCGTTATCCCGCCGCACAATGCTCTTCAGCGCCGCATTCGCTTCCAACGTCGTGGCGTCAATCGACACCGTCCGCCCACTGACCAATCCCTCTGCACCCAGAATTTTCAGTACCCAGCGGAAGACTGATTTATGCGTCTCCAACCAGTACAAACGCCGTGTCCGGGAAATCGTGGAATGGTCTGGGGTGGCCTCATCCAGCGCGTAGCCCAGGAACTTCCGTAAGGACAGCGAGTCGGCCGTCCGCCACGCGATCCCGCGCTCCGAATCCAGCCCTTCAAAGTAACCGATCAGCAGAGAACGAAAGTACACCCCTGGTGCCATGCTGGGCCGGCCGTAGGGACTCTCCTTGTAGAACTTGCGGCAAAGTCGCTCCACCTTGGCATCGAACTTGTGCTCATCCAGAATCTGATTCAGCCGGTCATAGAACACATTGGCTGGGGTCTCGACCACATCGCTGGTTGCGATCCACAGATCCTGCTGCCGCTCCCGTTTCCGCCTCGTTCCCATCGCCATGACCTATAGACGCTCAGAACATTTCAGAGGTCACATGTTTCGACTCGCCCATCTCACTACTACCACGGGCTGCTAGGGCGCTTCACAGAACGCTGAAGAACGCCCAAACTGGTGCCGGAGCGCAAGGTTCTCCAGTTGGAGCGCAGCTCGCGATTTGAAGGTGGCAGACGCGGCGGCTGCCAGCACGTGAAGCGTGCCGAGAGTCGAACGGAGAACTTGAGAAAGGGTGTGCAAACCCTATGCTCTCATCTAGTTCGACGTTTGCAGGGCCGTAGGCACAATCCGTAGTCGACAGGCCTCTGCGGCTTACCCAACCAATACAGCCGCGCCGCATGAGTATTTTGGCTGCACGACATCAGACTCGCGGATACCGTCGAAGCTGCTGAAGGACCCTTCGTCTAACGACACGCTCCGCTTTGTTGAGCCGCAATAATTTTGCAGTCGCATCGCCGATGGCATCGAGCGAGGGTGTAAATTGAACTGTGTAAACGGCCATCGAAAGGATCACACTAAGGAGACCCGATGGCCATCGACCTCAAACTCATCGACAAACTGTTGGCGGATTACAAGAAGCCCGAAGACATCATTGGCGAAAACGGCCTGCTGAAGCAGTTGACTAAGGCCCTTTTGGAGCGGGCCATGCAAGCCGAGATGACCGAACACCTCGGCTATGAAAAGCACGACCCGGCCGGCAACAACAGCGGCAACTCGCGCAATGGCGCGACCACCAAGACCCTGAAGGGTGATTTCGGAGAGGTACCGCTGGAGACCCCGCGTGATCGCAACGGCAGCTATGAGCCGAAGATCATCAGCAAAGGACAGACGCGTTTCAGCGGCTTCGACGACAAAATCATTTCGATGTACGCACGCGGCATGAGCACGCGCGAGATTCAGGGGCACCTGGAAGAGATCTACAAGGTGGAGGTGAGCCCGACGCTGATTTCCAATGTCACCGAGGCGGTGATGGAGGAGGTCAAGAGTTGGCAGAGCCGTCCGCTGGATGCGGTGTATCCGATCGTGTACCTGGACGCTTTGGTGGTGAAGATTCGCGAGGCCGGCCACGTCCGCAACAAGGCGATCTACGTGGTGATTGGCGTCAACATGCAGGGCAACAAAGAGGTGCTGGGGCTGTGGGCTGGCCAGGCCGAGGGAGCGAAGTTCTGGCTCCAGGTGCTGACCGAGCTGAAGAACCGGGGCGTGGACGATATGTTCATCGCCTGCGTGGATGGGCTGAAAGGGTTCCCCGAATCGATTGCGACGGTGTTTCCGGAAGCGCAGGTACAGTTGTGTATAGTGCACCAGGTGCGCGCGTCGCTGAACTACGTATCGTGGAAACAGCGCAAGGCGGTGGCCGCGGATTTACAGCCGGTCTACCGCGCCAGCACGGTGGAAGAGGCCGAACAGCGGCTCGACGAGTTTGCCGCAAAATGGGACGGGGCGTATCCGACGATCAGTCAGATGTGGCGCCGGAACTGGGAGCACCTGACCCCGTTCTTCGCTTACCCGGCGGACATTCGCAAGGTCATCTACACGACCAACGCGGTGGAGTCGCTGAACATGTCCTTGCGGAAAGTGATCAAGACGCGCGGCTCGTTTCCGCATCCGGAGGCGGCGATAAAACTGCTGTACCTGGCCCTGGAACATATCGCGAAAAAGTGGACCAAGCCGGTGCAGAATTGGAAGGCGGCGTTGCAACGCTTCGCGATTTTGCTCGGCGACCGGGTGCCGAAAGCGGACATGGGGTAAACTGCCGCCGTATGGAACAATCGGAAGAAGAGCATTTCTGGGATGGGGACTCTGTCCCCAAACCCCTGAGATTTTGCGCTTTTGCGCCAGGATTCCTGGATCGGGAGGCGAGCTGCGCTCGCGCTCCCGGAATCCCGGCCCCTAAGTCGGCGCTCGGGTTGCGTCTCCGCAGAGCCCTACCCTCCGCTCAGGTCCGTTTAGTTTACCAGGGATCAACAACGAGAAATAATTTGGCCGTTTACACAAAAGACTTGACGCGCCCCATCGAGCGGCTCAATGACGGCTCCGTTTAGTTGAAAATGCTTCGTCCACTTACTCTCGCGAGGATTGAACAACCTCACCAAGTCACCAGACGTAGCAACAGAAGCGATGTTTGCGCCCTTGTATCGGTTGCAGACCATGCATGCAAACGCCAGGTTGCTTTCTATCGTTTCGCCTCCATGCTGTCGGCTGATGACATGATCGACTTCATGAGAAAAGCTAGCGTCGTCCTCATCGAGCAAGCAGTACTCGCACCGAGAATCCGCGCGTTGCACCACGAAGTTGCGCAGCTCTGCCGGAATCTTCAGGACCGGGCTGCCAGAATCAGCTGGGCCTTTGCTCGGGCCAAGCCGAGAATATGCTCGATCTGCACGAACCCGTCCAACTCAGCAGCTTCATCATCCGTGAGCTGTGATTCGCGCTGCTTCTCCAGCAACTCCGCGACGCGCTTCTGAGCCTCGGCCGACGGGCGGAAGTTGGCGACTTCTTCCGCGGTTGACCCACGGGCGACGAACTCCACGAGTTCCATGTAGACAGGTTCAGACGCGTTCATAATCAGCCCTTCCTATTGTAGCGGCGAAGCCAAGGCGACCGCTGGCTGCCAGCACCGAATCGCCGGCTTAAGGCGCTGTGGCGGGAACGACAGCGGGAGAATGACGAACTACTATTGCTTGCCCGTCCCGGCTGATGCGAGCGGGACATTCGGGCCAGAGCGCACGGATACTGTTAAACCACTGCTCGATCATGGCGCGGAAGCGCCGCGGCCGTGAGTAAACCGTGGTGCCGAGCTGATTCGCCAAACCGAAATCTCCAAACAGCGGAATCGACTCCTCTCCTCTCGCAGTAAAACATCGAAATGAAAGCCACATGAAAAGATCAAGGACGGCCGGCGAGGCCGCGAGCAACTTCACCGCGTCCAGGTCGTTCGGCACTGGGTGCGCAATCAATTCCTGGTAGAACTCGTCGCTCAGCACAATGACGTTCTCAAGGTCCGAAGAGAGCGCGCGCTGATCGGGAACGCGGCTGTACCAAATCTGCGCCTCGCGCATGAAATTGAACCGGCAACGCTGGACCATCGACGCTCGGCCGGAGAAGTTGCCGTTGCCGAAGAAGATCGTCGCGCCAAAGATCCGTTCGAAAGCACCGACGAGCCGCCGATACTCCTTCCCACCGGTGTGCATTCCGAAACTCTCCAGCATCTCTGCCGCAGTCCGGAAACGGATCGTCTGACTCTTCTGCTGGACGGCCAAGGTCGCCAGGAAGATCGGAACAAGCCGGTCCTGCCCGAAGGGCACGCCGAATTCGGGGTGACCGGTGATCTGAAGGACAAACTTCCCGTTCCGCCTTTCGTAGAGTAGTTGGTCCTTGGGCAGGCGCCGGACAGGCAGTCCGCATAGGACAAACGGCCGAGAGCTGAAGCAGAGATCCTGGGCTCGCTGCTCGCGTTTGATTCGGACTACTTCGATGCCGCAGGCGCGCTCCAGTTTCTGTTTGGAGATAAGAAGGTCGGCGTGTTCGAATTGAAGTATCTCGGCAGCGGACGCCATCCCTACCGGGCGGCGGCGATCTGCCGGAGGCGAAAATAAACGAGGCACAGTGGACTCCCATGGTTGTCGTCCGGGCCGATGAGGACCCGGCTGTGAATGCCATGCAATGCCGCGCAAAACGAGGTACAAATGACAATGAAATGTACCTTGATAAAACCTCGATTAGAGGGGGTCAGTGAGAAAAATGCTGATTTGGCGAGACTTGCGGTGAGGCGATAAAGCGCGCCAGAGACGCTAAGTTGTTGTAGACACATCCATCCGACTTGTTCCCAAGCTGGACGTCGCGGGTTCGAGTCCCGTCTCCCGCTCCATAAAATCAACAACTTGCAAATCTCGCCGAAAAGCATCAACCTCGATTAACCTCGTTTGCGAAGCACTCCAATAAAATCGGCGTACAGCTTTGACGCTTCCGCCTTCCGTTCTGCCACCCCGCTCTGGATGTAATTGTCCAGGTGCGTGCGCATTCCGTGTCCCTGTTGATCGGCTATGATCTTCAGGTCCGAGTTCCTCTGCTTGTGCAGAGTCGAATGCGACCGCCGCAGGACGGCGAAGTTGATCCACCCCAGCTCGAACGGACGGAGCTTCGGGCGGACGTACATCCTCAAAACGCTCTCCGGCCAAATGGGGGTCACGACGTTGGACGACGGAAAAACGCAGTCCTTGGGACCGTTTGCCGGTAAGCGCCCGATCCAACTGAACAGCCTGGTCAGAATCTCGTCCGGCACTCCAACCTTCCGCTCGCTCTTCGGCGTCTTCGGAGGCTCGTACCGCCCCTTGTACCAAGAGCGATCGATCTGAATACCGTCGCCGGAAATGTCGCCACACCAGAGGGCGAAGGCCTCGGATTCGCGCATACCGGCAAACATCACCAGGTCAAAGCACAGCCGCTCGCGTTCCCCGAGCAGATCCCAGGCCGCTGCGTACTGCTCAAGTGTGACCCTCAGCTTCGGACGCGACGACTTGGCCAGTTTGACCGGCGCCTTCAGTCCCTCGGCCACAATCCCGTATTGATCTTCCGTCTGGGGTCGCGCCTGGACGGAGCCCAAGGCCGAGGCGACGGGCTGGCTCCGTTACTGATCGGCACAGCAATAACCCTCGAGTTCGTCTCGGGGGTTTTGCTTTTGCTGCATCAGGGTGGTGATGTCCCCGAGCGGAGGCCTTGGGCATTTAATGCGGAGACCGCCGCAGGTGCTCCTTATTTTCTTCCGGTGCGCTCGGCGTCATAGAGCCCCAATAACTTGACTGATTCGACGGAAAACAGAGTGAGAATATTGGGGCGAAAGATCGTGACCCGTTACAACTTCGTGTACCCGAAGGTTGGCTTGCCACTGATGGAATCGGTACAGCGGATCGTGGTCCGTGCTGAGATATTTGGGCAGCTTGTGCCCGCCGATGGCGCGGCAGAACATCCGGCACAGTGCCACTCCATGAACGGCTCCGCAGTGGACGCCGAACCCGACAATGCGACGGGTGAATTGATCCATCACGACGAGGACCCAATAAGTTCTCAGCGTGGCCGATTCGCACCGGAACAGATCGCAACTCCACAAGCTGTCCTTCGCGTGGCCGAGTAACGTAAGCCAGGAAGGACCGCCCGAACCCGATTCCGGGCGGTAGTGCACGCTCAGAATTCGGCGGACGACATCCTTGTCGACTTCGACTCCGAACACCAGCGAGATCTGCTGGGCGATGCGGGGACAGCCCCAACGGGGATTGCGGCGTTTCATGGCGATGACGGCATCAACGAGCTCTTTGTTCGGCCCTTTCGGGCCAGGCCGGCAGCGGCGTTCGGGCGAAAACAACTGGCGGTACTTCCGTTTGCACAACAGGCTGTGGAAATACAAGAGAGTGGAGGGTTTCAGAACGATCGCGGAACGAAGGACCCGGGCCGGCCGCATGAAGAGCGCGCACAGCCCGACCAGAATCCGATCTGCGGTGCACAGGTTCGGCGCGCGCTTACGCCCGCGATTCAGGACCAACAACTGATGCCGGACGAGCACAGACTCCGCGACGACGGAACGGAGTCCTCCGGGCCCTGTCAGCCGCACCACGGTCACGATCAAATGAACGAATAGGATGAGGAGGTCCCGCATCGGGGTAATCGTATCAATCCCGCCGAATCGTCATGTTTTGGCCCATTTTTGCAATTCGCCATGGACAGGTTGGCGACGCCCACCCCAAAAAACGTTTGAGAGGGCGACCGCCTTTACGAAATCGTCAAGGCTTTCGGAACCTACACACCAGCCAATGCGAAGAGGGCGATACCTGACTTTTAGGCTGATTGGGCCCATGGTTCAATCGGCTGTATGCCGTCTCCAGAAAGCATTCTTGGCCTCGTTATAGTAACGCGGCTTTGACATGGAAGCGCACCCCTTCGCGCCGCTGCAGAAAACTGACAACCTCAAAAAGGTTATCCGCGCGCGGATTGCCGCTGGGCCCGAACATCCGCATTAGGCTTTTCGACGGGATATGAGTTGCTTCGGCGACTTCACTGAATCCCACCGTGGCGTTGATGTAGTCGCGGAGAATGGTCCTGCCGGTAGCCGTATCGCCGTTAAGCATGCATTCGATGCCCTCGCGCAAAAGCTCCTTGCGGAATTTCGGATCGCGCGTGACGCGCGCGCGGATGGTCTCCTTGAAATCGCGGGTGAGGGCCATGGTTTTCTCCTACTTTCTCCGTTTATAATCCTGCCAGTTGGCGAGCGCGGCCTCGATATCGCGCTGCTGCCGTTTTTTCGTGCCGCCGCCGAGCAAAATCACAAGACGATCACCGTCTTTGCCGAAATAGACCCGATAGCCGGGCCCAAAATCGATCCTGCACTCGAACACGCCGGAACCGACACCCTTCACGTTCGAGAAATTTCCGTTCGCTAGCCGGGTTAGGGCGGTCGCAACCTTGGCGGCGGCCGTCGCGTTCAGGCGGTCGAACCAGGCTCCGTAAGGACTCCGCCCCGCGGGGTCGTTGTACTCTCGAACGTCAATCATGATAGTAACACATGCGTTACCATTGTCAAGGTGGATACGCTGCGAACGACTGCCGAAACGATATCTTCACTGTAGACTAGCAGCCCGTGGTGCAAGTCAAAATGCGACATAATCACGCGCCTAAGTCATTGATTTGACTGAGGCGGTTTTGCCGTCTCCGAATTTGCCTCATTTCTGCCACGGGCTGCTAGGGCGGCCTTGTCCGCAAACTACTGAAAATATTTGGCAATAGGGAAAAAGACAGCGTCACTCGTCGTTACGTCCAGATTCGCTGGCCAGTGGCAATAAACCGTGAAATTAGATACGGTTAGAGTTCAAGCTTATTCCTGAAGGTTCTTGTCGCTCATGCAGCCCAATTCCGGGAATTTCGATTTGCTGCGAATGCTGGACACGCCGCTTGTGCGCCGAGGCGCCGTGGCGGGGCGCTACATCAAGGGCGATCCTTGGGCTTCTCCCACGAAGGGACTGGCCAGATGAACAAGAAAGACCTCACGGAACGCGACATCTGCAGCAAATACATCGGGCCCGCTGTCAAACGTGCTGGCTGGGATGGCATGCTCCAGATCCGTGAAGAGGTGGCCTTCACCAAGGGTCGGATTCTCGTTCGCGGAAAACTCGTGTCGCGCGGGAAGGCCAAGCGCGCGGATTACATCCTATATTACAAACCCAACATTCCGATTCTGCTTGAAACCCAGCTCAATATTGCACAGGGGGAAAGCGGGCACCTGCTTGAAGCCACGCTCCTGGAGGCGCTCGGCGAAAGTCCGACATCTCGCGATAGTCGAAGTATCGGGTTGAAGGTAGACTCCCCAGGCACAACGGCTGAAAGGGCCCTGCAATGATAACGGCGAATACAGATATTCCTGACCTTGCGGTCCTCGTGTTCAGGGAGGGTGCGCGACATACAAGGATGAATTCGGCAGTTTTCTTTTTTTGGCGCTATAATCCTAACGTATCTATACGTTAGGATTGGAGGTGCCCTTTTGTCCGTATCCCTCGAAGCCCTGGAACAGCAGCGTTCCGCCATTCTGATGCAGATCCTCGAATTGGGCGATCTTCGAAGTGGCTCTATCACCGCCATCAATGGCCGCTGTGGAAAGCCAACCTGCCATTGTCACCAGCCCAACCACCCCGGCCATGGCCCAAACTTCCGGCTGACTCGCAAGATCAATGGAAAGACGGTCAGCGAGAGCTTCTCTTCGGCCGCCGAACTGCGCAAAGCACAGCGTGAGGTAGAGGCATTTCATCGCTTTCGGCAACTCAGTCAGCAGTTGCTGGAAGTGAATGAAAAAATCTGTCGGGCACGCCCTGTTGCTGAGACTCTCTCACCCGAGGAAAAAAAACCGCGCAAACCATCCGCCAGGAGGTCGCCCGCGAAGTAGAACAACTACTGCGCATCCTCTTCACAGGCCGCCACAAGACCGGACGCCTGGATTTGGAAGCCGTCGAAATGGCGATTCGCTCGGCAATGCACCACGCCGGCGCCACAGCCCTGACCGAACTCTTGCAATTTACAATCCCAGATGCCGATCAACGGACTCTTGCTTGCGCTTGCGGGCACGAGGCTGGCTACCGGGAATTACGCAGTAAGCCCGTGCTGACCGCGGTCGGCCCAGTCAGAATATCGCGGCCCTACTACCTTTGCCCGCACTGCCCTAACGGACAATTTCCCGTCGACGTCGAACTGGACATCGAGAGCACGGAGATCTCTCCTGCGGTGCGCCGCATGCAGGCTGTTGTAGGACAGGAGGCTTCTTTCGATCATGGCCGCCGGCAACTGAAACTGCTTGCCGATCTGGAGATCACCACCAAAGCGGTGGAGCGCACGGCCGAGGCCATCGGGGAGAGTGTCGCAGCCCGCGAGCAGGTGGCGATTCAGCGAGCCGTCCAACTGGACCTGCCCATCGTGGTGGGCGAACCAATTCCCATCCTGTATGTACAGATGGATGGGACGGGAGTTCCGGTGGTGAAGAAGGAAACCGTGGGGCGGAAGGGCAAGACCGACGGCCAACCCGCCCACACCCGGGAGGTCAAGTTGGGATGCGTCTTCACCCAGACCGGCTGGGACGAGGAAGGCTATCCGATCCGCGATCCGGATTCGACCACCTACACCGGCGCCCTCGAGACCGCCGAAGAGTTTGGCAAGCGCATCTACCTGGAGGCTTGGAATCGCGGCTGGAGCCGCGCCGAAAAGAAGGTCGTGATGGGCGATGGGGCCGAATGGATCTGGAATCTTGCTGAGTTGTACTTTCCCGGCGCGGTGCAGGTCGTCGATCTATATCACGCTCGCCAGCACCTCTGGGAGTTGGCTCGCAAACTCTACCCCAACGACACGTGGGAGCAGAAAGTCTGGATCAAGACCCACCAGCGCCGTCTACTCGACAAGGGCAAGATCGAAAAGCTGGTGGTCTCACTTCGTTCCATCCCTTCCACCCATCCCGAGGTCAGCGAGAAACTCCGCATCGAAGCCGACTATTTTGAGCGCAACGCCGAGCGCATGCGCTATCCCAGATTTCGCCACCAGCACCTATTCATTGGCTCAGGTGTCATCGAAGCCGGCTGCAAGACTGTAATCGGTTCCCGGCTCAAACAGTCCGGAATGTTTTGGACAGTTCGGGGAGCCAATGCCATTATCGCCCTGCGTTGTTGCCACCTCAACGGCCGCTTTGAGGACTACTGGGAGGCCCGCCGGGCGGCGTAGGCTCCACTTCTACGTCGCGCACCCTGAGCGGTTCGCATCGAGGTACTCGAGGTAACTGACTACGCCGCCCTTGTACGCCAGGTCGGCCAGTTCAACTCCTCGCCGCAAGCTGTCCGCCAGAGACTCCTGCTGGGCGCGCAACTCGGCCAGGTTCTGCTGCGCGGCGAGCGCATCGGCCACCTCGCGAAAGGCCTGTTGCACGGTCTTCCTGTAGACCAGCAGCGACTGCTCCCGGCGGGCTTCGGCGCCGCGAATACCTGCACGAATCGCACCGGCATGGAACAACGGGACCGCCGCCAGCGGTGAGAAAGCCCACGTCCCGCTGTGGCTTTCCAAACCCACCAGGGCCGAACTGGCGTAGCCGCTGGACGCGGTCAACGAGACCACCGGAAACCAGGCCGCCCTGGCCGCATCCACCAGCAGGTGGTCGCGAATCAGTTGCTGTGCAGCTTCGAGTATGTCAGGCCGGCGATCGAGCAGAGTCGAGGGCAGTCCGGGCGGAAGAGGCCGCAGCAAGTCCTGTTCGAGCAGGGAGCGGCCGCGCGCAATCGGACCGGGATTCCGGCCCAGCAGAGCCGAAATGCTGTTCTCGGTTTGCTCGCGCTGGAGTTCGAGTCCCGTCAGCGCCGTTAGCGCTCCCTTGACGAGCACCTCGGCCTGACGCAGTTCGATCTCCGACGAGTAGCCGTTGTCCACCCGCAGCCGGACCAGTTCCAGGGAATCCTTGCGGAAACCTAACGCTCGGCGGGTGATATCGACCTCCAGATCCAGGCCACGCAAAGAGAAATAGGCGCCTGCAACATCGGAGACCAGGCTCTGCATGACCGCACGGCGCGCCTGCTCGCCAGCAAGAACTTCGGCGCGCGCGGCCCCGACCGTATTGCGGATACGGTGCCAAAGGTCGATTTCCCAGTTGAGGCCGGCGGAAATGCCCTTAAAGACAGAGTCGAAGTCCGGAGTCTTCGAGTTATCGTAATTCGTGACAGCGTCCAGTGAAGGGAAGCGCGCCGCCCTGAGGCCAGCGGCCTGAGCACGCGCCTCGAGGACCCGCGCTGCGGCGATTTGCGCGTCGAGGTTGTTGGCGAGCGCCTCACCGATCAGGCCCGAAAGCCGATCGTCGCGGATGAGATCCTGCCATTTGAGATCCGCGAGGCTGCCGCCGCGAGTGCCGGCCTCGGCGGTATCCGCACGAAAGGCAGGCGGAACGACGGTCGCCGGCCTTGCGTAGGGCTGCCTTGCGCATCCGCCCGCCAGCGACAAGAGCGCAGCCATTGCAACCATACGGGAACCGCACAGATAGTGGACCATCCCGGTTCAATTCCCTCGAAGCGTGCCTTCGGGTTGGACCGGCACCGCATCGCCGGGCCGCAGCTTCGAAGCACCTCGCACCACCACGCTCTCCCCGCCGTTAAGCCCCTCGGTCACCACCGCCTGGCCCTGGTAGTCCCCCTCGACGATGATCCGGCGAAACGTCGCCTTTCCTTCGGCACTCACGACGTAGACGGCCTTCGCGCCCTCGGCTTGGAACACGGCCGAGCCCGGAACGAGTACGGAATTAGTCTAACGGTGACGCCGGTGGAGTATCGCACGCGTCCGGTCATCCCGGGCAGCAGCAATGCTTTGGGGTTCGGGAACTGGGCCACGGCCTTGAAGGAACCGGTGTTGTCGTCGATCCCGCCCGTCAGGTTTGCGAAGCGGCCCTTGAACGGATAGGCCGCTCCATCGGCAAGGATCAACCCGATCTGGTTCAGCGCAGCGTCCTGCACCGTGTTCACGGTTCGGAGATATAGTCTAGTGTAGTGTCCCCGAATTAGCTGGTCTTTCGTTTACGGGTCTTTGGAGCCGTGCAACCGGGTTGGATCTGTTCAAGGGTTTGGCTGCAGCGCGCGAGTTTGCTGACTATGGATTCGATGGTGGCCGTCCAGACAAAGGGTCTGGGTTTCTCGTTCCAAGCGACGAGAAATTCGTTAATGGCGGCGATCAGGTCATCGACGCTCAAGAAGGAATCGCGGCGGATTCTTTTGCTGGTCAACTCGCCGAACCAACGTTCAATCAGGTTCAGCCAACTGGAACTGGTTGGGACAAAGTGCACCTTGAAGCGGGGATGTCGGTTGAGCCAGTCCTTCACCTCGGGCGTTCCATGGGTGCCGTAATTATCCATCACCAGGTGCAGCGGCGCCTTGCCGGAGAAGTCGCGGTTGATGCGGCGCAGGAACCTCAGAAACTCCTGGTGGCGGTGACGCTTATAGCAGTCGCCGATGACTTTACCGGCGAGAACATCGAGCGCCGCAAACAGAGTCGTCGTTCCGTGTCGCTTGTAGTCATGGGTCATGGTGCCGCAGCGCCCTTTTTTCAGCGGCAACCCGGGCTGGGTGCGTTGCAGAGCCTGAATTTGGCTCTTCTCGTCCACGCAAAGCACAATCGCCTGATCAGGAGGATTCAGATAAAGACCGACGACATCCGTGAGTTTCTCGAGGAATCTGGGATCACGTGACAGCTTGAACGTTTCTGTTCGATGTGGCTTGAGGTTGTGGCTACGCCAGATCCTGCTCACGCTGGACTTGCCGATCCCCTGCGCCACCGCCATCGTCCGACAGCTCCAATGCGTGCTTCCTTTGGGTTTGGTTTGCAGAGTGGCATCAATGACGGCCTTGATTCGAGTTGCGTCGTAACTCGGCTTCCGGCCCCGGCCTGGAGCAATCTCCCAAAGCGCCTGGAGCCCACCGCCACGGAAGCGGTCACGCCAGAGACGAACCGTCTTACGGTTCACGCCGTTCTCAGCGGCGACCGCCATCTCCGTTTTGCCAGCGCCAAGTGCCAGGACAATGCGGCAACGTAGCGCTACCTGTTGTGGAGTTCCCAAGGCTCCCACCCAGCGTTGGAGTTCGCTGGACTGGTCCACTGAGAGGACGAGGGGCTCGATGAGGCGGGGCATGACTGATTATGACCCATGGTTGATTTCTTGTCCAGCTATTTGTGGGACACTACACTAGCTTCTCAGAGATTCCGAATGCAACTCGGATTGGATCTACTGGATCTACTTGTGAGATCGTCGCGAGCCGGTTGGCTTCCATCGGCCCGAGGTAGTTCCCGACCGATTTTTCCGCCGCGCCGATCAGACCGCCGACCGGGGCCCGAATCTCCGTTTGCTCGCGATCAAACCTTGCAGTGTCGAGTTCCGCCCTGGCAGCGGTCAGGTTGGCCTGCGCCTGCCGGAGATTCATCCGGTCGACCACGTCTGTCGTCCGAACGGTGGCGCGCGCGTCTTCGACGGCTGCCGCCGCACTGGATTGGATGGCCACGGCGCTATCCAGATCGCGCGCCGGCACGGCCCGCCTCGCGGCCAGCGGCCTGAGCCTCTCCACATCCTGGTCGGCCTTGAGCAGGTTGGCTTGCGCCTGGCGCAGCGCGGATTGTGCGTTCACGAGGCGCTTCTGCTCGCGAGCCAGTTCGAGTTCCGCCTCCGCTCTCTCAACGGCGGCAGCAGCGACTTCAATGGCCGCGTCGTAACGGCGCGGATCGATGAGAAACAGCATCTGCCCTTTCCGTATCAGGACGCCCTCTTTGAACTGCATGTCCGTCAGTCGGCCCTGTACATTGGCGCGGATCTCCACTTTGGCTGCAGCCTCCATCCGCGCCGGCAGATCCACCACGAGCGGCACATCGCGGCGCTCTACAAGTTGAACGGCCACCTTCCCGAACTCCGATGCCGCCGAGGACTTCGGCCTGCCGGGCTTCGCGCATCCCGCAAGGGCCAGGGCCACAGCGAGAGCAGCCGGGATTACGAACCAACGTGACCCGCAGAGGCGATGCCACCAGGGTGGCTTGAGATGAGATGCCGAGGTAGTGACAAACATGGATGTGGAGCGGCGACGAGCACAGACGAGACTCATCTACAGATTCCGGTCACGGATCGAGCGGCATGCAAGCCCCCGGTAGTTGGTTGCCGCAGGACCGGAAATCTCTCACCGCACCCGCCGCTCTATCCGGAACCGATCAACTCCCGGGCATCGCCGATGGAAAACAACGAAAGTGGTCGGGGCCGGCCGCGATAGGCGAGTGCCGCCGCATAGCCGGGCGCGAGGCGGAGGTCATGAAGCGTCCATTCACGGGCGGCGAACGGGTCGCCTGCAATATGAGGCATGCGCGCCGGCGAGGCGGGGTCCACGCTGACCCGAAAGCTGTCGAGCGGAACGGACAGCCCGTCGCTCATCGCTTTGATGTAGGCTTCTTTGCGGGTCCAGCAGCAGAAGAACGCGCGTGCTCGGAGCGATTCCGAAGACATCAGGATTTCGGATTCCTCTTCCGCGCAGAAGAACCGTCTGGCGATGTGCGCCATATCGGGGAGTGGCCGGATGTGCTGGGTATCGAGGCCGAGAGGACATCCGGCGGTCAGCGCTATTGCTGCCAGGGCTCCGGAATGGGTCAAGTTGAATTCGAGGCCGCCGCCGTCCAGGCCAGGTTTTCGTTTGGGTCCGTAGGCCAATCGGATTTTGCCAGGTGCGAGGTCGAGGTATCGTCCGAGCAGGTGGCGCAATGCCCCGTGCGCCAGGATGAATGCGTTCTTTAGATGTTCGAAGCGGAACCGCTCGGCCCGTTTTTCCTCTTCGCGCGTCAACAAACTGGAAAGCGCGGACGACGTTGTCAGACGCACGGATCGGAACGGTCCAGATATGGACGATGTCGTCCGCCAGTGCGAATCGGAAGCCGGAGTTCACGCTAATGGATAAGATATCGTGCGTCGCCGCCGGGCCGGCGGCAACCCCAGGGAGAGCGGGCCGACGGTACCGCGGGCACGAGCGACAGCTAATCGGTAGGGCAGGATGAAACAATGTTCAGCACTTACACTGCCGCGAGTTCGTCCGCGCGGCGCCGTTATCTCTTGTTGTCGGACACTTCACGGCGCCACCGCTCGAAGGTCGCCCAAGCCCAGGTGGGGAGCCAGATTCCAAGCAGATGACGCGCTATTCGGAAACTGAGCCACGTCGGTCACTTCCCGGCTGTAGTCGAGAATCACGTGTGCTGAATGTGAAAAGTGCGGGAACTTCAGCAAAGAAGGCTTAAAACTGTCACCAATTCTGCCTATTAGAATCAATAATTTGCAGCGCCTCGAAGAATCGCTCCGCTGTAAGTTATTGCGGGGGAAGGATTTGAACCTTCGACCTTTGGGTTATGAGCCACATGTTTGCTTTCTCCGTCGTGTCCACCGGTTGCCCTGAAGTGCCATAAAAATCTGAATTCATTGCCCTTGATTGCCCCTGATTTGGTTACGATGTTGGTGACAGTCTATCGGCGTCGTCCATTTCCTCTCCGGTTTTGGTGACACCCTTGGTGACAGTGTCCTCTGTGCCCTCCGCCGTATTCTTGTCCGTCTCTTGTGAGCGCAGGTAGTCCTCCGCGAGCCGCCCCGCCTCCTGAATGTCACGCTGATCTACGATTCGGTAACGGTCGAACATCGCGTCGGTTTCGTGTCCGATGATCTTGCGAACGTGGCGCGGGATACCCAGCGCGATCCATGTTCCTCACTGCACTACGCCGGAGGTCATGGAACCGCAGCCATGGGACCCCCGCCGTTACGCAAGCCTTCGTCCACGCCTTCCGGAAGTCGACGATCTTCTTCCCACGCCGATGGAAGATGAGTTCGCAGTCAGGATGATGCGCATTCCGCTGCTCGAACTCATGCGCGAGCACGTCGGCGATTTCGCCGTAAAGCGGCAGCACCCGTGCGATCCGCGCCTTCGTCTGTCGCCGCTCCAGCCAGATTTGCGATGCGTTGAAGTCGACCTGCTCCCATCTCAGCTTGAGCAGTTCGCCCAGTCGGCAACCGACGTGATACCCAACCACGAGCAGCGGCTTCAGGTATTCCGGAAGTGCGTTACGGAGATCCACGTAATCGCCATGTTCGAGGAAACCACTCCGGACGTTATCTTCGTTTAGCATGCAGATCTTCGGCGCTTTTGCAAGCAGCTCGGTATCAACCGCGAGACGGAATGCCGTTCGGAGGTGCTCAAGTTCACGGTTGATGGTTGTATCCGAGGCGCGCTGTTTTCGCCGTTGCTGGATATACGCATGCACATGGCGGAAGCTCAGCTCCTGCGCCCGAACCGCGCCCAGCAAGGGCGAGAGATGAAGGTTGACCCTCGATACGAGTTGTCCGATGCTGGCCCGTTTGTGAACGGAGTAATCGGAGATCAACAGTCGAAGCAACTCCTCGACCTTCAGGGTTCGCGTCTCGGGATCGGGGACTTGGTTGAGTTCGACCTGCGCCAGCCGCTTTCGAAGGAGGGTTTCCGCGACCTTCTTGTCCTTCGTTCTCCCACTTTCATAAACTGGATACCGATCCACGTAGTACTTGAGCCACCAAATTCGGCCTCGCCGATATAATCCGCCCTCTCCGTGGCCGCGCTTTGGCATGAAAGTTGCGACTAGACGCGATGCATCTCGATCCAGGCATCAAGATCAAAGAGATCGAGCACGCGACCGTCGGCGCGGATGGAGCCTAATTTGCGTTTTTGGACGAGATGCCGGACCGACTTTTCGGTTCTGCCCAGATAGAGAGCGGCCTCGCGAACGCTGAGGACTCTCCGTTGTCTCGCAGGATTGTCCTGCGCAACCAGACGCTCCTGTTCGCCAGTCGTGCGGAATTCAAAACGGTTATGGATTTGTGAGTTCATTCGTTTGGCCGATATCAGCCCCTCTATATCTAATAGGCCCCGACAGCACCCTCCCGTGACACGACCGAGCGGTTTTTTCCACGCTGGCGATGTGCGGCGTTTGCTCTGACGGGCTGATCCCGTCCACCAAGCACGGCGATAGGCAGATCCGTCAAGGACTCGCCCGAGCGGCGAATGGCGGATTGAACTGGAGCAGAGGCTGGGAGCGATCCGGGCAACGTGGCGGGCGCATCCCTCTAATCGACTGAGAGCCGTTGGTGCTCGATCGTGTACTCGGGATCCGCGCTCGAACGCATGGCAGGAGAGAATCGGAGGGCGGCTCGACGCCGCCCTCACGTGATCTATGAATCGGCCTCGTCCGTTGGAGCGGTGATATCTACCGCCTCCGATTCCGTAGCGGAAATCCGCTGGCCGGGGCGGAGATTCATGATCGAGGAAGCGACGATCACGTACGTGCGGACCTTCACGCCCCCGTCGGTCTCGTACTCCCGGCTGCGCAGTTCGCCTTCAATGCGGATGTGTGCGCCCTTCTTGAAGCCGGCGGTGTATTCGGCCAGCTTCGACCAAGCCTGGATGCGATGCCATTCGGTACGCTCCTGGCGTTCATCGCCCTTCATCCACGACGTCTTGGTCGCAATGGAGAGCGTGGCAACGGCCTTGCCGTTCGGGGTGTAGGTGGTTTCTGGCTCGCTTCCGAGGAAGCCAATGAGTTCAACGCGACTGAGATTCATGTTAAGTTCCTTTCGTGCCCATCTGTCTCGGGCGACCCGGAGCGAAGAGGTCGCCACTCCCAAGCCGAGGTGAACGCACGTGAGCCGAGGGCAGCCGCCGAAGAAGCATTTTCGGAGGGTCCGGCGGAGGATTTCGGCGCGCTAGTATTACTGTGTTAAAAACGAACAATTTGATATAGAATTGTTTTCGTGGGATCACGCCTCTCTTCGCCAGGCCCCCAACAGAGGCGCTTCGCGGCATATATCGAGGGTCTGGCTAACGCCGCGGGGCACGCCGACCGGCACACTCCCCTGAAGAATTACTGCAAGGGGTTGTTATTGCCTGGTGAGCGCAAGAGCGTCGAGCCAATGGCTGCCCGCTTGGCTCCCAACGATTGTCGTCGCATGCATCAGTCGCTCCATCACCTGGTGGCGGACGCACCCTGGAACGACGAGGAGATGCTGGCCGAGGTGCGGCGGTATGTGCTTCCCACCATGCAAAAACAGGGTCCGGTAGTGGCGTGGATTGTGGATGATACGGGTTTTCCCAAGCAGGGAAAGCATTCCGTAGGGGTAGCTCGGCAGTACTGCGGTCAAATCGGCAAACACGATAACTGCCAGGCCGCTGTGAGTTTGTCGGTGAGTACCTGGAGTGCAAGTCTGCCTGTCGCTTGGCGGCTCTATCTACCGGAGGTATGGTGCCAGGATTCGGAGCGGCGCCAACTGGCGGGGGTTCCGGAAGGGATAGAGTTTCAGACCAAACCGGAGATTGCACTCCAACAGATCCGCAAGGCGCTGGAGCAGGAGATTGCCGTAGGCGTGGTACTGGCAGATGCCGGTTATGGAAACGGCACACCCTTTCGCACGGCCCTCACCCAGCTCGGGCTGACCTATGTGGTGGGCATCGAGTCTTCGACAACCGTCTGGGAGCCGGGAGAACAGCCTTTGCCGGCTCCGCCGCGAAAGCCGGGCCGTGGAGCCACACCCAAGCGCCTGCAACGCGACGCTAATCATCAGCCTGTTTCGGTGAAGCAGCTGGCCCTCGGTTTACCGTCTTCGGCTTGGAAGGACATTGCTTGGCGTCCCGGCAGTCAAGAGGCTTTGCGCTCTCGTTTCGCCGCCGTCCGGGTGCGTCCGGCACACCGCGATGAAAAGCGAACGGCGCCGCGCCCGGAAGAATGGCTTTTGATCGAATGGCCCAAGAAAGAATCGGAGCCGACGAAATACTGGCTATCCACGTTGCCGGAGAAGACCTCGCGGAAGTCTCTGGTAAAGATCGCCAAGCACCGCTGGATCATCGAGCGTGACTATGAAGAACTGAAGCAAGAGTTGGGGTTGGGCCACTATGAAGGACGGAGTTGGCGCGGATTTCACCATCACGCCACGTTGTGCATCGCCGCTTATGGGTTCCTGATCAGCGAGCGGAACCGTTTTTCCCCCTCCGTCCGCGCTGGCCATGTTGGACTATCAGCCCCGGACTTGCCGCCGGACTTCCGCCCGAGAGGATCGCCGAGTCCGCCCCGAACGACATAATCCACGCTCGATCGCCACGCTCCACATCGTGATCGCGCGCCAACTGGTGCAGCAACTACCTCACTGTCCGTTCTGCGGATCGCCGCCGGGATAGTCGTCGGCGTCTAACTCGACGTGCTCTACACAACGTTGAGGAGCATGAGGTTCGGTGTGCCAGGGAGCCTCCAACACTTCCACGAACGAGAGTTTCCAGCGCCAGGCATCGCCAGATACCAGCACCGTTGGCCGGCAATGGTCCGTCCTTGGTTTCTCCCCCATATTGAAAGCAGAACACCCGCCACTCACCGGGTTGGTTGTAGCCCAGCACATGAGGGCACAATAGCCTTCGCGTGCCCTCGTACCGAGCCGTGATCGGCCGATGTTGTACCGCCGCGGCAGACACAAGGCGGTGAATCTCCTCGGCACACTGTCCGAACGCGGAGGAAGGGGTACCCATCTCCCTCTCAGAATATAGCGGAGCGTTAAACGCTTGCGCCTCAGTATTTTATAACACAGTAATACTAGGGTGGCGCGCGGTTTTCGAAATCCGGAGTTGGAGACCGAAGCCGGCCTGTCGTCGGAAATGCTTTGGAGGTGCGCCGCCGGGCGTGGGAATTCGACCCGAAGCCAAGCCGAGACAGTGCCCACGAAAGGGACATACACTCAGAAGCAAGAACTCAGGCACTCGAATGAGCCCTCGAAGACACTCAGTCCAAACGGCGCACGGCGCTTGCTGTCAAATGCACGTCACGTACTCGGGTAAAGCGCTTCGACCTGGGTAGCGCTCCAATTGGCAATGCTTTCGCGGCGGCACGACATGGGCATCAAAGATGCTGTACGGGGGAAAAGCTTTTCACGACCGATTTCGCACGAGCACGAAAACGATGCCGGGGATTTGACGGCCTGGGCGTATGGTGTTCGGAGTGATGTCCCAGAATCTGACTTCCGGGCTCCTGCACCCCAACCCGAACCTTGTACCTGATGGCGCGTATTTCGAGCAACGCGGCGCAACCTCCCAGAAAGCACCGTTGTCGCTGGTGCGAAGGGCTGTTCTCGCCAGGAATCGTTTGCAACCTCTCGCCGCGTCAACTTCCGGTCAGGCGTTACTCGTCCAGTGATCGCCGGACTCAACCGGTTTCGGAGCGATCTGACGCAAACGCCGTGATACCAACTCGGATGTTCATCGAGGAGACCTGCGGCCGCGCCGCGCTACTGGGGCGATTCCGAACCGCTTGCGGTCACGGCAAGGTTCGCGCGGTTGATCACCGCCGAAGGCGGTCCGCCGACGGGAACTGCAATCTCCAGGAAGCCAATCATCATCTCATCCCAGCTTTGATCGCCCCACCGCACCAGCGCGGTTGGATCGGGATTGAACGGGTTGTTCGCCGAGTTATCGAACGTGGCGTGGCACTCAATCCTGCTCCCGGCATGCAACTGTATCAGCGTGGCGGGGACATAGCGATGCTGCCACCGGTAATCGTAGTGAGGAACATTCAATAGTGTTCGCCGTTGTCCGCCGGGTTCGACCAGATCGACGCGAAAGGACTTCCCGCGGAAGTGCATGTGCGGAGAGATCGCAACCAGAGCCGCTTCTCCTCGAAACTGGTCGGCGGCATCGACCGGGTAGTCGGGTGCGCCGGGCGGGATTGCGAAAGCCACGTTTCTGGTGGCGATCGTCACGACTCGCTCGGAAGGCGCCTGTTTCGCAAAGACCAGGCCAAGTCTCGTCTGATCCATTGCCGCCCTTCCATTCGCGGCGTAGTGCATCACGATCACGAAGTCGGAACCCGCCTTCACCAGGTGTGACTGCCCAGGCGCTAACCGATCGGCAGCGCGGCCCGGGGCGTAGCCGGCCAAATACTCTCCTGGTTCGCCAATGCTACGTCTCCGAACGCCGGTTCCAGAGTCGATGAACTCCGGCGGCACGTACGGCTCGCCGGGTTTTGCGTCCCTCACGAAGTTGCGTCCGGGCTCGCGAACGAACACGGACGCGTGGTGAACCACTGCGCGGTTCGTTGGCCGCAATTCGGCTTGGGTCACCCAACGATCCTCCGTAAACCCGGTCGGAATGACGAAGTAGATAAATTCGATCGTGCCCTTGCCCGGAACTTCGTAGGGCTTCGGAATTTGGAGCACTTGGTCGGGTTTGCTGATATTCCATCCATCCGCGAAGGCCACGGGTGGAGGTGCGTCGGCCGGATTGCCTTCGGGCGCACGCGCCGCTGCCCATGCGGTAAGGGTGGCAATCTCCTCTGGTGACAACGACGGATCGTTCGAGAAATGACCAAATGCCGTATCCGCGCCCCACGGCGGCATGGTCTTCCGTAACACCGCCTCGCGAATCGCAGCGGCGTACGGGCGCGCTTGGCGATACGTAAGCAGCGGCATCGGACCGATCTCCCCGGGCGATGGCAGGTCTGGCAGTGGCGCTGCAGCACCGGCAGCACGTCTTTGTAGAACGTCGGCGCGGATTTTGCGGATTCTCTGGCGCCTGCCTTCAGATTCGCGTCGAAGAACGCCTTGATACGCGTCCAGGAATCGATTGACGTATGAACCGTTCCCTCGGCAGTCCCGCCGAGACTTCGGTTTTCCCAACGTCCCTCGCCTGATCTCGGCGCGGGTCCGTATGCAGGCGGAATCCAGGAATCGAAGATCAGGTGGCTCGAATCGGAGTACACCAGCAACTCGCACCTTTGCTTCCGTGCGCGCATACTGTCCGCGACATCCTTCGCCATCTGCGCCGCCGGAATCATCGCATCCGCTTCGGACGCAACCAGCAAGACCGGCGCTATGATTTTCTCAACCGGTATGCGCGCACGCTCCACGGCAGCTTTGTCGCGATATGCGGGCTCGTAGAACTCGATAGTATCAATCGACCCCTCGCGATCGATGCCTGAGCATCTCGGGTGTGAGCGCTTTCGGCAGAAAGGGCAAGGGCTGCCCCCGGTACGACCACGTGGACCGCTCCGGTTTCATCGACGCGCGCCCAGTCGCGTGCGGATTTCGCACGAAGCCCTCCCAAACAACACTGCTGGGCGATACGGCAACGACAGCCTTGAAGTCACGGGGCCGGAGCGTTGCCATCAGCAGCGACAACTCAGCGCCTTTCGAGATACCGATCACCCCGATGCGAGCGGGGTCTACGGAAGGCTGCCGTTTCAACCAGTCGAGCGCTTTCTCGACGTATTCGAGCGGAACCTCGACCCCGTCCACCGGCAGCGGAGGGATGCCCATGTAGGCCAGCGCGAAGGCGTTGTACCCATGAGAGGCGAGCAGGCCCGCATGCAATACCGGGATGCCCCCGCCTGAGCCCGTAAACACCAGAACCGCGGGTCGGCGGATGTTGTCGTTCTCAGGCAGGTAGAAGCGGCCAACGAGCCCCTCGTCGCGCACTTCGCGTACTCGGACCGAAGGGCTGGTGAAGTCTCGCCTGGCTTTCACCGTCGCTACCGTTCCTTTGTCGGTACGCAGTTCGAGCAAAACATGCATCGAACCGGAGGCTGGTCGCACGAACACGGCCGGTAACGCCGGCGTTTCCGGCCGCAGGGACCAGAACGGGCGCATACACTCAATCTCCGGGTATTTCGCTCCGGCCGGCGCCCAGCGGCTCAGGTCCAGGCCGCCGTCGAGCCCTGCCGTCGCGGTCGTATCTCCTGACCACCGGCGCCCGAGTGCATCAACGGCTGAGCTGTGGATCGTGAATTGCTGCCCGGCTTTCAGCCCGGTTACGAATACGCGCACCGCCTCGTCGATCAACGATTCGACCGGCTCGACCGTGATCGCCGCCCGTGACGGCCTGAGATTCGCGTCGAAGAACGCCTTGACCCGGCTCCACGAGTCGGTGGAGGCGTGGACGGTTCCCTCCGCAGTGCCGCCGAGGCTGGCTCTGTCCCAACGCCCGACTCTTGCGGTGGGAACCGTTCCATAGACGGGCGGCAGCCACGAATCGCTGAAGGCGTGACTCGCGTCGGAGTAGATGAGCGATTCGCACGGCTGTTTTTGCGATCGCATCGAGTTTTCAACATCTCTCGCCATCTCTGCGGCGGGCCACATCCGATCAGCCTCCGACGCGATCAACAGGACCGGGGCGGCAATGTTGTCCACTGGTATGGGCGCTCGCTCCACTGCAGTTCTGTCACGATAGGCAGGACCGTAGAAATCGATGGTGTCTGCGGACCCCTCGCGATCGATGCGCCGGAGCGTCTCCGGCGTGAGCGCTTTCGGCAGATATGCCAAGGGCTTCCCTTTGTATGACCAGGAGGATCGATCCGGCTTTATCGAGGCGCGCCCAACTGCCTGCCGATTGCGCACCCCACCCTCCCAAACAACACTGCTGGGTGATATGGCGGCAACGGCCCTGAAGTCGCGTGGCCGAAGGCTTGCGATGAGCAGCGCGAGTTCCGCGCCTTTGGAAATGCCGATCACACCAATGCGCGTGGAGTCCACGGAGGGTTGCCGTTTCAGCCAATCGAGGCCTTTCTCGACGTATTCGAGCGGTAGCTCGACCATATCTACCGGCAGCGGGTCGATGCCGCTGTATGCGAGCGCGAATGTGACGTAGCCGTGGGAAGCCAGTGTGGGGGCGTATGGTTTCGATATCCCGCCGCCCGATCCTGTAAACACGAGTATCGCAGGACGTCGCTGGGCGGTACCGCTGGGCTCATACACACGACCGACAAGGCCCTCCTCCCGTATCTCACGAACTCTGATCCCAGCCAGCGTGAAATAGCGTGTCGCTCTCGTCTGCGCTATCCTCTCCTGGTTCGTTCTAAGCTCGAGCGCCACCTCGACCGCGCCGGAGGCCGGGCGGACAAACGCGTCAGGCACACTAGGCGTCTCCAGTCGCATGGACCAGAACGGACGCATCGACTCAATCTCCGGGTATTTCGCTCCGGACGGAGCCCAGCGGCTCAGGTCGAGTCCGCCGTGCGGGCCGGCCATCGCGGTCATCTCGCCAGACCAGCGGCGCCCGAGTGCATCGGTCGCTGAGCTATGGATCGTGAATCGCTGTCCGGCATCCAGACCGCTTACACGGATGCGCACGGGCTCGTCGATCAAAGATTCGGAAGGCTCCACCCTGATCGCGACCTTTGACGGCTTGAGATTCGCGTCGAGAAAGGTCTTGATATGCGTCCAGGAGTCTGCCGACGCGTGAATGGTCCCTTCCCGGGTGCCGGCGAACAGTTGCTCCCTCGAATGGCCGGCGGATCGCTCCGGGAGTCTTGGATTCGGAGGAAGCCAGGCATCCGTGATCTGGTGAGCTGAATCGGGATAGATCAAGAGTTCGGGCCGCCGGCCCTGTGCGCGCATTCTCAAGTCAACATCTCTGGACATCTCGGCCGCGTTCCAGGCGCCGTCCATCTCACTAGCGACCAACAACGTCGGTGCTTCTATTTTCTCCACCGGAATACGCGCGCGTTCGACTGCCGCCTTATCGCGATACCCGGAAGCGTAGAAATCGACCATGTGCCCGGCCTCCTCCCGCTTCGTCCTCTCGGGCGACTCCGGCGTCAGCCCTTTTAGCACAAACGGGAGCGGTTTCCCACGATATGACCAGGATGATCGGCTCGGCTTCATGGAACCGTGGTCCTTCGGCTGAGATGCATGGAAGTAGCCCTCCCACACGACACTGCTCCCCGATACGGGGACGACCGCCTTGAAATCGTGGGGGCGCAAGCTGGCTATGAGCAGAGCGAGTTCGGCGCCTTTCGACATCCCAGTCACGGCGATTCGGGTGGGATCCACGGAGGGCTGCCGCTTCAGCCAATCCAGCGCGTGCTCCACGTACTCGAGCGGCATCTCGATTCCGTCCTCAGGCAGCGCATCGAAGTCGGCGGCCGGAGCGCCTGGCATTCTGGGTCTCGAATAGGCCAATGCAAAAGTGGTGTAGCCGTAAGAAGCGAGCGTCCCGGCGTGAAACATTGCAAACCCGCCTTCACTGCCGGAAAACACGAGTACGGTCGGACGGCGCTGAGTACCGCGTTCCGGTTCGTACATCCGACCTATCACTCCGTCTTCATGGATATCGCGAACCCGGACCGATGGGCTGGTAAGATCACGCCTCACTTTCGCGGTCGCTAATATCCCTTTTTCTGTTCTAAGCTCGAGCGTGACTTCGATTGAACCGGAGGCGGAACGGGCGAACGCCGGAGGGGCACCAGGCCTGTCCAACCGCATGGACCAGAACGGACGCATGGATTCGATATCCGGGTATTTCGCGCCCGCGGGCGCCCAGCGGCTCAGGTCCAGGGTGCCGTCCGGTCCTGCTGTCGCGGCCATGTCGCCGGACCATCGCCGCCCGAGTGCATCCACAGTCGAGCTGTAAATGGTGAATCGCTGTCCGGCGCTAAGCCCGCTTACCCGTACCCGCACCGCCTCATCCACAAGTGATTCGGCCGGCTCCACCGTGATCGCCGGCTTGTTCCCGGCATGTGCAGCCGCGGTAAGCACAATCAGGATCCCAGGAATGCGTGGAGTGAATCTCATTACGCGATTCTGGGCGCCTTTCGCAGGAATGGGTAGTCGCTCGCTGCGAATTCACGGTGAACGACATTGTGGAATGTTCGAGATACGGGAATGATAATCACGACTGTTTCCTCAGGGTCGCGGCTCAGAACGCCGCCTTGAGCGCGACAGCAGGCCGTCCAGAGCATTGCGATCGAAGTAGCGCCCGTGTGCGATCACCGCCCAGATCTTCTTCGAGTTCGCTATGTCTTCGAGCGGATCGGCGGCAAGCAACACAACGTCAGCGAACTTCCCTCGTTCAACCGTTCCGAGCTGTTCCTCGAGGCCGAGAAAGCGAGCGGGATTCAGGGTCGCCGCACGTAGGGCGGAAAGCGGCGATACTCCGGCTTTGGCAAGCAGCGCCATCTCTTCGTGAACGCTGAATCCCGGATACACGTACGGATTCCCGACGTCGGTTCCAACGAGCAGACCGACGCCGTTCTGTTCCAGAAGGACAGCAGTGCGTCCCTCCTGTTCCAATCGCGCTCTGCGATCGGCAACTTCGCGCGTGTTCAGCGTCATATTTCCGGCGTACATCTTGCCCAACGCGCGCCACCTTCTCAGCGTTCCCTCGTCGATGTAGGCGAGCATTGGATCGCTCTTAGGTCCGTTCTCGGCGACTTCGGCGAACCCTTGCCTGACGGTGAGGGTCGGGCATTGCCACATTCCGGCGGCGGCCAGCGTTCTTGCGGTCTCGACGCATCGCTTTCCGTCGTAGGTTTTGTAGCGCGCCTGTTCGCCGTACAGACGATCGGTTGTTCGCACCAGCGCTCCGAGTTGCGCCTCCACTGGCTTGTTCGCCATCGCGTCCTGAATTTCACGCGCCGTCAGCACCGGATTTGCCGAACACGCCTGCAGAATCCCATACGAGTGCTCGAAGCTCTTCATGCCCGCGCGCGCGGCGTCCGCGATCGGAACCGTTTCCGGCACGTGCCCAACCACCATCAGCCCTTGTCGACTTGCTTCTTCGGCGACAGCGAAGAAGACGGCGCGCGAGAGAAACGAAGAGACCTTGATGAAATCCGCGCCGCGGGCGCGGAAATCACGAACCGCTGCCCTCGCCTCTTCCGGCGATTCGGACGGCGCGGTTAATTCCGGCCGCCCGCCTCCGAAGATCAAGCCATTCGCGACGATGCGAGGGCCGATCCGATCGCCATGAGCACACTCCCGTTTGATCTTCGTGATCGTCTCGAGACTCAGCGGTGATGCCATGTCTCTAATTCCAATTACGCCGTTCGCGATGAACAAAGGCAGCCAACTGTCGAGACGTTCAGTGTGAAGAGTGTGGGTGTGCATGTCCCACAGGCCGGGAATCAGAAATTTCCCACGGGCAGCGATCATTTTGGTCCCGGGCGGAAACTTGAGAGAGCCGGTTGGGCCAACAGCGGCAATGCGATCGGCCGCAATGAGCACGTCCATGTGAGGCAACCTCGGCGTGCTCGCTGCGTGCACGACAGTGACGTCCTGGATCAAGAGTGCACTGGAGTTTGGGGACTCCTGTGCTGAACCGGTAAACGCCGCACAGATCAGCAGGTAATAGAATCGTGGCACGTACATAACCTCCGCGTTACCCGGCAGTGCTGAGTACATCGTTCACGGCCGAGAAAAACCGCGAACCGACAATTAGAGATTGTGTTTTTCGGCGAGCAGGCGAACGATTTCCATCTCTTTGCGCAGGAAGTAGTCTGCCTTCGCCCGAACAATTTCGTACTTCAGGATGCGGAGCGACCCGGACATCCTTACGATCTTCAGGAGATCGGCCTCGTCGGACTCGGCATTGCCCTCCGTAACAACGATGCCGCCCGGCTTGAGGGACCTCACAATTTTGTCGTACGTATCGAGCGGCGTCTTTGTCCAGCTGAACAGAATCAGGTCCCATTTCGATTCGCCGAAGTCATACTCTGTGTCGCGGGCTATCACGGTCTCGAGCTTCAGCCCTAAATCCGCAGCGGTCTTGCGCGCGATTTCAACCCCCTTCACTGCGGGATCTATGCCAGTGACCTGCCAGCCGTTCCTGGCCAGGTAAATCGCATTGCGGCCCTGACCCATGCCGACGTCGAGAGCCATCCCGGGATTGCGATTCTTTACGGACTCGACGAGGAACGCGTTCGGTTCAGTGTTGAACACCGCCTTGCCGCTTCCGAAAGCGCGGTTCCAATAATCGACGCCCAGCTTGTCGCGATCATGCTCCAGGAGCCCCACTCGCCTGTCGATCTCCTGCGGAGGCACGCCTTCACGGTCGAGTTTCTCCCGGTAGAGATTCAAAACGGCCGCACGATCTGCGCGGACACCTCGCGGGAGTTCGAACACAAGCCAGCGGCGAAACTCCGGGTAAAAATCATATTCCTTGATTTGCGCCCAAGTCGCAACTGAACAGGCGCTTAAGACGATAGCGATCTTGAAATTTCTGTACATCGATACCCTCTCATACATTCCGAATCGAACCGGTCGGTTACGGCCTGAACGGCTTCAAGGTCGTACGGGGTTCCTTGTCAGCCGCGTTCGGGGCCGTTGCTCCGGGCCTGAGATTCGCGTCGAAGAACCCCAGGATGCGTTTCCACGAGTCTACCGAGGCGTGAACGGTCCCTTCGCGAGTGCCGGCGAACAGTTCCTCGCTCAAATGTCCGGCTGATGTTTCCGGAACCCTTGGATTGGAAGGAAGCCAACCGGGGAGGATCTGGTGGGCTGAGTCCGGATAGATCAATGAATCGCATCGGCGGCCGTGCGCGCATTCTCGACTCGACATCCCTGGACATCTCGGCGGCCTTCCAGGCTCCATCCGTCTCGGTAGCCACCAGCAAAGTCGGCGCTTCGATCTTCTCCACCGGAATCCGCGCGCGTTCGACTGCCGCCTTATCGCGGTATCCAGAAGCGTAGAAATCCACCATGTGCCCGGCCTGTTCCCGCCTCGCCCTCTCGGGCGACTCCGGCGTTAGCCCTTTCGGCACGAAGGGAAGGGGTTTCCCGCGATACGACCACGATGATCGGTTTGGCTTCATGGAACCGTGGTCCTTCGGCTGAGAGGCATAGAAATACCCCTCCCACACGACACTGCTCCCCGATACGGGGACGACCGCCTTGAAATCGTGCGGGCGCAGGATCCCAGGAATGCGTGGAGTGAATCTCATTACGCGATTCTGGGCGCCTTTCGCAGGAATGGGTAGTCGCTCGCTGCGAATTCACGGTGAACGACATTGTGGAATGTTCGAGATACAGGAATGATAATCACGACTGCTTCCTCAGGGTCGCGGCTCAGAACGCCGCCTTGAGCGCGACAGCAGGCCGTCCAGAGCATTGCGATCGAAGTAGCGCCCGTGTGCGATCACCGCCCAGATCTTCTTCGAGTTCGCTATATCTTCGAGCGGATCGGCGGCAAGCAACACAACGTCAGCGAACTTCCCTCGTTCAACCGTTCCGAGCTGTTCCTCGAGGCCGAGAAAGCGAGCGGGATTCAGGGTCGCCGCACGTAGGCCGGAAAGCGGCGATACTCCGGCTTTGACAAGCAGCGCCATCTCTTCGTGAACGCTGAATCCCGGATACACGTACGGATTCCCAACGTCGGTTCCAACGAGCAGACCGACACCGTTCTGTTCCAGAAGGACAGCAGTGCGTCCCTCCTGTTCCAACCGCGCTCTGCGATCGGCAACGTCGCGCGTGTTCAGCGGCGCATTCCCGGCGTACATCTTGCCCAACGCGCGCCACCTGTTCAGCGTTCCCTCATCGATGTAGGCGAGCCTTGGATCGGTATTAGGTCCGCTCTCGGCGACTTTGGCGAACCCTTGCCTGACGGTGAGGGTCGGACATTGCCACATTCCGGCGGCGGCCAGCGCTCTCGCGGTCTCAAGACATCTCTTCGGGTCGTAAGTTCCGTTGCGCAACTGTTCACCGTACAGGCGGTCGGTCGTTCGCACCAGCGCTCCGAGTTGCGCCTCCACTGGCTTATTCGCCATGCCGTCCTGAATTGCACGGGCCCTCTCGCCCGGGTTTGCCGAACAAGCTTGCAGGATCCCGTACGAGTGCTCGAAGCTCTTCATGCCCGCACGCGCGGCGTCCACGATCGGCACGGATTCCGGCACGTGGCCAACCACCATCAGGCCTTGCCGCTTTGCTTCGTCGGCGACGGCAACAAAGACAACGCGTGAGAGAAAAGAAGATACTTTGATAAAATCGGCGCCCCGCGCTCGTAAGTCTCGCACTGCCGCTCTCGCCTCTTCGGCGGTTGCGGCAGGCGCTTCGAAATCTTTAACCCCCCCTCCGAAAATCACGCCATTCGCGACGATGCGAGGGCCAATCCGGTCGCCACGAGTACACTCATCTTTGATCTGCCGGATCGTCTCGAGACTCAGCGGTGATGCCATGTCTCAAACGCCAGTGACGCCGTTCGCGATGAACAGAGGAAGCCAAGTGTCGAGACGTTCAGTGCGAAGAGTGTGGGTGTGCATGTCCCACAGGCCGGGAATCAGAAATTTCCCACGGGCAGCGATCATTTTGGTCCCGGGCGGAAACTTGAGAGAGCCGGTTGGGCCAACAGCGGCAATGCGATCGGCCGCAATCAGCACGTCCATGTGTGCCCGCTTGGGCGTGCCGGCTGCTTGCACCACGGTGACGTCCTGGATGAGGAGTCCGCGGGAATTAGGGACGTCCTGTGCCAGGACGGAAGTCGTTGCCCAGAGGAGCAGATAAGAAACTCGTCGCACGTATGTTACCTCCGCGTTTGCGATTGCCGGCCTCAGCTTCGTGGTTCACGATGGACGAAGAAACAGTGAACCGGCGGTAAATGCCCGCGATCTGGATGGTCCAGACTGTCGCGCGTTCACAGGTCTACGCCTCTTAATTCCTGCGTGCTTCGTCCGCAACCTCAGCCAGAATGCGATCGAGGGCGCCTCGGTCGTACAACCGCCCGCCGACAATCACCGCCCTGACGCGCTGCGTGTTCCCGATATCCTCAACGGGATTCGCATCAAGTAATACGAGGTCTGCGACTTTTCCTGGGTCGACGCTGCCGGTAGTGCTCTCCAAATGAAGGAACGATGCGGGCAAGATCGTCGCCGAGCGAAGTGCGTCCAGCGGAGTGAAACCTGCTTTCACGAAAAGACTGAGTTCGCTGTGCAGGCTGATGCCGGGCACAAGACCGATAAACGGTCCGTTCGCGTCGGTGCCCGCCATAATATTGACACCCGCGCGGTGCATGGCTCCGACGATCTCGACAGTCTTGTCGAAGTTGGCTTGCGCATCTGCAAAGTCCTGGTCCGTCGGTGCGCCGAACTCTGCATTGCCGCTCTTCCAGATCTTTCTGTAACTGGCGGGCATGTACTTTAGCCAGTCCGGGTAAGGAGTCGCTCCATTGTGAATGTACTGCCAGGCGTATCCCTGAACGAGGGTAGGCACCAGCCACGCACCTTTGGATACGAAAAGTCGTGCCAGTTGTCGCACTCGTTCGTCGCTGCACGTTTTGCGAGCCCTTGCTGAAAATCGCGAATGGGCCAGCATGAATGGAGTCGGATGAGTCGCATGCTCATCTTCGAGCAAGCGTTCGCTGGCGATCTCGGACTCCAGAGGCGAGCAGGCCAGGAGTATTCGACCATGCTCAATCGACCTCTGGCCGGCCTCAACGGCTTCTGCGACGGTCACCTCCTCCGGCACGTGTCCGACGAATGTGAGATTCTGCTTCCGCGCTTCATCTGCAATCGCGAAGTAAGCCCCACGGGGTATCCCGTTAGTCACCTTAATAAAGTCGACACCCATCTCCTTACGCGCGATAACGGCGCGGCGCGCCTCCATGGGATTCGAAACTTGCATGCGTGGGAACCGCGTACCCGGCCCCGAGATCTGCGGACCGGCGATCGCCTGCAAGCGCGGGCCTAGCAGAATGCCGTCATTAATCTCATCCCTCCACCGTCTGGCTTCGTCCATCTTCATCGCCGTAGCCATGTCACGCACCGAGGTCACGCCGTTGGCGATGTACAGTGGCAGAAACGTTTTGCGTTTGATCGGGCTTAGCACATGGGCGTGCATATCCCACAGGCCCGGAATCAAGTACTTGCCAGAGCCGTCCACGAGCGCAGCATCCGGAGGTGGCGCAGTGGTCTTGGCGTCGCCGATGCTGGTTATGCGGCCCTGCGTGACTATGACAGTCTGATTCTTTCTTACCGCTGCCGCCGGAGTCGTAGCCGCTACGTCGATGACATTGACGGATGTTATGGCTAACGCATTCGTGCGCGCCGTGCTTTGGCCGGGACTGCTCGCCGCGATCAGGGCTGTAAGCGCGATCAGGTACGACCTCCGGTCGGCCCGCCGAATGGAATTAGGATGAAGAATACACCGCAACATTCCAGTCACACACCCTCCTTGAGCTGCCTTTATACGACTTACACGCTGACTCTAACTACGCCGATCACTTTCCTGCTTTCTGCACGACCAGCCGATAAGTACGATTAGTTCGGGATGGTGTCCAGTCGTCATCGACAATCCCGGGATCGAGATCCTCGAACCGGCGCAACCGGGACCGCGTCCAGTTCGCGAGTATGTCTCCCGCGGTCGTATTGTCCGTAGAAGCGTACTGCGGGCGTTTCGATGGCATGTTGCGGTACGAGCCACGGGTGTTCTGCCAAAGGGCGAGCCCACCTGGTCGAAGCGCCTTGTAGAACTTCGCGGCCCACTGGGGATCCATCACCGCCATGAAGTTGTATGAGCACACGATCAGATCCCACTCACTGTCCCCGAAATCGAACGCTTCGTGCGCGGCTTCGATCGCTTTGATGTGCACCCCCGCGGTTCGGGCTTTCGCCTCCGGGAGCCTGACTGCTTCAGGAGATATGTCGTAGCCGGTCACATCCCAGCCGATGCTCGCCAGCCATAGAGCATTGCGTCCGCCGCCCATTCCGGCGTCCAGAGCTTTGCTACCTTTCATGCGAGCCACGGTCTCTTGAAGCAAGCGCAGGGGGGCATCCGGCCCTGCACCGAGCTTGAAATCCGCATTCCAGAATGTCCTTTGACGCTCAGGGAACCCCCACCGCAAGTAGAGAGCCTGTTGCGCTCTTCTCTTTGCCTCGGCCGCGGGCAGCCCTCGCCGCATCAGAAACTCGATGTAGGTCTGTTCAATGTTTTTGTGCTGGCCTGGCGGAAGTGGCGCTAACTCCGACGTCCACCGCTCAAAGTCGCTCCAGATTCCTTCATCTGTAGTCCCTTGGCCGAAAGCTGCCGGGGCAGCGAGCAGCAGAACCCATTCTCGACGTGTCATCCAAATGCTCCTCAGGTATCACCAGTACGGCCCGGCCGCGCTCACTGCTGCCGTCCGGTTCACACATTCCAACCGCGAGTCCATTTGCCCGATCTTCGCCAATCCGGACGGACTGCCTTGTGAAAATCAGGCTGGAGTTTCCTCAGTGGTTGCCGGCTGTCCACCGTTTGCCAACACGCGTCAGTGCGGCCGGCAGGGCCACAGTTGGTAGCGTGAATCTCATTACGCGATTTTGGGCAACTTTTCTTCCAATGGCTAGTCGCTCTCTGTGAATTCACCGTGAATAGCTCTTTGAAATCCTGCGTTTCCGTGTACAATAGCCAGAAGAACTGGGGGGTGGGTGTTCTGGGAACCTCAGCCATATCGATCGTGAGCCCGGCGGCAGCCGAAGAGCAACTGGCCCGGATTCTCTCCAGTCCCCAACTACAGAACTCCGAGCAACTCCGGCAATTCCTGTCCTTCGTGGTCCGGAAGGCAATCGCGGGCGAGCCGGACCAGATCAAGGAGTACGCGATCGCGACCGAGGTGTTCGGGCGATCGCGCGGATTCGACCCGCGCATGGACACGATCGTCCGGGTGCAGGCCAGCAAGTTGAGAAACCGGTTGGCGGAATACTATGCCGGTCCTGGCGCGCAGGATCCGATCGTTATTGAACTGCCCCGCGGTTCTTATGTGCCTCGGTTTACGGAACGCGGGCCGCTTACGCCTGAACCCGAGACGCCGAGTGCGCGGCCAACTTCCCGTTCGCGGCTTCGTCTGATCCAGGTTCTGCCGTGGGCTCTCGGTGCTGTTTGCGCCGCCGCTTTCATGGTGGCACTCCGACGCCCGCCGTCGAGTCCGCAAGTCGTCCGATTCTCGGTGTATCCGCCGCAGGGCGCCTTTTTCGGCGGCATGCCGTCCGTCTCTCCGGATGGCCGGTACTTACTGTCGCACCTCATGCTCCGGAATGGCGGGTCGGTACTGTGGCTCCGGCCCTTGGACTCGCCGGCCGGTCAGCAACTGCCCGGAACGGAAGGGGCCAGGGCAGTAGGCTGGTGCGACGATTCGCGACGAATCGTATTTCAATCGGCGGGCAAGATCCGAACGCTCGAGGTCGGTGGTGCAGAGTCGCCGCGCGTCATCGGCTCCGATGTCCCCGAACCCGTGTTCGGCCTGACGTGCGCAGGTGAGACGGTCCTGGCCGGCGCCGAAACTGGCTTGTACGCCCTCCGCGCTTCCGATGGCGGTAAACCGGCCCGGTTCCTCGAACTCGATCCACAGCGCGGGGAGGTGGGTCACTACTTCCCGAGATTCCTCCCGGGCGGCCGCCGCTTTCTCTATTTCGCACGATCCAGGGACCCAAAGAACAACCGGATCATGACCGGATCGCTGGACGGCAGCACCCAACCGGTGATGTTCGGGCAATCGTCCGCACTCATAGCGGCTACGCGTGCCGCCGGCGACTCAAACGGGCCCTATATCCTGTTCCGCGATGGCGATCAGATCGTTTCGCGTCCCTATGACACCAGTTCCGGCCGAATCTCGGGTCAACCTGAATTGGTTCTTGCGGACTCACCCCACCTCAGGTACGGCCTAGTCGCCTACGACGTTTCTCAAACGGGCGTGCTGGTCCATCGCACGGACACCGACGACGGCCTCAGGCTGGCATGGTTCGACCGGTCGGGCCGAAACCTCGGGATGCTGAACCTCCCGGGTCCACCGGGCAGTCCATCATTTTCGAGGGATGGCAGGTATCTGTCGAGCGACGTCCTGGAAAACGGCAATATGGACGTTTGGGTGACTGATGTCGCAGCGGGCACCTCAACTCGCGCCACATTCGATCCGGAAACCGACCACCTTTCGGCGTGGTCGCCGGACAGCACGCGTTTCGCCTTCGACTCACACCGAGTGGCGAACAGTCAGATGTACGTGAAGACACTTGGAGGACCCGAGCAAAGGGTGCTGCCATGGGAGGGCAGCATCGGCGTGTTGGACTTGTCGCCGGATGGCCGGTACATCGCCTTTTGGGGCCGAGGAACACGAGACAATGGTCGCATCCTGCTGCTCGACCTTCAGGACCCGGCGAACAGGCCCGTACCGCTGATACCGGTAAGCGGCGCCGATCAGGCCAGGTTCTCAAACGACGGGCGCTGGATTGCGTACGCGTGGCTGCAGGGCGGCCAACCCGAGATCTATGTGCAGCCATTTCGCGGGGCGCAGGCGAATGTTCCGAAATGGCAGGTGTCGGTCGGGGGCGGCGTCCAGCCGTTCTGGCGCGGCGACGGCAAAGAACTTTTCTATCTCAGTAAGGACAACAAAATCATGAGCGTTGCGGTTCGATCGATCGACGGCTCGTTCCACGCCGAACCGCCTCGTGTTTTGTTCGATGCTCACATGATCCAGCACAGAAGCCCGCGAAACAACTACGCGGCGCATCCCGACGGCCAGCGATTCGTGTTAAGCATTGTCGACCAGAACCGGGCGCCGACCCCGATCGAAGTCGTGCTGAATTGGGGTGCAACGACGCATTGAGGCGGCCAGCGAGGAGACGGCGCCGCTTTATTAATCCGCGCTATGTTCCGGCATCGTACACACAGCAACTCTGGCCGAAAGTCAAGCACCTCCTCCGGTGCGTCTTCGATCGGTACATCATGTGAAACTCGGGAACGGGTTTCGGCCGATGCACTGCGGGTGCACTACGTCATTGAGGTCGATGGTCAGCATAGTCAGCGTAGTTTAGCAGCGAAGTTCCACGCTGACGTACGGCGAATGTACATGAGAAGGCGAGATTAGTTATGGAAGATCACGTCCGGTGACGCCCTGGTGTCCGCAAACGAAGCGCTCCGAGTGGTTCGTCGGCAAACAGAAAGTTGGCCTAGACTTGCGCGCCATCACTGTTGCGAAATCGCCTTCCCGCCAGTAATCTGTATTACACTGGCCTGATACGACGTGGCGGGAGATTACTCCGTGAAATCAATTGCCGTGATTATGGTGGGGAAATTCCCTCCGGCGGAACGGCTTACAGAGCACAGCTCTGGTCGTGCAGCCAGGCCCCGGCTGAAGCGTGTAAGACAGATCAAGACAATATATTATAGGGGTATGGTAGCTCGGGGAAACACGAAAACCATTACTGTCAGCTTTCCGGTGGAACTCGCTGAACAGGCCGAGCAACTCGCCAAGACTGAAAGCCGTACGATGAGCGAGTTGTTTCGCGAAGCCTTTCGCAGCTACCGCGCCGCTGCGGTACGGAAACGCTTGGTGGCCGGCAACGCCTACGCCCAATCTCGCGCCGCTCAACGGTACACAGAGGCGGATGTCGAACGGTTGGTCGACGAGGCACGCGCCGAACTCGGGGTGCATCGTCGAAAACGACGGTGATCGTCGTTTTCGACAGCGGTATCTGGGTCTCGGCGATGCAGTTCGGTGGCACACCACTCGAGGCAGTCGCCAAAGCCATCTCCGACGATCGGTTCGCCGTGTGCGACGAGATCGAGGAGGAGGTTGTGCGAGTGCTGACCCGCAAGTTCGGCTGGCAAACGAAGCGCGTTCGTGCCGACTTGGCTTTTTACTGGGTTGATGCGTTGCGCGTCAGACTGGAAGGGACCGTCAGCGGAATCTGCCGTGATCCCAAAGATGAACCCATTCTCGAATGCGCCGAACGGGCACAGGCTGAGTGCATCGTCACTGGCGACCACGACCTGCTGTCGCTCGCGTCGTACCGTGGCATTCGCATCCTTACGGCACGAAAATACGTCGAAGCCAGATAAGTACGCCTACTCGAGTTTAAGGCCGGGTCGGTTCGGCGGGGATTGCGCTCGGATCATTGAAAACAACGCGCATTGGCCAGAACCTGTGCGCCCTTTTTCGAGCCTGACACACGGCTTCCTTCGAGAGTTCCTCATGAGCACTTGCAACATCATCCTCGACGCGGCGCAAAGATTCCACGAGATTTGGTGACACGATTGGTGACTGTTTGCCCGACTGACTCGCGTACAACATTGAATGGGCAAGAGATCGCTACGTAGGAACGGTTTGGGAACAACCCAACAGGCTGTCACCAATGTGGCTGTTGCGAATCAACGACTTGCGCGACTCGATTTTGAAGTTGTGCCGATTGTCGTGAAGGCGAAACCAGCTGTAAGTGGCTGTAGAATCAGTTGGTTGCGGGGGAATGATTTGAACCTTCGACCTTTGGGTTATGAGCCACATGTGTACTTTCTCCGTCATGTCCATCCGTTGCCCTACAGTGCCGCAGGAGTCTGGGTTCATTGCCCTCCACTCCCCTCGGTTTGGTTACGCTGTTGGTGACAGTCCATCGTTTTCATCTCCGTCTTGTGGTGTTTTGGTGACAGTCCTGGTGACATTCTCCTGCGCATCGTGAACCCCCTTCTCTCCACCTTCCTGTGACCGTAGGTAATCCCCAGCCAGCCGCCCTGCTTCCTGGATATCCCGCTGATCGACGATCCGGTATCGATCAAACATCGCGTCCGTCTCGTGCCCGATGATCTTGCGGATGGTGGCGCGGGACACACCGGCCCGGTCCATGTTTCGCACCGCACTTCGCCGGAGATCGTGGAATCTCTGTTAGCGGCGGCGGGAGAGGGTGCCATTTTGGCGGGCCCGCGGGGACCACTCCGCCAATGGTGAGTGGCGGTGACTGGCCACCAGCCGACCTGAACTGGTTTCAAAGGAAACGATGGTGACCGGCCGGCGGGAGTCACAACCGCGCCGCCGCTGGCGGGGGAAAAGAGAACGCCTGAGAGGAGAGGAAGGCGCGCGGGCAGCTGATCTTTGCGATAGAGTTGTTGATCTCGTATTGATCCGAAGATCTGCTGCGCCCCGGAGAGGAGTGCAATCCTCTCCGGAGCAGGAGCTTCTGGGAGCAATGACCTCCCTTGGGCCCTCCCGAGAGTGCTACAAGCCATCCCGAAAATCAAGCGGGCGGCCCGCGAAAACGGCTGGCGCGCCGACCGCGGCGTCGACTGTGTCTGCTCAAAGGATGTGAGCAGCGCTTTCGGCCACGACGGGCGCTGCAGCGCTATTGCAGCGAGCCGTGCCGGAAGGCGGCGCGGGCCTGGTCGCGGAGGAAGGCGCAGGAGAGCTACCGGACCACGGCGGCCGGCAAACAGAAGCGCAACGGGCAGAGCCGGCGTTACCGGGAGCGCGTCAGGAGCCGAAAACCACCAGTAGACGAAGCCGTTCCAGAGGGCGCGAGGGTAATCACTAAGAAGTTTTTTCGAGGCCTGTTGTGACCGGCCAGGCTGCTACGTGGGATTCGTGCGCCAGCGGCGCTCGCCGTCGCAGCACTTCTGCTCGCACGAGTGCCGGCGTGCGATGGAGCGCGTCTGGGAACGCGAGCGACACTGGCAACGGACACGCGCCGGTTGAGCGGAATCCGACGCGCGGCGATGCATCCAGGCGGTGGGAATGGCACCGCCAGTTAACCATGACGTATTGATCGGCGTCGGCCACTGGCTTACATTCAACCTGTCCCGCAAGGAAGGGGACGCGAGTGCTGCGCTGGGCCGACAACAAGCTGCTCGATCTGAAGTGGGAGGAGATCGGCGAACACTACGGACGCTATCGCTTACACGTGCCGGAAGCGGAACGCGCCATGGCTCGGTCGCTGGAGCGCTATGGGCAGCTGTCGCCGGTCGTCGTGTGCCGGCGCCAGGACCGCTACGAACTGATCGACGGTTTCAAACGCCTAGGCGCGGTACGCGGACTGGCGCAGATCCCGCGTCTGTCGGCGCGGCTCATGGAGGCCGATGAGCGTCAGGCGAAAGCCGCCATCTATGGGCTGAATCGTGCGGGGGGACGCACGCGGGAACTGGAAGAAGCCTGGATCATCCAGGCGCTGGTGCGGGAAGACGGCTTGAGCCAGGTAGAGGTGGCAGAGCTGTTAGGACGCCACAAGAGCTGGGTGTGCCGGCGACTGGCGCTGATCGAGCGGTTGGGACCGAAGGCGAAAGACGAACTACGCGTGGGATTGTTGACACCCACAGCGGCGCGACAGATCGTGCGGTTGCCGCAGGGCAACCAGAAGGAAGTGCTGGAAGCGATCCGGCGCGAGGCGCTGTCGAACGCGGAGTTGGGCGGCGTGGTGGATCTCTGGCTTCGCTGCTCCGAACGACGCCAGCAAGAGTATCTCCTGGCGCATCCTCGCGAAGCGCTCTCGCAGGCCAACCGCCTCGAACTCTGGGATTCCAGCGACTTCGCCCCTTGGCAGACCCTCCATTGGAAGTGGGTCAGAGTACTCCGCTATCGCGAAATCAGCGCTGAGGGCGAGATCGTGGCCGAGGCCCAATGGCTCACGGATCTGCCATTCAGCAAGGTCGGCACGCTCTCGTTGTTCAAAATGGCCAGAAGCCGATGGGAGATCGAGAACCAAGGCTTCAATGACTGCAAATCCCGTCAGGGCCTCGAACACATCTGCCACCATGAACCGCGGAGCCTCCTCATCTGCTGGCTGCTCACGTTATTGGCGCTCGTTATCGGACGTCTGTTCCGCATCCGCTATCTCCACCGCGGAAACCACCCCGGCCTCACCGCCATCGCATTGGTTCGACTTCTCCGTATCAGCCTCGGCCAGCCCCGCCATATCCTTTCCCCCTGATCTTTTCTCGCCCCGTTCGGCGTTCTTTGACATCGTTCAAACCCGCACGTTGTACCCCGCCAGAACTGTCCCCGAAAATCGTCCACCTTACAAAGCCGCCTAACCTACCGACCCGCCACCGCCGCCCCATTTGCCTTCGCTTCACTTTTGTCCCGTCCCATTCCGAAACGGCTGGCCGTACTGAACGACTCTCGCGGCATTCGCGGAGTCGTTGTAAACTAAAGCCGGTTCCGGCTTGGGGACCTCGGCGGCGAATATAGCAGCACAGCCGAGGAGAGAAAGAGGAAAGAGAATCGTCTTCATATTGCTGTCCTTTGAAAAGTGGGCGTCTCGTCGTTTCGCACCTGAATCCGCGAGCCGTGCTCATCTCCATCAATCGCCCGCTTCTCCCCGGCCAGCACCTCCAGCCCGCGTTCGAATCCGTAGCGCTCGAACACACGTCGCTTGCGCTCGTTGTCCAAAGGCGAGTTCGTGTAGATCCAGTAGTCCTTGTTTGCCACGTTCAACTGGACCACCTTCGCCAGGTCGGGACGTTTAATGAGCAACTGCTTTTTCGGGATGAGCGAAGCCACCAGATTCGCTTCGGTGTCATTCAAATGGAAAAGCTCCTGGTACTGGCGCTTGTCCATCCGCGGATTTGCAAGGAAGATGAGCGTCCCGCAACTCTCGGCGACAATCTGCA
Source organism: uncultured Acidobacteriota bacterium (assembly GCA_963720745.1). GTDB lineage: Bacteria > Acidobacteriota > Terriglobia > Bryobacterales > Bryobacteraceae > TMP-7. The sequence continues at coordinate 87,581 of CAVRGO010000003.1, forward strand.
GCATCTCATTGCGCGTCAAATCGGCACTGGACTGCGTGGCCAGGATCATCGCCGCGTTGCGCTTGCGCCATGTCTTCATCGCCTCGACGATGTAGTCCTTAACGGTTGGGTTCCGCAAAAAGCGCCAGGCCTCGTCGAGCAGAAACATCTTGAACGTCGTCGCAAGCCTCGGATCGTATATGGAAGCATTCGCGCGGTGAAGGATATAGAACAAAAGCGGCTCGAGAATTTGAAGGAATTTATCCAACCCCTCGAAGTCGAAGGTCTGAAAATCGGCGAAGGTCAGGTTATCGTCGATGTTGTCAAAAAGATGGCCGTACTGTCCGCCCTGCACCCATCGCCGCAGATGTGCCTCCAGGTGCTTTGGAGGGATATTCAATAGCGTGATAAGCCGGCGTTGCGCCCGGTCGATGTGGTACATGCTCGCGATCTGCGTGTAAAGCTCACGTTCGTCCTGATCGGACATCCGGAACGTTCCCGAGGATTCGATCAGAACCTTCACGAAGGAAAAGAGGAAGTGCAAATTCTCCTCACTCGGTTCCAGGCTGAACGGATTGATGGTGAACTCCCGGCGCTCAACACCGATTTGCATGTAGCTGCCGCCGAACAACTCGGTGAGCATACGATACGAGCCGCCCAGGTCGAAGATCACGGTTCGCGGACTGTATTTCTGCCCGTGTGTCAGCAGGAAGTTGCACAAGAACGACTTGCCCGGGCCCGTCATGCCGAGGATCAGAGTGTGCGGAATATCGTGATAGTGCAGGTTGAGGTAGTACGGCGTGTTCTGGTTGGTTTCGAACACGGCGAGGTATTCGGCCTCGAGGTGAGTATTTCTGGCCTCCCCGGATTGCGGCCCGAATAGAAACGACAGATCGGCGTAGTTGTTGTTCAGGATGTACATGTGCCGGAGGTTGTATCGGTAGTTCGCCGGCAGCATCGCAAGAAACGCGTTCAGGAGGTTGTAGCGTTCCTCGAACAGCGTTGCGTCCTGGGCAGCGAACACTTTGAATGCTTCCGCGACGGACTTGTCGAGTCGCTTCTTGTCGCGGTCGTACAGGACGACGGTGAGTGAGAAGAAACCGAAGTAGTTGCTCTTCAGTTCCATCTCTGTGAGGCACGTGCCCAACTCGGAAACCATGGCGCTGGCGGAATCGTCCACGAGTACCTGCTCGGGAGATTGCGGCTGGTTGCTCAAGTTGACGTAGCTCATGACGCTCGTCTTCGAGTTATGGAAATGCCGGCGTTTGGTTTGAATGAGTTTGCGCATATCGAAGTTATCCACGCGCTTGAACTCACTCGCGATGATGCACTCGGAGGGCAATTCCTGCAGGTGTTTCAGCATGTTCGGGTGAGTGTTGGCGGGTGGGTCCTTCAACGTCAGCACCTTCACGTAATAATCGTCGACGCGGAGGTGCCCGCGGTGGCATTCGATTTGGGAATCGCAGCTATAGAAATCGAGGAATGTGTTGTGCTGAAGGGGGACGGAGTCCGCCTTGTAGTGAGTGAAGTTGAGCAGCCGCCGGAATAGTTTGAATGCGTCGCTTTTTTCGCAGAGGCCGATCGGGACATAGTCCTGCAGTTGCACGATAAAGCTGTTGACCTTATTCACCAGCGCCTGGTGGCCGCGGTTGATCAGATCCTCGATCAGCAGCACCGACTTGCGCGTCGAGAACAGAGCCGCCACGGCAGCACCCGGCTGCGAACCGAACAATTTCAGCTTCTCCGCCAGGTTTAGGTCGTATCGGGAATCTTCGTAGATGATGACGAAGTAGATTTCGAGCGTGTACAACTCCGCGGCCTTGCCCTCGAGGTACTCGATCCGGCTGTTCACCGCCTGCCGCACGACGGCGTTTTCGTAAGAGGGGCTGCGAGGAATGGCCGCACTGTCGCGTTTGACTAGATATTGATAGATTCGAAACGACCCGTCGAGCGACCGCACGCTCGACTCGAACCGGCGGGTGATCTCGTTGAGCTCGAAATCGTCGAGGCACTCGTAATCCCGTCCGGCGACGCGTAGAACGACGCCGACCTCGCCGCTCTTGGTCAGGAACACGTGTTCGTCGATGAATCCGAATAGATTCACGAACGAGTTGACGGCCCCGGAGTCCTGGAAGTCCTTAACGATCCGCGATAGCTTGACCATGAGGAATGTGCTCCAGTCGATACGCGTCGCGTTTGACCGGATCGTATTGCGATCTGAAACGCGAAGAATTCATGAGGATACGTAGGATCTGCGAGTCCGTCTTTGTCGCGTGGCTGGCACACAGATACATCGCGAAGAACATCAGAAGAGCCCCGAGCAGGCTCGAGAAGCAGGTGAAGGTCGCGGATCCCATGACCATCGCCAAGAAGAACAGACGTCTCTCGACGCCCCAAACCGTGAGGGGCTTATTGATTGATTTATAGACCGGATTCGACTTGGATATTGTCACGATTCGCTCCCTTCACCCTTCCCCGATCAGGGAAACAGCCAGGCCATGAAGTTGGCGGCGCCGAGCGCCATGCCGAGGCCAAATACGATGCCAGCGAAGACTTTCTTCGATCCGCCCTCGCTGTACGCGAACATGAGTCCACCGACGACGAGCGCGACGAGGGAAAGCCCTTTCGCAATCGGCCCGGTGAAGCTGGTTTGCAGGTTGTTGACGGCCGTCTCCCAAGGCGACGCTTGGGCGAAAGCCGGTGATGCCGCCACAAGCGCGATAGCAAGCGCTGCAAGCTGGCGAAGGTTGCGGTTTGTGATCAGGCCCGCGGGCCGATCCGATTGCAGATCACGAACAGATTTCATTTGAGATCTCCACTGAGGTGAGCATTCGAGAGTGGCCGTTTCCGGGCTGTCCGAACCGAATCGTTTGTTGGAAATCGGATAGGAATGTGCGTGACCTCCTTTCATTCGAAACGTGGGTTGGGTGCTTCCTCGCGGAAAACTCATTCCAGAACTGGCCTCTTAACTCATAGGCCTCGGGGGAGGGTAGCCGTGACAGTCGGCGGTGGAAAAATGTTTCTATTCTGTTCTTGGGCGTGCGGGGCTGTGATCGAACACGTTCGGGATCGGCGCTCTCGATCGCATTCGCCGAGGTCTAATCTGCTTCGCGTCCGGCCAGCTTTTCTCTCTCAGCGCCTGTGATTCTTATTCGTGATTTCCACAAATTCACGCACAGACGGCAGCCGACTACTGGATACCTACAGGAGAGAACTACAGGATAAAGATGGCGCACCTAAAGTCCCGCAACATGTGCACCCAATGTCCCGCCCCTAAAAGCGGCGCACCGAAAAGCCCGTGAATCGCCGGATTTCCACAGTCCCGGCGCGGCGTGCGCACCTAGCAGTCCGTGGCAGAAGTGACTGTTGCCCAAGCTCCGAGCCCAAAGCCAATCAGCCAATATAAATCGGAATCTAGCGACAATAAAGTCCCCACATCTTCACTTGGTATCGCAAAGTCGCCTTCTGCCCTCTCCAGAGTCCTCGAGACGAGCCATAGGCACGAAAAAATGCGCGCGACAACCATAACGAGGTGCAAAGAAAGCCCTTGTAACCGCCGAGGCTTTCCTACGCCTACCATCTTTCGCAAGATCAGCGAGAGATTGAAGGCGGCTCCATGTATCAACAGTCGCTTCAATATGTTCTTCTGACCCTGTAGGTGGACCCGCCTCATTCCGCCAGTCTCATACAGATGCGCGAAGCTCCGCTCGGTCAACTCACTACGCAGTTTCTGCAGCCGACGATTGCGCTCTCCTCGCAGCCTCCGCCGATTCTCATACGTCCGTTTCTGCTCTTCGGCCTTCCCCTCGCCCCGCCAATTCCGCTTTCCTCGATCCGGTTCGGAGATGTAGCTGCGCACCTGCTGCGCATGCACCTTCGCCAACACCGCGCCGCTGTGATAACCCTTATCCGCTACCACCTCTTCGAGGCCCTGTTCATTGATCTGTCGAGCCGTAGTCTGCGCTTCTTTCAGCGTCTGTTGGATCGTAACCGTATCCCCTTCGTTGGCCGGTTGGAGCGTCAGTGCCAGCAGTGCGCCGCTCGTCAGGTCCACGGCATGTTCAGCCTTGTGTGCCAAGTGGGTGCGCCCGTCCTTCATCTTCGTGATCCGCGCATCCGGATCGCTGGGGCTCATCCATTCCTGATTGGACCCCTTCTTCTTCCGTTTTCGATCCAGTCGCGCTAATTGCTCCCGCGTCGGGTTCTCCATCCCCGCCGCCTTCGCCAATTCCTTCAAATAGTCGGTGTAGCTTTGCCCGTTATCCCGCCGCACAATGCTCTTCAGCGCCGCATTCGCTTCCAACGTCGTGGCGTCAATCGACACCGTCCGCCCACTGACCAATCCCTCTGCACCCAGAATTTTCAGTACCCAGCGGAAGACTGATTTATGCGTCTCCAACCAGTACAAACGCCGTGTCCGGGAAATCGTGGAATGGTCTGGGGTGGCCTCATCCAGCGCGTAGCCCAGGAACTTCCGTAAGGACAGCGAGTCGGCCGTCCGCCACGCGATCCCGCGCTCCGAATCCAGCCCTTCAAAGTAACCGATCAGCAGAGAACGAAAGTACACCCCTGGTGCCATGCTGGGCCGGCCGTAGGGACTCTCCTTGTAGAACTTGCGGCAAAGTCGCTCCACCTTGGCATCGAACTTGTGCTCATCCAGAATCTGATTCAGCCGGTCATAGAACACATTGGCTGGGGTCTCGACCACATCGCTGGTTGCGATCCACAGATCCTGCTGCCGCTCCCGTTTCCGCCTCGTTCCCATCGCCATGACCTATAGACGCTCAGAACATTTCAGAGGTCACATGTTTCGACTCGCCCATGTCACTACTACCACGGGCTGCTAGGGTCCCGTAGCTCATATCGCATACCGGTTACGTCTCCGAGGGCGCGCTACCGCCGGCGAAGGAAACCAAACGTCAGCACAATCGCCCAGTGAAGGCGGTGACGAGAGGAGTCCAGGACGGAGTACATGACATACCGACCATACGCCGGGTGGACCAGCGGACTGAACGGCGTTTCTCGTTCTTGATTCGACGCTGCGGCGCTGTTCGGCCGGCAAATCCGGGGAACACCGTCCCAGTCGTCACGTGCTTTCCAGCGCAGGTCTGACCCGTTCCATTCAGAGTTTCCACTCGCGTTTAAAGTTCTGGATTGCATTTCCCGCCTCCCCTGCGAGGTGGCCCGAAATGCATTTCCGAACAGGTATCTACACGGCGATCGTGGCAGCGGTGGCGGCGAACCCCGCGCGCTTGGTCGCCGGCGGGAGTAGTCCGTCGCAGATTGCGGTCGTGAGCGTATACTTCGATCCACAAATCAGCGCGGGCACCGCGAATCGGGCGCAGAAACTCGCGGCGAACATCCTGGAGCGATCCGGCGTGCGCGTTCAATGGATTTCGTGGGGCTGCATTGTGCCGGCCGTAGGGTTACAGAACGGCGCCCCAGACGCGGCGGCGTCGACGATCGTGATCCGCGTGCTCACGCAGCCGCGCCCCGGCACCGTCTTGTCCGAGGACGCGCTTGGTTTCACGTTGGTTCACGCCCAACCGCCGCACGCCGCGGTGTTTTACGACAGGGTTGTGCGAGCCGCCGCGGCAACGCAGGCGCGCGTTGAAGTCGTTCTGGGATGCGCCATGGCCCACGAGGTCGGCCATGCGCTACTCAGCTCGAGCGCGCACTCGAGAACCGGATTGATGCAGCGGGCGTTATCGAGGTTCGAGTTCGGTCTCGCATCGCATGGCCAGCTCTTACTAAAGCCAAATGAAATCGAGGCAATTCGAAAGCGACTAGCAGCCCGTGGTGGAAGTCAAAATGCGACATAATGACGCGCCTAAGTCATTGATTTGATTGAGGCGGTTTTCCCGTCTCCGAATTTGCCCCATTTCTGCCACGGGCTGCTAGGCCAGTGACGGCCGACAATGCAGGATCAAGGTCGTTCGAGCACTATCACATTGCGATCGACGGTCGATCCGCGAATCGCTATATGCCGGCCATCGGGCGAGGCGATGGCGTAGCCGAATTTCGCCCCTGGAATGAAATACAGCGGGTCTGCCCGACCGTTCAGATCGACGTGGAGAAGGGTTACCCCTGCGTTCGAGACCGATGGGACGAAAAGCGATTTGCTGTCGGATGCGAAATCAACGCCCCAGAGAAAAGTCCAGGGCCGGATATCGAGTTCCTTTTCGAGGGCCCCGGATGGGGAGAACAGGCGAATGATACTCGACGAAATCTGCGCTGTATCCACGGCGACATGCTGCCCATCCGGCGAGATGGCGGCGTTGATGATTTCCCCAGGCTGGATCGGAAGACGGAACATCTCGCGCACCCTGCGAGTTGCGGGATCGAGCGCGCGCAATACCCTAACGCGCCCGTCGAAGGAGTCGAGCATGCAGAATCTCGCTGGCCGAGCGGTGCACATCGCCTGTGTATCGGGTTCCAGGCCCTCTGCGAGGACGTCCGGAACGCCGCCGCTCACGGGGGCCTGCATAATCCGGGTCCGCTCCTTCCACGGACTTAGCGAGTAGATGATCGAGCGCCCATCCGGGCTCAACCGGGGAACCTGCGGTTCAGCGGACCCGATGCCGAGTACCAATGGCTCGGCGTTCGGTTCATCGATGCCTTGCACGTACACCGCTGATTTCCCAGACCTGTCGGACGTAAATATGACGGACCTGCCGTCCGCGGTCCACGCCGCCGGAACGTCCTGGCTGTCCGTCAAGGTGAGCCGGCGAGGCGGGCCGGAGAGCCGCCGCCCGCCCGGCTCCAGGGTCGCGACGAGTACGTCGTACTGTCTTCCAAACCTCTGAAGCGCCAGCAACCGGCCGTCCGCCGAGGCGCTGAAACTGGTGCTTTCGTAAGCGAGCGACAACGAATTCGTAAGCTGCCGGGGTTCGTCTCTCGGCCGCCCTGTCCGAGCATCCAGAGTCCGGTACCAGAGCGTGTCTCCCCGAAAATAGACGAACCTCCCGTCCGCAAGCCACCAGAACGGCGGCCGGTCGTTGTGGCCGTTCGCGATCACGTGCAGATTCGAACCGTCGAGATCCCGGATCTCGATCGTCCAGGGGAACGCGACCGCCTCCTGCATGCGCACATACGCTATGCGTTTTCCGTCGGGAGACCATCGCGAAGCATAAATCCCTCCCGTCTCTCCTTCTATCTTCGCCACGAGGCCCGATCGTTCTCCGCTTAGGGCCATGAAATGCAGTTCTTCATTTAGGCCCTTGCCGCCCGTAGTAAAGGTAATCGAATCTCCGGTTGGGGAGACGGCGCCCGCTAGCGCGTTTTGGCGTATCTCGGTCGGGGCACCGCCCCCGTCGGGAATCATCCAGACACTCGCGAGGACGGCGCTTGGATTTGAGCCTGCCACTTGATTGAACACGATGTTCGAGGAGCCGGCGGTCCAGCCAACGGGAATCATCTCTGTGCTTGCCGGCAAATTGCGTGCTACGCCGACAACACGCGATGCCCCGTCCGCGAGCCTCGTCACGTGCATCCCTTGCCGGTCAGACCACGCGATGAGCGCCCCATCCGGAGAGATCACGGAGCCGTAGACGGGCAGTTCCGACGAGTTCCGACTGATCAATCTCGTTTTGGGCGTATGCAGAGGTTCTGGCCGAGCCGAAGAGGTCCTCCATAGCGCGACACCAACTAGGACGAGGGCGACAGCCGCCCCGACGAGCATCCACGGGCGAAAGGCGGATTGCCGGCGTGCTGGATTGCCGGCCCTGAGCGCAGCCGCAGCCTCGTCGAGAGCGGCGGCGAACTCGGTCATGCTCTGGAACCGGCGCTCCCGGTTCTTCTCGGTCGCCTTGCGGATCGCAGCGCCAACCGCGGGCGGCAAGGTCGAAAGCGCCTCCACGGGTATCGCCGGCCGGTCAGACATCAGCGAAGCGAACACCCCGCCGACGGTGTCTCCCTTCAGGGCTCGCGATCCGGTCGCCATTTCGTACAGCACGAGCCCCAGCGAAAACACGTCCGTGCGTCCATCGAGAGGCTCGCCGCGAGCCTGCTCGGGTGACATGTAGGCTGCCGTGCCCACGACGGTTCCCGACATCGTGCCGGTGTGCCCCGCATCGGTGTCCGCCACGAGCCCGATTGTCTTCGCGACGCCGAAATCCATGAGCACGGCTCCGGCGTCTGCGATCATGACGTTGGTCGGTTTCACGTCGCGGTGGATGATACCGATTCGATGGGCCGCGGCCAGCGCGCCCGCCATCTGCTGCGCGTACCGCACGGCATCGGCGGCCGGCAGCGGGCCGCGCGACAACACGGTGGCGAGCGTTTCGCCCTCGACGAACTCCATCACGAGGTAATCGATATCGCCGGCTTGCTCGACGTCGTACAGGCGGCATATATGAGGGTGGCTGAGACGCGCGATTGTGGACGCCTCCGCGCGCAGCCGGTGGCGCAGGCTAATGTCGGACGCCATGGCGCTCGGCAGCGCCTTCAACGCGACGGCACGGTTCAGTTTCGCGTCCTCCGCGCGATACACGGTCCCCATCGCGCCGACGCCGGCCAGCGCAACGATGCGGTAACGTCCCACGGTCCGCCCGATGAGAGTTGAGCCCGCCGATGCACGTTCTGCTGCCGCCTCCAGGGCTGGGCGTTCAAGAAACGGCGCTGCGCGAGCGTCCGCGGAAAGCAGCGCGAGCACCTCGGTCCGCAGCTCGGCGTCGGCCCCGCACTCCGCACCGATAAAGCGCGGGCGCTCCTCGGCGTTCAGGGCGAGAGCTCGAAAGTAGAGATCTTCAACGCGGTTCCACTCGACGGCCATTGCGACCACCTGTTTCGATCTCGCGAATCACCCAGGCCTTGGCGAGGCGCCAATCGCGAAGAACAGTCTCCTCCGACACGTCAAGCGCGGCCGCCGTTTCGGCGACGGTGAGGCCGCCGAAATACCGAAGTTCCACGACCCGGCTCTTCCGCGCGTCGCGTTTCTCTAATTCCTGGAGCGCATCGTCCAGAGCGATATGCAAGGGGTCTGGATCGACGCCGAATTCGGCCACGTCGCGAAGTTCGACCCGGCGCATGTTTCCGCCTCGCTTCGCGTACCCGCGGCTGCGAGCGGCATCGACCAGGATGCGTCTCATAAACGTCGCGGAAAGCGCAAGGAAATGGCTGCGATCTTTCCATTGAACGCGCCGCGAGTCGACCAGCTTGAGATAGGCCTCGTTCGCAAGAGCAGTTGCCCGGAGCGTCCGGCCCGGCGCCTCTCCGGCCATCACGCAATGCGCGACGCGCCGGAGTTCAGAATATAGCGCCGACGCAAGCTCCTGAAACGCCGCATCGTTCCCCGACCGCCAGGCGTGGAGCATGCCGGTAATGTCGGCCGTTCCCTCGTCGAGCTCGGACATACGGCGCCTCCTCCCGCAAGAACCAAACTAGTATAACCGGCAACGGCATCCGGACGTTGTGGGACGGAAACTCGTTCCGACGGGGAGGTAGGCCGCGAGTGTCGCCGGGCGTCCTCTATAGAGGCGCTTCGGCCGTACGGAACCGCCGAGAGTGCCGACGCGCCTGTTATGGCCGGGTACCGAATCTTGGCGGTTCCGAACGGATCGACCCAGGGCCGCGCTTAGGATTTTTCGCGAGGAGTCCTTGCACAATCGATGGGGCGTCAGGCCGGCTTCAGGGCAGATGGCATTGCATAGAACCGTTCACCATCGGGGTTAAGCGCCGGCTTTGCCGACGTGCTGGTAATAACGCGAGGTGTCATGTCGTCCATACCAAGCGCGCGGAGTATATTGGCCTGAAACGGAGCAATCGCCTAGTTGAGTTCGGTCGCGCCGAATCGACCGCAAACAGTGCGCATCGCCGCTCGCCAGTGGGCATTTCGACCACGCGCAGAACTGCCTCAGCGACTTGCTGAGGGTCCCGAGCCTCGGCCGATGCGAAGAAATCAGCGAAGTGCCTCGTAAAACTCTGACGGAGATCGTCCAAGCCTGTAACCATCCAACCGGTCCGACTCCTCCCGTCGGCACTATTAATATCAACTGGGTTCTATAAGGGCCGGCTTCGACGATGCCACCTGCGCTTCGCTGAAACCTTCGGCGATACCGATCGACATCAGACCGGCGTTACTGACGACTACGTCGAGGACGCGGTACTTTGCGAAGAACCTGGTCAACGGCGTCGCGAACGGATGGGGACTCCCGTACGTCGAGAGGCAGCACCAGGATGTCCAGCCGTTCGTTATGCGCGAGAGTGTGGAACGCATTGGCGGCCTGTTGGTTCCCGTCGTTCGCTCCGCGCATACTCGCGTACACTGTATGTCCAGCACGAGCCAGAGTCTCTGTCGCGAGGTACCCGAAAGCCGCCTCCCAGACTGGAAAATCAGGCTACGATTCTACAGCTGTTCAACACGGAACCGAAACCCGCAGCTGCGCTCGATGCGCGTTGCTAGGCCCCCAGATCAGCCCCGAGAAGTCGGCTTGGCGCCGGTCAACTTCCGAGTGGCGCGTGATACGGCCAGGACCGCCGGACACATGCCGGCTTCAGGGGAGTCATCCGGCGCTGCCGGCCCAGCTTCCGTAAACGCGACTCTCCAGGCTCGATCGTAAAGCGCGAGAGTGGATCCGTTGGCGAGTGCGCCACCCTTGAAGTCCGCGATCGTCGGCGCAAGCCAACTCCAAGGAACTCGTATCAGTCGAGTCGGAAGCGTTTGATCTTGAGCATGCCGATGGAACCACTGGGCAGCCCGCTTCCCGATTCATCCCCATTCAGCCGCCGCCCCCCGACCCACTTGCCGTTCTCAAACCGGCCCTCGTCCTTGGCGGCAACCGCAACCCGGGCCGTCCCGGGTGAGTCAAGCTCGAATGTGGGGACTCCATTGCTTCCGATGAATATGAACTCGTCGGGCGCGGTGTTGTCCGCCATCACCGACAGCGTGTATTCGGGAATGCCGCGGCGTCTGTGGGCCCTGTTGCTCTAAGGTAGTGCTTTGACCGGCTCTTCGATCGTTTCGAGCACTCGCTTCATCATCTTCGGCGCAGGGGGCGCCCGCGGTGGCATGGAACGTGCCCCGGTCATCGCGAGGAGTGGCCTTGCCCGGTTTGGCGATGTACAATATACATCGTGAGGCGCACGCAACTCTATCTCGATGACGAGTTGTGGGGGGCGCTTCGTGCGCGAGCACGCAGCGAAAAGACAACTGTGTCCGAACTGGTCCGGCAGGCGGTGCGCGAGCGGTATTTCGGGAGCCGCGAGCAGCGTGCGGCGGCGATGCAGAGCTTCGTAGGAATCCGCAGGTCGCGCTCCGAACGGCGTGATAGCACGGAAGAAGTCAGGCAGCTTCGCAGAGGTTCAAGACTTGAACGGCTGCGCGTCGAGTGAGCGTCCTAATCGATTCCGACATACTGATCGAGGTCTCCCGCGGCAGTAACGAGGCCGTGATCTCGCGGTGGCTCGAACTCAGTCGATCGGATGCGCTGATTCTCTTCTCCTCCGTAAGCGCAGCGGAACTCCGGGCCGGCGCCCGCCCGACCGAATATGGGGTCATCGAGGCTCTGTTCGATGCCCTAGTTACTTTCCGGCGCAAAATTCGTTTTTTGATATGAACCGAGCACCGGCGCACGGTGTCAGAAATAGCAAATTGCCCGACGGTCGTCCCGCCGGGCAGTCAAGTAATTGATTTTGGTCCACTTCAAAAAGTCGGTTTTTTGCGTTCGGCTAACACCGTTCCGAGGTGGTAGAGATTGTCCGCGATCACGCCCAGTCCGACCCACCTCTTCATACCGGCATCGCCGCGGTAAATACAACGTCGAAGGCCGTGTCGCCGCTTCAACACGCTGATGCGGCCCTCGCAGCCGGTCCGCCATTTCTGGCCTTGTTTGAACCAGCGCTTCTTTTGCTCGCGCTTCCGCTCGGTGCTTTTGGTGGACCGATTCGGGATGCACACCCGCTTCACGCCCTTGTCGTGTGCAGCGGCTTCATTGCTGGCTGAGTAGAATGCGGCATCGCCCGCCACCAGCCGGGGAACGCAGCCCAACTGTTTCTCATGCGCCTGGAGGGCCGGGATCACCAGCTCTGAGTCACTGGGCCGCTTTTCATAGACGGCATAGTCGGTGATGATCTGATTTTCGCTTTCCTGGATTTTGACCAGCTTGCCAAACTCGGTAGGCTTGCTCGCCTTGCCTTTGCGAATGATTTCGGTAGTGGGCTCGAAGATACTCACCAGTTTTTCGGCTACGTGCATATTATCGTCGAAGATCCGCTGTTTGGCTTGCCGCATCACCTGCTGCACCCTCGGCACAAACGTATCCAGTTCTTTTCGCAGTCCTTCCAAAGCGGCCTGCTGCATCACGTCCGCGCATCGTTTCACCCCTTCAACTATCTCGCCGGAAAACCGTTTGGCCTGGCCGACCACGCGGCCTACCGTGGACAGGAGTTTCTCATATCCCTGCTGCAAACGCTCCCGGTTCGGTCCACCTCTGGTGCGCGCTATGCGTCCAATCTCCAGCACGCGGAGCTTCACGCTCCGGCTCCGATCGCGGAGCTTGGCTCCCTGCTGCCCGGCGATCTCTGCGATCCGCTTCATCGCGCGGATCAGAACACGTACCCCGTCACCCAGCAAATTGCTGTCGGTCGGATAGTGGATATTCGTCTCCACTACCGTCGTATCCAGGCGCATTTTGCGCCCCTTCACAACCTGATTTTGTTGGGCAATCTCCACCACGCGTGCATGAATCTTCTCAACCGTCTCGGGCCCCAGCGCCAGTCCCCAGCGGCCCATGGTTTTGCAATCGGGCGCCTTCGCCGCTCCCACGCGCGTGAAATCGCGATACACCAAGTTGGCCCGGACCTCACGCTCCAACACCTCATAGCTCCAGTTGCGGATATGCTTCAGCAGCAGGAGCCGCATCACGATTTCCGCCGGTGTGCCATGGCGTCCGCGCGTGCGGCTCTTGGGATGACGTTTCGCCAGAGCCTCATACACGGTTGCCACCAGTTGCTCGTCTTCCAGCACCTGGTCGGCATGTTTCATCCACTCTTCGCGCAGATCACTTACCTCTTCCGCAATGAGGCCGTCGCCGAAGTGGAGTTGCTGCCGGCGCGCCTCAATCACGGGGAGTCCTCCTCGCGCCGACCGGCGTGCGCGATTGTTTCTCCTGCTGCCACTGTTTGCGTAAGCGGTCGCGGTTCAACTTGGCGAGAGAACAGCCAATCTCCCAAAAGGCCGCAAAGGCTCGTTGAGCTCGACGAGCGGTCTTGGCATGCTCTGGCGGGACGTATAAAGAGCGGCTCTTGCCGTCCTCCCGGTACGTGATGTAAAGGTGCGGTCCATGCAAGCGTTCGGGATCGCGATAACAGATACAACCGGGATTGCCGCAACGGCGAGAGGTCTCCGACAGGCCACCTTGGACCATGGTTTCCGCAGCGCGAAGGAGTCGCTCAATGAGCCGCTGTTGCTGCTTACGCATAACTTACTATTAAGATACGCTTGTCTGTTTTGGCCGTCAAGAAGAAAAACACATGGACTGGCAAAAATGTTTTAGGACGGCACTTTGTACGACCTTGCAGAAACCTGTCGCCTCAGCCGCTCGATCGAAAGGACTTAACCGCTGAATTTTGCGCCGGAAAGTAGTCTAGGTCCGGAACTGCGCGAGCTTGCAAACAACCGCTCAGCTCCGGCCGAAGTTTGAGTTTTGCAAGGACTTCCGCCCGCTCCGGAAAGGGCCGCCGCATCTTGCAAACAACCGCCTTCTGGCATTGCGGCGGTTTCTACCGCATAACTGGGGAGCACCTATGCTCTCTACCGATCAGATCAACGACCTTCATCGCCTGTACTGGTCCGAGCGCTGCCACATTCGTAAGATCGAACGCCATCTGCACATGGGTTGGCGAGGGCTGACTTCCTGACAACTTCCATATCGACCCTCGGCGCGAGTTATAAGCCGGAACAGGCGCCGCGGTCGAGCAAACGTCGATTCCGGAAAGCTCACTCCTGCGGTATGTCGGGCTTCGTCTCTAACGTTCGACGAATGCTGTTTCGATTATCACGGGCTCTCCCGAGCAATTCTTTGTCCGGACGAAGCCTGAGGACCTGCGAAAAATCGTCGTCCGCCTTGTGCCAGTGCCCGGTCTTCATCTCACAAATACCTCGGTTATAGAATGCCCGTGCGTTTTAGGATCCTGACTAATGACTCTCGTAAAATCATCTGACGCCTCGGGATATCGGAGTAAACTCATGAGACTGCTTCCTCGATTGTAATAAGCGCGCAGCTCGGGTCGTATTCGGATTACTGCCGTAAACGCCTGAACGGCTGCTTCGTATTGCTGCGATGACATACAAGCTGTACCGCGCTCATACCAGTCGCTCGCGCTATCCGGAATCAGAGTTGCGTTGCATGCGCCGTGTACGTGCGCACTGGCTCTTGATTCGGCGTTGATGCTGGCTTCGAACTTTGCCACGATTTGATCTACCGCACGCTCGCGAGCCACGGCCAACAATTCATTCATACTGGAATGTTGAGCGGAAGAGTCCTGGGTTTTGCCAATGCCCTCGACAGCAATCAGTACTTTTGCAGTACTCACATCGACGAGCCGCGCACTCACCATGAATAGCGCGCTCGGGCGTCCAGAGTTGTCGACCTCTGATCTGAGAAGTCGACCCGTAACAAACGCATTTACGCCACTGATTTTTCCGATCAATGCAGCCGTCGCGGCGTCAGACCGATCACTGTTCGAGAACGCTTGTTCCGCTAGGATTTCTTGAAGCGTCGCTCGTTCGACGATTTCATAAAGACCGCCGTTGACGAGGCGGGTAATTAGAAGTTCTGTAACTGTTTCGCCTGATTGGGTTGAGCCTCCGGCGCCGTCGACAAAATTCAAAACCGCCACTTTGAGCTTCGTCCCCGCATACCCACTTGCCAAATATAACGATAACGTTGCTAGTCGCATCGCGTGGGAGAAAGTCGGCACGTCCCAGTTCCTCTGTGTGCTGCATTGTAGCAGGTTGCCTGGTATTGACAGGGCCTCGCCGTTCCAGTTCCAGCATCTCGCCGTTTCAGTATCATTGCTTCCATCAAAAAATGCTTGACCATGGCGAATTCATAATCACGCAGCGATCGGAGTGTGGTACAACCCTCGACAATGCGTTTGCCAACGGTACGAGTCGAAGCTTAACGGAAGTCTGGATCCGTCAGGAATAGCTTCGCCCTCCCAGGCTCGCGTGTACGCCGTGACCATTGTAATAAGCTTCGAACGCGAGCCTGTCCATGGCGAATTGCCAAATTGGCCTTAATTCAGTTCTTCTTGACGGCTTGATACGATTGCCGGGACGCGCGACTTTGTGACCCTGGTGGTTCGTTTGATCGTCACCGTAGCCCGACTGCCACAGCCAGGCGGAGTCCGCTCCGTTGTTGCCGAATCCGTGCTGATCCGGCATCAACTGCTGGTCCTCGATCGCGGCCGCAAACGTGCGCCCAAGCTGCGCGCCGGCGATAGGATCATCGCCGGTTTGTGCACTCTCTTCATGCGCCGGGCACGCGTTCTCCGTAACGCCATCGTTTTGACGCCTTCAACTCTGCTGCACTTCCACAGTGTGCTCAGGAAACGAAAGTACCGCATGTTGTGTGCCAGCCAGCGCGGGCGTCGGCGTGGCCCGAAGGGACCGAACAAAGACCTCATCGACGCCGTCGTCACAATGAAACGCCGCAATCCGATGTGGGGTTGTCCCCACATCGCCCAGCAGATCGCGCTGGCTTTCGGCGTCGAGATCGACAAGGATGTTGTTCGCCGTATCCTTGCGGTTCACTACCGACCGGAATCGGATCTGGGCGGTCCTTCCTGGCTTACGTTCATCGGCCACATGAAGGATAGTCTGTGGAGCTACGATTATTCCGATGCGAATCGGCGACACTGAGAACACATTGGGTTCTGGTTGTGATGGACCAGTTTACGCGGCGGTAATCGGGTTTGGTGTCAACCGCGGCATCATGGATGGAGTGTCGCTGTGCCGGATGTTTCAGCGAGCGATTCGCGAGGCACGGTCTGCCTAAATACCTCAGTTCGGATCATGATCCGCTGTATCGATTCCACCAGTGGCGAGCCAATCTTCGGGTACTCGAGGTCACCGAAATCAAGACGGTTCCTTACGTGCGCTTTCTCATCCCTTCGTAGCGATTGATCGGGACAATACGGCGCGAGTACCTCGACCGGATGCTATTCTGGACCACGGCCGATCTCAAGACGAAGCTACTCGATTTTCAGCATTACTTTGATGGCTATCGAACGCATGCGGGGCTGGCAGGACGTCTACCAGAGCCCGCCGTTTCCTGACCTGTGACTCCAATAGGTCTTGATTCGTATCAGTGGCGAAGCCACTGTCGAGGGTTATACCAAACTCCAATCGCGGCGTGATTCTATCAACTCGCCATGGACAGGAGAGGATTCAATGTACAGGACGAGGTGATCGAACGGACTCCGCGCACGCGTGAAATGTATCAGCGTTTTGCCTGTGCACGGCGCCCATTCCAGAACTGTGCGGCCAAATTAACGGCGAACGACGCTAATCACCCTAACGCGCGGCAGCGCCCGGGAACGCAGAGCTTGTCTCCAGGGGGGCCAGCGGCGACCAGCTCGACTGTGCTCGCGAATCCGAGCACCACTTGTGGCCATGTTAGAGACTGGACCCGATCAGCATTACGTCACGGAAGCCCTCCAATACATGGTCCATTTGAAGTCAAATTGCTACTCGCCTGGAAACTTGCGTGCGCCGAACAGCACTCCGAATCCAAATCCGAAGCATAGGCCGGAGGCAATGAGTTGCATGAAGTCGGACCCATGCAGCCCTCCGAGGCGCGGGTTGCTCAGGCTGTTCAACAGGGGGAACAACCCGAATATTACTAGAAATATCGACAGGGTCAATCTCTGTTTGCCCACGAATCCTCCCACCTCCGTTTCTAGCGAAAGCATATCCTCCCGATTACGATCACGTTCTCATATCCCGTGAGTTATGTGCGCCGACAACGATCCAGGGCTCAACCCCGTTACTGCTCCCCGCGCCGCAGCGGCGACCTAAACCGAGCAAGAGCGTTCAACCTACAACATTCCCGGAACTGTCCTTCCTGTCATTAGGCGCCTTGCACCGGAGGTGGGTCTTCCGGCGGCTGCACGCCCGATTGCTGTCGCCTTCCGCGCCGTACCAGTTCCCAAAAACTTTGCGGGACTCGATCATCAGAAGCTCCACACTCGGTCAGGTCGAGCTGCATATGAACTGCTCCTAAGCGGATTCCAAAGAGGTTCAGCGCAGTGAAGAAAACACGGGCTCTCCGTTTGCTAGAGGTGTAAGACTTCCGCGAACTCGTCGCCCGGTAAACAGTTGTGCACGATCCGTTGAACTGCAGCCAGTCGTTCGGCGGATCCTTCGGAAAGTGGACGAGGGCCATCCCTCCCGATTCGAGGCGGAGATCTATCGAGCGCTGAAGATCTGCAAAGTCGTTGTGCGAAACGTAAACCGAATACTTCACGACCTAATCTCGATTGCCATACTATTTTCACGTCCCAAACGAACCCGTCTTCACCAGTCCGGCGTCGCAGATGCCCAGTCCAGCCGCATCATGGCCGCACCGAAACGTACAGCGAATGATCGCGTGCGGATCGAACCACGCTCACCACGTCCTCCGTATTGCGCATCTCGCAATTAGCACCGCTTTGCGGCCGATCATTGCCTTGTGCCCCTTACCGGGTCCTCGTAACGCAAAACTGGTCGCGAGATTCATTCGCTCCGCCAAGACATTCACGCGCTCGCCGGGTGAGGCCGCTTCCTACCGCGAAACAGCATTGGTTTCGAAGCCGCTCCAGTAAGCGTCTTCGTAGCATCTGACTGGCAAGTCTCAACCGCGTTGATGGCCAGAGTGAAGTGGATGTCTCCGACCGGCACTTTTGACGGCAACGGGAAGTGGGGGAAAAAGTCACCCGCCTGGGCGGCGGGACTGGGCGGCTCGAGCGTATCTGCGGCGGAATCCGCGCCGAATATCTTCCAGCCGAACTTTTCGGGATCCGGGGCTATGTTCTCCAGGACATATCCCATAGTCGGGTCTGTGAGCTCCACAATATTGTCCTGATAACCCTGGAAGGAGCCCGGACCGTGGAGAATGATGTTGGCATCGGATTGTGTCCTCGCCCCTATCTCCACTGTGCCATCCCCGACAAGTCCGTCAGGCGTCGCGCCAAAGGAGTGCCAAAAGAAATCGAGGCTGGGGAATTCCGGCAGCTTGAAGTTCGATGGCAGCGAGATTGCCTTATTCCCGAACGGAATGCGCGCGGGAATACTGCCGAGGAAAGACGACGCCAAGCCGGTTTTCTCACTCGCGGAAGTGGACACTTTGTAGAAGGCGTACCCTAACGTCGCGCCGATAAAAGGCACGAAAGCGCCCACAATCCAATCCAGGATGCTGCCGACGCTAGAAGAGGAATCCGTGGCGAGAACCGTCGGGGCCCGCTGCTCCAACTCACCGCCACGTACGGGTCCCACGCCGATAGTCTCGCTAATGGTGAAAGTGGCTGGGACGACTCCTTCCAGAACATGGCCGGTGACGATCGTGTTGACGATAGCGGGGCTGCTGGTCTGCGCGGTAATTCTGTCGATATCGAAGCCCTCCTTGGAAGCCCGCGATTTGAGAGTTGGTGTCATCGCGTCAACAAGATGCTGCAGCGTCTCAACTGGAATCGAGACCGCAAAGGAAGGAAACTGTCCTGGGTTCGGGATTGTCAGAACGGGTGTCGCAGCAAAGCACGCGTTGGCTGCAGCATCGGAAAGCCGGGGCAACGAGAAGCCGTCCGATGGAGGTACAACCGGGAAGCTGGGATCCTCAATCCACAGCCCGATTCGAACAAGAGACTCAGCGGGCGTAAGGGGTTGAACGATAAGGTTGGGCCCTATGAGCACCTTGCCCGTCGACGCCAGAAACTCCGATAACGAGCCAAGCTGTCCTTGCGTCCCGCGGATCAGCGTCAGGACCTGGGGATCGTCAGCCGTGATCGAAACAAAGCTACGGAGGTCAATGAGCAAAGCGGGGACATCGACCTGAAAGGAGGGTCCGGCAAACACGGTAACTGTCTTTTTCGAACGGAGACCTCGACCGTTCGTCGCGACAATCGTCACTGTGTGAGGATCGTCCCCACTGGAGACCTGCGCAGACGCGTGAAAGGAAACCTCTGTCAGGGTCTTGTTCGATATGTGTGTTAGATTCGCTTTGATAAGCGGTCCGCCGTCTATCTGCACGGTCACCGAGTCGATCATAATCGGCTCGGGCATGCGTTGATCCGTCACGAGGCCGCTGATCTGGAACGGCTGGTTAAGACCCACGACCGAGTTTTGTCGGGGCTGATTGACGGTGAGAATTAGTTGAACACGCGTAGCGGCCATAGGGTTACTCTCGTTCTTTCGAACGTAATATGGGGCTGGTATGGGTTGAAATCGACGGCTGTGAATGGAGCCGTTCCTCATTGAAACCTACACGGTTTGCCGTTTCCGTCGCGACCTGAGGAGACCGTGAGTTGGAAGGTTTCTCCCGGCGCAATAAACCGTTGCCCGGCAGAGGGGTTTTGCACAAGCACCGTTCCTCCGAAGTCGATGCAACGATTATCCGGTGTGATTTGCCCGGACAAAAGCCCCGTGGCTTTCATCGCTGCTATTGCTTCCGCCTGCTGCATGCCGAGCACGCTGGGAATATTCACGAGAGCCGGAGCGAACTGCTTTTGTCGCCAATAGCGGCGCGTGATTGTTGATGGTCAGATACGGCTGAATGCGCGGAGTTGAGGAGCCCTGGAAAGTACACACCGGGGAACCAGTATTAGTAATATTCGCCGGCTGATTGCGCAGCGTTACCTGGCGGCAAAGGCGATAGGTCTCCGGGTCAACCGACGCCAGATACACCCATCCATCACAGAACGAATTTGACGCGTCCGGCGGTTTACCGACCTCGGTGTTGGAACGGCCGCCCACGTCGAATCGGAAATCTCCGCCCCGATCGATCTCGTCCGGCCGGGCAATCTCTTCAAGGAACGTGTTCGCGAAACGCCGGAGCATCACGTCATTGAAAACGATAGGCTCGCCTGAGTTGGCCGCAACCGGACCGAGCCGCAAAAAGCCCCGGCGCAGGACATCCAGGTTGAACATATCCAGATGCGAATGTCCGTCCTCAATATGCGGGTCGTGCACACCGTCGTTGTAATACCACCAGTAACGCTCCCCTCGCGAACCATTCGCGATGTGCAGGCTGTTCACGAAGAAATTCTGGTGTCGCGCGACTAGCATCGGGATGAGGGCACGCGCTCGTTCGCCGTCGGCAGTGCGAAACTGGTTTCGGCCGTAAAATTCGCTGTCGAGCGCGCGCCACAACTCGACCATCATCGAGACCAGCATGCCGCTCTGGTTGTGGGCTTCCGGCTTGCCGGCATAGCTTCCAGCTCGGAGGCAGCTCTGGCTCAGGGCATCATCGATCAGCTTCAGAACGTCGGTTGGTTTGTTGCCGTCCTGCCCAGCGAAGTCGAGAGCATGTTGATCGCTGAAGTCGTGGGCCTGCTTGCATTGTTCCGCGGTCGGAAATACGGCCGGCCTCATGAACGTGCCCTCGAGGACAACATCAAACGCTCGCCAGGAGCGGAAGTCCCTGGTGAAAGCCGCCATCGTCTTCACAGTCTCATTCGCGAATCTCACCGCGTCTGGACCATACTCGGTTTGGAGCGAAGGGTCCTCGGCTACGATGCGGGAAAACGCGGCGAGCCCGTACGCGTACAGGCCGGACGTCACAGCATCCACCGGGGCCAGCCCACCGTCGTTCACCCACTCCCAATGCGTCGCCCCGCGCCAGCCAGCCATCCCCCCCGCGCTCGTGATCCACAAACCCAAACGACCGGTTCTCTGCGAGCAGTGAACGCACCTGGGATTGTTCCCGTTGGGAAAGTCATCGCCCGGATGCTGATCGTTCCGAAAATCGAGCACCTTGTTGTTGAGGTCACGCAAATAATTCAGGTACTTGTGGCCATTTGTCGGTTCCAGCATGCGCCCATGCGTTATTTCATACACGCGGACCATCGCTATTGCGTCGTCGCCCACGCCCCATACATTCCATCCCTGACGGTCCTTCAGGCCCGCTGCCCAGGCGCTCAGCCGATTCCGCAGGTCCTCGGGACGCATCCAGCGTTCGTCGAAGATTTGTACATCGGCCGCCGTTAACTGATTTCCCTCGTCCAGGCCGACACAGGGCACCGGCGTGTCAACAGTAATTACAGCCGTCTTTGTGAGCGCCTCTCCGGTTTCCCGGAAACAGTCTGCAAAAGGGTGAGTAGGACGTTCCCGCTTTGAGTGGGAACGATCGTCTTCGTCCCGCTGTCCTGAACAACTTTCCCATCGAGTTCGATCGTAAAGGGGCCGCATGCGTCCGACATGAGTACGTCCCAATTGATCGTGGTCGCCTGGCCCATATGAACCTGCTGCGGGTTCACGGACAGATTGAGTTTGGCACGCGTCAGACACCCCGCGGTTGCACCTGAGACGGCTCGAAGGCCAGCGGCCTCCTGAGCAGGCCGTTGCTCCTGACCAAGGCCTGAAAATATCGACGCACAAGCGATCAGCACAAGGCGTACTTCAACTGTTTTTCTCATTTCCCCTCCTTCTCTTGAGCCGTCGGAAACGGCACGCCGGTCCAAAGTCTCGGCGATCCCACTGCCGGCCTGTTGGCGTCGCTCGAGAACGCATATCGCCCCGGCGCTGCCAAGCAGATCGGTACAATCGCTAGTCCACCCGGCTCCGGCGTAGGTGCGGCCGGAGACAAGTTGTACTCGACGATATTGCCGACAGTAACGACGCTGGCCGTCCCGAACAGGTCCGACCTGCTGACCGGTGCCTGGAACGTACCGGCCGCTATCGGGTTCACTTCACCGCCAGCCGTCAGGAGTCTCGTACCCGGTGCATTGATATTCCCCGAGTAGAA
Organism: uncultured Acidobacteriota bacterium; assembly: GCA_963720745.1. GTDB lineage: Bacteria > Acidobacteriota > Terriglobia > Bryobacterales > Bryobacteraceae > TMP-7. The sequence goes on from CAVRGO010000003.1 coordinate 109,498, forward strand.
CTCAGATGATTCGTGGCCGCCGTCGTCCCGCCGGTCGTGTTCTCAAGGTTGCAGCTGCCGCTGTGTGGATTTGGATCATTCGACAGATGTATGAACACGACGTGAATTAAATCGCGTACGCTGGCGCTCCTTCCGTGAAGTCCGCCAGCAGGCAGAGCTTGATCTGGATCACATCCGAGCCCGGCGACGCGCCCGCCGCCGGGCACGTGTCCAACAGGTCGGGTCCATTCAGCGTTAGCGTGGGCGTGCAGGAAAGAAATATAGAATTGCCGAATGCGACCGGAGCAAACGACAGACACAGAACAACCGCGAGCATACCCATTCTTCGCAAGCGTTAAATGTGCGCACACGCCGACCCCTCCGGCGTCGGCCGGCATCACGCCGTTTCGGCATGAACATTTGGACCGTTCGCCTCAAGCCAACTCTTGAAACCGCCACCGAGGTGCGCCACGTTGGAAAGTCCCATGCATTGGGCGGTCTCAGCCGCCAAGGCAGAACGTCCACCGCTTGCGCAATAGAAGATGATTCGCTTGCCGGAAGAGAACACCGTGTTGTGGTATGGCGTGGAAGAGTCCAGCGCAAACTCCAGCATGCCCCGGTTCACATGCACCGCGCCGGGTATCTTCCCGTCGCGGAGCAACTCCGCCGAGTCCCTCAGATCGACAAATGCGGTGCCGGGATCGTTGAACAGTCTCAGTGCCTGGTCTACGGAGACTGTGTTGACGCGCGAGTTGGCGTCGCTAATGAGTTCCTTCACTTCTTTCATTTTGTTCTCCTATTTCGGCTTGGGGACTCTTACTCTGGATAGGAAGGGCGGCGCTACAGTGCGTTGAGGAAAGCAATCAGATCCGCCTTCTCCTGCGCAGTGAAGCCGATCTTGAAGCGCCTATCGTAAAACTCCAAAACATCGCTGAGCGAAATGGCCGACCCGTTGTGGAAATAAGGTGGGCGGCTTGCCAGACCGCGAAGGATCGGCCCTTTGACCTTCCCCACGTCTTTCCACAACCCGGTGATCAGGGCGCGGCCAGGATCGGTAGTGGTCTTAATTTCGCGAGTGGCCTTGTTCTGCAACGTGATGCCAGGGAGGTAGCTCAGGTCCAACGAACTCGTGAGATCGCCGGTGCCGATATTCAGCGCCACGGGCAGCGAGTGGTTACCGATATTGAGCGTATCGTGGCACGTGCCGCACGTGCCCGGTATAGCGGCGAGACCCAAGTCGTCGTTCAGTCCCGCGACTCCAACGATTTGGATCGGCTTGGAGTTGAAGACCGCTTGGCCGCGCGCGATACTGGCGCGCCGCGCCTGACCCTTGCCGTCTTCTCTCTCATTGTCGCTTTCTGGAGTCTGCGCGGGCATCCAGGCATCAAAAAGCTGGAAAATCGCCGGTGTGAAAGGCTTCCCTCGCGGGTTTCCGCCGAGAGGATCGTTGATCCCAACGTAGAAGCCGGGCAGCGTCTGCGTACCAATGAGCATGGGCCCGCCCATCGCCCCGTTCGCGTTGAGTGCGCCGGCGCGATAGTCGTATAGCTGGGCTGTCGTCAGCGACATCTCGAACGCGACGATCGCCTGCTGCTGCTGTGGACTGAGCGGCGTTGTTCCTTGGGCGTGGCCGATGGTTGCGGCCAACGCCTGGTGCTCCAGGTCATCAAGCAGGTCGGCCGGATTCGTGTCGGGTGCGATCTTCTGCGTGCCGGTTTGGGGCGAGGACTCCCGGGCATCCCACATGACCGCGCTTAGAGACCGCAGATTCGTTGCGGGCAGTGGCCGCCGGTACACCGACAAAGTCTCAGGATCCCGGCAACCATACGGATTGACAACGCTCACGACGTCGAATTCGGCATTGGAGGGAACCGGCATAGAAATCCGGATCAGACCTCCGCTCGTTAACAGGCTATATGCCTTGCGGCGGCCGGCGAGCGTCGAAGTGTCGATATTGCGGTCGCAATTGGACCCATCATTGGGGCGGAAGATAGGGTCCAATCCCTGCGTGATTTCGAACCGCGCCTTCACCTCCGGCGCAGAGATACTCCATCCCTGCGCAGGCAAGTGACAGGTTGAGCAGCTTCGGCCATTCGTTCCCAGCGACTCAAAGAAAGGCCCGCTCAGGTCAATCGGCTGATTCGCCGTATTGTAAGTGGCGGCGAAGCCACTCGCATTCGGAAACGGGAACAGATTGGGCAGTGACTGCCCGGTTGCGAATATTGCTCCCACCGATGCCACGATCGCAGCGAGCGGAAGATGCGTCTTTGGGCGTGCTGCCGGTCTTACGGTAGGTTGGTTGTGTTTCATTTTTACCACCTTGGTTTGGAGGCCGGGTTGAGGCCACTACTGGCCTTCGCAGGTCACCCGCGTGTTCCAATCCACAAAAGCGCCAAGCGGGTTATCCCGCCAAGCCCAAACGTGCAACTCGAAAAACGCCGGCAAGCCATATCGGTTCGGGCTGTTCACGAACTGGAAGGCCTGGCCTTCAAGCATCGGCGGAGCGTTGTGATGCGCCATCCACGCGGCCGCGTCCACGATGTACTCCGCGCCCACCAGTCGCAGACCGCTCTCCCACGGCTCGTATATGATCGCCTCCGGACGCGAGGCATCGATCTCGCCGTCGCCGTATAAAGAAAGGTTGATGTAGTGCACGCCCATTGCCCCGCGGTCGGGACCGCTGACGCAGCCAAACAGCGGCTGGTAATTGGCGGCCGTGGTGGCGTTGACGTCCACGAACTGGCGCGTAGCATTGCGGACGATTTCGACTAGTTTTGCCGGCGCGGAATGATGGTGAGCAGGGTTGGTTTCCGCCGCGTCATCTGCTGCCAGCGCACCGGGAGCCAGTAGCGATCCGGATCCCGCTAGACCGGCCGCCAGCGTCAAACGCAGGATCTTCCCGGCTGTTTTGTGGATGAGTGTTCTGTTGCGTGTCATAGGTTCTTCCTCCATAACTTGGCGAGCTTGGCCGCCTTAGGTCGAACATAGCCCAACTTCCCTACTACTTGCCTGAAGTTCTCGCTGAGAACTTCCTCAGCTGACCTGAGGGTGTAAGCTATTGAGGAGGCAAGCCCGATGCAGGTCGCCGGTAATGGACGGCTACGCTTCGGCGAGTTCGAATTCGACCCAGGATCGGAGAGACTTTTCCGTCAGGGCCGCCCTGTTAAGGTCGAGCCCCAACCACTGCGTGTTCTGGCAGTGCTGCTGGAAACGCCGGGCGAAATTGTTTCTCGCGAACAGTTGCGAACGCGCGTCTGGGGAGATACGACTTTCGTCGAATTTGACCAGAGCTTAAACTACTGCGTCCGCCGAATCCGGCTGGCCCTGCGCGATGACGCGTCAAAGCCCGTCTTTATCGAAACGTTGCCCAAACAGGGCTATCGATTCGTCGGCCAGCTTTGTAATATAAGCGAACCTCCGGGTGAGCCGTCGCCTAAGCCGTCTCCCGAAGCGCCGGCCACATCGCCCGAGACGCCGCCGGGTGCCTCGGAATCGGCTCTGCACCCGAGACGCACTTGGTGGTGGGTGGCAGCGCTCGCTGCCTGCATTCCTGTTTCTGCCGCAATCGTCTGGATGCTGGTTCGGGATCCTTCTATCACACCAGCCGCCCCTCTGAATGTTTCGCTCCTTCCACCGGAGGCGACGAGCTTCCTTTTCGACCGCAACGGGGAGGGTGGCTTCGCCATCTCCCCGGATGGCAGAATGCTTGCCTTTGTTGGCCGCACCCAGGGAAAGGCGCAGCTTTGGGTGCGCAGACTCAACCAGAGCGGGTCAACTTTGGTGCCGGACTCCGAAGGAGCGTATAAACCATTTTGGTCGCCCGATTCGCGTTGGGTAGCGTTCTTTACGCCGCTCAAATTGAAGAAAAGCGATGTCGCGAGCGGCGCCACCGTGGAACTGTGCGACGTGCAGCCGATTACAGGCGGCGGCAGTTGGAGCGTCGGCGGGGTTATTTTGTGGAGTCACGGGAGAATGCCACTCCAACGAATTCCGGACATCGGAGGACACCCCGTGCCAGTTCCCGGAACGGATGGCGGAGTGGAGCCCCACTTCCTGCCCGACGGCCAACGATTCCTCTATCGGGGGGGAGGCTACTGGAGTCGTGATCTGTGGCTGGCTTCCCTGGAGCCCGGCGGCAAGCCACGGCGGCTTGGCGAGACAGGTGAGCAGCCTACCTATTCGGCAGGACACATCCTGGCGGTGTCCAAAGGGATCCTGACGGCCCGGCCGTTCGACGAGATGCGGGGACAGTTTACAGGCGACCCGGTGCCGGTGAACGCGTCGCTGGCCGCCCGAGTCCACTTGGGACGTCTGCTCGCCGATTTCTCCGCAAACACTAGCGGCATGTTGGTATATCCCCCGCAGACCGATTCTCTTATGGAACTCCGCTGGCGCGACCGTAGGGGTAAGCTGCTGGGGTCGCTTGGCGCGCCCGGTGAATACTACACACCGCGAATTTCACCGGACGGCAAGCGCGTGGCCTTCGCGCGAAGGGACGGCAACGAGTACGAAATCTGGGTGAGTCATCCCGCTACCGGCTCCCTTGCTCGTCTCACGTTCAATCCTGGCATTGACGAGTATCCGGTGTGGTCGCCGGACGGAACCACGGTGACGTATGCGAATGATGCGTCGGGCGCTGCGAACCTCTATCGCAAGTCGGCCGCGGGGACTGGTGCCATCGAGAGACTCAGCAACAGCCCCTTCAAGCAACAACCGCTCGATTGGTCCCGGGATGGGCGCTTCCTGCTGTTCACACAAATAACGCCGTTGAGCTCGGAGATCATGATACAGTCCAAAAGCGGCGGTCAGCCGCAGGGCTTTCTGGACCACGCGTTCGGAGCTACCAAAGCTCAGTTCAATCCGGGCCTACCCCGTTGGATCGCGTATGACTTCGACGACAGCGGGCGTCGCGAGATCTACGTCCAGGCCTTTGAGCCAGGCAAGCGAGCCTTGCCCGCGCGGTGGCAGATTTCCAACGCCGGTGGAGTTATGCCCCGGTGGCGCGGCGATGGCAAAGAGATCTTCTATCTGGCGCTGGACGGTAGTCTCATGGCTGCGCGGGTTTCGACCGATGGGCCCGCGTTCGAGTCCTCCACTCCAGAACTCCTGTTTAACGGTACACCTCCGCTCCTGAGAAGCCCGTCGTTTGAATACGACGTCACACCAGACGGCCAGCGCTTTTTGGTGGTCGAGCCCGCCGAGAAGCCCTCATACCTGCCCCTTACGCTAGTTAGTAAATGGCTCGTCAATTAGCCCAGGTATGCTGGCACCTCCGATCTCCTTCGGCACATCCCCACGTGATGAGCGAGAACCGCTCGAGCCCCGCCTGCAACCGCGAAGCAGCCATCACTCGGCTCGCAGCGCGTCCAAAGGAGAAATCAAGCTTGTCCATGGCGAATTGCCCAAATTGGCCTGAATTCAGTTGTTCTTGACGGGTTGATACGCTTGCCGGGATGCGCGACTTCGTGATCCTGTTCGTTCATTTAATCGTCACCGTACCCGAATGGCTAAGCCAGGCGGAGTCCGCTCCGTTGTTGCCGAATCCGTGCTGACCCGGCATCAACTGTTGGTCCTCAATCGCGGCCGCAAACGTGCGCCCGAGTTGCGTGTTAGCGCCGGTGAGAGCTGGCACCATTCTGGCCGGTTTTGGTGCTGCCAATTCCGGCGATTGACGCTGGCGGACACACCACGCGTGGATGAGACTTTGTCGTCTACTGGCTCGCCCGCGCGGGAAATCAGGCACCATCTGGCAGCTACAAAGTGGTACCCTCCAGCACCGTCCACAGGAGCTTTGAGGTTGCACCTCCGCGGCGCTGGGACGCGAGTGATCGAGCCGGCAGGTACTTCCGCCTACACAGGAGGCGTGGAGGTGATCCGAGTCGCCGGAGATTCCCCGATCGCGTGTGCGCCGCGGTCATTGCGGTTGATCGGCTGAGCATGAGCTATGGTGCTGCCTGAATTGTGCACCAGATCGACCAGACTCGCAACGATGAACTCTAGAGTCTGGTATAGAGTCCTTACCGCATCCTCGCCAATGGGGCGTCGGCTGGTGCCATCGGCTCCGGCCAACACCGGCGTTAATGGCGCTGTTTCTCACCGGCCCTAACAGTTGCGCGCCGGCGATAGGATCATCGCGGTTGTGCACTCTCTTCATGCGCCGGGCACGCGTTCTCCGTAACGCCGTCGTTTTGAAGCCTTCAACTCTGCTGCACTTCCACAGTGTGCTCAGGAAACGAAAGTACCTCGCGTTGTTTGCCAGCCAGCGCGGGCGTCGGCCCTGGCCCGAAGGGACCGAACATAGACCTCATCGACGCCGTCGTCGCAATGAAACGCCGCAATCCGAACTGGGGTTGTCCCCGCATCGCCCAGCAGATCGCGAGGGCTTTCGGCGCCGTCCTTCCTGGCTTACGTTCATCGGCCACATGAAGAATAGTCTGTGGAGCTGCGATTTGTTCCGATGCGAATCGGCGACACTGAGAACACATTGGGTTCTGGTTGTGATGGACCAGTTTACGCGTCGGGTAATCGGGTTTAGTGTCCGCAGCGGCATCGTGGATGGAATGTCGCTGTGCCGGATGTGTCAGCGAGCGATTCGCGGGCACGGTCCTGCCTAAATACCTCAGTTTGGATCATGATCCGCTGTATCGATTCCACCAGTGGCAAGCCAATCTTCGGGTACTCGAGGTCACCGAAAATCAAGACTGTTCCTTAGTGCCGCTTTCTCATCCCTTCGGAGAGCGATGATCGGGACAATGCGGCGCGAGTACCTCGGCCGGATGCTATTCTGGACCATGGCCGGTCTCGAGGCGAAGCTACTCGATTTTCAGCATTACTCTAATGGCTATCGCACGCATGCGGGGCTGGAAGGACGCCTACCAGAGCCTGCCGTTTCCGAATCTGTGACTCCAATAGATCTTGATTCCTATCAGTGGCGAAGGCACTGTCGAGGGTTATACCAAACTCCAATCGCGGCGTGATTCTATCAATTCGCCATGGACAGTGTAGCCCGCCGGCTCGCGGGAACGCACACTCGCGATCAAGCACTCCCAGGCACTACCCCTTACCCAGCAGGCGACGGGAAGCGTATACGTGCGGAGTTCGGCTGGTTCGGCTGGCTGGCACTCGAAATTGAAATTGCTATATATATTCTGCGGAAACCTCAATGTACCTCAATTGTGTGCCGATCTAATCCTGCCACCTGCCTGGAAGTTATTGATTTTATGGAGCGGGAGACGGGGTTCGAACCCGCGACGTCCAGCTTGGGAACAAGTCGGATGGATGTGTCTACAACAACTTAGCGTCTCTGGCGCGCTTTACCGACTCATCGCAAGTCTCGCCAAATCAGCATTTCCCTCCCTAACCCCCTCTAATCGAGGTTTTATCAAGGTACATTTCACTGTCATTCGTACCTCGTTTTGCGCGGCATTTCATGGCGGTTTCTCTAACCGGCTTGCCTTCACGGCGAGCCTGGAAGCCATGGGAGTCCAGGTTGTCATCGCACCTTCTTTTCACCGCTCACCGAGACCGCGCTTCCACGCCGACATCTGCCGGCCAGATAATCAAAGACTCGTTCAGCGAGTTCATTGTTTCGAAGCAGAAGCTCGACCAGGCGAATCGTATTGAACTGGTCTGTCGAAAACGGGCTCAGGGCGCGCAGGAACTCTGCTACAACGCGCGGCCCTTCGTTCTCTGCGGATTGCAGTGCGGCGGCTGCCAAGCAATCAGCTGCTTTATGAGCGACGTAACGGCCACTTTGTGCTCCAGATCACCGGCCACCCGGATTTCGGTGTGCCGTTCGGCCAGGATCGCCTTGTACCAATCTTCCTGGCAACTCTCGCCGTGCGGCAGAAGAGTCAGGTCATACGCTTCCGGACCGCGGCCGAGATGCTGGAGATCTTTGGCATGCACACCGGAGGCAAGGAGTACCGCCGACTCGTGGGAGCGTTCGAGCGTGTGTTCGGCGCCACGATCTTCTTCGGCACCGACAGAGTGACACCGAAGGCCAAAGTGGTGCAGCGCTCCCGGTTCAACTTCATAAGCGAAGCTCAAATCTGGTACAGTAGCACGCCAGATCAGCGGGTGTTGTCGTCACAATTCGAGAACGTGGTGGTGCTGAGCGACGATTTCTACAGCGAGGTGAGCGCTCATCCGTTACCGAACGACTTGGAGGCGATTCGATTGCTTGCCGCTTCTCCGGCGGTGCTCGACCTGTACATGTGGCTGACCTACCGCTGCTATACGGCGAGGAGCGCTGAGGCAATTCCGATCTTTGGTGACTACGGCCTGGCGAACCAACTGGGCTCAGTCGAGTACTCGCGTCCGCGCCGTTTCCGCGGCATGCTGGAACAATGGTTGAAAACAATCCGTGTCGTGTGGCCGGAATGCCCAGCCCGCATTAGCGCCGACGCCGACCAGTTGATCATCCGTCATGCAGAGGCGGTACAGTGCGCCGAACCGGTGCCTTCCCGAACCGGTCATAATAGATGAGAGGCGGCGGTATGAGCGTAACGATCCAGGTCCCTATCCCAGACGATCTCATCCCGATTTTGGAGCGGAAAGCTCACGAAGCGGGACTGAACCGAGAGGAATACATTCGGGTTGTCGTTTCTCGGGAGCTCTCCGGTATTAAGGGTTTGGACGAAGTGCTTGGGACGTTTCGTGAGCAGGTTTCCGCGAGCGGCATCTCTGATGACGAGTTGAGCGCGCTATTTACGACCGCTCTCGAAGATGTTCATCGAAGCCGGCCCTAGCCGATGGGGCCAGAGTCAGAACGTGTCCGCGCGGTCTTCGACTGCATGGTGTTCCTGCAGGGTGCAGCCCGACGGGAGAGTCCATCAGGAATTTGCTTGTTGCTGGCCGAGCGGGGCATTATCGAACTCTGTATTAGCGCCGAGATTCTGAGCGAGGTCGTGGATGTCCTCAACCGTTCGCGCGTACGTTCGAAGTTCCCTGGGCTAACGGACGATGTGGTCGAGGAGTTCGTCCGCGTCCTACGCAGAATTTCAACCTTCTTCGCGGCTGTACCGGGGCGCGTCAAGTCTTTTGTGTAAACGGCCAAATTATTTCTCGTTGTTGATCCCTGGTAAACTAAACGGACCTGAGCGGAGGGTAGGGCTCTGCGGAGACGCAACCCGAGCGCCGACTTAGGGGCCGGGATTCCGGGAGCGCGAGCGCAGCTCGCCTCCCGATCCAGGAATCCTGGCGCAAAAGCGCAAAATCTCAGGGGTTTGGGGACAGAGTCCCCATCCCAGAAATGCTCTTCTTCCGATTGTTCCATACGGCGGCAGTTTACCCCATGTCCGCTTTCGGCACCCGGTCGCCGAGCAAAATCGCGAAGCGTTGCAACGCCGCCTTCCAATTCTGCACCGGCTTGGTCCACTTTTTCGCGATATGTTCCAGGGCCAGGTACAGCAGTTTTATCGCCGCCTCCGGATGCGGAAACGAGCCGCGCGTCTTGATCACTTTCCGCAAGGACATGTTCAGCGACTCCACCGCGTTGGTCGTGTAGATGACCTTGCGAATGTCCGCCGGGTAAGCGAAGAACGGGGTCAGGTGCTCCCAGTTCCGGCGCCACATCTGACTGATCGTCGGATACGCCCCGTCCCATTTTGCGGCAAACTCGTCGAGCCGCTGTTCGGCCTCTTCCACCGTGCTGGCGCGGTAGACCGGCTGTAAATCCGCGGCCACCGCCTTGCGCTGTTTCCACGATACGTAGTTCAGCGACGCGCGCACCTGGTGCACTATACACAACTGTACCTGCGCTTCCGGAAACACCGTCGCAATCGATTCGGGGAACCCTTTCAGCCCATCCACGCAGGCGATGAACATATCGTCCACGCCCCGGTTCTTCAGCTCGGTCAGCACCTGGAGCCAGAACTTCGCTCCCTCGGCCTGGCCAGCCCACAGCCCCAGCACCTCTTTGTTGCCCTGCATGTTGACGCCAATCACCACGTAGATCGCCTTGTTGCGGACGTGGCCGGCCTCGCGAATCTTCACCACCAAAGCGTCCAGGTACACGATCGGATACACCGCATCCAGCGGACGGCTCTGCCAACTCTTGACCTCCTCCATCACCGCCTCGGTGACATTGGAAATCAGCGTCGGGCTCACCTCCACCTTGTAGATCTCTTCCAGGTGCCCCTGAATCTCGCGCGTGCTCATGCCGCGTGCGTACATCGAAATGATTTTGTCGTCGAAGCCGCTGAAACGCGTCTGTCCTTTGCTGATGATCTTCGGCTCATAGCTGCCGTTGCGATCACGCGGGGTCTCCAGCGGTACCTCTCCGAAATCACCCTTCAGGGTCTTGGTGGTCGCGCCATTGCGCGAGTTGCCGCTGTTGTTGCCGGCCGGGTCGTGCTTTTCATAGCCGAGGTGTTCGGTCATCTCGGCTTGCATGGCCCGCTCCAAAAGGGCCTTAGTCAACTGCTTCAGCAGGCCGTTTTCGCCAATGATGTCTTCGGGCTTCTTGTAATCCGCCAACAGTTTGTCGATGAGTTTGAGGTCGATGGCCATCGGGTCTCCTTAGTGTGATCCTTTCGATGGCCGTTTACACAGTTCAATTTACACCCTCCTGTACCGCGGGAATTCGTATTGACCCGTGATCCGAAGGACGAACCGTACCTCAATCTGGCGTATCACGCGCAGGCGCGGTATCTGGTGACTCGCGACACCGACTTGCTTGATCTGCCTGCCCGTTCGGGCGAGCCAGGCTCAATCTGTTACCGACATCCCGCTCTACAGATCCTTGATCCGGGTGCATTTCTGAACTTCCTGCGTCCGCAGCGCGATCCAGGCTAAGGCACGTCCGCAGAGCGGGACTGTCCACACAAAGAATTGGACGCGTGAACTGTGACCGTTTCCATGGCGAATTCGTAACGTGTCCATGGCGAATTCGTAAACTCACGCAGCGATCGGTGTTTGGTACAAACCTCGACAATGCGCTTGCCATCTGTGGCTATCGCAAACGTCGAACTAGATGAGAGCATAGGGTTTGCACATCCTTTCTCAAGTTCTCCGTTCGACTCTCGGCACGCTTCACGTGCTGGCGGCTGCCGTGTCTGCCACCTTCAAATCGCGAGGTGGGCTCCAACTGGAGAACCTTGCGCTCCGGCACCAGCTAGGCGTTCTTCAGCGTTCTGTGAAGCGCCCTAGACTGGCTCCGGCCGATCGACTGCTGTGGGCATGGCTGTGCGTGGTCTGGAGCGGCTGGCGGTCTGCTCTGGTTATCGTCAAACCGGACACGGTCATCGCTTGGCACCGCAAGGGCTTTCGTCTGTTCTGGACCTGGAAGGTCCGGCGCGGTCAACCGGGGCGGCCGGGAGTTGCGAAAGACGTGCGAGAACTGATCCGCAAACTGAGTAGCGAGAATGCGCTGTGGGGAGCACCTCGCATTCACGGCGAGTTGCTTAATTAAGCTGGGAATCGACATCGGCGAAACCAGCGTCGGCAAGTATCTGGTGCGCCATCGGAAACCTCCATCTCAGACCTGGCGCACCTTCCTCGAGAATCACGTCAAGACCATGGTCTCGGTGGACTTCTTCACGGTGCCGACGATCACCTTCCAGGTGCTGTATGTATTTCTGGTGTTGGCTCATGACCGGCGCCGCATCGTCCACTTCAACGTCACCGCCCATCCCACCGCTGAATGGACCGGACAGCAACTGCGAGAGGCTTTTCCTTACGACCAAGTACCGCGGTATCTATTGCGTGACCGCGACGGCATCTTTGGCCGTGAGTTCCGAAGCGATGTGGCTGCCATGGGAATCAAAGAGGTGCTTTCGACTCCACGGTCGCCGTGGGAACGTGCCTTTGTGGAACGCGTCATCGGCACGATCCGGAGAGAATGCCTCGATCACGTGATCGTATTCAACGAAGCCACTTTGTACCGGCACATGAAATCTTTCCTGGCGTATTATCACGAGTCCCGGACGCACCTGTCCCTGGTCAAGGACGCGCCGGAACCGAGGCCCGTGCAACCGCCGGAACGCGGAATCGTCGTCGCGATACCGCAAGTTGGCGGGCTTCATCACCGGTACGAGCGGCGCGCCGCCTGAACTGTGTGGTCCTATCTTACGCAGATCCGGCCCTGCGAACAATTCCACCCGGCTCCGTGAATGCCCGCTCAACAGAGGGACGACGTGTGCGGATTGTGGTGTGACCGCTGAGGCGTGCGATCTGTCGTGAGTCTTCAGGCCCGCTGTGGGAGACGCGCAGACATTTTTGGATTTCTTGCGGCCGGCAGGGAGTCGCAAATGTCGCAAATGGGATTTGCGGTAGGCACTGTCAAGACGTCGAGCTTGCTGGCGCGAAATCTTGAATTGCGGGAAATGCGGCTTAAGAATTTCTCCGACCTGTTGTAGATGCCCCCTCACATCCTGGTCGGCGCTCATACGCGCACTCCATCGGCGTCGCAATCGGCGCAAATCTGGTTACAGTTTTGGTGACAATCCGGGTGTGAGGAGGGGTTCGCGAAGAGGGCTTCGCAGTGGGCTAAATATAAGGAAGGATTTGGGTTGAGAGTTGGTTGCGGGGGAAGGATTTGAACCTTCGACCTTTGGGTTATGAGCCCAACGAGCTACCAGACTGCTCCACCCCGCAACAACATCGTAACAAGTGACCTTGTCCCCGTCAATGACGAAGCAGCGGACACTTGTAATTGTTGTTGGGACAAATTGGCAGAGCACCGCCTCCGGTCTTACGGTACGGACACGATACGTTCGTAGAGCGCCTCGTATTGGGGAATCACAAGGGTTGTTGCGAATTTCGTCACCGCAACTTCCCGGGCGCGGGTCGAGATCCGATCGTACAGTTGCTCATTCGTCAACAAGGCAATAACCCGTTTTGCCTGCGCATCAATATCGCCGACCGGTTCCAGAAAACCGGTGACTTCATCCTCCACCAGTTCGGGGAGACCGCCGACGCGCGTTACAACTGGCGGCACCCCACACGCCATCGCTTCGAGTGCCACGAGGCCGAACGCCTCCAACTCGCTCGGCAACAGCAGCACGTGCATCGATGGAAACAGCCGTTCGACATGATCCTGCTTGCCAAGAAACGTGACATGCTCCTCCAGGCCCAGGTCATGCGCCAAATCTTCCGCGGGGCCTCGCAGCGGTCCATCTCCCACCATCACCAGGTGCGCATCCACCTCCCGGCGCACGACCGCCAGGATTCGGACGCAGTCCAGAACGCGCTTCACCGGCCGGAAGTTCGATACGTGCATCAGTCGCTTCTGTGCCGGCCGCATCGCGGGGTCGGGACGATACATTTCGATGTTCACAAAATTACTGATCACATCGATTTCGTTTTTCACCCCGAACACTTCCACCGTCCGGCGCCGCATATATTCGCTGATTGTGGTGATTCCGTCCGACTCTTCAATTGAATATTTCGTGATCGGGAAATATGATCGATCCGTTCCCACCAACGTGATGTCCGTTCCATGGAGAGTAGTCACGAACGGCAATCTGCGGCACTCGCGAACCATGTCGCGAGCCAGGATCGCTGCCGTCGAATGCGGAATCGCATAGTGGACGTGTAGAAGGTCCAGATGCTGCCGGGTCGCGACCTCCGCCATCCGGGATGCGAGCGCCAGGCAATACGGCGGGTACTGGAACAGTGGATAATTTGAAACCTCGACCTCGTGATAGTGTATGCGGGGCGTCCCCGGATCGAGGCGGATCGGGTTCGCATAGCTGATGAAGTGGATTTCGTGGCCGCGCTGCGCGAGTTCCAGTCCAAGTTCGGTGGCAACAATCCCGCTGCCCCCGTAGGTGGGATAACAAGTAATTCCGATGCGCATGTTCAGTAATGGGTAGAACGAGGGGGTTCAGCCTGCAACGCCTACCCGTTCCCGGCGAGCCAGAACACGAACCTCCATTATAGGAGTCGCATCCGGCCGCACATCAATCCCGTAAAAACTTCACACCATCATACCTGCTCCCCAAATCGACTCAAGCGAGTTCGTTGTCGTTGCGCCACTTCTGCGGCTTGGAAACGTACTTGCACCACTGCTCACCGATGGTGCGGCGATTCAATCGCGGCATGCGAGAACTCTGGAGAATGTTGGAGAACACCTTCAACGGCTGGAGCGCCGATCGCGCACCCCGCCTCGGGGCATCGCTGGCGTTCTATACTTTGCTGTCGGTAGCTCCAATGCTGCTCGTTGTTGTCGCTATCGCTGGGTTCGTGTTCGGCAGAGAGGCGGCGGAAGGCCGCCTCGTGTGGCAGATCCAGGGTTTCGTTGGGCGCCAGGGTGCTACGGTCATCCAGGGGCTGCTGAAAGGTGCCTGGGGGCCAAAGAGTGGCATGATCGCAACGGTGACGGGTGTCGTGGGGCTTTTTTTCGGCGCTACCGCGTTGGTCACCGAATTACGCGACGCATTGAACACCATCTGGCATGTTCCGCCGCCGCCGTCAGCAAGCAACTGGGAATCGTTCATCCGGATGATGAAGAGGCGGGCCTTTTCGTTCATTATCGTAATCGGCGTCGGGCTTCTGCTTATGTTGTCTCTCCTTTTGAATACCGGGTTGGCAGCGGTTGGCGCCTATCTCGCGGGCATGCTGCCGATGGCGGAATGGGTACTGCAGACGACTTCGGCGCTCGTTTCATTTGCAGTGGTCGTATTTCTTTTCAGCCTGCTGTATCGAGTTCTGCCCGATGTGGATCTTACTTGGGGCGACGTGCTGGTGGGAGCGGTTGGAACTTCAATTTTGTTCACGCTGGGCAAGACGTTGATCGCGTTCTATCTCGGTAAAGCGGTTTTGAGCAGCACGTACGGCGCTGCGGGCTCCCTGGTGCTGCTTTTGTTGTGGGTCTATTACTCGGCGCAGGTTTTTTTCTTCGGCGCGGAATTCACCTGCGTTTATGCCCACCGGCACGGGACAAAACGACGCTCGGGCAGGTCCGAACGCCTGCCCCGGCCGACGAAGATTCCGGTCACGGAAGGGAGGACTTCTAATGCGCAGGATATTGGCGCTTTTTGATAATTCCGAGAAAGCGGCGCGCGCTGCCCAGCAACTCGTTGGCGAGGGTGTAAGCCGGGAGCAGGTGACGATCGGCATTGGCGCTGAAGCATCTGGCGGACTCGGAGTCGCCGACGATGTGGCCCTCTATTATGCCGAAGTAGTTGCGCGAGGCGGGGGCGTATTGAGCGTCCAATCCGATGACAGCCGAGCGCGATCAATCGAGGCGCGACTTCGAGGTCTCGACGCCACCGACGTTCGCGATTACCCGCTCGGCGAAAGAACGATGCCGAGGCCGACGATGCCGATTTATGATGCACAGTCGGTCACGCCATCATGGAGCGGCTCGCATCAGGAATCGACCGGCGATGCCGAGGCGGAAGAGGCCGCTCGTGACACTCGAGTGAAAACCGACTCCGGACCGGAACACTGGGCGCCCCGCAATCCGAGTTTCGATTCGACCTTCGACGAATTCGCCGGCGTTTTCCGTCGAGATCATACGACCTTCATGGCGAACCGGGGCGTCGGGTACGACCGGTACCGTGCGGCGTTTGAATTCGGATACCGGAACGGTTCAGCGGAGCGCCGCAAAGGGACCCGCTGGGTCCTCGCGGAACCACAGCTGCAATCGAATTGGGAGCGGACCGGCAACGGCGATTGGCCAGGGGTTCGGGAATTCGTCGAGCTTGGCTGGGAGGCCGCCCGCGGAATGGGATAGATCCGGCTGCCCGTTCTTCAGCGCGCAACGCGCCGGGGTGGCGGACAACAATCAGGAGGGCACGCATCCAGAGGCGGGACGCTGCCATGCACTACCGCTTGAAGCCGCCCCTCGACGCGTTCTGTGATCAGTTCACGGATCAGACCGATGAAGCGCGGGTGTGTCCCGGGCGTAAGTGCACGGACGAGATTCAGTCCAAGTTCGACAGCAAGGTTTCGGACCTCATAATCGAGATCGTACACGACTTCCATGTGGTCGGAGACGAATCCGACTGGCGAGACGACGACATCGGCGCCTTCGCCGTGCTCACTGCGGTACCGCCGGAGCACTTCCATGACGTCCGGTTCGAGCCAGAGCTGGCCGGGCGGTCCACTCCGGCTCTGGTAAGCGAGTTGCCACGCGTCTCTCCTCAGTTCAGCAGCGACCAGCGTACATGTTTCTTTCAGTTGCGGAACGTATGGGCTTGATTGTGCCATCGAGACTGGAATGCTGTGGGCCGTGAAGATTAGTCCCGCGGCGGGTTGACGTTCGGAGGGGAGCGTCGCGTAGGCCTCGCCGATTCGATCGGTCAGTGTTTCGATAAAGCCCGGATGATTGTGGAAGGAGCGTAATTTCACCAGGTGAGGTGCGCACGCGCCGACCTCGCTCCGCGCCCTTTCCATGTCCTCTAGATACTGCCGGCAACCGGAGTATGATCCAAAAGCGGAGGTCACGAAGACGAGGGCGCGTTCCACGCCATCGGCTCGCATTCGGCGCAGAGTATCCGGTAACAAAGGGTGCCAGTTGCGATTTCCCCAATAGACCGGCAACCTCGGCCCGTGCTCTTCGAGTTCGTGGGTGAGCGCTGCCACAAGTTCCCGATTCTGATCATTTATGGGGCTTTTCCCGCCGAAGTGATAGTAGTGTTCAGCGACTTCACGCATCCGTTCGGGCGGGACATTCCTGCCGCGTAGAACGTTTTCGAGAAACGGGATTACGTCTCCGCGCTTTTCCGGTCCGCCGAAAGAAAGAACCAACACCGCTTGGTAAGGCTCGGGCATGCGTTTCTATTTTAGATGCCCGGGTCGCGCGTGAGGCTGTATTCGTTCGCTCCGCAGTTCCTTCGTTCGCCCCGCAGTTCCTATGGATGAAGTGAGAGTGTCACCCCGGTCTGTGCGGTCTGGCCGCCGATGGTTATTGAGACGGGCACTGCCGGCCCGGTGGTTGCGTTGGTGGGCACGACCACGTTCAACTGCATAATGCCGACAATCGAGCCGACGAACGGTCCAGCGTAAGACACTGCGGCGGACGCGCCGCCGATCATCACGGATGGCTGCGGGTTCAACTGCGGAAGAGGGCTCAAAGACAACGGCACCAGCAGTCCTGTCCTTGGAGTCAAGGTGGTCGCATAGTCGCCTTCGCCGGTGATGTAAAGGACGACGGTGTCTCCGGGTTTCGCCGGGGTCGTCGCCGAATTGAGCGTGTAAGTCGTGCTAGAAACGTTATAGTTGAGGGCGGCGGCCTGGCCTACGCCCGATCCGTCCAGAGTGAAAATGGCTGGAGCGGTTGCCGCGATTGTGACGGAACCGGTCGCGGTCGAAGTTCCGGAAGTGACGTTGATCACCTTGTCCGAGCCTAGGGTGGCCTCGTAAGGAACCTGCACCGAGATCTGATGTTGGCTGAGATACAGGATCGGAGCATCGACGCCGTCGATGGTCACTTTGTAGCCGTTCACCGTCGTGTCTATGAAACCATCATTGTCCGTATCCGCCATTCCTGACGGTGAAGAGGGCCCGATACTCTCTCCGAAAAGCGTTATCAGCTCACCTGGGCTTACCGCCGTTGGCGAATAAGATGCCAGGTTCACAGCCGCCTGCACGACGGGTGTGGACGATACGGTGAACGTCAGGGGTGAGGCATCGCCAGCGGGATTAGACACAACGACGTTCAGTACCTGTGCCGTGCTCAGTAGAGACGCCGGGATCACCGACAGCATCGCCGTACTGCTCAGTACGGTAGGGGTAACGGTAGTGGCAGTCGAGGATCCCTGCGGCGTAATCTTCACGGTCGTGGATTTGTAGAACCCGGTTCCGCGTATGGTAACGGTTGTGTTTTGTGAGCCCACCTGAGCTGTGTTGGGCCACAAGGGGGCTGTAGCAGTCGGGGTGGAGGAATTTAGCGTCAAGCTGACCGTTATTGTCTGCGAGCGGTTTGCGGGGGGGACTCCAGAGGCCACTACCGTAATCTTTGCAGTATAGGGAGCGATTTGAGGCGCTAAGGCGGATGCGTCGATATCCAAAGTGATTGTCGCCGGGGCTCCCGGCAAAACATAACCACTCGTGGGGGAAATGGTAAGCCAGTTAACGCCAGCGGCAGATGCGGTGTAAGATATCGGTCCGGCTGTCGTGCTGAGAGTGACCGAGTCTGTGGCCTGCATAGGTGGCGCCGTGACTGCGACCGCCGTTCTGCTGATTGTCAGGCTTGGCAATGGCTGTGAGACGGTCAACTGGACCGGCACAATGACTGTCGATCCACCTGTCGCCTGCACGGTCATCGTGGCCGAATAGCTACCGACGGACATACCGGTTGGGTTCACCCGAACGCTGAGGCTCGCCGGCGTTTTCCCGGCTTCGGGAGTAGCAGTAATCCACAACGGAACGGCTCCCAACGAGTCCGCCAGGATGATGGTATAGTTCGGCGTTCCACCGGTTGCTCGCACGGATACCGTCTGAGGCGACGGCAGAGCGGCACCGATCTGGTAAGTGAAATTCAAACTGGCTGGATTCGCGGTTAGCGAGATGCTAAGTGCCCACGACCAGGCACCTGCACCGGCAACGACGAATGCCAAGAACAGCCGCTGAAGCGTTTTTCGCGTCACATCCCACATATCGGTTGTGGCGATCCCGATGTTTATAGCACCCGCTTCAAAGCTCTAAAATGCCGTTAAGTTTATTATTTACTTATGCTTGGAGATTGTTTTGACGACCTGTTTGCTTCACTTTTCCCGGTTCGTCATGCAATACTGAAAGAGGAAAGACTCACAGGCAATGTCGCAGTTGGGCGAGGCGATAGCCCGTTATCACAAAATTCTCGAAGGCGAACCGTACAAGGATCTGGGATGGGCCGAAGATCTCCAGACCCGAATGAGGTCTACTCATTTAGTGTCTGGAAATCGTCCGGTTTCTCCTGTCCTGCGGCCGCATTTCATTACCAGGAGGCAGTACACGAACCTGGTAAAAGCCGCCGAAGCGCTGTTTTGCGCCATTCACCGCGTTGAACAGATCGCTTTGGGGACACCGCAGTTGCTGACGCGGATGCAACTTCTGCCGGCAGAGAAGATGCTCGCAAGCGTCGACCCGGGCTACCCTTTTGTCTCGGTCACATCGCTGCTCGATACGAATCTGCATAACGGAACGATGCGATTTGTCGATTACAACGCCGAGACACCCGCCGGTGTCGCATACGGTGAGGCACTCGACAATCTGTTTTACGACTCTCCTCCGGTAAAGGAGTTTCGGAAAAAGTACTCTCTCAGCAAGGTTGGCGGGACGAGGTACCTGCTTTCCGCGCTGCTGAAGGCGTACAAGGAATTCGGACGGCGCGATAAACCGAATATCGCGATTGTCGAGTTCCGACAGCCTTTCCAGACTTCCGATTCGAACGAATACTTGATTCTGGCGGAATATTTCCGGCGCGAAGGGTACAAGGCCGAGGTCATACCACCGGATCAATTGGAATATCGCAGCGGAATTCTCCGCCGGGGCGATTTCAAAATCGATCTGGTGTACCGGCGTGTAAAGGTTCAGGAGTTCCTGGTCCGATTCGACTTGTCTCATCCGCTCATGCGTGCCTACAGGGATCGGGCGGTTTGCGTCGTAAACAGCTTCCGATCGGAACTCGCGCAAAAGAAAGCGATCTTCGATCTGCTCACTGATGAGACCCTGACGTCGGGCTTCCCAGCGGTCGAACGTAAAGCGATCCGCGAGTTCATTCCCTGGACCCGGGTGGTGACGGCAACCCACACGGTATATCAGGACCAAACCGTCGATCTTCCGGAATTCATCCTGAAAAACCGCGAACGCCTGGTATTGAAGCCGAACGACGATTCTACGGATCAGCACGCGGTTCGTGGGGTCGAAACGGACGATGCCGGTTGGGAGAAGGCTTTGAAGACGGCGATGCGGAATCCTTATGTTGTGCAAGAGGAGACCGAGCCGACTCGGGCGCAATTCCCCGTCTATCAGTACGGCGACGTGCAGATGCGGGAACTGCGCGTCGACGTACACCCGCACTCGTTCCTGGGGAAAGTGCACGGTTGCTCGAGTTTCATCCGAGCTGAGACGCCGTCGGGTTTCACGACCATTGCCGGACTGGCGCCAACGTTCATCATCAATTCCAAGTAACTGCACAGCGGCGGAGCGTTGCGATACATTCGTTCGCACGCTCCGCCGTTCGTTTCTCGGTTTCGCGGGTTTGCCCGCGGATGTCGAGCTTCATGTTCGGTCGAGTGCGCGTCCGCGCGAGTCATCTCAGGCGGATTGCCGTTCGATTACGAAGCTTCGGACTGCGGTTTCGGGTTCCCAGGATTAGCGGGCACGAGGCCGATCGCCTTCAACAGGAGGTGACAGGTGCTGTTCAATGATTCCCGTATTTCAGTTCGCCCGCTTCAATTGCAACGGACAAACGGTTTTGTTTCGGGGGCAGCGGACAGGTTGCAAACGGCGTGAACGCGCAGGGCGGATTGTATGCTTTGTTGAAATCGAGAATGACCTTGTCGTGCTGAGGCATCTCGGCGTACAGAAATCGGCCGGCGCCGTACGTCGTTTTCCCCGCCGTAGCGTCCCGGAAAACGAAGAACAACTGATGATCTTCGAGGATCGGCTCCAACCGGTACCGGCCGCCCTTTAGCGTGAACTGCGCGTATCCGGGGCTGAGCTCGTCGCCAGTCTGGCCGACGACGTTCGCGATCGCGATTTTCCGCGGTTGGCCGTACGCCACCCATCGAGCAGTGATGCGATACCGCTCGTTCACGGCATACCACTGGAGACCGGCGAAATTCTCCCGCATCTGGCTGTGCTGATCTCGAAGACGTATTGCCAACCGGTCTCCGCGCTTGATTATGAACATGGTGAAGTCGCCGAATTGCAGATAATCGGGCTTACCGCTGCTATCGGACTTCAAATCGGCGGTGACCACCGGCTTTCCGTTCACCGTAACGTGGGCGCCGCTGGCCAGGCGGAACGATACCGTGCCGTGGTGCAAATCGAAGACACCAATTCGTTTCGGTGCACGCAGGGGCGGAAGGGCGATCTCGTAGGAGGGATCGCTGCCAGCCCGGTTCTCTCCGTCCTTGAGCCAGAACAGACCCGCAACCGTAAGCCAACCTTCCTTCCCCTTTAATGAGTGCTCGCGGTCCGTCCGCCAAGCTTCGATATTCTGCTTGTACGAGCCAGGCACCGCACCGGCAGCAACAGCAAGAATTCCGATCACGAGCAAGGGACGCATAGCGGACCCGCTGACTCAGCTTCGGCCGAGGTACTGTCCGGTGGTAGCGTCAACGAAGATCGAGTGCTCGCTCGTGCCGATGCTATCCCCCCAGAAAACGCGCCACGCGAGATTCGGGTATCGCGGCGTCAATTCGAGAAGGTAGTTCACCGGAGTATTAGCATTCTTCTTTAAGTAGGCCTCGCTTTTGCCCGCCGCAGTCTCGTACGCCTCGTCGGAATCGGTCTTGATGGCTGCCGTGAGAAAGGGCGTTTCCTGCCGGGACGCGGAGTAGCTTTCTTCAGTGCCCGCAAACACCCCTTTGTGAAGATTGCCCTCGGCTTCCACTGCGGACCAGGAGTACGTTTTCGCACGCCCCCGGCTCGGTGAGACGAATATACATTGCCAGGCGCCCGCTTTTCCTTTAGGGGCTTCCACCTGCGTCAGCCGGACGCTTTGCAGCCGCAGCGGCTGGCAATCCGGTGCCCAAATTCGAGCGGCTGGATACATTTGCTGGAAGGCTTGTCGGCCGGTTAGCGGTTCCAAAGCCTTTGGCGGCTCTGACTTTTTCACTCCAGACGTTGTCTTCGGAGCTTCTGAGCAAGCTGTCAGCGCAAGTGCAACCGTTACCAGCCACAGTGATTTCATACCTGTAAGATGCAGATTCACTATCGCATTGTAGCGTTTAGCAGGCGCGGCACGCGCGGTTCTACCAGCTGTATCTTAAGGAAATTTCACTTTTTGGTGTGGAACCCCATGATTCAGAGGCACGTCTTTGAAAACAAGAAAGCAGCTAGGCTCCGCACGGCGACCCTTTCCCCAACAACCCAATCCGAGCGGAGCCTCTTATTTTCCCTCACCTTGCCGCGAGCTATTGGGAGATTGTAACCGAAGTTTCCCAACCACGCTAGCCTCTTTTGAACCTCACTGGCACCGCGAAAGCGGGACTTGATTCGACGTTCCAGCGCTGTTCGACAACCGGAGCGACATTCCGGCACTCACCGGACCGGTGTAAGGAACCCGTAGCGTGAAGGCGCCCCCTGAGCGAACCGTCTCGTCCCGCGAAAAGTACTCGTCCGAGACATCGGTGAGGCTGGTCATATTGCTTGTCCCGCTCCCGACCACCTCGAGGTTCTTCAGTTCCCGCGTCGTCGTGAATCCGACAATCGACAACTCAGTGTCCGCCGCCGATTGCGTGTAGCAACCCGACGAGATTACGGGTGCCGTCGCCTGGATCTGGAACATTCGTGGGACGATCGCGGACGGGGCAATGATTTCACCCGCCTTCACATTCATCACCGAGACGACGACCGAACTTGCAACTGTACCTGTCGAGAGCAGCGGCAGGGACGCCCTTCTCGATCCGGCGGGAATCAAGAAGGATGCAGTGGTCTGACCATTGGAGAACCGCAGGTGCGGGTCTGCCTGGCCTGAGGGTCCTGCGGAATTCTGCGTCGCCGGAGTGACGGCAAGCACGAGTTGACCGCTGACCGGAAGGCGATACGGTTTGGCGAGTTCAACGCCGATGTTCACATCCGTTCTTGCGGCGTCCACTTCGGATGGGAGTTCCGAGATGCGGAGTTCGGGCGGTGTGCCTAAGCCAACCTCGATAGAACAGAAGTTTTCTGAGCGGCTGCCTGCCGAGTCATCGAGTTGAACAATAAACGATGTGGCTCCAATATCGGTGGGTGTTCCGGCGATTGTGCCGTCTTCCGCGGCGGTCAATCCGATCGGAAGGTAGCCTTGCACAGTGAATCGATATGGCGGCGTGCCTCCCGCCGCTGTGAATTTCGCAGCGTACGGCATCCCCACAAGGCCCTCAGGCGCTGGACAGGTGCTGTTGAATCGCAATGCTGGCGCCTTTACCTGTATCGAGCACGATTGGGTCGCGGACTGGAACGCGGAGTCTCGCAGATTCACGCCGAACGTGAATGCGCCTGCTGATACCGGCGTTCCGCTCAACACACCGGTGCTGGACAGGCTGAGCCCGAGTGGGAGTTGGGCGGCTCCCGACCACGTATAAGGCTCAACTCCACCCGATCCGTTCAGTTGAGCGATGTAGGGTTGATTCAACGCCGCGTCGGGCAGCGGACAACTGCCGATACTCAGGGCGCCCCGGAGGATGCTGATGCTGCACGGCTGCCCGGTTTGCCTACCCTCCGAATCGACAGCCAACAGCCGGAACAGGAACGGTCCGGCGCCAGTCGGACGGCCTGAAAGGATGCCGTCCGGCGAAAGGCTCAGCCCCGGAGGCAGTGTGCCCAACACGGACCAGGAGTACGGCGCTGTGCCGCCGGTTGCCCTCAGGCGCGCAGAATATGAAGCACTCGCCAGGCCTGGCGGCAACGGACAGGACGCCGCTGCCGAAACGGGCGACGACACGACGTCGAGTTCGCAATCCTGAGTCATGATGTGGTTTCGGGAGTCCCCGATGAGAATCCGGAACGGGTTGGTCCCCGGGACGGCAGGAACGCCTGTCAACACTCCCTCACTCGAAAGGTTCAGCCCGGCCGGAAGTTGGCCGATCAACTCGAAACGGTACGGCGCGATTCCGCCGTTGGCAGCCAGATTTTGCGTGTAGGGCACGCCGATCGTGGCGGAAGGAAGAACACATCCCGATGCAAGCCGGACAGAAGCCGGATTGATGGTCAGTCTGCACGACTGTTCGACCGGTTCTGTTCCGTTTGAATCGGTGGCTTCCGCGCGCACAACGAAATCGAACGTGCCCTGCGCTTGCGGGATTCCCGTCAGCAACCCGGATGATGCTAGCGTCACTCCAGGTGGGAGCGAATTCCGACTATCAACGCTCCAGGCGATGGTCATCGCGTTTGTGCCAACCGCGCGGAACGTGGCTGCATAGGCCCTTCCAACGACACCATCGTTCAACGGACAACCCGTCGCGATTGTGAGTTTCGGGGGCCGGACTGTAACTGCTGAACGCCGGTAAACAGTCTGTGATTCGCCGTCCACATTCGCGGTGACCGCCGTCGTAAAGGAGTAGACACCGGGACTCGTAGGTATTCCGTTCAGCAAGCCGGAGGACGAGAACGAAAGTCCCGGTGGCGAAACCACGTCCGGCATCCACGACCATGTCCCCGGTTCCTGAACGCCCGCGTACTGGAAAGAGTAGGAGTACGGCTGGCCCACCATCCCGTCCGGCAGAACCGGTCCCGTCACGACAGTCAGTCCGGGACTCAACACTCCTTCGCGAGCGCGAAACAGCAGCCGACCTACGACAGAATTATTCAACCTCGCGCGGATCAACGCCTTCGGACCGCCGTCAAGAAACGCGCCCGAGACCATCGACCCCGGAAGTTCAAACGAAGCGCCGTCGTCGGTGGTGCCGTTGGACCATCCGACAACCGCGGGCACGCCGCCGAAACCGTTCGACCCGTCACTCGCATCCCCGGTTTCCCAGGTGATTCGTTCGTAGTTGAACTCAATATCGAAATTGCCGCTGCCGGTATCGGTGCGGTCGATTACCACCAACTGGAACCGGTTCAGCTTATCGTCGTGACTCGCGTAATACCCGACATCGACGTAGTTCGCCGCGAATGCCTTGTGCCCACTCACGGAATTCTGGCCATAGGTCACCAGACGGCTGCCTGGCCCCCGCGTATCGACGTCGGCGAAGTAGGCCGCGATAATTTCGCGGCTCGTCTTCTGAAGCCCGAAGGGGGTGAAGGTGGGCAGTGCCGCATCGAACGTAATGTTGCCGTTGTTGTTGACGTATGCCGAGTTGCGGAGCTTTCCAAAGAAATTGATCTCGAACCCGAGTGGCGCAATCGAACTCGACCCGTCATCATTGCGGGCGATCTCGTTTGCTTTGAAACCGCTGTTCGTGCGAATCACTTGGGCTGGCGCAATCGAGAGTGCCAGCAGAGCGAAAGCAATCGGGAGCCTCATCGGACCACCTCCGCCGCTAATGGCTGAACGCGTTCGAGAGTTGGAGTCCCCGTGCCAAAGCTGAGCAGCCATCCACCCGATCCTTCCTCGCCGACGTATACAGCGCCTTCGATGTCGAGCAACTGCAATAACTTGGGCGCACACGAGCATTCGACTACTTCGCGTGTCCTTGTGTTCAGATCGACGATATAGAGCCTGCCGTGGTCCGGGTCCGCGCCTACCGCTTTCATCCGCGTCGCAGCCAAAATGGTAGTGGCCCCCAGACCTTCGGCCAGCACATCCGAGCCATTGCGAACCAACCGCCCGTCCGCATCAACCGTAAGCAGGTCATGGCTTCCGGGTGCGAACGCAACTGCGCGAGCCGAGTTTCCAACGAGCCGGGCGCTGCTCCGCGCCAGTTCCACCACGGAACCGGACACGAGAACGGCCGCGACAATATCGCCATCGCTGGAAACGGCCAACGAGCCGACAGGTCCGCCGAGAGCTGCGGCGTCGACCGCAAATTCCATGCTGGGCGAATCGTCCAATTTCGACCACAGCTGAACCACCAGGCCGTCGGTGAGAGCCGCGGATGCAGTATTAGTCGAGAACGCAACATTATTAATGCCCGGGAGGGCGGAGTCGAGATCCGCAGAGGTGACGCGCCCATCACGCCATCGCAGGGCTGCAATGCGATTAGATTTCGTCAGCGCGACGGCGATCTGACGCTGTGAATTCACGAACGCCCGCAGGTCAGATTCGCTCGAGGCCAGCGTTTCGGCCGCAGCCGATGCACCGGGAACGCCCGATAAGGTTCGCAATGCGCCCGCCGACGGATCGAAAAATGTGCCGAGCACAGGCACCGACATCACGGCCGGCTGCTGCGCCCATCCGGCGCCGCAAAGCGCCAGTATGATACTCAATTCCCGCATGGTCCTGCTCCGGGCCCGGGTGCGGAGAGACTAGCCCCGAGCGGTTGTTATCCAATCTCTTCATCGGCTGAGAACCGGTGGACCAACATAAAGGAATTGCCTTAGTTACCGCAGGTCCGGATGTGCGCTGGAGGACATAGCTGCCGGAACGAAACTCCGTCCCTGCCGGATCGAAGCCTGGATCGGTAATGAATCGTAGGCCACAAAACTCAATGAGAGCGGTAGTGCCGCCGACATATGTGAATTCCAAATGATCTGGCATCCTCACATGGATGCGCGAGGCAGCCTGGTGGCACCAACCGCGTCCGGCTCGATTTCATAGAAAAACTCAGCCGCGTTAGTTCCCGCGTCCGACGGTAACCTGTCCTAAACAAAGCCGGGATGCACGCTGCCTCTGTGGCCGTGCTGCGTCGCTTGCTTCGGCGAGTTCGAAGAATTCCAAGAGGGGTCCCATGAAGATATTCAGATTGGCGTTGCCGATTCTGATTGCCGGCGGTCTTGCAGCACAGACGGCCGAAACGATTCCGTATCGCGCGGTGTTGTCGAATACGAACGAGGTACCACCGCCCGCGACCGCGGCTACTGGAGCCGCTACCATTCTCTTGCACATCGTGCGAGACGCTGCCGGGAAGATTGTCTCCGGAAGCGTGGATGCCAACGTCTCTTACAAGTTTCCAGGGCCGGTGACCATCACGGGGATGCACATACACGGCGGCCCGGCGGGCGCAAATGCCGGCATCGTGCTGCCGTTTGCGATCACTCGCACCGACGATTCCACCGGTGCCGGAGCGCTACCGCCGGTGCAGACGCAGTTTCCGAGCACTGCCGTCAGCCTCGATACCATTAACGGCATCCTGGCGGATCCGGGTCAGTATTACTTCAATATCCACACCACGGAATCGCCGGGCGGAGCGATGAGAGGACAGTTGCAGCGCGCCGAAATGGTGGTGCGAATCGGATTGATGAAGCCCGAGAACGAGACCCCGCCGATATCCGGACAGACGTGGTCGGGGCTCAGTACGGTGACGGCACTGATAACCCGCGATTCTACCGGTGCGCCAACCTCGGCCCGCGTTACGTTCGACGGCGCTTACAGCGGATTCCCTGACGGGACGACGTTCACCGGATATCACATCCACCTCGGCGGCGCGGGCGCGGCGGGTCCGGTCACTATCAACACGGGTCTCCGGAACCTGGCGGCAACCGAGGGCGGTGGAACGTTGCACTACGACGTTGAAGCCGACGTTTCGCAGAAGGCGGTGGTGGACACCCTGAACGCCCTTGTTTCCCATCCCTGGGACACCTACATCAACATTCATACTTCGGTGGCACCGGGTGGCGCGGTACGGTCGCAGCTGATGGCGACGGATCACGTAAGGTTCCCGGTATTGATGCTGCCTTCTAACGAAGTCCCCGCCATTACGTCCGATGCCTCCGCGGCTGCGGTGATCGGGGTCTACACCGTTCGCAACCCGGACGGCTCGGTTGCCGCGGGCACAGTGGTCTTCGATACGAATCCAAGGCTGCCCTCCGGCTCGACTATTACTGCGATGCACATTCACGATCAGGTAGCGGGACAGAATGGACCCGTAACCATCGATTCGGGTCTGGCCTCGTCCCCGCTGTTGACCAGCGATGGATCCGGCAATGTTTATCGCGTCGCGCAGGTGCGCACTGCCACCGCTTTGGCGTCGCTCAACTCGCTGGTCGTGAATCCCGAACGACACTACGTGAACATGCACACGTCAGCCAATCCCGGTGGTGCGATTCGCAGCCAGTTGGCGGACGCTGTTACATCTAATCCCCTGATAACTTATGTAGAGTCGGCCGTGCAGGATCCCCGAATCACCACGGTTGCACCCGGTGAGTTGGTGTTCATCGCTGGGCAGAATCTGGCCAAGGTGCCTGGTGATCTGAGCGGGTTCAACGGACTTACCGCCTTTCCCGGCGCGCTGAACGGCATCGGTGTCACTATCGGCGGTGTGCGGGCACCTATTCAGTCGGTCGCGCCGGATCGGGTGTTCGCGCAGGTGCCATTCGAAGTGGCAGTGGGTTCCGCACCCGTCGTGGTCACGAATGGCAATGGTTCGTCGCCGGCTTTCAACGTGACCGTCGCTCCCGTCGCGCCGGCGATCTTCAACTATGACTACGGGGCGGTGGCGTACCGACTCTCCGATTTCTCACTCGTCTCGCCCGGAAATCCGGCCGGCGCGGGAGAGATGATCGCCGTATTTGCTACCGGTTTGGGACAGACTGCACCCGTCCAGCAGACCGGCAACGCCACACCGGACGGCATGTTTGTGCACACTGCTGTCAGCGCGAACATCGGCGGCAAGCAGGCGGAATCCGTGCAGGCCGTGTCCGCGCCCGGCTTTGTGGGCGTCTCACTCGTGCTGCTGACCATTCCTCAAGGCTTGCCGGCAGGCAATGCGACTTTCCAGTTGCAGATGGGATCCACTTCTTCGAACATTTCCTCTATCTCGATTCGATAATCTGCCGTCGTGGGGTGGTGCTCGTCGCGGACAGGCGCCACCCTTCACCATGATGGCCACCCAGTGATCCTCCCGCCGGGCTTCATCAGTTAAGCTGTGAAAAGGATCGTCTGGGACCATTCATGCCGCAAACCGGCCGTGTTCATTTCGTGCGCCGTTATCAGACACTTCCATTGGCGTTGCGAACGTCGTTTGGCGCGCTGGTTCTTGCGCTCGCCACTGGAGGAGCAGTTGCATCGGCGGCGCCTGTCGGCCAGGGACTCGAACTTCAGTTCCAACAAACCGTCCGGCCTTTCGTCCTCAAATATTGTGCCGGTTGCCACAGCGGCAAGGCACCGGCGGCGCAATTTGATTTGAAATCGTACGACAGCGTAGAAAGCGTCGCGCGAGAGTATGCGCGCTGGGCGCTCGTGATGGAACGGCTCGAAAACAAGAGCATGCCGCCGAAGCCGGTACCTGCGCCCCCCGAAGTCGAAGCCCGGCGCATCATCGATTGGGTCCAGGCGTTGCGGGCCGACGAGGTACGGAAATTTGCAGGCGATCCGGGGCAGGTACCCGCCAGGCGCTTGAACAACGCCGAATACGACTACACCATCCGCGATCTTACCGGTCAGGATCTGCACGTTGCGCGCGAGTTCCCGATCGATCCGGCAAACCCGGCGGGTTTCGACAATTCCGGGGAGTCTTTGACGATGTCTCCCGCGCTCCTGAATAAATACTTGCAGGCAGCGCGCGAAATTGCGAATCACCTGGTGCTGCTCCCGGACCGTATCGATTTCGCGCCGTACCCGATGTTGGTCGAAACGGATCGCGAGAAATATGCCATCCGGAGCATCCTCGATTTCTATTTCCGTCAGCCCACGAAATATTCGGATTACTTTCAGGCGGCGTGGCGTTTCAAACACCGTGCCGCGCTCGGCCATGTCCGCGCAACTCTCGCGAGTGTGGCAGCCGATGAAAGGGTGAGCCCGAAATACTTGCGAACGATATGGATGTTGTTGAATGAGCCGCGTGCGGCCGGTCCGGTCGCAAAACTCCAGCGAATGTGGCGTGCGCTGCCCGGCCCCGCCGCCACCCGACCGCCCGCCGCGCTCAATGCGAAATGTGTCAAGATGCAGGAATTCGTGATCCGGATCCGGGATCATACGGCAATGCAATTCGCTGCGCCGCGTGTGAAGGGATTGCCGCCCGCTTCGCAACCGTTGCTGAATTGGAAACTCCGGGAATATGCTTCGCACCGCCGCGAGTTCGATCCGGAAACTCTGCGGAACGATACAGACCCGCCGCCAGTCGTTCCCGCGATTCCGAAGTATCCCGGGTTGCATCAGGAAGCCGCCCCGCGTTGGGCTGCGCTCTCGGCGCAGGCCCGCGCCGGGGACACCGACCTCATCGTTCCCGCCGCCCATCGCAAGCGTTACGAAGCGGCTTTTGCGCGGTTCGCGTCTGTCTTTCCGGACAAGTTCTACATCACCGAACGCGGGCGATACTTCCCGGACGATTCGGAGGACAAAGGGCGTCTGTTGAGCGCAGGCTATCACAGCGTGGCCGGGTACTTTCGTGACGACACGCCGCTGATGGAGCTAATACTCGACGAGAACGGCAAACACGAGATCGACCGTCTGTGGAACGAATTCGACTATATCGCCGATTGCACCGCCCGCACCTGGACTCAGTACTACTTCAACCAAAGCGGCGAAGTTCAGGGCAAAGGTGCCGAATCAGGCAGCCCGCGGCCGCCGGATCACCGTATCACCGATGCAGAAGTGATCAGCACCATGCGCGACGCCTATCTGGCCAAAGCAGCCTCGGACCCGTCAAACGATCCCGTAGCGGGCCAGGCGATCCGCGATCATTTCGATCGCATCAACGTAACACTACGCACGTTGGAAAAGGAACACGAGCAAGCCGAGCCGAAACATTTGCGTGGCCTTTTGCAGTTCGCATCGCGAGCCTACCGCCGCCCCCTTACGCAGGCTGAGCGTGACGATCTGCTCGCGTACTATCACACGTTACGCTCCAGGAACGAACTGTCACACGAGGACGCGCTACGCGAATGCGTGGTGAATGTGCTCGTCTCTCCGGATTTCCTCTATCGTATCGACCTTCAAAGCGCCGCCCCCACCACCCCACTGTCTGTTGCCCTGCATGCCTCGCGCGCTCTCGAACTCCGGCCGTTGTCCGGATACGCCCTGGCGAGCAGGTTGAGCTATTTCCTGTGGTCCAGCATGCCCGACGAGGAGTTGATGAAGCACGCGGCGGCGGGCGACTTGCGAAGCCGGCGAATTTTGCTGGCCGAGACAAGAAGGATGCTGAAAGACGCGCGAGTGCGGGGCCTCGCCGCCGAATTCACGGGAAACTGGCTCAGCTTCCGCCACTTCGAAACCAACAACTCCGTGGATCGCGAGCGCTTCCCAACCTTCACCAGCGACCTGCGCGAGGCGATGTTTCGAGAGCCGATCCACCTTGTAGCCGATGCCCTCGCGCACAACCGCTCAATCCTCGACCTTCTGTACGGCGACTACACGTTCGTGAATCCGGTTCTGGCTCGTCACTACGGCATGCCCGAGGTGAGCGGCGACTCCGACACCTGGGTGCGTGTCGATCACGCCGGCAACTACGGGCGTGGCGGTCTATTGCCGATGGCTGTATTCCTCACCCTGAATTCGCCCGGACTCAGGACCAGTCCCGTGAAACGCGGCAACTGGGTAGTGCAGCGGGTACTCGGCGAAGTGATACCGCCACCGCCGCCGGTCGTGCCCGAGTTGCCGAACGACGAAGCGACTTCGGAACTGCCGATTCGCGACATGCTCGCCAGGCATCGCGAGAATGCGGTATGCGCCGCCTGCCATTCTCGAATCGATTCCTTCGGCCTCGCTTTCGAGGGTTATGACCCCGTCGGCAACGCCCGCACGAAAGATTTGGCGGGGCGTCCGGTCGATACCTCGGTGACATATCCAGGCGGGTTCAACGGCAACGCACTCTCCGGGCTCGTTTCGTTCATTCGAGAACATCGGCAAAAGGAGTTCGTTGGGAATTTCAGCCGCAAGCTGCTCGCGTATGCCTTGAACCGCTCGCTGCAACTCTCCGACGAGCCTCTGATCGAACGCATGCAGGCGCGCGCCGAGGCCGGCGGTTTTCGGGTGGATTCGTTAATCGAGACAATCGTCACCAGCCGTCAATTTCTGAACAGGCGGGCATCGGAGCCGCAGCCGTCCTACAAGTCCGAGGAAGAAACAAGGAAAGCGAAAACATGAGAAACCCACTCGAGAAGTCGATTTCGCGGCGCACCGTTCTTCGCGGCGCGGGCTGCACGCTTGCGCTGCCGTGGCTGGAGTCGCTCGACGCCCGCGCTAATACGCCGGCCGCATCTTTTCCGAAACGATTCGGGGTGGTTTTCCTGGGCAACGGAATCAACGAGGATCACTGGAGCGCTGAGGGCGACGGCACCGCTATGAGACTCAGCAAAACATTGTCGCCGTTGGAGCCGCTGAAGCAGAAGATCAACGTCATCGATGGACTCTTCGTCAAAGCCCTCACCGGCCAAGGTATCCATCCCGGGCAGACCGGCAGTCTGCTGTCAGGCGCTCACATCACTAAGGGTGCCATCATCCACTCAGGCATCAGCGTCGATCAGATGATTGCGGGAAAGGCGGGCGAGGACACCCCGCAATCGAGTATCGTCCTGGCCTGCGAGCAGCCCATGACCGGCTATCACGAGACGAACTTCTCGATGGCCTACAGTTCGCACATCTCGTGGCAGACGCCGGATTCGCCCGTCCCCGTGGAAGTCTATCCTTCGCTCGCCTGGGACAATCTGTTCGACAATCGCGGCAGCCTGTTGAACATCAGCATCCTCGATCGCGTGAAGAACCGCGCTCAGGAACTGACGCGCAGTATCAGTTCGGCGGACAAGCGCAAACTTGATGAATACCTCACCAGTGTTCGTGAAGTCGAGAAACGCGTCGAGGGGATGCGAAAGAGTAAGATCAGCGCGGACGATGCGGCTAAAGGCAGGAATACCGTCGCGGCTGCGATGGACCGTCCTGCGAACGGCCTCCCCGAAGACCTACGGGATCATACGCGGCTGATGTGCGACATCATCGCCATCGCGTTCCAAACCGACAAGACCCGCGTCGCCTCGCTCCTCATCTCGCGCGATCTGTCGGCCATGTACTATCCGTTCCTTCAGGTGAAGGAGGGTCATCACGCGGCTTCCCACAACAACGCCTCCGAAGGATACGAACGCATCGCCCGGTTCCACGTCAGCCAGTTTGCGTATCTCGCATCCAAGCTCAACAGCATGAAGGAAGGCGACGGTACGGTGCTGGACCATTCGTGCCTGATGTTTCTCTCAAACATGTGGATCGGCCGGAAGCACGATAACACGCGCCTGCCGCTCGTATTGGCCGGCGGTCTCGGCGGCACTCTCAAGACCGGGCGAACGCTGAACTACTTGAACGACACCGAAGACAACCGCAAGATGTGCAGCCTCTACCTGTCGTTGATGGATCGTTTTGATATGAAGCTCGAGCGGTTCGGCGATTCAGAGACGCAGCTCGAACGATTGTGATCCCGGTGTGCGTCGCCGGCTACCGAAGCGGCACGGCATTCTTTTTCACGTATTCCTCGACGAAGTCGGCCTCCGGGCCGATGTAGTGGAACGGTTCGGCGAACGCGAGTCCGTACCGTTGTCCGGTCACGATGTCCCGTTGCAGAAGGATCTGCTTGATGTACTGATTGGATGCCGTCTCATCGTTGTCGCCGAGGGCCGGCAATTTCAAGCCGCGGTTCGCCAGCGACTGCCGCAAGCGAGCGCCATTCGTGCCCGCCGGACCTTGTGCGATATTCACCCGGTTCGCCGCCACCTTTTTGTCGATGGTGGCTGTAATATCGACGATCCGGTTCACGATTTGCGGTCCGCGTGAAAAGTAATATTTCTCGCGAACGCTGTGCGGTTCGAGGCCTGCCGCGAAGTGTTCCGGATAATCCTTGGTCCCGCCGGCCATCCAGCATGCGGCCTCGACAGTTTGAGAAGTGACGTAGTGGTCGGGGTTCTCCTCGTAGTGGGCGACCGGATCGTAGCTGATGACGGTGTCCACTTTCATCAGCCGGAATAGGAAGATCAGACGGGCGCGAATCTCCACCCGCGATTCCTTATCCATCTGATGATTCGCGTAATTCAGATTGAACACCTTCTCGAGGGCGAGTGTGCGCGCGACGGCATCGTTGTCCTTCTCGTTCGCGAGAACCGTATCGCCGACGGTGCCAGGTCCGGCCATGTCGTCGTTGGTCATTCGGATGAGAATGCCGCGATAGCCCTCAGCGATCAGTTTTGCTACCGTGCCCGCGGCGAAGATCGGAATATCGTCCGCGTGGGGTTGGATTGCGGCAAGCATCTTTCCCGCGTGGGGACGGCCTTCCCGCGCGCGCTCGATCACAGGTGTCGCGCTCATGGCCGTGGCGTCCGTCACAGCTTGGCCGAGCATGCGTGCGCCGGCGGAGACCGCAATGAGAAGAGAACGTCGAGTCATTTGATCAATCAATGATATTCCGAACGCCGTCTCGATGTGCGGGGCCGGCTGCTGTCAGGAGGCCCCCTCCCGGTGAGTGGCGAATTCCGCGACAGGCGGGTGTTGCTCCGCGGACACTCGCCGGAGTAATGTCATTTCAGAGGAAATATGCTTTATTGCACCAAGTGCGGAGCTGTGGTCGAAGGGCACTTTTGCCGGCAGTGCGGGACGGCCTTGAATCCGGCGCCGGAAGCGCCGCAAGCGCAGCCAACTCCCCCACCGGCGGCTGGCGCGATTCCGACGGCGCAGCAGCCGCCCGTCATGCGGAAGACCAGCCCGTTGAAATGGGTGTTGGTCGGCTGTGCGGGCATCATCGCGATTGGCGCAATCGTCGCAATTTCGTTGGGTTTTTTCGTCGTCCACAAGGTGCGGCAGGCCGGGCTCGATCCCGAACTGATGAAGCGCAACCCGGCCCTTGCCGTGACCAAGATGATTACGGCGTTCAATCCAGGCCTCGATATTGTGTCGGTTGAGGAGGACAGTGGCCGCATCACCGTTCGCGAGAAATCCACGGGCAAGTTGCTGACGATGAACTTCGAGGATGTTCGCAAAGGCAAACTCGTTTTCACCGACGAGAAGGGCGAGGAGGTTTCCGTCGAGACGCACCCCGGCGGCGACCACGGCTCGGTGACCGTGAAGACCAAGGAAGGGGTGGTGAAGGTCGGCGCCCAATGGTCGCCCCCGGCTTGGCTTCCAGCATATTCAGGCGCCCGCATCGAGACCGGTACAAGCTCGGAGTCGCCGAGCGAGAAAGCGGGCACTGCTTCTTTCCTGACGAATGACTCGGGACCGACCGTGTTGAATTTTTACGAGCAGGCGCTGCGCAAGGACGGCTTCGAGGTGCAAAGGAACACAACCGGGACTGGCGGCACGATCACGGTGGCAACGTTATCCGCACAATCGGAAGATCACCAGCGTTCGGCGGGTGTTACCGCAATTTCCGGTGAGGGTGAGACCAGAATCACACTGACGTATTCGATCAAGAATTGATCGGAACAGTGCGCGAGCGATCGACGGTAGAATGGAAATGCTCCGTCGTTAGAATCGCGGATTTTTGTAACTATGCCCGGGTGGCGAAATCGGCAGACGCAACGGACTTAAAATCCGTTATCCCGCGAGGGGTGTGCGGGTTCAAGTCCCGCCCCGGGCACCATTTAGAATTAATCAGTTCCATCCTACCTTCCTTGTTGTTTTCTGAGCTGTGCCCGTCGATGCCGACTGCGCCACATCAGGGATAACGCTACGCACTGGGGTTCTCACTGCAGACCGGCGCAGATCGTGAAATAACCCATCATCGAACCGCGCGTATAACAACCCGGTGGGCGGTTTTTTGGCTATCCTTGCTTCGAGGTACACGCAATGCACTGTTTCGTACCAACAACTCCGGGCAAGCTTGCCGCTGCGTTACTTTCAGTTGGCTCGCGTTCGCCGCGCCACAGTCGTTGGAACGGCTTACGGCGGAAGCCAAGCGCTCCACTGCGGCTGGCGCCACCTACACGGCACCGGCGGGATGGTCCATTCGAAGTACACCATCAATGGTTGTACTCGAGCCTCCTGAAACGGATTCTCATCTCGCGTTTGTTGACGTGCGCGCAGTTGACGCACATGCGGCCGTAGCGGCGGCTTGGTCGATGTACCAGCCAGATTTTAAGCGCCCCGTGAAGTTGGTGAATCCGGTCCCACCCCGAGATGGTTGGGACGAGCGGAAGAACTTCGATTACGAAACCTCGCCCAACGAACGCGCCGTTCTCGGCGCTCTGGCAAGGCGGGCGGGAGATCAATGGACAGTGGTGATTCTCGATGGCACCGAGCCCACATTTGAAAAACGCGGGTCCCAGTTCGGAATCATCATCCAGAGTCTCGACCGAAAGGATATGAGCGAGAGACGTTCGTGGGACGAAAGGCTCTCCCGTTGAACCCAGAGCGCGTGGACGAAATCAAGAGTTTCGTCGAAACCTCGATGAAGAAACTCGGAATTCCCGGCGCATCGCTTGCACTCGTGGATAGTGGTCGCGTAGTGTTCGAGGGCGGAATTGGAGTTAGGGAACTGGGGAATCCGACACCAGTCGATGCTAATACGCTCTTCATGGCAGCATCAAATACAAAGGGAATGACGACCCTTCTGCTTGTCCGTCTTGTGGATCAGAAGAAGCTGCGCTGGGATCAACCGGTTACAGAACTCTACCCGCCGTTCAAGCTGGGCGATGCTGGAACAACCCGCCAAGTTTTGGTAAAGCACCTTGTCTGTGCGTGTACCGGGTTACCGCGTCAAGGCCTGGAGTGGATTTTCGAGTTCAAGGACGCGGGTCCGGAAACGACTTTGGCGCTGCTCGGCACCATGCAGCCAACCAGTCGTTTCGGCGAGGTCTTCCAGTACAGCAATCTCATGGCAGCAGCGGCGGGGTACGTCGGTGCGCATCTTTACGATCCGAAGCGTGAACTGGGTGCGGCTATGACGAGGCCATGCAGAAGATGATTTTTGAGCCGCTCGCAATGCGATCCACAACATTCGACATGGCCCGCGCGCTCAAGGGAAATCACGCTAGTCCCCATGGCGACGATGTGGACGGTGTTCCGCGCGTCGCGAGCATCGATTTCGACTATTCGATCATGCCGCATCGCCCGGCCGGTGGAGTTTGGACTTCAGCACACGACCTGATTCGCTATGTCCAGCTTGAGCTCGCGCGAGGCAAACTGCCTGACGGCAAGCAGTTGGTTTCCGAGCAGAACATCTTGGCCCGGCGCCTGCCTCAGATTGCGACAGGCGAGAACCAGAGCTACGGAGTGGGACTATCGGAAGACAAAACGTGGGGCGTCACAGTTGTGCACCACGGCGGCAGTATGGCCGGGTTCAAGAGTGAGCTGATGTTTCTACCGGACTACGGCGTTGGCGCCGTACTGCTGACGAATGCGGACACGGGTGGAATGCTGTTGAGGCCTCTGATGCGCCGGCTGCTGGAGGTGTTATTCGATGGCAAGCCTGAAGCCGTTGGGAATGTGGATTCCGCCGCGGCAAATCATAAGGTCAATCTCGCGACGGAGCGGAAACGGCTAGTTATTCCAGCGGACGCCAGCCTGGTTGCGAAGCTTGCGGAGCACTACAGGAGTACTGCCCTCGGCGAGATCACGGTCATCAAGGGCGCCGGTGTGACGACATTCGACTTCGGTGAATGGAAGAGCGCCGTTGCCTCGCGCAATAACGACGACGGGACCGTATCCTTTGTCACCATCGATCCCAGCGTGGATGGAATCCCTTTTGTAGTAACCGAGCGGTCCGGTAAGCGTGCGCTCGTCGTTCGCGACGGGCAGCATGAGTATGTGTTCACGGAATCATAGATGCGAGTTGGCTGAGCTAGCGGCGGATTCGGCAAAGCAGTGGCCGAAAATTGATGTTATCCGTCGCGCTATTCTCGGATGAGTTGTGCCGATCCGGCCTGATTTTCGGAAATTCTACGATAACCGCTGGCGGAAGTTCCGGCTCGCAATGCTGGACGCGGCCGGGCATGCCTGCCAGCGGTGCGGGCAGCCGCACCGTCTGCTAAACGTCGCGCACTTGTCTCATGACCCAGCCGATCGGGAGTTTCTAGCTGTTCTCTGCCCGAGTTGCCACGCGAAGAATGACACACCCCAGCGGATCGCGATGACGCGCCGTACCAAAGCCGACCGCCGGGGCCAACTCTGGTTATCGGAGGAGATTCGACTGGCACCATTCCCAGTCCGCACCTGGCCGGCCCGGCTGCGCCAGATGGATTTGTTCTGATCTCGTGCACGGGGTTGCGCAACGGCGTAGCGATGTCGCCGGTATTAAAGAGCAAGCGCGATCGACGCTGGAGCACGATCGCCGGGCATTGTCCTCGCCTCGCAGACACGTATCCACGGCGCACTGGCAAATTGGTTGGGTACGGTCTGCTTGGTCAAATTTCGCGGTGAGTGTCAACGTTGACCTCGGCGCAATTATCGACTGTATCTCGTTCGTGATGTTTTCTGCGTAGCCGGAGCACAGGTGTACGTTAAGGGGTTGCGGCCCTGTCCCGGCGCTCCATAGGAGGTGAGTTGTGCTCGAACAGAATGAAATACTCGATCGCTTGCGGAGTAGTGTCCGGGACGATCCGTTTGTCGGCCAGCGAATCGGCGGCCTGGATCTGCGTGGGCAAGTTCTCGATTTCTGTCTGAACTTGACGGGCGCCCGGATCGCCGGACCCGTCGATCTCTCTAGTGCCAAACTCCTCCGCGGCTTCCGTCCATCTCGCGCGTTCTTCGAAGGTCCGGTGCGCGCGGCGGACGCCAAGTGGCGCGGCGACATCATCTTCTCGAACACCACGTTCGCAAGCGCGGTAGACCTCTCCTGGACAAAGGTGCATGGCCGTATTTGGGCCTGGCGCGCGCGCTTTCACGGCGATACGACGTTCTTTCAAACAGTGGTCTCCCCGGGAGAAGCGGGAGGGACTGGATTCGTCTTTCCCGGCGAGACGAACTTCAGTTGGGCATGGTTCTGGGGCAACGCGTCGTTCGAAAGGATGTGGTTCCAGGGCCCTGCGTACTTCTGGCGAACTCGCTTCTTCGAGAATTGCAGCTTCAACGAGTGCTGCTTCTTCCAGGACGCCGCATTTATGGGAAAGGTGAGCGAGGTTTGCCTGGCGCGGGACGAAATCGGTCCTCATTTCTTCGACAGGCTCCAATCGGCGGGACTGCTGCGCCCCGGTACGGAAGAGTACGTCATCGTTGACGGCCGCAAGGCCCCGGCTACCGGCCACCTGAACGTCAACAGCCTGCAGGACCTCCAGATCGCGATGAGTCAGGCCGAACTTTCACAGGCCGAACAGGATCGCCTCGCGTGGTTTTACCAGCAGCACTCTGGCCAGATGTTCGGGAAGGAGATGTCGTTCCAGCGCGTGCGGATCGAAAAGCCGAAGCAGGTCCAGTTCATGGGAGTGAATGCTCACGAGTGGAATCTCTCTGGCACCGATATCGACGCGATCGCGTATTTCAACTCCGAGCAGGAGCCAGTGCCGCGACAGGTGGGGCTGGGCCATTTATACCGGACTGTCTTCATCAGCTACGGCGGCCCTGACGAGCAGATTGCGCGGCGCTTCAACGACGCGCTGCGTCACTCCGGCGTCGAAACGTACTTCTACAAGGAAGACGCAGTGCCCGGCCGCGTGATCGTCGAAGAGATGCAGGCGCAGATCGCAAAATCTGAGCGGGTACTGCTGATCTGTTCGCGATCGGCTCCCCAGCGCCCGGGATGGCGATTCGAGTTCGAGCACGCCATGCAGCGCGAGAAAGTGGAGGGGACTGGTAGGGTGCTGCTGCCGGTCTCGATCGACGACTGCCTGGACGCGGACTCGCCGTGGCACCAGGATCCACTGCTCAAGACGTTGTGCGAGCAAAACGTCACACCGTTCCAGGGGACCCTCGACGACTCGGCCAAATTCAATAAGAGCCTGGGCCGGATCTTGAACGCCCTGGAATCGGACGAACTGCCGGCCGCGCCCGCAGGTTCCCCGCCACCGGCCGGGCTGTCATCTTCAGTGAAACATGCCTCTTGACGGCGCTGAGAGCGATCCTCCCGGGCTGTTCAACGAGCGCCCCGTGATTTATGATCTAAAGGTCCGATATGCCGAATCGAATTGATTTCCTCACGCGGCGCACGTTTGGCCTCTCTCTGTGCGGCGCCCCGCTGTCGCTGATGCTGAATGCGCAGGAAGCGGAATCGATGCCTTGGAATCAACCGGCTACCGTCGCGCGAGTGTATCTCGCCGGCAAACCACATTGGCCCATGCCGACGCTCGATGTTGCCGCCGAGAGGAAGGAGGTCGAGGCCGGCCTTGCCGATATGCAGAAGAAGCACTTGGCGAACGTGCGGCTGATCGGCGGCGAACTGCTCGGTTCGGACGCAGAGGTGAAGCCCTGGCTCGACAGGGCGGGCGACGTGGACGGGGTGCTCATTATCCCGCTGACGCAGCCGACACCGGCGCTCGGGATGTTGGTCGACTCGCTGACTGT
Organism: uncultured Acidobacteriota bacterium; assembly: GCA_963720745.1. Lineage (GTDB taxonomy): Bacteria > Acidobacteriota > Terriglobia > Bryobacterales > Bryobacteraceae > TMP-7. Next base: position 149,507 of record CAVRGO010000003.1, read on the forward strand.
GCCCTCGGTCTTCTTCTATCGTCCGTACTCGACGCACGCGTGGTCGAACATCGCCGGGTACCAGGCTGCAGGGAAGCGGATCGACGTCGTGGCGAGCAGCAGCTACGGCGAACTCGATCCTTACATGCGTGCGTTCCGCACGGTCCGTCACCTCCGGCGGAGCAAGATCCTGGTCGGCGTCAGCAGGCCCGAAGCGCGAAGCGGTCTCGCCGACGGGTACTCGAAACAGTACGGGACTACGTTTCGATATCTCGGACCGACGGACCTGCAGGCGGCGTACGATGCGGCCGACCCGAAGCAGGCGCAGGCCGAAGCAGAAGCATTCACACGCGCCGCGCTGCGCGTCGTCGAGCCTAAGCCCAGCGAGATCCTGAGCGGTGTCCGCTTCTATCTGGCGCTCAAGAGCCTGATGCGCGCCGAAAAGGCGAACGGCTTCACGATCGACTGTTTCGGCTCCCTGCCCGCCAACACCCTCCCGGGGTATCCGTGCATCGCGTGGTCGAAGCTGAACGATGCGGGAATGTACGGCGTGTGCGAGGCGGACCTGCACTCGACGATGACGCAGCTTCTGGTGAGCTCGTATGCCGACGTGCCGGGCTTCGTCTCGGACCCGGTGTTCGACGCCAGCGTGAACGAAGTGATCCACGCGCACTGCGTCGCCGCGACGAAGATGAAGGGGCCTGCCGGACCGGCATCGCCGTATATCATCCGGAACCACCTGGAGACCAACGAGGGCGCCGTGCTTCAAGTGCTCATGCCCGCCGGCGAGACGATCACCGTCGCGCGCTTCGCCGACCCATCGCGGATGCTCGTGTCCACCGCCGAGGTGATCGGCCCCGGCGACAATCACCGCGGCTGCCGTACCCAGATCCGTACTCGCGTGGCGGACGCAAGCCGCTGGCTGCACAACTACAGCTCCGGCCTGCACCGGGTAATTTTTTACGGAGATCACGTGCGCGCGATCGAAATGCTCGGGCGCATGCTGGCCTTTCGCGTCACACACGAAGTTTGAGCCGAGAGGAGAAGAGGCGCAATGAGCAATCCACTGACTCGACGAGGATTCGTAGGCGCAGCTGCGGCAACCGGCCTCCTGCCGGTGCCCCAAGCGGCGGCGCAATCCGCCGTTCCGGCCGAGGCGAACGAATGGCCGAGGCTGCGGCCGGCCACGATCTACAAGGTCTACATCGGCCGGTTCGGCGCCACGACCAATGCGAAAACCGGCAGCTCCGTTCAATATCTGACTTGGAGCGCCGACGAGATCGCGAAGATGGACGTTTATCTCCGCGAACTCGAGCGGAAACTCGGGGACGTGAGGTTCGTCGGCGGCGAAACCATTCCTCCCGTGGACGCAGCCGAGGTAGCGGCACGCGCCAGATCGGCGGACGGGCTGCTGCTGATCTGGCTCTCCGGCCATGGCGGAGACTACGCGACGCTCGAGAAACTCGGTTTCGGCCTGGACCAGCCTGCGGTCTCCTTTTTCCAGCCGTTCAGCGGACACGGCTGGATGTGGCACCAGCAATGGAAGAACCGGCGAGTTCTCCTGCTCTCCACAACCGATAGGAACGAGCTCGATGAAGCGGTCCGGCTGCTGCGGACTTCGTGCATGATGAAGCAGACGCGGATCCTGGCCGTAGATGGGCCGCGCGGGACTAAGGCCGCCTGTTCGCCGGAGCAAGTCAAGCAGAGGTTCGGCGCCGACCTGGTCACCATTCGGAACGATGAGGTTCTGGCAATCGCGAAGTCGATCGACGCCAAAGCCGCCGAAGCCGAGGCGGAAAGCTACTGGATCAAGCCGGCGATCGGCATCCTTGAGCCGAAGCGGCAGGAAATCGTCGAATCCGCGAGGTATTACCTGGCGGTGAAGCAGCTGATGATCCGGGAAAACGCCCGCGGGATCTGCAGCGCGGCGTGCATGGGCGACCCGCGCGGCTGTCTGACGTTCAGCAAGCTTAATGATCTCGGATTCGTGGGCGCCTGCGAAGGAGATATCGACTCGACCTTGACGATGCTGCTCGCGGGATATGCCTTCGGGGCGCCGGGATTCATTAGCGATCCGGTCGTCGATGAGTCGAAGAGTGGGGTGCTGCACTTTCATTGCACGTCGTTCACGCGCATGCGGGACGGAAGCCGAATGCCTTTCCTGATCCGGAACCAGACGGACAGCGGAGGAGGGGTCGCGCTGCAGGCGCAGTGGCAGGTCGGGGCACCGGTCACGATGGCAAAACTGGTGAACCTCGACACGATGCTTACCGTTCCCGGGAAGGTCATCGAAACGGGATCCAGTCCGCTGGCGTGCCGGACGCAGTTCACGCAATCCGTCCGCGACGCCCGGCATTTGTTTCTGAACTGGGGCGCCGGCGCGATCGTGCAGCCAGGGAGCCCGGGCGACCTGTCGCAGTACGCCGGGGCCATGCCAATGCTGCACCGGGCAGTGTTCTACGGCGATTATCTACGCGGCTTCAAACGTCTCGGTGGCCTTATGAACTTTAAAGTGGTCGAAGAGGATTTGCCGACATAAGCCCACGAGTTTGGCGCCTGCGCCGGCACGAGTACCCGACCGGAGGAGACCGGAAGTGGCGAGAACGCGCCTGGGGGCAGGCGCTCCGCACGGCCTGTCGTCCGGCGACGACCTCGTTGATCGCTCTCAGGCTCTCACGCTCCCGCAAACGGGCACTTCGAGTCGAGTCCCAGCGTGATTTCATTTGCTGCTCGGAACAACGGCCCTTCCAACCATCCAGAAAAACAGTCAGTCCCTCATATTCGTTTTGCTGTGGATTGTCCTCTTGTATTCCGACCTGCTCAGCAGCCGAGACGAAATATTTTCTATCTGCATTGAAGTTCATCGGCCCTTCATTCCGGAACATGTCAGCAAGAGCGACGGACTCCTGGGGGATGGCGACGGTGACAATATTCTCGAAGGTGATCGCCCGGAAACGCCCTGCTCTGGCATAAGGCAGTTCGGCTCCCGGAGGAGGCGCGGTCTCAGTTCAACGTCATACCGGTCATCGTCTCGGATCCTGATCACCCAGAGCGAGGACGACGTGCCGTTTGATCGCCGCTCCAGCCGCTTCGTTCGGTACGCGTATACGCCGCGCGAGATGGCGGAATTTGAGGATGCCCTGAAACGGACCTTAGCCAACGTGCTCGGGCTCTGACGCGACGGACCGCTGCGCAACAGTAGTAACCTCGTAATTGATGCCGCTGGCAGCGTATCCCCACGTTCGAGGACACGTAACGGCCTGCGAACACGACTGGGTACAATGCAAACTTCCGTTTCGAATTCCGCCGGCAGTCCGGCGTCCGTACACCCCGACGAACTCATACGCTATATCAATCTGAAATTGGTTGCTCTCGGGCAGCCGTCGAGCCGTGCGACCACCGATCCCTATTTTCTGGAGATCGCCCGCCCGCTGCTGCGCAATTACCACGAAAAGGACCAACTGCTCGGCCGGCTGTATTGCGCCGCCGATACGCGGATTCAGTCGTTCCTCGACTCGTATCTCAAGGAAGTGTGCCCGGGCGGCGTTCCGAACCTGACGTCGAACACCTTCGTTCTCGACCGTCCGGGTATGGCCCGCGTTCTCTCGCTCCCCGCCAGCGCCGATAGGTTCGAATCGCCTTATCTCCAGTCGTACCGGATCGCCCAAGGCATACTTCACAATCCACGCAGCGACCGCCGCACCACTCAGGGTCTCTTTCACATCGTCGAAGGTGGATTGCCGGTTCCCGCGGACAAGTACGCCGTTCCGAAGCAAGTGTTCGCAGCTTTTCTTGCGGAAGCCTTGCGCCCGCCCGCGAGCCTCCTGACACTGCCGTTCACTTCGGACCAGGAAGATCAGGCTCACTTGTTCGTCTCGCTCCTGTTGCGTCCCGTGGTGTGCCCCGCCACTGGTATCGATCCGGAGAAGACAATGGAGATCCGGTTCTTTGCGCCGGCCAGCCTCGTCAGCAATCTCGACTTCGTCGAAACGATCTTCGGCAACGGCGGCGATCCGTTCCTTCCGGAAAACGATGCGGCGCTTGACGTGAAACATTGGACCGGCCACACTGGCTGCGTCATCCTCGCTCCGCATATCGTCGGGATGAAGAAGACGAGCCTGGGTCTTCCCCATTTCGATCAAGCGACAGAACGCCAGCGGCGCGACGGCATGTGCTGGCGCGACAAGAACGAACTCTATAACGATGGAAAAGCGTTCAAGATCGTCTGCCGCGACAGCAGTGGACTGATCGTCACCATCATCGCCGACAACTACTTCGGCTACTGCAAGAAGGAAGTCAAAACTCAGATCAGCTTCGCCGCAAACCTCTATGGGCTCTGTGAAGAAGAGCATGCCGGCGGCGCAATTGCCTACCCCACGTGGATTCTCGGCCAGGAGTTCTACGCCGAACGGTCATCCATCAAGCAGGTGCTGTTCGAAGACGCGCTGCAGATCCTCGGCGACCGCGCTGTGTTGAAGGAAGGCGGCTACGCTGTCGATCGACAGTACCCGACAATTTTCTACGTACCCGAGAACACGGAGTTCAACGTTCGCCGCGGCGATCTCACGTGGACGCGCCACGGGGTCTCCAGCCGGTTGACGCTGCTTCCTGGCGACATGTACGTGCTTCCTTCGGGCTATCGTGTCTGGCTCGAGAAGCAGTTGGCCGGCAGCGCATGGAGGCTGGTTGGCGCCGTGGCGCACGGGACCTTGTGTCACAAGCCCTGCACCGTTTCCGGCGGCGGGAAGTCGGAGATATCCAAATCGATCTCCAATGTTCTGCTCCAGGGGCCAGTGTTTGTGCGCGACTACTTTGACGATTTCGATCAGGTGGAGAAGATCCTCAAAACGGATTTTTCGCGCATTCACAAACAGCCCCAGCCCGAAGCGCGGGCGGAGCGTCCGATACTCAGTTCGGAGCGCTCCCTCGGCTCCGTCATCAAACTGCTAACAGCCTCTTCCGAATACACCGACGAGTACAACGCGTGGCTTCGCGAGTTATCGCAGACCATCCGCCAGTTGGTCTTTGCCGTCAAGCGCTATTACCGGCCTGAATGGGGTGACCGCTGGCGCGAGCATTTCACGGTCGATCGCATCAACGGATATCTCGGACACGAATTGAAGTACGAGAACCAGAAACTCGTGGGCAACTATCTGCGAGTCGGGTTCGATCCGGAAGGGTCCTGGCGCATATACAAACTCCGGCCCGATTTTCATCCCGCCGAGAAGGTGCAGGTGGAAGACGACATCACAGCGTCGGTTGTCGTTCCACGTCACACTCTGACGGATTTCGATACGAAGTATCCCAATCGCAGTGCAAAACTCGTACAGAACTGCGAGGCCTATCTCTTCCAGCGCCCCGACGATGCCATCCATCGCGGCTTCGACCGTCAGGCTGAAGCGGACATCGCTTCGCCGGGAACTTTTGTTTCGAACTTCGAGCCGATCGACCGAGCACAAGCCCGCGCGCTGGTGGATCATGTGGTGGAGTTCGATCAATACACTGAGCCGATGAAGCGGCTGGTTCGCAACTTCGTCGAAGGCAGTGCCCCCGAATACGTGGTTTCTTCGGCTCATCCTCGAATGGTCAACGGGCAGCGTTCGAAAAATCCTCGGTATCTCGAGCGTCGTCCTGACCGGGCAGAACCGCGCGCCGCCTACCTGGCCGAAGTCTGCGCTCGCCTGGACCGCCAAGTACCCGCGACCGAACCCGTGCACTTTCCCGTTCACGCCGTACTCGCCGGACGACGCGGCAATCCGGCGGACCCGGCCATCGGGCTGCCGCCGCTCGCCGTATACAGTCCGATTCACTATCAGGAACTCCCCGAGTTGTTCATGGATTTCATTTGCAGTCTCACGGGGAAGTCTCCATCGACGACCGGCTTCGGCAGCGAGGGTGCGCTCACGAAAGGGCCGTTCAACGCACTGTGGCCGGTGGTTGATCTGAACAATGCTCTCGTTGCCGCGATCCTCACCGAGTACGCGGGTTTCACCACAGCCGCGGGTTATATCGGGCCCCGTTACCGCGTGGATCACGATATCAGCATGCTGGTGCCCGAGATGTGGTGCCGCATCCGTGTCGAGGAGCGCGATCCTGGGTTCCTCATCGAGAACGGATATCTCGAGAAGATCAACGATTTCGAACACGGCGGGCGAGTCGTCAAGGGGAGCCGCCTGGGATACCGCATCACCGCGCTATTCGCCGAACATTTCCTAGGCCGAATGTTCGAGCGTCCCGACGTTGTCTTTCCCGATGAAATATTGCGGCCCGAACGACAAGATCTCGATGCCTTCGCCGCCGGTGTGAATGCGATCATCGAGGCGCAGGAACGCGTAGCCCGCCATTATTTCGAAGACGGAAGCGTCGAGGGCGCCTGCCCACCCATCCGTGCCCTGCTGCACATCATGGCGTATGACAACTGGGAGGGGCACACCCTTGAGGACCCACACCTGCGCTCCATGTTCACGCGCGAGTCGCTGCTGGCCAGCGACTGGTACAAAGAGCGCCTTCGCGTGAAGCAAGAGCGCGACACAGCGCTGTGGCAGCGGCATCTCGCCGCGCTCGAGAGCGCCCGGACCACATCGGCCGCCGAAGATATCGATATCGACGCACGTCTGTCTGCCGCGCGCGAGCAATTGGCACGGGTCAGTTCGCGGGCATACCTGTCGGAACTGGTGGGTACTATCGGAGCCGACCCCTTCACCGCGGAATAATCGGCAGGTTGTATTCGATCCCGGTCACCTGAAACCGGACATAACTGAACTCGCCTTCAGGGAGTATCCAGGCAGCTTCAACGAACCCCGGCACTCGAAAGCTGCCGAATTGTTTATAGTCAGAGCACCTGCCGGCCCATGGTGTCAAAGAGGCCCCTCCACGTCCCGTGTCGCGATAGCGATCTCCCGAGAGCCGCAGGATACGGCCTTCGCGGTTAAAATCGACGCGTGCGCTGACGGGCAGTTCGGTATCCATGAGATGCATCGTCGCTGTGTTCGCGTCGATCGGTTCCCATCGGATCCGTTCACTTACTATGCCATATGGAAACCAGAATGTTTCCATCATCCAACGCATGCTTGCACCCTGGTCGATCTGCGGACCGTGTGCATCGGCAATCGTGAAGGCGGACTGCACTTTCACCAGCATGTTCCCGCGCCCATCCACAAGTGAGTCGCAGGCGTCGAACCATACGAACGGTCCGGCTTTCAGCCGGGCACTCCACACGAATCCGGGACGTGCTGCCGTGAAATGCTGATCGCCTCGAATCAGAAGCCAGGGTTGCCGCGGTGCTGTTCTGAAATGGCCGCCGTGCCGAAGGCGGACCGTGGACAGCGCCGGCGCATCTGCCGCGATGGCAAACTCCAGGTAGCGCTGGACAGGAGCGGGCAGTGAACTTCGACGTTCATCGAGTTCGTTCAGCCCTACCGATGGTACAGGCGGCGACAGCAGTGCAGCGATTCGCCCGTCCACGAACGAACGAAAGCGGCGATGTCCGTGTATAACTCCGGCGGTGGCGAGTCCGGCTGCGGCGATCGACGATGCTGTGATGAAGGCGGCGCGGCGCGACATCGTGGATACCTGGGGTGCGCGGCCAACGCCGCGACACTCGATTTTATCGGATTCCCGCTCAAATGGCCCGTCAGCATTCAGGCCCGTCAGCGTTCAGGCCACGCAGCGGGCCGCTCCTGATACAATTCGCCCAATGTCCAGCTTGGGCCGCCGTCAATTTCTCGCCGCCGCCATGGCATCCGCCGGCGCCGCGCATGCAACCCCGGCCGATCGAATCCGCACCGGCATCTTGGGCGTTCAGCACAGCCATCTCTCCGGAAAACTCCAGGCGATGATCGACAACCCCGATTTCGACGTCATGGCCGTTTGTGAGCGCGACGAAACAACGCGCAGGGCGCATGCCGGGGACCCTTTATTGAAGCCGTTGCGTTGGATGTCGATAGACGAGATGCTCGCCGACAAGACGCTCGATCTCATCGTATTCGAGGGTGTGGTGAAAGATGCGATTCCGTTCGGCATGCGCGTGCTCGAAGCGGGCAAGCATCTGCATCTGGAAAAGCCGCCCACGAATCGCATGGAGCCGTTTCGTGCGTTGGTGGAGGCCGCCCGCGGGCGCAACCGGCGCCTGCAACTCGGTTACCTGTGGCGATTTCACCAGGGCACCGACGCGGCCCTCGAAGCGTTCAAGAAAGGGTGGCTTGGCGATGTATTCATGATTCGCGCCACCATCAACTCCGATCGCGATGCGGCACAGCGCTCGGTGGAGGCTCGATATCCGGGCGGTAGCATGTTCGAACTCGGCGGACACATGATCGACCGTGTCATCGCGTTCCTGGGCAGGCCTGCTCGCGTTCAACACTGGCTTCGCCACGACACCGCTATTGATGACACCCTGAAGGACAACACGCTCGCAGTGTTCGAATATGCCTCCGCCGTCGCGACAGTCGTCAGTTCGGCGCGAGACGCCGCCATGAACCGGCATTTCGAGGTCATCGGCACCAACGGTACCATCATCATCAACCCCATGGAGCCTGCGCCGACACTGCGCGTCAATCTGCGCGCGGCGCAAGGCCCGTACAAGAAGGGCTGGCAGGAGGTGAAACTCCCACCGCAGCCCAGGTTCATTCGCGACTTCCAGGAACTGGCGAGGGCCATCAAATCCGGCACCGAGTTACGTTACTCCTACGATCACGAATTGCTACTGCACGAAACGCTGCTCCGGGCGTCCGGCGAAATGGGGTGATATGAAATTCACGCGCCGAACAATTTTGAACACTGCCGCGATCCTCCCGGCAGCGGCCGTGCGCAGTACTTCCGCAAACTCCGCCATCACCGTCGGTCTGATCGGCTGCGGCAATCGCGGCACCTTCCTCGCGCAACTGCTGACCGAACACACACAGGCCCGGCTCACGGCGCTGTGCGACCTTTATCCCGAGTCCATCGCCAAGGCGCAAAAAGCGATCGGGCGCTCAAACCTCGCCACTTTTCAGGATATGGATAAGCTGCTCGCGTCCCCTGTAGACGCGGTGCTGGTCGCCACTCCGGTATTTTTGCACCCGGAACATTTCGAGAAGGCTGTCGCCGCGCGCAAGCACGTCTACATGGAAAAGCCTGCTGCGCCCGACGTGGAAGGATGCCGCCGGATGGAAAAAGCGGTCGCCGGGGTTCACGATCGCGACCTGTGCTTCGGCTTCCAACGTCGTTATGCACAGGTGTACACGACAGCCTATCGTCTATTGCAGGAGGGCAAAATCGGCCCCGTGCGAATGGCAGACATCCGCTTCATCAAGTCGGGTGCCGCCGGGGCCACCCGTGCGTTGCCTGCACCCGCCTCGCTCACCGACAAGATTAGAAACTGGTCCCACTGGCGCGCCCTTTCGGGCGATCTCATCGTCGAAAACAACTGCCATCTCATCGACGCGATGAACTGGTTCGTCGGCGCCCATCCGGACGCGGCTTCGGGCGAAGGGGGACGAACAGTCCGGCGGACCGGCGACATCCGCGATTGGGGAAACGTCAGCTATCAATATCCTGGCGGCGTACAGGGCGCCCTCTCCGGCATGACTTTATCGCCCGCTTTTCATCGGGATGTCCGAGAGGAGTACTTCGGCGCAGAAGGTTGGATCGAAACGTCCGAGAACGGCTGGCGCTGGCAAACATCCGCGGCGGAACCAGCAGGCGAGCGCTCGCCGCGAAACATCTCCATCGATTCGGTAACCGCCTTTGTGAAACGCGTCGAATCGGGCCAGGTGGAAAACGTGATTGCGCGAGGCGTCGAGTCGTCGTTGACGGCGATTCTCGGACGCCTCGCGATGGACCTGCGAAAGCCGGTCACCTGGAACGAGATGCTGGCGTTGAACGGATGGCCGGCGTAACGCCAAAGCCGCTAAAGGTTCGCCGCTTCCGATGCGGAGCAGAAGACGTTCACATCGGCGGCGCTGAGTTTGGCCTCCGGATGCAACGGCAGGTAATGCGGTAAGGGCATGCGCCCCGCCTTCACCATCTCGCACGCTTCACGCAACCGGATTTGCGACATCTCCGGCCCGTAAATGTTCCATTGCGAGAAGTTCAGCTTCGTCCGCCCTACCTTCACATCCCGCGCGACCATCCACGACACCGGCGAGACGTGGCTGTACCACGGCCACACCGTCTCATTACTGTGGCAATCGCGGCAGGACCGATTCACAATTCCCGCCACTTGCGCGGTCGGCTTCGCGACAACCGTGAACGATGTGCCCGGGTCGGAGCGGGGATTGGCCCGCTCCGGCTGAACGAACTGTGCGGCCAGAAACAGGACGAGCAACGCTCCAGCCGCTCGGACCGTCAGCTTCCAACCCATCGGTCAATCCGCCTCGCTTGGCTTCGGAGTTTTCGCGGTACTCTTCGGCAACTCCGGAGCCTTGATGTAGTCGGCCGGGATTTCGCCCGTGAGCGATTTCAGGAACGCGGCGATCGATTTTACTTCTGAAAGCGAGAGCGATTTACCGAGCTGATAATCCGCCATGTTCGCGATCGCCTCGTCGAGAGTCGTTGTTTTGCCGTTGTGGAAGTATGGCCCAGTCTTCTCCACATTGCGCAGCGACGGGACCTTGAACATCATCTGATCTGCGTCCGCCTTGGTTACCTTGGCGCGACCCGCATCGGAGGCATCCGGCCATGCCTTCACCGCCCCGAGTTTCTGGAACATGTTGCCGCCGAGCAGCGCGCCTGCGTGGCAAGTGGAACACCCTGCTTCGGTGAACGTGTGGAATCCGGCCTTCTCTTCCGCCGTGAGCGCTGTTTCGTCGCCCTTCAGGAATTTATCCCAGCGGGAGGGCGTCGCCAACTTCCGTTCAAATCCTCCGATCGCCTTGCCCATGTTGTCGTAGGTGACCGGATCTTTTTCGCCGGGGAATGCCTTTTTGAAAGCGTCGACATACTCGGGCATCGATTTCAGCGTCGCGACAACATCCTTTTCCGACGCCATCGCCATTTCGACCGGGTTCATCACCGGACCCTTGGCCTGCTCCTCGACGTCCTTCGCACGACCATCCCAAAACTGTACGAAATGCGCGGCTGCGTTGTACACCGTCGGGGAATTGCGATCGCCGTGCTGCCCTTTGAAGCCTTCCGACGTGGGCTGGTTGTCGACGCCGTACTTGGCCAAATCGTGACAACTGTTGCAGGAGATCTTCTGATTTTTCGAAAGACGAGTGTCGTAATAAAGCATGCGCCCGAGCGCGATCTTTTCTTCGGTCAACGCTCCATCTTTCGGCGCAACCTGGTCCGCAATCGGGGCAAACAGCTTCAGTTTGGCGGGATCGATCCGAGCCGTTTCCGACGCGCTCCTCGTGCACGCCGTCAGGCATGCAAATAAAACGATAAGAAGGGCGAACAAAGTACCGGACTTTCGCATGTGTTCCTCCTCTAATATTGTACGAATTAGAGTACCACTCGCGCGGCACCCTCCTGTGCCCGGCCATTTGCTCTAATAGCCTTCATGACTTCCAAGCCCGCGTGGCGATCCCTTATTGGACTCGCGCTGACTCTTGCCTGCGTCGCGGGGCCGCAGGCAGCCTACGACGCCCGCATTCGGCGCACAAGTTATGGGATTCCCCATATCGAAGCGAAAAACCTCGGCAGCCTCGGTTTCGGGGAAGGATTTGCCCAGGCCGAGGACCATCTCTGTACCATTGCCGACCAGGTAGTCCGGGTGCGTGGCGAGCGCGCCAAATACTTCGGCGCTGGTCCCGGCAACATCCACCTGCTCAGCGATACCGGAATTAAGGCGCTGCGCATCATGGAGGACTCCGCCCAGGAGATTGCGGCGTTGCCGGTCGAACTACGTGAGTGGCAAGACGGCTTCGTAGCCGGATACAACTACTACCTCGAGCAAGGTGGAAAAGCGAAGACCGCGAAGTGGTGCCGCAATGCCGATTGGGTATTTCCAATTACCGCGAACGACATTGCTGGATACGCGCGAATGCTGGCGCTGACACTGCACGCTTACGCGCCTGCGATGGCTGCGGCAGTCCCTCCGTCCGGCGCGAACTCGACTGCGAAAGTCTACGCCCCGCCGCTACCCGAGTTCGACGATGCCAGCAATGGGTGGGCCCTCGGGCGCGACAAATCCGAGGCTGGGCGCGGAATGCTGATTGCCAATCCGCACTATCCGTGGGTCGGCTCGAACCGGTTCTGGGAAAAGCACCTGACTATCCCGGGGAAGCTCGATATATACGGCGTCGGCCTGATCGGTATGCAGGGTGTCGCGATTGGTTTCAACCGGGCCATCGGTTGGACGCACACCGTTTCCGCGGGCAAGCGCGTCACCATGTACGAACTGAAGTTGATTCCGGGCAGGCCGACCGTGTATCGCTACGATGAGGGCACGAAGGAGATGACGCCGCGCTCGGTCTCCGTCGAGGTGCGGCAGCCGGATGGTTCATCGAAAACCGTGAAGCGAACCGTCTGGTTTAGCCATTACGGCCCGGTTGTGAACCTTCCCGGAATCGGGTGGACGGCGGACCACGCGATCGCCCTGCGTGATGCGAACCAGGACAACCACGGCCGCGCGCAGATGTATCTGGCGATGGCGCGTGCCCGCAGCCTCGACGAGTTCAAGAAAGCTCAAGCCGATTATCAGAGCATGATGTGGGTCAACACCATCGCCACCAGTGCCGAGGGTCGCGCCTGGTATGCGGACCTTGCCGCAACGCCGAAACTGTCGCAGTACGGAATCGACGAATGGATGAAACGGTGTGAGAGCGATCCGCTCACAAAGCGTTTGTGGCATCAGGGCGGAAACGTGCTGCTCGACGGGAGCGATTCGCGCTTCGAATGGCAAGACGACAACGGCGCCCGTGGCAAAGGGGTCGTCGCGTTCGACCACATGCCGCAGATTGAGCGAACCGACTACGTCTTCAACGCGAACGACAGCTTCTGGCTGGCCAACTCGCACGCCTTGCTCGAAGGCCCGTACTCTCCACTGCACGGGGAGCAGCGGACCCCGCGTTCGTTGCGCACCCGTAACAACGATCTGACCCTGTCCAACCGTGCGCCCGGTAAGCCGGCGGGCGAAGACGGAAAGTTCACGCTCGATGAGATGGCGAGCGCGGTGCAGGACGATCGCGGCCTTACCGCGGAACTCATCAAAGACGAACTCATCGCACGGTGCCGGCAGAAGCCGCGCATCCAGGTGAATGGTGGAGCGGTAGATCTGACCGAGGCCTGCGATGTGCTATCCAAGTGGGACGATCGGTACAACGTCGATAGCCGCGGCGCAGTGCTGTTCCGCGAGTTTATCGGGAACTACGCGCCGGAAGACACCATTCGCGCCGGCCGGTTGTTCGCCATCGATTTCGCCGCGAACGATCCCGTCAACACGCCGCGAGGACTTGCTGCGGGCGACCTCGCACTCGAGAATCTGGCGAAGGCGGTGCAATTGCTTCGTTCCCGTCATATCGCGCTGGATGTCCCCCTCGGCGAGCTGCAATATGCGGACAAGGCCGGCCGCCGCATCCCCATCCACGGAGGCGATGGCACTTACGAAGGCATCATGAACATGCAGCACAACGCGCGGAATACGACGACGCTCGAGCCCATGAACAATCCGAAGCCGGTGCCGGGCAGTCGATTCCTCACGGAGAGCGGATATCCCGCCGTTCACGGGTCCAGTTTCATCCTCGCATTGGAGTACACCGACGCCGGGCCCCATGCGAAGGCCGTGCTGACCTATTCCGAGTCCGGCGATCCCGAATCGCCGATGTTCACGGATCAGACGGAGCTATTCTCGAAAAAGCAGTGGAGACCGGTGCTGTTCACGGATGCGGAAATTCAGGCCGATGTGAAGCGGGAATACCGTATTCGAAAATAGACCGGCTGCCTTGGATGCGTCACTCGGCGAACGCGCGAACAGCCTGGCTGAGGCCCGATTCATACGCTTCGATGAGACGGTCATAAGCGGCATCGGCGTCCGCATCCACTTGGCGGCGAGCGGGATCGGCGTCGAACCAGGCCAATGTCCGGCGTATACCCTCTCCGAAACGCACGGTGGCGCAGTAACTCGGAACGAAGCGCTTGATCTTGCTGTTATCGAAAACGACACTTACTGCCTTATCGCCTATGAGTCCGCCGAGTTTGTCCGGCAGGCACGCGGCAATGAAATCCGATGCGATGTGCACCAGTTTTGCATCGGCTCCCGCAGCCTCGGCCGTGATGCGGTAGAACTGATCCCAGCACATCACCTCGTCCGAGGTAATGTGAAACGCCTGTCCTATCGACTGTTCGTGGCCGATCAGCCCCACCAGGCCCTTTGCGAAGTCCGTGTTGTGCGTGATCACCCACAGCGACGACCCATCGCCCGGGACGATTACGTTCTTGCCGCGGCGCATCCGGTCAACTACCGTGTACGACTTGGCCCAGCTGTTCACGGCCAACGCAATCTGCGTTTCTCCATAAGTGAGGGATGGCCGAACGATGGTCACCGGAAATCCATCCTCGCGGTAAGCCCGCAGCAGTCGCTCTTCACATGCGATCTTGTTTCGAGAGTAGTCCCAGAACGGATTTGTGAGCGGCGTCGATTCCGTGATCAGGTAGTGTGACGCCGGTTTCTGATAGGCGCTGGCAGAACTGATGAAGATAAACTGTCGCGTTCGCCCGCCAAACAGATCGATGTCCCGCTCGACATCGCTGGGCGTATACGCGATCCAATCGACAACCGCGTCGTACGACTCTCCGCCAATCGTGCTGCGGATCGATGCCGCATCGCCGATATCGGCCGTCAGCACCTTGACCGGCGCCGGCAATTCAAGAGTGCGCCGGCCTCGCGTCAGGATCGTGAGATCGATCCCCCGTTGTACCGCGAGCCGCGTGCAGGCAGTGCTGATGATTCCCGTTCCGCCGATGAAGAGAGCGCGCATTCCGACTTTGTACCAAATCGGAGCGGGCCTCGGCGCGGCACTCGCCGCGCCCCTCCCCCGCCGGTTACTTCTTTGTGTCGCAGCTCTTCAGGTCTGCGTGGTCGTGTGACTTATAACACTTACCGACGTCGTTCAAATCCTTCTTACCCGCAGCAACGTGACAGGTGGTGCATCCGGTCTTCTCTTTTTTGGCATAGGCCGGAGTCGCGAAGGACTGAACCTGGGTGATAAGGAACCCTCCGGCCAGAACTACGGAGGGCAGTGCGAATTTGAGAATTCGGGTCATAGTCGTAATTTTTCAATCATAGCCGTCGCACGTTCCGAGTTTGACTACGATTGAGCTTCCGCTCCCTACCGCAAGACGCGCTTACGGCGCCGGTAGTTACTGGAAACAAGGCAGAAAACGCGTCGCCGGCTCATCTTGACATTACAAAAAAATAATATCGCGCCGGTCAGAATGACCAGGAAATGCTCGTGTATCCGGTATTCGCGCGAAAATCCTGACTCCTGAAGAAGTTCTCGCGATAACCGTAATACTGGTAGCCGGCATTCCATCTAAGCCTCTCGTTGATGCGAATCGAAAGGCGAGCGAACGGCGACTCGTACAACATCGGGAACGTCTGCGGAGTCGGAAGATTGTCAGCCAGATCCTGCACGCGCGTATAAGCCAGGTAGAGATCCGCTCTTCCGTGAATCAGGAAGTGCGCACCGGCCGTTACCGTGTTCAAGTTACTTACATAGATGGAGGTATCACTTACGAGATCGAAGTTTGAAAAGTAAACGATGCCCCCGATCGTGTATAAGTGAGCCCGCGTGAACGATCCGTCGAACCCGAGCCAGCCCCTCGGATTCCACGACCCACTGGCGAAATACTTCCGTGACTGCGAGCTGAATGAAGAGAGTGTGACGGAATTGAAGCGATAGTCGCTTTCAGCTCCCGCCGACAGCACGAGCGATTTCGCCCGGTATTGCACGCGCGCATTGAGAGCGTGATAATCGCGGTCCGCTATGGGGGTGAAGGGGTGATTGTTGCGGCCGATTTCACCCGAAATCAGGATGCTCAGCGGCTTCACCGGGCGGATTCGGAACCCGACGCGTCCCGTGTGCAAGAGATTCGTCTGCTCGTACGGAGATCGAGTCACGTCAGCACCCGCGACGCTCTGCTCAATGAACCCGATCCGCCGGTCGGAGTACTCATAGCCGGCGAAAGTTCCGAACACCGGTGAGAATTGATAATTCACCTGTGTGTCGTTCGCGAACGTGCGCACGCCCAGATAGCGATAATTCAGTACATCGAACGACAGCGTTGCCTGATCGTACTGCGCATAATAGGCATCACCGCTGGTTCGCAGGTTGTATAACGACGTGCTGTTGGCGATTGTAAGTTTCTGCGTCGGGAATACCGAAAGGGTCAAGTTGCCGGTCGCGACGGGCCGCTGAGCATTGCCGAACGTTACCACCTGCCGGTTCTGCGTGCGCCCGAACGTGCCGAGTCCCGCCGCCTGCTCGTCGACGACGAAGCCGCGCTGGCCGGAAGTGTATGTGAACCGGCCCGTGACATTCACCAGTTTGTGATCGTTAAACAGCGCCACCCGCCAGTAGGGACTGTTGCCGTGATAGGGGTCGGAGCGCGTGAATCCGGTCAGGTCGGAACCCGCCGGTGCCAGCGTCGTATTTACGTCTTCCTTGAAGTTGTCCCACCCGTGCATCCAGTTCACACGGAACCCAAACAGCCGGAATTCGTTGCCCAAACGGTATTCGTTCCGCGTGCGGTGTACGTCCGTAAACAGCGGAAAAATCGCCCCGCGGTTGTCGAACAGCTGAATCGACGAGAATGCCGGCCCCGTTTGAATGGTGCCGGTGTAGCCGAAGAAGAATTTGAGATTCGACTCCGGAAACAACGTTACATCGTGGTCCTGCATGCGATAGCGCGTGTCGAGCAAGTGCTGGCCGCCGCCTCCGTCCGTCACCAGTCCCGGATTGAAATAGTCGTTCAACCTCCACAGCAGGTCGTAGCGGAATAACTTCCGCTTCTTCAGGCGAAGCGTAGCGGATTCGTACGGATCGTTTCCCAGCCTCTGCGTCGTAACGACGATTTCATCCAGAAAGCCCGCCGCCGCATCTCGCGAGTTCATCGAAAAATAACTGTTCAGCAGGCGAATGCCGTTCCCGTAATTGACGACACTCCGGTACATCGGCGAATTCCCGCCGACCTCCGAAAATCGATACCCGGCCTCGAACGAATTGACGATGTTGTACCCGCTGACATTCTGGCCGCGCACCGAGCCGGCGAGTTCGGGTGTCGGCGCAACGGGTTCTTGTCCGGAGGCTATGGCGAAGATGGAGAGGAACAAGAAAAGTTGTCGCATGGAGAACCTCAGCGGAAGAATCTCTCGTCGGCATTCGAACCGTGAATCCGAACGTGACAGGCCGTGCAGTTGCGAAATCGAGGATCGGCCATGTTATGCGACGGCGTCTGTATCGGCACGCCGTTGTTGCGCGTTCCGAACGAGTCCGCGCCGTTGTGGCACTCCAGGCAGAGCGTGAACACCACTGGACGTTTCAGCAGTCGCGAGTTCGGCGAACCGTGCGGCGCGTGACAAGTTTCGCAACCGTCCACCCGTACCGGAGGATGTTCGAACAGGAACGGCCCAGCTTTCTCCTGATGACACTTCAGGCACGGTTCTTCGTTGGCGAGCGCTTGTCCCACCATTCGCGGACGGGCCGCCATTCGCCACGTCGGAGCGAACGCCCCGTGTGGGTTGTGGCAATCGCTGCAGGTCATGAATCCTTCGTTCACGCGGTGCTTGAAGGGCATTGAGAACTGCGCGCGTACATCGGCGTGACATTGGTAACACAGATCCGACTGCTTCTTTGCGAGCAGCGCTCGAGGCGTGCGTGATTTGTGAATCGAATGGCAGCTGGTGCAAGCCATCCCCGCGAGCGTATGCTCCGAGCGCCTGATGTTCGCCCGCTGGATGGTCTGTCCGTGACAGCGCAAACACGAATCGAGAATTCGCGCAGCCGGCAGTTGCGAAAATGCGATGATCGTCGCCTTCCCGCCCTGCGCCTCCAGGTGTGCCTTCCCGGGTCCGTGGCAGGATTCGCAGCCCGCATCGTCCGCCATCTCACCAGGCGATCCGACCGTCTTGAAATGCGGGTTCTTATAGAACGGCGTCCATACGTCCGCGTGGCAAACTTTGCACGCGTTGCTGCCGACATAACCTCCGGTTGCGCCGAAAGCGGCGGAGGCTAACAGAGTCAGATACATCAGGCGCGACAGTTGCATGTAGTGTCAGTGATACCAAGAAAAAGAGCCGGCCTCCACAAGGAGGCATAGAGGCCGGCCATCGGATCCCCTCCGTCGATCTGCCCGTGGACCTCGACTTCCAGGGATCACTCCGGAGGAACACGTGGATTTGTTTCCGAGCCCCTGCCTTAGCGATAGGAACACGGATTGGCTGCAATAAGTGTCGGACTAAGAGCAGGCTGCTGCCTGGCGTACCTGCGTCCCACCATCGAGTTTCAACCGGATGCGCCGTCACAGTTGTTGCACCGTAGTAAAAACATTGTGAATTGATTCTCAGTTCCCTGCGGCGTGCCGTGCGGCCGCGCGCAATTTCGCACCCGCATCCCGCGTCCAGGTGCAGAAATAATCGATATCCGCTGTACTCAGCCGCGCCTCGGGGTGAAGATAGGGATACGGTGATTTTGGCATCAGGCCGTGTTCAACAGCCACGCAGGCTGCGGCGAGCGTTCCGGCGGCGAGGCCCGGAGTGGAGCCGGACCCCTCGGTCCACTCCGAGAAGTTCATCGCCGCCCGGCCGTGCGCGACATCCGACTCCACAAGTCCGGAGACCGGAGGGACGGCCGAATACCATGGCCATCGTGTTTCATTTGAATGGCAGTCATAGCAGGCTTTCGACAAAATCTGGTGAACACGTTCCGGCACCTTCATCGCCGATTCGATGGAATGTTCCTTCACAACCGGCGGATTGGTTCGAGGCCGGTGCCCCAGAGTGATCATGATCAACATTGCGCCCACCGCAGCAATCAACAGAAAAGCATTCCGCATGTCTCGATGTTGAGACAAGTAAAATCAGCAATTGCAGCACTGGCGTAAAAACAGTGTAAATCGCTGATCTGGCTTGTGTTGTAAACAAAATGTGAAAAACCGCGCCGGGCTGGTGCGGCCGGTTTAGAATCAGGGAAAACTCAAATGCAACTGATCCTGGTGATCGACGATGACGAAAGCCTGCGGGACATGATCGGGCTCATGCTCGAAAAGGAAGGCTTCCGTCCGATTCTGGCAGCGGACGGCAATACCGGCCTTCAAGAGGCGTTCGCAACCAATCCCGCGCTCATTCTGGTCGATCTTCGAATGCCGGGAATGAGCGGCGTGGAAGTGTGTAAACGGGTGCGGGCCGCCGGCATGCACACGCCGATCATCGTTTTGAGCGCAGTCGGCGACGAGGTTGATAAAGTGCTGTTGCTCGAGATCGGCGCCGACGATTATGTCGTGAAGCCGTTCGGCACTCGTGAACTTCTCGCCCGCATTCGCGCCGTACTAAGGCGCTCCACGCCCGATGCTCACCAGGTCATCTCCTTTTCGGACGTCGAAGTGGATCTCGAGCGCCGGATTGTCCGCAAGCGCGGCAGTGAAGTGAAGATGACCCGCGCCGAGTTCAACCTGCTGGCGTTCTTCCTGCAAAATCCCGGCAAGCCACTCAGCCGCGACGTTCTGTTGAATTCCGTCTGGGGCTACGATTCGTTCCCGAATACGCGGACCGTGGATGCGCACGTCGTACGCATCCGTCAGAAACTCGAGGAGCAGGCCGACACTCCGCGCCACTTCGTAACGCTTCACGGTGTCGGCTACAGGTTCATTCCGTAATGAGCGATCGGAAGTTGCTCTTGGTTGTCGAGGATTCCGAGGATTGCGCCGCAACCCTCGAGATCGCACTCGGGTCCATTGCGGGGGCGGAAGTGCGCGTTGCCGCTTCGGCCGAGGAGGCCCTCGCCGCCCTGAGAGAATCGGACTTCACGGCCATCGTTACTGATATCCACCTGCCGGGCATCAGCGGCCTGGAAATGATTTCGCGCGTGCGGCGGGATCCGCGGTACGCCCAACTGCCAATTGTGGTCATCAGCGGCGATTCCGAATCCGACGTGGAGGAACAGGCTCAGGCCGCGGGTGCCAGCGTGTTCTTCGGTAAACCGTACTCGCCCCTGGCTGTGCGCCAGAAATTGGAGTCTCTCATCGATGCGAAGTAGGCCCACTATCGCCGCGTTCGAAGCTTGCCTGCCGGTTAACGCAACCCGGCTACCCGTGTTCCTGTTTCTATTCGTCGTCCTCCCCGCGACCGCGCAGGAGCGCCCGGACATGCGCGAGATCCTGCAACGCCTCGATCGCCTCGAACAACAGAACCGCGCTCTCATGCAGGAGATACACGCATTGCGCGAGCAACTGGAACAGAAAGCCGCTGCGGCCGAATCCGCCGCGCCCCCCACCTCCGACGCTCAGCAACGCCTCGAGGATCGCGTCGCCGTGGAGGAGCAGAGAACAGCCGAACAGGAGCAGTCAAAAGTGGGCGCCGAACAACGTTTGCCCGTGACACTCACCGGCACCGTATTGTTTAATGCCTTTCTGAACGGCCGCTCGGGCGGCGACCAGATGAACCCCACGGCCGCATCGCTCACGCCAGCCAGCCCTATGGGCGGTGCCACTCTGCGGCAGACGGTTCTCGGTCTGCGGTTCCGTGGTCCCGAGATCGCCGGCGGGGGGCGGGTCGGCGGCTCGATCTTCGTCGATCTGTTCGCTGGAACGGGAACTGCGTTGAACCAACTGGCGCGGTTGCGTATCGCTACGGTGGATCTGGCCTGGAAGAACACTACTCTATCCGCTGGTCAGGACAAGCCGATCATGGCGCCCCGCGAACCGGACTCGCTCGCTCAAGTGGGAGTCTCGCCGCTGACGGGCGCAGGGAACTTGTGGCTGTGGGAACCGCAGGCTCGCTTGGAGCAGCGTTTCTCATTCGGTGAACGCAGCGGACTTCGCGCACAGTTCGGTCTTTTTCAGACCAGTGAATCGGGTGCTGGAGTGCCGTCCGAGTACACTGCTTCGCTCGCCAGGGCGCGCCCGGGCATGGAGGGACGTTTCGAGTGGTGGGGTGAAGGCGCGAACAGCAGGTTTGAAATCGCCCCTAGTTTCCACGTTAGCCAGACGCATGTCGCCGGGCAAAGCATACCCTCGCGCATCTATTCCATCGACTGGTTATTGCGCCCGATTCCTCGCCTCGATTTCACCGGGCAGTTCTTCCAAGGCGAGAATGTCGGCGTCATCGGCGGCTTGCGCCAGGGCGTCGTTTTCGGGCAGGAGAGCTATGCGCATGCGGTGAACTCGCAGGGCGGATGGGCGCAACTCGCGTTCCGTGCCACTCCTCGATTGACGCTGCATCTTTACGGAGGCCAGGAAGACGACCGCGATTCGGATTTGCTCACGGGCGCTATTGCCAAGAACCAGATCTATGCGGGCAACATCATGTACCGCCTCGGTTCGAATGTCCTCGCCAGCTTTGAGGTGTCGCAGGTGCGTACCACGTACCTGGGCTTCGGCACACGGTTGAATCCTCACTATGACCTTGCCTTGGCGTATTTGTTTTAGCCTGCTGGCGGCAGCCGCGAGCCTTTGCGCGGCCACCGTGTCCGGAACTGTCCAACTGCTGGACTCCCGCGAACCTGCGGTCAGCAAGAAGAAGGACTATTCGGGAGTGGTGGTTTGGCTCGAACCCGCCAACCCCGGAGCCCGCGTTCGGCCGGAGCCTCGCCGCGCCACCATGGTGCAGAAGAAAAAGACCTTCACGCCGCACGTCCTGGCTGTGCCCACGGGCAGCACGGTCGATTTCCCCAACTTCGATCCCATCTTCCACAACGCATTTTCGACGTACGATGGCAAGGTTTTCGACGTCGGCCTCTACCCGCCGGGTTCTACTCGCAGCGTCCGTTTCGAACGGCCCGGCATCGTGCGCGTATTCTGCAACATTCACGCGACCATGAGCGCCATCATCGCGGTGCTGAATACGCCCTGGTTCGATGTCACGGCCGCGGACGGCAGGTTCGCGATGCGCGGGGTGCCCGCGGGCGACTATGTACTCCGGGTGTTTCATGAACGCGCCACTCCCGCGACCCTCAAAGCGCTGGTACAGCGGGTCGCGGTGGGCGAAAAGGACGTCGCCCTCGATCCGTTGTCGATTTCGGAAAGCGGCTATCTCGCCATTCCGCACAAGAACAAGTACGGGCACGAGTATCCGCCCGCACCCGACGCAGGCGGAGTCTATCCGGCGGTGCGGCCGTGAGGCGCAGGCTGGCGAACATGTCTCTCCTGTGGAAGATCCTTCTGTCCACATCGCTGGCCATAACGCTGTTGTTCGCGGTTATCGGGTGGATCGTTCAGGACCAGTTCGTTCGAAGCGCGTCGGCGATGGTGGAGGATGAAGTCCGCGCGAGCTTCCAGGCAACCGAATCGTTGTGGAAGGCCCGCGCCGAACAACTGATGTCGGTGAGCCTGGTGCTGAGCCGCATGCCCGATGTGCGCGCCGCTTTCAGCACCGGCGACGAGGCCACCATTCGCGACACCGCGCGTGAAGTATGGGACAAGATCGCCCGGCCTGGCGCTATTTTTCTGGTTACCGATCCCCATGGCGGTCTTCTTGCGGCGTTAGGCCATCCGCCCGGCACCTATCGCGGGCAGTTCCCGGCGGTGATGTTGGCTGCGCGCAGGTTTCCGAATCAAACAACGGGCTTTGTATCCCAGAACGGACACTTGTTTCAGATTGTCATCACGCCCATCTACGTCGCATCGGCTCAAGGCAGTGCGCTTTTGAACGTCTTGGTGGCAGGCATCGCAGTGGATAACGAGATGGCGCAGGAATTGAAGGGTGCCACCGGGGGCAGCGAATTCGTTGTGTTGTCCAATGGGCGCGTGGCCGCCGCCACGCTTCCTTCCGAACTTCAAAGCAGCTCGGACTATGCCCGGTTTACCATGCCGCTTCGCGATGTTGGTGGAAACGAAATCGGCGAGCTGCGCATTCTGCGATCGTTCGGTGCCGCACGCAGCCGCATCGCGGCGTTACGCACTCGCATCGTCGGCCTCTGGGGTATCGCTGTACTCGCCGGCCTCGCCCTCACGTATGCGCTGGCGCGCCGGCTGCTCCGGCCGGTGAAAGCGCTGGACGCCGCCGCTGCGGAAATCGGGCGCGGAAATTACGATGCCGCAGTGACAGTGGAGAGCAACGACGAGATCGGCCGTCTGGCCTACACCTTTAACTCGATGTGCGCATCCATACGAAATGCGCGCGAAGAATTGATTCGCCGGGAACGGATCGCCACCATCGCGCGAATGTCCACCTCCATCGTTCACGATCTTCGCAATCCACTCGCCTCCATTTACGGCGGCGCGGAACTGTTGGTGGACGGCGATCTGTTGCCCAACCAGGTAAAGCGCGTCGCAGTAAATATCTACCGGTCCTCCCGCCGTGTGCAGGAATTGCTGCAGGAACTCTCGGACGTGCGCCGCGGGCGCTCGCATCCGCGCGAATTGTGCCGGCTGCGCGAAGTGGTCGAAGCCGGTTATGAGGCAGTCGCGGCTTCTGCTGCGCGGCAGAACATCGAAACACAGATCGTGGTTTCGGAATCCATCGAGCTGCCGCTTGACCGCTCGCCCATGGAACGCGTGTTCCAGAACCTGCTGGGCAACGCGATCGAGGCCATGCCCGCCGGCGGTTCTCTGCGCGTCTCGGCGAACCAGAACGGCAAATGCGTCCTCGTCACAGTGGAGGATACGGGACCGGGTATCCCGGAATCGATTCGCGAACAGTTGTTTCAGCCCTTCGTCACCGCCGGCAAGAAGAACGGTATCGGCCTGGGCCTTGCCTTAGCGCGAGAAACCGTGCTCGAGCATCGCGGAGAGCTTTGGGCCGACGAAAAAGTGAAGAGCGGAGCGCGTTTTCTGCTGCGGTTGCCGCTCGACGACTCGGAACACTAATGCGGAACGCGCGAGGGTTCGACATAATCACTGGTTGATGAGAAACCCTCTTCTTGCTCTCCCGATCCTGGTTGCGGGCGCTGCGCTCTGCTACGGCCAACTGACTGGCCCGGCCTCGTGGTCCGTACAAGCAGGCAGTGACTATCGTGTTGTCCCCAACATCACCTACCTTGTGGCCAACGGCTACGAGGCCAAGCTAGACGTCTATTCGCGCAAAGACACCGAGACACTCCGGCCGACTCTCGTTTATATCCATGGCGGAGGATGGGTGGGCGGCACCAAGGAATCGTCTGTGCTCGCGCTGCTCCCCTGGATGGAGATGGGCTGGAACGTCGTGAACGTCGAGTATCGATTAGCTCGCATTTCGCTTGCCCCGGCCGCAGTTGAGGATTGTTTGTGCGCACTCCGATGGGTAGCGGCGAATGCGAAGCAGCACGGCTTCGATACCAATCGCATCGTGGTCAGCGGCGGCTCCGCGGGCGGGCACCTGGCGCTCACGACCGGAATGATCCCCGAAAGCGCCGGCCTCGATCGCGAGTGTCCGGGTGTTCCTCTCCCCAAAGTCGCCGCGATTGTGAATTGGTACGGCATCACGGACGTGAATGATCTGCTCGACGGAGCCAACCGGAAGACATACGCGGTGGCTTGGTTAAGCAGTATGCCGGACCGCGAGGCGATCGCGAAAAGGGTGTCGCCGTTGACATACGTTCGCGCGGGACTTCCTCCGATACTGACCATCCACGGTGACGCCGACCCAACTGTTCCGTACTCTCACGCCACCCGTCTTCAGCAGGCATTGGAGGAGGTCGGCGTGAAGCACCGGCTTTTCACGGTACCGGGCGGGAAGCATGGGGGATTCACTGCAGAAGAGATGCAGAAGATACACGCTGCAATTCGAGAGTTCCTTACGGAAATCGGCCTTCCTGTGCACACCTAGCGAAACTGCGGTCGGGCGCGGCTGTCACCGCGCCCGATCCTACGGTCACCGTTTCTTTCCGCTATGAGGATGCTCGCCCTGTTCTACCGCTTCCGCCGTCTCACGGCTGACGATCTTGTTGAAGTTACTCTTCTGACCGCCCGCGGTTTCCTCCTGGTACAGCAACGCTAACTTCTGTTCGTCGAACTTCTCGAACCACTCTTTCCAACTGATGTGTTCGAGGCTGTTCTCACCCGAATAGCCGGGAAAGTCCAGCCGGAGCATCCCAATGTCACCTTTTCCACCAGTGCCTCGAACGCACGAAGGCTTTGCGTTACGTTCTTCGGCCCATTTCCGGATCTTCTCGTGGTCCGTCGTCACTTGCGATGTATGTTGTGTTGTTTCAGCTGGCATATCTGCGTGTCTCCGCTGTAAGGAGTGCAATTCTCTGACCAGCCGCGCTGAGCACGCCGTTAACGGATATGAGGGTAAATCCCGGGTCGCGACGAGAAGAAATTTCCGCGCAGTCCCGTAATTAAGTTTGAGCTAACCGCAAGAGAGTTCGCGCGTCTTTTAATAAAAGTGCTCATCTAAAACAGGAGTCATTGAGCACAGGATTCTGTCACGTGTCCCCGGACGAAGAGCGCTGGATTGACATCATTCTCGAGGAAGGGCGGAAAGACGACCATGCGATCCGCCGCTGCCGGGAGTTTGTCCAGCATCGTTCGTCGAGCGACAACCCGCCTGAACGCTACCGCACGCGCCCGGAGGAACTCGATCCCGTGCGCCGCTTGTCTCAGCGCACGGATTCGCGTCGCAACAACTAACACTAACCCCAGTTGTTAGTTGCGGGGACTTCGAGTTACATACCTTTCGAAACCCTGTTGTACCTGAATCGTTCTCGGGAGCCGTCAATGTGAGTACCTGCGTATGGCGACCCTTGCCCCGGAAACCGCTGGCGCTGTTTCCGCTTACTCCGATTTCGTGAACCCCCAATGGGTTCGGCTTCTCAACATCTTGGACATGAACGCCCGGTATGAAAAATGTTCCGGGACAGAATTACTGACCTCCGACGGAAGGTGCATTCTCGATTTCCTGTCGGGTTACTGCGTTCACAATACAGGGCACAATCACCCGGCGATAATCGCAGCGCTGAAAGACGAACTCGACCGCCAGGGGCCCGCGATGCTCCAGAGCCACGTTCCCGGCCTGGCGGGTGTGCTTGCGCGCCGTCTGTGCACGCTGGCCGGCGGCGGTCTGGACAAGGTGTTTTTCGCAAGCTCCGGGAGCGAGGGCGTGGAATCCGCCATCAAGTTCGCCCGAAAGCGCACCGGCAGGAACGGTCTGCTCTACGCGGACGGGGCGTTCCACGGGCTCACCTGCGGCGCCCTATCCCTGATGGGCGATAACTTCTGGCGTGACAAGTTCGGGCCGATGCTGCCTGAAACCGATAGCGTTCCCTTCAACGATCGTGCCGCGCTGAAGGAGCGCCTCGCGACGCGGAAATACGCAGCGTATTTCGTCGAGCCTGTTCAGTCGGAAGCGGGAATAAAGCTCCCCGAATCCGCATATCTCAGTGAGGCCGCCGATCTGTGCCGCCGTTACGGCTCGCTGCTCGTGCTCGATGAAGTGCAAACCGGGATGTACCGTACAGGCACTTTCCTGGCGGCTCATCAGTTCGACGTCAAGGCCGACATTGTGATCCTGGCGAAGGCTCTCAGTGGCGGTCTCATTCCGGTGAGCGCCGTACTGATGAGCGACAAGATTTACGATTCGGTGTACGACTCACTGAAACGTTCGATTGTCCATACGTCGACGTTCAGCGAGAATGCGCTGGCCATGCGCGCGGGACTCGCTACGCTCGATGTCCTGGAATCTGAAAACCTAGGCGCCCGGGCCATGGCGATGGGCGAGTATCTGCGGCACAAACTGTGCCAGCGCCTCGCGCGGTTCAGCATGGTGAAGGACATTCGGGGCGCCGGTCTGCTTTCGGGAATCGAATTCCAGCCTCCGCGTGAAATGCGGTTGAGAGTGCCTTTCGAGGCATTCCGGCATATTCACGCCGGGATGTTCGGACAGGTGCTGGTAATGCGGCTTTTCCGCGACTGGAACATCCTCACCCAGATCTGTGGAAACAACTTCATGGTGCTGAAGGTGGCGCCTCCGCTCGTAGTGACGGAACCTGAACTGGACCGGTTTGTCGAAGCGATCGATAGCGTGGTCAGCCTGATGCATTCGTCCGGCACATTTTGGACCGAAGCTTTGTCACTGGCGCGGCGGGCTGTTAATATCTGACTTGCAAATGATTGTAGGTTTGGCAATGCTGCTGGCCGTCGCGACGGTCCCGTCGGTTTTGGCCCAAGTGCGCTCACTCGACGAAGGATTCGGGGACATGTACAACCTGGACTTCGGTGCGGCGCACCGGGTGTTCCGGAACTGGGAAAAGGCTCATCCCGATGATCCGATGGGCCCTGTGTCCGACGCGGCTGCCTTTCTGTTCTCGGAGTTTGACCGCCTTCGGATCCTGCAATCGGAATTCTTCACGGACGATGATAATTTCCTTACACGCCACCACAGCCTGAGCCCGGACCCGTCTGTGAAGCGGCAGTTCGAGGCTGCGTTGAGCCGCACCGAGAGACTCGCAACGGCGGTCCTTCAGCGTTCGCCCGACGATGAGAATGCGCTGCTCGCGACCGTGTTGCGCATCGGCCTTCATGCCGACTACCTGGCTCTGATCGAAAAGCGAAATCTGGCGGCATTGTCGGAAGTGAAAGCGAGCCGCGAAGTGGCCGCACGGCTACTCGCGAAACACCCGACTTGTTACGATGCTTATCTCGCGCAGGGCGTCGAAAACTATCTGCTCAGTCTGAAGCCCGCGCCCGTCCGCTGGTTTCTGCGAATCGGCGGCGCGCAAACGGACAAGGAAACCGGCATCGCCCGCCTGCGAATTACCGCGGAGAAGGGCCGCTTCCTCAAACCGTACGCGCGGCTGCTGCTCGCCGTCGCCGCTCTACGCGACAAGGATTCGGGCACCGCCAGGCGAACCTTGTCCTGGTTGTCTTTGACGTACCCGAAAAACCGGCTGTACCGCGAAGAACTTGAAAAGCTCGACTAGGAGCCACTCATGAAGATCATCAGTGCGGCGAGCGCGTTTCCGAGGCACTACTATTCCCAGGATGTGCTGCGTGCCGCGCTTGCGCAGTACTGGGATGGCAGACTCGAGAATCCGCAGATGCTTACGCGTCTGCACTCTCGCACCGGTGTAGACGGCCGGCACCTCGCGCTGCCGATGCTCGAATACTACAACTTGAATACTTGGGGCGATGCAAACCGCGCATGGTTCAACGCGGCGGAGGAATTGGGGAGCCAGGCATTGTGCCGGGCGCTCTCGCGCGCGGGACTCGACCGGAAACAGATCAGCGCATTGATGTTCATGTCGATCACGGGCGTTTCCAGCCCGTCAATCGATGCGCGGCTGATCAACCGCATGGAACTGTCGCCCCACATCCGGCGTTTGCCGGTGTTCGGTCTCGGATGTGTTGGCGGTGCCGCGGGAATTGCGAGAGCCGCCGATTACGTTCGCGCTTATCCTGACCAGGTCGCCGCTCTCGTCAGCGTCGAAACCTGCACGCTGACTTTGCAGCGCGACGATTTCTCGGTCGCAAATTTGATCTCGTCGGGTCTGTTCGGCGACGGTGCCGCTTCCGTGCTAGTAGCCGGCAGCGATGTCGATGCGCCCGGTCCACGGATCGTGGCCACCAAGTCCACTTTCTATCCCGGCACCGAAGACGTAATGGGCTGGGATATTTCCGAAAAGGGATTTCGTATTGTTCTTTCCCCGCGCGTACCGGAGGTGATTCGCGAAAACCTGGGCCGCGACGTCGACTCGCTGCTCGCCGAACACCGCCTGACCCGCAGCGACGTCGGAAACTGGATTATGCACACCGGGGGGCCGAAAATCCTCGAGGCGACGCAGGACGCGCTGGGTTTGAAGCATGGTGCGCTGGCGGCCTCATGGGAATGCCTGAGAAAAGTCGGCAACCTCTCGTCCGCTTCGGTGTTAGTAGTACTGGAAGAAATTATGACCCGGCGCGCGCCGGTACCAGGCACGTGGAGCGTGCTCGGCGCCATGGGGCCGGGCTTTTGTTCGGAGTTGATTCTCCTGCGCTGGTAAACGCATTACACTTTCTCGCTCATGTTCGATTTTGATGTATTTGTCCTTGGCGGAGGTCCGGCCGGGCTAGCCGCCGGTATCGCCGCGTGTCGAAAAGGTCTCAGGGTTTTGGTGGCCGACGCCGCGCGGCCGCCGATCGACAAAGCCTGCGGAGAAGGGCTGATGCCCGATTCGCTCGTCGCCGCGGCCCGGCTCGGAATCAGAATTCCTGAGGAATGCGGATACCCCTTTTGCGGCATTCGATTTGTTGGGAAATCGCAAACCGTCACAGCGCGATTCCCTGAAGACGCGGGTTTGGGCGTGCGCCGTACGGTGCTGCATCCGATGATGGTGCAACACGCATCGGACGCAGGCGTCGATATGTCGTGGGGTGCTCCGGTGACTGGGATTACTGCAGCAGGTGTCGTCCGGATGGGTACGAAACGCCTTCGCGCGCGGTGGATCGTGGGCGCCGACGGGAGTCAGTCGAGCGTCCGCCGGTGGGCAGGTCTCGAATCGGTTCGGCGCGAAACCCGCAGGTTCGGTTTTCGGCGGCATTACCGTGTTGCGCCATGGTCGGAATCGATGGAAATTCATTGGGGCAGCGGCTGTCAGTTCTATGTGACCCCCATTTCGCCGCAGGACATCTGCCTGGTGCTGATGTCGCGCGACCCGCAACTGCGCATCGAACACGCGCTGCCGCAGTTTCCGGAGCTCGCCGCGCGACTCGCCGGGCAGGAAATTGTTACGCCGGAACGCGGCGCGCTTTCGGCGACATGTCGCCTCGAGCGCGTGACGCGGGGCCGGATCGCGCTGGCCGGAGATGCATCGGGAACAGTCGATGCGATCACCGGCGAAGGACTCTGTCTCGCTTTTCAGCAATCGTCGGTATTGGCCGATGCCTTGGCCGAAGGCGATTTGGCTCGCTACGAATTCGCGCATCGCCGTATCGCCCGCAGGCCCGTTTTCATGGCCGACATGATGCTGACGATGGACCGCTGGGCCTGGCTGCGCAAACGCGCGCTGTCGGCGCTCGGCGCAAGGCAGGACCTGTTCGCGAACCTGCTCGCGATGCATGTCGGCAAACTGGGGTTCAGACGTTTCGCGGCCACCGCGGCCGCGCTGGGATGGGAGGTAGCTACCGCATGAAAATTCTGGCACTGTTGATGGTCGTGTTTGCGCCGGTTTACGCGCAGGAAGTCAAAGTGCAATTGGATGCGCAGCAGACGCAAATCCACTACACGGTGGACAGCACGCTGCACACGGTACACGGCACGTTCAAGCTGAAGCACGGCGATCTTTGGTTCGATCGGACCTCCGGCAAGGCGGGCGGCAGCCTGGTAGTCGACGCGGCAAGCGGAGATAGCGGCAGCGGAGCGCGGGATGGCCGCATGCACAAGAACGTTCTCGACAGCGCAAAATATCCCGAGGTCACGTTCGTTCCCGATCGCATAGAGGGCGGCCCGGTGAACCTGAATGGGGATTCCACTGTGAGGATGCACGGAATGTTCACAATTCACGGCGGTACGCACGAGTTGACGATGAATGTCAAGAGTCACATCGATCATGACCGTCTGACAGCCACCATCGATTTCCCGGTGCCGTACACCAGTTGGGGCATGAAGAATCCGGGCAACTTCCTGCTCAAGGTGAAGGACACGGTTGAGATTGAGATCCAGACGACGGGTCAACTCGTCGGCCTGACCTCACGGCTGCGGTAGTTTCTCGATCGTACCGAGCCTGTGTGCAACAAACGTCTCACCCCCGGCGCCTCGCTTCCGTTATGATGCGTAGATCATGGGGCTTCTTCTTCGTCGTGATTTGATCAAGGGCGCGGTCGGCCTTCCGGCCGTGCTGAGAGCGGGCGCTTTCGCGCCTCCCGCCAGGCCCAAACTGGCGGGCGTGGTCACCGTTTATCGCCAGTATTCCCACGGGCAGCACATCATCGACCGGTTCCTCGAAGGTTATGGATGGGACGGCGAGCACCACCATCCACCAATGGATCTTGTGGCTCTCTACGTGGACCAGAAACCGCCTCAGGACCTGAGCCGCGACCGCGCGGAACGGTTTCCTACCATGAAACTCTATCCCACCATCGCCGAAGCGCTCACGCGAGGCGGCAGCAAACTCGCCGTTGATGGTGTCGTCGTCGTGGGCGAGCACGGCAACTACCCGAGAACGGAAAAGGGCCAAGTGCAATACCCTCGTTACCAGTTCTGGAATCAGATCGTCGAGGTGTTCAAGTCCAGCGGTCGCGTGGTGCCGGTATTCAGCGACAAACATCTCTCGTGGAATTGGGAGTGGGCAAAAGAGATGTACGACACCTCGCGGCAAATGAAGATTCCCTTCATGGCCGGTTCGAGTTTACCGGTAACTTGGCGCACCCCGTCCGTCGAGTTCCCGGAGGGAGCGCAACCCGAGGAAGCGCTCTGCGTTTGTTACGGCGGAGTCGATAGCTACGACTTCCACGGACTCGAGTCGATTCAATGCATGGTGGAGCGCAGGCCGGGCGGTGAGACGGGAGTCAAGTGGCTCCAGGCTTACCGCGGCGATCAGTTTTGGGAGGCATATCGGGAGGGCGTCTGGCCGCACGATCTGATGGAAGCGGCATTGTGCCGGAGCCATACGTTGAAGCCGGCGCGCGAAGGATTCAACGACGTGTTCCCGACGCCCGACGACATGAAGCGCCTGGTGAAGAATCCTGTGGCCTACCGCTACGAGCATGCGGATGGCTTGAAAAGCACCATGCTGCTAATGAGCGGCCTTGTCGAGGATTTCAATTTCGCAGCCCGGATTAAAGGCCGAAAAGACATTTTTTCAACCCAGTTATACCTGCCGATGCCCCCGGCTCGTACTTCGCTGGCTAACTTCTTCAGCCCGTTGGTGAATAACGCGGAAAAGATGTATCTGAGCGGTAAGCCGACTTATCCGGTGGAACGGACATTACTCACTACGGGATTGACGGCGGCCGGCGTGGATAGTTTATACCAGAAAGGAAAACGCCTGGATACTCCGCACTTGGCGATCGCATATAAGTCAACCGCGGGTTCGACATTCTGGAGAACTTAGTCATGCCTGGATCACCGATTCGCGTAGCAATCGCCGCCAGTATCTGGCGCTATCTTTCACACGCTCAACACATTGGCGACCGCTTCTTGGTCGGATACCCGCTTGGCGGCCGATGGCATAAGCGCGGTGTCAAGGTCGTTTCGTTGTACGTCGACCAGAAGCCGGACGGGGACGAGAGCGCTCAGCGCGCCGAGGAGTTCGGTTTCAAAGTGTATCCGTCGATCCCCGAGGCGTTGCGGTGCGGCGGGGACAAACTCGCCTGCGATGCCGTACTGATCATCGCCGAGCACGGAGAATATCCGGAGAACGAAAAAGGACAGAAGATGTATCCGCGCTACGATTTCTTCAAACAATGCGTGGATGTCTTCGAGAAGGACGGGCGCGCGGTGCCCGTCTACAACGACAAGCACCTTTCCTACAGCTTTGAAAAAGCCAAGTGGATGGTGGACGCTTCGCACCGGCTCCAGTTCCCCATGATCGCTGGATCGTCGCTGCCGGTGACGTGGCGCTTGCCCGATATCGAAATGCCGGCCGGCGCACAGGTGGAAGAAGCCGTGATGGTTGGCGAAGGTGGCACCGACATAATGGGTTTTCACGCGTTGGAAGGCATGCAATGTATGCTGGAGCGCCGCGCGGGCGGCGAGACCGGGGTGAAGGCCGTACACACACTTGAAGGCGACGAGGTCTGGAAGGCGGGCGACGACGGGCGGTACTCGAAGCGTCTCCTCGGTTCGGCGCTGTCGCGCTCGGATTCGCCACAGGGGGCGACCATTAAAGACGGCCGCACACAGGACCTGATGGTCAACGGGGTCCTGCAACAGTTAGTCGAGAAACCGCTGGCTTGCATGATCGAATACCGCGACGGCACTAAGGCGGCTTTGCTGATGTTGAACGGCGCTGTGAAGGACTTCAACTTCGCGGCGAAACTAAGGGGACGTCCGAAGCCGATCTCAACTCAGTTTCTGCTGACTCCGGTTCCGAACGTCACTTACTCAGCGTGTCTGGTGAGTAAGATTGAAGAGATGCTGGTTACGGGCCGTGCGCCGTATCCGGTGGAACGCACGCTGTTGACCAGCGGATTGACGGAGGCCTGCCTCGACTCGAAGGCGCAGGGCAACAAGCGAATTGAAACGCCGCACCTCGCGGCGGTGCGTTACCGGCCGCCCGCGCAGTCGCAGCACATGCGATCGTAAACTTCATACAAGGAGCAATCAGACGATGAGCGAAAAGAATAATAGCCGGCGGAATCTGTTGAAAGGCGCAGCCGTCGCGATGGCGGGCGCCGGAGCGGCTAGTGCGCAGGAATCGAAGCCGGTACGGAAGGTTCATTACCGGAATGGGCAGAAGCCTGCGAAGCCTCCGTTGTTTTCGGGCGCCGTATCCTACGGCAATCTGTTGTTCATTGCGGGCAAGGGCGCGCACTTCGAGGGCGATATCAAGGCCCACACCAAACATGTGCTCGATGAAATCGAGAAGGAACTCGAGAACGCAGGTTCGTCGATGGACAAGGTTCTAAAGTGCAATGTGTATCTATCCAAGTCTGAAGATTACACTCCCATGAACGAAGTGTTCCAGGGCCGATTTGGCGAATATCCGCCGGTACGCACGACTATCGCCGCAGCGTGGATTCCCGGCAATTCGCTGGTGGAGATCGACGTCATCGCCTACATCTGATGTCGCCTAAGGGGCGGCCGCGCTTAGACCGCCGCTCCTTTCAGTACTTCCTTCAGTCGCCTGGCGACGATCTCCGCATCACCGGGTTCCATCATCCACACGCCGACGCTGAACTCCTGACTGTTCGGCACCACTTCGATGGACGGATCGCCGTCGCGCAGTTTTTGTTGTGCCTCGCCGATCGAAATAGGCAGCAAAGCCTGGTCCCACGTTACGCGAACGTGCGGAACATGGTTCGCGATCTCGCCAACCCAGATCTCGGTTTGCACACCCTTGATCGAGGCAACCGCCTGCTGAATGGTATTAGCGCGACGGTTCCATTCTTTCCAGTCGGCCTCATGATCGCGCTTTAGGTACATCTCGACGGCGACCATCAACCCCACCATCTCCTCTTTGTTCACCTTCTGTCCGCGGCCCACCGCATCGCTGTTCGGCGAGGCGTTCAACATCGCGGCTTCGATCAGGTCCTTGCGGCCGAGCAGCAGGCCGGTGCTCTGCGGGCCCCGCATGCCCTTGCCACCCGAAAAAGTCACAAGATCAAATCCCATCTTCGTGTACTTCCAGAGATTCTCGACCGGCGGCACGTCGGCCGCGGCGTCGTTGAAGGTGGGCACTCCATGCTTCTTGCCGATCTCGACGAATTGCTCCGCCTTCACTGCTCCGACGGGTTCGTTGGCGTTGAAGAACAGCATCATCGCGGTCTGCGGTCCAATAGCCTTTTCCATCTCCTCCGCGGATTCGACTTCGATTAGTTTGACGCCGCAGTTGCGTATGGCATGGTCGTAGCCGTAGCGATGCGATTTCTGGATGATGACTTCGGTCTTCATTCCGGTGACTTCGGGAAGGCGGCGAATCTTGGCCGAGTCGGTTCCGGTGAGGCATGCTGCCGTGCCGAGCGTCAGGGCGGATGCCGCCCCGGCGGTGACCATGGCGCCTTCGCAACCGATCTTGGCGGCGAGGCGGCGGCCTACGGCTTGGTTGAGCGCGACTAGGTTCAAGTATCTGCGGGACATCGCTTGCATGGCCTGCATCACTTCGGGCGGCATCAGCGACGCAGTGAACATGGTATACGTGCCGGCCGCGTTGATGAAGGGCCGGACGCCGAGTTCTTTCAGATAGTCGGGCAGCGCTGCGGACGTCGTTGCGGCGGGCGCGTTACGTGTCAGCAATCCGCCGATGACGGGCAGGGAAGACAGGCTGCGCAGGAATGTGCGTCGATCAGACATAGCGGCTCCGTCTCATGTTACTCCCTCGGATTGCGGACGGCACGAGTGCACGGCACGAGTGCACCGCTTGACACGCCCCACCGATACCGTTAGGCTCCTACTGGTATTCAATTCATAAAACTACTCAGAGGAGTTTCTGTGAACCGGCTTTTTTCAGCTGCGTTGCTGCTCTTCGTGGCTTTTCCCGCACTGTCCCAGGAAGTTGTCGAACCAAGATCCGGCCAAAAGTTCCCGGCCAAGGATGGAGACATGTCCTTGTTGGGTGTTGGCCTTCGCACTAAGACCATTGCACGCGTGAAGGTATACGCCATCGGTCTGTATGTCGCCGATTCCGCGCTCGCCGGACCGCTAAAAGGTAAAGCGGGCACCCCCGAGTTGTACCGGGAAGTTGTGAACGGCGACTTCAAGAAGAAGTTAGTCCTAAAATTCCTGCGCGACGTGAGTACGGAACAGATCCGCGACGCATTCCGCGAGGGGCTCAAGGGCACCGGAGTCAATGCCGAGTCGTGGCTGAGCTATTTCATTGATACTCGTTCCGGTCAGGAGTACGTCGTCGCGTGGACTCCGGGCGTAGGCCTCGAGACGAAGGTGGCCGGCGCAAACAAACCGCCCCTAAACGACAAAGCTCTCGCTTCGGCGATCTTCGGAATTTGGCTCGGAGCGAAGCCGATTCAGGATGACCTAAAAAAGGACCTCGTCGCCCGCAGCGCCGGACTGCTCAAGTAGCGCAGTGCACGAGAGCAGAGTTGGGGCCCGGCCCCGACCTCCCCGTTTCGAACTCTTGCCGCAGATATGCCGCTTGCTCGAACCGATACAGTTCTTTTGCTCGGACTGGAATAGAAGCGGCAGGTCCAGGGCTATCCTATCTGCGTGCCCAGCCAAGATCTTCTCGAACCCAGCGACAAGACCGTGCTATGCTTCCAAGGCTGGCATCTTCGAGGATTCTCGAGAAATGCCATTCAGAAGGATACGATGGGTATGGAGAACACGAAACGGCGCTCTTTTCTGCGCGCTGGTATTGCGTCCTTCCCAATGGCCCTCCTGGGCCAAACCGGACAACCTTCCACGCAGCCTCCGATAATGCGGGTTCCTGCCGGCGCGGACCGATTTGGCGAGCGCCACACTCTCGGAGTGAGTGCGACCGATTTTAAGCTTGCTACGGGTGACACACGCGGCGGCCTTTTCGTCATGGAGCATTCCAGTCAGAAGAAGGGCGGCCCCCCTCGTCACCTGCATCACAACGAAGACGAGTGGTGGTACGTAATCGAAGGAGACTACATCATTGAGATCGGGGCTGAACGCTTTCGGATGAAGTCTGGCGATTCCGTTCTGGGACCTCGGGAGATACCTCACACCTGGGCATTCGCGGGCGACACTCCGGGAAAGATGCTCATCGCCTTCGCTCCGGCGAACAAAATGGAGGAATTTTTCCGTTCGTTCAAGCCCCGCGGCGGTACGTACTCGAATTGGAACGATCCACAGGACAAAGAACGCCATCGCGCTCACGGCCTGGAACTTCTTGGACCGCCGCTGTCCCTTTGAATGAGAGTTCGTTGATAGTCAGATTGCGGCAACAAGTTCGAGCGTGAAACTGGGGTCGCCCGTGAACTACAGAATTGAAACGTGAGTTTTCGTGGCTCTCCACATTGGTCACGTTTCGAACTTTTGCGGCGTGAAACGGCCCCGCTCGAACTGCGCAGGTCAATTGAACGGACTCAACTATCCATGCAAAGCGACATGTCATCCACGCTGGGCACCCAGTCTGGACACGACTCGAACTCAGCCAAGGGAGGGCCGACCAGCGTCTGTGGGGTTTGTTGCTCTTGCCGGTTTCGATGAAGACCGCTGCCGACGGCCTGAGCCGGATTAAGAATCGATCTCGACGGCGGGATAGGCTTCAACGTATTCCTCCCCGTTGCAGCCGTAATACGCGACCGTCCGCCCCGTGAAGTCAACATCGTAACGAACAACGCCTGCGCTCCACGAAGCCTCCAGGAATTCCGGAAAGCTGCTCTCCCCGGCTTGGTCCGCCCGCAACGCCGCAATCAACGCCTCGCGGTTAAACTGGGGAACGTCCACCGTGCCCGTAGCTAATGGCTTGCCTTGGGTCACGACGGGTCCCTCGTTGGTCAGAAAGAGGCTCTGACATGCGGGCAGGAACCAGAGGTTTCTAGTCACGCCCGCGCGCCGCAACGCCTCGGCCAGGTAGGGGAAGCCTCCGACTTTAGGCCGAATCGCCATAGCATGTCTCTGAGCCGCTTCGAAGTTTTCGATTGCTTGACTCATGGAAAATTCTCCTTCGTATGTGTTAAGTGAAATCGGTCTGGGTCTTACGGGTCTACCGGATCGGAACGGCCCCGATATGGTGAAGGTCGACCAGCTTGGAGAGCAGGTGTCGCAGGGTGGCTCTCTCGTCGGCCTCCAGGACGTCGAAAAACGTCTGATCGTTGCGATCGGCGATCTGCGCCAACTCGGGAAGAACGCGGCTACCCCGCCGGGTCAGGGAAAATAGCCGAACGCGGTTATCCTCCGGTTTGATCGAGCCTGTGATCCAGTTTTTCGCTTCGAGTTTGTCAATGACCTTGGAAACAGCGCCGCGTGTCAACGCCAGGGCGTCGGCGAGTTCCCCAGGCGTAGTCCCTGGCCGATCCTGGAGGTGGCACAGCACAACCCATTCGGCAACCGAAGTGCGCCTCGTTTGCAACGTTCGCGCAAACTCGCCCGAGACGTGGTTGGAAACGAGCCGTAGCCAGTATCCCAGGTGAAGCTTAAGGTCCGGCGCCGACCGCCGCCGTACAATAGTTTCCATAGAAACTATTGTAATTTCCATTGGAAACGATCGGTCAAGCACGGCTCCCGATTTTGGCGAGCAGTATGACCATCGCGACGACATTGGCTCGCCTGGGGCGGGTCGTCGCCCATCGGGAAGTTGGCACGCGCGCTGGCCAGCGCGATTGGTTTTGGGGAGCGCAGATCGGACAAATTGTTCGAGTCCATGCCGGGGTCGCTGGCAAGTGGGGGCTATTCCGGAAGAAGCGCCTGGAGTCCCCCTAATGAAATCAACCAGATAGCGTAAAATCGAGAAGTTAAGGTTGGCTCCCCAGAGAGCGGGATTTCGAACCCAGTCTCCACGGGTGTTGCTCAGGACGATCTACGGGTCGAAAAACATGTTTGTTTCGAACGCGAGAAAGGACCAGATGCTGATCTCGTTCAGTTCCCACGACTTGAAAACAAGCTGCCAGCAGCTGCGCTGTCAACCCTAGCGCCCCTGACCAGAGCATCGCCTCGAACTCAGCGCAGTGGAGTCCCGGCGGGTCTCGACCTGTTGAAGGTCGAACGAATTCTCCATTTCGACCGCCGTATTCCGCATCCTGCCGGGAGTCTCCCTCGGTGTTCGGCACCGAGAACCACCGCTATGTGAAATGATGATGGTTTAAGCACAGCCACCCTCTCGCTGGCCGAGCGTCGGTTCTATGGTCGGCGGAGCCGAAGCCAAATGACAATGTCGGAAATCGAAGCTCTTGTCCGCCGCGGTGAATCGGACTCCGTGGAGTTCAAAAAGAGCACCGGCCAACTGACCCGGGCCGCAGAGACGCTCTGCGCCTTCCTGAACGGCCACGGAGGCCTTGTTGTGGTCGGCGTGTCGCCGGACAAGAAGATCACCGGCAAGATCCTCGCCGATGGGACCTTGCGAGACATTGCCCAGTGCTTCAACCGATTCGAGCCGCCAGCTCGGATCCAGATCCATCGAGTTCCTTTGCCAGATTCAGATCGGGGGTGGTCGTACTCCAGGCAGACGCCTCCTACGAAACCCGCCCATTCGCTTTCGACGGGCGCGCCTATGAACGGGTCGGGGCGACAACGTCGGTAATGGCCCAGGAGACATACCAGCGCCCGTCTTCTGGAGCGAGCTCACGCGAAGCAGCGCTGGGAGAATCTGCCATCGGCAGCGAAACTAGAGGACCTGGATCAAGACGAGATCCTGAGAACACTGAAGCTCGGCGCGGCTGTCGGCCGAATGCCGGCTCCCGTGTCTGCTGCGGATGCCGCAGATGTACTCGACCGGCTCGGCCTTCGCGTCCATGATCGCGTGCTCAATGCCGCCGGCGTCGTTTTTGGACGCCGGATGCTTCCGGACTATCCTCCGTGCCAACTGCGGATGGCCCGCTTCCGGGGGAACGACAAGACCGAATTCCTCGATCAGCGGCAGCTCCACGGCCACGCCCTGCAATTGCTGGAAGAGGCGATGCAGTTTCTCACGCGCCACCTACCGGTCGCGGGCCGGATCGAGCCCGGCGTATTCGAGCGGGCCGACGCACCACTGTTCCCGCCGATTGCGCTCCGCGAGCGTTCGTGAACGCCTTCTGCATCGCGACTATTGGGCTATCCTAGTGATGCAGGAAGTTCTTGGACATCCGCTTTATCTCCATGACTGAACGCCCCTGGTATCGAGAGACCATCTCGTTTTGACGCTGCAGGGCTCATCATCCAAGTAACCACTTTGTAATCAACCATCTGCAAGGAAGGCACGCAGCGAATTGCCGCGCAGTTTCATGACTGTTCAAGTGTGCGACGCTTAGTTCAACTTGAGTTCAACTGACACCAGAAGTCTAAAATTTCTGCAATGGTGTCATAATTCCACCCGTCTCACTTGTCATTTAGGTACAGCCGAGGCATGGAATGGTATGACGGATCGGAACGGCGGTACCCGGGACACTCATGAAGCCAGACGAGCGCGTCGCGGCCCTGTACGTCGAGCGGAGGATGGACGTGTACCGATATCTGGTGACCCTCGGCGTTCCGTTGGTGGAAGCTCAAGAAATCACACAGGATTCGTTCCTGCGGCTGTACGAAACATTACTCGCCGGCTGCGTCGTAGAGAACGCTCGGGCATGGCTATTCCAAGTGGCGCACAACCTGGCGGTGAATTCCATGAAAGCAGCTGAATACGCGAACCGGCGGACGATGCCTATGGACCTACAGGACAGTGTGCCGATCGTTGAAAGGCGCCTGATCGAAGAGGAGAGATATCAACGGATGCAAGAGGCGCTGGAGAACCTGTCCGATCAACAACGAGCCTGTCTCGCTTTGCGCGTGGAGGGGCTTCGATATAAGGAGATCGGAGAGGTGCTCGGCGTAAGCACGTCAACGGTCAGCGAATTCTTGCGCCGAGCCATCGCGCGACTCAGAAATGCACTGAATGAACAACGGTAACGCGCCCCATCCCGACGACCGCGAACTGCTCCTGTTCCTCGATGGCGAAGCAGCGGATCGCGATCTGCGCCGCATCAAGCAACATCTGGATTCCTGCTGGACATGCCGCATGCACGCGGACCAGATCCAGAACACGATCGTCGAATATACGCGCTACCGCGCACGGACGCCAATTCCGGAACCTCCGCGCGAATGGAGCGATCTCTCGGATGAGTTCCGCGGAATCGCCGCCCAATATCAACCTCGCTCGTTCTGGAACCGGATCCGAAGCACCGCGCGCGCCAGCCGGGCGGTCCTGTTGACATGTGGTGTCACTGCGCTGGCAGCATCACTCTGGTTCACTCTGCCGAGACAGCCTGCCGAACCGCCTCCGCCCAATGTAGCGTTGCCCGCGCCTCTTCCCGAACCGGTCGTGCCCGAACCGATTCGCCCACCATCCGTTCATCCACCCACGAAGACGCTTGCCGAGCCGCCGGCAAGTATTGAAGACGAGTTGAAGGTGATAGCAATGTTGCACGATCTCAAAGCCGATCTCGGCGAGCCTATCGAACTCGCACGAACGCATGACGGCCGCCTGGCTATTACTGGATCCGGCCTCTCTCCGCGCCGCCAGGAGGTAATCCGGAATGCACTCGCGAACGCGCCCAAGCTCGACATTCATTTCGCGGAGGTGGACACCGCGCCATCGTCAGCCCGTCCGCCCGCCTTTACGAGTGCCGTGCCTCGCCCTATCGCCTTTGAGCAGCAGTTATTGAAGTACACCGGTGGGAGACACGCTTTCGAAGGATTCACCAACGCTGTTCTGGATGCGAGCGATCGACTGACCATGCACGCCCAGGCGTTGCGGAAATTGAACGAACGCTTCAGCCCGGCGGCGGTTCTTCACCTGGATGCCGCCGGCAGGCAGACCCTTCAGACTCTGCGTTCGGACCATCGCCACGCATCCCACGATGCCGCACAGGAACTCAATCGAATGTTAGCCCCGATGTATGACATTCTGAGGATCGCTCCCCAGCCCGGCGCTCCGGCATCGTTCCCGCAGATGGCGCTCTGGCTCGACCAGTTATTGAATGCGGCGTTGGCCGGTGCGCGGAGCGATCTTACGGACGCGCAACTCTACATCCAAATCCGAAGCCTGTTGGCCCAAATCTCGAAGGAGCTGAACGCGGAATGAACCGCCCACTCTTCCTCATGCTCGTGTTCACCGCGCTTGCTGCGGCACAGGACGGTCGAATCTCCGGCCTGATTCAGGATTCCTCGGGAGGCCGCGTGCCCGACGCGTCGATTATCGCGGTACACGATCAGACTGGCATGCGCCGCAGCGTCGAGTCCGACAGCGAAGGCCTCTATGCGATCGGCGGTGCGCGGCCGGGCACGTACAAAGTGACGGTCCGCAAGGCCGGGTTCCAAACACAGACACGCACCGGTGTCAAGATCAACGTCGCTGAGAGTGCGCGGCTCGATTTCACGTTGAATCCGACAACAGTGGAGCAGTCGATCACGGTGCACGGTGACGCAGCGCTGACCGAAACGGATTCCGCGACGGTCAGCACCGTTGTAGACCGCCGGTTCATCGAGAACCTTCCGTTGAACGGACGAAGCTTTCAGTCGCTGATTGCGTTGACTCCGGGAGTCGTGATGACCAAGGCGACCTTCGGGGAGCAGGGTCAGTTCAGTGTGAACGGCCAGCGTGCCAACGCGAACTACTTCACCATTGATGGCGTGAGCGCGAACATCGGTGTCAGCGCGGGAATCACCTTGGTTCAATCGGCGTCGGGATCGCTACCGGGCTTGGGAGCAACTGGTGGTACGAATACTCTCGTGTCCGTGGAGGCGCTCGAGGAGTTTCGCGTCCAGACATCGGGCTACGCGCCGGAGTACGGACGAATGCCCGGCGCGCAAGTGACGATCCTGACCCGGTCCGGCACGAATCGGTATCACGGAGCGTTGTTCGACTTCTTCCGCAACGATGTGCTCGATGCAACGGACTGGTTCGCGAACGCTTACACGCTGCCGAAACCGGCGTTGCGCCAGCACGATTTCGGCGGCGCTCTTGGTGGTCCGCTGACGGTCCCGCGCCTCTATAGTGGCCGCGACCGGACCTTCTTCTTCGTGTCGTACGAGGGTTTGCGCTTGCGTCAACCGCAGGTGATTTCGACCGACGTGCCTGCGATGGACGTGCGCAGTCTGGCGCCGAAAGCGATCCGAGGGCTGCTGAATGCCTTCCCCGTGCCGAACCGCCCGGCGGGTAAGTTCGGGTTCGCTCCCTTTGTTGCGAGTTACACGGATACGTCCACCCTCGACGCCACCAGCCTGCGTGTGGACCATCTGATCGGGACCCGCGCAACTCTGTTCGGCCGCTATAACCATGCGCCGTCGAACTCTACAGCACGGCTGTACTCATTGAGTAACCCCACCGATACCGTCGCGAATACCGAGACTCTGACCACGGGCTCAACACTGCTGTTGTCGCCACGCGCCAACGCGGACCTTCGTTTCAATCAAAGCCGGACTCGCGGGGAAAGCTACGCTTGGCTCGACGATTTCGGCGGAGCTCAACCCCTCACTGCGGAAGCGTTCTTCCCCGAGTTTGCCGACCCTGTAAACTCCTTCGGCGGCATCTTCCTGAACGGCGGAGTGAATTCGAATTGGTATCTCGGCAAAAACGTGCAGAACCAGCAGCGGCAATATAACGTGACCGGTTCGCTGTCTTATCTGACCGGTGCTCATCAATGGAAGTTTGGCATCGACTACCGCCGCGTTGCGACCCACCATAGCCCGCGAGCCTATGATTTATTCGCATACTTTGCCGGAGCCTATAGCGCCCTTGGAGGTCACACGAGTCTGACGACCGTCGAGGCACAAGAAGACATGAAGGTCTTCTTCAACAATCTCTCCGCGTACGCGCAGGATGTTTGGAAGATATCGCCCCGGTTGACCCTGACTTATGGGACCCGTTGGGAGTTGAATCCGGCGCCGCACGGTTCGCGTCCGCTGTATACTTTCACCAACTACGACAATCCGCGCGAGATTGAGCCTTCGCCAGCGGGGACACCTCTCTATAGCGCGACTTGGACAAACTTCGCGCCGCGCATTGGAATCGCGTACGCATTCGGCAGAGGCCGTGGCCGTGAGACAACGCTGCGCGCCGGGTTCGGAATGTACTACGACCTGGGTGCCGGGATCATTAGCCAGGCGGCGTCCGGCTGGCCGTACTTTCGCCAGATGAACTATTTGAATGGCACGTTCTTTCCGCTGCTCGATGAGCAGGCGGTCCCGCCGTTGTTCAGCCTGGAACCGCCGATCAACTCGATATACGCGTCGGAACACGGCCTTTCGTTGCCCGTTACCTATCAATGGAACGTGACTGTGGAGCGTTCATTGGGCGAGAGCAGCGCTTTGTCAGTTGGCTATGTTGCTGCCGCGGGCCGGCGGCTTCTTCGGCAGGACTACTGGGTGAATCCGAACGACAATGTCACTTACGCGTACTTGCTGACCAATGACGCGTTTTCTGATTTCCATTCGTTACAAGTCCAGTATCAGCGCCGCCTATCCGCGGGACTGCAGGCGCTGGTATCGTACACGTTCGGTAAGTCGCTCGACACAAACTCGAATGATTCGGCTTCGCATCTGAT
This sequence comes from uncultured Acidobacteriota bacterium, assembly GCA_963720745.1. GTDB lineage: Bacteria > Acidobacteriota > Terriglobia > Bryobacterales > Bryobacteraceae > TMP-7. Next base: position 193,316 of record CAVRGO010000003.1, read on the forward strand.
TGCGCTAGCGATCGATCCGGCGCGGGACCGCGGACCTTCTGACTTCGATATCCGACAGACGCTATCCGCGGCTTTCAGCTATACATTGCCTTCGCCGCGGTTCGTGAAGCAGGTCACCCGTGGTTGGGCATTGGATGGAGTGGTTCTGGCGCGCGGAGCAACGCCGGTGGATGTAGAATATTCGGCGGATATCGGCTATGGCTTGTATACGTTTCGCCCGGATGTCGTCGCGGGACAGCCGCTCTATTTGGACGACCCGAATGTAGGTGGAGGACGTCGATTCAACCCCGACGCATTCGAAACGCCAAACACCTATCCCGGCCGTCAGGGAACACTTGGGCGAAATGTGTTGCGAGGGTTCCCGATCGCCCAGTTGAATTTGACAGTCCGGCGCGAGTTCGCATTCTATGACCGGGTGAAACTGCAATTTCGTGCAGAGATGTTCAATGTGTTAAACCATCCCGGATTTGCGGATCCGAGCGGAGAGCTGGCGAGTCCGCACTTCGGGTATTCGACCGAGATGCTTGGGCGCAGTCTGGGGCGCGGTGGAGTAAATGGCGGATTGAATCCGCTGTACCAGATGGGCGGTCCACGTTCGATCCAATTGGCTTTGAGGATGGTATTCTGATGCGTTCATTCTTATTGATGCTCATGTTAGCGTCTGCAATGGCGGCGCAAATGGTGTGGTTCGAGCCCAACCGTGGGCAGGTGGCTGGCCAGACAGAGTGGGTGGGACGATCGAAGGGTGCCTACCTGTACATCACTGGGGACGAGGTGGTGTACGCGAATCGAAAGAACGTTCATATGCGGTTAGTGGGCGCGGCGAAGCACGCGCGAGTCGAAGGGATCGAGCCGACCGGCGGGATCTCGAGCTACTTCACAGGCCGGGGTGAGAAGACATGGTTCACTGGTATTCCGCAATACGCGAAGCTCCGCTATCGGAATGTGTATCCCGGGATTGACGTTGTGTACTATGGGTCGGGGGATAATGTTGAGTATGACTTCGTCGTGAAGCCCGGCGGAGATCCAGAGCGAATTGAGATAGCGTTTAGTGAGCCAGTCAGGATCGACGGGGAAGACTTGGTTGTAGCAGGACTCCGGCAGCATCGGCCGAAGGTGATGCAGGGTGCCCGGAAAATTGAAGCAAAGTACAGCATAACGCCCGACAAGCACGTTCTGATTGCACTTGGTGATTACGACCATACAACCGACCTCACGATCGATCCAGTTCTGGAGTTTGCATCGTATCTTGGAGGACCTGGGGCAGATGGGATCGCACAGGTTACCATAGATGACGCGGGGTATTTGTATATAGCTGGATCGACACAATCGCCCGCAACACCAGGTCTCAATCCTTTTCAACAATCGAACATCTCATTTACGGCCCCCTTCTTGTTCAAGTTCGACGGCTCCGGGACACGGCTCATCTACTATGTCATCCTAGCGAGTGACAGTTACTCGTGGCCGACCGCGGTTTCCGTCGGGAACGATGGGACAGTTGTGATGTTAGGGAGTACGCGCTCGGATAACTTTCCGCTGAAGAATGCGTTTCAGTCGGAGTACAAGGCAGCGTTTGGTAATGCTTTCCTATCGAAACTCTCCGATGATGGCCGCGCCCTAGTTTATTCCACATATTACGGAGGCACTTTTAATGAGTCCCCCAACGCATTGAGGGTTGATTCCCAAGGCAACGCCTATATTATTGGCGAGACGGGCTCGCACGATCTCCCACTGAAAAACCCGATTCAGAATAGGTATGGGGGTGCCGAGGACGATTGCTTCGTCGCGAAGTTCTCGTCTCCGGGCACGCTTCTCTTTTCAACGTACCTGGGGAGCCCTGGATTAGATGTCTGTAAGGACCTCGCTATCGGCTCCGACGGACTGGTGATCGCAGGTGCGTCATCCTCGGCCGATTTCCCGTTAAAAGAGGCGATACAATCGACAGTTACACCTCGAACCGGATTTACCACTCCGGTACTCGTCAAGATCGCGTTGGACGGTTCGGGGATTATCTTCTCCACGTTCTTTGGCGGCCCGGTGTCCGGTTTCGCCTGGGCCGTCGCACTTGATAAAGCCGGGAATATTTATGCCGCAGGTGGAGTCAACGACAACGCCCTCGTAACCAAGAATGCTTTTCAATCTCAGCCTGCAGGCTCGAACGGTTTCCTTGTGAAGTTCGATTCGACGGCACGCAATCTCTTCTACTCGACCTATTTTGGGGGAAGCGGCCGCACCGAGATTCGCCGGGTTGCTGTCGATGCGCAGGGTAGCCCGTACGTGACGGGCTACGCTGACTCAGCGGACTTCCCCGTTAAGAACTCCTTGCAGGCATTCCGTGGCGCGAGGGACTGCTTCGTCGCGAAGTTCCTCCCAGCTGGCACTGCTCTCGTTTATTCTACTCTCGTTGGCGGGACTTTGAGCAGTTCCTGTAGCACTCTTGCACTCGATGATAAAGGCAATGTGTATTTCGGTGGTGCGACAAATTCACCAGACATTCCGGTGAATAACGCCTTCCAGCGCAGTCTTGGTGGCGGATACGACGGCTTTTTCGGGAAGAAATCGGACAATACTTTAGTGCCACCTTCACCACTGATCGTCTCAAGTGGCAGGCTGCAGTTTCAATTCGTTCAGGGTGATCCAAATCCACAGGCCCAGACCGTGAACGTTTCGGGGCCCGATTTTTCAACATCCACTAGTTCGGCCTGGCTCGCGGCGACTACTGTTGCGTCGGGTGTTTCGGTATCTGTCAATCCGGCGGGACTCGCTCCTGGGTCCTATACCGGCTCCGTTACTCTCAGTCCCCAAGCTGGAACGCCGGCCACCATCGATATCGCCTTCGCCGTACTCGCGGCGCCGCCAGTGCTCACCAGCATCGATCCTGCACTTGTTGCTGTGGGCTCTGATGATACCGCTATTACCTTGCATGGCTCAGGATTCACAAGCGGTACGACCCTACAGGTGAATGGTCTGACGTGGTCCGGATCTCCAATACAGGTCATCAATGGGAACACAATCCGATTCATCTTTACAAAACCCAACTTGATCTTCGAAACGACTTGGACTATTACGGTACAAAATCCGCAGTCAGCGCGGTCGAATGTCCTGACACTCGCCGTTGGCAAACCAGCGCCGTACTTCACCGCGGGCTCGGTCACTAATGCCGCTAGCTATGCATCCGGGGCTGTTTCTCCCGGAGAGATTGTAACCATTTTCGGCGCGAATCTCGATTCGGATGTCACGTTCGACCTGATTCCTGCCACACTGATTTATTTTTCTCCGACGCAGGTCAGCGTAACGGTACCCTATATCATTGCCGGTCCGACAACGACGCTCAGAATCGGGATGGTCCCGGTGAAGCTCGACGTCGAACCATCTGCGCCTGGCATCTTTGCGGTTGTGTCGGATCCGGTCAACAACATCATTACTCTGTATGCGACCGGCTGCGGCCCGCTCTCGCAAGACAGCCTGCCGCGATGCACGCTTCCCGTGTCAGTGACCATCAACGGTCTGGATGCGCCTGTTTTGTACGCGGGCATTGCGCCTGGACTGCCGGAAGGCGCGAATCAGATAAACGCACACATACCCCCCGGAATCGCCTCTGGGCCAGTGCAGATAGTGCTCAAGGCCGGAGAATGCGGATTCCGATGAAGAAAATCATTCATTCCGAACTGATGACGATCACCGCTTGGCCGGGAGACGCTGTCGAAAGCATTGTGGAGCAGGTGATCGTCATGGGTCAAGAAGGAGGGGGAAACAGGGCAGCATTATTTCGTTTCTGCCGTTTTTGGCTCCGCTGGTCGCGCAAAGTTTGCTTGAGCACGCCACTGGGTATCCATCTTTTTGACGCGCGCCGCGAGATATCGCCAGTAGTTCAGATTGAGTTCCATGGCGGCGGTCTCCTCGACGATGTCCGAGAAGTAATGCAGGCTGGTCAGCGGCGAGCCGCCCTGGTGATTGAATAGCGCGACGTACTTTCGCGCGCAACCTAACAGCAGCGCCCGGCCAACCACGTCGATCGAGATCCCCGTCCGATACCACTCACCCGCCAGTCTCTCGTCGGCTGCTCCGAACACCGAGGTTACGCACGCCTGTTCGAGGAACCAGGCGCGCACCCGTGCTACATACTGCGCCTGCTCCGGATCCACCGTGGAATCGCCAGACTCCTTCTGATACGGCCAGAAGCGGTCCCGGATCTCGATGCGTCCGAGTTCGTGCTGGTTGGAGGCGCGGTACACCGCAGCCACCTCGATGCGATTCAGTTCATCCAGGTAAGTCGTTAAGGAGCGCGTGCTGTGCCCGACGGCCTTGGCCAGTTCAGCCATCCGAAAACGAAGTTGAGCGGTGCGCCGGTCGGCATGGAGACAGACGTAGACGAATACTTTGAACCCGCCGTCTGACAGCAGCGCGATGGCGTCGCGCACTTCGGTTCCGGCGGCAAAGAACCCGCTGGGATGTTTCAATTTGAGATCGCCTTCGTTCATACCGTCTCCTTGCCGCTCCGGTTCTTGCGCATGGATTCGCCAGTCAGCTCGATGCGGTGTGAGTTATGCACCAGGCGGTCGAGGATGCTGTCAGCGGCCGTCGGATCGCCGATCTGGGTGTGCCAATCGAGCACCGGGACCTGAGAGGTGAGGACGGTGGAGTGGGTCTGATAGCGGTGGTCACAGATCTCCAGGAAGTCGCGGCGTTCGATTTCGCTGAGCGGCGACATGCAGAAGTCGTCGACCACCAGCACGTCGGTGAGCGCCAGCCTGCGCAGGAAGCGGCTGAAACTGCCGTCGGCGTGAGCCAGCGCGAGTTCGCGGAATAATTGTGATGCGCGGGCGTAGTAGACCGTGTAGCCGTCGCGGCAGGCCTTGTGCGCCAGGGCCGCAGCGAGCCAGCTCTTTCCCAGGCCGGTGGCGCCGGTGAGCAGGATATTGAGATGCTGCTTGACCCATTCGGATTCCGACGCCAGGCTGCGCAGGAGTGAGCGGTTCAGTCCGCGCGGCTTCTGGTAATCGATATCTTCCACCGAGGCGGTGGTCCGCAGCTTGGAATTGCGCAGGCGGCGTGCCAATGCGCGATTCTCCTTCCAGTCCCACTGGCGGTCCACCAGCAGACCGAAACGTTCTTCGAAGCTGAGGCTCGCAAGGCCGGGTTGCTCGAGTTGTTGACGGAACGCGTCGGCCATTCCGTTCAGACGCATGACGAGGAGTTTATGTATGGTTTGTTGGTTGAGCATGGGAGGGCCTCATTGAATGGAGTTGAAGTACGCTGCACCGCGGATGTTGGAGTGTTCGAGAACCGGCGGCAAAGGTGGCGTGGTGTCCGGAAGCGGCTCGTTTTCGAGATGGTGCTTCAGGATCGATTCAACATGAGCCAACGAGTAGGCGCCATAGTGAAGGGCGCGGGCCGCGGCCGCTTCCAGCCGGGCGATGGTGTGTTTCTCGCCGAGCCGGACCAGACCGAGACAGCAACGATAGCCGACCTCGGGATGCGGTTTGGTAACCAAGATCTGGTGGAATAGCTCGGCGGTATGGGGACCCGCAGAGCCGGCCCAGTTGAGCAGCCGCGAGGGAGTCCATTCCAGGTACTGGCGGTGAGCTTTCGGTTGGTGTTCGGTAACTGTAGTGGCCCGGTCGCGCACATAGCTGCGCGCATGGCTGGACACACGCAGTCCCTCATGAAAGACTTCAACGGCCGTCGCGGTGAGACGAATGTCGACCTGCTTGCCGGTCAGTTGGTAAGGGACGCTGTAGAAGTGGCCGTCAGGCGAGACATGGTAGTCCAGATCGACCTTCAGTTTGCGCCACTCACCGATCTCGTAGCGTTCGGCGGGAAGGGGCCGCAACGCCGGCTTGTCAAAAGCGGCAAACTGACTGGTCCGTGTACCTTCGCGTTTGCGGAACGGTTTGTTGTTGAGCGCGGTCAGCAGTTCGGCAATGGCCAGATTCAACTCATGCAGGCCGAAGAAAGTGCGTTTGCGCAGGGCGGCAACGATCCAGCGCTGGACCACTTGAACGGCATTCTCCACGACCGCCTTGTCCCGTGGTTTTCTCGGACGGGCGGGAAGAACCGCCACCTGATAGTGGGCGGCCATGTCGTTGTAGGTGGGGTTCAGATCCGGTTCATAGCGGCTGGCCTTGTGAACTCCGCTTTTCAGGTTGTCCGGAGTTAGGATGGCAGGCACACCGCCGAAGTACTCGAAGGCGTGGATGTGGGAGGCGATCCAGCAAGGCAGTTCCTGGCTCCAGGTGGCCTCGGCGAAGGTGTAACTGCTGTACCCCAGGGCGGCGACGAAGACAGAAGCCGGATGGATTTCGCCGGTTTCGCGGTTGTGAATGGGGATTGTGGCGCCAGCGTAATCGACGAATAGCTTCTCGCCGGGAGTGTGCTGCTGACGGAGTGTGAGCTTCTGAGCGCCGCACCATTCGCGGTACAGATCGCAGAAACGCGAATACCGGTATCCGTCGGGCTGCGCTTGTTTGTACTCGCGCCAGACCAGCTCGAGTGTAAGGTCCTTGTGGGTTTCCAGTTCCTTGCGGATGGCCGGAAAGTCTGGCGCCGGATGGCTCCGGCGGCTGGGCGGGGCGGCCCGTTTGCCGAACAGGAGTTCATCCAGTTGACGGTCGGTGAGGTTTTCCGGCAGCGGCCAGCCTATCTGGGCGGCCTCGGCCAGCTTGAGGTACTTGTGGACGGTGCTTTGGACGATCGAGCAACTGCGGGCGATCTGGTGCTGGGCCAGCCCCAGAGCGGACAGTCGCAGGACCTCGCGGATCTTGCGCATGGACAGCGCCTGTTCCGGCAAGCTGATTCTCCTTTGTTCGAAACAGAATCAGCCTACCTTGTTTGATGTCCAGCGCCTCCCGGATTCCGAGGCGATCGCGATCACCCATTCCGAGGTCAACGCGATCACGCGTTCCGAGGTGGAGGCGATTCTTGATCGTCATCAGCTCGGAATACACAATCGCGTTCACTTCGGATCGATGATTTTCTTCAGCTCGGAATGATGATTTTCATGGCTCGGAATCCGCAAGAAGGCGTGAGTAAACCCATAGACTTTAGTCTGCCATGATCTCGAAACAATTGAAGTGTCGCTGCAATGCTCTACGTTTCGCTGAAGGCCCTAGCAGGCTGCGGAAAAAGTAAGTGCGCTCTTGGCGTATAAAACAATACACAGTACAATTGTTTTATGCGTGGCTCCGATACCCAGCAGTCGGCGATGTTCAGTTATGTGTCGCCGGAGGATCGCGTCCCGGCCGATCACCCCTTGCGGGCCATCCGCCAGATCACCGACCGCATCCTGTTGCAGATGTCCGCGTTGTTCGGCAAGATGTATTCGACTTTCGGTCGGCCTTCGATTGCACCCGAGAAACTGCTGCGGGCGTTGCTGTTGCAGGTGTTGTACTCGGTCCGCAGCGAACGGATGCTGATGGAGCAATTGAACTACAACTTGCTGTTCCGTTGGTTCGTGGGATTGAACCTGGATGATGCGGTATGGGATGTCACGGTGTTCACCAAGAACCGGGAGCGGTTGATCGAGGCGGAGGTGGCCAAGGAGTTCTTCCATCAGGTGGTGGCCCAAGCGCGGGAACTGGACCTGATGTCGGACGAGCACTTTACGGTGGATGGCACACTGCTGGAAGCCAGCGCCAGTCTGAAAAGCTTCAAGAAGGTAGATGGAGGCGAAGAGACGCCGCCGGACGATCCCGGCAACCCGACCGTGAACTTCCACGGGGAGAAGCGGAGCAACCAGACCCACCAATCGACGACGGATCCGGATGCGCGACTGGCCCGCAAGGGCGGGGGCAAAGAGGCGAAGTTGAGCTACAGCGGCCACGTGTTGATGGAGAACCGCAACGGACTGGTGGCCGATGTGGAAGTGCTGCAGGCCACGGGTACAGCCGAGCGGGATGCGGCGTTGGTGATGATGGAAACGATTCCAGGCAATCATCCGGTGACGGTGGGCGCCGACAAGGCCTATGACACGAAGGACTTCGTGGCCGAGGCGCGGAGTCTGAAGGTAACGCCGCACGTGGCGCAAAACAACAAGCGCCGCAAGAGCGCGATTGATGGGCGGACCACCCGGCACGCCGGGTATGGGGTAAGCCAGCGGAAGCGTAAGCGGGTGGAAGAGATCTTCGGCTGGATGAAGACGATCGGTGGGATGCGGAAACTGAGGCACCGCGGACTGAAGTTGGTGCAGTGGGGATTCACGCTGGCAGCGGCCGCCTATAACTTGGTACGCATCCGGAATCTGTCGCCGGTCTTTGCCGGAGGGACTGTATGAGGAGTAGTGTGTCTCCACGCCGGAAGGCGGAGCTGAGGGCCACTAAAACTCATAAAATCAGCCGTTTTAGGCACGCCCACGCACATGTGGGTCTGTGTGTGCTGTCGCTTATTTACTAACCGGACCAATTGCAAGTAAGTGGGATCATTCGCGCGACTTACTTTTTCCGCAGCCTGCTAGAGAGGGAATCGTGGGTGAGTTCAGGCTCGCGCAGATTGAATGATGGAGTGTGATTTGAAGGCGCGGAAGGAGGGAGTCCGCTCGTTCACTTCGCCTATTCCAAGACCACTCGCGGTCCTTCTACACTGCCGTATGGTTCATCGCCTCCTCGCTCACCGGGAGGCGATAGTGACTGCCGCAACCCGCAAGCTACTCCGATGAGGCGAAAATTATAGATGCGATATCGAGGCCAGATACGCTTCTTGTAATGTTTAGAATAGGCAAAGCACCCACTGACCACCATGATTTCAGTCGCTACGCATTTCAGGTCCGCCAAGTTCTGATACCAAGAAGGAGAATTGATCAGTGAGGGCCTCAATCCGCCGTTCGAGAGGTAACTGACCCGCATGACCTCGATCAGGGTCGTAGAGAAGCAGGACGGGGTGACCGGAGGATGTGCACGATTGAAGTCGGGCGGTCATTTTGCGAGCGTGCATCGGGTCGCAGCGAGTATCTGAATCGCCCGAGATCATAAGTACCGCAGGATAGCTGACGCCTTGTTTCACGCCGTGATAGGGTGAGTATTTGCTCAAGTACGCGAAGTCGTACGGGTTCTCTGGGTCACCGAACTCCTTGACGTACGCCCCTGCGCCGGGTTGAAGATGAAACCGCAACATGTCAGTCAGCGGCCCAAAACATACCACTGCTCGGAATAGTTCTGGTCGCTGGATCATTGCGGCGGTAACTAAGAGGCCAGAATTCGATCCTCCTATGGCTGCCAGCTTCGAGGCCGCGGTGTATCTCGTCGCGATCAGAAACTCAGCGGCGGAGATGAAGTCGGCTATTACTCGAGGACGGTTCTCCCGCGTGCCCGCCAGGTGCCACTCCTCACCCTTTTCACCACCGCCTCGCGGTATTGCGGATGCGTATAGTCCTCCCAACCGAAGCCAAATCGCTGTCCTCCAGGTAAAACGTGGAGTAAAACTCAACCCGAATCCGCCGTACGCGGTGAGAAGGCATGGGAGTTCTGCCGATGGATGTACATCTCTACGGTGTGCCAGCACTAGATGCAGAGGCGATCCATCGCTGGCGCGACACTCAAGTGCTTCCGTTCGTATGTCGCCCAGATCAAAGGGCGCTGCCCTCTGATGCCACTTCTTCTGTTCGAGGCTCCTGGTGTCAACGGTCATAATCGCAGGCGGAGAGTCGAACGCACTCATCGAGTACAGTGCCTCCTCTCCGCTCGCCTTTACGACGGTGGACCTAGCCGCCCATGGAGGAACGTCCACCGTACCGGGTACGAAGCTCTTCAAACGGCGAACGAAGCCGCCGCGTTTAGTATACATATCCAGCCCAGTAGAGGAAGTGTGGCTGTCTACATATCCGACTGCCAGATACTCTCCTAGCATCGCGATACGCTCAATCACTTGATCCGTTTCCGGAATGAGTTCGGTCCATGGACTACCGAATTCGTCAACGCGGCTCAGCCCAGCAGCGTTCCACGCCTTCAGATCTAGAGCCAATACACGTCCTCGGGGAGCACTGTCCGTCGTTAGCACGTATAATACCTCTCCTGAATAGCACGTCTTGAGATCCGACCTTGTGCGGACGAGCACGCCCTCCGTACCGTCGGCTAGTCGGACAACATATTCGGTAACGTCCGACCTCGAGTGACGCACGATGAAGAGAAATGAACGACTACAATCAAGACAGACAACCCCGATCGACTGAATTCCGGGACGCGTATCCAAGAACACTTCCTCATCCGCCCTGTCGGACCGCAACTGGCGTCTCATGACTGAGTATCGCAGGCCGCTACGTTCCGAGTAATAGTACGCGTCCACTTCAGGTGAAACGGTAATTGGAATCTGCGAGGGAACCGTCGCACCCAACGTAATACCGGTCTTTACATCGATAAAGTGCTTCGAATAGTCGTCGCGCCCGCGGTCGCGCAAGCCGTAGGCCAAACGCTCTCCGTCGGATGACACAGCGATTAGGACAACAGAGATCGTCCCCGATGGATCCATCCTATTCGGATCGACCAAGGTGCGTTCTTGTCCATCGCACACGTTACGCACAATCAATGCTGCTTGATCTTCGGAAGCTTTCCGACGGCAGAAGACGTAACTCCCGCCAGCTCTTACTGCCGAATGGACTATCTCAGAACGCAAACATTTCTCAACTAAGGTACGCATCCGGTCGCGGCCAAGTACCGTACTCAAGGAGGCCGCGGAGCGTCGCTGCTCGGCCAGCCACAATCTCGTCTCACGGCTCGTCTGATCCTCAAGCCATCTGTACGGGTCGAACAGCTCCTGGTCGTGGATGCGATCACCGACTAACAGGGGACTTGGCTTTGACTTGATTACGGGTGAACTCTCTTCGATACTCATGGAACCCCTGGAACTGGAATCGTTATACCGGCTCTTTCCCCAGGCGGGAAGGCCCCGCTGGGGAAGAGCGGTAGTCTCGCAGTCTGGACTATTCGTCGGCTTCACACGGATAGCAGCTAATGTTATTAGCGTCGGAATCCGAAATGGGCTGAAATTTGTCCGAATACACGGTCGTCTGGATGAGTTCGACGGCCGAACCAGCGATCAGAACTTCCGGTTGGTGGTACCGCATTTCATGTAACCTCCTTTCTGAGATTTGTTCATGTCACAAATAGTGAGATCGTTGTCGCTCGAGGTTCTCGACCTGAGCCGGCGCACTGGGCAGCTGTGATATCAGGCCGACCGCCTCGTTGTGTTTGAGCCACTGTTCGACACATATCAGCGGTGCAAGAGCGGACGCAGGGAATAGACCATGCGACGCCCGCTGCAAAGCCGAAAGAACGAGGGCACGATCTGCGTAACCGCGTTGGTAAATCGCGGCATCGCGGTTGAAGAGTGCGGCAATGGTCCTCCTCTCGCGGGCGATGGCGCGATGTAAAGCAGGCGATGGGCTATTCTTGCTTCGCCGCTTCGCAACGACGGCCGGAAGAAGCCCTTTGAGCGCTCGCCGCATCAAGGATCGAGGCTCACCAGGTCGAGTGAGCTGCTCCAAAGGAATTGCGAGCAAAAACTCCACCAACGGGCGGTGAAGATAGGGATAGCGAATCTCGATACCGCCGAACGCGCGATGGGGTGCTCGGGCCACACGATTGACAACGCTAAGGAGCCCACTAGCGCGTCCCCTCTGACTCGGAAGCCGGAAGTCATCTATGTAGTCCGACCGAGCTGCCAACACTTCCTGTCGGATCTGATCGGCAAATGGAGATGGGGCTACCGCGTACAGCTGACGGAGAAGGTCTCTGAAGGCAGACTCACGTGTCTGATAGAGAGCTTTCACCGCACTGGCTATCAGCGCCGCATACGGCATTCGCGAACCGGAGTTCCACCAGCCAGCTCGGCGTAGAAACGGTCCGAGCTTGCAAGTGTACAGAAGGTCTGCCAAATCGGCAGCGCTACCCATTGTGTTACCGAGTAGCTCGTCACCACCCTCGCCTGAGAGTTGTATGCGAACATTGGCCGCAAGCATTGTTGATGATATGCGCTTTTCGCGCGATGCGTAGCAATCCGCAAGTGTCGGAACCGGCGAACAGGTGCCATGGTATAAGAGAGACTCAAATAGCGGTGTGCTTGTCTCATTGAAATGATATCCGTGCCGACCCAACTGGCTCTCGACTGCATTGATGAAGAGTCGCTCGTCGCTCTCGGGAGATTCGTCATACACGTGCGAAATGGTTACTAGTTGAGGCGCTCCAGCACCTTCGCGTTTGAGTATATCGTCGGCCATCAAAACAATGGATGATGAGTCCAATCCACCACTAAGTTGAGCTGAGACAGCCCCATTGCAGCGTAGCCGGCGACTAACGGCCTCACGCAGGAGACTCCGAAAGTGCTCCTCGTATTGAACATCCGATCTATAGCGCACCGTCCGTGTTCGATCCCACTTCCAATACCGCTCCGTTCTCAGGCCACTCTTTGATAAGGTCACAAAATATCCAGGTGGCACGGCGTGAATGTCCTTGTAAGGCGTCTGGGCCGGGTTAGGACCAAGGCCAAGGAATCCTGCAATCCACGCATCATTTACCGTGTGGCCAGTCGGCAACAAGGCTAGAAGGCTGGCCAATTCTGAAGACCAGAGGGATCCATATGGAGTAGTTGCATAGAAGAGAGGCCGGACACCGGCGAAATCCCTGGCCAATAAGATGCCTACGAGGTCAGGGTCCCAGAGTGCCATCGCCCAATCACCGACGAGCTTCACGAAAGCTCTTTCGCGCCACTTGAGGTATGCTGCCAAGACGAGTTCTGCTTCACTAGGCCATTTGGAATCCGCAATGCCGAGTTCACGTCGAATATCTTCGGCATTGTCGAGACGACCATCCCACGTAAGTACGCATCCGTTGTACGAGCAGACTGGTTGTGCCTCATGGCGCTCCGAAGGTACCGTTTCGAATGCGCGGTATGCCATGAACAGCGAACCACGGGACACTTCGCCGCCTCCATCGGGACCGCTGTCGTCCAACGTATTCACCAGAGTCTGGATTTCGCCTCGCGTCACCAGACCGCCGTCGTGATAGTAAATTCCTCCGTGGGCCGACATTAGATATTCTCCTGAAGTCAGATCCGGCACAATTCGAGATATTTGATTTGGACCCCTGCGCGATCGTTCACGACGCGCCCGTCCACCTCAACCCAGGCGTGTGAGAAGAACGGATAGTGTTGTGCACCGAGGACCAAGATTGCGGCGACTCCATGGCGTCGCAGTAGACGTGTGAGCACGATCGAGCGCTGCAGGCAAGCTGTGGTTCGGGGATAGAGTCCGCACGCACAGTCGACGGCTGCGCAAGCATCGCGAACAATGGTCCCGGTGTCGCCTGCCCTTCCAGGGTTGGGAAGTGCTCCGGTCAGCCGCACGGCTCTAGCGAAGCCACTTCTTTTCCGTATGTCGAACACAGCCAGGCCGAATAGGGCCTCCACTTGCATTATTCTTGCTCTCATGGCGCAGCTCCTATAATCTCCTAATTTGAAAGGTAAATCTCCAATTCCGTAACGCTTCGGGTTTTGCGATCTTCTCCCAACATCTCAATGACCAGTGCGGAGAGCCCAGATCGGGTTCGCCTGGTGCCCTCCCCTGGCGACACAAGCCTCACTCGTCCACTTCGTTGATGTGACAGTTGAAGCCCATGTCCGTGCTGTCTGCAGATTGAAGGTCCTTTTGACCATTTACCGTTTGCACGATTGTCAGAGCGTTCCCGGCCCACAATACTTCGGGTCTAGAATATATTGACATTGTGTGTTTCACCTCCTTTCCGTCAGATTTACTCTCTATTGAGCGGTCACCGTGGTGTCGCTGCCATCATTGAGCGGCCAGTCATCTAGCATTCCTTCAATCACTGAACGCGAGTTAGCAACGGCATTGCCGCAAAAGTCGTCGCCACGAGCAGCCCAGAGACGGCAAGTGCCACTTCGATCAAGAAATAGCAGCTGCGGAAGCACGAACCCGGACATTGGCACCTGTAGCGCATCGGCCACTAGAGGCGGCGCCGAATGGTACCGAATGGGAAAGGAAAGGGCCGCCCCTGGAAGACATCTTCATCCGACGGGACGTCCAGCACCGCGACGAACGGGACGAAGCCTCTTGGTCCATATTCCTGGGCCAATCTACCAAGGTCCTCAACGAAGTGTACGGCTCCACAATCCCGCCGGGTTATGAATGCAAGTAGAATGACTTCGCCGATATAGTCCGTCAGCAATATCGAACGGCCGCCTGCGATCGTGACAGCAATTTGCCTGAGAGCACCATTGTTGACCGCCTGTAACGCGCTTTTCACCCACCCTGGACGAGCGTTGCGTGTGATCTTACCGTTCAAGTCAAGTATCCCAAACGACTCGTCCTGGAAAGACGCGCTCGCCTCTACGGTTGGCCCTCCCTTCGTCCAATTGGCAGGGCACAGTTCGTCAGTCTGTAATGCATCCAGAATGCGCAGCAATTCGCGCGGGTTTCGTCCTACCGAGAAGTCGTTAACCGCAAGGTGACGGATAGTATGAGACGGGTCAACAATTAGCGTTGCTCTGAGGGCGACCTCCTCTTTGGGATCCAATATGCCCAGCATCTGTGTGAGCTCGCGCCTGGCGTCGGAGAGCATTGGAAATGGCAGATCTTCATCGGGGCTGCCCGGCTCCCCTAACCAGGCGAAGTGAGCGAATGCCGAATCAACGCTGCACCCGACGATCTTGGTGTCGCGCTCGGCAAACTCGTTGACCATCCCGGCCAAAGCCGCGATTTCTGAGTGACAAATTGGGGTGAAATCATTAGGCCAGAAGAAATAGACGATCCAGCTTCCGGAAAAGCTCTCATGGGTGAGAGTGCGAAAGGCGCGCTTCGGCGACCGGCTAACGCACGCCGTTAGTTGGAACGCAGGAAATGGAGATCGCACGCTCAGCATTGAGTACCCTTCTCACCAGAGCGATGCCAGAAGGATGTCAACGGCCGTGGCCAGGCCAGCAGCCGAGAATCCTCACCGTCGGCCGGCAGTTCGCACATGCCTTCCCGCGCCGACCAACAAACCAACAAATCAGGTTGCGCCTTTTCCATGCAGCAAGTATGGGCCGTATTACCGGACGTGATCAATGAAAATGGATTAGGAGTTTCGGCTATTTGTTAGGAGATTCTGATGTGCCGAAACTCCCCACACTCTCGAAGTCATCAGCTTTTCATAATGTTTTTGATCTAGATCAACGACAGCTACCAACCCGCTGGTTTACCCTCTATCAACAGCGCATCGGAATTGCCCGGAGTTCCGTTGAAAGTAACGACTCCCGCGTAATCCACTCTACGACGCCTTTCTCGCCTTGACAACGGCTTTCTTAGATGGCGCCAAGGCTTCCAATTCTCTGATGAGAACCGGAATCTGTTTGTATCCGGTGATGCGGCGGAACTGCTTCTGCGCTACCAATAGCCCCGACCCCACCCAGCGCTCCCGCTGGTCGCCGCCGTGCCAACGTTTCACGTTTCGGCAAACCACCTCCACAATCGAGAACGCCGACTCGATCACGTTAGTGCTGGCCAGCGTTTTTCGCAGTTGCATCGGGACATGAAGCCGGTGCACGGTCAAGGTCTCCTCCATCCCTTCACCCAAACTCCGCGCCGCACTCGGATTGAGATCCATCAATTCGCGATGTAGTTGGTTCAGCGCTTGTTTGGCGGCGGCATAGTCTTCCAGGGCGTAGGCCGCATTGAGTCGTTTGGCCACACCCGGTTTCTGTTCGTCGGTCAGATGATCCAGCACGTTTCGCCGCTTGTGGACCTGGCAGCGCTGGATCGCCGCCGAGTCACCTGCATACTTTTTCACGGCGGCGGTCAGGGCCTTGCCGCCGTCGAGAACGTAGAGCCGCGGTTCGGTGAAATCGACGCCGCGGCTCACGAGATCGCCGAGCAATTCACCGACGACCGTCGCATTTTCCGTGGCTCCTTGACGAATGCCCAAGATCGTTTTCCGCCCGTCCTGGCCTATTCCCAACGCGGCTACCATTTGCTGCCCTTCGAACGGCGTCGCATCAATCAGCAACGCGCAGAGCCGCAGTTTATCCAGCCGACTCTCCATCATGTCCTTCAGCTTCGCCCGGCTCGCCTCGATGAAATGTTCGCTGACCGCGCTCTTCTCCAAGCCGTAGGCTTCAGTGAACTGGCGAACTGCCTGGTCGTATTTCCTCGTGCTCAGGCCGAGCATCAACTTCTCCCACACGGTTTCCGTCAGCGGTTCGCCACGGTGGAACATCTCGTAACTACCTAAACGGACCTCCTTAGCTTCAACGGTTCGTACCCGCGGGCGTCGGACCGGCACCTTCTGCCCCATCACGACGCAGTAGCCCTGCTCGCTGCCCCAGCGACTGGCCGTCCTTTCCGCCTGCCGTTGGCTGCGCTCGCCGACCACTTCCCGGACTTCTTCCTGCATCAGCAGTTCCATCACCTGCCAGCCGGCTTGACGAATCAATTCACCGACACCCTTCTTAAGCCAGCCGATCATCTCGGCCATGGGCAGCACCATCTGCACCGCTGGATTTCCATCGGTGGCCATTGTCTCGAGCTGCTTCACAGCCCTTTGCGCGTCAATTTGGTATGGTTTCTTCATAGCGACTCTCTCCTTTTTCTCGGTAAAGAAAATTGCTCTGAGCCTATCAGGCTCGGAGCTTGAGAGTCGCTACTTTCTACGATCTACCGGGCATTCCCCAGCGCATCCTGGGAGGGTGTTTATGTCCATTGTGCAAAAGTCTCCTATTTCACCGTCCGTCCGAGCAGTGGTTCGTGACGACGGAGCCGTATTAATGGATACCAATTCGGGATTGATATTCAGCTTGAATGAAGTTGGAGGACTCATCTGGGAGAGGCTTCGGGCGGGTGACGACAGCCCGCGCATCGCAGCGTCGATCGCGGAGCGGTATGGCGTGGCGATCGACGATGTCCGTCGGGATGTGGACGGGTTTATCGACGAGTTGAAGCGGAGCAAGCTGGTCGGGGGCGGGTAACTTCGGGCTGAGATGCATTTCGGTGCGCAGTGATGGGGCTGAGGTCCACCAACTGTGCGGGTGTGAGTGGCGCCGATGCGTTCACAGGGATGTGAACTCGACAACCACGGTGTCTGCGTCACATTCGTGGAATTGTTCGTTTCTGTTCTGACAATTAAGGACAAATCAACAAGGAGTGTGTCATGTATGGCCGACCACGACTATCTTATTTGGGCTCGGACCAGAACCGAACCCAGGATTGGCGGATCCGGCGTATTGAGGACGCAATGATGTCCACCGGAGCAATTACGCTCAATGCGTTCGGGCAAGAGCTTGGACTGAGTGCGAGTTACTTGAGCAAGACCTTCAAGCACGTGGCGGGACGGAACTTTAGATCACTCTTGCTTCAAACGCGGCACCTGCGCGCAGCGGAATTGCTCCGGGAGACGGACCTTCCTGTGAAGGAGATTTCGGCGCGATGCGGATATAAGCACGTTTCAGATTTCAGCGCTTGTTTCAAGCGTGTTTATGGCGACAGTCCAACCGGTTATCGATCGAGAAATCATGTCTGAAAAACGTGGCGAGTTCCACTGGCTTATAAAGATGCTGAGGTCGGCCCTACCCTTGTATGCGGGCGGACTTGCGCTCAGTCTCGGCGGTGGGCTGGTGGGCGTGGTCGATCCGCTGGCCATCAAGTGGCTTGTCGATACCGCGTTGCCGGCGCGGCGGGCGGACCTGGCGTTGTGTGCCGCCGGCGCGTTCGTGGCGGCCCAATTGGCCAGGATGTGTACGGGCGCGGCCAGCGGAATCCTAATCTTCCGAGCGACACAAAGAGCCGCGCTAAAGCTGCGCGCCGTGCTGCTCCGGCACCTCACCGCCTTATCACTGGACTTTCATTCAGGGACTCCGGCAGGGCGGAAGACGTTCTTAATGGATCGGGATGTCGAGCAGATTGTGGATACGGGCAGTTCGGTGCTGGCGCAGATTCTGTCTCTGCTTTCATCGATAGCCGTTACGATCGCCACGATGTTCTATTTAAGCCCTATGCTACTGTGCGCCGTGTTACCGGTGAATGCGTTATTCATCGCGCTGCGGCATGTGTTCAAGTCGCGTATCGAGATGGGGCCGGCTCAGGTCCAGGAGGCCGCGAGCCGCGCGACCGCGATTTCGCAGGAGCACTTGGCGAGCGTCTCTCAAATCCAACTACTGTGTTCCGAGCGGGCCGAGATACGCAGAACGATTCGGGCCTTGATCGCAAAGAACCGGGCCGAGTGGCGCCGTCGCCTCATCGAGTTGGCCTTTTCCAATGCGTCGTTCGGCATAGTGGTTCTGGGGACCGCCTCTGTATTGGCGGTGGGAAGCGTTCAGGTTTTGCAAGGCCGAATGACCACGGGCGCATTGCTCGCATCCTATGCGCTGCTCGCCCGGCTATTCGACCCGTTCGGGACGGCAACCAACCTGTACACCCAACTCGGGCGGGTACGGGCGAGCCTGCGCCGGGTGAAGGAGGTTCTGGATATGCAGCCAAGCGTTTCGGATTGCGGGACGGCCGTCCTGGACGCTGGAGACGGAGCGACACTCCGATTCGAGCACGTATCGTTCGGGTATCCGGGAGAGGAGGTCCTGTTGCGAGAGATTGACATCGAGGTCAGAGCCGGCGAGAAGGTAGGAGTGAGTGGCAGGAGCGGGAGTGGGAAGACTACGATGGCGCGGCTGATGGCTCGGTTGCACGATTCGACATCGGGGCACGTGACGATCGGCGGAAGAGACGTGCGAGAGTATACGCTGCACAGCCTTCGGGCAGCCGTTTGCTATGTGCACCAGGAAGCGGTGCTATTTGACCGAAGCATCGAGGAGAATCTGCTCCTGGGAAATCCATCGGCGAGTGCCGCCGACCTGTGGCGTGCGTTGCGGGTCGCGCAAATGGACACCCGGATCAAAGCCCTCGACGCAGGATTGCAGACTCTCGTGGGCCAACAAGGCATCAAGTTTTCCGGTGGCGAGCGGCAGCGATTAATTCTGGCGCGCGCGTTGGTATGTCAACCAGCCATACTCCTCCTGGACGAAGCCACGGGCGCTGTTGATGAAACAACCGAACAACGCATTCTGCATACGCTTCGGGCCGAATTTCCAACACAGACCGTCATTCTAATCTCGCATCGCCCCTCCGCACTTTCCTGGGCGGACCGCATCATTCTTCTTGAGAAGGGCGGCGCGGTTCGCGACGAGCCCGCTAGGCCGCTGCCGGCTCGTCAAATTAGGGCCGTTGGTACGTGACTCGAATCCCACCTCACGGGGGTCCAGGCTTCGCTAAGCGTTTCTTGATGCGACTCAAGTGCTCCGGTGTCACGGAGATCAACCTGGCAATATCAGTATTAGAGAGTGGCGTACGGAGCCCAAGCTGTTGATGCTGTTCAGACATGCTCAGAGTGCGTGCTAACCTCCACATCAATTGTTGAAGCCGCTGCTCGGCAGAACCCATCTTCAGATCCAGCAATGATGAATAGGCCTCGATGAGATCGAGTGTTATTGTCACTCTGAACTGTGTGGCGGCCGTTGCATTGGTTTCAAGCGCTGTCGTAAACAGATGTGCATCAATCCGATGGATGTTGGCGCTCGTCAACGCCACGGCCGAGAAGGGGCTAACTATCCCGAGAACAACCCCAAAGCATTCCACGAACTGGCCTGGTAGTCGCAAGCCCAACGACGCTTCGCTCCCCTCTGAATCGGTATAGCTTAATTCCACAAGCCCGGCCTCGATCAGAACTATGTCCGTCACGGCTTGGCCTTGGACAGACAAGCGAGACTTGGCCGGAGTCTTGATCCCCACCCCGAGCTCAAATATACGTTTCCATTGCTGCAGTACCTCCATTCCGCGAGCGGGGTCCCATCCGAGTCCCGTCGAACCTGTGAGCGTTTCGCACCTCCAAACGATCGCTATTGGGCGCGATCATTTGGACGGGGCAGAAAACATCGCGGATTCAATAAACGGCACTTAACACCAATCGGGAGAATCGCTTACGACTTTCGCTCCCGGCTATTCCAGCGTACAGAATTGCTCGTCGAGAGCGTCCGAAATACGGGTTCACCTAAGGGCGACCCAATTCGTGGTCACTGAAAACGGCCGCCCGAGGTCGTGCTACCAGCGAGCCCTCAAGACCCACGCCAGGCGGAAGCGGTCGAAATCCGTTGTGTGGTCGCGGAATACGCAGATAGGGTTAATACGACATTCGCAGTTCCGAGAGCGCTTATACCGAACTACACCGGGACGGCTGCCCGGAAGGGAGGTGTCGGTCGCGCGTTACGTCGGGCGTACATTTACCTGTGCAGCTCAATATCAGTGCTGCTGGCCAGAATAGGGTCGTAATCAGGTCACTTCTGGAAGAGAACGTTAAGGAGCGGCTCGAGCCACCGCCGGTCCAAGTTGACAACGTATGCGTCACAGGTCTGGACGGCAGCCTGGACCCGGGCGATCTCCGGGTCCGAGAAGTTAAACTCCCTGGCTCGCAGCGAACATGCGGGATTCCACACTGTGCGCTCCTGGCCGGCGACCATCTCCCGCTTCAGATCGATGGCTTTCTCTTCATCGGCATCGAGTGCAATGCGATCCTGGATCGCCCAAATCGCACGAATAGACCCCACGTCTGCCCGTTGCGCGCCCAAAAGCGCGTGCAGGTTCAAACGCTGGGCGTGATCCAGCGTCAAAGTCATAACAATTGTTTCTCCTTTGGTGGTTGCGGCACTTAAAACTCTGCAGGCTGAAATCCGATATGAAGCTACAGTAGTGTAATTCTCTTATGCGATTAGGTCACCTGCCGTGGCTGATGCTCCTTGCGGCGCCGTCCGCATTCGCCCTCCAGTGCCGGAACTGGTCGGATGTGCTGGTCCAGAGTTTTACGGTCAAGCATTCCGATCCCGTCTCTTTGAGGCAGCTATTCGCTGCCTCGGCGGATGAGTACAAGCTAGAACGCGTGTCACGAGAAGTCGAGGCTGAGGCCCGCAGCATTCCCGGGCACCCTGCGCTCCCCCAATTGAAGGCAATGCTCCGGGAATGTTATCGGATCGGGGCTGAACTGTACGGCGTACGATTCGACGCAGAGAAAACCTATGTTGTCCCAGATATGGAGATTAACGCCTTTGCCACGGGCAGCCGCGTCTTTGTCAACAATGGGCTTCTCCTGTACTTCACGGAGCCACTTACATATCTCGCTCGCGCCAACCTGATCCCGAGAAACCTCTCACGAGACGACTACGCGAGGCTCGGATATAGGTTCGACTGGAAGAACGACTATGACAGCATCTACTTCGTCATCGCGCACGAGGCATCACACAACCTGATGGCGCATTGCGACGAAAGGATCTTCGCCAGCATTCAGCGTCAGGTTCAACGCTATGCGGACGACGCGAAGGCGTACCGCAATGCTATCGCGAACGGCAACCCCCGAACCGGTTTCAAGCACGACCTCGGTCAGAGCCTGATGAGTTTCCTGTCGGGACCTGAGCGCAGCCAGAAACAAGTGTCACAAGAAGAGGAGGCCGACGCGGTCGCCATTGATATCCTCAGACGGGCAGGCCGCGATCCAAGAGCCGGCCTTGTCTGGCAGGAACGGATGGATCGCCTGTACGGCGCCGCACGGCAAACCAACTGGATGAGCACTCTCAATTCCGTGTTCTGTTCGACTCATCCGGATTCGATGCAGAGGAGATCGGCGCTACAGCGGAACATTGGTTGTCTTAGTTATGGCGGTGAGCTCTGCGAACAGCACATCGCCTTTCCTGTGTCGGACCAACTCGCCCATATGAACAATCAGCTCAGTCAAATAGAGCGGTATTTGGGGGACACCATCGCTATTGCGGCCGGCCGAAAGGCTCCGGAGCCCGGACAGAGTCCCGTCGAGATCAAACCAAATCCGAAAGATGCGCGGCTGCTAATCGATGGGAACGCTATCCCCCAATTGAAAACGACACTTGGAACAGGGCCTCATATATTGACCGCCACGCACGAGGGATACCGTCCTATTCAGATTCGGTTCGCGACGTTCCCAGACACTAAATCGACGTTGAAATTCAAACTTAAAAAGTGCGATAAGAACGCACCTTGCGAAACGACCGTTCCCGCGAAACCGACCAGTGAAACCGGCACACCTGAGGATCGTGAATCTGACGACAGGAACCCAGCAAGGCGACTTTCACTTCACGGGTTCGAGTAGAGCAGGATGTAACCTGCGGTCGATCCGGCCGGCGTTTTGACCTTAACGACCCCAGCCCAACCATTCGGGTTCGTCGCGCTCATCAGCTCCGCGAGGCGATAGCCGTTCCCGGTGCCACCCGCCAGGATCAGTTCGCCGCCCGCGGTAAGTTCGAGCAACGTATGGTCCGCGAGATTTGAGCGAGGCCCACGCACCTTGAGCGGCGAATCCATGTTGTTGATCGCAGACAAGACCACCGGGCCGCAAGCGATGCCAGCCGAAACCTTCCCTGTCTGATACGCCCAGGTGCGCGCATACCCGAGCTTCAGGTCGTTGCCCTGTTGGAGGCACGCACCCCAGAGATGGATGTCGCCCGAAGCCCAGTCGTCGCCATTGGCCGCATACTGCCGCACCACGATCCACAGTCCGGTCTGCCCGTTCGCGAGCGTGCCGGTGACCTTGAACCGCTGCCAGAAGGTCGTGAGCGAAATACTAGTCGGCCCGGCGAGGTAGGTGGCATAGGCATTGTCCACGATGGCTATGGACACCTGTTTCGTGCCGCTTGCGGTCTTCGCCCAAACATAGAAAGTGTACTGCCCGCCCGAGACCAAACCAGCAACCTGCTGCTGAATAACCGGTGTCGAAGTGCTCGCGATGACCGTGTCGGCGGTCGTGTTGCCGTCCGGCGCCGTGGTGCTGTTCGCAGTGACAGAGCAGGAGCCACCGTTCTTGTCCCAGGTCGCAACACTGAAATCCTCCGAGTACTTCGCCATATTCTCGAATGCGCCGCCCACGGTCTGGAAGGCGCCGCACTCGACTGACTGGAAGTGCGATTCTTGGTAAGCCCGAAGGTTGTCGGCCGCGACGTAGCCGAAGTTGGCACCCGCGGAGCCGTCGCGCAGGACGACTGTACTGGCTGTAGCGGTCGCGGTGGCGTCGCTGATCTGTGAGGACGTGTGGCTGTGCACGATTGCTGCTTTACCGGCCAAATCGGTCACGAGATTCGTGATGTCCGACTCCGCGTGGGTATGATCCGTGTTCGCCTTGCTCGCGGTTGTGCCATTAACCAACACGCAGTCTGTGGCCGCGCCCGCCGCACCATCCAACTGTCCGGACGAGTTGATCACCGCTGCTTTCAATACCGCCCAGGCGCCACCCTTGACCGGCCGGTTCGAAAGATCGGTGACGAGGTTGGTCACGTCTGACTCAGCGTGTGTGTGCGCGGGAAGGTCGCCAGCCGCCACCGTGTCCCATACTGGAAGGGCCGACGCCGATCCGGTACCGGTCTGCCGCAGAAACTTCCTGGTGGTCGTCGTCTGACCAGCCAGGCGGGCCCAGGCTGGAGTAGCGTTCCCAATGATCAGATCACCCAGGACTGGCGAATCTGGAACCGTGTCCGGATGTGTTACCGACAGCAGGTTGTGGTTCGCGCCGCCACCCGCGGACGCCACCGTGACCGTTACCCGGTCGTTGGCCGAGTCGTCGGCGAACGAGAGCGTCACATTTGCGCCCTCGATCAGATTCAACGCGCGCCGGTTACCCACCGGCGTTCCGTTGTTCTCGATCGTGAATGGCAACGACCCGGAGATGATATCGCCCGCCACATGGGTGTGAGCCGGCATATCCGTAGCGGATAGCGCCGTTCCCGCAGTGGCGCGCCCCTTGGCGTCGACGGTGAGCTTGGTATATGTGCCAGGCGTGACGCCGGACGACGCCACTGAGAGCACCCCTGCCGCAACAGCGAGGCCTCCGGTTGGATCTACCTGGACAATGCCCTTGCTCGTGGTCGTGGCGTCCGGATAAGAGAACGCGCCAAAGGTCTGCCCGGGCGCGAAGTCCACAATGGCGTCCATGGCGATGTGGTCGCTCGTGTTGAGCGCCATTCCCAGGTCGCCGGAGTTGTCAGCCTTGCGCCACTTCACTGCGCCTGCATTCGGCAAGCGCACCAAGCCGGTGCCGGAGATATTGCCGGTGCCAACCGCAACGCCGTCCTGGAACGTCTTCACGCCGGTGATCGTGACCGCGCCGTCCTTCCGGACGTGGTTGCGCGCGGCGGCGGTCCCCAACTCCGTCTCAATGGCGACCACCGCGGACTGGAGCGCGGTGATGAAGCCGGCCACCATGTTCGCCCGCACGGTGGCCCCGTTCGCGTGGCTCGCTGCCGTAGTCCCAAATGCGCCACGCTGGCACCCGGTAAACTGCGATCCGGTCTTCGCCGTATAGATGACGAACTCGTCGTCGATCGACAGCACGCCGTAGGCATCCGCAAACCCCAGGATGGTCGACGTGACACTGATGGTCGAATCGCCCGCGCCAACGGCAGATGTTGTGGTGGTTTCAAGCGGCTTGGTCGAGAACGCGTCGGCCGGAGTGTACAGCGTGGACGGAGCGTCGATGGCCGAAGGATAGTTACTCATCGCACGCCCTCGTGTTCGCCCGGAATTGATTGAACGCGCCGCCAGCCACCGCCAGGACCGGTTCGGCAATCACCATCTCGAGTGCGCGGGCAGCCTTCGGTTTAAAGTACTGCGCATTGCTCACCTGCACCGATCCGATCTGGAGCGGGACCGGACGGCTGTTGAGGCAGAACTGATCGAACGCCCAGAAGCAGAATGAGTAGAGCTTCAACGGAAGCCACATTCCGTAGGCCTGCGCCATAGGCGGATCCGGTGGACCGTACAGTCCGGATAGAAACATGCACTCCTCGGCGGGCCGGCCGAGCGTGCTGGTGGCGAACGAAACCACCTGCCGGATGAGCGTGCTGTTTTTCTGCCATACGTCGTAGTCGAATCCTTCGCAGCGGAAGTACTTGATGCCATACGAAGAGTTCTTCCACTGGTTGGGCAGATTGACATGGAAATTGAGCGCGCGGAAGTTCGGACTGGGCTTGGGCGATCCCTGATTCGCATCGAGCGGCCACAGGCACTCGAACTCGGCCGTGGGATGATACGAGCGCACATAACTGATCACGTCCTGGCAATAAGCCCAGATCCGGTCACGCACGAAGTCAGCGGTCTCGTACGGGTGAGCAGGGTCGCCCGAGGGATCATCGGTGTTCGCGCGAAACGGCCAGATCTGGTGGCCCTTCGTAGCGGCAAACTCGCTGATCGTGTCTGCGTCGTAAAACGGCATCCCGCCGTTCGGGTCCTGCGCCTGGTTGTCGAAGTACCACCATTGCGTCTCACCGAATTGCAGGATGACCGGCGCGCCCGCCTGCGCGATCTGATCGGCGCACTCTTTATACATCTGGCGCAGGTACGCCCGGACGCGTGTGCCGAAATGCATCTGGTGCGACGGGACACCCAAATCGACGTCCGCTCCCGGCGTGACCACGCCGCCGGTGTACGACAGATACTTCGCCCGCATCGCAGCCGGCGGCAAGTAACACTCCATCGAGAAGGCGAACGATGCCTTGATGCCCGCTGTCTGGAATTGTCCGGCCAAGTCCCGAATCCACCGGCGCGCGCCTTCGGTCATCACCGGCGAAATGGCATCGATCATTTCCCACGTGCCGTCCGTTCCAGCGGTCCCCATGTAATCTGACAGCGTGAGAGTCACGGAGTTCGGATCGCTGCCCCCCAGATCCGTGAATGTCCAGGACGGCGCCTTCGATTGGATGCGGAGCGTAGTACTCGTCCCGCAGTTGTCATCGGCCCATACGCCCGAGAACATGCCGTTGATCGAAGCCCGGATGTGCGAGACGATCTGCTGGAGGGTTTCGCCGTAGCCGATGGCGTGCGCGATGGTGGTTCCGCCGATCGAAACCGACACCACATCGCCAGGAGACGGAGTGCCGGAGAACTCAACCGTGGCGTACGGGTAGGTGGCGCCCACGCGACGGCGCTTGTTGTTCCAGAAGACGCCCATATAGACGTCGGTGTGGCCATTGAAGCCGAGTTTTTGGAGTTGCCACAGGTGCCAGGCCGGGGGCTTCTTGTAGCCGTGGTCCGTATCGAAATCGATGGCGAGAGACACGTCCGAATACTCCCGTGGGGCGTCCAGTACGTCTTGCGGCACCAGTGGCCACAGATAATCGAAGTAGAAGTAGTACCCGGTGCTGGCGGCATTCTTCTCAAAGAGCGCGCTGATTTCGACCACGTGCGTTCCGGCCGCGACGCTGCCGGCGAGCTTCACGTTCGCATTCGTCCCCCCGTATTCGTTCAGGTACAAATCGAATGGAGAATCGGGCAGAGTAACCCCATCGAGCGTGATCGCCACCTTGCCGCAATCAGTGTTCAGGAACGTGCCCAGATACAGATCGTGCTCGCCGGTCTGCGAGTATCGGAACGATACCTTCCGGACGTCCCCGGCATCGTTGGGCGCGGTGCGCTTGGCGTGGCCAGTGCTCCACCACTGCGACGGCCAGCCCTCCGCTCCGTATTTGTAGTCTTCCCAATAGCCGGTGTATTTACAGCGGGAATCCGCTT
The DNA here is from genome assembly GCA_963720745.1 of uncultured Acidobacteriota bacterium. Lineage (GTDB taxonomy): Bacteria > Acidobacteriota > Terriglobia > Bryobacterales > Bryobacteraceae > TMP-7. Next base: position 219,852 of record CAVRGO010000003.1, read on the forward strand.
CTTCAATCCGTGGTGCGTCGCCGCCCACCTTCAGTGATGCGTCTCCGGTGATCTCGATATTCGAGATCGTGCATCCCCATTCCACATTGCTGGAAAAACCGCTCACCGGCGAGACTTTCTTCATCCGCGCGCCAGCCGCCCACGTGCCTGCCGTCGAAGACTGGTAGCCGCGCTCAACGGTGATCTGCGTCCCGGAATTGACGGCAACCAAGCGCACGCGCTCTTCTGCGGCGTCCGACCCGATGAAGTAGCGGCCGCCAGTGAGTTTCGACGAGTCGTCCACCTGCCACACTGTATCGGTCGCACCAGCGGCAGCGGTCAGGAAGCAACCGTCGACCAATTCAGGTTCGGTCTGCTCGAATCGTGGCGCGAAGACCATGTAGATCTTGCGGCAGTCGTTCATCGGGACCACGGCGCCGAGGCGGTCGCGGAGTTCCGATGTGAAGTCGAGCGTGATGTGGTACTTCTTGCTGCAATCGCCGCCGGAAAACATGGCAGTGGCCGCTTCCCACGAAAAGCCCTGTATGTCATCGCCGGGATCGTAGCCGTCCGGAAACGGCTCGCTCAACTGCTCGTGTCCGGCGGTTGCGAGTAGCACGTCCATGTTCCCGAGCTTGCCGTAGTTCGACGCTGGAGGATCCGGCGTTTTGAATGTGATGACCACGCCGGACGGACTGAATCCCGTGCTTGCTTCGATCACTGCGGTCTGGTCGGGGCCGAACCTGCCAGCAACCGGTTCACCCGGCGTGTTGATAAGCGCAATGAGCTTATCCCGCACGTGGAGAGGAGTCGTGACGCGCGTAACATACGATCCAACCGGATGGTCGACGGTGACGTTGATCGAGATTGCGCCCGTGGCAACACCCATGACCCAGCACATCTCCTCGTTCGTGCCAAAGCGCTCGATTATGACGCCATCCCCGATGCTGAAACCCGAGGCGTCCGCTACGTGCACCAACTGTGCGCCTGTGGCCGACTTCACATCCTCGGCCAGTTGGGTTTCAAACAGCGCGTCCGTGGTGGCCACCGTATAGCGGGTGTCACGGAAATGCAGGTGAATCGTGTCGACGCCCCACTTTGGCAGGGCACCCGACAACCGGACAGATGCACTGCCAGGCGTCTCTGCGCCAGACGCCACGGCCGCGTGGTCGAGCAACCGCACGTCGTGCACGTCGCCCTTGCCGGTCACAAACGTCATGGCATCCCACGAGACGGTCGGGTATTTCGCAGCATCGAGACGCATCGCGCCGTCGAGCGCCTGGTCGTACTCGATATCGAATTCGAGCCTCAGTCCGGAAAGATCCGTCCTCGGCAGATGTTTGCATCGCAGGTGATTGAAGTAGTCGTAGGCGTTCCACCAGCCCAGGACCGCGAAGTCGTCGGGCGCTTGGAAGATACCCGAGATCGACAGACCCGTCTCGGTAGCATCGTGCATCGTGGTGGTCGCGCCGCGGCCCGTGAAGCCTTGCGTCTGGAAGTTCCGGCGCGGGTCGAAGATGTGCAGAGGCTCGCCCATCTACGTCTGGATCACCACGGTCAAGTCGGAGCCGGGATTCGGGGAAGCGACCGCCTTGATATCGAAAGCGAGATCGTTGCCTTCGTTCAGCACCGGCGTGGGCCAGATGCACGGGCGGATCGCGCACGCCGGATGGTCTTTCGTCACGATGGCATCGAACGTCTGATTGGCGGGATCGACCGCCAGGACCTCGACGCATTCCTCGGTCGCGCCGCCCAGATCGAAGAACACGAACCTGCCTGCCTCGAGGCCGGTCGTTGAGCCGTCGTAGGACGCGGTTGCAATCGTCTGGACCGATCCGCTGCCCGTGATGGCGTCGACGCTGACCAGACCGTAATCCGCGTACGGCAGGCGGCGCGTCTCCGGCTTGCCGTAGCCCTGGCCAACGAGGAAATCATACGTGTTCTTCGCGCCATCCGGAAGCATCTGCGCGATGCCCATCTTCTCCAGCACGTTCCAGGTGACGCCACCGTCGCTCGAGTACTTCACCACGTACGCCGACTGGCCATCCGTTGTCGGTTGCTGGACATAGGCGAACACGCATCGCACGGAAGCGGCATCGTGGATCTTCATCGGGATCGCCACGTTGTCTTGCGCCGACAGCGCGCCGGTTATCTGGAACGTGTAGGCGCCGCCCGAGCACGTCCGGTCGCCCGGCATGAACGGCTCGTTGTGATGCGACAGTGGCCAGACCGTGAACGGGCCATAGCCGAAGTGGTTGGCCACGCCCACGAGCGCGGACACGATGCAGGCTGAAGGAATCTTCGCATCGATGCGCGCCGGAAGTCCGGGCGTGCGGAAGAAGCCTCTCTTCACCGCCATGGTGAACATCTTCATGTCGAGCCGGTAGAAGCGCACGCCCTTCTGGTGCGCACACCGCCTGGTGCCGAACGTCGCATCGCCCTCAGGAACGCCCGGCCACATGCGCTGGATTTCAAACGATCCCGTTGGGACCACATCACCGATGTTTCCGGGTCCACCGATCTGCACGCACTCATACGACCGCCGGCCCGGATGGTTCGCGTCCGCGGCCTCGTCATTAAAGATGATGAAGTCGCCCACCTTGAACGTCCGCGCCGTGTCCGGGTTGACGGTGCAACTGATCGTGGCAGGATCGGTCGTATCGCCGAGCGCGGCATCCAGGCTGGCCCACAAATCGGTGGCGAGCTCGTCCACGTAGTACAGACCCATGGTGATCTCGGTGGCGCCCGCGATGTTGTCGTTGCCGGAAGCGTCGGGTTGAACCACGATGTTGTCCACCGTGAAGGAACCGTAGTCGGTGAGGAGCGGCGTGCCGTGAACGATCCCCGGAACTCCGGTGTCGTGGAAGAGCTCATCCGGAACCGGCGAAGCCTCGACGTCGGCGGGCTTCGGTCCATCCACCAAATCGTACATCGAGTCCGTGGTGGTGCGGCCCTGAATGTCGATCGAGTAGTCCTTGTTGAGCTTCCAGGAAGCGACCCGGAATTCACCCGACCCGTTGGGCATGTCGTCGTGCGTCATCGAGCAGACCATCCCCGGCTCAGTGTTGAGCGCGAGCACGGTGGTCCGGAACGACAACTGGCGCGCGGCTTTCCACTCCGCGGCGTTGATCCCGCCCAGTTCCTCGCGCAGCCGGGTACTGATGATCCGCGCCGCCTGCGACTTCGTGAAGGTGCCGGAGAGGTTGACGTTCGACTTCAGGAATAGCGGACCCGCCCCGCTGCCGATCTGCGTCGCATAGTCGATGTCGTAGACCGTGACCGAGTTGTTGACGAACTTGTAATCCTGATCCGCGAAGTTGGCGGTCAGGTGATTGAAGGATGGTTTGATGGGAGCCAACTGGAGAGACTGGAACAGGATATTCCCGTCGGTGAACGCCTCCACCGTTGAGGAGTTCTCGCGGATGCGAATCTTCAACTTACCGAAGGCGAACGTGTAGTAGCCCAGGCAATTCATGAGCACTTCCTGGAGCCAGTCGCGGAGCGGCTTCTCCTCCTGCAGCACGCCGCGAAATTTGAACTGCGGTTCGCTGCCGGAGCCCACCAGCGCCGTCACCTGATCGTTGCAGATGGCGGCTGCATCGAGCGCGGCCTGCACGTCGAAGAACGTCTCGGCGAGATCGAGTTGCGCCGTGGTGGCGTTGCCGCCCAGCCGGAGGCCCCACGCCCGGAGCAGCATGTTGACCGCGATCCACACCGGATTGGTGAGTGCCGGTCCATACGTCCGGACCCAGGGCGACGTCCACACCCAACCGCTCATGCCCTGCTGGACGTAGGCGATCATGGCGTGATCGCCGGGCTTCGTGAGTTGCAATCCCTTGGCGTCGCTGCGCCGGATCACGATGAACGCTGTTCCGGCCGCGAAGTTGTCTTTGTAAGTTGAAGCGCCGGAGAACGCCAGGCGCCAGTCGCCGCCGGTAGTGTTGCCGGACTGGTCGAGCGAGAAGAAGTCGGTGGGGCCAGCGGGGTCGGCGCCGAGGCACTGGCGAATCCCATAAGTGGGCTGGTTGGGCCAGCCGTGCTGCGCCTGGCCGTCGAGCGTACTCCCGACGAACACCGCGCCGGCAGCATTCTGGCCCACGGGATTCCCGTTCAGGTCCTCATAATGCGCATCGGTGTAGGCGATGAGCGGTCCTTCGCCGACGATCCCCAACGCCTCGTAGAAGTCGCTCTCATCGCGGCCCGCCGCGACCTTGCAGTTCACGGGCATTTCGCTGTCGGTGTAGACCTCTGGAACCACCTGATCGTAGATGGAGTCCGCAACCAGTGAGACGCTGGTGATGGTGGATCGTCCGAAGCCGAACACGCCGGTCGAGTTGTCCTTGATGGTCACGCCCTGCGGTTCCGCGATGATCCCGCCGTACGACCGCTTCATGCCGTGCGCCAGGCAGCCGTTGGCCGTATCGTAGCCCTTGTCGCACTTGGTTGGATCGCCATCCGGGAAGTGAACCAGATCCATGGCACCCGAGGTCGCGAACGGGCAGGCCTGCGTGTTGAAAGGCTTCCAGCAGGTGCGGGAGATCTTGCGGCACGGGTACGGCAGATTCAGTTCGTACAGACCATCGGCGGCGGTGACTTTGAACTCCGGGCCGGAGTCGAACTGCCAGTTGACGACGTCGCCCTTCCACAGATCGAGCTTGATTAGCGTGCCGACATGGAGCAGGGAGAACTCAATCGAGGCGCGGAACAGGTCTACGTCGTTGGCGAGGTCCCGCATAACGCGGTCGGCGTTCCCGAAGGTGAACGTGGCCTGGTCGGCCTCGTTGCCCATGCTCTGCGAGATGCCGTCGAAGTCGACAATCCTCGGCAGATACAACTGCTCGCCAACCGTGCAGCGACGGTCGGAAACGTAGATCGCGGGATACCGTGCCTGGAGAGGCTGGATTTTGATCAGCGGGATGATCTGCTGGACCTGTGATAGCAAGGCGTCCTGCAACGCCTGCGACGGGAAGCGGGTGACTGTGGAGTTGAGCGCGTAGATCGGATTGGATGCCGGAATCTCGATCAGCGTCACGCCGATCGAGCACGCCCAGTCCGCGACCATCTCCCAGGACAGCGGCTCATTGGCAAACCGGCAGGTATACGCGGTAGTCCCGTTGCCCTCATCGTTGGGCGCATTGTAAGTGAACGCGCCGTACGGGCCGTACTTCGCCTCCCAGAAGTTGCGGAGTGCAACTCGGTCGGCATCGCGCAGCCATGCGCGGCGCACAGTGAAGCGCTTCGCGCCGGTGCCCAACAGGAAGCGCTGCTCAATTTTCGTGTTGCCGCTCCCAAACTGATGGACCGCGACGTCCGGATGGCTCGCGCGGCCATACGGATAATCGGGAATTATGGGAAACGCCCCGGACGCCACAATCTCCGGAACTGCGATGTTGCCGATGTAGTCGGACATAAATTTAAGGAGCGACGACGCCAGGACTGGTGGCCCACCAATAGCTGTTGCGATAAATGAATTCCTGCATCGAACAGACGTTCGGTGCGGCGCCGGCCACCATGCCGCCTTTCACATTCGACGGCCACGTGAGCGCCCAGCCGCCCGTACTGTTCTGGCACACCTGGAACGTGAGGCGGCGACCCACCGAAGGAGTGCCTGTGATGGTGATGGTTCCGCTTGCGTAGAGATACACCGCGATGAAGGTTGCTGATCCGGTACCGTCAACCGCCGGAGTCACGCCAGCCGAAAGTACATAGCCTGTGTACGTGGAGTGCACCCAACCTTGATCGATAGAGAGACTCGAGAACTGAGCAGAGCCGTCATTCAGAATCCAGAACCGGGTGACGCCATCTGCCCCCTGGGCTCTAAACAGATAGCTGCCATTCTCGACACCCTTGAGCATCAGCGCTACCGGCGGGAAACCATCCTGCTGGTTATACGGTTGTGCCGATATGCCGAACTGAACCGGTATCGTCCCACCCGAGAATGGAGGACCGCCGATGAAGTACTGCTGTACTCCGCCAGCTGTGATCTGATGGACGATGCCGCTGTCTCCAAGCGTGTTCCCGTTCGTCCAGAGTGGCAACATGCCTGCTGTACCGCTGCCATTCACCTTCGCATCTAGCTACTTTCCGGCGCAAAATTCAGCGGTTAAGTCCTTTCGATCGAGCGGCTGAGGCGACAGGTTTCTGCAAGGTCGTACAAAGTGCCGTCCTAAAACATTTTTGCCAGTCCATGTGTTTTTCTTCTTGACGGCCAAAACAGACAAGCGTATCTTAATAGTAAGTTATGCGTAAGCAGCAACAGCGGCTCATTGAGCGACTCCTTCGCGCTGCGGAAACCATGGTCCAAGGTGGCCTGTCGGAGACCTCTCGCCGTTGCGGCAATCCCGGTTGTATCTGTTATCGCGATCCCGAACGCTTGCATGGACCGCACCTTTACATCACGTACCGGGAGGACGGCAAGAGCCGCTCTTTATACGTCCCGCCAGAGCATGCCAAGACCGCTCGTCGAGCTCAACGAGCCTTTGCGGCCTTTTGGGAGATTGGCTGTTCTCTCGCCAAGTTGAACCGCGACCGCTTACGCAAACAGTGGCAGCAGGAGAAACAATCGCGCACGCCGGTCGGCGCGAGGAGGACTCCCCGTGATTGAGGCGCGCCGGCAGCAACTCCACTTCGGCGACGGCCTCATTGCGGAAGAGGTAAGTGATCTGCGCGAAGAGTGGATGAAACATGCCGACCAGGTGCTGGAAGACGAGCAACTGGTGGCAACCGTGTATGAGGCTCTGGCGAAACGTCATCCCAAGAGCCGCACGCGCGGACGCCATGGCACACCGGCGGAAATCGTGATGCGGCTCCTGCTGCTGAAGCATATCCGCAACTGGAGCTATGAGGTGTTGGAGCGTGAGGTCCGGGCCAACTTGGTGTATCGCGATTTCACGCGCGTGGGAGCGGCGAAGGCGCCCGATTGCAAAACCATGGGCCGCTGGGGACTGGCGCTGGGGCCCGAGACGGTTGAGAAGATTCATGCACGCGTGGTGGAGATTGCCCAACAAAATCAGGTTGTGAAGGGGCGCAAAATGCGCCTGGATACGACGGTAGTGGAGACGAATATCCACTATCCGACCGACAGCAATTTGCTGGGTGACGGGGTACGTGTTCTGATCCGCGCGATGAAGCGGATCGCAGAGATCGCCGGGCAGCAGGGAGCCAAGCTCCGCGATCGGAGCCGGAGCGTGAAGCTCCGCGTGCTGGAGATTGGACGCATAGCGCGCACCAGAGGTGGACCGAACCGGGAGCGTTTGCAGCAGGGATATGAGAAACTCCTGTCCACGGTAGGCCGCGTGGTCGGCCAGGCCAAACGGTTTTCCGGCGAGATAGTTGAAGGGGTGAAACGATGCGCGGACGTGATGCAGCAGGCCGCTTTGGAAGGACTGCGAAAAGAACTGGATACGTTTGTGCCGAGGGTGCAGCAGGTGATGCGGCAAGCCAAACAGCGGATCTTCGACGATAATATGCACGTAGCCGAAAAACTGGTGAGTATCTTCGAGCCCACTACCGAAATCATTCGCAAAGGCAAGGCGAGCAAGCCTACCGAGTTTGGCAAGCTGGTCAAAATCCAGGAAAGCGAAAATCAGATCATCACCGACTATGCCGTCTATGAAAAGCGGCCCAGTGACTCAGAGCTGGTGATCCCGGCCCTCCAGGCGCATGAGAAACAGTTGGGCTGCGTTCCCCGGCTGGTGGCGGGCGATGCCGCATTCTACTCAGCCAGCAATGAAGCCGCTGCACACGACAAGGGCGTGAAGCGGGTGTGCATCCCGAATCGGTCCACCAAAAGCACCGAGCGGAAGCGCGAGCAAAAGAAGCGCTGGTTCAAACAAGGCCAGAAATGGCGGACCGGCTGCGAGGGCCGCATCAGCGTGTTGAAGCGGCGACACGGCCTTCGACGTTGTATTTACCGCGGCGATGCCGGTATGAAGAGGTGGGTCGGACTGGGCGTGATCGCGGACAATCTCTACCACCTCGGAACGGTGTTAGCCGAACGCAAAAAACCGACTTTTTGAAGTGGACCAAAATCAATTACTTGACTGCCCGGCGGGACGACCGTCGGGCAATTTGCTATTTCTGACACCGTGCGCCGGTGCTCGGTTCATATCAAAAAACGAATTTTGCGCCGGAAAGTAGCTAGTGCTGTTTGCAGACCGGCGACATCCTCAATCAGGTGCATGTGCGAGAGCGCCGCCTTCAGACCCAGAACATTGTTTAGGTCGATCTGATTCGCAAGATTGCCGGTGATCCCTCCCCAGGCACTCTCTGTTGCAACATCGCCCGGCGCGTACCTGGACCCGTTCCAAAGCAAAGCCTGTCCCGGAGTGGCGCCGCCTGCGGCGATCTGCTGCGGCTGAACCATGACCGTAGGCGCAGGAGCATTCAGAGTATGCACCTGGCTGACGCTCAGGGGCGTAGCGCTCGTTGGTACGACCCAGAGCTCGGACCACGCCTGGCCGCTCTTGGGGCGGAATACGACGTAGTAACTCGTCCCGGCGGGAGTCGCCGTGTCGTTTGGTTCGAGGTCGACCGCGATGACGCCATCAGAGATGAGGTAGGACTGTTCCCAACGGAGCACCGTCCGCCCATCCGCGGTGGTCATCGCTGGAGCGCTGATCGTCAACCTTCCAGAGAACAGCACGCCACTGAAGCCGGTGAAGGCGGTATCGCGGATCTGAGTCGGTGCCGCGAGGGTGTTTACCGCCAAGAACATTACAATCACGAGTTGTTTCATTTCATCAAGCCAGTTCGATGAGTTCGATTTGGATATCGACCCTTCCTATGCCACAAGACTGCTGCCAACTGCTATCGAACCGCACGGTGTGCCGTCCCTCGACCGCTTGACCGGTCGGGTCCCAGGAGAACTTCGGGCTCGTCTCGTAGGGATCGTAGAAGTAGAACGGTTCGAGCGTCCCGCCACGTGTGTCGTAGAAATCTCGCAGCGCGTGCAGCGCGGCCACCGATAGCCGTTTCGTCAGCCGCCACCGCTTGCGGCTGTTCGTCGCCAGGACCGACCGTTGCGATTCGCCGTTCTTGTATTCGTTCTCAATGAGCGGGTATGCTCGCTCATGCACGAAGGCGCGGCACAGCGAATACGGCATCACTGTGTCGGGCGTGGCGTTTTGGACCGAGCCGGGCATCTTGTCTGTCAGTTGACTGCCCTTTACGGGCAGCGTAATATGGTGTCCGTATGATCCGTTCCTATCGCGATGAGGAAGCCCGATGCCTGATGGAACGGCAAAACAGCCGCAGATACAAGATCATCGAACGCACGGCATTGATCAGGCTCCGGCTTCTGAATTCCGCGATGTCTCTGGGTGACCTCAGGCTACCCGGCCTGCACCTGGAAGCTCTGAAACATGATCGGAAAGGACAGTACAGCATCCGCATCAATGATCGCTATCGAATCTGCTTCGAATGGCGAGATGGAGATGCCCATAATGTCGAGATTGTCGATTACCATTGAAGGAGATTCAGCAATGGCCAAACGCAAGAGACTCGCGCCGGTCCATCCTGGTGAAGCACTACGCGAGATTATGAATGAAGCGGGTCTGACAGCGAATGCGCTCGCGCTTGCGCTGCGCGTTCCTGCGAACCGGATTACCGTGATCCTGAAAGAGGAGCGCGGAATCACCGCAGATACCGCGCTTCGGTTGGCCCGCTATTTCGGAACCTCCGCAGACATGTGGATGAACCTCCAATATCGATACGATCTTGATGTCGCGGAAGATGCCGTCGGGTCACAAATTGGCAAGGAAGTCATGCCTCGTCCCGCCGCTTAAAATCAACTCACCAGCGTTCCCGGACTCAGTTGCAGCGCGGTCATCTCTCTGCGGCCGGCATTGCTCTTCATGGCGGTGATCGCGCCTTGGGTCACCACGCGGCCGTTTTGAATCAAGACATTCCCGACTGCCTGCGAGTCAATCTGGAGCGGGATCACAATGGTCCCGCCCGCGTTCGTCATGGTGCCACCGCCGATTTTGTCCAGCGATGGAAGCCCGGCTAATCCTGGGAGTGGCGTGCCGTTCTGGTACGTGGTTGACTGGAATAGGGATCCCCCGGTTTCGACAAGCGACAAAGGCGTCACGTTGCCAGGCATTCCGGAAACCTTCTGGCCGGTGGTCATCGCATACAACTGGATCAGGTCGCGAACTTGCGGCGAGCGAATCGCCATATCGAGATTCCCCCCGTACGCGGATTTCGCGGTATCGACAATCTGCTGAAGCACGCCTTTGTCAGAGATATCCACCCCGTAAAGCGCTTTGATCTTCTCCTTCGCCTTGTCGGTAGCGCCCTTGATGAACATGCGGACGATGCCGGCGCCCGCTCCAGCCGCGGCTCCGATAGCCGCGCCGAGTGGGCCACCGTACTTGAAGCCGATCATCGCGCCGCCAGCGGTATCCTCGGCCATGCCGGTCCATCCGCCACGCTGAAGCCCGTTGAGCAGGAGCATGCCGCCCGCTAGCAGTGCGGCATTTGATTTCCCGAGCGCCGTCAGTTTGTCGCCGAACGATCCATACTGGCCGATCCATCCCCCGGTCGCCATGCGGCCGCCGCCCATGTCGGTCCACTGGTTTTCGCCGAACCCAAGGAAGGACTTCAGCCCGGGCAGGATGCCCGCCAACCCCGCCTTCGACAGCATTCCTCCGGCTGCAGGCGCCGCTCCCATTCCGGCGCCAGCACCAGTGGCGGAAGGCACGAACGGGGGAGTCCCGCCAGGGCCGAGCACCTGAGGCAGAATGGTCCCGAGTCCGGCCGCGGATCCGGATGGAACGAAAGGTGGCGTCCCGCCAGCCCCGCCGGCGAACACCGGAACCGCGCCGACGCCGAGAATGCCACCGAGCTTTCCGAACACGCCGCCCCCGCCCATTCCACTCTGCCGCATCTCGACACTCGCACCGGGAACGAACAACTGCATCAGCATGGCCGCGACGCGCGAGGTCACCACATCCTTGATCGCAGTAAGCAGCGCCGTCTTTAGAGAATTGCCGATCGCCGACCACACGGACTGCGACTTCGTCACCAACGCATCAAACACGCCGCCCGCTTCCTGTTTCAGCGTCTGGAAGATGTTCCGGTACTCGTCGGTGACGATCTTGCGCGTAGCGATCGCGCCCTTCACCTGCGTCACATCCACTTCGGAGGTCGCGGCCTTCTGCAGCACATCCTTCTCATGCTGCCCGAGTTCCCGGATCTTGCTCTCGATCTGTTGCAGGTACGGCTCGTAGAAAATGCCCTGCGCCATGGCGGACTTGCGCGCCTCCGCGACCTGCCGTTCCGTCTCGGCATCGATCTGCTCCATCTCGATCCGGGCGCGCTCCCGAATCGCGCGAACCTCGATCGCAGTCTTCGCATTCTCGAGCGCAACCTTGTCCGCCAGCGTCCGCGCATTCACCGCATCCAGTTGCGCCAGCTCGATATCTCTGCACTGATCGACCGCCGCCAACCCCGCCGCGCGCGCCTGATCAGCGATTTTCTCCTGCCACGCACTTGTCTGCTCGAACAGGTACAACTGCTGTTTCATCGGGTCAACGAACAACTGGTCGAAGAGCCTGCGCGACCGCGCGGCCGCGGCCTTCAGCATCGCCTCAATCCGCCGCGATTCCTCTTCGTTGAACCGCATGTCGAACGCCGCGATCCGCTCCGCGGTCGCCTTGTGGATCGACTCGAGCGCCGATTGCGAGAGCTGGAAGTGGCGCACCACACCGGTCTTCTCATCCGTGTACGACGAGCGCTGCTCGATCTCCCGCTTCTCTTCCTGCCGGATCTTCTCAACCCCCGCCGCATATTCCTGTCGCGACAGCAGCACGACGTTCAGAGATTCCTTCGCCGCTTCTGTTTCGGAGGACGTCGCCGCGATGATCTTCAGCGAATCCTCGATGCGAGAGCGCGTCATCTCCACCTCGGCGCTCTTGCGCTGCTCGACCGCGCGCAGATAATCCTCCTGTGCTCCCCTCTCTGCGTCCGCCCGCCGCTTCCGCTCCTCCGCAATCCGCCGCAGATCCTCCTCTGACGGCCCCTTCGCAACCGTGATCTTCGGGCCACTGAAGTCCGGCCACGACTCGCCCGGCACGAGCCGTCGCCCAGTCACGATCTCGCGAATCTGATCGTCCGTGTACCCCATCTTGCGGACGTCATCGAGCTTGAGCTTGCCGTGAAACAAATCCTGCTGAATTGTTTTGCGGCGGATCTCTTCATAACCTCGCTCCAGCCCCGCCTGCGTGTCGCTCCAGGTCTTATAGATGATCGCTCCGGCGGCGACCACGCCGGCTGCAAGCAACGCCCACGGATTGGCGAGCAGCGCTGCGGTGAGGCCCTGCACCGCACTGGTGATCGCGCCGATCTTGCTGACCAGCGTGGCCGTCGCGATCATGGCCGCAGTGGCTACCGCAACGCGCCCGAACTTCGCCAGCAGATCGGCGTTGTTCTGTACCCATCCGGCCAGTTCCTTCAGGCCGGAAACGACCGCGCGCATTTCCGGCAGAAACTGCGAGCCCAACGCGTTCTTCGCTTCGGCGAAGTAGCGGGGGAGCGAGGTCACCTGCTTGCCGACGGTCTCCATCGCCGCGGCATACGTGCCCCGAATCTTGGTCCCTTCCGTCAGCACTTTGTCGAGCATCGCCGCGCGCCGTTCCGTCTCCGACAACGAATGCCCGAGCTTCAATTCGGCCTCCGATTCGGTGCGCACCAGCGACACCTGGAGGCCCATGTTGTGCAGCAGCCGCGTCTGGCCGGTCGTGATGCCGAGAATGATGTTTTCGAGAGCTTCGGAGGAATCGGTTCCCGCGATGACGGCGGCGTCCTGCGCCACGCGCGCGAGTTCCGTTGCCTTCGACAGATCCAACTGGGCGAAGATCATCCGCTGCACGACGCCGTGCGCTTCCTGCGTGGTAATGCCCAACGTCTTGAGGCGATCCACCAACTGATCCACAAAGCCGGCGGCGTACCCGTTGACCTTCGCGAGTTGATGCGTGACGATGCCCAGCGTCTCGGTGCGAGCCGCATACCGCGTCGCCTCGATGGTCCATTCCCTGGCGAAATCGAGGGCCTGTTTGATCGCATCCGCAAACAGGTTGCCGGCGGTGGCGCCCTTCACCATCGACGCCGTCATCCCATCGATGCCGTGCGATGCGGCATTCGCCGACTTCGTTGCGGCGGCTTCGATCCCCGACAGGTTCGCGTTGACGCTCTTGATGGACCGGTTGGCCCGGTCCACCTCAACCGTCACGACGAGTTGGATCTCGTTACTGTTTGCCATCGGATCTCAGCCGTTCGCGATCCAACTGCTCACGTTCGTCATCGATAATCAGCAGCGCGTAGAACTCATCCGCGCGGATCTCGTCGAGGCCGACATGGACGCCGAGCTTGAGCGCGACGCGGAGCTGGAGCGCACGCCGGATGAGCAGCCCCGCTTCGGAGGCCTGCGCGGAGTCGAGCCGGTCGAGCGGGCAATGATCGCAACACGCACCATCGGGCGCATCCGGGCACAGGCCGGGATCGCAGAGCTCATCGCGCCGCAACGCCCAGTGCACCAGGTAGCGCAGTGATGGATGCTCGGGCCACTCGGCAGCTAAAAATTTGCGGCCGTGTCCTCCTGGAACGAGGCGTCGAGAGCGTCGATCGCAGCCTTGAGCGCGACCGCCTGGTGAATGATCGGCGCCTCTCCGGCGTAGCCTTCTGTCACATCGAGAAGCTTCTTGTACAACTCGGCGGCGACGCGCAGATTGATGGTCACCTCCTGCCGGTTGAAAGGCAAATCGAGCACGCGCGCGAAGCCACGCCGGTACTGGCTCACGTCCTTCGCCGAAGGCATCTTGATGACTGGACCGTTTCGCCACCGAGTACCCGGAGCGTCACCCGAAAGGTATCGGCCTCCGGCACGACATCGTCCACCTCGCATTGCGCCAGTTGCTCGATCAGCTTCTGCGCTTCGAACGCATCCACTTCGGGATTTTCCTCCGTGCGGATCTTCGCGAGCAGAGCAGCGTCGACGTCTTCTCCGCTCGGGATGGTAGTCTCCGAGATCCCGCGCCCGATCTGCTTCACGATCACCTTGCGCCGGCGCTGGCGTTCTGCCCATTCGTCGTCGGAGGGAAAGCGTACACGAACGGTCTTCACGCCGCCCGGGCCGCGGAGTTGAACGCCGATAGGCCGCGCTGCATCAAAAACAGAAGTTTCCATCAATGTTTCCTTCCTACTGACAGATGTCATCAATCGTGCATTTCGCCACGGCGGTGATGACGCCGTTGCCATCGTCATAGATCGGGGTGCATTCCACGGCGACCGTGGCGAATTGATCGGTCTCGCCGATCTCCACCATGGCGAACGTTACCTTCTGCCACGTGATCTGAAGGGAGTTGTTGGCGTCGTAGGTGAGCGTGATCACCGCCGTCCCGCTGGTCTGCGCCCTGAGCTTCGCGTACTCCGTTGAGCTGCTATCGAAGCGCGCGGTGAACTTGAGGGCGCCGGCGCGATTGCCGAACTCGAGGCGGCCGCGGATCGCGCCCGTGGTTCCGTCGCCCGGCGTCTGGAAACCCGAGCCAGGGAAGAAGCCAGAGTCCAACCTGATGTTGTTCTTCCACGACGTTTCGAGCGAGACGATGTTCTTGTTCGTCACGTAATCGACGCCGTTGACGGACAGCGTGAGCGACGCTGACGGCAGGAGTTTCTCGAGGGTCGCCGCCGGCATCGCGATTCCGGAAGGCTCGACGTACTTGCCGGATCCGGCAAACTCGACAGTGATCTTGCTGTTCGCGCGGCCGGGACCCGAACCGACGGTGATGGTCCACGACTCGACCGCATTGCCGACGGCCATCCGGTCGAGCACGACGCTCGCGCCCGGGCGGATTTGCTCGACGAATGAGAAATAGGGAAGCTCGGTGGCATCGCCATTCGAAGGAATCAACGGCGTACACGTGTAGATCAGATTCGGCGCCGCGCCCGACTTCACCACTTTGCCAAGGCCGAACGCCATGGCCCAGGCGGCGATCTCCGCGCTCAGATACTTTTCGAGCGTGCCGCTGACGTCCCAGGAAGTATTGAACGTCTGCGTGGGGAACTCGTGGCCCTTGCCGTACTCTTCCGCGTCGTTCTCCGTATTCAGCTTCGGGTTGGCCATCGAGGCGTTCAGCTTGCGCATGCGCCAGATAGAGGCGGCGTCATTCGGCGTCGCGATATCAGCCTGCTTGCCGAAGCCGAAGCCTACGAGAATCTCTTGCAGCCTGGTGGTGGACATATCAATCGTCTCCGATCTCGGTGAATGTGATGGGTGCCTCGAAGTAATCGAGGCCCTCGGCGTCGGTCTGGCGCTGGATGGACGGCAGGTCCATCGGATAGCAGGACTGATGGAGTGTGACGTTCAGCATCGGCTGGCCTGCCGAGGTCGGCACGCCTTTCGTGATCAGCCGGAACAGCCTGTAATAGCTGGTGGGTGGGTCGCCTTCGAAGGTTTCGCGAGCGCGCAGGAAGAGCGTGACCTGGTGCTTCCAAACATCAATGCCGCCGAAGGCACCCGGCTGCGTGCCTTGCCAGACGGCCATGATAGACGGCGCGGGCATCTGGTGGATCGCGTGCGCCAGGCTGGAATGCTTCGGATACCGATCGTGATAAGCGAAGATGCGCTCGGAATCGCCGCCCATTTCGGTGATCAGCTCCGGAATATCGCGCAGCATGGCGACCAAGTTGTCCACCAGGTCCGCTGGATTGATCATCGCTGCCTCCCGCCGAGCACACGTTCGATCAGCAGGCGTGGCTTGAGTTCTTCCAACACGCGCCGCGTCGCCGAAACCACGGTTGCCTTGTTCTTCGGCGAGAACACGACCCACGGCTCGATCTTCTGGTTGGCCCACGCCTTAATGCGGTCCTTGCCCGTGGAGAGACTCGCTCGGGCCTTGTTGTCGCTCACCGTGCGCACCTGGAAATTGCGCAGCATGTCGCCGGTGAACATCAGGTTGCGCCGGTTGCCTTTCCCGCGCTTCGTTTTCCAGATGGCGTAGCGTTTGGTGAGCGGCTTGGCGGACGAATCGCTGGGACCTTGCGCCGCCGTGACACGGTTCTTCACCGCCGCCACGCCGACGTTTCCGAGCTTGAACATCGCGTTCTGCCGAATGTTCAACAAATCGAGGCGAAGTTGTTTTTTCTGGTAGATTCGGACAGAAGGCATCGCTACACCTGTCTCAGCCGCAACACTACGGCGCCAGTCGTGTCAGCTTCGATGTCGAAAACCTTGTAGATAACGCCGTCCACTGTCACTTCATCGCCGCGTTCCGGCGGCTGTGGGAGATCCCCGGCGCGCAGAAAGAGTACTGCATAAACGCCCGGAGCATTCTCTTCGGTTTCATGGGTGGATTCGAAAACGGCGCGGATCGTCACCGGCTCGAAAGCCTGCGGCGTGTACGTCACGTCGGTGCCGAATGCGCCCAGCACCGTAGTGTTGAGCGCGTTCGTCAGATCTTGCCAGGAAGCCACCGGAAACACCACCTTTCTGCGGTACGATATGGGTGTCAGCGGAAAGGGCAGAGGTGAAACGGACCATCCAAGTACGCATTTTCCGTGGTGAACGGCAATACGTCGCGGAGTGTCTTGACCTCCCCGTTGTTACCGAGGCGCCAACTCTCGATGAACTGGCCGCCAACATCCGCGAGGCGATTGCGCTCCACCTCGAGGGAGAGGATTTGGCCGAAGCCGGGATCAGCCCGGATCCCACGATATTGGCCACCATGGAGTTGCAGGCTGTCGCCTGATGCCGAAGCTCCGGACCCTCTCGGGCGACGACCTGCTCCGCATCCTTGCCAGCTTCGGATTCCGCCCGTTTTCACAGCGCGGCAGCCACGTCAAACTGAGGCGGGCTCTGCCGGACGGCGCCCAGCAAACTCTGACTATCGTTCTCCATGACGAACTGGACAAAGGAACGTTGCACGCCATCTTTCGGCAGTCGCTACGGTTCATTCCCGAAGAGGAGTTGAGGCGGCACTTCTACACCGAGGACTGAAGGTCCCGGTTAGTATCACGCCTTGGTGCCCTTCACTAGCACTTCCGGCCGCAGGCAGAGCGGCAGCGGATTCATCTGGCAGTGCAGGTCGGTCCCGCGCCCGAACTTGCGGGGCACCTGTTTGGCGTACAACGGCAGGCCTAGGGTATTGGCCGTTTCGTTGAAATCCGCCGGCGCAAAATATGTGCGGAACGTGTTCGCCGTACCGAGAGGGAAGAAATGTGCCTCATCGTCAGCGATGAACTTCCGCACATTCCCGGCAGCGTCGGTAGCCTGGCCACGATACTCTTCGAAGGTGATCCCGCCGAAGGTGAAGCCGCTGCGGTAGTCGTTGCCGAGCTGCTGGTTGCGCTGGTAGTACAGGAACGCCTCCTTCACCTTGGCGTGCGTGGTGAAGGCGTCGTAAAAGCCCTGCGAACACAGGCACAGGATGCTGGTCATGAACTCGCCCTTGAGGTTGTCCTCGATGTGGCGTTTCACTTCGAGCACCTTCAGCAGCACCTCGGTTGCGGCCGTGCCCAGGGCGAAGCTGACCGTCTTGGGCGTGATCTCGAACTCGTCGTAAAGGTCGTAGAGCGTCGAGCCGTCGGCATCCAGGATCACGCCCTTGAGTGCGCCCATTCTCAGGTGTTCGAGCGTAATTCCCATTTTGTTGCGCATGTTCTGCAGCTTCTGCGCCAGCAGATCCGACAACGCGTCGGTCTCGGTCTCGGAGCCGAACGCGCGGATGCCCTGGACCTCCTCGGGTAGCACGGTATCGTCGTGCGGGATGTGCGGAATCACGAAGGACCGCACCTTGCGCTTGCCCTGCGTACCCAGCGTGCCGGGCGCGCCAACGGGTTGCGTAGGCAGCAGGTTGAGTACGCCACTCATCTCCTCGATGATGATGGTGCGCAGGCGCACACCCTGCGGCGGCATCAGGTTCAACTGCTCGAGCCGCCCGTAAGTGTTCGGGATTTTGTTGATGGCGGCGGTCAGCGCCACCATATCGAACGCGTCAGTTGCGAATGGATTGATCATCGGCATGAGTGGTTTACGCTCCCTCCCGGACGAGAATGCCCAGGGCTTTGAGTTGTGCGACAGCCGCCGTTTTCTGCGGGGCGGTGATACCTGCGGGCCAGGCGAGCCCCTTATCGGAGCAGATAGCGTGCCGGGCAATGATGACGCCGCCCTTATCGGCAGCCGAGGCATCGGTATCGAGCAGCAGGACGCCAGCGGCATTCTCGGACCCATCGCCGGCAGCCGGAGCGAGTTGCGTCACCTTACCGGTGGCCGTGACGATGCCGACCACGGTCCCGGTGGTCAGGTTCTGGCCCGAAACCACGGTGACCTCGTCGCGACTGTAGAGATTGTCGGCTTCAAACTTCAGCCAGTCGCCCAGATAATTCGATTCGACTTGCACGGGCATGTCAGTTCACTCCCTTCCCGATGAGCCGTTCGACGGCCTTCATCACGGGACCGTTTTCGGGCTTCGCCTTCGCCTGCGTGCCGGTGTCCGGCATCACGTGCGAGCGAATTTCGGTCGCGTCCTCTGCAACGCGAGCCTCCATCAGTTGCTGCCGCGCGTCGGCGCCAGTGGCGCTATTCGCCAACAGCGCCGCGGCCCTGCCGGGCATCCCGGCCAACGCACATAGTTCGACAATCTCGCGAGCCTCTGCGTAACCCTGCTGGCGGGCTTCGGCGCGGATCGCTTCGATATCGATCGTTTCTTCTGCCATGACTTTCTTGCCTCCTCGTGGAATGGAAATAGTGGGTCGCGCCACGGCCTGGCGCAGATCTGAAAGAGCGCTCGCCTTGGTGCCCATGCGGTCGGCGAACCCGATGGGAATCGCTTCGTCGCCGAAGTACCGCCCGGCTTCCGTATCCCGGATCGCCGACTCGGACATTCCGCGGTTGCGAGCCACGGCTTTCACTAGCATCCCGTACGTGCGATTCAGCTCGGCCTCGATGGAAGCGCGAGCCTCCTCGGACAGTGGCGTGTGCGGATTGAAATCGGCCTTGCGCGCGCCCGCATGGATTATCGTGTACTTGTAGCCGCGCTGCTCGTCGTTGGCGCTGGTGTCGAGGTGAGTGACGATCACGCCGATGCTGCCCATCCCCGAAGACTGGCCGGTGTAAACCCGCTGCGCTCCGGAAGCCAGCAAGTAGGCGCCGCTGAAGGCGTTCGCGTTGGCGACTGCGAAAACCGGCTTGGCTGACCGCACCGCGTAGATCGTGTCCGCCAGTTCGAATACGCCGGCGACCTCGCCACCGAGCGAATCCACATCGAGCAAAATGCCTTTCACGGCCGGATCCGTGGCGGCATCTTCAACCTCGTTCTGGATGTCCACGTAGGACCGCATGCCGGAGGCGGCGTCCATCCCGTAGGCTTTGTGGACCAGCGTCCCTTCGATCGGAATGATCGCGATCCCCTCTGATGTGACCTCGAACGCTTTGCGCGAAGCAGGCTGCGACGTCACCGCCGCCACCGGGACGGGGATGTCCAGCCCGAGGCGCGGCGCGAGCACGCCAAGAATGACTTCGAACTTCTGCGGCGCAATCAGCAGCGGAGTATCAAAGATGCGCGTCGCCAGATGAGGCAGAGGCATTCGCGGGTTCCTTTCGTGGATCGGAATCGTATTCGAGGCCGAGCGAATCGGCGCGTTCATTGTCGACTGCTATCTCGCGGTCGATGGCCTGGGCGTCGTAGCCCTGTTCGGAGACCACCTCGGCGCGGCTCTTGAAGCCTGCGCGGACGGCCATGATCTGGGCCTTGATGTCCTTCAACGGATCGACCCAGGCAAAGCCCGGCGGAATCCACTTCACGTCGTAGTAGGGCGAGAGGTCCTCGGCCTGCGGTAGCGCGCCGCTCAATACGGACGCGTCAACCCAGGCCTGCCAGATCGGGCGGCACATCTGGAACACGAGCACTTGGTGCTGAATCTGTTCGCAGCGCCTGCGGAATTCCAGAAGCCCTGCGCGGATCGAAGAGTAGTTCACACCCGTGAGGTCGCCGGTCAACTGCTCGTAGGTGATGCCCATGCCGGCAGCGATCGAGCGCAACTGCACGCGCATGAAGGTCTCATATGTCGCGCCGACATCGGCCGGCGTTGAGAACTTTACATCCTCGCCGGGCAGCAGCACTTGCATCGTGCCGGGTTCAAGGCCGGCCAGCGCCGCCCCGTCGGTGTCCGGATTGGATTCGCCGATGAGCGAATCCTCGGGAGCGTTCTTCGTGACGAAGCCCGCGAACATCGCGGCGGTCTTCTTGCGCACCAGTTCAGCGTCGTCGTACTGATCGAGCTCATACAGCTTGATCAGGACCTGCGTCAGCCAGGGCTGTCCGCGCAACTGGCCCGGGCGGACCGCGCGAAACAGATGCAGTACTGAGTCTGCCGGAACCCGCACGAGTTCGGTCGATGCCAGCGGATTGAGTGCGTCGCCGGGATGCTGTCTATAAAGATGATAGGCAACCCGCTTTCCGATGCCGTTGAACTCGATGCCCGCGCGGACGTAATTGCCGTTTTCGAGCCTCCGCGTTTCGTTCGTCGGCAGATGCTCGGCTTCGAGCAACTGAAGCTGGAGTGGAACCGACAAACCGTCCTTCGGCAATCGCGGCCGCAACCGGATGAGACACTCACCGGCTTCCATCACCGAGCGGCACGCCAGCGCCTGAAGGCCGTAGAAATCCGTCAGGCTACTGGCATCCGCTTCATCGGTCCATCGCAACCACAACGCCTGAATCTGCTCGCGCACGCCGGCGTCCGGATGTTGCGACTGCGGCTTGATGCCGGTCCCGATACAGTTGCCGACGAAAGCATCGAGCGCGTTCGTCGCCCACGGATTCCGCCGCACCATGTCGCGCGACCGCGACCGGAGCGTATCGGCGTTGCGGAAGACGAGCGTGTTGATGTCGCTCGTCGCTGTCACCCATCCGGTTGTGCGCCGGGTGCTCGCCGCCGCCTCGTAATCGGCTCCAGCCCGCATGCCGGGGAACCAGGCGCGTAACCGATTCCAGAAACCCACGATGCTTAGAAACCTTTCTCGGTGAAAACGCGAATCTGCCGGATCATCGGCACGCCACTGTTCTTCGCGACATCCGCCTCGGCGGTTGCGATCGCCTGCTTCAGTTCGTCGACCGTGCGGTATTCAATCTCCCGGTCGCCGAACTTGACGCGGCGCACGCCATTGGCCAGGGCATCGCGCAGCGCCTGCAATTGTTGGTCCGTGTACATCGTTGCCTTCGCCTTTGAATCGCCCCGAAGATTCCTTCCAGGAAGGACTTGCTATTCGGCCGCACCGAAGCGATTCATGGGTTCGATGCAACGCGCCACCAAGACCACCAAGCAGACCGCCGCGGAAACCCACGCCGCGCGCCACGCCGAATGCGCCGACCTGCTGAAGCTCATCGCCGTCCGCCTTGAGCAGCACCAGAAGGATCAGGCCGAGGAACCCGCCAACTGGGGGTACGCTGGCGACCTCGGCCGTGTCATCGAGGAACTCGCCTACGTCCTCGCCAGCCTCGGCGACCGGAGCGCGGTGGACCAGAAAGGACTGGAGTACTGAACATGCAGAAGCACAACGTCAAGGTCGGATCGACCTACATCGTCAAGGTCAGCGGCACGCTGACCAAAGTCCGAATCACCCGCGAGCACGACCGTGGCGGGTGGTGCGGAACCAACCTTGCCACCGGTCGCGAGATCCGCATTCGGACGGCCGCGCGCCTCCGCTCTGAGGCGCCTCCCGCGCGCGGAATCACCGAGGACGAGGCGCGCCGGATCGTCGACGAGATCGAATTCTGAATTAGGAGAACACCATGACTGCTTTCGCAATCAACAATGACAACAACATCACCGCCTTCGCCGCCGCCGAGCAAGTTCCTGAAGGCCAGGAGCATTTTGCCAGCGAGAAGGAACTGGCCAAGCTCGCCGCGAACTGGCCCAGCGACCGGCTACTCCAGACCTGGAACAGCTTCGCCGGCATCGCACCCTTTGACGACCTGAAGCCGGTGAAGAAGTTCACCGACCGCAAGACCGCCGTCGAGCGGATCTGGAAGGCCATCCAACGACTGGCGGCCGCCGCCGCGCCACAGGCCGCCGACGTTGCGCCGAAGGGCAAGCGGTCGAGGAGAGAGGCCACCGCGCAGGACGGCAAGCCCGTCGCGCGAGAGGGCAGTAAGAAGGCGATCGTTCTCGACCTGCTGAAGCGGCCGGAGGGCGCGACGCTGAACGAGATCCAAGAGGCCACGAATTGGCAACCGCATAGCGTGCGCGGGTTTATCAGCGGGAGCCTCACCAAGAAGATGGGCCTCTCGGTCGAATCCTCCAAGCGCGACGACGGACAACGTCTGTATCGCGTCGCTCAGTAACGTTCTCGTCTCCTCCCGTCGCCGATATCAATCCTCGGCGGCGGGTTTGCTTTTCATGGCGTCGGAAATAGCGGCGAGCTTCTCGTGGACCAGCCGTTCACGTAATTTACACTCGCCACTTCGAACGTATTTTCCATTGATCCGTTCGAAGATTCGGTTCTCGACCTCGGCCATCTCCCTGCGTACTTCGGCGAGTAGCGCCCGGTTCTGCAGGCCCACGTATGCGCCGATCAGCCCGGAGACCAGTCCGACCGCCGGAATCAAATATCGGATGATTTGTTCTTCCATTCCTGCCCCTCCAGGATTTTCAGTTCGGCAGACCAGTCCGCCAGCGCCAAGCACAAACCCGCAACGTCCGTGTGGCCGTCGCGCAGGAGGCGTTCCGCCTGGGCGAGCTCCGCGCGGCACCGTTCCATCTCGCGCTGTCGATCTACTTCTATGGCTGTTTCGGCTGGCACTTGTGGCCTGTCTTCACAAAGCATGCGATCTGATGGCCCGCCTTCTTCACGCCATGAACCGCCTTGTGTGCTCCGACGGCTAACAGTCCGACGGCCATCGCCGCCACGATCATTCCTGCAGTTGGCATAGATCCTCACGTATTCGTTCGAGCTGCGCGGTTCGCGTTCATGCGGCGATCAGCAGCCTCCGTTCACGTCGCTTGCGCTTGTTCCGCACCGTGTTCGCAATCGGGCAGGCCTTACACCATGGCGAAATCCAAGCTTGGTGCGCGTAATAGTCGGTAACAGGCTTCATGACGCTGCATTTCCGACAGGGCTTCCACCAGATCCCATCACGCTTCTCGCATCCGCTGTGATGACGCTTATGAGTTAGCGGATCGAGTAGCTCTAGGTTCTCGATTCGGTTATCGAGCTTGTCGTGATTGACATGATGGACAACGAAGCCCGCTGGAATCGGACCGTGGGCTCGCTCCCAAACCAAGTCGTGCTCCATGCGGAGCCGCTTGCTGACGCTATCGTAAAAGCGTCGATAGCCTTTCGCTGTGATCACGACCAAGGTCTCAGACGACTACGCTTGGCTCGCCGCGCTCCGCAGCGATTTCGCGGAACGTCCTTTCATCGGTTTGAAGCGTGGCCTCTCGGCCCGTGTGTTCCTGCCACCGCCGAACAGTGACGTCACAATATGTCGGCTCCAGCTCGATCAGGCGTGCGTGGCGCCCGGTGCGTTCGCAGGCGATCAGCGTCGATCCTGATCCACCGAACGGATCAAGGACGGTGTCGCGCGCCTTCGAGGAGTTGTGAAGGGAGCGCTCGATCAGCTCCACTGGTTTGCACGTTGGATGGAGATCGTTTCTAACGGGCTTCTTCACGAACCACACATCGCCCTGATCCCGTGCGCCGCACCAGAAGTGGTCCGTGCCTTCCTTCCATCCATAGAGAATCGGCTCGTACTGCCGCTGGTAATCGGAGCGGCCCATAGTGAACGCGTTCTTCGCCCAGATGACGAACGTGGACCAGTGGCCACCCGCCTCGGTGAACGCTTGGTGCAGCGTGTGCAGTTCCGAGGACGACATGCAGATGTAGATGGCGCCCTTGGTCACCGCGAGAATATTCACGCAGGCATCGTGAAGGAACTGATCGAAGCCATCGCCAAGGTTGTCGTTGGCGATCTTGCGATGGGTCTTGCCGCGCAATCGGTCCTTCATTGTCGAGGCGTAGTTCACGTTATAGGGCGGATCGGTCCAGACCATGTCGGCGAGGCCGCCGGCCAGCACTCTCTCCACGTCCGCGATCAGCGTTGCATCGCCGCACAGTAAGCGATGCTCGCCCAGGATCCAGACATCGCCGGGAACCGTGATCACCGTCTCCGGCGTCTCCGGCACGGCGTCTTCGTCTGTCAGGCCGGCGGCCGGTTCGGTCTCCGGGTCGGCGAGCAGGTCTGCCAGTTCGTCGTCAGTGAAGCCGACGATGTCCAGGTCAAAGCCGTCCTCCTGGAGCGCTTCCAACTCGACGCGCAACATCTCCTCGTCCCAGCCGGCGTTCATCGCCAGCTTGTTATCAGCCAGAACAAGCGCACGCCGTTGTGTTTCGGTCAAATGATCGAGCACGATGACCGGAACTTCGGTCATGCGCAATTTGCGGGCGGCCAGCAGGCGGGCGTGGCCGGCGATAACGATGCCGTCGCCGCCGGCAAGGATCGGGTTCGTCCAGCCGAATTCGGCAATGGATGCCGCGATCTGGGCGACCTGTTCGTCACTATGCGTGCGCGCATTCCGGGCGAACGGGATCAGCCGATCGACCGGCCACGTCACCACCTGCAGTTCCGTCACGCCTTGTTCGGCTCCGGAGTGGATTTCTGGAACAGGCCTAAGGCATTGTGCAGCGCGACGATCTGGTTGATCATCGGCACTATGAGAGCGACCAGCTTTTCGAAAGAGAAGCCTTTCGCCAGATCGGTGCTGGCGTCGTAAGCTGTTTTGATCACGTTGAGGACGAGATCGAGTTTCTGGTGCCCCAGCCCCGGCAGCGGGATGGCCGCTTCAACGGATTTCACGGCATCGATCACGACGGGCAGAAGCTTTAGCGCGGCAAGGATAGTATTCATCGGTTTAGTCTCCACGAGAAAATTCGGGGCGGCCCACAACCGCTGCCGCCCCGTTCGGAGGAACGAGCTACGCCGTCTTCGGCTGCGCCTGGTTGACGGTGTTGGCGATCGCCGTGGTGGCCGTGGTCAGAGCCTGGACGATCTGTTGCAGGGTGGCGAGCACCGGAGTGATGGTGGCGTCCACCTGCTTGGCGACGGCCGCGGCGACGGCCTGGGCATCTACGCCCACACCGGCCGCGCTGACATCGGTCGCGCGATTGGCGGGAATGGCGCCTGCGGTCAGGTTCATACCCGTACCGCTGGCCACGGGATTCCAGAACGAGTCGTGCGCCAGGTTATTCAGTTCGAGGTTCCTTTTGCCCACGATGTTGGCCGTCTCAACCGCGTTCTGCAGAGCCTGCGACGCGATCTGGTTCAGCCGGGTGGTCTCGATCAGAGCCTGCCGCGCGGCCTGGACATCGAGGTCCTGGTACACGTCATAGGTGCGTTTGATGTTGGCGTACGTCACCCGTTGGTTCTCGTTGTGAGTGGCGCCGCCGGTGGCGTTGAAGGTTTTGAACGATTCGTCCGAACCAGTTTCGAACTCGCGTTCGCCCTGGTTCGGAGTAGCTGCTTCGGGCATAGTTGTGGACTCTCCTTGTCAGTTGGTTGGTGAACTTCGGTTACGGCTTGCTCTTAGGTGCGTAGCAGGGCATGCCGTTGGGCTTGCGGCGGATCGATTTGGAATCGCGCAGCCGCAGATCGCCGCGAGCCGTGGAACCGCGCTCGGCGGCAATGTCGTTGAACTTTTCTCCGGTTGCGAGCGTCGGCTCGATGCCGGTCAAGTGCTCCATGCGGCGCAGGACCACATCGCAGTACGCCGGACTGATCTCAATGCCGTAGCCAATACGGTCGAGCACATGCGCCGCGGCCATGGTCGTGCCGCTGCCGGAAAATGGATCCAGGACGATGTCGCCGGAATCCGAGAATGCCTTGATGAAGAACTCCGGGATCGCGCGAGGAAACGGGGCCGAATGATTCCCCTGACCTGACTCCGTCCTGGCCCCGATCACGTTGGATGGCCGGGCCAGTCCCTCGTGCCTGTCGCGCGGACCGCTCCCGAGCAATCCACTGCCGCTGGTCGATCTCGGATTATCCGGCGAGTAATCGAACACATCGTCGGAATGATGTCCCACCGCATACGGGTGAAACTTGATCGCGTCGGATCGGCTGAAGTGACCGATCGGTTCCCAGGCATTCTTAAACCGGTTGTTCCAGCCGCCCGGCACGCCGTTGTCCGTTTTGCGCCAGCAGAATTCATCGACGAACCGCCAGCCCCACTGGCGTACGTGTGCGATGAACAAATCCTTCACGTACAGATGCCGCTGGCCGTCCTCGGCATGCTCCTTGATGTTCAGGACGTAGGAGCCATCCGGCGCCAGCACGCTGGCGATCGCGGCTGCCACATCCCGGTACCATTCGACGTAATCGTCGGGCGCGACTGGCCGGAAGCCACTCGAGGGATCGTACTCACGCTGCGTCGCATACGGCGGCGAGGTGACAACTACGTTCGCCTGCGCGCCATCAAACAGCCGCTCCACAACACCGCGATCCCGGCAGTCACCGCAGATCAGCCGATGCGATCCGACGAGCCAGAGATCGCCCGGTTGCGTGACCGCGACGGCGGGCGTTTCTGGAACCTCTTCTTCCGCCGGCGGCTCTGCCCCCGAGGGCGCTTCTTCAGCCAGGAGTCCTTCGAGTTCGTCATCGCTGAAGCCGATGACGCCGAGGTGAAATCCTTCCCCTTCGAGTGCTGCGAGTTCTTCCGCCAGGAGCTCATCGTTCCAACCTGCGTTCAGCGCGAGCCTGTTGTCGGCGAGTAAATATGCGCGCCGTTGAATCTCGGTCAGGTGATCGAGCACGATTACCGGGACTTCGGCCAACTCCAACTTCTTTGCCGCAAGCAGCCGTCCGTGGCCAGCTACAATCCCGGAGTTCGAATCCACCAGAATCGGTGAGTTGAATCCGAACTCGATGATCGATGCCGCGATCTGCGCCACCTGCTCTTCGGAGTGCGTGCGCGCGTTCCTTGCGAACGGGACTAACCGCTCCACCGGCCAGAGCTCAATCTGCCTGGCCATGGGCGGAACGCGATCAGCTATTCCAGCTCGCAACCCAGATCCAGTAGGCAACGATCAATCCCTCGCCTGCCGTGTTGGCATCGATGTAGTAGTCCGCGGGCCGCAGCAAATCGCCATCGCGGGATTCGATCATCAACTCATCGGCGACGCCACCGCCCGCGCCAGTGGGCCAGAATTCTTTGATCACGCCGGTGCCGTTGGCCTTGTTCATCCCCGCCACGCCTAGGAACACGCGGCCCACCTCGCCGATCAGCGGCGCGAAGCGCAGCCGGTTCACCCGTAGTGCCAGGTCGGCGGTCAACCGCACAGGCGTGCCCGGAACTGGCACCGCAATCTTCCCGAACGAGCGGGCCTGCAACGAAGCCGAATCAGCCACAGACTGCCTCCACCAATTGCATTCGTCTCCCGATCCGCCTCATCACCGGCACCGCCATGGAGTTGCCGATCGCCCGGTAGCGCGGCCCGTCGGCGGCGGGTTTGCCACGGTACGGGATCAGCGTCCAGTCGTCCGGAAGTCCCTGGAGCCGTTCGCACTCACGCGGCATCAGTCGCCGCACCGCCATGCGAAGGCGTATGAGACTGCCGCCCGGCTGCGTGCCCGGCGCGTCCGAGCGCACCGTGCCGGCCGTGTCGTATTCGCGGACGCCGGTCTGCCCCTCTTGTACGCACACCGCGATCTGCCCGCCGCCGTTCGCGTGACTGCGGTTATGCGGCATGGCCCGAAGGGTCGGAGCAAGGTCGCCGGCGTCGGCGCCGTGATCCTTCGCCGAGAAGGCTGCGACCAGCGGCGTGCCTCGGCCTGTGCCATCCTCGCTGGCATCGAATCCTTC
Organism: uncultured Acidobacteriota bacterium; assembly: GCA_963720745.1. Classification (GTDB taxonomy): domain Bacteria; phylum Acidobacteriota; class Terriglobia; order Bryobacterales; family Bryobacteraceae; genus TMP-7. The sequence continues at coordinate 247,683 of CAVRGO010000003.1, forward strand.
TCCGCTGAGCGGATGCGCCACGAAAGTCTCGCTCTCGCCGTCCATCCGCCCGCTGCCGCCCTTCCCGTTCAAAGCGTGAGCTACGAACGCTCCGGCGCGGTCGAGGTCGTTACACCAGCCACGTGCTCCAGAGCCGCCGCCAAGAGCGCCGGCAACTTCTTCCCGCGCCTTGCTGCGCGCCGGAGGATTCCCGCGCATGCTTTCGCGCTCAAGAAGTACCGCCGCGGCACATCGCCAGTCTCCAAGATGTCCGACAACGAAGACGCGACGACGGCGCTGGGGCACTCCGAAGAACTGAGCGTCCAGCACCCGCCAGGCGCAACCATACCCGAGGTTCGCCAGCGCCGCGAGGATGGTGCCAAAGTCCCTGCCTCCGTGCGAGGACAGAACTCCGGGAACGTTTTCCCAGACAACCCAACGGGGCCGAAGGCGGCCAGCAAGCCGGCAAAATTCGAGGGCCAGGTTGCCACGCGGGTCATCCAGGCCGCCTCGTCTTCCAGCAATCGAGAACGACACGCACGGGGTGCCGCCCACGAGAACGTCGATTGGACCGGCGTCCTCGCCGATTGCCGTGAAGTCTCCGAGGTTTTCGACATGGGAAAAGCGGTAGTCCAGCAGCGCGGAGCAAAACGGATCGATCTCGGCGAACCATGCGGGCTCGAAACCGAGCGGCCCCCATGCCAGCGTCACCGCTTCGATCCCCGAACATACGGAGCCGTAGACCACGTTCCTATAACCGGCGCGCGCCCGTATCCATCCACGGGCTCCGCAGTACTCTGCGCCCGGTTGCCGGGCTCACGACGGGACGCGGCTGTCCACCCGGATCCGGCCGCATGGCTTCGACGCGATCGGCCTCAGCGTCCAGCCTCAATCCCATTGACACGAGGCCGCAGAGCGCCGCGTAGCCGTAAACCCTCGCGTCCAACACTTCTGTCCGAACTCCCTTCTTGGGCTTCCACTCCCGCACAGGTACGCCCCGCGAGTAGCTGGTGGTGAGCGTCTCCGAGAGCAACTGCTCAAACCAAGCCTCGGTCCGCTCCTGAGGAAAGTGGCAGTAGCCCGTTCCCGGCTGGTCGATCCGCAAGCGCCCGTAGATGACGCTCTTCGCGCTATCGACGCCGACGATCCACATCGGCGTGCGGTTGATCGTGTTGCGCGATGGCTTCTTTGGCCAGACCGGAAGTGTTCCGGCCTTACCTTTCACGGCGAAGATGCGCCGGTGATACCGCACGCGGCAGAAGTCATACACCTGCTGTGTATGAAAGCCGGAGTCGATCGCGCAGCCTGCCACCGGTAACGAGATGCCGTATTCGTGTGGCCACTGCCGGTTCAGGTACTCATCGAGCGCGCGCCACAACTCGGGCGCGCTCGGATCACCCGGCAGGATCCTGTACTCAATCGACCACGACTCCTCGCCTTTGCCCCAGCCGATCAACTCCAGTTCGGCGCGGTCCAACTGAAGATCGACGCCAACCGTCAACAGACAAACGCTTGCGGGAAGTCGCGGCCCATAAGTTTCGCGCCGTTCGAGCAGCGTGGCGATGTCGACGCTGGTTTGCCGTTCATCATCCCAGAGCTCGCCGAGCGCGGTGTTGATGAATGCGCGCAGCGTCTCCGGCCCGCCCGCGTTCGCCTCCAGAAACTCGACCGCCGTCTCGGGCCACTCCTTCCAGGGCGAGTACAACTGGTTGATCCAGAACCCGGCGATCTTCGACTTCGGGTTGGCCGCGCGCCACTCGCCGCGCGCCAGCATCCACGCCTTCCGGTGCGACGGGATCAGAGCAGTGCAGTTCGCGCAGCGATACTTCGCGTCCTCCGGTTGCCCTGGCGGCCACTCGATGTTTGGCCACACCAGCACTTGGTGCCCGCCGCACTCCGGGCACGGAACCCAGTAGCTCTGCTGGTTGCTTCGAAGCCACCAGGTTTCGATCCGGCTGACGCCCTTGACCGTGGGCGTCGAGACCAGCAGGATCTTCCGGTTCCACCACGTCGTCGAGCGCTTCACCGCTAGGCTGACGGGATCGCCTTCCGTGCCAGCCGACGGCGGATAGCGGTCCACCTCGTCGAGCAGCACATACCGGATCGGCCGCATCGCCAGTCCCGCCGGGCTGTTCGCGCCGGTGATGGTGATGCTCCCGCCCTGGAATCGCTTGTGGAGGACGCGGTTGTTGGCATCGCGCGAACGGACGTCCGCGACCTTGCCGTGCAGGCACGGCGTATCGCGAAGCATCGGCGCCAGCCGGTCTTTGCTCCACGCCTCACCGTCTTCTACACGCGGCTGGACCACCAGCACCGGCCCCGGATCGCGGTCGATGATGTAACCGACGAACGAGTTCAGGCACTCGGTCTTGCCGACCTGACTCGACGACATAAACACGACACGCTCGTATGTGCTGTTCGGCGTGAGCGCGTCGAGGATCGCCCGCTGGTACGGAGCCCGATCTGTCCGCCAATCGCCGGCCTCTGCCGAGGCCTCGGAAGAAAGCCGACGGTTCAAGTCGGCCCATTCCGAGACCGTGAGCTTCGGAGGAGGCTCCAGCGCGGCGATCACCTGATCGACGCATTCCTCAATGGCGTTGATAACGGATCTCCTCTTGCAGGCCTCGGAGGAAGGCTATGATCTCGGCCTCCAGCAGATCGCGGATCGCGGCCACGTCGCTCAACGCCGCCAACTGTGGAGCCAACTTCGCCGGCAACGCCAACGCCTTGTCCTTAATCTGGCGGGTGATCGTGTACCACTTGACCTTCACTTCGTCGGTCGCAATGAACCTCCCGCTCTTGGTCTCGAACTCCAGCTTCCGTAGGCGCGCCCGGAAGACCATCTCGGCCGTGCGGGCCTGGGCGAAGTTGCCTGGCTGTGGGCCGCCGGCGAGCGAGTCCGCGCCACCACGCGGCGTTTGCGCGGCCGCAGGCGACTCAGGCAACACCTGGTCAACAGGTTTGTCGTCCAGGACCGCATCGCTCGCGGCAACATCGACCAGTTTGCCGCGCATCACGAGGATGCCGCGCTTGGCTAACCGGCTAATGTGCGAGCGGTTTACGTTGCGATGCCGCGCGTAGTCGGCCTGGCTCATCAGGCCCGATGCGGGTTTCACCGTGTTGCCTTGTGTTGACTGCTGTTGACCACTTTTTTCGCGCTAACACTGGCCACAGCGTGCCATCCTTTTACCCGCCCCCGAGAGGCCCCAGGAAGGACCCACTATTGCTATGACTTCACCTCGACGTGGCGCTTCCGGATGCGCGCAGCGATGGTCAACGCGGTCTGTTGCGCGCCGGTGGCTCCCACGCTCCGGTTGCGCTCGGCCTCGTTCCTCGGCGATCTCCAGGCACACCGCCTTAGTGGCCGCAATGGCCGCGGACCGGGATTCAACGAGTGCGGTGCGGAGCATTTCGGTAAGGGCCTCTACATCGTTCCGAGGGGTGACTCCGAGGGCTCGGCAAACTCGCGTCGCCAGTTTCTCTGGTGTGATTACGCCTGACATGGCCTGTGCTGCTCCACGGGTTCGACGGTCTTCTTCGCTGATCGCGCGGGCAACTTTCGGAGAACGATGGCGGCATTCCGGATCTCGCGCCGGAACGGCCAGCCAGACCATGCTGGCATCAGCCCGCGCTCGATGGCGATGTGCCGTCCGCCCGGCGATATCTTTCGCATGACGTTCACGCGGCGGGTAGCAGGCTACACCGGTAGTGCTGGAGGCCGACGCGGATCTCATCCTGCCGTTCCCTGGGCAACTTCTCAAACACGTGAGCCGATAGCTTCCGCACATCGACGCCCATGCGCTGACAGATCCGCTCCGGATTGAACACGTGGCCGGGATGCCAGTTGGTGAACTGCCACCTCGCAGCGTCGAGCATCTGATCGACACACTCTTCCTGCTCTTTACGCTTCATCCGAAAGCCATCGGTGCGAAGCCGCAAGTCCAACAACGCCTGCTTCATCACGGCCACGTCCAACAGCCGCTGGGATCGCTTATCCGTTACCGGCTCACCAGGCAGTCGGTGACGACGCGTTCGAACAACGGTCGAAGTTCGTCGCCTTTGCCGAGCGACTTGAGCCTCCACGCGACAGTTCCGCATTGGGAGTGTTCCTCAAAGCTATACTTCGTGCCGGGCGTCGGCGTCTTCACCGGATGCGATCCGTCAGTTGCCGGGAGGTAGATCGCTCTCAGGTGCCCCTTTCGCCCGTACACGGGCCTGACCAGATGCATCGACAGCAGTCTCTGCACAGCCTCGCGCGAGCGAAAGCCGAAGCACCTTCCATCGGCGCCGTAAAGCGGATACTCAGTTTGGGGCAGACGTAGATCAGGCATGGTGTGGACGAAGGGAAAGAGTTTTACGAGAGTCCCATCGCTCGGCTGAATTGTCTCGGGGCGGGGGACCTCCGAGAGCGGCGCTTTGCGCCGGTCGATCGAACTGACCCCCTACTAATCAATACTCGGCGAAGGGCAAAAATAGAAAGTGCCCCACGCGTTTTTCTTTCGTCAACCAGGAGAGTTGGCCGTCACGCGGCGAATCCAAGGCTGATCCACATCCGGGTTGTAGAATCGATGGCGCACTTCGGAGGGCAAAGGATGGATGATCTCGATGGATTGCAGCGTGACTTCGCCGATGCGGTCGCCGGGTTTCAGATAGCAGATGAGTCCGCGCTGCGGATCGAAGATGCCCTTGCCAACGGCGTAAAGCCGTTCACGGCTCCAGCCAAGCGCCATTGCCCGTTCACTGATCGCGTCCACCATGGCCGTGACCTCCGGGGAGTTGTGGTCGGCGGCGGACCTCGGCGCGCGCGTCAATGCTCCGTATTTGGCTTCATCCTGGGCCACGGGCGGCTGGTATTCACCGGCACGACTGGCCCGCACGGCGGCCAGCAGTTGCTCTTCGCCGATATGCCGGATCGCCCACTCGTGCACCGCGTTGAAGCGAACGCGCAAATCCTCGAACGCGGCTCCATCAAGACGCCCGCTGCTCGCAACCGCTTTGGCCAGCACCATTCGCGACCGCAACCAGGCGTAATACTCAGGATCGAGCCGGCGGTATACGGTGTCGTTGATCTGGAAATCGCGGGCGAACCATTCCGGTTGCGCCGTCGTCCACGTCGAGAGGGTTGACGACACAAACAGGCATTGCGGCGACTTCCCGTCCGCCGCCGGAATCGATTCCGCAAACTGCTCCTGTAGTTCCGCGCCCATCGTTGCTCTCCTGCTGAAATCTCCATGCCCTGATTGGGGCTGCTCGGCAAGTCCGGATCATGGCGGGTCTCTACCGTCGACCGCCGGCGTATCCGGGAGGTAGGCCAGATCAATGTCACCGGCGCGGGAGACGTGGGGACGTTGGGGAGACGTGGTGGAGACCTGGTGGAGACGTTGCCGGTCCAACGTCTCCACCGTTAAGTTGCTGCTTTTTGTGTCGGTTACAGACGCGGTGGAGACGTGGGAGACGTTTTCGCCATTTCCGCCGGGCTCCTTAATGAAATCTCCGCACTCCCTCTCACCCTCATCTATATCCGTGGAACCTGCGTGTGTTTTTCGCACGTGAGCTTCGGCTGAAAGGTCTCCCACGTCTCCCACGTCCCCACCGTCGCCGTAATCCGCTGATTCTATAGGCCCAATATGGTGGAGACGTTGATCGGCCAACGTCTCCACCACGTCTCCACCGGTGGGGTCGACGTCTCCACCACGTGAATCCAGCAGGCTGAGGTTGCGCGAACGATACTCGCCCGGCTTGTCGCCATCCGCCGGTGCCAAGGCATAGAGGATGCCGGTCCGATGATTGTTTTCGCTGAGACGCTTGATGGTGAGTCCGTTGAATACCCGGTCCCGCTTGATACCGAGCGCCTTCCCCAGCCGCGTCTGTTGCGAACGCGCCGAACCGTCGCCCCGCACATTGGACATCAGGTCGCGTTCCTCGCAGAGCTGGTGCAGTTCGCTGACCCGTTTCGGTTCCTCCCGGTACGCCTCCCACCAGGCGCCGGTGAATTCCCGCCACACCTGGCCGTCGCTGTCCGCAGCCGCGTAGAGTTCGTTCAGATTGCCGAGGAAGCTGGGGATCTCCGCGACATTGAGCACGCCGCCCATCACCTCGGACCATTTCTCGAACGATCCCAGGCGCCTGTTGTGCAGCGGCTTTCCGGCTGCTATCCATGCCTGGATCAATGTCAGGGCAGCATGGACCAGCGCCGAACGATTCGCCTTGGCCCAGTCGGCCACTACCGGATATTTGAACCCGGCCCGCAGCCATGGCCTATCGATTCGCGGGTCAATGCGGAGCCGGATACAGCGCCGGCTCATCTCATTGGAGAGCTGCGGATTGTTGCCGGTCATCAGCCACAGCGCGTGGTTTTCGAGGCTCAGCATCTTGGTAATGCCGAGCACCCGGTCGGTCCAGGTGGGCTGGGTAACAACGGACGCCAGAGCGGAGGACTCCAGGACGCGTTTCTCGTTGAGGTTGTCAATCAAAACGATGGGGCGGCCGGTAACCAGCTCCGCCGTGATCATCTTCCGGATGTCGTCTTCGGCTTCCGGCAAGGTGCGCCCTTCGGGCGCCGAACCGTTCGTCACAATCCCGATCAGGCTGGCCAATAATCCCTTGCCGGACCCCTGGGTCGGCGCTTCGATGAGATGTATCGGAGCGAGGCCCTCGATCATGCGCTCCATGAACGGCAGCAGGATGGCCGCTACCGCATGCGCCCGATCCGAATCCCGGACAAACGGGAAATCGACAAGCAGTTCATCCAGCAGCAACGCCCTGGCGAGCGCGATCTGTTCCCGGCTCGGACGAGCCGGAACTTCCGGGATGTTGAGCGAGGGATCGGCGAACAGCCACAGGGCGTCGTCGCGATGGTATCCGGGCGCGAAGATGAGAACACCGTCGCGTCCGAAGCCGGGTGTGCGAATTACCGACGCGATCGGCGGCACCGCAAAATCCGGATTCACCAGCATGTCGCGGGCGGTTTCCCTGGAGGGCAAGGCGGCGAGCACTGCCTCTTCCGTGACCCTGTGCCAGTTGGCGCTCCGGGCTAGCATGCCGTACACCGCCGTTTCGCACATGGGTTCGATGCGCGCATTGTCGCCATTCCCGGCGATGCGCATGAGAGTGCCGCCCTTCTGGAAAAGGAACGGCTTATCCGGGCTACCTGGCCCCGGCGGCTCGTTGATCGCATGGATCGCAGCCCAGGCATCGGTGATGATGTCGCGCAACTGCCGGTTGTTGACCTGAATGCCGAGTAACGGTTCAGGCTCCTGCTCGCCCGCTGGCGCGGCAGCGGCCGCTCCCCGTATTCCGCCGGACGCGCTGGCGTGGACCGGGCGTCGCGGCCGGGCGATCTCCACGACTTTCAACTGTCTCCGCAGGGTAGTGACGGGCATGCGGACTTTGCCGCATTTCGATTGGATCAGTCTGAGATGGCGCTCCTGCTCAATCGGATCGAGCCGGCCTACTTCCGCGAGGATCGGTTCGAGTAAACGGCTGAGGCCCGCATCCGGGACGTCGGTGCTGAGCTTGGAAATCGCCAGTTCGAGCGGCGTCTGAGCCGATGACAGAATTGTCTCGAAATCCGAGGCGGTGTGACCGGCGGCGAAGAACTCATTCACATCGATCTTGGCGTCGGCCTCCAGATCGCCGGATTCAGGGCTTCCGCCAGCGAGGCCAGCGAGCTTCTCGCGCGCGGCCCGCTGCTTTTCGCCGAGAGGTAGGATGGCCACTCGCGTTGTAATCCCGTGACCAGCCAGGACGCGCGCCGTTTTCAACGCACCCTGCATTCCGGCCTCGGAGATCTCATTATCCTGGCAGACGAAGACCGTCTTCACACCTCGCAGCTTTGGCAGCAGACGGTCCCAATCGGCCTCCCGGATCTGCACGGTTACCGGGGACACCGCGGGGAATCCGTGCTCCATGAGCGAAATGCAATCGGTGACGCCTTCGGTGATGATGACCCGCTCGGGGCGTGTGAGAAGAACATCCTCGTTGTAGAGAACGTCGTTGCGGATGCACGGCGCAACGTGGCGGTGATCACGGTCGTTGCGGACCGCGAGTTTCTTGTACTTCGACTTCTCCCAATCGTGGTCCGGCGTCCAGGGTGTGCGGCGCCCGATCATGAAAGCCACATGGCCGCGACTCCAGTATGGGAACACGATCCGGCTGTCGAAGAAGGCGACAACGCCGTCCTGGGCAGTCGGTCGAAACGCGGAAGTCGCGGTCAACTCCCGCGGCGTAAATGCTCCCGGCCCTTCCATTAACGCGCGCGCCACACTGGGCCCGGCACTGTCGGCGTAGCCGATCTTGAGGCGGCCGATCGTCTCTTCGCCGATCCCGTACTTCGCCCGGAACCAGGCGAGGACTTCCCGATTACCGACGAGCCGCTCGTGGTACAACCCTGCCAGCGCGGTCAGTGCCTCGCGGACACGGAGCGTGAGTTGGTGCGCTTCCTCGGCCTGCTCCGTGCCGCCCGGAACGGCCTTCGACATGGGCGGCAGCCGAACGCGTGCCGCCAGGAAGTCCCGGGCCTGGCGGTGGGAATCGGGCATGGAGCCCGACTGTCCCCGGGTGGCGGCGCCGTACCGCACGAACTCGACCAGTTGCAGTACGTCGCCGCCGACGCCGCAAGCGTGGCAGTACCAGCCCTGCTTGTCGAGCCAGATGTGAAGCGACCGGTGTGATTGGCTGCGGTGGTTCGGGCAATCGCAGAAGAGTGTTTGCCGCGTTTCCTGCGTGATGCGACTGCCCAGCAACTCCGAGGCAATTTCGCCAATGTCCACATCAGTGACCTGCCGGTAGTAAGCGTGGACGTCCACCGGGGGCGCCGTCACCGCTGGGCCTCGGAAAGAAGCAGGAAGGAGAGGAAGGTGTTGCGGCGGTCCACCTGGCGCTTGCCGGCGCAGTTTTCAATGCCCCAGCGGTCGCCCAGCAGAATCACGGAGTCCCTCGCGCGTGACCGCCGTGTACAGCAGATTGCGGTGGTGCATGAACGAATGCGATTTGTGGGCGACGACGACGGCACAGGGGAACTCCGATCCCTGCTGTTTGTGGATTGAGGTCGCATAGGCGAGTTGGATGTTGCCGAGCGCGTCGCCGCCACTCTCGATCTCCACCGCCCGGCCATCGAAGTCTATCGTCAGGGCGCCTTTGGACCCGACGCCGAGCACGATGCCCATCGCGCCGTTCATCACACTCAGTTCGTAATCGTTCTTCGTCTGAATGATCTTGTCGCCCGCATAGAAGCGCAGTCTGTGCCCCGGCTCGACATCCGGCACGTCGACTCCGAAGATCTTCCGCTGAACCAGGCGTTGCAACTCGATGTTCAACTCGACCGTTCCCAGTGGCCCCTTGTGCGTCGGAGTGAGCACTTGAACGTCACGGACCAAGTCATAGCCGAGCCGTTCCTGTAGCACTTCCTCGAATAGAAGCAGCAGCATGTGCCGCACGTCGCCGGTGTCGGTGAACCTGTCGATTACGTACCACGGTCGCCGCGCGCCACTCTTCATCTGGCACGTGGGTCGGACTTCGCCCGACAGGATGGCCGTGGAATTCTCTTTCAGCACGCCTGCCTGGCGAATGATCTGTGTGAGGACCGTCGTCGGGATCGCGCGCGACTTCACCAGATCGCGGAGAAGGTTGCCGGGCCCGACTGGTGGCAACTGGTTGTGGTCGCCGACGAGGACAACGGCGGTACGCTTGAGGTCTACTGCCTGGAACAGCCGCCACGCCAGCGGCACATCCATCATCGAAACTTCATCGACGACCAGAATGTCCGCCTCGATGGGATTCAGTGCATCACGGGAATATGTATGGCGGTTGAAGCCCAACAATCGGTGAATCGTACCTGCCTCATGGCCGACCACCTGCTCGAGGCGTTTGGCGGCCTTGCCGGTTGGCGCGGCCAACACCACGCGCTTCTCCAGGCTGGTGGCGATTGTCGTGATGGTGGACACTGCATACGTTTTTCCGCTGCCGGCGCCGCCCGTCATCAGGGATATGGAGTAGGTCACAGCGTTCTTCACCGCGTCCCGCTGTTCCCGGTTCAGCAGCGCGCCCTCGGCGTCAAGCAGTCCATCCAGATCGGTGACTGCGTGGGGACTGCGCGCGCCAGCCGTCCGCAGAATGTCCGCCAACTCCCGTTCCATGCGGTGGATCTCCGGATCGGCGACCACCAGCCGCTCGAACGCGTGAGACACGAGATGCCCCTCCGCGATCATGGCTTCGAGGTGACCCTCGATCACATCGCGGCTGTCGAGCGTGTCCATGACCAGCAGCGTGTTGGCGCGGTCGAGCAGATCTTCGTACTCGACCCAGCAATCGCCGTCGTCGAGGGCGGCGAGTACGGAGTAATGAATCCCGGCGCGGATGCGCGAAGGCAGATCCTTTGGCGTTCCCATCTTGCGCGCGATCTTGTCCACCTTCTTGAAGCCGAAGCCGGGGATCTCGCGCATGAGCACGTAAGGATCGCTCTCCAGCATTGGCACTACCTGGCTGCCGAACTTGCCCATCAGCGTGGTGACCTGGTAGTGGGTCAACCCGAACGCGGAGAGATACGCCATCGCAGTGTTGAAATCGCTGTTGGCGACCCAAATGCGCTGTAAGTCGAGCGCAGTCTCCACGGGTACCTTGGCTACGGCCGCCACCGCCTCGGGACGGTTGCGGATCGCCACGTCGAATCCGCGGCCAAACTCGTCGGCGATCAAACGGGCCTTCGCCGGCCCGATTCCTTTCACGTCCGGATGGTTGGCCAGGAAGTTGGCAAGGCCATCGGGGTCCATCTCCAGGTCGTGGCCCATGAATTCGGCTTCGAACTGGCGCCCGAATTTCGGATGGTCTACCCAATGGCCTTTCAGCCGAACCGCGTCATTCTCCCGCACGAACACTTTGCCGGCGAACTTCACGTAGCCGCCGTCGGTACGCCGGAGGCGCCCCGCGCTGAACGTGGGCCCGGAGTAGAAGACCGTCTCCACCACGCCACGAACGCTGGTCTGTTCTGCTTTCATACTCCCCACCTCGCGTGCGCGGCGAGAAGGTACGCCTGGACAAACTGGCAGGCAGCCTGGCGGTTTCCGCAGAAGAACACCGGGACACCGAAATCGAGAATGATCGAAAGAGCATTCCCGAGCACCGCGTTCGGATGAGCCTCTCCGCGGTAGCGCTGGAGCAACACGTCCGCGACGCTGCCCTCGACCACCACACACGCCGCCCGGTACTCGCCGAGCTTCCGCAATTCATTGCGAAACCGATGGCGGGCGTGGATCACAGTGGACACGAAATCGTCCAGCGTCTTCCGCTCGACCGCGACCCGATGCTCCAATCCGTCGACGGAGTAATCCCCGGCCGGCAGCGCCCGCCGCACGGCAGCCACCAGCCGGGAATCGAAGGCGTACTCTTCCTGTTCCCGCGTATCGACGATGAAGGTGACCGGGACTGCGCTAGAACGGGACGAGGGCATCGTCCGCGTCCTTGCGGAACTTACCGGGAGCGCGGTCGTTCTCAATGCGGCGGTTGAAGAAGATGTTCTCGTTGTCGCCCTTCGTCTTCTTGGTGACCTCGAGCTTCACGTCGAGGAGCTTCTTCAGGTGCTTCTGCAGATCCGACAACTTGTCCAGATCGAGCCCGCACGTGTGCAGGTCGGTTTTCACGTACTTCAGCGTGTTGTGGGTGATGACGCTATTGCGCCACATCAGCCGATTGACGAACTTCGGCGCGATGATGCGGAGCGTCCATTTCAGCATCGGGTTGCCGCTGCTCTGTGCCTCGGTCAACTCGACTTTCTCCACCGTCACCTGGTATTTGCCGTCGGGGACACTTTCGAAGTCGCCGTGTTCCTCGGGCTGCTCGGCGCGAAAGTCATCGTCGAACTGCGACAGATCAATAGCACGTTTACTCATCGGTTATCTCCTTGGGGCTGTTTTGCGGTTTTGCCAGCGGCTGCCTTGAGCGGCGCTATGGCCACGCTGAAGGCCTCGAAGAACTTGCCGAAATCCAGGTCGAGCGTCTCCGGGAGGCGGCCGGTCCGATCACCAGCTTCGTAGTACTTGCTTGGCTTGGTGCGGATCAGCCGGCGGGTGGTCTTATCCTCCCCGTCCTCCAGGTCGCAATACAGAACCATGTCAACCATACCCAGGACGATTTTGCGGGCCTTGTCGGGCAGGGTCGGTACGGTGCGGGTGTACTTGCCGGTGCGCGTCTCGACTTCGGTCTCCTTGGAGTGCGAGACGAGGAACAGTCCGTATGGCCGGAAAGCCAGCTTCGTTAGCACGCGTTGGAATTCGTTGTTGACGATGGCGTATCCCTTCCCATAGCCAAGATCCGACTCGTGCTCGACCTTCAACTTTTTCAAGATGTAATCCGTACAGAATTTGTAGGCGTTGTCGATGGTGTCGATGATGACGGTCTTGAAGGGGTGGCCGCCCTTCTCCAGTTCGGCACAGGCGTTCAGCAGGTCGTCCCAGGACTGGACGGGTACCTGGTACACGTCGAGTGCGTTCAGCCCCGGCTCAGTGGCCAGAAAGAGCGCGCCGTCGGATTGCGCGCAAAACGTGGACTTGCCGATCTTCGTTTGCCCGTACACGAGGACGGTCAGGTCCGCGAGGTCGGGCTTGGGTTGCGTCTTTGCGGTTGGCAGGATGGACATAGTTCTCCTTTCAAAAGACTGGTTCTGGTGTTTCGCTGGGCAGCACTCGCAGCTCTTCGTTGGGCGCCACCCGCTGGTAGAAGTTCTCGATCAGATTCGGATTGCCGTTGGAGCGGCAGAGCGCGAAGTACGGGCAAGGCCGCTGATAGTTAAAGCAGAATGCGGTGTTCTGGTAGAAGACACCGCGGCGGCGCGCATCGAGAAATGCCTGCGTAAGCTCCCACAACTCGGCGCGGAGGATGTCAAAGCGGTCGCGGGACAGATAGAGCATCTCGCGATGAAGCATCGTGGGTTCGGCATACTTCTCGGCGAGCCGCTGTTGGAATTCGTCGTCGGTCTCTGGCATCCGCCGCTTTGCCGAACTCTTGCCGGTCTTCGATTTCGCCAGCAACTCTGCGCGGCGCTCCTGGAATTCCTGCACCGTTTCCCCTTTGCTCTGCTGGAGCTTCGCCTTCACCAGCACGTTGTAGAGAATCCCGGTGATCGGGATGCCCATCGTCTGCTCGACGTAATAGGAGTAGATGGTGATCTGAAAGTCAGTCCACAAGCGCTCGAGGTAGTCCGAATCCAGCTGCGAGGCGGTCTTGTGTTCGAGGACGAAGTAGTCGCCGCCGATGCGGACAATGCCATCCACCTTGCCGGCGAGCACAAAGCTGCGTGACGCCGCGCCGGTAGCAGGATTGACGACGGGACCTTCGAAGTTCTTTTCGAGCGCGATCGTCTCGAATTCCTCTGTCGCGTACCGCGCGCTGTACGCCGTCATCATCGCGATGGCCAGATGCCAGTCCCGGCGCTGGTTCTCATCCTGGAGCCGATTGGGGCAGAGCTGGTCGATGAGCGCGAGCACCTCGGCCAGGTCGCGGCGCTGGTGCCACGTCTGCAGGCACTCGTGAATGAGGGAGCCAAAGTGCAGATTGCGGTCGCGCGTGAGCGGCACGAGTTGTTCGAGGTAGCGCCACTCCACGGCCTTCCGGCAGTTCCGGAACAACGACCACATCGAATACGTCGTGATCATGGGAGCGGCGATCATCGAATGCCTCCGCGCCGCCGCACGGACTCCGGCGTCACGCCGGCCTGGACGAATGCCGTGCGAAGCCTCTTCATGAGCTGGTAGATCCACTGGGTGGACCTGCCCCGTTTCGCCGCGATCTCAGCAACTGTCATCTCTGTCAAGTCCGAAGCGAGCGCCCGCAGGTTGTCCGGAAGCGAAGCCACCACGCGCTGCACATCCGCGCGCAAGGCCAGTTCCGCCGTGGGATCGTCCGAACTCGGTTCGGAACCAGCCTGGAATATCTCGCGCTCCAGATCCTCATCGCCGGTTTCCTCATCAGCGACGCTGAGGGCTTCGCAACGCATGTTCCGGGATTCCTGATGGGCAAGGACGAAAGAGTGATTTCGAATGACGCCACGCACAAACGCGCGCCAATCACCTCGATCCGGATTGAACCTGGGCGTTCGTTGCAGGCAGTCGATCACCAACTCCTGCCGCAGGTCCTCCCAGTCGTCTTTGGGGAGCCCAACATTGGACACCAGCACGCTGGCGCGGCAGGAGGCCTGGTGGAGAATGTAAGGATCGAACGCGATCTGGGGGATCATCGGAGGCACCCCCTGGCGATTCGCTTCGATGACCATGCGGCGCGGGATGCCCGCGCGGATCTCGATCAACGTGACCGAACCATCGCCGAGCTTGCCGAGCCGGTCCATCAGCCGGATGATTTCTTCACGGAGAGCGAAGTCACCCAACTCGTGCTCTGGCCGAGTGGCCTCGTCTCCAGTCAGCCGTACGTCGATCAGCACACGCGGCGCGGGACTGAACGCCGGCTCGCCCGACCGGATTTCCAGATCCTCAATCTGCCCGTAGTTGATGGACTGAAAGAGCCGCACCAGGGTCTGTCTCGGAGCGGAGAGTTGACGCAGATGCATCTTGGCTGGCATCGCGCTACTCCCCCATCCCCGGTTGGTTCCGAAACAGGAACGCCTCCACGGCGGGATGGACACGCGGCTGGCACACCGACCCCGGCTCGAACAGATCTTTCGACGGCAGCCGACTGAGTTCCTGGAGGAGGCGTATCCGGATGCGGTCGATGCGCGCCAACAGGCTCCACGTCAGGTCGTCGTCAATGCTGTGGACGAGGGCGGCACGGCCTATCGTCAGGGCGATATCGTCGAAGGCATCACGCAGCAGTGTCCCGGCGCCCTTCGCGGTTTCTTTTCTCCGGGCCGGCTGTGTTTTGCCAGTGTTAGTAGCAGCAGGTGTCGAAATCATTTTTGCCTCTGCTACCGGCCGGCGGAATATTCCGTTTCGCGGCCTTCAGAGGACACCCCTGGCGGCTAACCCGAAGAAAACAGGCGAAATTCAGTTCTCATCATTTTCTCGAAGACAGCTGGGCGCTCGCGGAATATTCCGTTTGGCAGTGGTTCCGGTGCGCGGCATCAAAATGAAAAAGGCCGGCCATCTGGCATCGCTACCAGACAGCCGGCCAATTGGGACCAACGCGAAAGACACTACTTCAGAGGATTACGAGCCACCCCCGCCCAGGGCACGCAAGCGTTTTGATCCGTTAGTTGACGTTTCTTGGCCCGTGGATTCTGATTTTCTTCGGCTTCACGATCTTACTGAACAGCAAGCCTGCGGAGATGCACAGTTCCGATATCTCTTCCTTGGTCCAGCGCCATCCGACGTGGTGCATGTCGTCCGGATGTTCTTCCGTGTACCAGCCGCAGGCCCAGACGTGCACCCTGCCTTTGTCGGTAGGGACGTCCTCTATCCATCGAGCGAGTCTTACGCTCGATCGCCGGGCGGCATCTGCCATTTCGCGAATCGCCCGCGTTTCGGTAACTCTCATTTCTGGCATAGTCTCCGTTTCCTTGCGCATCGCATAGCTACCGCTGCCGTCCCTCACATTCAAAGCGGGCAACCCATATCCCACCCGCCACGTTGAATTGGAATGGATCGTCTTCTATCCCGGTCCAGCTTCGCAGACGCCTTCCTAACCGCAGCACGGCTAAGTCGTCACCGCCACGATGGAGCCGGCCGCCCGCGCGAAGCATGTCAAGAAGCGCCTTGCCCTCTTCGGTCACCTGGCCGTTGCTCCGGGCCAGGCCCACGGCTTCCATGGAGTACTCCCGCGCAGTTGAGACTGAACGCTCAGCGGCTTCACGCTCTCGGGCGTTCTCCACTCCGCTCCTCCGCGCCGCGAAGACCTCTTTTGCTTTGAACTGGAACTGAATGCGTCCATCGGGGAGTTCCGCGATGCGCACGTCGCGCCAGGATATGCCTTCCTCAATTGCCAGTCCTGACTCCACCATCCGGCTGATGCGAAACACACACTGGTAGCTCTCCTGTGCCCGGTCACAGCGTATCGGATCGCCTTGGATGGGAAACACGGTTTGCAGACGCCGACGGAGAATGCGGATCTGCTTCTGAAGGCGCTGCTGCTCGCAGTCCTTCCTCGCGATCTCGGTCACCACCAGCGCGCCGCCCTTCTGTGCGAACATTCGCAGGATTTGCCAGACCTTGTCGCCGGCCACGTCGCCCTTCCGCCGGTCCGCGAAGCCGAGGTCTTCCACGCTCAATTCGCGACATGATCCATTGACGCTTATGGTCAGAGCCGTTTCGCCGACAGCAAGGTGCAGATCACTCCACTCCGCATCCGCGGCTACCGGCTGGCTCCGGAGATCCTTGCCTCTTGCCGCCGCGCGTTCTTGTGGTAGCGCGTCTTCGATGAAGTCTATGTCGAGATGGAGGCGCTCTCCCTCGATGGACGCGAGGCCGGCGAGACTGAAGACCGCCAGCTTGCCGCTGGCCAGATTCTCCGCTCGCGGCACGCGATTCGGGACCAACAGCACCGGCGATACCGCGCGGCCGCGATTCGGTCCGCCTGTTGAACGAGCGCGGGAACGTTGTAGTCGTGGACGCCAGCCGCCAGAAAGAACTCCCGGAACCGCCCCGCCAAGTGCCGGCGGCCCAACGCCCAGAGGCCACGCGAGAGCACCGGTTCCACTGGCCCTGACAGTTCGAGCCCCGCCGACGCCAGTTCAGCGAGTTTCGGGATGTCCACTACCCACTGCCGCAGCCGCTCCGCATCGACGTCGGTGGCCCCTACCTCCGGGCAACCGATGATGGGACTCATGCCCGTCGGGGAACGCACGTTGGATATCCAGATGATCTCCGCCGAGTGCGCCTCTGCGCAGTTATCGCACATGAAGTGATCCGCCTTTTCGGTTTCGCGGAGCAGCCCCATCCGAGTGAGTTGCGCGAACACTTCAGCCGGCCAGCGGTGGATCTGGTCGCGAGTGAAGACCGGTTCATCGGCTTCGGCCCTGGACCAGAGTTCCTTAGGCGCATTGTTCATGCTCGATCCCCCACGGCCCGAGATAGCTCTTGAGCTTCTCCTCCTCCGGGCTGTCGCCCAGCGAGCAGGTGGTAGACGACACTGTGAAGGTGATTCTCCGCGGCCGCTTTCTGGGCGTCGGAACCACGGCATGCAGCTTTGCTTCCATAATAGTGGAGGTCTCCAGCGGCGCCCGTTGCTGATCCACCACCGCATCCAGGACTGCGTAGGCAGATTTCCGGCTGCGGCTTCCAGCATCCACCGCGACTACGTCGTCGGGCGATCCGTTCACCTGGAAGCGGAGCCCTTGGACACGCATCGAGATTGCGTCGGCTGGATCGGTCGGAAAGCAGAGTTGCCGGTTCTTGAAGACATCCATGCAATAGGGTGTGGTGCCGGCGGGCCGGGGCGCCAGGTGCTCATTCAGCACGGCCCGCAGGAAGAGATCGCACAGGTCGCCCCGTACCTGTCGCCCGCCCTCTGCGGATACTTCGAGCGTGCCGGCCGCGCTGTTCAGCGCGAATGCGATTTCAAATCTGCCATGTCTGCGCTTCGAGACCAGCTTGCCATCCTCAAACTCCTCGACGTCATCCACGTAATCCGCCGGGTATGCGAAGAACGAGTTGATGGCACCGGACCTCCGCCGGTACTCCACATGACACGCCTCGCCGCGCCCGTCGAGCCGCTGGTAGTACTCGCGAATGGCGCCTTCCAATCTGGCCACGGTTTCCGCCGTGACGTCGACCGGTTGATGCGGCAGACCGGTCCATTTCTCCCTGGATTTTTGCGGCATGGAATCGATGTGCGCCAGCGTGCGCCCGTTGTGGAAGACATCGGGGTGTTCCAGCATGCACCAGAACGCCCTCTCGTAAGCGTTCTTCATGCCGGAGATCTGCTGGCAGATGTCGATGCCGCTGTCCCGAGCCGCAGCAACTAACGTGCCCGTGCCGCCCGGGTTCGCGATCGCATGGACCTGAAGGAACACGGTGCTGACAAGGTCCCTCTCCGCTTTCGGCATCCGCTGCCAGTATTCATAGATCGGCTCGACCTGCGTCTCCGTGAGGCGGCTCCATTCAAATCGTGCGAAGCCGGCGTAGCGGGAAAAGAGTCGTGCCAGGAGCAAGGGGTGCGCGACGTAGAAGTGGAGCCTACGCCGCCCGGCGGGCCTCCCAGTAGTCCTCAAAGCGGCCGTTGAGGTGGCAACAACGCAGGGCGATAATGGCATTGGCTCCCCGAACTGTCCAAAACA
Source organism: uncultured Acidobacteriota bacterium (assembly GCA_963720745.1). Classification (GTDB taxonomy): domain Bacteria; phylum Acidobacteriota; class Terriglobia; order Bryobacterales; family Bryobacteraceae; genus TMP-7. The sequence goes on from CAVRGO010000003.1 coordinate 265,876, forward strand.
TTCCGGACTGTTTGAGCCGGGAACCGATTACAGTCTTGCAGCCGGCTTCGATGACACCTGAGCCAATGAATAGGTGCTGGTGGCGAAATCTGGGATAGCGCATGCGCTCGGCGTTGCGCTCAAAATAGTCGGCTTCGATGCGGAGTTTCTCGCTGACCTCGGGATGGGTGGAAGGGATGGAACGAAGTGAGACCACCAGCTTTTCGATCTTGCCCTTGTCGAGTAGACGGCGCTGGTGGGTCTTGATCCAGACTTTCTGCTCCCACGTGTCGTTGGGGTAGAGCTTGCGAGCCAACTCCCAGAGGTGCTGGCGAGCGTGATATAGATCGACGACCTGCACCGCGCCGGGAAAGTACAGCTCAGCAAGATTCCAGATCCATTCGGCCCCATCGCCCATCACGACCTTCTTTTCGGCGCGGCTCCAGCCGCGATTCCAAGCCTCCAGGTAGATGCGCTTGCCAAACTCTTCGGCGGTCTCGAGGGCGCCGGTGTAGGTGGTCGAATCCGGATCGCGGATCGGATAGCCTTCCTCGTCCCAGCCGGTCTGGGTGAAGACGCATCCCAACTTGACCTCCCGGGTGTGGGCGGGTTGGCCGTCGGTCTTGCCCTTCCGCCCCACGGTTTCCTTCTTCACCACCGGAACTCCCGTCCCATCCATCTGTACATACAGGATGGGAATTGGTTCGCCCACCACGATGGGCAGGTCCAGTTGGACGGCTCGCTGAATCGCCACCTGCTCGCGGGCTGCGACACTCTCCCCGATGGCCTCGGCCGTGCGCTCCACCGCTTTGGTGGTGATCTCCAGATCGGCAAGCAGTTTCAGTTGCCGGCGGCCATGATCGAAAGAAGCCTCCTGTCCTACAACAGCCTGCATGCGGCGCACCGCAGGAGAGATCTCCGTGCTCTCGATGTCCAGTTCGACGTCGACGGGAAATTGTCCGTTAGGGCAGTGCGGGCAAAGGTAGTAGGGCCGCGATATTCTGACTGGGCCGACCGCGGTCAGCACGGGCTTACTGCGTAATTCCCGGTAGCCAGCCTCGTGCCCGCAAGCGCAAGCAAGAGTCCGTTGATCGGCATCTGGGATTGTAAATTGCAAGAGTTCGGTCAGGGCTGTGGCGCCGGCGTGGTGCATTGCCGAGCGAATCGCCATTTCGACGGCTTCCAAATCCAGGCGTCCGGTCTTGTGGCGGCCTGTGAAGAGGATGCGCAGTAGTTGTTCTACTTCGCGGGCGACCTCCTGGCGGATGGTTTGCGCGGTTTTTTTTCCTCGGGTGAGAGAGTCTCAGCAACAGGGCGTGCCCGACAGATTTTTTCATTCACTTCCAGCAACTGCTGACTGAGTTGCCGAAAGCGATGAAATGCCTCTACCTCACGCTGTGCTTTGCGCAGTTCGGCGGCCGAAGAGAAGCTCTCGCTGACCGTCTTTCCATTGATCTTGCGAGTCAGCCGGAAGTTTGGGCCATGGCCGGGGTGGTTGGGCTGGTGACAATGGCAGGTTGGCTTTCCACAGCGGCCATTGATGGCGGTGATAGAGCCACTTCGAAGATCGCCCAATTCGAGGATCTGCATCAGAATGGCGGAACGCTGCTGTTCCAGGGCTTCGAGGGATACGGACAAAAGGGCACCTCCAATCCTAACGTATAGATACGTTAGGATTATAGCGCCAAAAAAAGAAAACTGCCGAATTCATCCTTGTATGTCGCGCACCCAGGAGCAAGTTTGGCACCTGGCGAAGGACTGTGCGAGGATTATGTTGCATAACACAGACACTCCACTTCGTCGTTGGCCCCGTGCTGCATTGCGGCGATCAGCGGTAGACTTCGCGCGTTACCAGGCGAGAAGAGACTGCCCGGAGCCCCTCTGAGACCCTCTAATTGAACCGCTGATGGGCAATCATAGCATGGCGAATAAAAGGCGAAGTAAATCAGGTTGCAACTCCTTGACTGGTCTTGAACTTTTTCTCTTGACAGGTTTGGGAGGAGGCGGCTGCAATTAGGACAAACGGTGTGTTTGCTTCAGCTTGGACCACACTTCGCGCTGCTCTTCCCAACAAATTCTATCGGAAATGTTCCGCAGCGCCAGTTCGTGGATGGGAAAGTGGCTGCCTGACGCCGCAGGGAAATAGAGCAATTCAATCTGGATATCGGGAGCCAGCCATAGGAGCTTCATGATCTGGCTGATTCGCTCCCGCGACAGACCACCGAGACGCGCGAGATCGGCGCAGTCGCGGACTTCACCAGTTCGGATCATCTCCTGGAACTGGATGGCGAGCGCAAGCACGCGGGTCACCCTCGGAAGCCGCCCGGGCTCGCGGACGGCGTTCCCGGCCTCGCCATTTACCGCGCGCCGGGATGACGGATGCAGACGGAACTGAATTTCAATCCTGTTGTGCTGTTCCATATTCGCAAAGACTCTTGATGCCTTCTGACCGGAAACCAACCGTCACGGTGCCGGTGACGCCGTTGTAGCGGATCTGCTCAACGAGGGCGCGGATGAACTTCTCTCGCTCCCAGGTCGTCAGATGCTCCCATAGCGGATCAAACTCCGTGAGGGCGTGATCGAGGTGGCTCCCGTCGACTTGTTGCGAGCCGACGGCCGCGATCCTCTCGCGAAGTTCCGCAAGTTGCTGTTCCTGGTGCTCAGCCCGCTCGTGCAATTCGGCAAGCCGGTCAACAGCCGATTTCGCGGCGGCACCGGTCGAACTCGCGAGCGTGCCCAATCCGCCCATTTCCAGCGTGGTCTTCTCCAGTTCCTGTTCGACTACAACCTTCTCCTTCTCCAACTCAGCGATTCCCTGGCGCCGGTGGTCGTTGATCTGTCGCACGACTTCCCCAAGCATGGCGGGGTTGTGGCCGATCCCACGGAGTTGCGCGACCACCGCGCTCTCCAGTGCCTGAGCCGAGACCGCCCGCGTCTGGCACTGGTTCCATCCGCGCTGATGCGCGTTGACGCACACGTAATACCGATACAGCCGGTTCTGCTTTTTCGTGTACGTGTGGATCATTCCCGCGTCGCACGTGTCGCAGCGGACGATCCCTTTCAGGAGCGCGCTGTACTTGTTCCGCACGTTGCGGCCGCCGCGCCTCCCATTGCTCCGCAGGGTCTCTTGCACTTTGGCGAATGTCTCGTCGTCCACGATTCGCTTGTGTTCACCCAAGTAGATCTTGCCGCCGTAGTCGACCTTGCCTGCATAGGTCACGTTCGTCAGCAGGTTGTAGAGCTTGTTCTTGGTGAACTGGCTGCCGCCCACCTCTCGTCCCTCGCGTGTCTTCCACGCCTTCAGCCGCCAGCCGCGCCGGTCCAGATCCTCGATTACCGGAATCAAGGAGCCATAGTCGAGGTACATCCGGAAGATCTCGCGCACGCGCGCGGCCTCATCCTCGTTCACGACCAGCGAGCCTCCTTGCGCCGCGACGTCATATCCGAGGATGAGGTTGCCACCCACCCACTTGCCCTTCCGGCGAGCGGCGCCCATCTTGTCACGGGTGCGCTCAGAAATCATTTCCCGCTCGAACTGTGCGAACGAGAGCAAGATATTCAGGGTCAGCCGGCCCAACGAGGATGTTGTGTTGAACTGCTGCGTGATCGAGACGAACGTTGCGCCTTGCTTGTCGAGCACCTCCATGATTCGCGCGAAGTCGAGCAGCGATCGCGTCAGGCGATCCACCTTGTATACGACCACGCAGTTCGCCACTCCGGATTCGATGTCGCTAAGGAGGCGCTTCAGCGCCGGCCGGTCCATGTTGGCTCCGGTGTAGCCGCCGTCGTCATACCGCTGTGACAATGCAGCCCAGCCTTCATGACGTTGGCTGTTGATGAAAGCCTCGGAGGCCTCGCGTTGCGCATCCAGCGTATTGAATACTTGGTCGAGTCCTTCATCGGTGGACTTCCGGGTGTAGATAGCGCAACGCACGGCGGCGCGGCTGGCTGCGACCGACTGGACCGGCCGCGAACGGGTTTCAACTGGCACTTGCGTTCTCCTTGAGAAGGCCAAAAAAGCGATACCCATTCCACTTCGTGCCCGTGATCTCCTGGGCAATCGCGCTGAGCGAAGTGAAGCGGCGGCCATCGTATTCGAAGCCTTCATCGAGCACCTTGACGACGATGGTGCTGTCTTTGAAGTCCTTCACCAGCAGCGTCCCGGCAATTGGAAGGCGGGCATCGTGCGGTGGCAGGACAGACGTTGTCACGGCGTGATCGAGCGGAATCGCCTTTCTCCTGCGCGCGAGATTGTCGCGCACACGAACGCGCAACTAGGCGTCCCGCGCGATCGCCAGTGCGTGCTGGCGCGCCGATTCCGGCAGGCCGCCGTATTTTCGTGCCTGCACGTGCCAGCCGATCTTTCTGCGGAGGTGTCCGGCGTTCGGAACCGGATGCTCGGTTCCAAACAACTCGCGGTGCAGGGCCTGCAAGCGCGTGACGTCCATCTTCGCCAAGCGGCCGAGATCGACGTCAATCGCCGTGTTCGTTGTAGCCATTCGTCCTTGTCTCCATCCGTCAACTACTGACCATGAGGGCTCGAAGTACAGGACTTATCAAGCTCATTCGCCGGCGGTTCTTCTGGTATTTCTGGCGCTGCGCGCCCGGCCGCGAGGTAACGCTGATAGGCCGCCGCAAGCAGCCCGGCAACCTCCGTGAAAGCCTCTTCTGCGAGTCGATCCTGGAATTGCATCGGTGTCTCCTCGCGTGGCGGTAACCTTGCGCAAGACGTTGTGGGTGAGACCGGGGGGATAACGCAGCGCGGCACGCGAGCTTATGTGGCTGCTTGAAACCGGTTCCAGCACCCACAACGAGTTCCGCGTGGCGGCCCGCCCGCTGTCTGGTGATTTGGGCGTCTCGACGCCCCTATTAATCAATACTCGCGGAGGTTCGAAAATCGCAAGTGGTGGACTGCCAAGACGAGCCCGGTTGAGTTTGGCTCGGGTGGGCGGGTGCATCCACTCCTACGGCTGTATCATGAGTACTTGAAGCGAAATGGCAACACTCACATTGCGCGCCGTCTTCGACCAAGCGACCATCCTGGGGCTCCTGGCTGAGCGAGAGTTCGCCGATAATTGGGCGCTTAAGGCCGCGCGGGATGTCAAACCCACCAGCGATCACTACCTCGCAGTCTTCGTGTTCAGCGCGGAACCTGTGGAAGATGGGACGCGGGCGCTGCGGATTATTTCTACGACCGTGGTCGGAATTCAGCGATACACGACAACGAGGCTTCGGTATCAGGGTATATACATTGCCCAGGCATCAGGAGACAGCCTGCTCATGGATACCCTGCGTGCGCATTATCGTGCGCAACAGGAAGACACGATGGAGAAGTTCCAATCGGTGGGTAGCGGACTCCCGCACCGCTGGATAAGAGGATTCCCGAACGGGGCAGGCGATCTGACGGATCCGCCCGAGTTTATCATCGCCGATCCGGACTTGACCGAACTGGAGAAGCTATTCTCGGTGCCGGACCCCCGGTTCGAAGCTGATGGCTGTGACGAGGAAGTCTGACAGAACGATGTCAGCAAGGGACGCTACTGCGCCGTAGCTGCTTCCGGAATGATGAATGGCCTTGGCGCGCGAAGGTCGAGGAACTCCTCAGCTACCACTGCGTGGGCGCCGGGGACTTCGCCGATCACCTTCATGGAGCCGTACAGTGAATAGTCGTGGCTGTAGCCCATGGGGGTTGCGGTCGTCGGGACGCGAGCGAGGTGGCTGTCCACCTCCTGCTTTGTCCAGATCTCCGCATGGCCGCGCTTTAGGCCCACACGCCAGAAGCCGTTGTCGAGAAGCTTGAGGTGCACGAAGCCATCGAGTGGCGCTCCGGTCACGCGAGGTCGCAGGCTGTCCGGATCGGTCGCGTTGCCGCCTCTCACATAGACCGACATCGCAACCGCGGCGTCGCCCTTGTGGATGCAATCGGCGCAGACTTGGAGTACCACCTGACGATTGCCGCCGCCCATGGCGACGACATTCGGTACTACCTCGAAGGTTTGGAATGGCTTGCAGCACCGAAGGCAGTAGTCGGAAACCAGCATTGGATACCGGATGTCCTCCGGCTTCCACGGCCGGATGTTTGTTGTTGGGTTCATGAGCTCTACTAATCAATACTCGCGGCCTCGCGAAATTGTAAACTCCCGGCGGCGCGAATCGGGTAAGGAATACGTCGTCCACCCTGATGCGCCGGCTCTGTGAAGAGGTAGAGAGACCGACAGCCAAGTCGACCCCTTGACAACATGCTCTCGTTTTGAGAGTATACAGGCGTGCGCGTCATCAGTCGCAAGGCCCTTCGCGAGTTCGCTGACGCTCACCAGGACGCAGAGACGCCGCTCGACGACTGGTATCGGACTGTCAAGCGGCTGCGGTGGGCCAGTCTCGTGGATGTGCGCAAGACCTATCCGCACGCGGACGCGGTGGCCGACTTCACGGTCTTCAACATTGGCGGAGACAAGTACCGGCTGGCCACGTACATCAACTATCGAACCGGCAAGGTATACATCCGCCATGTGATGACGCACGAGGAATACAGTAGGGAGGATTGGAAGAAGCGATGAAAAACTCCGTGCTCGAAGTAGATCCAAAGCGGTACGGCCGTTTGCTGGCGCGCAAGTTGCCGGCCGTCATTCGGACCGAGGAGGAGAACGACCGTCTCGTCGCCGAATTGGAGGATCTTGACAGACGCCATGACGAACTCTCGCCGGAAGAGCGGGAGTACTCCGAACTTCTGACCGTGCTCATCGAAGCATTCGAGGACGCCAACTACGCCATTGAAGGATCAACGCCTGACAGCAGGTTGCGCAGTCTGATGGAAGAGCACGGCCTGCGCCAGCGCGACCTGCTCGACGTTTTTGGTTCCCGCGGCATAGCCTCTGAGGTTGTGAGCGGCAAGCGGGCGATCAGCAAAGCCCAGGCCAAGAAACTCGCCGAGATTCTTCACGTGCCTGCCGATCTATTCCTCTGACTGCTATTGGCGGTTGGCAGGAGCGCCACAGCGGAGCGAAATGACGGATCTCGATCAGTACCTCGAAGGCCTCCTGAACCAGGTCTGCACAGACCTTGCCCAGATCTATCCTTCGGAGCAGCAGCCCAGCGAGTATGGCCTGGTCTTTCCAAGCAAACGGGATGGCACGCTCAGAATCAGTGAGCAGGAAGCAAAGCTCCTCTTCGTGCAACACCTGACCGTCGATAGGCGCTATTGCTTTTCCGTGGAGACGCCGACGGGCGAGACGTACCAGCAGAAAGGCAAGACACCGATCAGCGCCCGAGTCGACTTGACCATTCTCGGATCTGACCGCAAGCCGGTGGCGCACATTGAACTGAAGGCGCACAACTGCACTGTCGAGGCGATCCGAAAGGACCTGGAGAAGCTGCTGCGGGAAAGGACCACAGGCATGTGGTTCCACACGTTGCATCGCGCCGACGGTAGGACTCTGGATACGTTGATCGGGAAGTTCAAATCCGCATTCTCGCTTTTGCCGGAGTGCCTGCGCACGAACGACCGATCGTACCTGATCGCGTTCTTCGTTCTGGAGGATGCGCGCCTGCACTGGCAGTGGCTGCACCTTTCGGGAGACGACGCCCGGAATCGTGAAGCGGTGGCCGCCATGTTCGGTGAGGATGTCCATCGCTCGCGGTGGACGACGGCGAAGTTCCGCGACAGCGACACCGGCCAGGCTTCAAATGCGCCGGCGAGAACGGAACAAAGCAAGGCACGGGGCAAAGGATCCAGGGAAGCATTCTTCGTTTTCATCCCGACCCTGGCGCCGCATACCTTCCTTCACCTTTCGGTGCGGGGCGGAAGCTACAGGCTGCGCCAGTACGACCTTCGAAGACCGGGCGAGCGTCCCCGCGCGTTCACCGTCCCGTCCTGCTTATTATTTGAGGACTTGAAGGCCGCGAATATTATCACGGAATGGGTCCCGGTAACGGCGGAAGATCTGTGCCACAGGATCGAGGAGGAACCCCAATACTGGTGCGAACGAATTCGCGCGGTCAACCTCGCTGGTCTCCCCGTCCAGAGCACCACGTGAGTCGTGGCGCATCCTACGCAGGTCTGAAATCCAGTGGCTTGGTACCGGAAATCCTTGGTTCCTACTTCAGAAAAACGCCGACAGCAAGGCCCGCCAACATGAACCCCACTGTCAACTTCGCGCACCAGTCAACCGGAGAAAACGGAGATTCCGAAACCCAATTCGTGGCCTCCAACGCGAACCCGGGGGGTTGGTGTTGGACGCCGCCGATGCACGTCTCAAATCGGAGACTCCTGGCGCGCCAACTACCTGCGAAATGTTTGAGATATGTGGCCGCCCTGGACCCGCTCTTGTCAAGCTAAACGGCGGTCCGGGCTCGACCTACAGGACGGTGGCTCCCCGGCATGGATTCGAACCACGATTCACGGCTCCAAAGGCCGCTGTCCTACCATTAGACGACCGGGGAGTGATGGAAGGCGAGAACTACTCTCACAGTCTACCATGCGCCGCCTGGGCTACTATGAGGCTTGCGGTACGTCCTCTTCAACAAGCCGTTCAACGTCATCTGCCAGTTCTCTCGGCCAGATGACGCGGAGCATTCGACCCTGGCGGACTTCTTGCCGTTTGCCGATATCTATCCGGTCGGGCGGCTCGACGAGGATAGCGAAGGGCTCCTGCTCTTGACCGACGACGGAGGACTGCAGCACCGGCTGACGGATCCCAAGTTCGGCCATAGCCGGACGTACTGGTCGCAAGTCGAAGGGATCCCGACGCCGGAGGCGACCCGCCGGCTCGAAAACGGGGTCCGCATCGCCGGCTATAACACGCGACGCGCACGCGCGCGCCTGTTGGACTCGCCGCCCACTGTGTGGGAGCGAGACCCGCCCATCCGATTCCGTGCCAACATCCCTACATCGTGGATCGAGATTCAATTGACCGAAGGACGCAACCGCCAGGTTCGCCGGATGACCGCCGCGGTGGGCTTCCCGACCCTCCGGCTTATACGGATCGCGATCGGCGAACTAACGCTCGGGAATCTCATGCCCGGTGAGTACCGCGAACTCACCGCGACCGAACTCGCCAAGCTGATGCGCTTCCGCGATTCACCACTCCGAGTACGGCGTACCCTCTAGACTCTTCTGATCCGAGCCGCTGCGCACATCCCAGATGCCCGGTTCGTTCTGGCTGGTCGCGTTCATCGAATCCTCCATGATGACGCGCCAGCTTTGATCGTTTCCTGTGATCGGATCGACGGGCACAGCACGGAGATAGCCATCGGTCACGAGATCCTGGAGCGTCTGCGGAGCCTTCTGCTTATCGTAGGTGTACTCGTCGATGACGGTGCGCAGCGTGAACAGGTTGTTCTTCAGCACGCTCTCTTTGGAGCGGATGATCGACTTCTGATACAAGGGCACGGCGATCGACACAATGATCGAGATGATCGCCATCACCACCATCAGTTCGATCAGCGTGAAGCCGAATCGCCGGTTACCAGTCTGAGTAGTTTGTGCCATCACTGGCCTTTTCCGTGCTCTTCGTGAACACATCGAATACGTTCTGGCCGCCCCAACTCGTCGATGTCGCCTCATCCTGCATGCTGCGCTTGCCCCACTCGAACGAGTTTGTCATCGGGTCCTTGGGGATCCGCCGGAGGAACCGGATTTTCGAATCCACCTTGCCGGACTCCTTAACCCCTTCAACCAATATCTCCAGTGTCTCGGGATAGCAGTTCGTGTCGATCTTCGTAGGTCCCAGCTTGCCGGCATCGCACAAGTCCTTGTACTTGTCGATCGCGTTTCGCATGTCGCGCAAGTCCCACTGCAGGTCGCGTTCGCGTTCGCGCCGAACCTTATATCTTGCCAATGGTACCGACATGGCGCACAGAACCGATAGGATGGTGAAAGCCACAATCAACTCCACCAACGTCATCCCGCGCTCGCCGCCTTTGTTTTTTACTTCCATCAGGGAACCGTAATATCCGCCTCCGGGCTGGTGACGACAATCGGTTGAAGTTGTGTGTTCTTCAGCCCGAAGTCGGTCACGGCGACTTTCGTATTGCCTTTCCCGATCACCGTGAACGCGAACGTTGCGAGAGGGCCCGATCCGTTCACGCCGCCGGCGCCCGGCAGGCGGTTCATGGTGACCCAGGCTTCACCCGCATCGTTGCGGATGTCCTTGGCGCTGGTGATCCGCTGGCCGTCTTTCGAGAGGAAATCTCCGGGAGTGATCTCGTTCAGCCGCAGCACTTTCGGATCCCACTTAATCCGGACGGGCGACGCCGTGAACAGATCCTCCATGTTCTGCGCCTGTAGCACCAGGTTCAAGCTTCCGCCCAATTGAAGTTGTGCCGCCGGCGGAACCCAATCGAGGCGGGGACCAGTCGCCGTCGGAACGCCGGGGATCGCCGGCTGCAATGCCGGTGATGGGGCCGTCGCCGGAGCGCCAGGGGCCGGGGCCGGCTTGACCGGAGCGGGAGCGGGAGTGATCTTCTCCGTACCACCCGCGGGAGCGCCCTGTACCTCCGGATGCGGTGCATAGGCAACCTTCGGAACCTGATCGGTACCGGCCCACACTCCTTTGAGATCCACATCCGTCAGGTTCGGCGTGCGGACGATGTGCGGGATCAAAGCGATCAACAGTTCGCCGCGTTCCTTGTCGGTCGATTCACTTCCGAGCAAGCGTCCGAGGATTGGAATGTTCACCAGTCCCGGCACGCCGGCGATGGATTTTGTGTCCTGCTCCTGCGAGAGTCCGCCGAGTATGTTGACTTCGCCTTCGCGCAAACGGATCTCCGTCTCACTGCGGCGCTGTCCGATGACGGGCTGATCGATGCCGCCGATGCTGACGCGGTCGCGCACGTTCGACACTTCGACAGCGACCTTCAGCGTCACCTCATCGCGTCCATGTACCGTCGGGGTCAAGTCGACGTTCACGCCGACTTCGGCGAAGTTGAATTGCGTGTTGGCATAGGGCAAACCGCCAACGGAGCCAAGCCCAGCCTGGAATGCGCCCGTCGCATACGGGATCTTGTCACCGATTCGAAGCGTGACCTTCTGGCCGTCGGAGGCGCGGACCTGCGGCGACTGAAGAACGCGAGTCTGCCGGTCGCCCATTACGAGTTGCAGAAGGGCTCCGGGCAGGGTCGTCGAGAAGTCGCCAGAACTGATATGGCGCAATTGCGCAAGCGACACCAGGTTGCTTGTGGAATTGCTGCTGCTGGAGGTGGTGGTGGTCGTACCTGTATCCGTTGTTGTCGTGGTGGTCACAGGGTTTCGTGGCGTGAAGCCGATGGGAACATTCAATCCCGGTGTGCCGCTCGAAGTGATGGCCGCTGCCAGATCGCGGGTTCGGGACCGGTTGGCTTCCATGACGATGAGGTCTACTACTACTTCCGCCTTGGCCTTGTCGAGATCGTGGATGAGTTTCTCGGCCAGAGCGATCTGATCCGGGGTGCCGCGCATCAGGATCGCGTGCTGTGCCGTGTAGGTAAACACGCGGCGGATTTCGGTCAGCGACCGTACGGCGGTGGCGATTTCCTGGAATTCCTGCACCGAAGTTGCGTTCTGAACATAAAAGACGCGCACGACGTTGTCTTCGTAATCGCGGCGTTTCGTGACATTGTCCTCGGTAACGAAGATCGTGTTGGATGAGATCGGCTTCCAGAACGTTTTGGTGAGGATCCCCAGATAATCGAGCCCTTCTTCGAGGGTTGAATTATTGAGATCGAGGTTGAAGTTCTTTCCGGCGGCCTGGAACTGAGGATCGAACACCACGTTGATGCCGGCCAGTTTCCCCAGGGTTTCGTAGAGCACCTTGGGCGGCTGATTGTTCATCTTCAAGGTCGCGGGCAACTGGCTAATGGGTTTCAATTCCGGCGGCGGGAGCATCGCCTTGGTGCGCTCGTCGATCACCTTCTTCTCTTTTTCAAGGGCAGTCAAGCCGCGCTCGGCGCCTTCGCCGCGCTTTCCGGTGGCCTTCTCTTTTTCGAGCATGTCGGCGGTGCGGCGCCATTCTTCCAGGGCGATGGCGGAACCCGGGTCCATCAGAATGGCTTTCTGGAACTCTTCGACGGCGCCCTCCAACTGGCCTTGGTTGCGCAACTTCTGTCCGAGGTCAACGTGTTTCTGAGAGGCCTGAAAGCGGGCGCGCTTGACTGCGAGCATGTAGCCGGGATCGGAGGGGTCTTCCGCCTGGGCTTTCTCGTAGAAGCCGAGAGCCTCGTCCCACATCTGGCGGGCTTCGGCGGATTCGCCTTGCTTCAGAAACTTGTCGCCTTTGCGATTGCGCGCCTCCAGCGGACCGGAAACGGCCAACACAATGGCCAGAACGGTCCAGAAATGACGTAACTTATTCGTTTTCATCGTTTTTGAGGCGCATGTTACACTATGGATGCCCGCGACGTAATGACCTTACTTCGAGTCGGGCCCTATAACCGATTGACGTTCTTTGCTTTTCGAGCGTTGAGATCAATTTGTGGAAGAGCGCTTTAAGATACTGAGCGATAACCGGCAGGCATCGCACAATTACCACTTGTCGGACCGGCTTGAGGCGGGTATTGTACTATCCGGAACAGAAGTGAAGGCGGCGAAGACCGGCAAGATTCAGCTCAAGGATGCGTACGCCGAGGTTCGCGGGAACGAAGCCTGGCTGTTCAACGCTCATATCAGCCATTATTCGCATGGCAACCGGGAGAACCACGAACCGGTGCGGGCACGCAAGCTGCTGCTGCACCGCGATGAGATCGGAAAGCTGCAGGCCAAGACGCGGGAGAAGGGCTTGACTGTGATCCCCACCAAGATGTACCTGAAGGGCGGCTTGATCAAATGCGAGCTGGCCGTTGGACGGGGCAAGAAGTTTCACGACAAGCGGGAATCCGAGCGTGTGCGCGAAGCCGATGCCGAGGCTCGCGCGGCGATCGGGCGGAGGAACCGACAGTAGAGGGAACGAATGGAACTGAAGCTAACGGCAAAACCCTTTCGCGATATTGAAACCGACGCCTTGGTTGCGGTCGCCAGCGAGCGCGAGCCGGAGTCTCCGCTCGTTGAATTGCAGGAGATCGATGAAGCCACGAATGGCTGGGTGGATGAGGTCCACAAGTCCGGGGAGTTCAAGGGCAAGGCCTACGAGACCACCGTGCTGCACCGTCCTTCGGGAATCAAAGCACGGAGGCTGATCCTGGCGGGGACGGGGAAACAGTTCAACACGACGGAAATCCGCCGCGCAGTCGGGGCCGCGGTCCGGAAGGCGAAGCAATCGGGCGCGACATCCGTGGCCGTTCGTCTGCCCGAAACCGATGCTGCGACTGTGGAGGCGGCGGCGGAGGGAGTCATCCTCGGCGATTGGGAGAGCGACCGTTACCGCTCGAAGCGCGAGTTGAAGCCGATTGAGAGTTGCACGCTGATCGCCCGCGATGGCGACGGGAGCCTGGAAGCAGACCTGAACCGCGCTCGCGTGATTGGGGAAAGCCAGAACTTCGCGCGCGACCTGCAGAACGAGCCCCCAAACTTGCTGGGTCCATCGACTCTGGCGGAACGCGCCCGGCAGATGGCGTCGGAGTTCGGGCTGGAGTGCGAGGTGCTCGACAAAGCGAAGATGCGCGAGTTGGGAATGGGCTCGCTGCTAGCGGTGGCGCAAGGCAGCGCGCAGCCTCCCGCGCTGATCGTGTTGAAGTATCGTCCGGCGACTCCAACATCCGGGTCGGATCATCTCGGCTTGGTGGGCAAAGGAGTGACGTTCGATACGGGCGGCATCTCCATCAAGCCGGCCGACAACATGGACAAGATGAAGTACGACATGTCGGGCGGGGCGGCGATGATCGGAGCGATGCGGGCGCTGGCGCAACTGAAGCCGCCGATCCCGGTGACGGGCCTCATCCCCACTGTCGAGAACATGCCGGGAGGGCGGGCGCAACGTCCGGGCGACATCGTGACGTCGTTGTCGGGCAAGACCATCGAAGTGTTGAACACCGATGCCGAGGGCCGCATGATTTTGAACGATGCGATCACTTACGCCAAGCGGATGGGATGCACGCACCTGGTGGATGCGGCGACGCTGACCGGAGCGATCGTGGTGGCGCTGGGACATTTCTATACCGGAGTGTTCTCGAACAATGAAACCTTCCGCGAGAAGCTGCTGGCCGCGGCTCGACGGCAGGGCGAGAAGATGTGGGCGATGCCGGTGGACGACGAGTTCAAGGACCTGCTGAAGACGCCCTTTGCCGATGTCGCGAACATCGGCGGGCGAGCGGGCGGATCGATCACGGCCGCGCTGTTTCTGCGGGAGTTCGCCGAGGATACGCCGTGGATCCACCTCGACATCGCCGGCACGGCTTCCTACGATGACGGACGTCCGTTCGCCGCGAAAGGCGCCTCGGGTATCGGGGTCCGGACGCTGGTGGATCTGGCGATGACCTGGTGATGGCGGAGAGCGACATGGATTCCGTCGAAGAGTACCTGGCTTTGCAACCGGAAGCCGTGCGAGCGTTGCTCACGAAAGTTCGCGAGGCGATCCGTGCCGGGATGCCCAAGGCCGAAGAGACCATCTCCTACAAGATGCCGACCTACAAGTTGGATGGTAAGGCGGTGCTCTATTTTGCGGGATGGAAGCGGCACTACTCCATCTATCCAGTAACCGATCGTCTGTTGGCCGAGTTCAAGGACGAGCTTGCATCTTACGAGATCGAGAAGGGGACGATCCGTTTCCCGCTCTCGCAGCCCGTGCCTGTGAAACTCATCCAGCGTATCGCGAAGTTCCGGGCGAACGAAGTTCGCAGCGCCGCCTCTTAGCGGGCCCAGGCAAGACCGTCGGCGTCCTTGCCGGCGTCGATCAACGACTCGACTTTCCAGTCCGGAATGCTGATGGCAGCCACTTTGCCGCTGGCGTCACAAGACACGTAGGCGACCTTCTGATCGGGACGCACCAGCACTTCCTGGGGAGCGCGCGGAACGTCGACCGTGTGGGCGACCTTCAGAGTGTGAAGATCGACGATGGCCACTTTATTCGCTTTCGGCGCGGCGACGATGAGCCAGCGCCCATCCGCCGTCGGCGCAGTTCCGTAGCCGGAAGAGGGGAGAGGCACCCAAGCTTTGATCTTATTGGTTGCGGTGTCGATGACGGCGAGTTGCGGCGCGGTTTGATCGGCGGTGAAGGCAATGCGGCCGTCAACCGAAAGGGAGATGCGCTGGGTGTTCTTGGAAATGGGGATGGTGGCGAGGGTCTTGCGATTTTCGAGATCGAGCACGGAGACGGTACCGGGGCCGACGTTGGCGGTGTAGCCGCGGCGCCCATCGGGGCTAATGGCGAGCATGTGCGATTCGGGTTGGCCGGTGGGCACGCTGCCGACGATCTTAAGCGACTTCGGATCGATGATCGTCACCGAGTTGTCGAGTTCCGTTGTGACGTACAGCAATCCATTCTTCGGACCGAAGATCGGGCAGTGCGGACGGACGGCGCGTCCGAAATCGACATTGCCGGTGACTTTGCGAGAAGCGATATCGATGACCACCATGTTGCGGCCGTCGGTTCCAGGCTTGCCGACACCCGAGTTGCCGTATATGGGCACGTAGGCGGTTTTCCCGTCGGGCGACGCGGTGACTTCGTGCCCGGTGACGCCTCCTTCAGGGACCTCCGTTATCTGCCGGGCGGCTGTGGGATCGACGATGCCGAGAGCGTGGTCGCCTTTATTGGCGACGAGCAGAAAGGCTTTCGAGCCGGTATCGGCGGACATAACGATCGCACCGAGCAGAGCGATGCCCATGGAGACGGACGCGAGTGGACGCACGGTGATGAAACCTCCCAGTTCTTATGTAGTGTCGCACGGCGACTTGCGCGGCGGCGCGCTCTGGCGGGTGGCGTCATCGACGATTCGGGCCGCGGAAGCCGCCGGAGGCGCGAAGCGAGGATGAAGGTTCGGGTTCGTTTTGCGATTCGGGAGGCATACCGAAGTTGATGTAATCGAGGATGGCGGCGTCGACGGATTTGGCTTTGATTTGTACTGCGGCTTTGCGGCCCTGGATGAGTTCGCGGTGGGCCTTGTAATAGGACCGTTCGGCGGCGGCGCGATAGCGCTCGAGTTTGTCGAGCACGTTGCCGTTCCTGGACATGGCGGAAAGGATCCGGGCATCGGGGTCGGAATCGCCGTCGGGTTCGGTGAGGATCTGTTCGAACGCGAGTTGTTCGAAGCGTTCGATGCGGGTGAGTTTCCAGCGGGCCTGGATCATCTGGCGGACGAGGAAGTTTTCGTGTTCGCCTTTGGGCCGGAACTCGTTGGTGAGGGCGGCGCTGAGGGCGGCGTGCTCGGCTTTGTTCTCGTGGGCGAGGACGGAGGTTTCGGCGGCGGAGAGGCCGTGCCGGGTAGAGTTCGCGGAGGAGGCGGCTTTGCCTTCGGGCGTGGACGGGCCCGTGGAGTGGCGTGCGTTCTGGCGATTCGCGAGGATTTGGGCGGTGGTTGCCATGGCGCCCCCAGGGTAGCAGGGAAGGGCTGAATTTTCGGGTCGAGGGTTGATGGCGTTTCTGGGAATAAGTGGTTTTGATTCCTGTTGGTTGGGCGTTGTTCTAGGCTGTGGAAAAGTGAATGTGAACGAATGTTCTGCCATTCTCCGGCATTGGATTGCGATTGGTCGCGCGATGGGGCTGCGGGTACCGGCGGCCTTCGCAGACGGATCGGTGAGTGTCTTCGATGCCGTGACCCTTGCCGAGCTAGGGGCCACGATGCTACCACCTGCACCCGCCACATAGCGGACCGCCGTGGGCGTCCATCGATCCTGTGAGGAACAGCCTCCTCGGATATGGAGAGGACGCGTGGCGGTCAGTGGGGTACGTGGTTCGGGATGACGATGGACAACAGGTCTGGATGCCGATTGAGGCTTTCGCAGACCCGGACCCGGGTCGAATGGGGTAGACTAGCCGCTCATGGTGGATTCGAAGCTGCAAGCATGGTGGGCGCACCGGCACGGGCTCGATGGATCGTTTGAGGGTAAGACTGCCGCGGAGGTGCTCGAGAAGACGGGATGGGCGCGGTCGGTGGGCGGGTCGGGGCCGTACCTGGGGTTGTTTGCGCGCGCGGGGTTGTCGCGCGAGCGGGTCGATGCCGATGCGGCGGCGCTCGCGATCCATGAGTTGCCGAGCGCGCGTGGCTGCACCTATGTACTGCCGGCGTGCGATTTCGCTCTCGGATTGGGCATCGCCAAGGTGGACGAGGCGGACATGAAGGTCGCGCTGAAACTCGGTGTCACTGAAGCCGAGGTCGATAAGCTGTGCGATGCCGTCGTGAACGCGTTGAAGAAAGAACCGCTCGATCCCGAACAGTTGAAGGCGGCGACTGGAAACGCATCGCGCAGCCTGGGGCCGGAGGGGCAAAAGAAAGGGCTCAGCAGCACGATGCCGCTGGCGCTGGGCCGATTGCAGGTGGAAGGGCTGATCCGGCGCGTTCCCGTGAATGGGCGTATCGATCAACAGCGCTACCGGTACGCGTTGTGGAAGAAGAATCCGCTGGCGAGTCTCCGGATGAGTCTCGAAGAAGCGTATACGGAGTTGGCGCGACGCTATTTCCGTTGGACCGGTCCGGCGACGATTGCCGAGTTTCAGTGGTTCTCCGGGTTGGGTGCGAAAGCGGCGAAGACTGCAATGGAACCGCTGCGACTAGTTCCGTTCGAAGGGGATCCGGCGCGGCTGATGTTTGCCGGGGATTGCGAAGAGTATGCGCAATTCGTTCCACCGAAGAAGCCGCAATATTCATTGGTAAGCAGCATCGACGGGATGATGCTGCTGCGGCGCAACCTGCCGACGCTGCTCTCGGACGAGGATCAACGGCGGGTGGTAACGGGCAAGGCCATGGGGTCGCTTGCTGATCTGCCGAGCCATGCGATTCTGGACCGCGGACGCATCGTGGGGCTGTGGGAGTACGATCCGGCCACAGAGTCGATTGCCTGGGCCGCGTTCGGCACGCCTGACAAAGCGATGAAGCAGGCGGTGGCGCGCATGGAGGAGTTCGTGCGGACACAACTCGGGGATGCACGATCGTTTAGCCTGGACAGTCCCAAGAGCAGGGTTCCACGGATCGAGGCGTTGCGGAAAATGCAAGCGGGAGCTTGACGTAGACTGCGCCTGAAACTCCACGATTCATAACATACTCCACGTTGATATAGGTGTAATTTACCGGAAACTCCGTGAGCGATATGCTGGCCCTTCGATTCGAAGGCAGCCGTATCAGGGAGGACTCTTGAAAAAAGAGCATCTATTGGTGTGCGCCATCCTGCTCTACTTTGCAGGGATGGCGCCGAATCACAGACGTTTTTCGACGCTTCAAGCCCTTCAAGCTGCGGAGAGCTCGCTAGCGGGAAGAGACGCTCATTCGGAAGGGATTCTCTGGGAGGTCTGGGTCTCCGATGAGTTGGATGGCGTTCTGCCCCGGACAGTGATGAAGCACTACCTGCGGGTAAAGGTACTGGACGAGCGCGGCGCTGAGATGCTGAGCAAAGTGGACATCCCTCAGTTCGGGAACACGAAGATTTCGGATGTTTGGGCCAAGACGACACGGAAGAGCGGCGAGGTGCTGGAACTGAAGAAGGACGGGATCTTCGAGAAGCTGGTAGCGAAGGCGGGCGACCTCAAGATCAGGATGACCTCCTTTGCCCTGCCGGGGCTCGAACCCGGGGCGATTGTCGAATACGGCTGGCGGGAGCGGCACAACGACGAACTCGCGAATTACGTAAGGCTGCCGCTGCAACGTGAGTATCCGGTACAGACGGTGAGGTACCACATCAAGCCGCTGGTGAACCAGTACTTTCCATTCGCCATGCGTGCAATAACTTTTCACGCGCAGGATCAACCGTTCCAAAAGGAGCGCGACGGGTTCTTTGGCCTGACCTTTTCTAATATGCCCGCCGTTGAGGATGAGCCGGATATGCCGCCGGAAAACGAGGTGACCGCGTGGCTTCTGATTTACTACTCACCCGATGAAAAGCTGGATCCCGACAAGTACTGGACGAAGCACGGCAAGGACGAGTTCGAGATTTTCAAGGACCGGATGAAGGCGAACAACGACGTCAAGCGGAAGGCCGCCGAATTGATCGAGGGCACTACCACGGATGAGGAGAAGTTGAAGCGATTGTTCCTGTTCTGCCGGTCGTCGATTAAGAACGTGTCGGATCCGGGTTCGGGCCTAACGATCGAGCAGCGTCGCGATTTTAAAGAGAACAAGAATCCAGCCGACACCTTGAAACATGGCATCGGGACCGGGAGCGACATCGACCTGCTCTTCGCCGCGCTCGCGAATGGAGCGGGTTTTGAAGCACGATACGCAAAGATGGCGGACCGTAGCCGCTACTTCTTCCGGAAGGATTACGCGAACGAGTATTTCATGCAGGCCTGGGAGATCGCGGTGCGGGTCGACGGTAAGTGGAGGTTCTTCGACCCGGCCAGCACGTACGTTCCGTTCGGGATGCTGCGGTGGCAAGAGGAGGGCAATACGGCTCTGGTAACGGACGCGAAGCAACCTGAGATGGCGAGCACCCCGGTTTCACCGCCCGAGAGTTCGGTGCGAAGGAATCTCGGCTCGTTCGAGCTATCTGAAGATGGCACGCTCGAAGGCGTTGTGCGGGTGGCGCACTCCGGTCATCGCGTGGTGGATCGACGGCGGGAGTACGGCGGACTGAAAGACGAGGAACGGCTGGAGCATTTGAAGACGGAGATCGAGGAACAATTTCCGGGTGCGGAGATCACAAACCTCCAACTTTCCGACGTTCGGAATCCGGACCTGCCGATGGTGTGGAGCTATCACCTGAAGATTCCGAATTATGCGCAACGAACGGGGAAGAGGATTTTCGTGCAACCGTCGGTGTTTCAGCGTGGATACTCGGCGCGGTATACGGCTGAAACGCGGAATTATCCGATCTGCTTTCGATATCCCTGGATGGATGTCGACTACCTCACGATTCGGGTGCCGGAAGGATATGAGTTCGATCATGCCGACATTCCCCCCAATATCCCGCTCGACGCAGTGGGACATTATCAGGTCTCGGCACAGTACAACAAGGCGACACGGGTTTTGACGTACCAGCGAGAATTCGTGTTCGCGAAGAACCTGGCACTGATGTTCAAGAAAGAAGCATATCCTGCGATGAAGCAGGTTTTTGACAAAGTGCACGCGGGCGACAATCACACCTTGACTTTGAAGGCGGAGACTCTCGCGCCATGAACCGGGCGGCTCTTTTGGCGGGATGTCTCGGCTGCGCGACACTCCTTGCCGCGGATCAAGCTCCGCAATGGGTGCGGGACGCGGCTTCGGCGGCGGTTCCGAAGTACGAGGCGAAGGTGCCGGCGGTGATTCTGCTGGATGAGCAGCGTGTCACGGTGGACGATTCCGGGCAGCGAACGATCACATCGCGCAGAGCGATCAAGGTGCTTTCCAATGAGGGGCGTGATGAAGCGTACGGAGTGGAACACTACCGGACGGGCAGCAGCAAGGTGACGGATCTTCACGCCTGGTTGATCTCGCCGGCAGCCCAGGTGAAGCAATTCGGGAAAGACCGGATTGTGGATGTGGCGGCGGTGAACAACGACATTTATTCCGACGTGCGGGCGCGAGTGGTTTCGGCCAGCGAGGCGACGTCCGGTTCCGTTTTTGCATATGAAGCGGTATCGGAAGACAAGTCGATCGTCACGCAGTTCGAATGGGAGTTTCAGGATCGTCTGCCGGTGCTGGCGAGCCGGTTCGCGCTGACGGTACCGGCAGGGTGGCGCGTGGATTCTGTGACGTTCAACTCGGCGAAGCTCGAGCCGGCGATTGCGGGTACAACGTACACGTGGGAACTGAAAGATCTGCCGTTCATCGACCCCGAACCGTCGGGGCCGGCCGCGAGCGGACTCGCGCCGAGAATCGGCGTGACGTTTTTCCCGCCGAGCGCGGTGAAGAATGCAGGATCGGCTTTTGCAAGTTGGAAGGACGTTTCCGTCTTCCAATTCGGTCTGGCAGAAGGGCAGCAGGCCTCGTCGAACGAGATGATCGCAAAGACGCGGGAACTGACGGGCGGTGCGAAGGCGGAGTTCGACAAGATCGCGCCGGTGGGGCGTTTCGTGCAAGCGATCAACTACATTGCCGTGGCCACGAATGTGGGACGCGGGGGCGGATATCGTCCGCACACCGCCACGGACGTGTTCGCGAAATCCTACGGTGATTGCAAGGACAAGGCAAACCTGATGGGGGCGATGCTGAAAATTGCCGGGATCGAATCGTACCTCACGGCCATCTACGCGGGCGACCGCACGTACGTCCGGCCGGAGTGGCCCTCGCCGCATCAGTTCAATCACATGATTCTCGCGGTGAAAGTCAGCGAGGCGGTGACGGCGCCGGCGGTGTTGGTGCATCCGGAACTGGGCCGCCTGCTTTTTTTCGATCCGACGGACGACTCGATTCCGCCCGGCTATCTACCATCGCACGAGCAGGACAGCCATGCGCTGGTGATCGCCGATGCGAAGGGAGCGCTGGTGCGAATGCCGGTGACGCCTCCCGAAGCGAACCGCGTGGAGCGGGAATCGGAGATCGCGCTGGGACCGGACGGCGCGGCGAGGATCAGAGTCACCGAACATTCGTTCGGCGAAACTGCGGCGAGCAGCGGGTATCGTCATGCGCGGGCGACGGCGGACGAGTACAAGCGCGTGATCGAACGTTGGGTGTCGCAGTCCGGCGCGGGGCGTAAGATCGAGCGGGTGGAAGGGGCGCCGGCCGGTGCGAACGAGTTCAAACTGACGGTGAAATATTCGGCCGCGGGGTTTGGCCAGACGATGCAGGAACGGCTGATGATGGTGAAAATGCTGCCGGCTCCATTCCGTGCGCCGTCTTTTCCGGAGACGCGCCGCAAGTACCCGGTGCTGCTGGAATCGGAACTCGAGTCGGAGACTGTGAAGATGACCGTACCCGAAGGGTTCGCGGTGGACGAACTTCCGGACCCGGTGAAACTCGAGACTCCCTTCGGCGGGTACACGGCGACGTACTCGATGGATGCGGGAGCGGTGATGGCGAAGCGGGCGCTGGAGGTGCGGGCGGGCACCGTGACAGTCGAGCGGTACGGCGAACTGAGGACGTTTTTCAGCCGGGTTTTGGGGAACGTTCAGGCACCCGTTGTGCTGGTGAAGAAGTAAGCATTGAAGCCGCAGCTTACGCGAAGGGGCCAGGAAATTACGGCGAGTACAATGAAGTGCAATGTCTGTGTGGCAAGACATCCGCATCGCGTTCCGCCTGTTTCTGCGCACTCCTGTTCCGACTGCGATTGCGCTGCTATCGATCGCGCTTAGTGCCGGAGCCACGTCCGTAGTTTTCACTGCAATCAAGTCGGTGCTGATGGAACCGCTGCCCTATGCGCGGCCGCAGGAATTGGTGCAGATTCGGACGGAGTATCCGCGCATGCGGGAGCAGTCCACGGGAGATTGGGTGTCGTGGAACGATAGCCAGGAGGTGATCCGGAGGACGCGGACGCTGGCGGCGGTCGGTGTTTACCGGAACGCTATTCTGGATCTCGGGGGTGCGGCGGGTGTGCCGCCGGAAGCGCTCTACGGGCTACGGGTGACGGCCGACGTGTTCCCGATGCTCGGCGCAGCTCCGATGATCGGCCGGAACATCCTGCCTGAAGAAGATCAGCCGGGCCACGCCGATGTGATGATTCTGAGTTACGGGCTGTGGTCGCGGAGATTCGGCTCGGATCCCTCAGTGGTGGGCCGGACGGTGGCGGTGGACGGTCACAAATGCCTGGTCGTTGGCGTGATGCCCCGGCATTTCAATTTCCCGCTGCGTCGAAGCGCGGTGCATACACCGGCAACGTATGTCGAGTTCTGGGCTCCAATGGGGGGACACCGCGAAGGCGGGCTCGGCGCGGTTGCACGGCTGCGTCACGGAGTTTCATTGGAACAGGCGAGAGAGGATCTGACTTCCATTAGCAATGACCTCACACGCGCATTCCCGGCCATGAACCGCGACCATGTTCTGCGTCTGAACTACGTGCGCGATCGGGTTGTGGGAAGCGCGGGGAAGCCTCTGAAGATGCTGATGGCCGGCGCGCTGGTGTTCATGCTGATCGGGTGTTCGAATGTGGCGAACCTGCTCCTGGCCCGAGGGTTCGCGCGGCAGAAGGAAATCTCGATCCGGCTCGCGGCGGGCGCCGGGGCGGGGCGAATCGTGCGACAGATCCTGACGGAGAGTTGTGTGCTCGCGTTGCTGGGTGGGCTGGCGGCGTATGCGGTGACAGCGGCAGCCTGGCAGGTGCTGCCTTCGCTGGCGCCGGTGAGCATTCCGCGGCTTGCGGCCGGGCGCGCGGATTCCACGATCTTCGGGTTTACGCTCGCGGTTGGAATGTTGAACGGCGTGCTGTTCGGAATTGCACCGGCGTTGAGATTGGCGAGCCGCGGGCAGCAGATGGCGCTGAGCGGCATCAGGACGCGCGGTGTGTTCGAAGGCGGGCGCGACCGATTGCGATCGTCGCTGGTAGTGGCCGAAGTTGCGCTCTCGGTAGTGCTGATGGGGGCAGGGGCACAACTGCTGAGCAGTTTTGTGAAGCTGATCGGCACGGACCCGGGGTTCGATGCGAATCGGGTGCTGGCGTCGGTGGTGCTGCCGGCGCAGGAACGTTATCGAAGTCCAGAAGCGCGCGCGGCGTTCTACGAACGGATGCTGAATGGTGTGCGGGCGATTCCGGGAGTGGAACGGGCTGGAACCGTGGATGCCCTGCCGTTCAGTGGAGAGAATAACGGCGGATCGGTCAGTATCAGCGAGGATCCCACGGTGAAACCGGTAGAGGCGGAGATCGACACGGTGGGCGGCGAGTATCTCCAAGCCCTGGGAATCCGGTTGCTCGAGGGCCGTTATTTCAGCCGGGACGAGATGCGGCAATCGAGCGACGCAGCGATGATCAACGAGTTCGTCGCAAATCGCCAATGGCCCGAAGGCAACGCGGCCGGCCGGCGGATTTGCGTGTACTGCACGCCGGAGAATCCGAATAACTGGAAGCGGGTGATCGGTGTTGTGGCGGATGCGAGACACGCGGCGCTAAACGAGATCGGGAAGGGGAACGTTTATCTTTCTGCGGGCGCGATGAACCGGGCGGCGTTTCTGGTGGTGCGAACCGAGCGTCCGGCGGAAGAGATGGAGAGAGCCATTCGCCAGGAGATTGCGGCGATCGATCCGAACCAGGCGGTATTTCTGTGCGCGCCGATGCGGGACTTCATTGCGGATTCGGTTGCCGACCGCCGGTTCATCATGATGCTGCTGGTGGTGACGGGATGTCTCGCTTTAGCGATGTCGGCGGCGGGCGTGTACGGGGTGATTTCGTATGCGACTTCGCGGCGGACGGCGGAATTGGGAATTCGGGTGGCGGTGGGCGCGCGGCCCGCGCAGATTGTTGCGTTGATCTTCCGGCAGGGTCTGATCCCGGTGTTGGGGGGAGTGGGCGCGGGGCTCGTCCTTAGTGCGATTGCGCATGATGTACTGCGTGGGGTAGCGGGGCTGGAGTCGAACCAGCCCGCTGTGTTGTGGATGGCGGCGATGCTGGTGCTGTCCGCTTCGGCGTTCGCGTGTTGGGTGCCGGCGTGGCGAGCGACGCGGGTGGACCCGATTTCGGCGCTGCGGCAGGAGTGAGTGGCGGAGTTCGATCCGGCGGCCGTTATTGGATTTCGATTTCGCTGACGTCGTACCAGCCGTCGGGCTGGCGGCCTTTCATGGCGAGTTGGATGGCGGGTGCGCCGGTGCGTGGATCGAGCATCGCAACTCGCACGCGGTACCGGCCGGGCGAGAGCGCAGCATCGAGATAGACGCTCCCTTCATAGACGGCATCGCCCGGCAGCCACTTGCGAATGTCGACCGGTACAGTGGTCCGCGCGGCGGTGCGATCGTTCCGGAATTCGAGGGCCAGCGTGTACTCGTGATAGATCGGTGCGACTCCGGTGTTTTGCCACCACATTTTGACGGGCAGCAGGGCGCCTGCCTGCGATTGTCGCGGGTGTTCGAAGCGCCGTAGCGCGAAACGGTATCCGATTCGCTTTTGGAATTCGACGAACTGCTGCTTCCATTCGGGCGGGATCGCCGTGGACTTGATGTTGATGGTGGAGGCGTGCCAGCGCAGAGCCTGATCGAGGATCGGCTGGAGATCGAATCCCCACCGCTTCCAGGAAAGCGGTGTGCCGCAGGTCTCGAGCGATACCGGTCCGGCGCGCCAGGCGTCGTAGAGGCTTGGGTCGCGCGCGAGTTGTTCGGGGTAAAGATCGAACATGTGCGACCAGCCGCTTTTGCCGGGCCGTCCCATGTCGCCCCAACAATCGAGACGCCAGCCGGCGCCGCGCTTCACGGCATGAACCAGCGCGTGGAGTTCATCGAAGTTGACGACCTTTGGCGTTCGCGGGAAGGCGTCGAAGTAGAGGTCGATCAGTTCCTGCTGAATGGACCAATCGGGGAGGTAGGGGCCCCAGCCCTCGCCCCAATAGCCGACCGTGGAGATATCGATGGAATCGAGATAGGGGTGGCCATCGTAGCGTTCGCCCGCCCGGCGGATGAGTTCGGTCCAGGCGGTGCGGTACAGCGGATCGGACGCGTCGGGCGACCAGACCTTGCCGTCTTTGTCCTCGGGCTTGTTGGCGCGGCGCGCGCTGGAGTTGCGATACCAGCCGGGCAGCGGGTCGCGTTCGTCGTAGGGCATCAGCCGGATCATCAGGGCCTGATGGTGCAGGCGTGCTTCGTCGAGGGCCGAATCGATGATGTCCCAGCGGTATTTGCCACGCTCGGGCTCCAGCTGGTGCCAGAACCAGCGAAGGTAGGCGACGGAGGAGGGCGGGAAGTCAACGGGTGAGGAGGAATCGGCGACCTTGGCTTCAGGCCCGACTTCGGACCAACGCATACCGGGATAAATCGCCTGTCCGGCGAATCGCTGGAAGGTCTGGATGCCCATACCGGGATTCGTCAGGAGATCGTCGATGGGCTCAGGACGGACGATGACATTCTGAGCGGCGAGCAGGGCGCCGAGGAGGCAGCCTGCCGCAATAAGATGAGTCGGCCTTGCCATTCTTCTGTTTTCTGACAAAATACGCGTTGATGTCTATGTCCAAGCGTTTCGGGATTGCACTTTGCGCCGTGCTGCTGGCCGGCGCGGCGGGCCACGGGAAATGGAAGATCATCGGGCCAGGGGGCGGCGGAGCGATGTTTCTGCCGGCTGTGAGTCCGCACGATCCGAACGTCGCGTTTGTGGCGTGCGATATGACGGGGTCGTATCTGACGAAAGACGCGGGGGCTTCGTGGCGGATGTTCAACCTGCGGGGCAGGACGTCGGTCTTCATATTCGATCCCGTGACGGCGGGGACGATGTATGCGGTGGGGCTCGGGTTATTTCGCAGCACGGACGGAGGCGAACGCTGGAACCTGGTGTATCCGCGCGAGGATCAACTGCGGGGAGTCGCGATTACGGGCGACCACGCGGAAGAGGCGCTGTTATTGAAGCCGGGCGTGGCGCCGGCGTCGCGGATCACGGCGCTGGCGGTGGACCCGGCGGATTCGAAGGTGCTGTACGCGGCGATGAGGGGCGCGAACCACGAGTGGACTCTGCAGGTTTCGAGAGACCAGGGGGCGACATGGACGGCGGGCGGAGGTCTGCACACCGGTGGGAGGGCAATCCTGGTGGATGCGAAGTCGCCGCGCGGGAATCGCACGTTGTATGTCGCGGGCGAGAGCACTGTCATGGTCCGCGAGGGCGGCAAATGGAGAGAGGGTGCGGCGGCGCCCGGAGGCGCGGTGGTGAGCATCTCGGGCGGTTTTCCGGAGAAGGGAGGTAAGGCGGTATGGTACGCGGCAACGGCGGGCGGGTTCTCGATTTCCCAGGACGGAGGCGCAACGTGGAATGCGACGCTGCCGGGCGCGAATGTGCGCGCGGTTTCGGCCTCGCTGCATCACGCCGACACAGCATATGCCTCGTATAACGGTTTGAAGAAGGGGGGCCAGCAGTGGTTCGGAGTGGCCGTGACGAACGATGCAGGAAAGAGTTGGACGTTTCCGTGGCAGGAGTCGCGGCATCCGGCGCCGAATGTGGACGAAGGTGGATGGATCAGCGCGACGCTGGGACCGGGGTGGGGCGAGAATCCGCTGGACATCGGGGCATCGCCGACGAAGCCCGAGATCTGCTACGGCACGGATTTCGGACGGACGCTGAAGACGACGGACGGCGGGAAGAACTGGGTGGCCGTGTACACGCGGAAAGTGGACGGAGCGCAGGGCGGATATACAACCACGGGGCTGAACGTCACCACAACGTACGGAGTGCATTTCGATCCGTCCGACGCGCGGCACCTGTTCATCAGCTATACCGATATCGGGTTGATGGCGAGCGATGACGGCGGCGGGAGTTGGCACAGCGCAACGGGGCGGGGGGAGCCCGGACGGTGGCGGAACACGACGTATTGGATGGAGTTCGACCCGGACGTAAAGGGCCGGATGTGGGCGGTAATGAGCGGGACCCATGACCTGCCGCGTCCGAAGATGTGGCGCAGGGCCTCGCCGTCGAGTTATGCAGGCGGAGTGGTGCGCAGCGACGATGGGGGAGCGACCTGGCACCCTCAACGTCAGGGGATGCCGGAGACGGCGGCGACGCACATCCTGTTGGACAAGCGAAGTCCGAAGACGGCACGGGTGTTGTATGTGTCGGGCTTCGGACGCGGGGTGTTCAAGTCGGTGGACGGCGGCGCATCGTGGTCGTTAAAGAATCGGGGTCTGCCGGGAGCGGAACCCTTTGCATGGAGGCTGGCACAAGCGAACGACGGCACTTTGTACGTTGTACTGGCGCGGCGAAGCGAAGACGGGGCGATTGGCAATGATGGAGATGGCGCGCTGTACCGGTCGGGCGATGCGGCGGAGAATTGGGAGAAGGTCAAGCTGCCGGAGGGGGTCAACGGGCCCAACGGTCTGGCGATCGACCCCGGCGACGCGAAGCGGATGTACCTGGCCGCGTGGGGACGCAACGGGAACGAGAGGGATCAGGGCGGCGGGGTGTATCTGTCGTTAGACGCGGGCAAGAGTTGGAAGCAGGTGCTGTCGAAGGATGCCCACATCTACGACGTGACAGTCGACCCGCGGCATCCCGGGCAACTGTTTGCGTGCGGGTTCGAATCGTCGGTGTGGCGGAGTGTGGATCGGGGGCAGACGTGGTCGCGGCTGGCCAGCTACAACTTCAAATGGGGACACCGGGTGATAACGGACGCAGTACACGCGGGGATGATTTACGTGACAACATTCGGCGGTAGCGTATGGTACGGGCCGGAGGCGGGCGATCCCGAAGCGCGCGAGGATGTCGCGACGAAACTGCTCTCGTATCGATGAACGCGGCGGTAGGGTAAACTGGCAATCGCGATGCATCTCCGCCGGTTGGCGTCTTTCCTGTTAGGAGTCTGGCTGGCCGGGACGATTGTGGTTGCGGTGATCGCTATCGAGAACACGAGCAGCGCCGATCGCATCCTGCGCGCGCCGGCACCCGAGGTCCGGAAACTCGTGCTGGCGACGAGTTCCGAGAGGGTTCACCTGCTGCTACGGCATCAGGGTTGGGAGCAGAACCGGCTGTTCTTGTCGGCATGGGGATTCGCGCAACTGGCGATCGGGGCCGCGCTGGCGGGGCTGTTTCTGCTTTCAAAGCGCGTGAACCGGATCGCGGTGTGGGTGTGCGGCGCGATGGTGGTGCTGGGCGGGTTCGGACAGTTCGTGATCCTGCCTGAGTTGACGTATATCGGGCGCGCGTTGGATTTCGTGCAAGGCTGGTCGGGCGATCGCGCGCGTTATTACGTCCTTCAGTTGGTGTTCGGCGGCATCGAAGCTCTGAAGTTTGCGCTGGCATCGGGGCTGGCGCTGTACCTGTTCGTCTATCACACCCGGCGTGGGTTTCGGCAGGGAGACCGGACGGACAAGGGTGCTTCGGGGGAAGCAACGGCGACGGCCGGCGGCGGCTCGATGCCCGCCGAGATCGGTGCGGATCGACAGCTGCCAGAAAAGCGATACGGCGGATACGAATGAAAGAGAAGCTTACGCCGTTACGTCGCGAGCCCGCAAAGCTTCATCGATCAGAGCGACGAGTTCATCGCGCGTGAACTGGTACTTCTGCTGCCGGGACGGCTCGAAGTCCTCGGCGACGACCGGGTGGCCGGGTTCCAGCGCCGTATTTGTGCCTGCTCCGTAGCGGGTGCGGGCTGCGAGCAGCTTTTCGACTTCGACCCGAGGCAACAATTTAGCACCGCCCAGCATTTCGGCGACAAACGTAATTCGAGCGAAATGTTCGACGGCCTCCATCCGGAAATACGCCTTCCAGACGTCGGGCCCATAGGATACAGCGCCGTGGTTTTCCATGAGAATGGCGTTGTATTTCGGGATGTAGGGGAGCATGCCGTCCGTCAGTTCGGGCGTTCCGGGCAAACCGTAAGAAGCCAGGGGAACCGATCCGAGATAAATGACGATCTCGGGGAGCAGCGCGAGATTGAGGGGGCGTCCGGCTACCGCGAAACCCGTTGCAACGGGCGGGTGCGCGTGCAAAACGGAACGCACATCCGGCCTCAAGTTGTAAATGGTAGTGTGCATCGCGATCTCGGAGGTGCGCTCGCGTTCACCGCACAGCTTGCGTCCGTTCAGATCGCAGATGATGAGATCCTCGGGCTTCATCATGCCCTTGCAGATCCCGGTGGGCGTGCACAGGATTCTGTCCTCGTCCAGCCGGATACTGATATTGCCGTCGTTTGAGGCGATCCAGCCTTTCTCGAAGACGAGCTTACCCACATCGACGATGTGCTGTCGAAGTTCTTGCTCGTTGACCAACATCTGGATATTTGATTGTATCAGAGGGTCATTTGCCCACGAATTCAGGAGATTCGCCGTGAGCCCAGGGGTCGTACCGCTGGGCAAAGAGCATGCGTTCGTTGGTGGGCGGATGATCGTAGATCCAAAACCGGATGAAGGGGTTCGGCTGAGGGTCGTCGAGATCGATTTGCGCCATGATCTGGTCGACATCGGCTGAGTTTCGCCCGGCATCGGGCACCAGGCCGTGCATGACTTCGAGTTCGTAAATGTCTGCCTGGTGCTCCTGCCAACGGCTGTAGGTATTCGCTAGCGGTTCGCTGAAAAACCCGAGTATGAGGACGACGGTGAAGGCGACTGGAAGAATCGCGGGATCGGAGGTATCGCGAACTCCTGTTGGGTGCACGCGGCGGAGGAAGGCGTAGAGGATCCATAGCGCGAGAAGCAGGCCCGTGGCGGCGATGGCGAGACTGCGCGGGATATGGCCAAGCGCATAATGGCCGAGTTCATGACCGAAAACGGTTTGGATCTGCGGCGTGTCCAGGACCTTCAGCGTCGTGTCCCAAATGACGATGCGGCGTGAGTGGCCGAATCCGGTCATGTAGGCGTTGACGGCGCGGGTGTTGCGGCTGGCGTCCATCTCGAAGATGCGGTCGGCCGGGATGTTGTAGCCGGCGCGTGCCGCAACCTGCTGGAGCGCGCGCACCAGGTCCGGGTTCGACTTCTCGAGCGGCTTGAAGTTGTAGAAGAGGGGATCGACGATGAGCGGCGCGACGTAGGTGGCGGCGATCATGACGAAGACGCCCAACAGCCAGGCGTAGATCCACCAGCGGCGCGGAGAGCGGCGCGCTGCGGCAAGTACACCGATGAGGAACAGGATGGTGGGAATGGCGGTGATTGCGGCGGCCTTGAGGAGGTCGATAGACCAAGAGGGCCAGGCTTGCACCGAGATTCCGAAACGCATGCTGAGCGAGTGGCGATAGACGGCGAGCGGAATGTCCGCCAGCCAGGGGATGGCGAGGACAACGGCGGCGACTGCGGCACGCTTGACGAACGCCGAGCGAGTGCGACGTTCGACGGCGTCGCGCGCACGGGGGCCGATGCCGAGCAGGACCATTCCGGTGAGCACTGCGAGATCCCATCCGACTCCCACGAAATGCAGAACGTTCAGGCACCGGTTAAACTCGACGGCTTTCCGGTAGGTCTCCGGAGGCAGTTCGTAAGTCTTGGGCGGGGGTGGCGCGGCCGCAGCGATAACACAGACGAACAATAGAAATAAGAAAGCCCGCACAAAGCGCGATTGTACAATAACCCTAAGTGGACAAACGACGCATGTGCCCGAACTGCCGGGCCTTTATCACGACCGACGACAAGGTCTGTCCGTATTGTGGAGTACGGGTTGGGCCGCGCGCGGTGGACCGGCGTGGACCGGGGGAAATTCTAGGCGGGTTGATCCCGCACGCACGATTCACAACCGTCCTCATTCTGTTGATCAACACCGGATTGTACGCGGCTACCGCGCTGGCGAGCATGCGGGCGGGCGGCGGCGGATTCATGGACATCGACAATCAGACGCTGCTGAATTTCGGTGCGATGTACACTCCGGCGATCCGCGCCGGACAGTGGTGGCGGCTGATCACCGCGGGATTCCTGCACGGCGGCATCATTCACATCCTGATGAACTCGTGGGTATTGTTCGATCTCGGGGCGCAGACGGAGGAGTTCCTGGGAACGAGCCGCATGATCGTGATCTATTTTGCGGCGACGGTAGTGGGGTTCTACGCGAGTTCGCATTTCGCATTTCTGTCGGTGGGAGCGAGCGCGGGGATCTTCGGCCTGATTGGCGCGATGATCGCGTTCGGAATTACGGAGCGGTCGGCGCTAGGTTCGGCCGTCAAAGCGTTTTACGTGCGATGGGCGATCTTCGGACTGGTGTTGAGTTTTCTGCCGCACGTGGATATTGCGGCGCATATCGGCGGACTGGCGGCGGGATTCGGAGTCGGCTATGTCGCGGGCTCGACGCGATTGATGCTGCGTGCTGAGTCGTTGTGGCGTGCCGCGGCGGGCTTCGCGATTGCCATTACTGCGCTGGCGTTCGCTGCGATGGTCCTTTGGATGGTTCGTGTGAACCAGGGGTAAGCAGCAGCCACAGCAGCAGTCCGGTGATGGGGCAGAGCGCCGCGAGAAGATACGTCAACTGATAATTGCGTTGATCGAAGAGGTGGCCGAAGATCGGCATGGCGATGGCGACCACCGCCGACCAGGAACCTGCGCCGATGCCCGCGATCAGGCCGGCGTTGCGCACTGAGAAAGCGTCCGTCGCCCAGGCCATGGTGGCAATGATGATGCCGCCGCTCGCAAACATCGAGAGGAACAGCAAAGCCATCGTTAGCGGGAACGAACGGAAGTAGTCGGTGACGGCGAGCGGCAGACTGAGTGCGGCCAGCACCGCGAACAACCGCCGCATCAGCTTGAGCGATGTGCCGTGAGCCGCGAAACGGTCAGTGATCCAGCCCCAGAAGAAGTAGCCTGCCTCCCATCCGAGCGGCGGAATCCAGAGCACCGCGCCGATTTCGATCTGCGACTTTCCGAGCACGCGTCCGAGGTAGAGCGCGCCGACGTAGAGCACGAAGGCGAGGGGGAGTCCTCCGAGGGCGTAGATCGACATGAAGGACCAGAGTCGCGGATCGCGCAGTGAGATCAGGTCTTGAGCGTGTGCGGGAGGAGTGTAAGTGTGGCGCAGGTCGGGCCTGCGGCTGATAAAGAGCCAGAACGCGAGCCACGCGGCACCGACCGCGCCGGTGAACCAGAATGCGCCGCGCCATCCGAACCACGCGGCGATTGGAGTGATGATCAACGGCGTGAGTAAAGCCCCGAGAGATCCGCCGCTGTACGATATCGCGATGCCGCGCGAACGCTGTCCGGGCGGCAGGGTTTGAGTAGCGGTTCGCAAACCTCCGGGGAAGGTCGCGCCTTCGCCGAAGCCGAGCACGCTACGCGCCGCCGCGAAACTCCAGAAGCCGGAAGCAAGGGCGTGGGAAGCGGACGCGACGCTCCACACCGCTACCGAGGCCAGCATGCCGCGACGCACGCCGAAGCGGTCGAGTACGCGGCCCCAGACGGGATTACCGGCCATGTAAGCGATCGAAAAGGCGGAGATGATCCAGCCGTACGCCTCCGTGGAGAGGCCGGTCTCGCGCAGGATGGTCGGGGCAAGCAGAGCGAGTGTGATGCGATCGATGTAGCTGATCAACGAGACCAGCATCATCGAGAACGTGGGTACCCAGCGCGCTATGGACACGAATTTCGCATGATAGCGCACGGAGGCGGGCTACTCTTCGTTCGACTCCTCTTCCGCGGACTCCGGCTCCGGCTGCCCGGTCTCCTTGGGAGCTTCCTTTCGGGCCTGCTCGAAAAGCATGTTCAAGGTCTTCTCGGTGCGGATGGTCTGGGCGATGCGGCGGATGGTGCCGTCCTTCTCGAGCGCGGGGCGCACGATGGCGACCGCCTCGCGGCGTTGCTTGGCAATGCGCTGCACCTCATGATCGACCTCGCTCTGGAGCACTTCGATGGATTCCCGGTCAGCGATCTTGTCGAGCAGCAGCGATGCCTTCACGTCGTGCGTCGCCTTGTCGCGCTGCGAATCCTTGATCTTGTCCCAGTCGAGGTTCAACTTCCGCGGATCGATGCCCTGCGCGGCGAGGCTACGCAACTGGCTTTCGAGTTGCGCTTCGGTTTGACGCTCCACGTAGGCCTCGGGTACCGGAAACTCGTGGGTCTTCACGAGTTGATCCACAATTTTGTCTTTCGCATCGTTTTGCGCGCGGATCTCGCGTTCGCGGAAGATCGTCTTACGAATGGTTTCCTTCAGTTCATCGAGAGTTTGATAGTCGCCGAGATCGCGCGCGAACTCGTCGTTCGCTTCGGGCATCTCCTTGCGGCGAATCGCCTTCACTTCGGCGTGGAACTCGATCGTTTTCCCGGCGAGGCGTTCCTGCCCGTAGTCGTCCGGATAGGTGATGGAGAAATCCTTTTCGTCTCCGGGGGTGGCGCCGAGCAGGTGTTCAGTGAATTCTTTGATGGTGTCGTCAGCCCCGATGTGCAGCATCATTTCATCCTGCTCCACCGGCGGTTGAACACCGCCCGTGCTCTTCAGCGAGATCACCGCGTAATCGCCGTTTTCGATGGGACGCGGATCGATGTTGACGTACTCGGCTTTCTGATCGCGGATCTTGTTGAGCCGGTCCTCGACGTCCTCATCGGTGACTTCGGGTTCGGCATACTCTACCGTAATGCCGCGGTATTCGGCGAGGTCAAAATTCGGCGCGACTTCGAATTCCGCTTTGAAGCGGAGCGGTTCGCCCGCGTGGAAATGAACGTCGGTTATCGAGGGTTGACCCACCACCTGCAGGTTGTCCTCCTCGACCTTTTTGCGGAAATGTTTCGGCACCAGACTCTCGAGAACATCCTGCCGGATCTCCTGCTGGAACTTCGAGCGAACCAGCGAAGCAGGTGCTTTGCCGGGACGGAAGCCGGGCAGGCGAACCTTCTTCTGAATGTTCGCGATCACCTTTTCCGTTTCCTGGTCAACCTCGTCTACAGGTATTGTGATTTCGATCTCGTGCTTGCAGCCTTCGACTAACGCCACCGTCGATTCTCCATTCCGTAGATGCCTGGGAGCGGGTTGTGAGTTCGCGGTTCGCGGTTGGCAGCGAAGCCTCACAACGCGTTATCTGCAACCGGAAACGCGTTACGTTTCTTCGGACCAGCTCGCCAGATACTGCTCTTGTTCCATGGTAAGACGATCGATCTTGATACCAAGAGCATCCAGTTTCATTCGCGCCACATTCCGGTCGATCTCCTCCGGAACGGCATAGACCCGCTTTTCGAGACTGGCGTGATTCTTCACCAGGAACTCGAGCGCCAGGGCCTGATGGGAAAAGCTCACGTCCATCACCGCCGCGGGATGGCCCTCGCCTGCGGCGACGTTGACGGTTCGACCGCCGGAGAGAACATACAACTTCCTGCCGTCGCGCATGACGTACTCGTCTACCTGATCGCGGACCGGTTTTCTTGAGGACGACATTCGTTCGAGCGTCTCGAGGTCGAGTTCCAGATCGGAGGTGCCGGCGTTGCAGAGAATCGCACCGTTCTTCATCCGCTCGAAATGCTCGCGGTCGATTACACTCTTGCTGCCCGTCATGGTGCAGAAGATGTCGCCCTCGCGGGCAGCCTCGTTGATGGACATCACGCGGTAACCTTCCAACATGGCCTCGACGGCCTTGATGGGGTCAACTTCAGTGACGATCACGATGGCACCCATCCCGCGCGCACGCTGTGCGAATCCGCGGCCGCACGAGCCGAATCCGGCGACGACGACAGTGAGTCCGGCAAGCAGAACATTGGCCACCCGCATAATGGCATCGACGGTACTCTGTCCGGTACCGTAGCGATTGTCGAACAGGTGCTTGGTCTGCGCATCGCTGACGGCCACGACCGGAGTTTGCAGGACACCCTGTCGTTCCATGGCCCGAACTCTCAGCGTCCCGCTAGTGGTTTGTTCCGTGCCGCCCAGCAGTTCGGGGAGGAGGTCCTGACGGGATGTGTGAATGGCTGCGATGAGTGTAGCTCCGTCGTCGATGGTCAACTGCGGTCTGGAATCCAGAGCCGCGGCAATATGGGCTGCATGCTGAGCCGATTCAGCGCCGCGGGATGCAAACACCGGAATCCCATAGTCCCGGACGAGCGCGGCGGCAACGTCATCCTGCGTCGAAAACGGATCGGCCCCGGCGAGTACTGCGAGCGCCCCACCGTCGCGCAGCGTGATTAGGAGATTCGCACTCTCGGGCGTCACCTGCAGACACGCTGAGATACGCAGGCCGGCAAACGGCTGAGTCCGGATCAGCTGCTTACGAATGGTTTGAAGCACGCGCATCGAATGGAACACCCATTCGATACGACGCTTGCCCGCATCGGCCAATGCCAGGTCCACAACATCGCTAGTTGACCCAGCACCGGCGCCGGTTGCCATGTTTTCTCCGTTAGCTCAGGTCAAGCTCGCGGCTGTGGCTGGTTTCGCTTCTTCACGGAGTACGGCGGCTTTATCCGTTTTCTCCCAGGAGAAGCTGGCTTCGGTGCGTCCGAAATGACCGAAAGCGGCGGTCGCGCGGTAAATGGGGCGCCGCAGGTTCAGGTGCTCGATGATGCCGCGAGGCGTTAACGGGAAGTTGGCGCGGACGATCTCGGTGAGGCGCTGATCGCTGACGACACCGGTATCGAAGGTGTTGACCATTACAGACACCGGCTCCGCCACGCCGATCGCGTAAGCGAATTGGACTTCGCAGCGCCGAGCGAGCCCGGCCGCCACCAGATTCTTGGCGACATAGCGGGCCATGTAGCAGGCAGAGCGATCGACTTTCGTCGGATCCTTACCGGAGAAGGCGCCGCCGCCGTGCCGTCCCATGCCACCGTAGGTGTCCACGATGATTTTGCGTCCGGTGAGACCGGTATCGCCGTGAGGACCGCCGATGACGAAGCGGCCGGTGGGGTTGATGTGATACCTGGTTTCCGAATCGACCATGCCCGAGGGGAGGATGGGATCGATGACATGCTTCTTCACCTGGCGGCGGAGCTCTTCGGTGGAAATCTCGTCGTCATGCTGCGTTGAGACGACTACCGCATCGATTCGGGTGGGTTGACCGTCCTGGTACTCGACGCTGACCTGGCTCTTGCCATCGGGACGGAGGAAATCGAGGGTGCCGGCTCGCCGGACTTCACTTAATTGGCGGCACAGCTTGTGCGCCATCATGATGGGCAGCGGCATCAACTCGGGAGTCTCGTCGCAGGCGTAGCCGAACATGAGGCCCTGGTCGCCGGCGCCGCCGGTATCTACGCCCATGGCGATGTCAGGTGACTGCGACTGGATCGTATTCAGGACTCCGCAGGTTTTCGAATCGAACCCAAACGTGGCGTCGTTGTAGCCGATATCGTCGATCACGCTACGCGCGAGTTTGGGCACATCCACATACGTTTTGGTGGTAATCTCGCCCGAAACGACACAAATGCCGGTAGTAACCAGCACTTCGCACGCCACGCGGCCGGTAGGGTCATCAGCTAAAACGGCATCCAGTACCGCATCCGATATCTGATCCGCCATCTTGTCGGGGTGACCCTCGGTCACGGATTCCGACGTAAAAATGTGTCGCATATCTGCCACTCCACGAGCCTCCTTGTATTAAACACCTCTGAAGTAGCCGTAGGAAGAACGGCGCAGGAAGGTATCCAGAGGACAACCGAAACTATTAGTTTAACGTTCCTTCGAGGAAGGGGTCAAACTGAGTTCGCTGGCGTGGGCTTTGGCCGAAGGGGGCGGCTTGGAATTGTATCTCCGAACTGCGATACCCTCTCCTCGTGCAGCCCTCCTCAACCCCGGAAATCACGATCCAGGCGGACCGCCTGCGCCGCTTTGCGACGGAAATCCTCGAAGCGGCCAAAACACCGCGCGACCATGCCGCCCTGATCGCCGATTCGCTGGTGGCGGCAAACCTGCGCGGCGTGGATTCCCACGGCGTTCAACTACTGGGGCTCTATGTCGAGGGCATCACGCTCGGCAACGTCGATCCGATTGGAACCGGCCGGCTTCATTCGGAAAGCGGTGCGTGCGCGGTCTACGACGGCGAGAACGCGTTGGGGCACGTGGTGTCGCTCCACTGCTGCGATCACGCGGTCCGTATCGCGAAACAGCACGGCATGAGTCTGGTTTCGGCGCGAGAATCGAATCACTTCGGTGCGGCGGCGTATTGGGCGCAGCGCATCGCGCGCCACGGAATGATCGCCATCGTGGTGTGTAACGCCACGCCATTGGTGGCGCCCTGGCAAGGCCGCGAACCGCGAGTAGGCACAAACCCGATCTGCATGGCGCTGCCCGGTCCTGACGTCTGGCTGCTCGACATGGCCACGACAACGGTGGCATTGAACCGGATCTGGAAGGCTGCGGCGAACGGCGAGACCACCATTCCTGCCGGCTGGGCCATGGATAACACCGGATCGCCGACAACCAGCGTTCAGGAGGCGCTGGCGGGGCTTCCAATGCCGCTTGGCGGATATAAGGGAAGCGGCCTCGCTGTTCTGGTTGAGATCCTCTGTGCGGTGTTGGGCGGTGGCGCTATGAGCACGGAACTTGGTGGATTGCGGGTGAAGGGCCGGCCGATGCGGGTAAGCCAGGCGTTTCTGGCCATCGACGCCGGCCGGTTCATGCCGCTCGACGAGTTCGGCGCCCGCATGCAGCGGCTGGGAGG
Organism: uncultured Acidobacteriota bacterium; assembly: GCA_963720745.1. Lineage (GTDB taxonomy): Bacteria > Acidobacteriota > Terriglobia > Bryobacterales > Bryobacteraceae > TMP-7. The sequence continues at coordinate 303,921 of CAVRGO010000003.1, forward strand.
AACGATCAAGAAAACCGTGCCGGCTTCAGGTTTCGATGAAGTACTGCTGGCGGGCGAGCCGGAGTGGCGGGCCGAAGCGGTACGTTCCGAGTACGGGATCCCGGTGACAATCCCAATCTGGAATAATCTGCTGGAATTGGCGGAACGGCTGGGTGTCACGCCGCCCGAGCTGTGATGATAATGGATTGATGTCAGAACAAAATGAGCCGGCAGTGTCCTTCGAAGCCGGTCTTGAAGAGCTCGAACAGATTGTGAAGCAGATGGAGAGCGGTGACCTGCCGCTCGAACGCGCGCTGGTTTTATTCGAGCGCGGAATGACGCTAAGCGAGCAGTGCCGAAAGCAACTCGAGGAGGCTGAGAGCCGCGTCGAGACGCTCGTGCGTCGCGGTGATAAAGTCACTCCCGAGCCCTTCCGCCCCGAAAAATGACCCTGGCGCAATATCTTTCCGAACAGCAGAAGGTGATCGAACGGACTCTCGACGGTTGGGTTCCTTCCGAAACGGCTCCACCCGAAACGATCCACAAAGCGATGCGGTATAGTCTCTTCGCGGGAGGCAAGCGCATCCGCCCGGTACTCTGCATCTCGGCCGCGAACGCCGTCTCCGATTCTCCGACGGGAGTCGAGAACGCGGCGGTCACGCTCGAGTTGATCCATACATACTCATTGATTCACGACGACCTGCCGGCACTGGACAACGACGACCTTCGCCGCGGGAGGCCGACGAATCACAAAGTTTTCGGCGAAGCCATGGCGATTCTTGCGGGCGACGCCCTTTTGACACTCGCGTTCGAAGTGCTTTCGAGTTTGCCGGACACGCCGGAGGCGCGAAAGGCGGCGCTCGTCCGCGAGCTTTCGAGTGCGAGCGGCACGTGCGGGGGCATGATCGCCGGACAGGTGCACGACATCGAAGGCGAGCATCAACGGCCCACCGCCCATCTGCTCGAGCAAATCCACCGGGCGAAGACCGGGGCGCTGCTACGTGCCAGCGTCCGTATGGGCGCTATTTACGGCGGGGCCGACGCCGAGCAACTGGATGCGTTATCGCGCTATGGCGAGCACGTGGGGCTCGCGTTCCAGATTGTCGACGACTTGCTGGATGTCGAACAGTCGTCGGCGGAACTGGGGAAGACGGCTGGGAAGGACGCTCAACAGCACAAGATTACGTTTCCCGCGGTGTACGGATTGGAACGCTCGCACGAAATGGCGGAGCAACAACGGGTCGCCGCACACACCGCGCTGAAGCCTTTTGACGAACGTGCGGAGCGGCTGCGCGAACTCGCGGATCTGATCGTTCAGCGGAAGACATGAGCGGCGGCGCAAGGAAGCCCGCCAAACGGCGCATCGACCAACTCCTGGTGGAGCGGGGACTCGCCGAAACGCGGGAGCGCGCGCAAGCGTTGATCATTGCCGGCTACGTTTTTGCAAATGGTCGAAAGGTGGAGAAGCCTGGTCAAAGCGTCGCCGAAGACGCGCACATCGAGTTGAAAGAGCGGTTGCGCTACGTCAGCCGCGGCGGACTGAAACTGGAAGGCGCGCTCAAGCATTTCGCGGTCGACGTCTCGGGCCGCATCTGCCTCGATGTCGGATCCTCGACAGGCGGATTCACGGATTGCCTGCTGCAGCACGGCGCAGCCCATGTATATGCCTTCGACGTAGGGACAGGCCAACTCGACTGGAAACTGCGTAACGACGCGCGAGTGACGGTTCGGGAGGGAGTGAACGCGCGGCACCTAACGCCCGCCGATGTGCCCGAACCGGTGGATCTGGCGGTCTGCGACGTCAGCTTCATTTCAGTAACGTTGATTCTCCCGGTGCTGCCGCCACTGTTGCGAACGCCCGCGGCGATGGTTATATTGATCAAACCGCAGTTCGAAGTCGGCAGGGAGCAAGTGGGGAAAGGCGGTATCGTTCGCGACCCCGCCCTGCATTCCGAAGTGTGCGAGAGAATCGAGAGAGCCGTTCAATCTTTAGGCTTTCACACCGCGCTGATGGAGAGCCCGATCCTGGGCGCGGAAGGGAATCGCGAGTTCCTGTTGTATGCAGCCAATTAACAGCGTCGGCATTGTTTCGAAGCCCGGCAGCACAGCGGCGGTTACGGTAGTTCCGCAATTGCTGGAATGGCTGGCGAAGCGCGGAGTGGCGGTCCGGCTGGACGATCACACCGCACGCTACGCGGGCCGTTCGGATGGCATGCCGCGCGAGCAGGTGCCCGAAGGAACACAACTCATCATCGTCCTGGGAGGCGACGGCACGCTGCTGGCCGCGGCGCGGGCATTAGGCGGCCTCGATATTCCGATCTTCGCTGTGAATCTTGGGGCTCTCGGATTTTTGACGGCGATCACGGTAGACGAAATCTACCCGGAACTGGAACGCGCGCTTCAGAACGAACACCGGATCGCCGCTCGTCGCATGCTGCATTGCGAGTTGCTTCGCAACGGGAAAATCGTCGCGACGTACGATGCTTTGAACGACGTCGTGCTGACGAAGGCGTCGCTCGCGCGCATGATCGATCTCGAGGCGCACGTCGATGCGCACTTTGTGGCGACGTATAAAGCGGACGGGCTTATCATCTCGACGCCCACGGGTTCCACGGCGTATTCGTTATCGGCGGGCGGCCCCATCATTTTCCCGGCGGTGGATGCGCTGTGCATCACTCCCATCTGTCCGCACGCGTTGACCGCGCGACCGGTTCTGGTGCCGGGTTCGAGCAATATCAAAATGACGAATCTCTCGGACGATTCAACCTTTTTGACGATCGACGGCCAGATCGGCGAGCCGCTGCTCCATCGCGATACCGTGTTCTGCCGGGCGTCAACCAAATCGGTGAAGTTGATCCGCCCGCCCCGGATGCTGTTCTTCGACGTGCTGCGCGCGAAGCTCAAATGGGGCGAGCGGTGAAGCGAATTTCGCTCACTGGCTGGATCTTCATTGGACTGGTAGTGGGAATCGCGGTCGGGCTGTTGTGGCCCGAGACGGGGCGGCACGGCCAGATTTTCGCGAACATCTTTCTGCGCCTGATCAAGTCGATTGTCGCGCCGCTGCTGTTTGCGACTCTGGTCAGCGGGATTGCGGGAACGGGCGATCTGAAGGCGATGGGCCGAATCGGGCTGAAGGCCATAGTCTATTTCGAGATTCTGACGACGCTCGCGCTGTTTCTGGGGCTCGCCATCGTGAATATCGTGCAGCCGGGGGCCGGAGTCGCGCGTCCCGCTGCTGCGACCGCCAACGCCGCGCCACCTGTGACGAGCCCGGGACTAGCGGCGATACTCGAACACATTTTCCCGGCCAGCATTATCGATGCGATGGCGCGCAACGAAGTGCTGCAGGTAGTCGTGTTCAGTTTTCTGTTTGGGGCGGCGTGCGCTGCGATCGGATCGAAGGCGCGGCCCGTGGTGGAGTTTGCGGAATCGATATCGGAGATCATGTTCCGCTACACGCGGTACGTGATGTACGCAGCCCCTATCGGTGTTGCGGGCGCGATCGCGGCAACGGTGTCGCAAAACGGACCCGCTGTCCTGGTGCAACTCGGGAAGTTGGTGCTGACGGCGTACGGCGCCCAGATTCTTTTTGTGGCCGCGATACTGCTCCCTACGGCGATCCTGACCCGAGTCCCGGTGAAACGGTTCTCAAAGGCGGTGCGGGAACCGTTCGTAATTGCGTTCTCGACGGCATCCAGCGAATCGGCGCTGCCACTCGCGCTGGAGAACATGGAGAGGTTCGGGGTACCGAAACATATCGTGGGATTCGTGTTGCCGACAGGATACAGCTTCAACTTGGATGGCACGACGCTGTACCTATCGCTGGCCGCGATTTTCGTGGCGCAGGTGGCCGGGATTCATCTTTCGCTGGGCCAGCAACTCGTGATGATGCTGACGCTGATGCTCACCAGCAAGGGGGTGGCGGGCGTACCTCGCGCGGCGTTTGTCATTTTGATGGGTACGCTTGCGACCTTCGGGATGCCTTTGGAGGTGGCGGGGATTCTGCTGGGTGTCGACCCGCTCCTGGACATGGCGCGCACGTCGGTGAACGTGCTAGGCAACTGCCTGGCGACGGCAGTGGTCGCTCGTTGGGAAGGGGTGGAGTTTCCGGAGGCGGTGGGTGTTGAGGCGGCCGCGGTGAGTAGGGATTAGGGTTGCCGGTGAGCTGTGCAAATGTGATCGATATGGAAGGGCCGCGGGTAGAAAACCGCTGACAAATGGCAGCACTCGCAGCACCCACCCGCGCGCCGACGGATCGCTGCGGCCAATTTACGGCTCTTCGCGGCGCAACGATTTCGATGGACTGCGAGAAAGATGTAAAGGCAACGCAAACAATCGCGCAAAGAATGGCGGAGGAAGAGGGATTCGAACCCCCGGTACCCTTTCGAGTACTGCGGTTTTCAAGACCGCCGCCTTAAACCGCTCGGCCATTCCTCCGAACACCAATGTAGCACGGGCGCGGAATTCATTAAGCGCTTTTCAGACAAAGGTTTAATCGAATTTTAAGCATCCCGGCGGTTACTCGCACCAGAGTAGAAGCATCGAAGAAGTAGATGGAACATGGGTTCGTATTCTATGACCCGTCCGGCAGGCGATGGGCGCGGCTGCGGCGCGTCCTTCAGGGCGGGGCCGTGCTGGCGGTCCTCGCGCTGGCCCTGCTTGGGATGAGTCTCCTGACGAACCCGCAATTACCGGCGCTCGGGTTGGGGAGCGTGGCGCACGTCGGCAACCTGGCCGAGGTGCGAACGATCATCGCCGGCGAGCGCGCGGTCCGCAATCTGCCGTTCTCGGCCGCGCGGGAGAAGGTGAAATACGTCCGTTCCGCATCGCCGGTAATTCACCCAAAATCCGCCGCCAAGATCCGTGACGATCAGCCGCTCGTGTTCGGATATTTCGTCAATTGGGATCCGGCGAGCATGGTTTCGCTGCGGTTGAACATCAGCCGGCTGACACACCTGGTGCCGGAGTGGCTAGTACTCGCGAATGCGCGAGGCGATGTTTCGGACGAGTCGGACCCGACCGTCATCAAGATAGCCGCGGATGCTCACCTCCCGGTGATCGCGATGCTGACGAATTTCCGGACCGGATGGCAGGCCGGCGACCTACACCGTGTGATCAACGATCCGAGCAGCCGCGCGGACCTGGTGAACAACATCTACAGCAACCTCGTCGAGCACAAGTTCGCCGGCGTCAATGTCGATTTCGAGGAACTCCACGAGGGCGATCGCGAGGCGATGGTCCGCTTTATGGAGGAGTTGCGCGCCAAACTGAAGCCCGCCGGATTCCTCGTGACCGAAAGCGTACCAGCGGACGACCCGGCGTACGACCTGAAGCGCCTGGGGGAAATCAACGACTACATCGTCCCGATGGTCTACGACGAGCACTACCAATCGGGCGAACCCGGACCGGTGGCGAGCACGGATTGGTTCGACGCTCAACTGGACAGGCTCGCGAAGGTACTGCCCACCGCCAAGACCGTGGTTGGCTTCGGCAACTACGGGTACGATTGGGTGATCGGTGGAAAAGGTTCGGCGGAAGTCACCTTCGGAGACGTGATTGCCGCGGCGCAACAGAATCGCGCGGCGGTTTCGTGGGACAAGCAGGAAGCCAACCCCGTATTGCGGTACACGCGCGACGGCCAGAAGCACGAAGTCTGGTTTCTCGACGCGGTAACGGCGTTGAACCAAGCGGGCGACGTCTCCGACGCCGGGTTCCGCGGCATCGCGGTATGGCGTCTGGGGGGCGAAGACCCAGGGCTGTGGACCGTACTGAACGATCACAAGTGGCCGGATACGAAGTTCCCGGCGTGGACGCTCTTCGATTTGAAGGCGAACAAATCAGTGGGGCAGTATGGCGAAGGCGACGTGCTGCGCATATCGGACACTCCCCACGATGGGAAGCGCAATGTGTGGAAGAACGCCGATGACGATTACGAGGAGCAGTACCAGCAGTATCCGTCGTATTACGTAGTGGAAGCTTCCGGCATGCCGAGGACCACGCGAAAGCTGGTATCGATCAGCTTCGATGATGGACCGGACCCCGACTACACTCCGCAGATTCTGGACATTCTGAAGAATAAGCGCGCTACCGCGACATTTTTCGTCGTCGGTGTCAACGCGGAGGGGCACCCTGACCTGCTGCGCCGGGAATATAGAGAAGGGCACTTAATTGGAAACCATTCCTATACTCACCCGAACATCGCGGCGATGTCCGAGGAGGGCGCGGCCTGGCAACTCAGTTCGACGCAACGTTTGATCGAATTCGCCACGGGGCACTCGACCACGCTATTCCGGCCGCCGTACAACGCGGATAGCGAGCCACAGACGCCGGCCGAGATCACACCGATTTTGAGGGCGCAACAGCAGCACTACATTACAATCGGCGAGCGCATCGACCCCCGCGACTGGGACACAGGCGCCACGGCGGACGGGATCGTACAGGAAGTTCTGAACGAAGCGCAGAGCGGGCACATTATCCTGCTGCACGATGCGGGCGGAGACCGGACAGCGACTATCGCCGCGCTTCCGCGCATTATCGATTCGCTGCGCGACCGGGGGTACGAGTTCGTGTCGTTGGCGGAGCTGATTGGAAAATCCCGCGACGATTTAATGCCCTTGCCATCGGCAGAAGAATCGCGCTGGGCACATATCGAGGGACGCGCGCTGGACGCGAAGGGGACTTTCAGAATCGCGATCGGCGTCGTGTTCCTGATCGCTATTTACATCACCTTGGCTCGCTCGATCGTCTACGGGACGCTGGCAGTGATTCAGAAGATCGTGTCGAGGCGGCGCCGCTACGATGCTGACTACCATCCGCCGGTGTCGGTGATCATCGCTGCCTATAACGAGGAGAAGGTGATTGCGCGGACTCTCCATTCCGTGCTCGATAACGGATATGTTGGGCTGGAGGTGGTGGTTGTTGACGACGGCTCGACAGATGGAACGCTCGAACTGTTGCAGCGTGAGTTCGAAACCAATCCTCAGGTGCAAATTCTCACACAGCCGAATCGCGGAAAAGCCGCCGCGTTGAACCATGCCATCCGGCAGGCGCAGCATTCGATTCTGGTCGCTGTTGATGCGGATACCGTGTTTCGAAAGGGCGCGGTGGCCGCCATGGTCCGGCACTTCAAAGACGATCGAGTGGGGGCGGTGTCGGGCAATGCGCGCGTTGGAAACCGGCACAAGTGGCTGACGCGCTTTCAGTCGATCGAATATGTCTGCGGCTTCAACCTGGACCGCCGTGCTCTCGACTTACTCAACGCGATAACAGTGGTTCCCGGTGCGGTGGGTGCGTGGCGTAAAGAATTGATCATCCAATCCGGCGGATTTGCTCACGATACGCTCGCGGAAGACACCGATTTGACGCTTGCAATTCGGAGGCTCGGCTACAAAATACGGTACGAAGAAGACGCGATTGCCTACACCGAGGCTCCGGAGACGACCAAAGCGCTGGCAAAGCAGCGTTTCCGCTGGGCGTTCGGCACTCTCCAGGCCGCGTGGAAACACCGGAACGTTACGCTGGATCCGCGGTTCGGTTTCCTGGGGCTGGTTGCGATGCCGAGCATCTGGCTGTTCCAGGTATTGCTCGCCGCAATCTCACCGTTCGCGGAGATTGCGATGATCATCGCGTTGTTTGCTGGTAACTGGAGAACCGTATTGTTGTTCTACGCGGCCTTCTACTTACTGGAAACACTGACAGCTCTGCTCGCCTACTTACTTGAGGGTGAGCGTCCTGACGATCTCGTACTATTCCTGTTCCAGCGAATTTACTTCCGCGGTCTAATGCAATATGTACTCGCTAAGTCGCTGATGTTCGCACTCAGGGGGCGCCTCGTCGGCTGGGGCAAACTGGAGCGAACCGGGATCGTCAGTTGTGAGTTAGGACAGTAATCCGCGAAGCACCTGGTCCCAGGGCTTGCGGTACGGGCGTACGAGCATGGCGTTCGCTTCGCGGTCGCCAGGGATTTCTTCCTTTGCCGAATCCCAGCGCAACTTGCGCCCAGTGCGCAGACTGATGTTCGCGAGGTGGCAGGCGAGTGCCGTACGGTGGCCTTCTTCGACATCAGATATCGGGCGTTGGCGGCTGGCGATGCAATCCAGGAAGTTGCGGACGTGCGAGTCGAACTGTTGTGGCGACGATCCGGTCTCGTGCTTCTCTTCCACCCATCGCTCAGGTTTCGCTTCAACGCGGCGAACCCCTCCGGTGGGATGTCCCTGGAATACCGGGATTGCGTTCTCCGGCGGCATTTTCGGGTCGGGGAAGACATCCCACCCGCTGCGCGAAATTGCGAGGCTGCCGTACTCGCCAAAGTACTCGCTCTTGCCGCCTCCTCTGCCGCGCGAGGCTTCGCGGTGAGACCATACAGTGGTGAACCCTGGGTATTCGAACAGGGCATCCTGGGTATCGGGCGTTTCGCCGTCGTCCTTCAGAATGAAACGGCCGCCGCTTGAACTGACAGCGGAGGGACCGGGCACGCCCATGTACCATTGCGCGATATCGATCTCGTGCGCTGCGAGGTTTGTCATCTGCCCGCCGGAGTAGTCCCAGAACCACCGGAAATGGTAGAGTCCGCGGTGAGGAGAATACTGGTGGTGAGGAGCAGGTCCAAGCCACATGTCGTAATTGAAGACGTCGGGCACGGGCTCTTGAGGCGGAACTCCAAACCCGGGATAGATATTACGAAACGATCCCATCCGAATGCTATGTATCTTGCCGAGATATCCGCTGCTTAGTAACTCACGAGCGGATTGATAATGTTTTCCACTACGCTGCTGCGTTCCGCATTGCACCACGCGCTTGTGGCGGCGGGCGACGTCCACCATCCATCGGCCTTCCCTGACGAATAACGTCATCGGCTTCTCGACATAGACGTCTTTGCCCCCGGCACAGGCCATCATGGTCATCAGCGCATGCCAGTGATCGGGCGTCGAGACCACGACAGCCTGTATATCGCGGTCGTCCAGCAGCTTTCGAAAATCCGAATAGCCTTTTGCCTTGCCGCCGGCAGCGCGCTCGCCGCACGCTTCGATACCTTGTTCCATACGCGGCTGATAGCAGTCGCTCATCGCGGCAAGGTCGACGTCGCGCTGATTCTTGAAATCGAAGACGTGTTGCGCGCCGATCAGCCCATACCCGATGAAGCCGACCTGAATGCGGTTATTTGCGCCCAAAATGCGGCTGTACGATGCAGCAGTGGCAGCAGTCAGCACGGCACGACGCGTCAGCGGTGTTTCAGTCAGGCTACCCATCAGCGGTCTCCAGTTTGACACGCCACTATATATCACATTCGCCTGCCGGAACGGCGGACGAAGATGCGCCTGTATCGAGGTACCAGGTAACTTGCAGGACCAGACATCGTGGTACGGGGGCCGGAAACTGGCCTAAAGATGGGTGCAACGCACCAGGCGATGCGGTGTATACTGGTTGGGTTTTTCAGTTCTGGGGGGATTAGAAGCAATGAGGGAAGTGTTATTGCGAGTGATGGCGGCTGCTACTTTATGGGTAGCGGCGGCTTCTCCGGGCTTTGGGCAAGCCCTGAACGGTACATTACTTGGCACGGTTACCGACTCAACGGGCGCCGTGGTTCCCAATGTGAAGGTAGTCCTCGAAGAGACTAACACCGGTATCAGCAGGACTACGGAGACTAGCGCGGCCGGTAACTACGTCTTCACGAACTTACCGCAAGGAACCTACAGTGTTACCGCCGAATTGACTGGCTTTAAGAAGGGCGTTCGCTCCGGAATATCGGTATTAGTCAACACAAGTGTTCGAGTGGACCTGACGCTCGAGCCGGGCAACGTTACCGATGTGATCAATGTAACTGCGGAGGCTGCGGTGCTCCAGACCGACCGAGCCGACACCAACCGGAAGATTGAGGAGACGCAGATCGAGAATCTGCCAGTGTCGACTCCGGGTGGGCGAAATTTCCAGGCGTTGATCAATTTTGTGCCCGGAACGACGCGGGCTTTTCGGCCCCACTCGGAATTCTTCAATCCGCAGAACAGCATGTCGACGCAGGTGAATGGCCAGAGCCGGCTTGCGAACAATTTGCAGTTCGAAGGCGTGGACAACAACGAGCGAACCGGACTGCTGCAGGTGCTGATCCCGCCGCTCGAAGCGCTACAGACCGTCGATATCTCTACGAGCAACTTCGACGCGGAACTTGGACGCGCAACGGGCGCCGTGACGAATATCGTCCTGAAATCAGGCACGAACAGTTTCCACGGCCAGGGGTATTGGTTCAACCGCGTGAGCGCACTGTCGGCGCGCGCCTTCTACGATCCGGTTCGCGGGCATTCCGTCTACAACTATTTCGGCGGCCAGTTAGGAGGACCGATCGTTCGTAACCGGACCTTCTTCTTCTTCAATTTCCTGCGCCAGACGGATCACCGTTATGCCGTGGACCGCTACACGTTACCCACAGCGGCCGAGAGGGCCGGCGATTTGGGCGTCTCGACGACCACGATTTACGACCCGGCTACCGGCAACGCGGACGGCACTGGCCGGACCCCGTTCCCGAGCAACCAGATTCCATTGAACCGGATCTCGCCGCTTTCGCAGAAGATCATGGCACTGGTGCCGCTGCCGAACCTGGATGGGCTGAACAACAACTACTTCACTCAGATTCCGTTCGTGCGCAATACGAACCAGTACGACTTCAAGGTCGATCATCAACAAACGGACAACGACCGCATTTCGGTGCGCTACAGCTACTCGAACCCGAAAACGACCGATGGCGCCTCGTTCGGACTCGCGGGCGGCCCCCATGGGGGCGGGTTCCAGGGAGTCGGAAGTCAAGGCACTCACAACGGCGCGATCAACTACACGCGGGTGTTCAATCCCACTCTGTTGACCGAAGTTCGCTTCGGTGTCAGCCGCTACCGCAACGATGCGCAGCAATTCGACTACGGGACGGACGCGTCGAACGCGCTCGGCGTTCCGGGGGTGAACACCGGCGATCCGTTCGTGTCGGGAATGGTCGGCATCGATATCAGCAACTACTCGAGCCCGTTTATCGGATACTCTGCTTCGCTGCCGTGGATACGTTCGGAAACCAATATCGACCTGGTGAACAACTGGACGAAGACGCTCAGCCGTCACACGTTGAAGATTGGGTTTGACCTGCGCCGCCTTCGGGACGACCTGTTACAGACGCAGACGTACAGCCCACGGGGCCTGTACCGGTATCGCACCAATCAGACCTCGATTCCGGGCGCGAACACGGGATTCGGCAACTCATGGGCGAGTTTTCTGCTGGACCTTCCTGACGAGGTCGGTCGCGATTTGCCGATCGTATTTCCGACGTATCGCGCCTGGCAGTTCTTCACATACGTGCAGGACAACTGGGTGGTGACGCCAAAGCTGACGTTGAACCTCGGACTGCGGTGGGAAATCTATCCGCCGGCCGTTTCGTCGCATCCCGCGGGAGGATTCTCCAACTATGACTTCGCGACCAACTCGCTGGTGGTTGCCGGCGTCGGTAACAACCCGCAGAATCTCGGGATGAAGGTGAACAAGAAGGACTTCTCACCGCGCATCGGGCTGTCGTACCGGTTCAACGACAAGACCGTTTTCCGCGGCGGTTTCGGAATCAGTTACACTCCGTTCCCGGACAACACCTACGCTTATAACTTCCCCATCAAGCAGAATAATTCGTATAACAAGGTGAACAGTTACGGACCTGCGCTGTTGCCCGATGGCGGTGTGGCGACGCTCGCGCGCGGCTTTCCTGCGCCGACGCCGGCGATCATTCCGAGCAACGGCATCATCGCAAATGCCGATGTGAACCAGGTCTATGAAGCGATCAACCTGAGTTTCCGCGAGCCGTACGTCGAAAGCTGGAACCTGTCGCTGCAACGCTCGCTGCCGATGAAACTGGCGCTGGACGTTGCCTATGTCGCCAATCACGGCGTTGCACAGCCCGCGAATTACAACTTGAACGCCTCAACAACGTTAGGGCTGGATGCAGCCGGTCAGCCGCTCTACCAGGCGTTTAAGAGAACTGCCGGCACAAACTTCCGGTACCAGGGATTCAGTTCCAGCTTCAACTCGCTACAGGTGAAACTGGACCGCCGGTTCTCGGGCGGCGTGATGATCACCTCGGCCTACACTTGGGCGAAAGCGCTCGGGTTTCAATCCGAGGACGCAGGGCTAACCTTCTACATCAATCCGAGCCGGAACTGGGCGGAGTTGAACTTCAACCGCACGCACAATTTCATCCTCGGCTATGTGTGGGACCTGCCTTTCGGAAAGGGCAAGCCATATTTGAAGTCGAACCCTGTGCTGGCGGCGATCGCCGGCGGATGGCAGCTAAACGGGACGCTGTCGATCCTGTCAGGTGCGCCGCTGAATTTCGGCGGGAACGCAGGAGTCCTTCGAGCGCCCGGCAACAGCAACACCCTGAATCATTTTGGCGATATTGCCACCCCGAAAGGGAACGGGCGCGATGCACCTTGGTTCGATCCGACAGTCTGCGGCGTGACTGTCACAACGAATTGTTTCGCGCAGCCCGGCAATCTGCAGTTCGGGAATCTGGGGCTGTATCCGATTGACGGACCGGGGTCGTGGAACCTGGACGTTTCGGTATTCCGCGAATTCAAGTTCATGGAGAAGTACTCGCTGCAGTTGCGCGGTGAGAGCTTCTCGGTGGTGAATACTCCGCAATGGAACAATCCCGATACGACGATCGGGAACAAAACGTTTGGGTACATCACCGGCGCGGGTGGCAACCGCAGCATGCAACTCGGGGCGAAAATTATTTTCTGATGTGAAGCAGAGCCGGTCGCGTGAAGCGGCCGGCTCTTTACGCGTGCTCGCGGTAATACTTATTCGGACCGGTGCAAGACCAGCGATTCCAGTTCGGCGCGGACCGTTTCGATAACGGATTCCCAATCGCCGCGGCGCGGCTGACGGAAGAGTCGCATCGTCGGGTACCAAGGCGTATCGGCGCGATCCATCAACCAGCGCCAATCCGCCGCGTGGGTTAATAGCGTCCACACGGGCCGGGCCAGCGCGCCTGCCAGGTGGGCGACTGACGTATCCACGGAGATCACGAGGTCGAGATTTAAAATAGCTGCCGCGGTCTCGCCGAAATCGGTCAGATCTGTTCCGAGATCGCTCAACGGCAGCCCCGGAAGAGTTCGGGCGCCTTTCTGCAGTCCGAACCATGCGATGCCATCCACATCTCGCAACGGGTTTAGCCGGTCGGGAATCATTGAGCGGTTCTTGTCGTTCGCGTGATCGGGGTTGCCGGCCCATGTCAATCCGACTCGAAGGAGCGACGGGGCGGTGTGCCGGGCGAGCCGAACCCGCCAAGCCTCGGCTGCGTCGCTCGAAGCGAGCAGATAGGGAACGTCGGAAGGTACGCTGTCCGGTGTCGACTGCAGGATCCCCGGCAGGTTCATCAGTGGCACGTGACAGTCGAACGCAGGCAGCGGATCGCCGCGCGCGATGACGTGGCCAGCTCCTTCGACGGTTGCCAGAAGGGGCACGAGCGGTGCCTGGCATTCGAGGATAGGTACGCCTCCGCGGTCGCGGACGAGAGGCACGTAGCGGGCGCACTGCAAAGTATCGCCCAATCCCTGCTCCGAGTGCAGAAGGATTCGTTCGCCATGGAGCGGCCATCCGGTCCAAAGGGGTTTGTCGAAGAGTCGCGGGTCGCCTGTGCTGGTTTTATGCCGCCATTGGTATAGGGGCCAACCCTCGTCCCACTGGCCGAGTTGCAGAAGGGCGAGAGAGAGGTTCAGATTGGCCGCGGCGGAATCCGGGCAAAGTTCGACTGCGGCTCGCAACTGAGGCAACGCGGCCTCAGGGTGTCCCAGGGCTGTCAGCATATTCGCCAGCCCCAAACGGGCATCCAGGTGCTCCGGCGCCCAACGTACTGCCTTCTCGTAAGCCTCGACCGCGCGTTCGAGGTCCTGATGTCCAGCCAAGGCTCGGGCGAGATTGTATTCGGCGGGGTAGTATCGTCCTGGATGGTGCCGGATCGCTCGCTCGAAGCAGTGGACTGCGGATTCGAAGTTGCCTGCGTCGTGTTCGAGCAATCCCAAGTTGTTGTGCGCCTCGGCGTGCTGAGGATCGAGTTCTACCGTCCGGCGAAAGCTTTTAGTTGCCGCGGCGGTGGACTGCTGCTTCATGCGGACGACACCGAGGTGAAAATGGGTTTCAGCGTGATCGGGCGCGAGTGTCAGCGCACGCTCGTAGCTTACGGCCGCAGCGTCAAGATTCCCGGCGCGATAGTGGACGTAACCGCAATGAAACCAAGCCTCGGGATTTGTCGGGTCGATATCGGTGGAGTGTTGTAACGCGGCAAGGGCGTCAGAGAGTTGGTCGCTGGCGGCGAGTTCAACGCCGAATTCGAACGCGAGTGACGCATTCAGAGGGTCCTGGGCGAACGCCTGCCGGAAACAGGCAGACGCTTCTCTTCGGTGCCCCAATAAACGGAGCGCCCGGCCGAGGTTGACGCACCATACCGGTTCCGGACCGCCGATTTGAATGGCACGCCCTAAGGCGGCGACGGCCGAAGTCAGGTCTCCTGCCTCCGCACAGCACAATCCGAATCGATGCCAGGCCTCGGCATTGTCGGGATCCCGCTTGAGGATGCGGCGGAATAGACTGCGAGCCCGGCCGAGATTTCCGGCCCGTAGGTGCTCATTAGCGAGCATCAATTCTTTTGGTGTATTCGCCATGGCAGGTATTTAGACACCAAGGGCCGTTCCGGGTCAGCCAGGGCCTGGCTTTGCGGAACGGCCCCGAGTAGGTCTACCTCAGTGTTATAGGCGAATCGCGAACTAGCCGCGGAGCAGCGAAAGGATTTGCTGCGGAGCGGAGTTGGCCTGAGCGAGGGCGGCGACGCCGGCCTGCAACAGGATCTGAGCTTTGGTCATGTTCGCCGCTTCGGCCGCCAGGTCGGCGTCGCGAATGCGGGACTCTGCTGCAGCGAGGTTGCTCAACTGGGACTGAGCAAGGTTCACGGCATAGTTGAACTGGTTCTGGCCCTTACCGACAGCGGCCTGGGCAGTACCGAGCGACTGGACCGCTTTGGCGAGCGCTGCGACTGCGGACGCGGCGGAGGATTGACTGGAAATGTCCGCCAGTCCGCTGCCGCCTTGGACGGTGGCATCCAGTTGGACATCGGCTTGTTTCGTGGCGCCGTCTTTAATTTCAGTGATACCTGAACCGTTCGTGCCGTCGCCGAGCGTCACCGAGAAGCCCTGCGTACCGATGAAGCGGACACCGTTCTGGTCGCGAATTGCGGTGATCGTTTTGAGAGACTCGTCAGAGCTGTCCTGCAGAGCCTGGTTGATGGTATCGAGTGCGTTCGAGAGGGTGTCGGCGTTGTTTTCGTCAAGCTTGATATCCAGGCTAACGATGGTGCCATCGGCACGCTTGGTGTTGACGCTCACGGTTTGGGAGTCGCCCGAGCCAAGAGCCGTGAAGTCGTAGGCCGAATTCGAGTAGTCGGTGTAGGCGCTGGAACTGACGTCTTGGGTACTCTGGTAGACGCCGCCGGAGGTGAGTGCCTGATACTTGGAGTCCTTCGAGGTGTAGGTGGACCCGACAGCGGTTGCTACGCCAAGGTTGGCGGCATCGGCGTAGCCGAGGGCCGTATCACCCGCTCCTCCAGCAACTTTTACCGAGAATCCCGATCCGTCAGTCGAATAGAAGTGCAGCTTGGTACCGGCCGCATCGACTTCGGCTCGAATCTTGCCACCCGCATCAATGAGATCTTGATTGATCGCGGCTGCCAAAACAGCGGCAGAACTGTACGCAGTAGTGCTGCCGTCCGCCCTAAGAAGCACATCTGACAATCCTGTCAGTGCGTTGCCATCGGCATCAGTGAACTTGAGGTGCGTTGACGTATAGTCCACGTCCAGAGGGGCGGCCAGTGTCGTCTCAGCAACTGAGCCCTCCATCGTCCCCGCAGTGCGCGGGACTGTTGCATCAATCAAACCGAGCGCATTACCCACATCGCCGGCCACCTTAACGTTGAATTCCGTTCCATCTGTGGAATAGAACGCTAGCTTTCCACCTTTCAACTCGGCCTTTATGGTGGAACTGTCGCCCAGCAGAGTATTGATATTATCGACTGCGTCCTGGGTTGAGATCGTACCGCTATTGCCGTCCATGGTGCTATCGAAGGCCAACTGAGATCCGATCGCGTTCCCATCGGTGTCGGTGAAGTCTATCGTAGCTGAGGACAGGTCCGCGGTGATCGGGTTGAGTGTGCTGCCGCCTTGAATATACGTCGCACCTTCACCGGTCACCTTGGAGACGCGAGAATCGGCGACAAAGCCCATAAACGCATTGGCGAGCTGGTCGCCGTGCACCTGGAAAGCCGTCGAAGACGAACTGAATGCGAGTTGTTGTTTACCCGTCGAATCGGTGATGACTGAAGCCGTAATTCCAGCGGCTTTGAAAGCCTTCGAAGCGGTGGTTTCCGTTCCAGGATTGGCTGCCTCGTAGATGGCGTTGTTGATCGCAGTCGCCAGGCCCGCAGTATCCGTAATGCCCTGCGTGCTGATAGAAACCTTGATCTCGCTCGTCGAAACGCCGAACCCCGAGCCCCGGAAAGTGAATGTTGCCGTATTTACGCCAGTTCCTTGGTTTGCGATAATCTTGCCGACGCTGGTGGCGGAATTCGTTCCGAGGTCGTAAGTCTTGCTGCTCGTCGCACGGTAGTTTTCCAAGCCCAGGCTCTTCACATCTACCGTCGATTTGCTGAGGTCGATTCCCACAGAACCGTTCTGCAGGGTGGCGGAATCCGTGGCACCTTTGCCGCCGCCGACGAAGACGGACAGGTTCTTCGCAAACTGACCACCTTTGTCCATGCCGATCGCTTGCGACTGCCGGTTGATTTCCTGCATGACGCTCTGGAACTCGGTATTCAGCACACCTCGGTCACCAGTGAAGGTGCCGGAAGCGGACTGAGTTGCCAGGGTACGGGCGCGGTCGAGCAGTTTCGAAATGTTGCTCATGCCGCCGTCAATGGTCTGCAGGGTAGAAAGCCCATCATTGGCATTGCGAACACCTTGGCTCAGCACGGCCTGGTCGGACCGGAAGCCATTGGCAATAGCAAGACCGGCCGCGTCATCGCCGCTCTGTACAATGCGGAGACCCGACGTGACCCGGTTCAGAGTCTTGCCTTGAAAGTCGCTCGTCACACGGAGGTATTCCTGCGCCTGCATGGACGTGATGTTGGTGTTGATCGAAAATGACATTTTGCTCTCCTTGCAAAGAACTGGGCTTGGAATCCTTCCAGCCCCGCGGCATCTTGCCGCGTTATTGTTCTCACAACCCGCTTATCGGGACGGCGGGAGCGGATTTGAGGAATTTTCGATTTTGCGGAGAAATCCTAGAAGGTCTACCACTGAGTCGAGGGACGGGAGCTGTGCGGCTGCGACGTTCTGCTCGCTGGTCAGCACAATCTCCTTCCTCAGGACCGGTACCGATTTGGGAGCGCGGATTCCCAATTTGACCTGGTTGTGTGTCAATGCGAGAACTTCGATCTCAATGTTACCGGCGATCACCAGCGATTCACCGGCCCGGCGGCGGATTACGAGCATGACGCCTCCCCGTTTTTCGCATCTTCGACTCGGGTTCCTAGCGGGTGCTGATGGGAATACCGGGTGTCGGACCGGACCGATTGAACCGCTGCACGCGTCGCCAGGTTCACGACAATCGGTGCCAAAAGATTGGCGGTCGGCACTCCGTCTGAAGGTATCGAAACGAGCACGAAACAAGCGAGTTGCTCGGGATCCGGGCATCCGTCCCGCTCTGGAACGTCAATCACTTCAAGATCTTCGGGATTGACGGTTAACGTGTAAGCGGGATCGACGGCACGCACTGGAAGCGCAGGGAAACACAGATCCTCAGAGTCGAGACTCTGCAGAAAAATCAACGGGTGTGTGGACGGCCTGTCGATCAGGATGAAACGCCTGCGGGATTCAAAGGCGGGCAAGCCCGCAGGGAACGAGAGAACGGCCACGTCGTCATACTCGACCAGGCCGAAATGTTTGGTACATGCCTGTGGCATCGCCAGTGTTGGTGCACGCCGGCTGCCAGCGAGTGCCGAATGCGAGAGAACGCGGACGGCGAGGGTCCGTTAAGCGGGACCCCACGGCCGAACTGCAACTACATCATTAACCCAAAACTGACGGAAATCTCGTTTTGCCGCAGTTTCCCGGTGACGAGCGGCAAATCGAAAGGCTTCCCTGTGAGGTATTGCCGGAAATCGAGCCGCAGACCGAACATTGAGGTGAGCCGCAGTTTCACTCCCGCTCCGTAATTCACGCCGAATTTAGTTTGCCCGCCCCCCTGGGTAACCGAAGTGCCGGGCGGAACGAAATTCGAAAAATGAACGCCGCCCGTTGCGAACGGACGGATGTGCGACCCTTCCTTGGTTCCATAAACCAGGAAATTATAGAAGCCCTGATGGATAGCCATGCCCTGATCGCCCACGCCGACTTCCGACAGTTGCGTCCGATTGTAGGCGTAGCCGAACTCGTGTCCCATGAAAGCGCGCGTATTGAGCGCGAGCCGAAAGTTAATCCGGAATCCATTCTTCAACTGAACGTCGTTCGGTGTGCCGGCGAGGTCAAACGAACCGATCCCTTTGTTCGAAATGATCGATTCTCCACCGCCAAACCAAACCTCCGCGACTTGGCCGAATGCGGCTCCGGGCAGCAACAGTGACGAGAACAGGACTAGAGGGGCTATTGTTTTCATGAAGTTTCCTAAAAGTCTGGGATGCGTGAAACAGGTTCCCCGTTTCGAAAGTAGCACCGAAATACGACATTGGCCGCCAAGGGTATGCTTTGTATCTAAAAGTACTTGCCAAACTCCGCCACTCCGGTTAGACTCGATTCATATGCTCGGCATAGCGCCCATAGGCGAGCGGCGTTCCGGTCCGGTGGGAATCCACCTGCATGCGCTGGACGATCTTCGGTTCATCCGGCGGACAATGGAACGCGCCGGATCCTTCACAGCTGTTCCCGGATGGGGAGGCGTTGCGATGGGGACCACCGCAATCGCAGCGGCCTTGATTGCATCGCAATGCCGGACGGTCGATTTTTGGCTGGTCACGTGGCTCGTTGAGGGCGCGGTCGCATTTGCGATTGGTTTGTTTGCGATGCACCGCAAGGCGCGCGCCGTCCATTTGCCGCTTTCTTCAACGCCCGCCCGGAAGTTCCTGTTCGGATTTACGCCACCAATGTTAGCGGGCGCGCTGCTGACGGCGGGATTTTATCGCGCGGGTCTGATCAGCGCCTTACCCGGCGTGTGGCTGCTGCTGTACGGCACCGGAGTGATAACCGGCGGGACCTTCTCTGTTCCGGCTGTCCCGGTGATGGGCCTGTGCTTCATGTTTGAAGGCGCTCTGGCTGTTTTTGCGCCGGTCGGGTGGAGCGATGTCCTGTTGGGGGCGGGTTTCGGCGGACTGCACATCGTGTTCGGTGCGGTAATCGCGAGGAGGTACGGTGGCTAGACAAACTGGAACAGCGAATGCACGAACCGAACGGGCTGTCGCGGCGCCGGCATCGAGTCATCGTCCGACGGTGGTGGCTGCGAATGCGCTTCCTGAACTCGACCGTCTGATTCACGAACGAATCCGTCTGGGGATTGTGAGCGCCTTGGCTGCCAACGAATCGTTGACGTTCAACGATCTGAAGAAACTGCTCAAGACGACGGATGGGAACTTGAGCGTGCACGCCAGAAAGCTCGAGGATGCGGACTACATTTCTTGCACCAAGATGTTCGAGGGCCGCATGCCGAAGACCGAGTACCGGCTGACGGCGCTCGGGCGGCAAGCGTTGGAGCGCTACCTCGACCACATGGAAGCTTTGATTCAAGCAATGCGCGGGAGATAAGAAGGCCCTCGCGCTGAGGAGCTTTTTTGCAGGGATTTGCTTTATGGAGCAAAGTACAATACGTTTACACGTCGCCATCATTATGGATGGGAATGGCCGATGGGCTGAAGCCCGTGGTTTGCCGCGGACGGCGGGTCACACGGCCGGCATCGAAGCGATCCGCCGGACGGTGGAAGCGGCTCCGGAAATGGGGGTCAGCGTTCTGACGCTCTATGCATTCTCGACTGATAACTGGAAGCGGCCCAAAGACGAAGTGGAGGAACTGATGCGGCTCCTCGAGGCCTACCTGTATGAGGAGCGGGACAACTGCATCGTGAACGGAGTCCGCATCCGGGCGATCGGGCGCCGGGACCGGCTGAGCGCATCGGTACGGTTGGCGATCGAGCGGACGGAGCGTGAAACCGCGTGCGGACGAACGCTGGAGGTGAGGCTCGCTATCGATTATTCATCGAGAGACGCGATTCTCAATGCAGCCGCCGCGGGTCAGGAGCTTTCACGGGATCGGATCTCGAAGGCTCTGGGACCCGAGGTCGATCTGCTGATTCGCACGGGTGGCGAGCGGCGCCTCAGCGATTTTCTGCTGTGGGAGTCGGCCTACGCGGAGTTGTACTTCACTCCATGTTTATGGCCCGATTTCGGCGCCGCGGAACTCGAGGCCGCGCTGGAGGACTTCAGAAACCGCGAGCGGCGTTTCGGGTCGCTGCCGCAACAGGCGGCGTAGTGATACGATTCGTTTCTGATGACACGCAGAGCCTTCCTACCAGCGACCGCGATGGCGGCCGCTTCAAGCGGAGTTTCGTCCGCCGCGGCTTCAGGTGAACGGGACATTTTGGATATTCGCTATTTCCGCCTGCGAAACACGCCCGAGAATCAGCGGCAGCGGGTGGCGGAATTCCTGGAGAAATCGGTGGTTCCAACGGCGAAGCGCGCCGGTGCCGGGCCGGTGGGCGTTTTCGGGAGTTCGGTTGCGCCCGATAGCCCATTCCTGATGGTGCTGACATCGTATCGATCGCTCGCCGCGATGGAGCAAGTGGGGGCGAAGATTGCGGGGGATGCCGCGTTTCGCAAGTCACTCGAAGCGTTTAATGCGCAGCCCGGGCTGAGCTATGAGCGCAGCGACCGGGTGCTGTTACGGGCTTTCGAAAGCGCGCCGCGGGTCGAGGTGCCGCCGCAAGGGGAAGGCAAGCGAGCCGCGCGAATTTTCGAGGTTCGCATGTACGAATCGAACAACTCGAGCACGCTCGCGCGGAAGATCAACATGTTCAACAGCGGAGAGATCGCGATTTTTCGCAAGCTGGGCATGACTCCGGTGTTCTTCGGAGAAATGATGGTCGGGCCGAAGATGCCGAATCTGGTGTACATGCTCGGGTATGACGATCTGGCCGCGCGTGAGCAGGCGTGGCGAGCGTTCGGTTCGGACCCGGACTGGAAGAAGATGCGCGACACGCCGGGTTGGGCGGATGCGGAGATCGTATCGAACATCTCGAATTTTCTGGTGTCGCCGCTTCCGTTTTCCGACATCCGGTGAGATTGAAGTAGGCCGAGGCGAGGGGTTAAATTAAGCGGTGTTCGACTCGGCTGTGGTAGGCTGGATTCGTACCCACCTTGCGCCCGTAGCTCAGTTGGATAGAGCGTTTGGCTACGAACCAAAAGGTCGCACGTTCGAGTCGTGCCGGGCGCACCATAGAAATCAATCATTTAGAAAAAGCCCTCGAAACGAAACCTGTTCAGATCCTGTTCAGAATCGATCACGTTCCGCTTTACTGCAACATTCTTTTGCCAGCCGCTTGGGCGGCGTTAAGATCTGCTTCGAACGCAATCGCCGCCGCCCGTACACTCTCAGGGACAGCTTTCTGATAGTGCTTGAGGGTGATCGTCGGGTCGGCGTGCCGAAGCTGCGCCTGCGTGCTCTTGGGATCCTTCGCTCGATCCCCAAACAACGTCGCGCACGTGCGGCGCAGAGCCTGAAAAGTGACATCTGTCGTGAAAACTGGCTTCCCGTTCACATCGCGTTTCCCGGTGTCGCGGATTCCGACCTTCGCGCGAATGGCTGTCGGACGGAGAATCCGGTTTCTATAGTTCGCCGGATTTATGGCTCCGATGCGGCTCCGCTGGGCGCCGCGCGCGGGGCGAAACAGCCAGTCCGTCGGCCCGCCCTCAGTGCAGTCGATCCATTACGTCAGCTCAGTCGATAGATCCGGCGGAACGTAAACGAACCCATCTGAGGCATAGGTCTTCAGCGGCGCCGACCTCCCCTCCACCAATGCTTCGTCGATCCGTAGTTGATCGGCCACCAGATCGTTGCGGCGAAGCGCAAACAGTTCCTCGGGACGAAGGCCTAACTGGATGAACATCCGTAAAATCAGGTGATCGCGGCCGACAACAACACTCAGCAGCCGCTGACACTCGGCTATATTGAGTGCGCGCTCACACGGGCGCTTCTTCGATCGGACCTTTAGTTTTTCTGTGGGATCTTCTGCGATTATCCTTTTCCTTCTGGCGTGGCGGAACACTCCCCGTAGATGGAGTAACAACGTCTTCAGGAACGAACTTGAGAAGCCCTTTTTGATGCCTCGTCGGAGGAATTTGTGGGTGGTGGGGAGAGATCATGACTGGCGTTGGCGGAGGAAGCGGCGAAGCCTGCGGCAGGTAGAATCGAAGGACTGCTGTTGGTCCTCGGAATGGTAGTTGTGGATGAGCGGTCCGCCGGCGTCCTGAAGGACATTTGAGAGCAGGCGTTCCACCGGGACCTTCCTCAGAGATGGTGATTCGTTCAGGTCGCGGATGATCTCTCCCAGAAGCCACAGGTTGTCGGCGTGCTTACGAATGGTCTTTCGCGACAATCCATAAGCCACGAGTTGTTCCAGGAACGGCCGGAAGCTTGCGATCAGTGCTTCTCCTGGCGGTAGATCTTTCTCCCACCCCATCCAGGAACGCGGCCATTGCTGCAGATCGTGGACGTAGCTGGAAAGGTCGGGATGCAGAGAGGCTGTGGTGCGGTTTATGGTGGAAGTTTTCGTTGTCGTCTTCCGTTTCGCCATGGATCTGATCACAATTCTAAATGCCTGCCATCATTTTCGAGGATTCGTGTATCAGCAGGCACGTTTCAGTCCGGACCGCCAGAGCATCGAGGTGACGGTGCGGCCACGACAGCGCTCGGCGGCCATCTGTTCGGGTTGTCATCAGACCGCCCCCGCCTACGATCAACTCCCCGAACGCCGCTTTGAATTTATCCCGCTGTGGGGATTTATGGTGTTCTTTCTGTATCGCATGCGCCGTGTCCATTGCCGCCGCTGTGATGCCGTGATCGTCGAAGAAGTTCCTTGGGGCGACGGCAAACACCAGTTGACCAAAGCCTATATGTTGGTTCTGGCCCGCTGGGGCCCGTAAGCTTTCCTGGAAAGAGGTAGCCGAAGCCTTCCATACTTCCTGGGACCACGTTCACGATGCCGTGGAGTACGTTGTTCGCTGGGGTCTGGCGAATCGCACACTGGCGCCCATCCAAGCCATTGGTGTGGATGAAATTCAATACGCCAAAGGTCACAAGTATCTCACCCTGGTGTACCAGATCGATCGCCACATGGTCCGGTTGCTGTGGATCGGACGCGAACGGACCATCGAATCCTTTCAGAAATTCTTTGCCCTGATCGGAACCGAGTTGGCCAGCCAGATTGAGTTTGTCTGCTCGGACATGTGGCAGCCCTACTTGAAAGTCATCAGCCAGAAGTGCTCCCAGACTTTGCATATCCTCGATCGCTTCCACATTGTGGCCAAGATGAACGAAGCCCTCGATGATGTCCGTGCCGGTGAATCGCGTCGCATGCATCATGACGGTTACCAACCGGTCCTCAAGAAGTCTCGCTGGCGCCTGCTCAAACGAAAGCAGAACCTCACTGGAAAACAGCGTGTCCGTCTGCGAGATCTGCTCCGCTACAACCTCAAAACCGTTCGCGCCTACCTTCTCAAGGAAGATTTTCAGCAACTCTGGGACTACGATTCACCGAGTTGGGCGGGCAAATTCCTGGATGAATGGTGCCACCAAGTCATGCGTTCCCGCATCGAGCCATTCAAGAAGATTGACCGATCTCTTCGCCAGCACCGCCCGCTCATCCTCAACTACTTTCACGCCCACAAGCAGTTTTCCAGCGGCATTGTCGAGGGCCTCAACAACAAGGCCAAAGTGACTATGAGAAAGTCCTACGGTTTCCGTACCTTCCCCGTCCTCGAAATCGCTCTCTATCATTCACTTGGTGATCGGCGACAATTAAAACTCCCGGCCAACGACAATTAAAACTCCCGGCCAACGACAATTAGAATTCCCGGACGACGACAACTACTTAACGACCATTGAGGGAGCGCTGTGGAGCGCTTTTGATGGTCACTGACGCACAGGTCAGGAGGTTCAAGAGGTTGTCGAAAACAGAGAAGAATCAGGAACTGGCAGCGGCGAAAGCGGGCATGGACCCGAAGACTGCGCGGGATTACCTGCGCGATCCGCGCTTGCCTAATGAGAGAAAAAAGGATCGGACATGGCGAACACGCTCCGATCCGTTCACCAAGGTGTGGGAGGAGGTGCGTGAACTGGTCGCGACCAACCCGGGTCTGGAAGCAAAGACGCTGATGGAAGCGTTGCAGCGGAAATATCCGGGCCAGTTTGCCGATGGCCAGGTGCGCACGCTACAGCGGCGGCTGAAGCGGTGGCGCGCGACCGATGGGCCTGAGCGGGAGGTGTTCTTCGCACAGCAGCACGTGGCGGGAAGGCTTGGGCAGTCCGACTTCACCCGCATGAACGAGTTGGGCATCACCATTGGCGCGCAGAGTTTTCCGCACATGCTGTACCACTTCGTGTTGACGTATTCCAACTGGGAAGCGGTCACGCTGTGTTACTCGGAGAGCTTTGAAAGCCTGAGCGACGGATTGCAGAACGCGCTTTGGGAACTGGGCGCCGTGCCGTTGGAACACCGGACCGACCGGATGTCGTTGGCGGTCAACAACGCCAGCGAAGAGCGTGAGTTCACGACGCGCTACGCATCACTGATGCGCCATTACCGGATGGCGGGGCAGAAGATTCAGACTGGCAAACCGAATGAAAACGGCGACGTGGAACAACGGCACTACCGGCTGAAGCGTGCCGTCAGCCAGGCGCTGATGCTCCGAAATAGCTGCGACTTCGGTTCCACGAACGAATACAAAGACTTCCTTGTTTTGCTGCTGGCGCAACTGAATGCCGGGCGTCGCGACCGACTGCGCGTCGAGATGCAGTATCTGCAGAAACTGCCGGCAGGGCGATTGGAGAACGTCCAGCGCGAGCGTGTGAAGGTGGACTCGGGCAGCCTGATCTATGTCGACCGGAATGTCTATTCGGTGCACAGCCGTCTGATCGGGGAGAAGGTCGAAGCTCGGCTGGGCGCGGAAACCATCGAAGTCTGGTACGCGGGCCGGAAAGTGGAACACCTGCCGCGGTTGCGGGGCCGCGGCAAACATCGAGTCGACTACCGGCACATTATTGATTGGCTGGTACGGAAACCGGGCGCGTTTGAAAACTACCGCTATCGCGAGGAGTTGTTCCCCACCAGCCGCTTCCGTATGGCGTGGGATGCGCTGCGCGAGACCGTGCCACTACGAGCGAACAAGCGATATCTGGAGATTTTGGAGCTGGCGGCAAAGGAAGGGGAGGCGCGGGTGGATGAGGCCTTGCGCTGTGTGCTGGAGCAGGGTGAGATGGGTGAGGGAAAGCTGAACTCGGAAGCGATCCTCGTCCTTCTGAACGAGAACCGAGCGATTCCACCGGCAACCAGCATCGAGGTCGCCGAGGTGTCCCTGGCGAGCTTTGATGAACTGCTGGGCGACGAACCGGAGGTACGGCAATGAGCGCCCCCGACTTCAAGGCTCAGTTGACCGACCACCTCCGCGATCTGCACCTGCCGGCGGTCCGGCGGTGCTTCGAGGAAAAGGCGCGGCATGCGGAAAGCGAAACGCTCAGCTACGAGCGATATCTGTTCGAGTTGATCGAGTTGGAATGCCAGGAGCGGCGCCAGCACCGCACAGAGCGCCTGTTGCAGGAGTCCAAGTTGCCATTGGAAAAGACCCTGGAGAACTTCGACCTGAAGCGCCTTCCACCGAAAGCCGCCCGCCAGGTGAAGACGCTTCAGGACGGCACCTTTCTCGACCGCAAGGAAAATGTACTGGCGTTCGGGAATCCTGGGAGCGGCAAGACGCATCTGCTAGCTGCTCTGGCTCAGGAACTGATTCGCGCCGGACGCCGGGCAGCTTTCACCACATGCACCCGTTTGGTGCAGGATCTCCTGCTGGCCAAGAACGAACTACGGCTGAGCCGCGCGATTCGCAAATTGGCGTACTACGAGGCGCTCGTCATCGACGATCTGGGATATGTGCAGCAAAGCCGCGACGAGATGGAGGTGCTATTCACGCTGTTGGCGGAACGTTACGAACGCGGCAGCGTGCTGATCTCTTCGAACCTCCCGTTCTCCAAATGGGAGGCGATTTTCAAGGACCCTATGACGACGGCGGCGGCGATTGACCGCCTCGTCCATCACAGCGTGATCCTGGAACTGAACATTCCCAGCTATCGAATGGAACAGGCGAAGAAGAAAAAGGCGGACGAACAATGATGGCGGAAGACAAAAGGCAAAGCGCATTGTGGAACTGGAGGCTCCGCCTCCAGACCTCCGGGATTTACCGCGATTCTGCCATCCCAGGCTGTCCAAGCAAAATCAAAACCGGCGGGCCGGCGGCTAACGCCGCCTCCCGCCCTGGTCTGGCCCCGGAGTCGGCGCTCAGGTTGCATCCCTGCAGAGCCTTACCCTCCGCCCCGGTCAGACACAGTGTAGGTGGGCGAAGTCAGTTCGTAAAGCTTGTAATTGTCATCGATAGGGAAAAATAGTTGTCGTTGATCGGGAAAAGTAATTGACGCCGGACAATTTTCGGCCCTCCTGAATGCGATATCGCACTCGGATGATGCCTCGGGAACAGCAATCGCCCTCCCTGCGGTCCGCATCTTGGAAATCGAGTGATAGTATGCCGCGCACGATCTTGACGCTAACTAACCCGCCATCCGCTCGGGATCCACTCATCAGCGTTCCAACGAGCCTCGGCGATCCATTGGCGAGGGAGAACACGTACAGGTAATGCCAGTTCTTGGTCCCTCCCGTACCACGAAGAAGGTCAACCGCTGCTTCGTCCTCACCATCGCCGTTGAGATCGCCATAAGTCACCGACCAATAAAGAAGGTATCCGTCCGAATGACCGTCGGGCGATGTGAAGTCATGACGACCGTTAACGAGACGGACCGTTGATTTAGCTTCTCCTGAAAACCACCTCCAAGGCGAATTGGCCGGTGCCGCATCATCAGCCGAATCCTCAGCCAGTGGGTAGACGAAATTCTTGAAGTTGATCTTCTCAATTCCGGTAGATCCAAATAGCGCGACGGCAACGCGACAATCAATATCGAGCCAGTATTTCGCAGGATGGCCACGCCAATATTCTAGCGCCGCATATGGGCAGTTAAGCCGACTCACGTCGTTCGGGCGGCCGATTGGCCGGTATAAAACCACATCCCAGGACTTGCCAACCACTAACCCCAGAACAAACCGTTCGGAGCCAAATCAGCGGGTCGTTACTCGTCAATGCGGGGTAAGCCACGTTGCCTAGAGGTCCTTTTCGCCCCATGATTTTTGAACAAAATTGGCCGATTGTGTTTACGCTCCCGTTGCACTCTCTCTCTCTGCGCCAGAGAATGACACAACTGGTTTAGATTAAAATGGCTCGGACGGCTAGCGTGACCGAAGCGGCAGCTGCAGGCGATTCCGACATGAAGTTTTTCGAGACCAGTGAAGGCCGATTACACACCAACCGCATCGGAGGCCTTTTACTTGTCGTCTCCTTGGTGCCGGGATGCATTCGTGTAGTGGAACCGCTTTGCTTGATGCGGATCATCTTCGTCGCAGGTTTCTGGCTATGCTTCTGCGAGAAACGGCCCGCGCGCACTCTGTCAGAGATGCTCCATCCCCTTGGAATTATCGGAACGATTCTGTGTCTGACCGGCCTCGCTGGCTCATTCTATTTCATCGGACACCAGTGAACTCCAAAGGCCTGCACCGTTTCGATCCAGTATAAGGCCAGTCAATGTTTCAGAATGCGTAAGTTCGGACAAAATTAGCCGGGCCTGAAATCAAGATCGTCAGCGTCTCAAGAGTCGTCTCAAAATGGATTTAAGATCACCGTGATTGCAGGGCCGGGTTGCTCTCTGCGCGATCGTGAAATTCCGTCCGGAAACGCGGAACGTTTTCGCCTCGCACGCGAATCTCTCCGCTCGTGCAAAGCCACGAGGCTCGTGTATCACCATCCAAGTGATCGCACGCTGTTGTTGAACCACCGACACTCGCAATCCGTGCCGTTCGTCCGGCAGGACCGGTTGTGATCGTGAAACCGCGTTATCGTACATTGACCCTTTCCGCTGGCCAATCGACGCAAGGACAGGAACCTCGCCGCACGCTCCTCAACCTTGAACGTGCCGGGGGATTGACAACGACCACCACGGCGGCGGAAGCCGCGAGCAGCTCGGAATTTCCTTCGCAACACGAGGCCGCTCCGGACGAGTTCAACGCCTGATTTCGGACAACCTGACGGGATGTTCCCCCGGTTCCAAGCGTTTCGCGGGATATGCGGGAACCGATTTATGGAGGCCGGATTGTACAGTACTATACTATAGTGCATCCGGGAACCTCGGCGAAATTGCTGTCACAAGCCGTTCGCGCCGGGTTTACTGCCCTATTCTTCACTTAGGAAGCCCGAAAACGTCATGGGAAAAGATTCCCGACGATCAGGCGCTTGGCGAGCCCGGCTATTGTACCCGGCGGTGCATCCCGTTCACGCCGAGTTGGGTTCCGGTCAACGGGCGTGGACGCTCCATTTCACCTGCAAACGCGACAGATTGGAATGTCGGATTGTCGCGCGACATTTATCCGTCCCCTTTTCGTAGCAACGACGAACGCCGTAGGCTCTAGAGCATGAGGTCCTTAACCCTGGACGAAGCGGAGACGAAACGACAAAAAGCAGTTGAATTCCTCCGTCGCATCGGCAATGACGAAGCGGCTGAAGAGTTCGAGTCCATGTCCGCTCAGGACTACGCAGCCCATAAGGGGGCGGAGCTCATCAATAACCCGATGAAAACGAGGACAACCATGGCCGGGCGGAGAACAAAATCAAAGCATGACCTGCAAGCGGAACTCGATGAGGCGAACGACTACATCGAACAGTTGGAGGCGAAGTTGGACGATATCGCCGGAATCGCAACGGACGAGGACGACGAAGAAGATGACGACGAAGAAGACGAGGATAACGAGGATGACGAGTAGGTCGCTCCTAAAAGCGTTGCCAATACCGTAGCATCGCGCCGATGAGGTTAGTCCACGTGCACCGGCTTAGGAGCTTGGCGCATTCCGTCTTGATTAGCTTTGGCGATTGAGGCGAGCCTTAACGGCGTCTTTGAGATTCTTGATAACCCGAGCCCGCGTGCGCGCCGTTGCGATCTTCGAGAATCCGGGGTGGCAGGCCTTCGCGATGGCGGGCCAATTATCGTTAGCGAGCCTGCCTTGTTGCACTTCCCTCACTTGTTTCAAGTACATGTGAGTAGCCATCGTGATGCGTTGGTTGGGGCGCCTGCCCGGCCGCTTAGGTAGCGGCGGCAGGTAGAAGCTGAGCAGCGCCAAGGCTCTCCTCTTCGTCCGCTTCGGTGCTCTGTTGAATCGGGCCGCGTGTTTTGCGAGCAGAGTATCGGCGGCGGCCTTCACGTCCGCAGCGAAGTTGTCGGTTGGATTCCGGCTCGGGACCTCTTTTCGTTTCTTCTCGGCACCTGTACTATTCCGTTGCTTAAACGTGCGATGTTTAGCGGTGACATCTTCCTGTTGCCCCTCTTTGCCTTCACCCCTCAACTCTCCGCTGGCCTTGCCAAATTCATCAGATTCTGGCAGGCCCTCGGACGAGTCCAAATTTTCTTTGTTTCCTTGGCTCATTTGCTCAGATAGCTCCCGGGCTTTTTGGCAAGGGCTGCGAACCGTTCGGCGACCGGTCCGCCGTGGTCAGGACTCGGCGGACGGTACTCGCACTGGTGTGGAGTGTCTTTGCGATCTGGGCCCAACTGTGACCATCGCGCCGGAGCTCGGCGACTTGGTCGCGCCGAAACAAGGCGAGGGGCCGGCCCAACGGTTTTCCCGACTTAGTGCCGTGAGACCGAGCGTAATCTATGCCGGCCTGAATGCGTTCTCGGATGACGGATCGCTCGAGCTCGGCGAGCGCCGCAAACATTGTGAGAGTGAACTTGCCCATGGCTGTCGTCGTGTCCAACGCCTGCTCGTGGCTGACGAAATCCACCCCGAGCGAGCGTAGCCGTTCAACGGTCTGCAGGAAGTGAACCGCGCTCCTGCTGAGCCGGTCGAACCTCCACACCATGAGGACGTCGAACCGGCTCCGAGACGCGTCGGCCAACAGCTCATCAAGACCTGGTCGGCTTTCCTTGCTGCCGCTGACCCGGTCGGTGTACACCCTTGTGATGGTCCAGCCCCGATACTCCGCCAATCGTCGGAGGGGCTGTTCCTGAACTTCGGGGCGCTGGTCAAAGGAGTGTACGTCGCCATGCCAGCTCTTGGTGGGCTTACTTACGCGCGTGTAGATTGCTGCTCGCATCTTTCTTTACCCGTTCTCATTTGGCTGCTTGAATGATGCACCGCCCGCGTTCGGGCTGTGACGGACGACTTCGGATACGGTCGCGTTGAACGCGCGTTTCCAGCGATGAATCTCGGCGACCGTACTCGGGTCAGCTATTGAGACCACCCAACGCACCTCAGTCGCCGTGTAGATCGTGCCGCGCAATTCGCTTAGCAGCCGAGCGTCGTCCTCGTCAGCCACGATGAAGAGCCGATCGCCGTTCGCTTGATAGAGTTCGATGGCCTTCCCCTTGAGGACCGATTCCAGCGGTTCCGTCGGTTCCGGCTCCTGCGATCCGCCTCGTTCCCGCATCACCCGCCGAGCGATCTCCAAATAGTCCCTCATAGCGAAACTCTCGTTACGAAACAAACGAAAATAACGAAGGAACCCCGCGTCATTGCTTGCGGCCCTCAACTTCTTTCGTTACCGTCGTGATTCAGACTTGAACAGCGGTGGAAACGGAATCGGGGCGGTGCTTTTCGGCGGTCGCTCCTTCCATGCCGGCAATGCCAGATCCGGGAATTCGCAGCAGCAGATCTCGATTTTCCAACCCGCTACTCTGCCTTCTGCTTCAATAGTTTACGGAGGCTTTTCGATGGGTATCCTCGCAGAACCGAGTACTAAGGGCAGGCCTGATTACAACCCGATTGCCACGTTCTATCGGAGGCACTGGTGTGCTCATTACCATGCGGGTCTGCTGGCCATGCTCGGGCGTCTGCTTCTTACGCGTTTGGCACCGGGTTCTCGTATTCTCGACATCTGCTGCGGAACCGGGACAGTGGCACAAGACCTGGTACGTCGCGGCTTTGCGGTAACCGGCATGGACGCGTCGGAAGAGATGTTGCGCTATGCCATCCAGGAGGTGCCGAAAGCTGAGTTTCTGCTTGCCGATGCCCGGACCTTTGATCTTCCGCCCGAGTACGACGCCGCCATTTGTACCTTCGACAGTCTAAGCTATATGCTCAATCCTGAGGATCTACAGCGCGTGTTCTCCAACGTTCATGCTGCATTACGGCCCGGTGGCGTCATGGTTTTCGACCTTAGTCTGGAAGAGGCATACAAGACTGAATGGCAGCGAAGCTGTTCTATTGTCGAGGATGATGAGGCATGCTTTGTCCGCGGCTCCTACGATGAGCGTGAGCGGCTGGGGAGGACGCTCATTACGAGATTCGACAGAAACGGTACGTGGGAGCGAACCGACGTGGTATTTCTCACCCGGTGTCACACACCCGAGGAGGTCCTCAACGCTTTGGACCGGTCAGGATTCGCGGAACAAGTGTGCCATCGCTCCGATCGTGATGAGGATCTCCGCCGTGATCTCGGCCCGGGGAGGGCGTGCTTTGTGGCGAAGAAGTGAGGAATGAACCCCATGCTATGAGTTCCCCTTTAGAAATCCCTCCTGCACCGAAAATCAGCATCTTTCGTCCGTTCCTGGCATTTGCCGCCCACAAGACCTCGGGCGGCATTCTGCTGCTTCTTTGCACGGTAATTGCGCTAATCTGGGCGAACTCGCCGTGGGCTGAGAGCTACAAGAAC
The DNA here is from genome assembly GCA_963720745.1 of uncultured Acidobacteriota bacterium. GTDB lineage: Bacteria > Acidobacteriota > Terriglobia > Bryobacterales > Bryobacteraceae > TMP-7. Next base: position 336,026 of record CAVRGO010000003.1, read on the forward strand.
CTGTGGCACACGAACTTCACGGTGAGTCTTGCAGGACGCGCACTCAGCCACGACCTCCACTTCTGGGTCAATGACCTCCTGATGGTGGTCTTCTTTTTTGTCGTGGGCTTGGAGATTAAGCGCGAGGTGCTGGTCGGCGAGCTTGCCTCGTTCCGCCAAGCGGCGTTGCCGATTTTGGCGGCGTTCGGTGGCGTCGTCGTTCCAGCCCTACTCTACTCAGCGCTGAACGCTGGCGGGAAGGGCGCTCCGGGCTGGGGCATCCCGATGGCGACGGACATCGCCTTTGCGCTTGGTGTGATGGCGCTCTTGGGTGAGCGCGTGCCGTTAGGCTTGAAGGTATTCTTAACGGCCCTTGCCATCGTGGACGACATCGCGGCCGTTCTGGTCATTGCCGTCTTCTACACGGCGGAACTTGACGGGGGCGCGCTTGGACTCGGCGCTGTTCTCATTGCAGTCCTTCTGGCCGCAAACCGGCTCGGGGTTCGTCATCCGCTCCCGTACGCGCTGTTGGGGGCGCTTCTTTGGCTCGCAGTACTCCAATCCGGCATTCACGCCACAATTGCGGGTGTTGCCTTAGCTCTCACTATCCCTGCACGGACCACGCTCCAGCCGCGTGAGTTTCTCCGGCATGGGCGTGCTGTTCTCGACTACTTCGAGCGAACGGCCAAAACCGAGGTGAGTGTCATGACAGATGAAGAGCAGCAGGCCGCCATTGAATCCCTGGAGAGCGCATGCGAGCGCGTGCAGCCGCCACTGCATCGAATGGAGAATGCTCTCCACAACTGGGTAACGTTCCTGGTCATGCCTGTTTTTGCCTTGGCGAATGCCGGGGTACCACTCACCGGGAACTTTGGCGAGACTTTTGCCGAACCGTTGACTCTCGGAGTAGTCTTGGGACTACTCATCGGTAAGCCTATCGGCATCACGTTGGCTTCCTGGCTCGCGGTCCGGTCTGGGATTGCTTCACTGCCGACAGGAGTTAGCTGGCGCCAGATTCACGGGGCTGGCTGGCTTGGCGGCATCGGCTTTACGATGTCCCTTTTCGTGGCAGGACTGGCATTTGCCGACGAGCAATTGCTGACTATGGCAAAACTCGGCATCTTTATGGCGTCGTTCTTTGCGGGTATAGTCGGTTCGGCAATCCTGATTCGCAGGTCGGCGGCTCACAACTCGATCTGAGCATCTATACCGATCATTCAACCGGTGGCCGCCCGCAACGCCCCTGTACCTCAAATCACCCGACGTGCCGATGCGCGTGAGCATCTAGATGGCTGCAGAAACCCTTCGCATCTTCGATCCCCGCCGCAACTTCCAGTTGCAGGGCTTCACCGGGCGGGGCGCGACGACCACGATCCACGACGCGTCCGCGACAGGTGTGTCCGTCTCCGGCATCTTCCAAGCCGCCGAAGACTTCGCTGTCCTGGGCTTCTACAACGCCTATGACTTCTTCAATCACCTGCGCCAGAAGCACCTGCCGCGTACGGACCTCTCCGGCCTGACGCTGGAGTTCGATATTGATTACGACCACGCGCTCGATGGCGCGATGCGGCTGGACGCCGCCAAGTACCCCTCCGTCTCCTGGGACGCCATGACGTTCGTGTGCGGCCAGGGCGGGCCTGGTGAGATCCACGAAGTGAAACTCCTCTCGTACGCCACTGTGGTGTCTGGAGGCGAGACGCCCGCCAGCGTGAGCGTCGAGGCGTCGGGCACGCGGGCAGAGTTGGGCTTCGACCACATCGTCCTGATCTTCCGCGACACGCAGTACAACTGCGTTCCGTGGGGGAAGCTCTACAACCTGCCGAAGTCGATCTCTGCGCCGAACGGCACCATCGATCTGTGGCCCTCCGATCTCGACCCGGTGACCGGCGGGTTGGAGTTGAAGGTCGGGGACACGGTTTACTTCACGTACGACCCGCCGTACCAGTTGGAGGAGATTTGCCACGTTACCGCCGTCTCCGGCGTCACCGTCACTTTCGACAACACGCTGCCGCACGGTGGCCCGAGCATCTGCCGGTCGTACACGCCGGGACCGTTCAACATCGTGGCGGCGATGAACGACACCCTCGTGTTGGTCATCGACGGTGTAAGCATCACTCTGCCACTGACTCCCGGCGCGGCACAGACCGCCGATCAGGTCGCCGCAGACATCGGCGTTGCGATCAGCGCAGCGGGCGCGGAGGCGGTTGTGGACACCGTGGACGGCTGCGTGCGGATCACGTCCACGAAGCCGGTTGGCTCGGGCGAGATCATCCCGTGGGGCGGGACCGCGATGGACGCCATCGGTTTCCCGCCCGGAGTGTACGTGGGCAGCGGACCCCAGTACCACGTTCACAAACTCGCCGCCGCAAAGGATGCGGTGAAGGATCTCGCGGACACGATCAACGGCGGCGGCAAGTACGTCTTCGTCGTTGGCCCGGACCAGTCCAGTGTCATCGAGGCGACGGCCTCCGGCAATACGCTGACCATCGCGTTCAAGACCAGCCCGCCGCCCGCGCAGGTCATGGGCAAGTTGGGCAACGGAGAGATCATCACCGTCCGGTCGTTCCATGAGGGCGACGGGGAGCAGGGCGTCACCTTTTGGCGACAACCGCAGCATCCGGTTCTCTGGCGGCGACAACGACACCAAGTATCACATCAGCCTCCCGCTGGGGTTCCTCACCGACAAGAGCGCAGCGATGTTCTCTGCCGCGGACTGCCGGAAGATGTACATGGTCTTCGCGCCGCGATTCGAGATCGTGGAACAGGCGTTGGACGACGGGTGCTTCCTGACCGCAGGCGTGGGACCGGGCGACACCACCTGGAGCGTGGACAACGGGGCTGGACTGACGGGCGGGCGGTACTTCATCGGGGACGCCACGAGCGAGGAGCGCGTGCTGCTCGTGGCTGGCGGCGCGACCAGCATCGTGGTCCAGCGTGGGTACGAGTCCTCGACGCCTGGCTCCTGGCTGGCGGGCACCCGGATGAAGAAGCTCCCGCCGATCTCCGGCTTCCAGTCCGACGTGGAGTGGGGCGTCACCATCTCCAACATCGCGGTCACCGGCGATGCCAGCCTCAAGGTGGGCGGCGATTCGGAGCGGATCGAGGAGTCCGACGCGCGGTGCAAGTACACCGGCTTTTGGGAGGATTACAAGTACGGCACGGTTGGCTGGCCCTCGCAGTGGTGGAGCAAGGGACACGCGAAACGCACCGGCCCGAACGGTATCGCGGACGTGCGCGCGGTCACGATCCAGTACTCTGCCACGGACGAGCACGATCTCTACCTCGGCACGTTCCTGAACACGGACTGCGGCAAGGTCGCCGTCACGGTGGACGGCGTGGCGCCCGCCGAGTCGCCCATCGATCTCTACCTCGTGGAGTACGGCGGCACCACGGCGAACGTGAAGATCGCGTCGGCGGTTCCGGCCGGAAACCACACCGTCGTCCTAACCGCCCTGTTCGATAAGAACGCCGACAGCACCGGGTACTACTTTTACTTCGATTACCTCTGGCCCTTGGTGCCACAGGACGTAACGGACCCGCAGAAGGAGTATCCAGACGTGTCGTTGGCCATCGACTTCGACACTGACCACGGGTACAAGAAGCCCCCGGCTTGGCACCTGTGGCATCTCCAGAAGCTCGGGTTCAACGGCCACGCCGACGTGTACATGGGCGTCTTCTGGAACAACAAGCGGCGGCGCGTGGCAGCGACCTATCCGTACGCCACCATCGAGTATGCGTTGGGCGAGGGGATTGCCGCGCCGCAGGCCAACGAGGTCGTCTCGATCACCGTGTCCGGAACGACGATGAACCACACCATCCTGGAGGGCGAGTCCTTGCAGGATATCGTCAGCGGACTGCGCGTGCTGATCAACCAGTTCTCTGGCGTCTGGGCCGACGATAACTACGGGACCAGCACCACCCTCCGCATCCAGTCCAAGGCTCCGTCCTGGTCCTTCCCCGGCCTGGCGGTGCCGGATGGCCTCGCGCGTCTCCTGGGCGCGACCACGGAACCGTTTGCAATCACGGCGGCGACCAACGACGCGCTGCAGTTCACCATCGGCGGCGAGGGCGGGACCGTGGTGCCGGTGACTCTCACGGCTGGCGCGGCCAGGACTGCCGCGGAGGTGGCGGCAGAGATTCAGGCGGCAATCCTGGCGGCTGGTCTGGAAGGCGGCGCGCAGGACGTTGGAGGCGCGGTCGAGGTGTGGGCCACCAACCGGATCGACACGGACACGGTGGCGAACAGCGCAAACGCGACCCTCGGGCTGTATGGCCCCGCGTGGATCAACAGTATCCGCGCGACCGTAACGGACCACCTGGGCGAGGTTGGCGCGGAGGGGGATTGGGAAGTTATTGACTCCGTGTCGCCGGCCATGACGGAGGGCGCGCGGAAGTGGATCACGGATCTCGCCAGCCAGTTCGTGGCGGCGGGCATCCTGGCGTCGTTCGCGTTCTCGATGGAGGTCTATAATCCTCCCGCCGCGATGCGCGCCAAGTACCTGTCGCTCTCGGGCGGCGTGGTCACTCCGGGCCAGGACGTGTTCCTCAACGTGCCATCGCACCAGATGCACTTCGGGATGCGCGTCCGGACGTACCTCAAGCAGATGTACAAGGAGTGCGCCGACCAGATCGCGGCTGCGGGCCTGCCGGTGGTGCTCCAGTTCGGTGAGACGCAGTGGTGGTACTTCGACAACCGCTTGGCCGACGCGCTGGGCGGGATGCCGTTCTATGACCAGGAGACAATCGATGCGTTCGCGGCGGCCAAGGGTCACCAGATTTGGCCGTTCACATCCAACACGGATGATCCTGCTGGCGATCCGGCGCACCCGAATGAGACGGCGGATTTCCTTCGCGACCGGATCTGGTCGTATTGCCAGGACGTGATCTCGTACGTGCGCGCGTCCCACCCGGCTGCGCTGTTCGAGTGCCTGTGGCCTCTCGATGCGAACCAGGGGAAACCGGGCGCGGGCACGTATCGGAGACTCCTGATGCACGTCAACCTGCCGCGCGAGTGGCAGAACTCCTCGTACGGCATCAAGTACTTCCGGTGCGAGGGATTCGACTATGACATCTGGCAGAAGAACGCGACGTTGATGGGCCAGACCATTCGCTTCGCGGCGCAGACGCTGGGGCGGCCGGCGGGAGAGTGCATGTATCTCGCGGGCCTCTACGGGCCTCCCGACCCGCCGATGGCGCAGGCGTACGGCATGTGGGTGCAGTCCCCCTTCTACTCCATGTCCTTTTGGGCGTTCGATCAGTTCTGCCTCAACAGCAGGCCGATCCCGCTGGAGATTTGGGTGCAAGCGGTGTCGGCGGCGTACCACAAGCCGCGCGCCGCCCGCGCCCCGGAGGTCGCTCGCGTGGTGGAGATCGTCACGCCCGCCGGTGGCGCGCTCAACCGCTTCAAGCTGAACGAGAGGAAGCTCAATGGCTAACTACCCCGGTGCCATCGACAGCGCCGCCAGCATGTACTCGCCTGTCGATGCGTTCTCCTCGAAGCCCCTGGAGACGACGACCACGGGCGCGGTGCTGGCTGGCGACTCGACCATCAACGTCGCGGCCACGTCCGGAGGCTTCGCCGCCACGTACGGCATCCTCTCGATTGACGACGAACTGATCGTGTACACCGGCAAGACCGGCGCGCAGTTCACCGGGTGCCAGCGTGGAGCGTTCGGCACCGCCGCCGCAGGCCACGGCAACGGCGTGACGGTGAAGGCGAACATGGTCGCGGGCTTCATCACCGCGCTCCAGTCGGCGGTCGTGGCCCTCGAGACGGAGTTGGGCACCGCCGCCGCGCGCAACTACATCCGGAAGGATGGCGCGGTCACTGTCACCGGCCTCAAGACGTTCCAGGACGGCGCGGAGTTCGGCGCGGGCACGAAGTCGAGCACCGGCCTGGTGCGCCTGCCCAACGCTGGCGCGGTCAAGTGGAGGAAGCAGGACAACTCCGGCGACCTCGGCATCGCATTGAACGCCAGCAACCATCTGGCGATGGACGCCATCATCGACTTCGCGGCGGGCCAAACGTTCGGCGCGAGCACGGTTCCGGACGGTACGACGCTCGCCAAGGGCATCGTGCAGATCGACCCGGTGGGCGGCATCAGTGTCGCGGGCGGCGTTATCTCTCTCGCCGCCTCGGGCGTCGGGCCTGGCACCTATACGAAGCTCACCGTGGACGCATGGGGTCGCGCCACGGTTGGCGCGTTGCTCGCGGCCGGCGACCTGCCCGCTCACACCCATGTGGCCTCCGATATCGTCTCCGGCGCGCTCCCGTTCACCATCCAGAACAACGGTGCGGCGGTCGGCACCCGGCGCGCGTTGAACCTGATTCAGGGCGCGAGCATCGGCCTCACGTTCCTGGACGTGCCTGCCAGCGACCGCGTGAACGTCACCATCGCTCTCTCGTCGGTCCCGGCGCACGTCCATGCGGAAGCCGACGTGACGAACCTCGCCACGGATCTCGCGGCCAAGGCCCCGCTCTCCCACACGCACGCCGAAGCCGATATCACCGGCCTGACGACGGATCTGGCGGGCAAAGCGGCGGCGGTGCACACCCATACGTCCTCGCAAATCACCGATGCCACCGCAGCCGCCACGCCTGGCGCCGTGGTCCTGCGCGATGGGGACGGCGGCGCGAACTTCGCGCACGCCGCCGCCAACAACCTGTGGGCGTTCCAGGACTCGCACCTCCAGTCCGTCGAGTGCGGCGCGTTCGGTACGGCGGGCGGGCCGTACGAGAACATGGCGAAGTACTCCGAAGACTTCAGCGTCGGTACGTGGGACAAGAACGGTGGCACCTGCACGGTGAGCGCGAACAGCGTGGTCGCGCCCGATGGCAACCAGACCGCCGATGCCGTTACCGCCAGTGGCGCGGCGGGCTTGATCCGGCAGAACGTCGCGGGCCTAGTGGCCAACGGCCAGTACACGTTCTATGTCTGGCTCAAGGTCCCGTCCGGAACGATGACCGTCTCACTCGGCATCCTCGACAACGGTTGGACGACGTGGCTGGTTGGCCCCACCGCAGTGACGCTCACGACCACGTGGCAGCGGTTCAAGGTCACTGGCACGATGACTGGCGGCGCGAGCGCGCTCTGGCTCGCCATCGGCCATTACACCGATGGCTGGACTGCAGGCCAACTGTTCCATGCGTGGGGCGCGTGCCTCCAGCAGGGCACCGATCCGAAGAAGGCGTACGCGCGCACGTGGGGATACCAAGCCGGTCCCGTTGCGGCCGGAGTCGCCTGCGGCGCGCTCCTGGTGGTGGGCAAGGACACCAGCGAGTCGCCGTTCAAGGTGCGCGGGCCTGGCTCTCCGCTCGCGGACCACACGCTGCTCGAAGTCACGGCGGGCGGCGAACTGATCATCGCGGCGGGTACCGGCAACGGGTATCGCCTCGCGGAGATCGTGGGCGCGAGTAACCCGTCCGGATGGTCCGGATGCTTGAAGGTGAAGAACCCCGCAGGTGTCACGGCAGGCTACATCCTGCTCTATTCCAACCCGTAAATCGAAAGGCAAACCGATGAAGTTGACGCTGGACCACACCCAGCGTCTGAACCTGCACGCTCTCCTGGGCGCGCAGCGAGCAGACGTGGGTTCTATTCGCGCGATCTGGAGCGTCCAGGACCGCATCGCGCTCGACGCCGACGAGGAGAAAGCCGTCGAGTTGAAGCGCGAGATGGTCGCGGGCCAGGAGCGTGTGGTGTGGAACCCCGCGCTCTCCATCCCCGCCAAGGATTTCGAGCTCACCGATCCGGAGGTCGCGCGCATCAAGGCGGCGATCCAGACGTGGGACTCGTACGGCGCCAACGCCGACCGGCACTGGCTGGAGCCGCTTGTCACAGCGGTGTTCAGCGATTGAACTCATGCCACTGCGCACACGGAAATCTTCTGAATGAGTTTTCATCTTCGCCCCTTCGGTGGCACTGAGTTGCGTCCGGCATCCTCTTTTCGAACCTCGCGCTCCGCCTCCAGCCAATCTTGATTTGCGTGGCCAGCGGCGCGGCCACGATGCTCGTAGAGATCATAGGCCTGCGCGGCAATCTGCGGTGTAAGATCGAGCTGCACTCTTGCCAACAATGGCTGTTTCGTGATCAAAGACTCGATAGGCGAGCAGTTTCACCCGGTCATTCAACAGGAACCACGCCAGAGCGTAGGCCCAGACAAACCCTGCCCAGCCCCAGCCAAGGGGTGTCATAAACACTCCGTAGACCGCAATCAGGGTCGCCAATATTTGCGTACCGAGCACCGCCACCCACAGAATCCGCGCTGGACGTATGGACCAGAACGGCCCGCGCGTGCGCGTCAGGAAGATTGTCAGATGACCAGCCACTGACAGCTTCAGGTACATCAGCGTCTGGATGTGAGCACGGTCGATATGAAAAACGCGCTCGCCCAGATAGAATAATCCGAATGCGGAGACGACCCCGATAACGCCCAGCACCGTGGAAAACCCCAACACCAGACGCATGTTCCATGCTTCGGGCTTATCCTTGTAATGAACGTTGTCATAGGCAATGGAGAGGATGGCTCCGTCGTTGAGCAAGGCCAGCATCACGATCATTACCGCGGTAACCGGATAGAAGTTGAACACCAGGATCGCCAGCGTCATGAACAACAGTACGCGCAGCGTTTCGGTGATGCGGTATATCGCGTAACTATTCATCCGCTGAAAGATCCGGCGGCTCTCTTTGATCGAGTCGATGATCACCGATAGCCCGGAGGTCAAAAGCACGATGGATGCCGCCGCGCGCGCCGCGTCCGTGGCTCCGGAGACGGCGATGCCGCAATCGGCCTTCTTCAGCGCGGGGGCGTCGTTCACCCCGTCGCCGGTCATGCCGACGATATGACCGCGCTGCTGCAGCACGTCCACAATGTGAAATTTGTGCGCGGGGAATACCTGGGCGAAGCCATCCGCGTTCTCGATGGACTCGGCCGACTGAGCCGACTCGTGATGTTTTGTATCGCCCAACCCGCTGGCATCCAGAATGTTCGTGCCCATCCCCAGTTGCCGGGCGGTTTCTCGAGCGATAGCCGTTTGGTCGCCGGTGACCATTTTGACGTCAACGCCCATCTGCCGCGCGCTTGCTATGGTTGCTTTGGCCTGCTCGCGCGGTGGATCGAACATCGGTAACACGCCAACAAACTGCCACTTGTCTTGCTGATCGGCCCGGGCCACACCCAACGACCGGAAGCCGCGTCCAGCAAACTCATTGACGGTCTTTTCGACGTCGGCCTTGACCTCGGCGGCGTTGGCTGACATCTCCAGAATTACCTGCGGCGCTCCTTTGGCCACATAGAACTGTTCTCCGTCCGCACTTTTGACGGTCGCTTCGGTACGCTTGTGGACCGGGTCGAACGGTTGAAAATGGAGCACCTGGTAGCCTTTCAAGGCTTGATCGTTCTTCAGTGCACCGATTACGGCCAGGTCGATGGTGTCCTTGTCTTCCGCACGCGAAGCCAGCGCGGCGCAGAGGATGACCTGGTCGGCGGGGATACCGTTGACGCAGAAAGGATCGCCTAGCGTCAACTTGTTTTGCGTCAGGGTGCCGGTCTTGTCGGAGCAAAGGATGTCCACGCCGGCCAATTCCTCGATCGCTGCCAAGCGGGTCACAATTGCTTCCTTCTTTGCGAGCAAGCGCGCACCGACCGCCATGGTGACCGACAGGACCGTGGGCATCGCGACGGGAATCGCCGCCACGGTCAGCACCAGCGCGAACTGCAAAGTGGCCAGGATCGGGTCGCCGCGGAAGAGCGTAACTGTAATTATCACCGCCACCAGCGCCACTGCGAGAATGATCAGGTAATCGCCAATCTTCAGCACTGCACGCTAGAAATGACTGACGGTGTGAGCCTCCTGCACCAGTTGCGCGGTCTTTCCGAAATAGGTCTCGGTGCCGGTAGCGTACACCATCGCTTCGATTTCGCCGCGGCGCACGATGGATCCAGAGAACACCGCCTCGCCGGTTTTGCGTTCGGCGGGCAAGGATTCGCCTGTTAACGCGGACTGATCGACCTCGACTGGGTCGCCCGCCAGCAAGCGCGCATCCGCCGGCACAATGTCGCCCAGGCACAGACGGATGACGTCGCCCGGCACAACCTCACGCGACGCCGGGTCAGTCCATTTCCCATCACGTTTCACCCTGGCTTTGACCGCTAGTTTGGCCTTCAGTGCAGCGATAGCGTTGCCCGCCTGGCGTTCTTCCCAGAATCCGACCACAGCATTGGAAACCAGCAAAAGGAGAATGATAAAGAAATCCGGCCAGTGCCCGACGACGCCCGACAGAATCACCGCCACTTCAATCATCCACGGGATGGGGCCCCAGAAATAGGTGAGGAATTTCAGGAACGGATTGGTCTTCTTTTCTTCAATCTCGTTGGGTCCGTATTGGGCCAACCGCTTCTGCGCTTCGGCTTGACTCAGCCCGTCTGGCGAATACCCCAACTTGGCCTCCAGTTCCGGCATGGGAAGGGACTTCATATCGTCTTTGGACTTAGGGTTGGGCCCCGACTTCATTTCGGGCTTATCTCCAGTTGGCGCCATTGTGAATATCCTCGTGTTGTTCACCTAAAGCAGGCACGTTACACCTTTGCGTTCGGCGGGTCGGCGACTCCTCGCGGCGGCAGGAAATCCGGCAGGTCAAGGCGGCCCACGCCAATCCTGTTGTCGGCCATTCCATAGTAGACGTCGAAGCGGTCGGGGGAGCCAAGATCATTGCGCCGATCGATTCCGGTGGGAAACACGACGTTGGGGACGGCTCCCTGGCGTTCTTGGGGCAGCACCGGCGTCAACGCCGGCTCCCCCGAACGATAGCGGATCACGCGCGGATGCTCCTTCGAGAGCACCATCACCCCGGCCGAGTAGCATAGGTGGTGTCCGCCGTTGCTTGACTCCACCACTTCACTCACTCCGTGGTAAACGATCAGCCAGCCATGCCGGGTCATGATGGGGGGAGTGCCGCCGCCGATTTTCAGCCGTTCCCAGGGCGACACCGGAGTCGCGAGGCGGTGATGGCAGTCAAAGTGGCCGAAGTGATATGGTTCACTGGCCATCAAGGTCATCGGGCAGTAGGAAATCCAAATGCTTTCCCGGTCGAGATCCACATCACGGGATGCGGGGTGGCAGGCCGTTTCCTCCGGACGGGTGCCGGGAAACGGCGGCCGGTGGAGCATGGCCAGTTCCGGATGCCCGAATGGATTCGGAATGGCGACAGGAAACAGGCTGGCGTCTTTGTCATCCACGTCGCCGATCTCGGTGCTGTGATACTGGCCAAAGGTCGCGAGCCCCACACGCTGCCAATGGAAGAGGTCCGCCGATTGGGCTAGGGCGATCCGGGGGCCTTCGGACGAATACGCCGTATACGTCATCATGTAGCGCTGAAGCGGTTCCACGAACGTGATACGAGGGTCCTCGCAGCCGCCGCCATCGGGTCGCCGTTCATAATCGGCTTCCGGTTCCAGTGCGATGCCGAGACGCTCGACGCCCACCGGATCGCCGGCTTCACTGAACCGCACTCGCGCAATGCCGATGCGCGAATAATTCCCTTTCGCAACCAGCCGAGGGAACAGGTAGAGTTGACCATCGGGGCCACGAACGGCGGCTGGATTCAGGACGCCCTCGATCTCCTGGGGATTACCCGGTTCCGGCTCCATCAACATACCCAGGCGCTGTAAGGTGAATCCAGCCATCAGAGTTTCCTCATAGCTTCAACTGTTCCTGGCCGTGATCCGACAGACAAGCGATGATTGCTTCGACAACTCGCTTCGTCTCGTGGGGACCCTGAACCGGAATAGAAACAACGCCTGCCTGTTCGGCCGGATAGTCGTTCCCGCCTGCAAACAGGGCATCGCCAATGAAAATCATTTCTTTCAATGAAATGCCAAGAACGTCTCTTAGTTTTCTGACTCCGTAGGCTTTATCTATGCCCGGTTTGGTGACATCTATCGACGTCGCGCCGCCCATGCGGACGGAAAACTCGGGGATGAACGTGTCGAGAATCGCTTTGATCTTCTTCCGCTTAGCAAAATCGGAATCCCATTTCTTCTTTTCTTCCAACGGCGCCTGCTGGCCGAGTGCCGAGAACGTGATCTGGCTTCCCGTCTTCAATTACTTCCCCCCAGACCTTTTTGGCTTGGAAGCCGGCTTGGTCGACCGCCTTCTTGAGAGAACGGACGATCTTCTCCTTTTCACTTGCTGTGAAGTCTTCGGAATAGATCTTCTTCCAGTCCCCTGCGTAGCGGAAGAACTTGGTTCCACATGTGGGCAGGATAGATAAATTTGCTAGGCTTGCGTCATGGGGAAGATGGGAGAGCACCTGTTTTTCAAACTGCGGCCAATCGCCTCCGGATATCACGGCCGCCTTGACAATGCCGAGAAGGTCACCGAGCAGTCGCGACATTTCGGCGTCAAGAGGTGACTTGCTTTCGGCCAGTGTGCCATCGAGGTCAAACACGATCAGCTTTTTCATCCCGGTATCTCGATTTCCAATACGCTCACGGTGCTGCTCGGCCGGAATGAACACCGTCCGGCTACCGCCGGCAACAGAAACACCTCGCCTCTTTTGACAGCATAAGTAGCGCCGCCGTGCTCGATCTGGCCCTCGCCTTCGATACATACCAGCGCTCTTGGCGCGTCCGAGGCGCCGACGGTAAACGGGGATTGGCCGCGCAGGCGTGACAGCCGGAAGTGTTTGCATTGGAATAGCTGCTCGCGTTCCACCGGCGTAGTCGCCTCCGCCACGGGCGCTACCGGACCGACAGGACCCTCCGCAAAATCAATGCAAGCAAACGCCTGATCGACTTGGAGTGCCCGCGGCTGGCCTGTCTTGCCGTCAACATGGCCCCAGTCGTACAGGCGAAACGTCAAGTCGCTGTTCTCCTGGACCTCGAACACCACGATGTCGCCGCCCAGAGAGTGAACCGTTCCAGCCGGCAGGAAGACGGCGTCCCCAGGCTTCGGAGTGAAGTATGCAAGACGGTCCGCTGCTCCCCCGTTCGCGAGCGCCTGCAGCAGACCGGCTTCCGTGGTGCCTGGCTTCAGACCCGCATAGACGCGGCTCTTTGGCCCCGCCTCCAGGACCACCCAGGCTTCGGTCTTTCCGGTCTCGCCCGCCGGCAGCAGGTCCTTGCGGGTATCCGCTGGATGAACCTGGACCGAGAGCATTTCACGCGCGTCGAGGAACTTCAACAGCAGCGGGAATCGGCGAAATCGACCGGCGAGCTTTCCCATCACTTGTTCTGGAAACTGCGCCAGGAGTTGAGAAATGGTCTGCCCTTTGAGGGGTCCATCGGCAACGCGGCTCTGATGGTCATCGCGGTCGCTGAGTACCCATGCTTCGCCGATAGGACCGTCGCCCGGCAGCGGCGCGGTGAGCAGGCCGGCCAAACGCCGGCCGCCCCACAGCCGATACTGATAGAGCGGCTCGAATCGCAGGGGGTAGAGAAGGGGTTCCACTCATGGGCCTCGCTACCTTCTGGCACCGTCGGACAGCGGCGGCGGTTGTCCGCGGGGGAAGAACGACAAGTCATTGCTCATGACGTAGATTGTGATGGCCGTCATCATAAAAAACAGGCCGACCCATATGAGTCTCAGTTCCGTCTCGGTCATCGGCAACGCCTTGCGGCTGAGGAAAACAGCATTGTGATCGTTGCTGAAGTTACACAGCAAACGCAAATTCCAAGGGAGATACGAGATGTCTGAACGAAATGCAGTGGTAGCTGTCTATGGCACGCACATCGAAGCAGAGGGAGCGGTCAAGGAGCTTCAGCGCGCCGGAGTCGACATGCGCACCTTGTCCCTAAGGCCCTGTGAATGTTTGGGCTTGCTAGCCAACGCGGTTTTCGCTACGCGCCCGGCAGCCCCATGGGGCGACCAGCGCTGGCATCCGCTTTTCCGGACGCCGAATCGGTCCGCAGTTCATTGGGGTCCAGGGAGATCGGGCATGCCAAAGGAGGCGCCGGCCCGCTCCGGACGCATTCCCGGTATCAGCGGAGACTCTTGTTCGGCGGCTAGCCTACAACTTATTGATGGAAAACCGTTTATCCTCAATTGCACTTTTGGAGAGGCACCCTCTTTCCTACCGGGAAAGCTATTTGTCCCAGGGGGTTTCCAACCGGTGCCTCATCGCTTCATCCGGTTCGCACTGCTGAACTTGTTGAGAGGATGGTCCGACGAACGCGCCCTGCGGCGCGGGGCCGTCGATGGTCACATGACCGTGGATGGTCAGCCTGAAATCTCGAAACCCGCGCTGCATTTCATGCCCGATGGACGAGTGCCGGCCGCTTTCCTCGCCTGAAGTACCGGGGAACCGCGGCGGACGCGTAGTCCTGGGGGAATGCCGCAAGGCAAATCCTGCACTTTGGGAGGCAAAAAACTGCAGTTGCTGAGGCCGCTTCGGCTCTTTCTGGGAGCGCCAACAGTCTGCCTCCTCTGCCCGCATTGCGGTTCGCTGGGCTGCTTAAAGATGGTGCCAACCGTGCACTAGTGTAGTGTCCCCGAATTAGCTGGTCTTTCGTTTACGGGTCTTTGGAGCCGTGCAACCGGGTTGGATCTGTTCAAGGGTTTGGCTGCAGCGCGCGAGTTTGCTGACTATGGATTCGATGGTGGCCGTCCAGACAAAGGGTCTGGGTTTCTCGTTCCAAGCGACGAGAAATTCGTTAATGGCGGCGATCAGGTCATCGACGCTCAAGAAGGAATCGCGGCGGATTCTTTTGCTGGTCAACTCGCCGAACCAACGTTCAATCAGGTTCAGCCAACTGGAACTGGTTGGGACAAAGTGCACCTTGAAGCGGGGATGTCGGTTGAGCCAGTCCTTCACCTCGGGCGTTCCATGGGTGCCGTAATTATCCATCACCAGGTGCAGCGGCGCCTTGCCGGAGAAGTCGCGGTTGATGCGGCGCAGGAACCTCAGAAACTCCTGGTGGCGGTGACGCTTATAGCAGTCGCCGATGACTTTACCGGCGAGAACATCGAGCGCCGCAAACAGAGTCGTCGTTCCGTGTCGCTTGTAGTCATGGGTCATGGTGCCGCAGCGCCCTTTTTTCAGCGGCAACCCGGGCTGGGTGCGTTGCAGAGCCTGAATTTGGCTCTTCTCGTCCACGCAAAGCACAATCGCCTGATCAGGAGGATTCAGATAAAGACCGACGACATCCGTGAGTTTCTCGAGGAATCTGGGATCACGTGACAGCTTGAACGTTTCTGTTCGATGTGGCTTGAGGTTGTGGCTACGCCAGATCCTGCTCACGCTGGACTTGCCGATCCCCTGCGCCACCGCCATCGTCCGACAGCTCCAATGCGTGCTTCCTTTGGGTTTGGTTTGCAGAGTGGCATCAATGACGGCCTTGATTCGAGTTGCGTCGTAACTCGGCTTCCGGCCCCGGCCTGGAGCAATCTCCCAAAGCGCCTGGAGCCCGCCGCCACGGAAGCGGTCACGCCAGAGACGAACCGTCTTACGGTTCACGCCGTTCTCAGCGGCGACCGCCATCTCCGTTTTGCCAGCGCCAAGTGCCAGGACAATGCGGCAACGTAGCGCTACCTGTTGTGGAGTTCCCAAGGCTCCCACCCAGCGTTGGAGTTCGCTGGACTGGTCCACTGAGAGGACGAGGGGCTCGACGAGGCGGGGCATGACTGATTATGACCCATGGTTGATTTCTTGTCCAGCTATTTGTGGGACACTACACTAGCAAATCAGTCGCCACAGGCGTGGGCGACAGAAAGGGCACAAAACAGTGAGATTAGTGATCGCGGCTGGCTTGGCCCTCACCACGTCGTTGCTGGCGATAAGGAGCCTGCCAAGCGGTTGGGGGAGGCTGCATCGGTCTTCTCTGAGGTGATGGCAACACCCGACAAGGGGATTCCGCAGGATCTGCTTGAGAAGGCGCACTGCATCGTCATTGTGCCATCGCTCAAGACGGGGGCCTTCATAGTCGGCGGCAAGTACGGAAAGGGGTATCTGTCCTGCCGTAAGAAGAGCGGTTCTGGCTGGTCGGCGCCCGCCACGGTTCGCATCGAAGGCGGCAGCGTTGGCTTTCAGATCGGCGGCTCTCATCACCGCACGGCCAGCGATGGCGCCGGCAACACCGCCCGCCGTCACCGATCGAAAGTCTGTCACGGCCGCGAGAACGAGTCCTTGCTCCTTCGCGCCTTGAACAATCGCTGCGGCGAGCGGGTGTTCGCTGTTCTGCTCCAGTGAGCCGGCGAGACTCAGGAACTCCTTTGCGTCGAAACCGCTCGTGGGCAGGACATCCACGAGCTTGGGCTTGCCATCCGTGAGAGTGCCCGTCTTGTCCACGACGAGGGTGGTGACTTTCTCCAACCGTTCAAGCGCCTCGGCGTTTTTCACGAGCACGCCCTCCTGCGCGCCGCGTCCGACGCCGACCATGATGGACATGGGCGTAGCAAGCCCGAGGGCACACGGACAGGCGATGATGAGGACCGCGACGGCGTTGACGATTGCGTGCGCAAGTGTTGGTTCCGGTCCAAGCCACATCCAGACGACGAAGGTGATGACCGAGGCAGCCAGCACGGACGGCACGAAGATGCCCGCGACCTTATCGGCGAGACCTTGAATCGGCGCGCGGCTACGCTGGGCTTCGGCAACCATGCTCACGATCTGCCCGAGCAACGCATGTGCTGCATCATGTGCTGCATCATCGCCTCCTCCATCTGGGCCTTTCGCGCATCCCATTTCTGGTCTCTTTGTTGTTCCTTGTAAGCGCCGGCCGATTTGTCGTCCATGTCCTTCATTCCCTTCATCATCGGGCACTGCGACATCGATTCCTTGCCCATCTGCCATGGCGATCCGCTGTTCCACCATATGGGTGAGGACGGCGGCCATAAGGCCCGTCTTCTGGTCCTCTGGCGCGCGGTTCATGTTGGCTAGTTGCTCGGTAAGTTGAGCGTCTTGAGCCTTGATGTCGTCCTTCATGTCCTGTTTCTGTTGCTTCATTTTCTGGCAGCGTTCCATCATTGTGGCCGCCGTCATGGTTTCCCTTCCGTAGGCTCGGGGGATTGCGCGTGGACTGGAGACCAGATGGCCAGGGCTAAGGCCAATGCGAGACTTGAACGGATGGCAAAAGTCGTATTCGTTTGGTTCTTCATGTTCTGTCGCCTTCCTTATGACGTGCGGAGTTTATCCACAGCAGCCTCCGGACTTGCGCTCCGGCTTGGCCCCGGCGAGCGTGGACAGAAACTTCTGCCGGCAGTGGTCGCTGCAAAAGTAGAACGTCTCTCCTACGACGGACCTGATTATGCTCGTGATGTCGGAACGCGGAGCGGACAAGCTGCTTTCGAGTAAGTTCACCTTGGGCGCCGAAGGATCAGTCGCGGCGGGACCAGTGGGACGCACGGCGACTGCTCAAACAGATGCCCAGATGCACGCGGAAATTCTTTCGTGGTCACGGTCCCAGGGCCTGTTTGCCGGTCTCTGCGCCCAAATCGGCTGCCCGCCTGATCGCTCTCCTGAACAAGTACTCGGCGCGCGAGCGCTAGGCGAGTGGGAAGAGAATAGTAGGGACAATCAGAACCGCCCGACGCCGGAGGAATCACGAGCGATTCGTTAGCGATACTCCGTTGGGCAGGACGAAATCATGAGCAAACAGACTCGCGTCACCCACCCCATATACCATCTTCTCCCAACGGAAATCGAGGGATTCGATTCGCTGGCGGAACTCGCCTTAGACATGCACTGGTCGTGGAACCATGCCACCGACGAAGTGTGGCGGCAGCTTGATCCCAGACTGTGGGAGATTACGCATAACCCCTGGGTCGTTCTGCAGACGGTCTCGCGCGACCAGATCCAGCGCGTGTTGGCCGATCCTGCTTTCCGGAAAGGCGTAGATGGTCTGGTTGAAGCCAGTCGGCAGGCGGCGGCAGCGCCCGCGTGGTTTCAGCGGAATCATTCGGAAGGTCCACTGACCTGCGCCGCGTATTTCAGCATGGAATTCATGTTGAGCGAAGCTCTGCCCATCTACTCGGGCGGTCTTGGCAATGTGGCCGGCGATCAACTCAAAGCCGCCAGCGATCTGGGTGTGCCGGTGGTCGGCGTGGGCCTGCTCTACCAGCAGGGCTATTTTCGCCAGGTGATCGACAAGAACGGAGAGCAACAGGCTCTCTTCCCGTATAACGACCCCGGACAGTTGCCGATCACGCCGTTGCGCCAATCAAACGGGGAGTGGCTGCGGTTGGAGATCGCGTTGCCCGGATACTCGGTATGGCTGCGCGCCTGGCAGGTCCAGGTCGGCAGGGTGAAGCTCTACCTGCTGGACAGCAATGATGCGGCGAACTTCCCCGCTCATCGGGGGATTACCAGCGAGCTCTATGGGGGCGGGCCGGAATTGCGCCTGAAGCAGGAACTGCTACTCGGGATCGGCGGATGGCGGCTGCTCCGCGCGCTCGGGCTCCAACCGGAGGTCTGCCACCTGAATGAAGGGCACGCGGCGTTCGCCGTTCTGGAACGTGCCCGCGACTTTATGGAAGAGAGGGGGCAACCCTTCCAGGTCGCACTGGCGGTCACAAGAGCGGGTAATCTCTTCACCACCCACACGGCGGTCGCCGCCGGTTTTGACCGTTTCGCTCCCGCCCTCATCGAACAATACCTTGGGGGGTACGCCGAAAAGAAGCTCGGCATTGCAGTTCGCGATTTGATGGCCCTTGGTCGCCAGAATGGGGCTGACTCGTCGGAGCCTTTCAACATGGCGTATCTGGCAATCCGCGGGAGCGGCGCGGCGAATGGGGTGAGCCGTTTGCACGGGAAGGTGAGCCGGCACCTCTTTCTGCCTCTGTTCCCGCGCTGGCCGGAGGACGAAATCCCAATCGGACACGTGACCAACGGAGTCCACATGCCCACCTGGGACTCGGCGCCCGCCGACGACCTTTGGACGGAAAGCTGTGGAAAGGACCGCTGGCTGGGGACGTCGGAGACCCTGGGACACAACATTCGCCGGGTCCCGGACGCCTCGCTCTGGCAGTTTCGCACCGCGGCCAGCAAGTCCCTTGTGGAGTACGCTCGCGAACACCTGTCGCTGGACTTGGCTGCCGCCGGCGCGCCGCCCGAGGCGGTCGACGGTGCGAAGCATCTCTTTGATCCCAACGCCCTCACACTGGGCTTTGCACGCCGCTTCGCGACCTACAAGAGACCGAACCTGCTACTGCATGACCCGCCGCGACTGCTTCGCCTGTTGACCGACCCCCAGCGCCCGGTGCAACTCATCATCGCCGGCAAGGCGCATCCGGCGGACCAGGCGGGGCAGGCCTTGATTCGGGACTGGATGCGTTTCATCCGGCAGCCCGAAGCGCGTCCTCACGCGATCTTCCTCAGTGACTACGACATGCTCTTGACCGAGCACCTGGTGCAAGGCGTGGACGTCTGGATCAACACGCCACGGCGACCCTGGGAAGCGAGCGGAACGAGCGGTATGAAGGTGCTCGTCAATGGAGGGATCAATCTGTCGGAGCTGGACGGCTGGTGGGCGGAGGCATACACCCCGGAAGTGGGATGGGCGCTGGGTGACGGCCAGGAACATCACGACGATCCGGCCTGGGACGCTGCTGAAGCCGAGGCTCTCTATGACCTGCTCGAGCGGGAAGTGATTCCCGAGTTCTACGCCCGCGACGGGCAAGGTGTCCCCACGGCTTGGGTTGCGCGGATGCGGAACAGCATGGCGAGCTTGACACCGCGCTTTTCCGCGGACCGCGCGGTGCGCGAATACACAGAGCAACACTACTTGCCCGGTGCGGCAACCTACCGGAAGCGTGCTGCCGATAAGGGCGCAGCGGGCAGCCGAATGGTCAATTGGCAGCACGCCCTGGAAAAAGCCGCTATGCGTTTCGGTGAGATGAAGGTGGCGACCAATGGGGAGCAGCACGTGTTTGAGGTTCAAGTCTATCTCACTGATCTCGATCCGAATGCGACGAGAGTGGAGCTTTATGCCGATGGCATTGACGGCACGGGTCCCGTGCGGCAGCAGATGGAGCGCGCTGGACAACTGGCCGGTGCTGCCGGCGGCTACGCCTATCGCGCACGGGTGTCCTCGACACGTCCGGCCACCGATTATACGGCGCGAGTGATACCGCATTTCGATGGCGTTGCCATTCCTCTGGAAGCCGCTCGAATCCTGTGGCAACGTTGATTTGACTTCGAATGGAGAACTGGTATGAAAACTGGGCGCGATGAGATTGGCATGATCGGCTTGGGCGTGATGGGGCGCAACATGTTACTGAACATGGCTGACCACGGCTTCCCGGTGGCGGGCTATGACAAGGACCCCAGCCAGGTCGAAGCGCTCCAGAAGGAAGCAGCGGCAAACGACATACACGCCGTCGCCAAGATCCAGGATTTCATCGGACTGCTTCGTCGGCCGCGCGCGATTATGATGCTGGTGCCCGCCGGTCCGCCAGTGGATTCAGTGATCAGCGATCTGTTACCGCACCTCGAAAAGGGCGATCTCATCATCGACGCGGGGAACTCCTACTACAAAGATACAAACCTGCGTGCCGGCAGCCTGACCCAAGACGGCATTCAGTTTCTCGGCGTCGGCGTATCTGGCGGCGAGGAGGGAGCGCGCCGCGGCCCGAGCATCATGCCTGGGGGACCGAAAGAGGCGTACGAGCGGGTCCGCCTGCTGCTTGAGGCCATCTCCGCCAGAGTCAACGGAGATGCGTGTGTAGTCTACCTCGGCCCTGGATCGGCCGGGCATTTCGTCAAGATGGTCCACAACGGCATCGAGTACGCGGTGATGCAACTCCTGGCCGAGACATACGACCTGATGAAACGCGGTCTTGGCATGAGCGATGACGAACTGCGCGACGTTTACGGCGCTTGGAATCAAGGGGAACTCAACGCCTACCTGATCGAGATTACCAGTCGCATCTTCAGCAAGGTTGACGAAAGCACTGGCAAGCGGTTGCTCGATGAAATCCTGGATGTAGCCAAACAGAAAGGCACTGGCATGTGGACCTCGCAAAGCGCGATGGAATTGCAGGTGCCCATCCCCACGATCGATCTCGCGGTCGCGATGCGGGATTTGTCCGTGTTTGAAAAGCAGCGCGAAACGGCCGGGGAGATCTTCAAGCGACCCATCCCGCCGTTTGCCGGAGACCGCAAAACCTTCCTCGATCAACTCGGCCACGCGCTCCATGCCGCGATGGTCATCGTCTACGCACAGGGAATGGCGGTCCTGGCGGCGGCGTCGGACAAGTATGAGTATCACCTCGATCTCGAGGCCGTGGCGAGAATCTGGCGGGGCGGCTGCATCATCCGCGCGGCGTTGCTGGAAGACATCCGGATGGCCTATCGCAGCCAGCCCGGCCTGTCGAATCTGCTCCTGGCCCCGGAGCTGGCGAAAAAGGTAATGGCCAACGAGCAGGATCTGCGCCGCGTTGCGTGCGCGGCAATCGGACTGGGTCTGCCCGCACCCTGCTTTATGACGGCACTGGGCTACTTTGACGGCTACCGTAGCGCCTGGCTGCCGGCCAACCTGATCCAGGCTCAACGCGATTACTTCGGTGCGCACAGCTACG
This sequence comes from uncultured Acidobacteriota bacterium, assembly GCA_963720745.1. Lineage (GTDB taxonomy): Bacteria > Acidobacteriota > Terriglobia > Bryobacterales > Bryobacteraceae > TMP-7. Next base: position 357,519 of record CAVRGO010000003.1, read on the forward strand.
AGCGCATCGACGTCAAAGGCACATTTCACACGGACTGGACGAAGGGTTGAGGGCGATGAAAGCGACCGATCAACTCGAACCGAACATTTTCGTCATCTTCGGCGGAGCGGGCGACCTGACTTGGCGGAAGTTGATGCCGGCCCTGTTTGACCTTGCGCATAGTCATAGTATTCCGGTTCATTTTGCGATCATCGCGGTGGACCGAGTCGAACTCAGCGAGGAAGCCCTGCGCAAGCGTTTGCATGAGGGAGTCAAGAAGTTCGCCCGCAGCGGGAAAACCGCAGTGAAGGAGTGGAACGAGTTCTCCCGGCATATCCGCTATTTGCAGGGCGATTTCAAGGCAAATGGGACCTACAAGGAACTCAGCGACCAGTGCGTGAGCCTGGAAAAGGAGTGGGGCTCCAAAGCCCAACGCATCTTCTACATGGCGACGCCGCCATCCCTATTTGGCGAAATTCCTTCCTTCCTGAACTATGCCGGCCTCTCGGCCGACCGGGAACGCTCGCGAATCGTCATCGAGAAACCCATTGGGTATGACCTGGAGTCGGCACTGGCGTTGAACCGCACACTCGCCAGCGGCTTTCAAGAATCCCAGATCTTCCGCATCGACCATTACCTGGGCAAAGAGACGGTGCAGAACATCCTGGCATTCCGTTTTGCCAATCCGCTGTTCGAGCCGATCTGGAACCGGCGTTATGTCGATTACGTGACCATCACTGTTGCCGAAGAAGTGGGCGTGGAACATCGGGGAGGCTACTACGACGGGGCGGGTGCACTGCGCGACATGGTGCAGAATCACCTGTTGCAGCTGCTCTGTCTGGTGGCCATGGAACCCATGGTCTCCTTCGATGCCGACGAGATTCGCAACAAAAAAGTGGATGTGCTGCACGCAGTTCGGCCCATTCCGCACGACTCGGTGCATCACTCCACGGTTCGCGGGCAGTACGACAAGGGTTGGATCGGCGGCAAGAAAGTGCGCGCCTATCGCGAAGAGGACGGCGTGCCGACCGATTCACAGACAGAAACGTTTGCGGCGTTGCGGCTGTTCGTGGACAACTGGCGCTGGCAGGACGTGCCGTTCTATCTTCGCACCGGCAAACGTCTCCCCCTTCAGCTCTCAGAAGTCGCCATCCAGTTTCGCGCGGTTCCACATCAGTCGTTTCCAACCGAGGCCACCCTCGACTGGCAACCCTCGCGTTTGGTCATGTCCATTCAGCCCGAAGAAGGCATCGTGCTGCGCTTTCAGGCGAAACACCCTGGGCCGAAGATGGTCTTGCAGCCAGTGGACATGCGTTTCAGCTATCGGGAAAGCTTCGCTACACCATCGCCGGAGGCCTATGTGACGTTGCTCTCAGACGTGATCGGCAATGATGCCACTCTGTTCATGCGCGCCGATCAGGTGGAGGCCGCGTGGCGGCTACTGATGCCAGTGCTCGACGTGTGGAAGGCCAGCCCTCCTAGTGATTTTTCGAATTACGCCGGCGGCACTTGGGGGCCGGACGCCACGCAAGGTCTGCTGGTTCAACAGGGGCACAGTTGGCCTGCCCCGGTGGAATTGGCCGGACGCTCGCCGCGGAGATAGGGAACCTGAGAGTGCCAATCACTGCGTTATTTCTGGATATCGGCGGTGTCCTGCTGACCAACGGGTGGGATCATCAAGCTCGCAGACGGGCGGCGAAAAACTTCAAGCTGGAGTGGGCCGAGATGGAGGAGCGGCATCGCCTGACCTTCGAAACCCATGAGGAGGGGAAGCTCAACTTTGAGGAATACTTAGGTCGGGTTGTCTTCCGTTCCTTTTTTTTCGTCCACCATTTTTTCCAATCTTTGCTGGGGTGGTGGTTGCAATGACGGACGGAAGACTGTCTTGCGAAAAAGGGGGGAAGTGGGCCAAGTCCCGCTTGGGGTATTTTTGCCTCACTGAAAAAAATAGTCCGCCACCCCGAAGCACGATTCCGTTGTTCGCTGCCCGGCGTGCTCGGGGTGGGTGTTTGAAATGGATTTGCGGGGGCAGCCAACAATTGCAGGCGGCAAATATTGACTGCCCCTGCCTTCTCTCCTAAAACCGGCCCTGGTGCTACGGGCCTAACACGTTGGAAACACAATGGCCTTGATGCTTGCGGGGTGGGGATTTGCGGCTTGACCTAATCCCCGACCAAATCCCCACTTCGGCTGATCTTGGCGGGGCACAATCGATTTGGCAGGGTGCGCGAGCAAAGCACGGCGCCGCATTTGTCGATGATTTCTCCGTGACGCCACTCGCGACCGTTGCGCGAAAACTGGAGCAACGGCGTTGCGCTCTGGTGATCCTCAGGAAACCGTATCCTCTTCTATGTTCGATGTTGGAGCGTTTTCCCAAAGCGGGACGTAGTTCGAGCATGACGCGTGCTGGGCGCCCAGTTTGGATGCCCTCCCGGTGGGCGCGGACGAACGCGTTGAGCGAAAAGAGCGTCGCGTGGGTTCGAGCGCCTGGGGGATTTATGCTGCGTGAGTTCTAATGGTGTCCAAGGTGGGGAGCCATAGAATCAATAACTTATATCCAGTAGGCCCCGGCCGCCAGATGCGTTGACCAAAAGGCTATAGGCTCGGTCCATAATGAAATCAGTCATTTAGCAGTACGGCACAGGCAGCAGGCTCATGCGATGCTTGTTTCAGCCGAGGGATTATAGGTTCTTTTTGAATCTTAACGCAAATGAAATCAGTTACTTGAAGTTCGCAGAATTAGCGACAATTCTGGCACTTGTCCCATTTCTTTGCCCCATCCGCTTTGCCCATCGCCCGCAATTCCCCTTCCTAACCTTTGCATCCCCGCAGAGGTTGAATGGGTAGTTGGCCGCGTTATGGTGTCGCGAACCGCCCCGAAATCGACGCCTTACTCGCGGCTCCTGACCAGCAGACTTGGTTGGGCCGCCGCGATCACGCCTTGATGCTGGTGGCCGTTCAAACCGGTTTGCGCTTATCGGAGTTGACCGGCTTACAACGAGCCGAAGTGGTTTGGGGAACCTGCCCCTCCTGCATGGGGCGCCCTTTTATAATGCGTTGCTCACGGGGACGGAGGATATTGCAGCGAAGCTGTTCTTGAGGCTCGCGTTATCCGGCGGCGGACCCCGCCCCCGAGTGATCAATGTCGATGGCCATCCGGCGTACGCCAGTGCGGTCGCCGAATTGAAGCAGACCGGCGATCTTGGTCGACGCTGTCGCTGCCGAACGGCGCCCTACCCGAATAACGTCATCGAGCAGGATCATCGGTTCATCTAGAAGCGAATCACTGCGAGCCTGGGATTCCGGTCTGTAGACGGCGCCTGTAGAACGATCGCCGGCTATGAAGCGATGCACGCAATCCGAAAAGGTCAGGTCCGCTGGGTCGCTAAGGGCGATGCTGTAGCGCAACGCGAGTTCATCCACGCCATCTTCGGCATGCGCGCCTAGTTGCACCGGTTAAGCGACACCGTCGATGCTGCGCTCTGGCGATTTGCAACAGATCCTTATTTCTCGAATGCCTGGGCGAGCGCAATCACGGCTTTGCGGATCTCCCCGTCTTTAAACGCGGCGAATCCTACCAGAACACCCTGGATATCGCGTCGCCGCAAAACGAACCGGTCGATGCTGAGCACTTCAACCCCGCATGCGGCCGCGCGCACCGCCACGGCGTTCGATTTCATTCCGTTGACGAGATAAGCAGGCGAATTCAGGCCCGCCTGGATATCGGGCAACTCCACGGCGCCTTTCAGATGGCGTGTGACGCTGTCCTGCAGCGTGGACAGCCGGGCGCCATACAGTTCCCGCATCCGGCGCAAGTGCCGCCCGAAGTGCCCTTCTACGATGAAGTCGCAGAGTATAGCTTCAAGGTGCGCCGGAGGGTACGCATCGGCCTGGTAGCGGAACGCGAGAAAACGATCCAAGAGGGATTGCGGCAGCACCAGGTAGCCAAGTCGCAACGAGGGAAAGAGCACCTTGTTGAAACTGCCCGCGAGGATCACGGTGCCCGACCGGTCCAGGCCGCGCAGGGCCGGCACGGGCCTTCCAGAGAACCGGAATTCACTGTCGTAATCATCCTCAATCACCTGCGCACGCGAACGCCGCGCCGCCGCCAGCAGCGCCAGGCGGCGTTCGAGCGACATAGTCATACCCAACGGAAACTGGTGGGCCGGAGTCACATACACCGCCCGTGGTTGAGGACAGGCGCGAAGGGCTTTGGCGGGGTCGAGTCCGTCCCCATCGACGGGAACGGGCACGAGCCGTGCTCCCGCATTGCGGAAGGCGGCAGCCGCGCCGGGGTACGCCGGATCCTCGATCCAGACGGAATCGCCGCGCTTCACCAGGAATCTGGCCAGCAGATCGAGCCCCTGCTGCGTGCCGGAAAGGATCACGATCTCATCGGGCGTGCAATCGACGCCGCGCGAGGTTCCGAGGTAATCGGCGATAGCCTCGCGTAGCGGACCGTATCCCTGCACTTCACCTCCCGCGAGGAGAGAGGGAGAAGCGCGCCGCAGCCTACGTGCCGCGATCCGCGCCCACAACTCCATCGGGAATTCGGACAGCGCGGGCTCGATCGGCCGCAGCGGGCGCGCCGGGCGCGTCCACTCCGGCCGGATCGAAGATGACGCGGCGGGGCGGGCCGTGCTTTGCGCACGTGCAAACTGCAACAGATCTTCCGGCAACTGGTCACTCACGCGCGTGCCCGAACCCACCCGGCTCACCAGGTATCCTTCAGTTTGCAACCGCTCGAAGACGTTCACCACCACGCGGCGCGATACTCCATGCTGTGCGGCAACGTCGCGGGTCGCGGGCAGGCGCATGCCGCGCCTGAGCCGGCCCGTCAGCATCGCACCGCGCAGCTCGTCATATAGCCAGCGAGTGAGCGTGGTGTCCGGCGGACGCGGGCCAAGCGCCAATTCGGGATTTCCAGTGAATTTTGGCATCGAAAATTGGACCCATGCGTTTATCAAAAATGGGCCTACTCAAGTAACCATTAAAATCGTAGCATGAGGGCATGGGATCGCGACGGACGCTTCTGTGGAACACAATTGTGGCGGCTGTCGGCGTGAAGGGGCGCGAGGGCTGCGCGCAACCAGCCGACGGGCGCGTTCGGGATATCGGTAAGCAGGCACTCGCCGGCCCATTGGCCGGAATGGAAGCCTCACTGGTGGAAGTCAGTTATCCGCCCGGGGGGCGCTCGGCCGAGCACCGCCATCCGGGCTTCATCGTCGGCTATGTTCTTGAGGGGCAAATCCGTTTCGCAATCAATCATGAGACTCCACGCGTTCTGCGAACGGGGGAGATGTTCTACGAACCTACGGGCGCGCTCCATTCCACCTCCGAGAATGCGCAGACTGAGATACCCGCGAAGATCCTCGCCTTCATGGTGGCGCCGCCAGGACGTCCGGTTGTGGAGGGGAAGTGACGCGCGCCGGCGCAGCACGATGGACGGAGTGGGCCCTGCGACTGAGTCTCGCGGTTGCGTTCCTGTCCGCCGTAGGCGACCGGTTCGGCGCCTGGGGGCCGCACGGGTCGCCGCATGCGAGTTGGGGCGACTGGCACCACTTCCGCATCTATGCCGACCGATTGAACTGGTACATGCCCGCCGCCGTTCAGCCTGCGGCGGCTGTGCTGGCCACAGCCGGGGAGGTGATCTTTGCCATTGCCCTAATCGCAGGTTTCCGGCTGCGCGAGGCGGCAATTGGGTCCGGAGTGCTTCTTACGATTTTCGGGATTTCGATGGCGCTGACCCTCGGAGTGAAGGCGCCGCTCGACTATTCCGTGTTTACTGCTGCGACGGCAGCGTTCTCGCTCGCGGTGACGGCAGCCGATCACAAGCGAGAAAATCCGAAAGGGAGGAAATCATGAATCACCGGTTGAGCTATAGCGAGGCGGCACCTGGCGTTTACAAAGCCATGCTGGCGTTGCAGGCCTCTGTCGATAAATCCGGTTTCGAAAAGGACCTGATGGACCTTGTGTGCCTGCGAATTTCACATCGAGGAGAACACCAGTGTACACACGGATAGGTGTCGCGCTGATTGCGATTTTGGCGCTTGGAAATCAACTCGCCAAGCCTCAAGCTAAGACTTCATTTGATGGCTTCGGACTCGTCGACAAGTCCGGCAACATTCGAAAACCAACGGATTATCGCGATCTTTACCAAATTCTTGGGACTTATTTCGTGCTTGATCCAAAGGAGGCCAATCAGATGCACCTAACCTACGCATCGCCGGGGGCCGCCGACTATTACCGGCGCAACAAGAAATTCGCCGATGGCACGGTTCTCGTGAAGGAAGTCTTCGGAACTGATCATGCGCAAATGACAACGGGCGATGCCCACTGGGCGAAGGATACGAAGGTCTGGTTCGTCCTGATAAAGGACTCGAAAGACCGCTATCCCCATAATCCTCTGTGGGGCAACGGGTGGGGCTGGGCGCTATTTAAGTCCGATGCACCTAACAACCAGGTCGCGACTGACTACAAGAAGGACTGCCTTGGCTGCCACACCCCAGCCAAAACCGATGACTGGATTTACGTAAAGGGCTACCCAGTACTTCACGGCGAGTAGGGAGAAACGAATGCAGATGAATTCAAAAAGGAACGGAGGGAGCAGGAGTGTCCAAACAACACAGGGAGGTGGACGATGAAGGCGATCGTGGTGACGGATCAGGCTGCGGGAATGGCCGGGGTGAAACTGGTGGAGCGGCCCGAGCCGCAGCCAGCGATAAACGACGTCATTGTTCAGATTCATGCATCGGGATTCACGGGGGATGAGCTGTCGTGGCCCTCGACCTGGACCGATCGCGTCGGCCGTGACCGGACGCCTTCAATCCCCGGACACGAGTTGGCCGGAATGGTCACCGCCCTCGGCTATGGAACGACGGGGCTGTCGGTAGGACAGCGGGTGTTCGGCCTCACGGACTGGTATCGCGACGGCACGCTGGCCGAGTATGTAGCCGTCGAGGCACGCAATCTCGCGCCGCTGCCGGGCGACGTTGACTTTACGGCGGGCGCGGCCCTCGCGATGCCGGGCCTGACCGCGTGGCAGGGACTCTTCGAGCACGGCCGCCTTCGTGCGGGGCAGAGCGTCCTCGTACACGGCGCGGCCGGCGTAGTCGGCTCGATGGCAACACAGCTCGCGCGTGAGGCCGGCGCGTACGTCATCGGCACCGGACGCGCTGCCGGCCGTCAGACGGCGCTCGACTTCGGCGCGCAGGAGTTCGTCGATCTCGATAACGACGCCCTGGAAGATGTCGGCGGAGTCGATGTGGTTTTCGATGTCATCGGCGGCGACATCGCCAAACGGTCCGCAGGCCTGATTCGCGCCGGAGGAACACTGGTTACCGTCGTCGGGCCACCTGAAGCGCGGCCCGCCAACGGCCTGGCGGTCGACTTCGTTGTCGAGTCCGATCGTGCCCAACTGAGTGAGATCGTCCGGCGGTTGCGTGACGGACGGCTGCGGGCGAACATTGGCAAAATATCAAACCTCGATGACGCCGTCGCCGCCTTCAATCGGACCGAGCGGGTCAAGGGCAAGACGATCATCCGCATTCGTCCGTGAGCACTGTGGCGGCGCTATTCCGCGCCGCTATCGTAACTATACGTGCAAGCAATTGGAAACTTTCGTCCCGCGCTGCGATTAATGGGCCACTGACGCCCAAGCCGAACCGTCAATTTCATTCGCGGTTCAACACCCCGAAAAGGAGATCCCTGATGTCAAAGTCTTTCCCACTCTCGACAGAGCCCGAAGGCGTTGATCCCATCACTGATTGAGCGATTTAACTCCGGAAAGGTCGAGGCGATGATGGCCTTGTACGCCGCGGAAGCCGTGTTCATCGCGAAAGACGGGCGAACCATCACTAATCGCACACAGATTGCCGTCCAATTCCAGCGCGATATGAGCCTCGGCCTCTCGCTGAAGGCCAATGTGCGCCATGTGTTCGTCGGCGACGATACCGCTCAGATCGTGGTGGACTGGTCAATTGGATGGCAAAGGTCCCGACGGCGAGGATGTTCACCTTGGGGGCTCGGCAAGCGATATCGTGCGACGCGGCGCGGATGGATTCTGGCGGTACATTTATCGACAATAATCAAAGGGACGGCAGTGCGACAGCCGCCTGACACGACCGAGCGGATACGCCTTGCGTCCAAAAAACATGCCGTCAACACCAAATCGGAGTGATATTCGCCACGCGGAGCTGTTTGATGGACTGTCCCCGGACGATGTGAGCTTCATCCTGAGCCGGTCGTCGCCTCAAGAGGTGCCAAGAGGTGTTTTTCTTTACCATCAAGGCGAACCAGCGAAAACGATGTTTCTCATAGAGGCAGGCCGCGTGCGGCTTAAAGAGATCACAGAATATGGTAGCGAGGTCCTTATCAGGTTGATCTATCCGGGCGAAGTGTTCGGAGCAGTAATCGCGGACGGCCTCTATCGAGCTACGGCGCAGGCAGACAGACCTGTTCGAGCACACGCATGGACTGCAAAAGTGTTTACGGAATTGCTGGATCGTTTCCCCCGGCTCCTTAAAAACCTGTTTGCATTGACAAAGCGTTATATGTACCTTTCACGCGATCGGTTGCGTATGCTGGCAACTGCTTCGGTCGAACACCGGATCGATTGGGCGTTGGCTCACTTGGCGGAAAGAGCAGGGCGCCCGCGGGGAGATGGCCTTGTCATCGCAGAACGCTCGGTTCAGAGAGATATCGCCGATTTGGCAGCGACTACTATTTACACCGTAAACCGCGTACTCAGCGCTTATGAACGACGCGGCATACTGACAAAGCAGCGTGGGCGTATTGTTCTTCTCCGACCGCTCAGCCCAAAATAGTTGACCGTTAGTTGATGAGGCGCAACGACACAGACTAACTCCGGCGCTACCATCAGGTGATCGAGTGGTTCCGACGAACTATTGGCAGGTGGCGAGAAGTGGAGCGGTTAGTTCTGTCGGCAATGTGGCCAGAATCGCCGGCTCCCCAAGTCCACTCTAATCAATGAGCGAACTGGATCCAGGGAGAGATGAACGCCGCAAGCACATTCAGGAGCAGATATTTCAAAGTCCAGCATTATATGGAAGGATGCCTGCGGCGGCGGCGTTGCACAATCCGTTGAGCTGGCCGTACGAACATCATCTTTGCCAGTACCTCCCGATGGCGGCGATAGCATCCTCCGGCAGATGCACGGCGAGTTACTTGCCGAATGGCTGAAGTTTAGTTTGCAACAACAGGAAAAGGACATTCGCGTCTGGGCGGCGAGGACGGCATCGACGATGCCGGGCTTTCGCTGAGCCGCATTCTGCCAGCGTCCATGGGCGCTGACCGTTTTTTTGCCCCAGGACCAGCTGCTTGCCCTCGCCAGCCTTTTGAAAGAAGCGCTGCAATCAAACATGACCTTACCCGGACGGATAGCACAACATCCCAATCAAAAATCCCTGCTGAAGCAGTACAAGGAATATCAGCAACTGGTGGCGCGGCTGAACTGCGAAGTGGACAGCGAGCTCACCCGGTACCTAACAAGGATCAAAGGCACCACGGCATCCGCCCGTGCGGCTCTCAGGCAATCCAGCCGTGCATCCGCCGCTTCCCGACCCAAGGAGAGACGTACCCCTATCCCATGAAATTCCTGATGTTCCTGTCTGGGCTAAGACGGACTTGGCTCAGAATGTTTGCGCGCCGGCCGCTCAACGAACTGACGGTGAGAACCATTGGTCCGGATGCTCACGGAATCGCCGATGTCATCGAACCCAATGGGGTCATTGAAGTCCTGCGCGAGCGCGAAGAACACATTCGGCTACTGCTCGATTCCACGGCTGAAGCGATTTATGGGATCGACCTGCGAGGCTGCTGCACCTTCGCCAATCCGGCGTGTGCCCGTCTCCTAGGCTACGCGGATCCGAGCCAACTCCTCGGCCGGAATATGCACGACCTGGTGCATCATACGCGGAAAGACGGGACGCCGTATCCAGTGGAGGAGTGCAAAATCTTCCGGTCGTTTCGATCCAACCAGAACTCTCATATCGACGACGAAGTCCTCTGGCGCCCCGACGGGTCCAGCTTCCCAGCCGAGTACTGGTCGCACCCGATTTGCCGGGACGGGCGTGTGGTCGGCTCCGTGGTCACCTTCCTCGACATCACCGAACGCAGACATTGGGAGGAGCGGTTCCGCCTGGCCCAGCAGCGACTGCATCACGTTCTTGCCTCCAGTCCTGCCGTCCTCTTCACCTTAGCTGTTTCGAATGACCAGATCCAGAGTATTACCTGGACCAGCGACAACCTGCGGGAGATCCGCGGATACCCGCCCGAAGTCGCCATAGCCCCGGACTGGTGGCCTGCGCACGTCCACCCGGATGACCTGGAGAGAGTCAAGGCACAGACCAAAGCCGACCTGTTCACCCGCGGCCGGAGCACGCAGGAGTACCGTTTTCGGCAGGGTGACAGCAGCTACCGCTGGAGCAGGTGCGACATGCGGATGATTCGAGACGAGACTGGACAGTGGTCAGAGGTGGTCGGCTCACTACTGGACATCACGGACCAGAAGCGGGCCGATGCGGAGCAATTCAAGCTTCGTAAACAGCTCGAACAGGCCCAAAAGCTGGAGAGCGTCGGCCGCTTGGCTGGTGGCATTTCACACGATTTTAACAACCTGCTTACAGTGATCAATGGCTATGCCAGCATGTTGCTCAAGGAGTTAACCCCACCAGACCCGATCCACGAGATGGTTAAAGAAATTAATAAGGCCGGACTACGTGCGGCGGAGCTTACTCGTCAATTGGGGCTCCTCAGCCGGAAACAGGTCACGACGGCGAGCGAGGTGAACCTGAACGATATCATCACTGAGGTCGAGAAGATGCTGGCGAGGGTAATCGGTGAAGATATCCGTCTCGAATCCGTTCTGAGCCCATCGTTGGGATATGTGCAGGCGGATCCCGGGCAAGTACACCAGGTCCTCATGAATCTGGCGGTGAATGCTCGCGATGCGATGCCGGGCGGCGGAACACTGCTGATTGAAACCAGGAATGCCGAGCTGGACAGCAGCTATGTGGAGCAACATGCCGAAGTGCAGCCGGGCCCTTATGTGCAACTGAAGGTTAGTGACACCGGTGTAGGTATCACGAAAGACGTGATGTCCCACCTTTTCGAGCCGTTCTTCACTACCAAACAACCAGGATTAGGGACGGGCTTGGGCCTGGCAACCGTGTACGGCATAGTCAAACAAACTGGGGGATCGATCTGGGTTTACAGCGAACCGGGGCAAGGGGCGACGTTCACGATCTACCTACCGCGAATTGAACCTGGCGTGAACCCGCCACCCGAGCCGGTCGCAGCGCTTCCGTCGTTGCGCGGCACGGAAACAATCCTCGTGGTGGAAGACCAGGTACAGCTCCGGAAGATGGCAGGACGTGTTCTACGGAGTTATGGATATCGAGTGCTGGAAGCGGCCAATCCAGGGGAAGCGCTGCTGCATTGCGAGCGATACGCCGGTCCAATGCACCTGCTGCTCACAGATGTTGTGATGCCAGGAATGACCGGGCCCGATCTGGCCGACCGGCTGAAACCCCTGCGGCCTGCCATGGTAGTCGTCTTCATGTCAGGCTATAGCGAGCGCGCCATTGCAGACCGCCTGAAATTGGCGGGCACGTATCTCCCAAAGCCGTTCTCTCCCGAGGCATTGGCAACCACAGTAAGGGCAGTGCTTGGCCCACCCCGCCCGGCGAGCACCATTCTGGTAGTAGACGATGACCCGGGGATCCGCAAGCTTCTGCGGAACGTTCTCACTGGTGTGAGTTACCAGGTCTTGGAAGCGGACAACGGCAGAGAGGCGGAACGACTGGTCGAGACCTCCGAGATCGATTTGGTGATTATGGATCTTGCGATGCCGGAGCAGGAAGGAATCGAAACTATACAGATCCTGCGGCGAACGCGTCCCCGGCTCAAAATTATCGCAATGTCCGGCGTGTTTGCGGGCTCGATGCTGCGCGCAGCGGAACACCTCGGCGCGCAGGCGTCGATCCCTAAGCCCATTCAGCCGGACGAGTTGTTGGACGTGATAGCGCGGCTGATGGTCGGGTAGAGAGACTCGGCGCCCGTAAGGGCGCCAGTAATCAACGATGAATGATTCCGCACGAGGGAAACTACGGGTTCTCATTCTCGACGACCACGCTGTTGTGCGGCAAGGCGTCAGGCAGATTCTGGCCGAGAGTTTCGAGTGTTTGGAATTCGACGAAGGCAAGGCTGGGCTGGAGAGTCTCGAACTTGCGCTCAGCCAGTCGTGGGCAGTGGTCATAGTCGCCCTCGACCTTCCCGACCGGGAAGGACTTCAAGTGCTCGCAATATTAAAAGGGCTGCGCCCGCACCAGCCGTTACTCGTATTGGCCTTTCGCGCCGGTCACTTTGCGATAGCGAGCACTCCCGATGAGATGGTCTCGGCAGTCCGTCAACTCGTCGCAAGTGGAACGATCGGACAACCAACGGGGCCGATGGAGGCTGCGCCTGGCCCGGAACCTTCGAGCGGCCCATCCACGCGGAAACGCTCTCCAAACGCGAACTTGAGGTGTTGCGGCTGATCGGCTTGGGCAGGTCAGTGAAAGAGATCGCTGCTGATCTCGCGCTCAGCGAAACAACCATCAGCAGCGCCTGGAGCCATTATTCGATCCGCGCGCAACAGGTTGATTGTGAATGGGCTGGAGGCGAACATCGGTACAGATGCCAGCACTATACTGTCGATATTTCGGTTCGCCCGGCTGCTGTTCAGCGGTCACCAGGCGGTCGCAATCGAGAACGCCGCCCTACGGTTGCAGCTCGCAGCTTTTCAGCGGCGCCGCAAGCGTCCGGTCTTGACGGTTCTCGACCGCATGTTCTGGACCACCCTCCGGACCCTGTGGCCGGGGTGGCGCAGCGCGCTGCTATACGTCCAGCCCGATACCGTCGTTCGCTGGCAGCGCGAGCGCTTCCGCCGGTTCTGGGCTCGGCTGTCAAAGGTGCCGCGCCGCCGACCTGGTCGGCCGCCGCTCCATCACGAGATTCGCCGGCTGATCGAGCAGATGGTGACGGCCAATCCTCTGTGGCGTGCACCGCGTATTCACGGGGAGCTCAAGATGCTCAGGATCCTGATCTCCGAGCGGACGGTATCCCGGATTCTCCGCCGCCTTCCGCGACCGCCCAGTCAGACGTGGAAGACATTCTTACACAATCACGTCGCTCAGATGGTCTCGATAGATTTCTTCACCGTGCCTACCATCAACATGAAGGTGCTGTTCGTCTTTTTCGTGCTGGAACATCGCCGACGCGAGGTACTGCGCTTTGGCGTTACGGATCACCCGACCGCCGCCTGGACATCGCAACAAATCGTGGAAGCGTTTGCCAATCGAGACTCGGTCCGGTTTTTGATCCGCGACCGAGACAGCATCTACGGCGAGGAGGTGCGGAGCCGCATCGCGGCGCTGGGTATCGAAGAGGTGCTCACTGCTCCCCGGAGCCCGTGGCAGAATCCATACGCGGAACGCCTCATCGGGTCCATACGGCGGGAATGCCTGAACCATTTCGTGATCTTCAGCGCCCGGCACTTGCGGAAGACGTTGGCGAGCTACTTCGATTATTACCATCGGTCCCGGCCTCATTTAGCGCTCGGCAAGGAATGCCCAGTTCCTCGGTCGGTAATGAGCGCCGGCCGGATAATCCAGATCCCACAACTCGGAGGTCTTCACGGCCGTTATGAACGCCGCGCAGCGTAATGACCGTCTCGGATCTGGTTTTGGCGAATGACAACCCCCCACGTTGTATGTGGGCTGAGTTTTGTGTGTCTTGTAATGCCCGTAAAACTAGTATTTACCGAGCGACATGTTCTCGCGGATGGAGGTCTCGGCGGGGAACTTGGAACCTGGAGGGCACGGGACAAGCGTGCGCGACCTGTTCGCGCTTCGCGCTTCGCGCATAGTCAAAGTATCGGCCATCTCGGCGTTCAGCTCCCAGTGGCAGGGTTCGTCTAATCTGATGTGCTCTGTACGCGTTCGGCTCTGAGGAGAGTTCTGCGCGTCATAATCTCGCCCATGGAATTCCCGGCGACGTTGCAATCCGGCGGCACACCTACCGTCGGTGCCTTGTCGTATGTGATTCAACGGCGACACTGGAACAAACCACGTTCCAAATCAACCCAGTGCCTTTATGCGAGAGTGAACCTGCCCCCTGGACTGAGACAACCAGTTAAGACACTGTTTACCGGTCGCTGAAATCTCCTCGACCGGCAAGACCACCATAGCGCATACTGAACCCCGGTTGGGGAAGCGGAGGCGGGCAATGCGGGAGCGCAACCCGCCAAGGAATAGCCAGCCGGAAACTCATCTAAACGATGAACGCGGACGCGGTCCCCAACGGGGCTGCGTCTTGTCCATCGGAAGATAGATTTCCTATGCCTCAGTAAACTCATCCTAAAGAAAGCTGCCGCGAAGCGGCCTCCTTGTTCAGCCCGTCAGCGGCGAGCCGAGTCTCGAACTCGACCGGGGGCATGTAACCGAGCGCCGAGTGCAGGCGCCGCTGGTTGTAGACCTTCTCGATGAATCGCTCGATCGAGGCCCGCGCCTCGGCCAGATCGCGGTATTCCTGCCGATACACTTCTTCGTATTTGAGCGTCTTCATCCACGACTCGCATCCCGCGTTTTCCCAAGGGCTAGACGGGCGACTCATGCTGATTTCGCAGCCATGCGCCTTCAGCAGGTCCGTGTAGTCGCCGGAGGCGTACTGGCTACCGCGATCGGAATGATGAACCCATCCAGGTAGCGGCCGCCGCCGCTGGAGCGCTATCCGCAGCGCCGCCAGCGTGAGATCGTCCTCGATGGTACGATCCAGCGCCCAGCCGATCACCCGCCGCGAGAACGCGTCGATGATCACCGCCAAGTACACGAACTCGTCTCCAGCCGAATGTAAGTGATGTCGGCCACCCACAGTTGATTGATGCCGGTCAGTTGCATCTGCGCCGCCAGGTTCGGATAGACCCGGCGGCCGTGATCGGAGTCCGTGGTGGTGACCACGAACCTGCGCTTGCGCACGCACAGCAGATTGTCTTCCCGCATCCGCCGGTAAACCCGCTTCGGATTCACTGTCCAGCCCTG
>CAVRGO010000004.1:0-605000 GCA_963720745.1 uncultured Acidobacteriota bacterium
ACCGTCAGGAGAAGCGTGTGTTCGGGACGTTTACGCGCGACTTGTTGGCGCTATCCGACTGGCTGCGCGAGTGCGGTGCCACGCATGTGGTGATGGAATCCACAGGCGTGTACTGGAAACCGGTGTGGCGCATTCTGGAAGGGCATTTCGAGTTGATGCTGGTCAACGCGCTGCACGTGAAATCCATCCCGGGCAAGAAGACGGATCGACGCGACAGTGGGCGTTTGGCCGAATTGTTTCAGCATGGGCTGCTGCAGGGGAGTTTTGTGCCGCCGCAACCGATTAGAGAACTGCGTGACCTCACTCGATACCGGGTGGTGTTGTGTCAGGAGTGCAATCGCGTGGCGAACCGCATCCAGAAGGTGTTGGAAGACGCGAATGTGAAGCTGGCTTCGGTGGCCAGTGATGCTTTAGGTGCCTCGGGACGGGCGATGCTGGAGGCTATTCGGCAAGGCGAAGCGGATGCCAGCAAACTCGCGAATAAGGCGAAAGGACGCCTGCGCCAGAAATTGCCGGAGTTGCAGCTTGCACTCGACGGACGGGTGGGAGAACATCACCGCTTTATGTTGACGCTGCTGCTGCAGCACTTGCGGTTTATCGAGAGCAAGATCGACGAACTGGAGAAGGAAATTGCTGAGCGCCTGAAGCCGGTCAACGACGTCGTCATGCGACTATGCACGATTCCGGGCATCGATCAAGTGAGTGCATGGGGCATTATTTCGGAAGTCGGGCTGGACATGAATCAGTTCCCTGACGCCGACCATCTGGCAAGCTGGGCCGCATTATGCCCCGGCACTGGGAAAGCGCCGGGAAAAACAAGAGCGGAAGAACGCGTAAGGGCAGCGTGTGGCTGCGTCGCCATCTGTGCCAATGCGCCTGGGCGGTATCCACTAAGCAAAAGAATTACCTATCCGCACTGTTCAAGCGCTTGGCGGCGCGACGCGGAGTCAAGCGCGCGAGTATCGCCGTCGCGCACGCAATCCTGGTCATCGTGTATCACATCCTGAAGACGCCGGTTTCCTATCGAGACCTGGGACCCGACTACTTCGACCGTCTGCACCCGAACGCCTCAAGCGGAATCTCCTAAGACGGTTGGAAGGCCTCGGCTACCAAGTGAAGCTGGTACCTGCGCCCTCAGCGTAGATTGTTTTCGAAGGAATGACAGTGCACTGTACCTCGAAAAAACCTCGATTAGAGGGGGTAAGAGAGGAACACGCTGATTTGACGAGACTTGCGGTGAATCGGTAAAGCGCGCCGGAGACGCTAAGTTGTTGTAGACACATCCATCCGACTTGTTCCCAAGCTGGACGTCACGGGTTCGAATCCCGTCTCCCGCTCCATAAAATCAACAACTTACTAAGTCCGTGAGCAGTCAGAAGCAGGAAGAAGCGAGGTTAAATGAGGTTAGACACCCCAAACTCGCTGAACCAGAAAGGCCGAATGCCAGCAATGCAAATTGATCGGGTCGGGCCTGGGAAGGACCGGACCCGAATGTCATTCAGGCATCTATTCCATCAGGCTTGCCTTCGGCTTCAGCGCGGCGTTCCGCGCGATCGAGCTTGCCGATCCTGTCAGCGCGAAGTTCGACGATCCGGTGCTTCGCGGCTTCGCCTTCATACTCGCGCGTGCGCACTCCTCGTTGCACGATCAGATACTAGCGTTTCGTCAGCGTTCGCGTGAACTCGGTCTGCTTTCGGAAACAAACAATGCGGTGCCAGTCTGTTCGGCTCGTGGGCGAGTCCGATGAGAAGTCCTTCAGGCCCGCGGAATATCAGCATCGCACTTTACGCGCCACACAATCAGCGGCTCACACTTTCGGAGTCCTGAGGATACAGCATCGTTGCGTCTAGGCTGCCACGCACTCGCCCAGAAATCTGATGCAGCGGGCTTTTAGCGTTTCCCGCATCCACTCCTGACTGCGCCGTGACACCGGCGATCTAACCCCCGCCTGCTCTGCCGTCGCGGCGGCCGCAAACACCCGCATGTCGGGCTCGGCGACGCTTAGAAGTGATGGACTGCTCCAATGCGGACTGATCAACCCGCCGGACGCGGTGCGCTGCGGCTGTGGTTACGACCTTATAGACGCCGTCGTAAAAGAAACTACCTGTGTGGGCAAGAGTTGACCCAAGGCGACACCGCGCAGCGCCAACAAATGCGCCATCCGGGCGGCCGACTACACCGACTACGGCCTCGCCCTCGGCGATGCGACGGCGGATCGACGTGTTCGTCGGTTGGAAGCTCGACCGCGTTGCGCTCGCTACCTCAGCGGACCATTAAAGACAGGTTTGATCATTAGCGTACTTGCCGATTACCGCCATACAGCATACGCTCAATGCAGCAAACCAGAAACCGGACGTATTACAATGCAACACGCGAATCTTGCGGCCGGTGGGGACAGCCTCGCCGAACAATTCGAAAAGGACCTGCGATTCTTCCAACTGCTGCTTTTGCTCATCAACAAATCTTGCCCCATCAAGAATGTTGATCTCGTATTGAGCGACACCGAACCGGAGGTGCGGGCCGGTTTACGCCGGACCACGGGGACCACGCAGGCACTGGCCGGATCCTACTCAGACCTGCTGGGGTGCCACGAAACCAATCCCAACCCGAGGTTCTGCGACGCCGTGAGCGACGGGGGACACCACCTGTGCTGCATGCACTCCGACAAGTCTGCGGAGTTGCGTGTACGAGAAACCGGTAGGCCCGAAGTCTATCGTTGTCACGCCGGCCTGACGGATATCGCCGTTCCCGTGTTGTGCGACGGCCGCCATATCGCAACCCTGTACAGCGGGCAGGTCCTGACGTCGCGCCCCTCCGCACACCACTTCGTGCAAATCCGCGAGAACGTCCGCACTCTCGACCACGTTGACGTTGAGCAACTGCAGTCTGCCTATTTCGAGGTCCCGGTGGTGAGCGAGGAGGACATCCGGCAGACCGTCGGCATCCTGGAGCTTTTCGCGGAGTATCTTGCCACAGTTTGGAAGCGCCTGCGGCAGGCTATCGACGCTCAACAGCGTAGATTGCAGGAATCCCAACTCGACCGCAAGGAACTGGCCCACATCATCCTCGACGGCGGCGTTGCGGACCGCAAGCGTTTCCGCGAACTCAGCCGCGCCCTTGGTTTCACGCGATACCCAAACCGCGTGATGGTGGTCAAACCTCAACCCGAGCACGAGTATCGTGCCGCAGGTGGTTCGTTCGACATTGCTTTCACTAAGGTTCTGTACGTCATCGAAGCGCTTTGCGGCAAGATGACCAACGTTATGCCCAGCTACCTGCGTCAGCGCGGCATATGCATCTTCATCTCGGATCCGGAGGGCAGCAGCGAGGCGCGCGACATGAAGGCGTACGCGATCGCGCAGCGGATCCTCTACGGCATTGCCGATCAATGCGATCTGAAGGTTCGCATCGGTATCGGACGCGGCAAGACCGATTCGCACGCGCTGGCGGAATCCTACCGCGAGGCCGCCACGGCTCTGTCAGAGTCGGACAGCGCTGTTACGGTGTACAAGAAACCACCGGCGGGAGTCCGAGCGCTCTCGAGCCAGATGAACACCGTGACGCAGACTCTCTCGGAGCGCAAGTTTCGTGAGGCGAAGACCGCGGTGCGGCTCCTGCCGATTTCGGCCAGCCGCCACCTCGGCGAGAGCGCCGAAGATCTTCCGGCGCAGCGCCAGTTTCTGGTGTCCGCGCTCGAAGCAATGTTGTGGACGGCTCACAAACTGGGGTCGGCCAGCGAGTCGCTCGCAGCCACAAGGCAGCTTTCGTCGGAGCGCCTGGCCCTCGCAGGTTCTGTGCTCGACCTACAGGAATCCTGGGTAGCGGGCGCGGATGCCATCATCGACGATGTCGCCCGCCTCTACGCAGGCAAGCACGACAAACTCGTCGCGCAAGCGCAGGCGATCATCGCCAAACGTCTCGAAATGAATGAGGGCGGACCCGGATTGTCGCTCGACTCCATCGCTGGGGCTGTTGGCGTCTCGTCGGGGCATCTGAGTCGCACATTTAAGCGGGTGGTCGGCAAAACCTTCGAGCGCTACCTCATGGAGATGCGAGTGGAGCGTGCTCGCCAGTTGCTGCTTGATCCTTTGAGCCGCGTCTCGGAAGTTGCGGAGAAATGCGACTTCTGCAATCCCGCCTACTTCGCCCGGGTTTTCCGTAAGGTCGCCGGTTGTTCGCCCACCGCATTTAGCAAGGATCCGATGAACGCAGTGCGGGAAGGAACGGTGCAGTGAGAATCGAAGATCGCGATGCGGCCCGGTCGCCATGGGGCACTCGCACTATTGAAGTCGATAATGGTGCGCTTTCGTTCCAGCTGTTTCCGGAACTCGGGGCGAAAATCTTCAGCGTTCTCCACACGCGCACCGACAAGGAACTGCTGTGGCGCAACCCGGGCCTCAGCCCTTCGGAATCTCCGAACAGCGGTTCTTTCGACGACTGCTGGACCGGCGGGTGGGACGAGTTATTCCCCAACGACGAACCTGCGAGAGTCGGCGAACGGAGCTTCCCAGACCACGGCGAGCTTTGGAGCGCCAAGTGGGAGTGCCAGATCGACAGCGACTGGACGGTATATCTCCGAACGGAGTGCCCAACTTCACAGACCCTGGTTGAGAAGTGGATCACCGCGCCGCTAGGCGAAGAACGGATTCGGTTTCGGCATCGCTTCACAAATCTCTCGGACAACGAGCTTCTTTATCTCTGGAAGATCCATCCCGCTCTTGCCGTCTCGCCCGGGGATTCGATTCTGATTCCGGCTGCCCGCATCGCGCTCGAGACCGAATTTCTCGGCTCGCTGGCCGGCGCCCCCCTCGAGTCGAGGACGCCTGTGCTGGAACTACCAGATCGCACAGTGGACCTGCGTGTGGTGCCGCCGTCCGTCAGCCGCGAAGTGCATTTCTTCTATGGCTTAGATCTCGTGGACGGCTGGTGCGCCTCCTATGATCCCGCGCGCCGGCTTGCCGTTGCGCTGGCGTTCCCAAAAGAGCTGTTTACAAGCTGCTGGTTATTTGCTTCGTACGGCGGGTGGCGCGACCACTACGTCGCAGTGCTCGAGCCCTGTACGGCCCATCCGTTCCGTTTAGAGGATGCAGTGGCGAAAGGTCAATGCCCGATTCTGCCGCCCCGGGGCGTTCAGGAAGCGGAGATTGTGTTCGCGACGCGATTGGGTCTGGACGGCGTTAAGCACGTCTCCGCAGAAGGCGAGATCGTCTAGTGTAGTGTCTTCGAAATAACTAGACAGGTCGTTTCTTCTGCTTTCTGGATTTGGGAGTGGTGCAACCGGGCTTAATCTGCTCCAGGGTCTGGCGGCAGCGAGTGAGTTTCTCCTGGATGGACTCGACGGTCGCGGTCCACACGAACGGTTTAGGATCCTGATTCCAGGCCGTGAGAAACGCGTCGATGGCGGCCTGAAGGTCGGCCACGCTGAGGAAGACGCCGCGACGGATAGCTTGGCTATCCAGATGGCCGAACCATCTCTCGACGAGGTTCATCCAACTGGAACTGGTGGGAACGAAGTGGGGCACGAAACGGGGATTGCGCTTCAGCCAGGCCCTTACTTTTGCGTGCTTGTGCGTCCCGTAGTTATCCATGATGAGATGCAAGGGAACGTCTCCCGGAAACTCGGCGTTGAGCCGACGTAGGAATTTCAGAAATTCCTGATGTCGGTGTCTGTGATGACATTCGCCCACGACCTTACCTTCTAGAGTCTCCAGGGCGGCGAACAGTGTAGTGGTACCGTTGCGTTTGTAGTCGTGGGTCATCGTACCGCATCGACCCTTCTTGATCGGCAAACCCGGTTGTGTGCGATCCAACGCCTGAATCTGACTCTTTTCGTCGACGCACAGGACGATCGCCTGTTGCGGTGGATTCAGATACAGTCCCACGACATCCGTCATCTTTTCAAGGAACTTCGAATCACGGGACAGCTTAAACGTTTCCGTGCGATGCGGCTGAATATTGTGAGCGCGCCAAATATTGTTGACGGTGGACTTACTGACGCCCTGACTCTCCGCCATAGTCCGGCAACTCCAATGCGTCATTCCCGGAGGTTTAGTTTGCAACGTGGCATCCACGATGCTGGCAATCTTGTCGATTTGATAGATGGGCTTTCGGCCACGACCCGGAGCGACTGTTAGCGCCGGTTTGGAAGAGCAGCAGTTTCGCCGGTTTTGACGTCAAGCGGAGCGACGGATTTGACGGCGAGACACACAACCACATCTTCACGCTGCCGATTTTCGATGTGCGCGACAAGGTAGTCTGGGAGCGGTGAAGCGGCGGCGGCTACTCGATATGGCACCCTCCCGCGCCGTCAGCGAGAGCGGGAGCAGTGGAACCGCGAGCGCGTTTGGTGTCCGGCCGGGCCGATTCGATCACCAGGTGGTGTTCTTCGGAGCCGTTGACATTGCCCGCTATAGAGTACGCCCAATTGGGCGCGATGAGCTGGGCCTTGGTGAGGTCATACAGGCGAAGAACGCGCTGGGCGTCGAGGCCCTGCATCAAGAACGCCGCGCACGTCCGATATTCCGTCCGCGAGAGCTTGACCAGTTGGCGCAATCTCGATGGTAGCGCCGGCGCCTTGGTTCGGCCAAGCAGAATTTAGAATCTCATGTAAAGTGCTTACCGCGTCCCCGCCACTGGGCCTCTTCCCGGACTACCAAACCGGCGGAAATGCTGTCATTTTATTCCGGCGCTGACAAGCGACGTCCCACAGACCGTCCAAGCCTTCGTCACCGAAGCGCTTTCGCCATAGAATCACAGTATTTCGATTGACCGAAAGCCGTTTCGCAATGGAGACATCGGACTCGCCAGCAGCGGCAGCCAGAACGATACGGCAACGCAAAGCCACCTGCTGGGGAGTGCCGTGCGCCGAAGTCCACTGCTGGAGTCTTTGGTGCTCCGCTTCGGAGATCTGACACGACCTTCCCACGCCTCTCAGGATACTGTGAACCGGATCGTACTGTCTAGTTAATTGTTGGACACTACACTAGCTGGTGGCTACGTGCCGTTGCCGGTCGGCGGTTCCGCTTCCCGCGATAACAGCACCACGGAAATCACCGCGCAAGCCACGCCGGCCCACTGACGCCCCGTGAGCCGTTCGCCGAGTAACAGCCCGGCGCCCGCGACAGTGAGAAGCGGGTACACGGAAATCAGCGGGATGACTACGGACGCCTTTCCGCCCCGCTCCAGCGCCGCGAAACTCGTCAAAGCCCCAAGTCCATTCAAAACGCCGCCGAGAGCGGATAGCGCAAGCATTGAACCCGGGACCCGCCACACCAGCGGTACCGTACAGGCGATCACCCCGGCCATGGCGAAGAACGCGATCGAAAACCACAGGAACGAACGCTCGAACGAGATGTTGTTCGTCGAAAGCTTCTGCGTCACGCCCGTGATACCCCAGAAGACCAGCGCGACGGTACTCAGAACCAACCAGTTGCTCATATCAGATGCTCAGCAGGTAGATGGCGACAAGCGCGACGGCGAGGCCCGTTACCTGCGCCGGTGCCAGCCGTTCTTTCAGGACGAAATAGGCAACCAACACCGTCACCAGCGGAAACAAGCACGTCAACGGAACGACTACGGAAACCTTGCCGCCACGCTCCAAAGCGACATAGAACGCGATGTTCCCAGCGGCACCAAGCACGCCCGTGATGATGGCCCACCACACGCCTTTCTTCTTATCCGAGCCCTCACGGACGCGCTTCGACAGGAGCATCCCGGCCATGATCGGCAGGAGGCCCAGCGGGAAAAGCACCTGATTCATCCACGGCGAGATGCGATCGACAATCAGCTTGGATTGTATGCCCCAGGCTCCCCAGAAGATGACCGTGAGGAGCGAATATAATAGCCACGCCGGCACCGCGCGACGCAGCTTCAAAACCGGATCCCGATCTTGAGCTTATCTTTCGTGCGCGGCAGCCGAATAGTCTCGTTGGCTGCGTCGAAATCGGTCCACGGTTTGCCGTTTATGGTCACTTCACGGATGCTCCCTTCGGGGGTTCGCGCCGCTAGGTACACGGTTTTGGCGGGATTCCGGTCAGGAGGTTGCACTGTGGCGACGATGGTACGGGGCTCCGTGCCGGCCCGCATGGAGTACGTCACCGGTCCGAAGTAAGTCGCGCCGCCATCGACGCGAACGCCCTCCTCCGACGCGAGCCACCGGCGCGGGATACCGCGTCCCAGGTACAACGAGTCGCCCTGTTCGAGGACGAGCATGTCGCGAAGGCGGTTGACCCACTTCGATTCATCCGGGATCTTGTACAGCGGTCCGCTACCGTGTCCCCATTCGTGGAATTCCTCGGCCGACGCGTTTGCGTCGGGGTAGAACAGTGGGAGCAGGTTGTTGTACATCCCGCGAATCGCCGCCGGAATTTCGCCCCTCTTGAGGTACACGAGCACCGGGTTCTGCAGGTTGCACTGGAACACCGTTCCTCCCTGGCTGAACCATAGGCGGTCATCCGTCAACCCGTGAACGTTCAGCCCCAGTCCGCTTGTCAGCGTGACGTTATCTTCCCAATCGTTCAACACCCAATCCGCGAGCGGCTCATTGACATCGAAGACACCGACATTCAGCAGAATGATCGGCCCGTACAGCACTTCGCGGATCGAGGCCAACCGCATCATGGGCGCGTTCATCGGGCCAAAGCGCGTGTAATATGCAGTCCCGAGAGGCCCGAACCTCCGGAATCTCTGATTCGGCTCCGTGGGAACGTACGGCGTGTAAGTCCCATCCCGAAGTTGCGTAACGGGAGCCTCCGCCGATGCTTTCAGAACCGCTGTGCGCAGATCGGATCGGAACGCGTCCGCCGCGGCCCGTACCCGGTCGGCCTCCGCGTGATGAACGTCTTCAAGCGCTGCCGCAGCACGATCGAGCCCGGCCCATGCGAGCCCGTTGATGGAGAACAAGCTCGCCCAATCCGCGTTGTCCTCCAGGTGGCCCGGGGGCAGCAGGTGATCCGTTGTCGATGCTCGCTGCTTCTCGATCCAAGCGATGGCTTTATCCATATGCGGCCACGCCTGAGCCAGCCAGTTCCGGTCGCGAGCGTAGAGGTAGTGTTCGCCGAGCGTCCAGAGAACCGTCGGGTGATCGAGGCCATACCGGTGGGCGGTGTAATCGTAATCCGCGTTCACACGGGCGCCGTGAAAGATCGCATCCTCCATTCCGCGATGCAGGCCCGGGAAGTTGGCGCTGCCCTGGAGTTGTAGGAATGTCTCGAGATACTGCGCGGCAGTGCGGTGATCGCCTATCGCATCCAGCAGTTGAACCTGGAACGAAGACTCGTTCGCGTACACTTTGTACCGGTAGCTCGCTGCCGGGACCATGTACAGGCCGCTGGCCGGATCCTTTGTCGTGCTCATTCGAATATGCCACGGCACAGCGCGCGCGAAGAGATTCAGCGTCGGCTCCGGTGTGGAGACTCGTGCGAGCGGATCCACGATGTCTTTCCAGTACGCAATGACGCGGTCGCGCTGCGATGCGTAGCCGAGTGCCGCCAGATCTGCTTCATCCGCGCCGGAAAGATCGGACACAAACGGCAGTTTCACAACAATCGACTTCCGTGATCCCGGCGGAACCGTAAACGCCATGTGCGCGCGCCCGGAATCCAGGGATGGTGCAGCAGTGCCTTCGGTGTCGAACAGCGCGCGCAGGCGGTGGTCGGCGCCGTACAGTTTCGATGCTTCTACAGACGCCCCCTCGATGGGTTGCGTATTAACGTGCACATGGGCGGTTCGTTCGACCGAGCCGTTATTCGCGGCCGTGATGCGGAGCATCAACACGGCGGGAGTCTGCTCGCTTCGGCCCTTGTCATCCGGCGAGAGCGGGCCTCGCAACAAGGTGGCGAACGCCTCTTCGCTGTACGCGAGACCGTCGTTCTCCCACGATTGCGTAATCACCGGAAGATAACCGTCCAGCAGTGACACCTTCGATTTCCGGTCCTCGCGGTAATAGGGGCGCGCGCCGGTGCCGATGCGCCACGTGATCTGATCGCCCTCCCACTTCAGGCGGTCGCGCTCCTTGCCCATCACCTTCGCGCCTTCCTTGCTGATGAACACGTTACCGCCGTATTCGAAGGCGAACTTCTGCCAGCTCGAATCCGGTGCCAGCGGCATGTAGATCGGCACTCCCTTGTTGTTCACCCAAGGGTCGGGTGCCGGAATTTCACTTGCCGCGCGCTCATACGTCTGCTCGCGTTCCTTCGGGATCATGGCGCGAATGCTCACGCCTTTGCCCTTCATTGGCCGGAACTCGCCTTGCGAAGCATCCATGGCCCATGCATGGAAGGCGGGCACGTACACGGGACCATGCTTCAGGTCGTCCACATTGAAGGTGAACGTCCGGTCCTTGCCGCCGGCCGTGGCGCGAACCGTCACCAGCGTGCAATCGAGCGAGCCAGGCAGTGTAGGCGCAGCCACCGTCAGATCCAGCAATAGACCTTTGCCCGACGGCGAACTCGCAAACACCCATCTCGATGCGTCCGCAAACCGGTCCGAAGAGGTGAATCCCCACGGCTTTGCAGACCTCAACCCGCCGTTGTCAACGTCGATGGAGCCAGCCCACCGAACCGGCGCGTCCTCTTCATAACCCAGGCCAATGCGGACCGCCAGCGGCTTTTCGAGGGAATCCGAGAATGCCGAAAACAACGTCACTGCGGGAATGCCGGTAGCGGTGACCACCCTGATCTTGAGCGTTCGGCGGTACAGGACCCCTGGCATGTTGTTGGCACGCGGGTTCTCGTCCGCCGCGAGCGGCAGGAAGGTGAAACGGCACTCGGGCCCGGAGCAGTCGCGCCGTGTCTTAGCGGTGATCCAATTGCCCTGCCATGGATCGTCGGCCGGATCCTCGATGCGATTCGCCTTGGGTGCCGGGCCAGGCCACGTGTGCGCCCAGTACTGCAATTGGAGGTCGCGCGGAGCAACGGCGGCGAACCGCACGCGCACTTCGTGGATATCCCGAACGTCTCGCCACTCTACGCCAGCGTCGAGATTTTTGGCGGTCCAACTCGAACGTGTCCCGAACGGCGCCAAGTCCATCAAAGGCGCCGCGGAAACGGCCGATACAGCTGAAAGGAGGCAAAGAACAGATAAATGATTCACGTGCACCCGCCCCGAGGATACTGGACCCGGCGTCCAGGGGCAATCACAACAGATGACAACATTTGTCCATAATCAACCGCCCGCCTTGGACGGCGTCGATGGTTTAAGTGTTCAAATGAGTGCGTCGTTGCCTTGCAGCCGCACATTCCACCGGGCCACCATGAAGCGACGCCCATGATGAAAGCCGTATGGACCGGAACCGGAATCGACGTAGTAGCCACCAACGGCGAACCGCCGCCTCTTCGAGCGCCGGACGATGTCCGGCTGCGAGTCAGCGCAGCAGGCGTGTGCGGCACGGACGTCCACATCTGGGAAGGGCGGCTGTCGTTCGTGAAGCCTCCGATTGTGCTGGGCCATGAGTTCGCCGGCGTCGTGGACGAGTGCGGGCCGGAGGTGCGCGGCATCAAGGCCGGCGATCGCGTGAAGTGCGACTCAGTAGTCGGCTGCGGCCAGTGCTGCTGGTGCAAGCGCGGGGCAAGTCAGTTCTGTCCCGCCGGCGCCGAGTTCGGTATCACGATGGATGGAGGATGGGCGGAATGGTTGATCGCACCTGCGCGAAACCTGCATCTTCTGCCGGACGCGATCTCCGATGAGATTGCCGCCGTGATGGATGTCGAGGTAATGAGCGCCTTGCGCAAGCCTGGTATCTGCCCTGGCGAGACCGTCGCGGTGTTTGGGGCGGGGCCGGCCGGATTGATTGCCCTTCAATGCGCGCGGATTCGGGGCGCCAAAGTCATTCTGTGCGGAACGCGCGAGGAGCGGCTCGCACTCGGAAAGCGGCTGGGGGCGGATCACGTCGTGGATGTGCGAAGCTCAAATGCATTGCAGGAGCTTGCAGCGCTCACCGAGGGCCGGGGGGTTGACGTCGCCTTCGACGCCGCGGGCACTGAGCGCTCCATTCTGGAGTCGGTGGTTGCCGTTCGCCCACAAGGCCGGGTGGTTTTGTACGGGCTGCCCGATGGCGCCATACCGGAATTCCCTATCAAGGATGTGGTCTTGAGAGACATCGTCGTTTACGGAGCGCTGCCCGACCGTACGGGATGGGACGAACTCATCGAACTGGTCGCGAGCGGACGACTCAATCTCGGCAGCCTCATCACTCACCGGTTCCCGCTGGAAAACGCCAGTGACGCACTCACAGCGATGCGAGACCGCCGGGACGGCGCGATCAAGGCAGTGTTGCAGGTCGGCGCAGGAATCAGCGCATCCCAACCTCAAGCCCGGGAGTGCGTGGCATGAGAATCACGGATGTTCAAGCAATCTATGTGCGCCAGTCGGAGGTCAAGCACCAGTGCGATAGCGGGCAGGACGCGCTGATCGTTCGCATCACAACCGACGCCGGTATCACGGGTATCGGCGAAATCGACTCCTCCCCCATGGCTGCCAAGGGCGCGATCGAAGGCCCGTTTTCGCACACAATTACGTCCGGCTTGCGCGAACTGCTGCTCGGCGAAGATCCGTTCGAGACCGAGTATCTGTGGCACAAGTTGTACCGGCAGAACATTTACTCGGGCCGCCGCGGCATCGCGATCCATGCGATGAGCGGCATCGATATTGCGCTCTGGGACATCAAGGGCAAGGCGTTGGGTCAGCCCATATGGCGCCTGCTTGGCGGCGGATTCCATCGTCAGGGCGTTCGCGCGTACGCGAGTTCGCTGTTTGGCGCGACTCCCGCCGAAACACGCGACCGCGCAACGCGTTTTCGCGATCGTGGGTTCGACGCCGTTAAGTTCGGCTGGGCGCCCATGGGGCAGAACGAGAAAACAGACATTGCTCTGGTACGCGAGGCGCGGGCCGGGATCGGCGAAGACGCCGACCTGATGATCGACGCTGGTCTGGTTTGGGACGCCAAGACCGCGCTGCAACGCGCACGGGCGTTCTCCGATTACGGGATCTTCTGGCTCGAAGAGCCGCTCCTGCCCGACGATTACGACGGCTACCGCAAGCTGGCGAGTGCAACGGATGTCCGTATCGCGGCCGGCGAGCACGAATCCGAACGCCGTTCCTTCATCGACCTCATGGATCGCGGGCAAATCGACGTCGTTCAAGTCGACCTGACGCGCTGCGGCGGTTTCACGGAAGCGATGAAGATCGCAAGCCTGGCAGCGGACCGCGGTCTGCCGGTTGTGAATCACGGATTCACTACCTACATCAACGTAGCCGCCGCGCTGCACTTCTTGAATTCGGTTCCGAACTCGTTCATCATGGAGTTCGTCAGCGAGGAGGAAACCACTCTGCGCGACTCGCTTACGAAACAGAGAATCGAAGCGAAAGACGGAATTGTCGCGATCCCTGATGGCCCTGGATTGGGAATCGAATTGAACGACTCCGCGATTGAGCGATACACCACGGCAGCGGTCATTTAAAGACAGATCTTATCGGCTGGACGCCTTGGATTCGGCTTGGTCTCGGCACAGAATGCCTGCATCGACACGTTGGTCGTGCAGGAGAAGCAATGGCCAGGAACTCGCTCGTCGCGGCGCTGTGGTTAACGCTCGCCCTACCGTTATCCGCCCAAGTGAACTTCGGTCGTATCTCGGGAGCTGTTACGGACAGTTCCGGAGCGGTTGTGCCGAATATTCCAGTACATGTCATAAGCGAAGCTACCGCCGTGGAGCGCGTCGCAATCACGAATGAGAGCGGGAACTATGTGGCTACCAACCTCCCTCCCGGACGATATGTCGTGAAAGTGGAATTCACCGGCTTCCAGGCGATGGAGACGAGAGGCTTGGAACTGGTGGCCGATGGTCGACTGACCGCCGATTTCGCTCTTCAGCCCGCCTCGGGAGCCCAGAGCGTACAAGTCGTCGCGACGGTGGGAGAGGCCGTTAACCTTGTCTCGGGCGAAATTGCGCGCGTGATCGATACGAAGCAGGTGCAAGATCTCGCGTTGAACGGGCGCAACTACATGCAACTTGCCGATCTGATCCCCGGCTCCGCGCTGACAAACGAAGATCAAATGGCCATGACCACAAGCATCAGCACGGGTGACCAGTCCATCAACGGCAGTCGCCTGATATCGAATCATCTGATGGTGGACGGCGCCTTTAATATGGATTCGGGTTCCAACGGCAGCCAAGTCAATAACGTCGGCGTGGACTTCATCCGCGAGGTCAACGTGAAGACCTCGAACTTCTCCGCCGAGTACGGACGCAACTCGGGAGCTGCGGTGAACGTGATCACAAGGGGCGGCAGCAACGAGTTTCACGGTGGCGCGCTGGAGTTTCTTCGCAACGACGCGCTGGACGCCCGCAACTTCTTCTCGCCCACTATCGCCAAATTACGATTCAACGATTTCGGCTGGAACCTCGGAGGGCCGCTGATCAAGAACAACTTTTTCTTTTTCGGCGGCCAGGAATGGAAGAAGATCCGCCAGCAGACTTCCCCCTTGAGAGCGACGATCCCGACCCGGGCGGAGCGACAGGGCAACTTCAGCGGTCGCAGCGGCGACCTGTTCCTGCCCGGTACGAGTACCCCGGTTCCTGGCCGCAATATCGCGAGCATGATCACCGTCGACGGGCATGCAATCGCGAACCTGTACGACAAGATGGAGCAACTCGCAACCTCCTACGTCGATCAACCGGTAGCGAACAACGTGACATACCAGTTCGCCAACCCGTTCGATTGGCGTGAGGACATGTTCCGGACGGACTGGGTGCCGAGCGAAAAGCACTCGATATACGGGCGCATGATCCACGACAGCTACAACCTGGTCGATCCGTTCTCGGTGTCGGGCCTCCCCACGGTCCCGATCAATCGCGTGCGGCCCGGATATAGCTACCAGTTGACGCATACGTGGATGCCGTCGCCGTCTTTGATCAATGAGGCTCGGGGCGCGGCGACGTGGCACGGCCAGCGGCGGCAGGTGGTCGGCGAAACATGGAATCGCGATACTTACGGGTTCACATTTCCGCAGATCTTCAATGGCGGACCGCTGGAGAACGGTCTGCCCCTCACCTCGATCACCGGCTTCACCGGCTTCTCGGGGCCGAGCTTCGTACTCTTATCGCCAACCACAGACATCTCGTTCACGGACAACCTCACCTCCCTCAAGGGCAACCACACGCTCAAGACCGGAGTGTTGGTCATACGCAACCGCAAGGACCAAAACGGCCGCGCCGATCACGCGGGCAACGTGTCTTTCGCGCCCGCGGGCAATCCCAACACGACACGCAACGCGTTCGCGGACGCGTTGCTGGGCAACTACCGCACGTATAGCGAAGCGAACGATGACGCCATCGGCTTCTTCCGTTTCACTCAATTCGATGCCTACGTCCAGGATTCTTGGAAGGTAACGCGGAAGCTCAGCCTCGAATACGGCATTCGCTACCAACTTTCGACACCGCTCTACACACAGGCCAACAACGTTACGAACTTCGATCCGAGCTTATACGACCCGTCGAAGGCCGTAACCATCACGTCCGGAGGTCTGGTGGTGCCAGGGTCCGGCAACCCGTATAACGGGCTTGTTCGCGCAGGCAGCGGTGTGCCGCCCGAGGAAGTCGGGCGCGTGCCCGGCGCAACCACGCCGCAAGCGCAAAGCGTACCGGCGGGAGCGCCGCGTGGGTTGTACCCCGTACAAAGTCTCTTTGCCCCGCGGTTCAGTTTCGCGTGGTCCCCGATGAAGGACGGCAAGACGGCCGTACGCGGCGGAGTCGGCCTGTTCTACGATCACCCGGACGGCAACATCTTCTTCCCCACGTTGAACAACCCTCCTTATGTGCAGACGGTGCAGTTTGAAAACGGCAATCTCGGCAATCCCTCGCAGGGCAAGCCGGCTGCCCAGGCGCCGTTTGGGACCGTAACGGCCGTGGACCCCAGCCTTGCCATCCCGTACTCCGTCCAATACAGTTTCAGCATTCAGCGGGAACTGCCGCGGGGTTTCCTGGTGGAAGCTTCCTACGTCGCCAATCTCGGCAGGCACATGTTGCGGCAACCCGACATTAATCAGGCATCTTTCGATGTCCTGGCCGCAAACGCTGCCTTGCCCTCCGCCCAACGCCAGGCAGTAAACGCACTTCGGCCTCTCAAAGGCTTCTCCGCGATTCGCATGCGTCTGTCAGATTCGACCTCGAACTATCACGCGATGC
The DNA here is from genome assembly GCA_963720745.1 of uncultured Acidobacteriota bacterium. Lineage (GTDB taxonomy): Bacteria > Acidobacteriota > Terriglobia > Bryobacterales > Bryobacteraceae > TMP-7. Next base: position 16,182 of record CAVRGO010000004.1, read on the forward strand.
AATGGTACGCAACCAAGCGGACCGGCGACCTGATGCTCACTGCGGGCTACACCTGGTCCAAGGTATTGACGGATTCGAGTTCGGAAAACGACGCGTCGGAAGATCCGTTCAACCGCCGCTTCAACTACGGGCCGGCGACGTTTGACCGTCGCCATATCCTGTTCGGAACGTATAGCTACAGCATCCCGTTTGCGCGTGGGTGGAGCAAGCCCGTGAGGCTCGTGGTCGCGGGATGGGAGTTCAGTGGTATGAACCGGTTCCAGTCCGGACCGTATCTGAGTGTGATCGGCAACACTTCTATTGGATCGCGACGCGCCGACTATATCGGCGGGCCGGTCCAATTGTCCGGCGACCAGCGCACAATCGCTCACTGGTTCAACACGGCTGCGTTCAAGCCTGCCCCTGACTCGCGCCGCGGCACCGGTGGTGTTGGCATCGTGGAAGGTCCATCGCTATTGCTGTGGGACGTTTCGCTCCGTAAGGTTTTCTCGATAAATGAGCGCGTAAAGTTCCGCTTCCAGGCAGACCTGTTCAACGTACTGAACCACGCGAATTTCCGCACTCCCAGCGTAGACGCATCGGCTGGGGACTTCGGCGCAATCTCCGCGGCCGGGCCGGCCAGGAACGTTCAGTTCGGCGCGAAGCTAATGTTCTGACTAATAGCAAGCTGAATCGACTAACCATGCGACTGACTTTCTTCACGGTGGCTGCGGCGATTGTGACCGCCGCCTTTGCCTTTTCGGAAACGCAAGCAGACTTGGGGCCAGTGACACAGACAAGATACCACCTCACGGCACGCCCGTGGAAGCCGCTCGCGATATTGAAGGACAAATACCTCGACGCCGTCGAGGGAGTGTGCCGCTACAGCATCCGCCACCAGGATGCCGACGGCGCCATCATCGATCCATTTCTCAAGCGCGAACACCAGTACGCCACTCCCTATTTCGCGTATGCGGCCGGAACGCTCGTCCACGCGGGACGCGCAAAGGACCTGCTGGCCCCGGGCGTCAAAGCGATGGACCACGCGACCAAGTGTTTCGCCGGCGGCAACGCGGCCATACCCGACCAGCACGGGAATTTTTTCATAGCTCCGCTGGTAGGCGCGCTCGAGTTGTACGCCGGACACGTGCCGGATTCAACAATTGCGACTTGGCGGGAGCGCCTCGAAAAACCGAGGCGGGACATCCAGGAAGCCAAGGCTGTCAACAACTGGGAAACATATGTGATGAAGGGCGAGTGGATGCGAGCGCTGGCAGGCCTCGTAGACCGCCGCGAAGCCACGGCGGCGATCGAAGAAGCCTGGTTATCGCGTCAGCGGGATCGCGTTGCCCCCGAACCGTGGCGTTTGTACCACGACCGCACAAGCGACCCGGACACCTTGAGCGTTGAGGCCGTTGGGCGCGGGAATCTGCTCGCGCTGACTCACCTGGGGTATGACGGTCCGAGCGCGCAGGAAATACGCAAGGCTGTCGAGCGCGGCACGGACCTGACGCTGATGCTGCAGGACCCGACCGGTCAGGTTCCGCCTAACGGACGCACCGACGATCACGTGTGGGTGGATGTGGGATACCAACTCGGCTTCGAGGTCATGGCCGAGCGGACCCGGGATGACCCCTGGCTCGCAGGCCAGTACCGGCACGCCGCGATGCTGTCGTTCCAAAGCATCGACCGGTGGCGAAGAACGGATGGGCCCTGGGCGGGATCTTATTTCGTAACCAAGAATCACTTCGATCCAAACTTGCGCGTCGGCTACCAGCCCGCCAGTCAGTACAGCAACTATAACGGCTCGCTCATGTTTCATCTCGCCGAGGCGTACCACAGCCGGGTGTCGGAAATCGAGGAGCGGCCGGCTCCCTCAGAGATCGGTGGATACGCAATCGAACTGGACAAGCAGTTCGCCACCGCGTTCGCGAATGCAGGAGGCATGCAGATGCAGATCAACCTGCGCGGGCAAGTGGCCGTTACGCACGCAAACCGCTGGTCTCCACTGGGCGTCGTGCGATTCGCGCGTGTAGGTTGGGACAGCCGTCTCGGGCCGGGCGACGGCGCGCTGACGAACGAGGACGGGGGAGTGACGTTCGCCCCCACGTTGCAGGAAAACGATCGTTGGCTGCGTCTGGCGGACGTTCCAGCTCGTTACGAAGGGGTCTGGACCGTTCAGTTCGTCCATCCGCTGCTGGTCCGATGCGCGGTCGACTACCGGCCGAAGGCGGGCGAAACAGGGCCCGTGTTTCGGAATGAGTTCATCGTCACTCCCGACGGTGTTCTGTCCACGCTACGAAAAACGTCCAGCGAGGCCGTGCGCTGGGCCGTGACGTGGCCGCTGCTCGAGAATGACGGAAAGCCGCTCCAGCGCTCGGGCACTGCGCGTACGGCCACGACGGGGTACCCGGGATCTCCAGATCGCCAGAACTTCATCGCGATTGCGCCGACTGCGCCCCACATCGAGCCCGAACCGGTGTTACGCAGCACCTTCGGAGACTTACGACCCCTGAGGGTAACTTCGAACGGCGACGCGAACCGTACATTCGTCTACCCGTCCGGCGCCGGAGACCCCACGGCGGAGTCCGTGAGGCGCAGCTTTGAGGTGACGGAGAATGGATTCCATTCGGTGCTGGGACGAGTTTCGGGCACGCTGTACGCCGGCCGCACATCCGCGGGCGGTTTCGGCTCTGAGATCGACCTCGACGGGGATGGGACGATGGATGTCCAATTCACAAAACCTTGCGGATTCATGATGCAGATCCGGAACGGAACCGTGATCGCCATCGAGGCAGACCGCTCCGTCACGGCGCAGATAAAGGGCCGCAGTCTGGCGCTGAAAGCTCACTCGCCAGTGGCGCCACCTGCGTCAGCGATCAGCCGCTGAAGCCGCCGATCATTTAAAGACACATCTTGTCGCCTGGGTGCGTTGTGTGATCGCTTCAGTCGCGCCAGCATTGGACTATTCAGGATGAGTGTTTGCTGAACAAAGGACTTACCCAATGAAGCTTCTCCGGTGGGCATTGATATTCCATATCGCATGCGTTGCGCCATTTGTCCTAGCAGCCCGTGGCAGAAATGGGGCAAATTCGGAGACGGGAAAACCGCCTCAATCAAATCAATGACTTAGGCGCGTGATTATGTCGCATTTTGACTTCCACCACGGGCTGCTAGGCCAGGCGGTCACGGGCACCCTCGTCGGATCGGTCACAGATGCATCCGACGCCGCGGTTCCCAACGCGAAAATCACGGCGCTCGAGACCGCCACGGGTGTGGTCACCACGGGCGCAACGAACTCCCTTGGGGCGTACTCGATTCCTTATCTGCGTCCCGGAACGTACCGCATTTCTATCCATGCGGAAGGTTTCCAGATGGTCGTTCGCGAGAACGTCCCACTGACGGCGTCCGCTTCTTTGCGTGTCGATGCCACTCTCCAGCCCGGCGCTGTGACGGAGACGGTCCAGGTTTCGAGTCAAGCGCCAGTGCTGCAAACAGACCGGTCAGACGTCACACGCAACGTGTCCGAGCGCTCCGTGACCGAACTGCCGATTATCGACCGTAACTTCCAGTCCCTCGTGGGCACGCTGTCCGGCGTATCGCCCGTCGCTTCGGCGCACGACGAAACGGAACAGCCGTGGAACTCGCTCAGCTACCATGTGAACGGTCAGGCGAACAGCGCGAACAATACACAGGTGGACGGCGTTGACGACAATGACCCCCTGGTCGGTATCACCATCTACGTTCCCGCAGCTGAGGCGATCCAGGAAGTGAATGTCTCGACGAACAACTACAACGCCGAGTTCGGACGCGCGGGCGGAGCCGTGGTGAACGTGCTGACGCGCGGCGGCACAAACCAGATTCATGGAAGCTTGTTCGAATTCCATCGCGACACGGCGTTGACGGCTCGCAACCTGTTCAACGTAGCCCCGCAGGCGAAGCCCTCCTCCATCCGCAACCAGTTCGGCGGCACCGTGGGCGGCCCGATTCGCAAGGACAAGCTGTTCTTCTTTGGCTCCTATCAGGGCACGTACCAGAGGCGCGGCTCGCAAGAGGTATTGACGGTTCCCGTTGAAGCGTGGCGCCGCGGCGACTTCAGCGGTGTTCCGGATGTTGCGATTTTCGATCCCTTCACAGGCACGCCCGACGGCAAGGGGCGCGTCCAGTTTCCCAATAACAAGATCCCGCAAAACCGTTTCTCGCCCGTCGCGGCGAAGATCCTGCCGCTACTCATCAACCCCAACGCTAGTGGCCTGGACGCAAACGTCAACTACAACAACCCGTTCGCAAACGACGGTAACGCGTACGACGGCCGGGTCGATTACCAGGTCAGCGACCGAACCAGCACGTTCCTCAAGTATGCGTATTCGAAATACATGGTGACCCAGAATTCGGCGCTTGGTCCGGTGCTGGGCGAAGACAGGAACAGCGACGCCCGAACTCACACGGTCTCGCTGAATGCAAATCACACCTTCACACCGACGCTCATGACCGAAGCTCGCATGGGCTATAACCGCTACTTCGTTTCTATCCTCGGGGCCAATCAGGACCCCATGAACGAGCAGCTTGGCATCGCGAATCCTACGCCGGATTACACGTCCCAGCACGGCATGCCGCGCATCGAGATTTCCGGTATGGCTCCCATCGGGCAGTTGGTTTACTATCCTCTGGTCAACACCAACAACCTCTTCAATTGGGTGAACAACTGGACGAAGATGGCAGGCCGGCATTCCGTGAAGTTCGGTATTGATGCCAGACGCCTCAGGCTCGACCGGCTCCAGCCGCAAGGGTTGGATCTCGGGCCGCGAGGGCTGTTCACGTTCCAGGCCGGTACGGCTTCGTTGAACGGAGGCCCCGATCTCGGTGCGTACGGCGATTTTGCGAACTCCTTTGCATCGTTCCTGCTCGGCGCACCAGATCAGACCAGCCGCACGTACATGACTGTGACGCCGACGGACCGTCAGACGGACTTCTTCACCTTCGTACACGACACGTATCAGGTGATGCCGAAGTTGACCCTCGACCTGGGTCTGCGCTGGGAGTATTACAGCCCCGTTCACCCTCGGTACGCCGGAGGCGCATCGAACTACGATCCCGCCACGAACAGCCTCATGGTGGCCGGTATCGGCGATATCGACATGAGCATGGGAGTCAAACGGGACATGAACAACTTCGCCCCACGCGTTGGCTTCTCGTACCGGGCGAAAAGCTGGTGGGTAGTTCGCGGTGGATACGGCATCAGTTACTACACGGGACGGTACGGGTTCAACGGCGCCCTGCTATCGACGCAGTTTCCCGTAATCTACAACGTCCAGAACGGCGTCGCCGGAGACTTCCAGGTGGATGGATCCTTGAGCAGCCTGCCGGCCGTGCCACTGCGTCAGGTGCCTTCCAACGGCCGGATCAGCCCCGCTCCGGACGAAGCGTACTTCATGCTGCCCAGCGAGCCGCTGACGCCCTACGTTCAGAGCTACAACCTGATGCAGCAGTTTGACCTTGGTCACAACTGGTCGTTCGAGGCTGGCTACGTCGCCAGCCTGGGCCGCAAGCAACCCTATCGCATTGAAGTGAATGCTGCGCCTCCGGGCACCGGCACCGCGGGTATGCGCCTGTACGCGCTATACGGCCGCACTGCCAGCACGCAGATGTACGCCAACGGCATCTCAAACAGCTATCACTCCTTGCAGACGAATCTCACCAAGCGCTTCTCCGCAGGGCTGCAATTGAACGCCGCCTACACGTGGGGCAAGTCGCTAGGTTACAACGACGATCAAAGCCGGTTCCAAAACAACATCGAGATACGCGCAAATTACGGGCCGGCGTCTTATGATCGCACTCACATGCTAAACATCACGCACCTGTATGAGCTGCCGTTTGGTCCCGGGAGGAAGTACCTGACCAGCGGCCTCCTGGGGCGCCTCGTTGGAGGCTGGCAGGTGAACGGTGTCTTTCGCGCGGTGACCGGCACTCCGGTGAACATCACTGCGAGCGCAAGCCCCTGCAATTGTCCGGGGAATCGCAACTACGCAGACGCAAACTACCCGACCACGATCCTGGGAGGGCTTGGTCCGGGCGCGCTTTGGTTCGACAAGGTGGCATTCTCGGCTCCGGGCCGGAACCGCTTTGGGAACGTCGGCAGAAACAGCGTCCGCGGGCCCGGGTATGCGAGCTACGATGCGTCACTGTTCCGAACGTTCAGCATCCGCGAAAGCGTTAAGTTCGAGCTCCGCGGCGAGGCGTACAACGTGACGAACACGCCCATCTGGGGAAACCCCAACGGAAACGTCAACTCCGGGACGTTCGGCCAAGTTCGCTCGGCCGGCGGCGAGCGGCAGATTCAGCTTGGCGCACGCCTGCGGTTCTGATTGGATGGACTTGTTCTGATATCCAATGAACAACATCGACCTCAACAGTCGTCATGCTGTCGTTACCGGCGCGGCGCAGGGAATCGGATTTTTCATAGCGAAACGGCTTGTGGCTTCGGGAGCGTCGGTTTCGCTTTGGGACCGCGACGATCACCTGCTGTCGGATGCACGAATGCAACTCGGTCACACGTGTTCGTCAGAGGTAGTCGATGTTGCGGACGTGCCAGCGTGGCGGCCGCCACGGCATCAGCAATCCAACGCCACGGGAAAATCGACATTCTCGTGGCGAACGCCGGCGTTTCAGGGCCGAATCACACTACTTGGGAGTACGCGATCGAGGCCTGGAGGGAGATCGTCGAGATCAACCTCATTGGTGTGTTCTACTGTTGCCACGCAATCGTGCCGCATATGATGCGCGAGGGGTATGGCCGCATCGTCAACGTCGCGTCGATTGCGGGTAAGGAGGGCAATCCCAACGCATCCGCATACAGCGCCTCCAAAGCGGGCGTCATCGCTCTCACCAAGTCTTTAGGTAAAGAAACCGCCCGCCTGAACATCGCGGTGAACTGTATCACCCCTGCCGCTGCGAAGACTCGGATATTCGACCAGATGAGCCGGGAGCACATTGACTTCATGTTGTCCCGAATCCCGCGCGGTCGCTTCCTGGACGTGAAGGAAGTGAGCGCGATGGTCGCTTGGCTCGTTTCCGAGGAGAACTCCTTCACAACAGGTGCCGTGTTCGACCTCAGCGGCGGTCGAGCAACGTATCGAGTAGGCGTTCCCGAAGCTCGCCTGGGTGAGAACCGCCGCGGCCAAGACGCCGCAAACGGGCTTTTTCAACGACGCCAGCCAGCCCAGCACATCGCCCATTTCGATTGGATCTGACCAGCGGTTCTGATCGGAAAACCCGAGATCTCGCGCTAAGGTGTTCATGTCGAATTACTAAAACGGCCCAAATATGGCAGTTCGGCGGGATTGAGACGATCTTCCCGATGCGGGATTTTCTCATTCGATCCGTGCATCTGATCGTGCCCGTGGCGCTGCTGATAAGGCCCGGCGGAACCCGTTCTGTTATCGCCGAGTCCGTGTTGGCCCGGCATGAGTTGCTGATCCTCGACCGCGGGCGTAAGCCTGAGCGCCCAACCTGTGCACTGCAGATCGAATCCTTGCCTGACTATGCGCAATTTACATCCGCTCCGAGCGGGCGTTTCGATCAGTTGTTGTTCTGAAACCTTCGACGCTGTTGCATTTCTGCAGCCTGCTGTGCAAACGAAAGTACCAGCAGTTATTTATGCCTAAACGGCGCTGCCGGCCCGGCCTGAACGGGCCGACCAGGTTGGGGCTGTCGCCGCATCGCCCAGCAGATCTCGTTGGTTTTCGAAATCGTGATCGCCATCGTCAGGGCGAGCAGTTCATCTCGGCCGCCGTGTGCTCGTCTGGAAGCGAATTCCGGCGGTAGACGCGCTCCTGGACCGCGCGACTACATCAGAAAAGCGCTTGCTTAATCACAATGAGACAATTCGAATTGGCAAGTACACAGAGAGGCAGGTCTGATTGTGGCGAGGATGAAGGATGTGGCGGAACGGTGCGGGGTCGCTGAATCCACCGTTTCGCACGTGATTAACGGGACCCGGTTCGTCTCGCCGGAGATGCGCGAAAAAGTGCTGGAGGCAATGCGCGAACTGAATTACTATGGCAACGCCCACGCACGCCGGCTTGCCCGCGGCTCCAGCGATTTCCTCGGCCTGATTATTTCCGACATCGAAAATCCGTTTTTCCCAGGATTGATCAAAGCCTTCGAATCCGCGGCCCTCACGCACGGCTACGACGTTCTGCTTTCCACTACGAATTACGAGGCTGCCCGGACGGAAAAATCATTTCGAAAAATGATCGAGAACCTGACACCGGGTGTAGCGGTGATGACTTCTCGGGTCCATGCTGAAATGGCCGAGTTACTCGACCAGAATGAAGTCGCCTCGGTATTTCTGGATGCGGGAATGGTGGTGTGGGCAGCCAAAACGCAATCAGGAGAGCAGTTCACGGGCAGCAAGTGTGCTGTTACGCAGTTACCTCTCCGGCGCCAGTCGGCCTTGATCTCGGTATCAGCAGAAGACGTCTGAGGATTGTGGCATTGTTAGCGGATCGCCGGTGCTCGATTGCGGTTAAGCGATAAAGCGAGCGATACGTAAAGACAACGCTGATTCGCCGATTGCTACAGGGTGCGGTTACGCCGCTTCGCGCCACGTGTATCGATGATGCAGGCCGCCGAGCTTGGCGCTCGAGGCGACGAACGCTCTCGGAGACGTCCGGCTCTCGGTTGGCCGGCGATTCGGCGTGTCCTTACCGAGCGCGTCGTGAATCCGATCTTGTTGGTAATAGGCAATGTATTCACGCATCAACCGCCGGAGATGGCTCTCGTTCAGCGCGATCACATGATCGAGAAGCTCCCGGCGTGCACTGCCAACCCAGCGTTCGGCGGTTCCATTCTGCCAGGGAGCCTGCACGCCCGTTCGTTTTGGCTTCAGCCCGGTGCACTTCAAAAATGCGATCACTTCGGCGTCGAATTTCGCATCGTGATCCAGAATGACATACCGATACGGCTCATCTCCGGAGAAGGTCTCGCGGAGTTGCTGAAGCACCCAATCGGAAGTTGGGTGAGCAGTGATGTTACAGTGCAGAATCTTGCGACGCCCATGGTCGATCACAAAAAGGCAATACAACAGCCGGAAAGTGATGGTCGGTACGGTGAAGAAATCCAGTGCTACGATGACCTCGCGATGATTGTCGAGAAACGTCAGCCAACTGCGCTTGGGATCGCCGCGCCGTTCGAGTCGCCGCAGATAGCGAGCCACTGTTCGCTCCGCGATCTTTAATCCCAACTTCTGCAGTTCGCCGTGAATCCGGGGAGCGCCCCAACCGGCATTCTCCTGCGCCAGTCGCTGAATCAGCTCTCGGATCTCGGCGGTGACCCGAGGTCGTCCCCGGCGCCTGCGAGATTTCCAATGCCAGTACCAGCGGAATCCGGTCCGATGCCAGCCGACGACGGTGTCTGGTTTAACGACTATCAGCACGTTCTTCCACCCCGACCAGAGGCGCCTCAGCACGACCCAGAACAGCCGGTCTGACGAGTTCAATGGCGGCCGCGGCCGTTTCCGTTTGAGTACCGTCACTTGTTGCCGGAGAGCGAGAATCTCGAGAGCGAGACCGGTGCGGGTGCGGAAGAAAGCGCTCAGCCCGGCGAGTACTGCCGATAAGAAATCGAACACAGACCTACCCTTGTATCACTGATTGCAGCGGCCGTAACCACCCGCCGTAAGTTGCTGATTTGACGCGCCGATGCCTTTATGACTACCCACAACTGCGCTTTGGGGTTACGGATCACCCGACCGCCGTCTGGACATCGCAACAGATTGTGGAAGCGTTTGCCGATCGGGACTCGGTCCGGTTCGTGATCCGCGACCGAGACAGCGTCTACGGCGAGGACGTGCGGAGCCGCATCGCGGCACTGGGTATCGAAGAAGTGCTCACTGCTCCCCGAAGCCCGTGGCAGAATCCGTACGCGGAACGCCTGATCGGGTCCATACGGCGGGAATGCCTGAACCATTTCGTGATTCTCAGCGCCCGGCACTTGAGGAAGACGTTGGCGAGGTACTTCGATTATTACCATCGGTCCCGGCCTCATTTAGCGCTCGGCAAGCAATGCCCGGTTCCTCGGCCAGTAATGACCGCCGGCCGGATCATTCGGATCCCACAACTCGGAGGTCTTCACGGCCGTTATGAACGCCTCGCATCGTATTGACCGTCTCGGATCTGGTTTTGGCGAATGACAGTAGAACTCCTCGACGATGTCAGAGTAAGCGCCGTTCCCGAGCCGGCGACATGGTTTCTCACTTCTGTGTCGCTGATTGTACTTGGTGTGTTGCGCCGCCGCCAGTCAACCTTTATCGGAGGTCTGGCCTGCACCACATCGTGTTTTGCTCGACACGCGGGGGTGTGGGCACTATGGGCCGGGTGGCGCCCCGGCGAGCCGAAACGCCTGCCGGTCGGCGGCAACAACGCCTTTCGGCCGTCGGTCAACCGGCGCATCCCAGGATCGGTAATCGCCCTGAAGAACGAACTCTCCAAGCTGCCTGATGAAGCGAAGCTACCGCGCCTCCGGCAACTCCGTCATCCATAGTTCGCTTTGAACCTGCTCGAGATTGATCACGATCCGGTCGCGATCGAGCGAGAAGTTGGGCCATACCGCACTCGAATACTGCCGCGGGCTCGCATGAAAGTGCCGAACTGCATACGCCTTACCGAATGGCTTTTTCGTGATAGCATCTAGCCGAACGGCCCAGAGGCAGTTCGAGCCATCTCGATCGGAAGTGAAGTAGAGCGCCTTCCCGTCCGGCGACCAGTGCGGACCTGCGTCGAAGTGCCCGAGTTCGGTGATGGTGATCCATTGCTCGGGTCCGACTGGCAGCCCACCTCTGATAGGAGCTACGAACAACTGTTCAAGGTTCGGCAAAAGTCGCCCGTTCGCCCTCGGACGCGCTTGAAAAGCGATCCATCCTCCGTCCGGGGAAAAATCGGGTGAGAAAAGGTACAGGCCGGATTTTTCGATCATTAGCGATTCCGTCCCTCTGACGGGATCGACCCAGTTGATCCTGTAGCCTGCAATTTGTCCTCGGTCGAGCACGAGCGACTGAGAAGCCATCATCATCCCGTCGGCAGACCAGGCCCTCATTTGGCCGCACGCCTCACAGAGCTTTTGTGATGGACCGCCATCTGACGATACGGTAAACACCGTACAGCCGGAGATTCCTACGCAATGCGAATAAGCCACCCGGGTACCATCTGGCTTCATCACCGCGCTGACGTTATAAGGTCTCGTTTCCTCTATACTGGCGAGCCATTTCTCGTTGCCGTGTTGAAGGTCGCGGATCCAGAGATGCCATTTACTGGACCTTTGCGACAAGTACGCCATTTTCCCGTTTTTGGAGAGCGACGGAAAGTAATCCCTGCTGGCAGTTGACGGAAAGGCAAGCATCTCTCCTTGACTGCGCCGGCCTCCCTTGGGCAATGGAAAGCTCCATAGCCGGGTAGGTGCGACGGCGCTCGAGAAAACGACCGTACCGTTGTTCGCGGCCGAAGCAGAAGTGATCTGCCCAACCCCAAATGTCAACCGGTCGAACGGCTCCATCACCTGACCGTCCTTGGTTGAAAACCTTGCCAGCCAGAGATGAACGGCATCACCCGATTGTGCGGAGAATAGAATACGGTTGTCGCGGAGCCAGCCCAGCGGAGTTCCCGCACTCGTCTGGTCCTTTACTTGATACACAACGCTTGCTTGCCCACCTGCAACGGGAGCGACAAACCATTTCTTTGGAACCTCGAACGGAGGCGTTGACTCCACCGCCAGGATGCGAGTAGCATCCGGTGACCAGATCGGAAAGTCGAGGTGTACGGGACTAACTGAGTCGAGGTTCCGTGGTTCACCGCCCTCGGCGGGCATAATCAACGTCTCTTGCCGCCCTGAAAACCGCGACAGGAGCAGGTACTTGCCATCCGGCGAGTAGAGCGGGCGGGTTGTTCCCCTGTCGAGCAGCCGCGGCTCGCCTCCAAGGACGGGAACAACGTAGATCCCGCCGCCCTCGCGCTCCGATCGGAAGGCGATCGTGGTCCCATCCGGCGAAAAGGACGGCCAGTCTTCATTCGCCTCATCTTTGGTGAGCCGCACGGACTCGCCAGTCGGGAGAGCAAGGACCCAGATATCGAGGTTCGCTCCACCGGCCCGATCGGACGCATACGCCACGTACTTCCCGTCAGCAGACACCGACGGATGCATCGAAAGACGGCCGTCAAAAGTAACTTGAGTGACTGGGGGCGAAGGATTTACTGCGTTCGGCTTAACGAGAAGCCATCCCACGCCGCCCGTTGCGGCCACAAATGCGAACACCACCGCAACAATCCAGGCGCTCCTGTGCCTGGCCTTGCCGACGATCACTTCGGGTGATTCCCCCTGCACATCCTCGAGCACGATCCTCACGTCGGCAATAGCGTGATACCGGCGATTAGGGTCCTTCTGAAGACAGTGTGCGATCAGGCGCGCTATGGCCGGTGCCAGTCCGGGTATCGGGGCTGGTTCGTCTCGAAGAATCGCCGCAACGGTGCCGCTCGTCGATTCGCGCAGGAATGCCGGGCGGCCTGCCAGCATCTCATAAAGTACCGTACCGAAACTGAAGATATCGGATCGCGCATCCACCCTCTTGCCTTCGGCCTGCTCAGGCGACATGTAGGCGGGCGTCCCGAGAATCCAGGCCATATCGGTCGAGGCTTCGCCACCGGTCGGTTCGGCCAGCTTGGCCAGTCCGAAGTCGAGTATCTTTACTTGGCCTTCCGCGGTGATCATGACGTTCCCCGGCTTCAGGTCTCGGTGAACGATTCCCACTGCGTGCGCGGCCGCCAGTGCCGCGGCGATCTGAGTCGCGTACGTCAGCGCTTGCGGGGGTGACAATGCTTTGCGCCCGATCACCTGGGCCAAGGTCTTGCCCGGCACGCATTCCATCGTGATGAAATCGATACCGTCGATCCGGTCGGTGTCGTAGATGCTGACGATATTCGGGTGATTTAGCGCCGACGCCGACCGCGCTTCTTGAACAAACCGGCGCTTTCGCTCCTCGTCGATGATGCTCGCTTGTGGCAACACCTTTAATGCGACGTCGCGCTTGAGTCGTGTGTCATGCGCGCGGTACACGATTCCCATCCCGCCGGCACCCAGCCGTGAGATCACGTCGTAGCGGCCCAGCTTCCGTCCAGCCAGATCCAGAGCAATCTCCGAGCCATGTTGTTCGGCTGCCACATCGATCGCACGGCGATCGAGAAAACCGGCCTCTTCACCATTGCGCAACAAGGATTCCACCTCGGCGCGCAGGCTCTGATCCGTGGTGCTCAGATACTGCGCACGATCGCTGGGCGGAAGCTCCCGCGCGGCGTGGTAGAGTCTCTCGATCTGCTGCCAGCGTTCCGCAGTCACGCTCGTTTCGCTTCCCGCTGGAGCCACGCCTTTGCGAGTTTCCAGTCCCGCAGAACGGTCGGTTCAGAAACCCCGAGCGTTTCCGCGATTTCTTCGCTTGTGAGCCCGCCGAAGAACTTCAACTCCACGATCCTTGCCTTTCGCGGATCGATGGCAGCGAGTGCATTCAGCGTATCGTCAAGCGCCACCAAATCGCCACCACGCTCTGGCGAGTAGTCGAGTTCTTCGTCCAGCGCGAGCGCCCGAATCCCGGCTCCGCGCTTTTGATAATTGCGCGCCCGACTGTAATCCACGAGGATTCGGCGCATCAGATTCGCCGAAACGGCGAAGAAGTGGGTCCTGTCCTGCCAGCGCACGCGGTCGCAATCGACTAACCGGAGAAAAAGCTCGTTGACGAGGGCGGTGCTTTGGAGTGTGCAACCTGGCCGCTGGCCCGCCATGTACCGATGTGCCAGCCGGTGCAACTCCTGGTACACGAGGGAAACCAACTGATCGAACGCGGCCTGATCGCCACGAACCCAGGCGCCCAGTAAAGTGGTGACGTCCGATCCCATATGACCTAATCCCAAATATTAACCGTTTTTCGCCTCTCAGATTATTGTTTTTTCCCCGAATTCCCGTCTTGCCCGCCACAGGAGGAACGGATGCGGCTGGGCGGGAAAACGGTTTCGGCACTGATTCTGGGCATTGTTATCGCGCAGGGCGCGCCCGCGGCGTCGGTGACGGTGCTGGTGTATAACTACGCTAACGTCTCGGCTTCCAGATTGGCAGACGCCGAGTCTTTCGCTTCCCGGAGTTATCATGCCGCCGGCATCGAAGTGACCTGGGTCGAGTGTGGTACCTCGGAGGATGCTGAGCGCTTTCGCGCATGTGAGCGGGCGATGAATGGCGGTGGCCGTTTCTTGAGAATCTTACCGGAAGACATGGCTGCCGGCATCCAACGCGTCGATAAAACAAAAAACCTGGGAATTGCCCTGGGAGCGCACGCCTATGTCTTTTATCCGTCGATCGAGACCACGGCCCGTTCGTGGGGCGTCCCGGAATATCTCGTTCTCGGCCGCACGATGGCGCACGAACTCGGGCATCTGCTGTTGGGCGATAACAGCCATTCCGCTGCAGGATTGATGATGCGTCGCTTTGGGTGGCGGGCGCTAAAAAACGACTCAGGCCAGGCTCTGTTCGACAGCAAACAGGCGGCGCGTTTACGCCAGTTGTTGCAGACGCGGCGGCTCTGACTCGAGTCGCTGCTAAATTTAACTCCGCACCCTCCGAACGCGACATTGAGGAAGTCCGGCTGATCGCCGGCCACCCTGTAGGAGACCGTGTAGCTTTGGCCTATCACAGGCCAGAGGGCGATCGTATTGAAGGTATCGCTCCAATCCAGGAAGGCCATTTGAGTTCCTGGATGGGCCCGTCCGGCATTGCCACAGCCACCTCGCGAGCCGCTTCCGCGACATCGGCGGCTTTCGCGATCGCGGGAAGCTCGATCACCGCCACGTTCGAGCGCGCGGGCGGAACGAGGCGCTCGAGAACAAGGCGCAACGCGACTTTGTTGCCGCGTTTGGCGAGCGCGATCGCCTTCTTGACGACATCCTCGCCTTCGTCGGCGAGCAGGTTCTGGTAGAGCAGCGTCGCTTTGTTCTTTGTTCCCTTGGGGCGGCCCGCGGGGTTGCCGCTCGCGCCTTTTTGAAAGCGGCCGTTTACGCGCGTTGCGGGCGGCGAAACGTTCTGTTGTTCGCCTGTTTTTTCAGGACACAGTACCAGGATAATCTCGCCCGACTCATTCGACCTTCGTCATCGGTTCCTCGAGTATTCTTGCGGCTGTCCGATCATCATCGTTTCGGCTTGGCAAACGGCCCGTCTAAACAGCACGAGGTTAAATTTCCTCTGGTCCTGGACGCTCGGAAACCTCAGAGCGTCGATTCGAAACATCCGGCACAAATAACTTAAGAAGTGTGTTGCGCGGTATGGATCCTTTACTCGTAACGCGTCGACTACTCGCAACGGGTCGACGCGAACCTCGCAGTTGAGCAAGAGAGTATTCAGAAACGGGAACTCCTGCTCGATCTCGAAGCTGAGGTAAACCGAAGCAACGTCTCGCAGGCAGAGTTCAAACCGCTGCGTGAAGACCGTCTGCTCACGCGAATCGCATTCAGCGAACGCCGTACTCTCCTCCTCGCTTAGATACAGTACTCGCTCGCCTGTCTCGTTGTATCGGCCTGGTTTCCATTCCCCGCGCTTCACATGTTCCCGCCACTCTTCTTCCGTCCAGTACAGGGCGTAACTGTCCGCGGGGCGGGTACTGTCATCGATCATCTAAGAACGTAGTTTTCTGAACAGGAGCCGGCACCAGCGACATCATCCTGCTGAAGGCAGAGTCATCCGTCCGATCATCCGGTAAGGCATAATGCCGAGGTGCGGGCCACCAATCGGCAAGGTTGAGCCCGTTCTTCGGTTGAAGGTGTGCGGCTCTCCTGAGTGTCGCGCTGTGTTCACGATCTGCGTGAGTTGTGATCGCGGCCAGCGCTACTGCAGTGTCGGTTGCCGGGATGCCGTGCGTCGCCAAAGGCACCGCGAAGCTGACCAGCGTTACCAGGGCAGCGAACGAGGTCGCCAGGCTCACCGCTGCCGTCAGCGGCGGTATCGGCAACGCCAGGTAACCGCTCGCGTGACTGATCAGGGTTCCCGTCCGTTCGCACCGGCGTCGCCCGCGCCTCGACCGCAGGTCTGCCAGTGCCGGGTCTGTGGCCGGTTCAGCCGTTGGATCAACCCATATCCACCCATTCTGCGGCGAAGGTGATCAACGCGCCGCACACACCGGCTCGGCTGATGTTCATTTCTCTACGTTTTTACGTGATCGGCAACAGGTACCGATCTTGAAAGGCCTCGCCCTGAAGAAAACGCCAGCCAGTCCCTGGCGCTTTGCCTGCTTCAGCTCCCGCACGATAATCCAGGTCAGGGGGGTCCGAACCACGAACCCTAGCCACGCCACCTCTCCGGGACGTGTTCTGGATAAGGCCACAACAAGTTGACTGAGTTCCTCGTAGATCGTGGAAGCGTCATCTTGAAGGACGGCACCGGAACGCCCGTTCGGCAATCGAAGTTTGGCTGACAGCGAAGCTGTCCACCGCCCCCGTGCGTTTGACCGACGGCCTTTTTCTCGGCGCGATCGAAACCGGCGCTCTGCAAAAAATCCAGGAATCCGGCCCAATTCAGCGGATGAGGATTAATGCTATTCGTGCGAAGAGTTCCACGTTGCGTTCACTTGATCGCAGTTTTGTCACCTCCTATTCGCGTTTGGCAGCGACTCCACATCGTCGAAAGAATCGAGACAATTCGCCTCGTAAGCCTAACATCATTTTTCGGCATCCGGCGCGCTTGCAGCAAAGCCTGCCGCGCGTCCCATCGACGCGGCAGGAATAAGGAAGCCGTTGCTGTCTTTACTCCCCCCTCCCGTCCCCCCAGGGGGAAGCGCGCGGACCCACCAGCGGGAATGCATTGCCCGCGGAACCGCCGCGCCGCTCCAGGGGCCACGCCAGCCAGGCCCGTCAAGGGTTCGCTTCGCCGGCCAAAACCAGGCCGCCCTTGACGGCCGCGGCGCCCGGCGTGGCACGGAAAAGGCGCGCGGCGGCTCCGGCGGGAATGCATTCGCTGGGGGCCGCGCAAAATAAGTGTTTTACCTTAGTTCCACATGGAACTAAATAGTCAAAGAATCAACCACTTGAGTCGATAAGTATCTTAGAAGGAAATTGACCGAGTGAATACGCAAAAGACCTCAAATTGCACCTGCCAGTCCGAAGCCCTCCGGCTCCACGGCATGGCCGCACTCTGCCCCCAGTGCGCCGCCGAATGGGACGCCTGGCTCATGGCCGATACCCGCGCCCTGAACGTCATCACCGATGAGGAGGTGCTCAATCATGCCGCAGCCTAACCACACCACGCCCGTGAACGCGAACGGAAGCAACGGGGCGGCCGCCCCGTTGCGCGAAAAGGTCCAGTTTCGGACGAACGAAACCGAATTCCTGAAGCTCGAATTCGATCCGCCCGCCGAGCCACGCGCCGGCCGCTTCGGCGATCAGTACATGTATTTCTTCGATGGGAATCGCATCGCGTGGTTCGATCCGCCCGTGCACGAACTGATCTTGCGGTCGGGCGCCGCGGCCGGCGATGAGATTGCGGTGACGAAGCGCGAAGTGAAGGAAGGCCGGCGGATGTCCGTGCGATGGGAAGTCGAACTCGTGCAGGAGGAACCGCCCTACGCCGGCGAACCATCCGCCGAGGTGCTCGAAGACGTGCGCCGCGGCCGCCCCGTTCCGCGGCTCGAGAACCCAAAGCGCCAGGCGGAAGCGCCCGCTCCGCCCGCGGCTCCGCAAACGGTGCCCGCTCCGCCGCCGCCTGCGCCCGCCCTCGAAGGCCCGCGCGCGAACCCGCTCGCCCAGGCGCTCATTCTCGCGCTCGAAGCCGCCGAGGAAGCGAACAAGTACGCGCAAACCAAGCTCGCGTGGGATGAATTCCCGCTCTCGGAAGACGCCATCGTGAAGCTCGCAGTCACCGCCTATATCCAGGCGCAGGGCGGAAGGCAGGCACGGCCGTGATGCGCGCCAGCAAGCTCACCGATGCGCAGCTCGAGGCCGCTGTGCTCTCGAGTGAAGCTACCGCGCGCAAGCACGAAGCCGCCGGCAATCCCCGTGCGGCCGCCCAGGCCTGGGCGCGCGCCACGCGCAACCGCGAAGAACTGCGGCGCCGCGAAGGTCTCATGCAGGATCCGCCGCAGAGTCTATCCCAGGAGGAGGCGCCCGCTGCGGCGCCCCCTCGGATCGCGAATGCCGTCGTTCCCGATGACGCCGTACGCGATGCGGAAGCGATTGCGAAGCGCTGGGGAACCGCCGCTCTCGTTCGCGCTTGCGTCGCCGTTCTCAATACGCGCACCGCGTTCGCGGATTCGTGGATATGTCGGATGCTCATCGCGTGATCGCCATGCTCCGGAGGGTCAGCGCATGAGCTCACCCGCAACACTTACTAAGTCAGTTGTTACTTAGATACTAAGTCGCTGAGTAACTCGGCTGAGGCACCCGCAAGGGTGCTCAGCCCGTCTCAGGTCAACACGTTCATCGATTGCCAGGCGCGCTGGTATTACGGCAGCATCCTGAAACTGCCGGATCCGCCCACCGGCTCGCTCGCGTTCGGCAAAGCCGTCCACTACGTCTGCTCGCTCCTTCTCGCCGCCCGTGTCGAAGATTGCCCGAATCCTGTTTCGGCCGGCGAGATCGGCGAAGCGTTTCGCTCCGCCCTCGCCATCGAACTCGCCGTGGCCGAGCTCCGCGAAGACGAAAGCCCGGCGCAGCTGCTCGAGGACGGCCTGCGCCTGCTCGCCATGTTCGCCGGCCAGATCGCGCCGCAACTGGATCCGGTTGCGCTCGAGATGCCCATTCATGGCGAGATCGGCGGTGTTCACGTTCGCGGAATTATCGATGTGCTCACGGTTTCTGGAATTGTTGATCTGAAGACATCTTCGAAGAAGCCCGGCCTCATCAGCCCGAGTTACGAACTGCAGTTGGTCACCTACGGCCTCCTGGCCGGCCAGCGCCAGGCGTGGCTCATCACTATGGCCCGCACGAAGGTCCCCTTCGTGGTGCCAGCACACGCTTACGCTTACGCCCAAGCACACGCAGTACGCCGTCACGATGTATGCGCTCGCGGCGGAGTCGATGCAGAGCGGCCTTTATGTTCCCAACCGGGGCTCGAACCTCTGTTCGCGCCGGCATTGCGCGTTCTGGCGTGCGTGCGAATCGGAATACGGCGGAGAGGTCAAAGCATGACGCGCGAACAATGGTTGCTTGCCATGGTGGAACGGCTGCGGCCGGTGTTTGAGGAGCGCGGAATCCCGCTCGCCAAAGTATGGGCGAATGATACATTGGTCCGGTATGCTAAGGTCCACTTTGCTCAGCGGGGTTTTCGTCATTGGCGTTCTTGGAGTAGTCGTCCTCTATCTGTCGCGTGTCATCTCAAACAAAAATGAAGAAATTCGTGCGCTCACATCAACTGTCGCGGAAACGGCAAAGAAGTCGAATCTCCCACTACAGGAGAGTTGCGCTAACCGATCGCTTTTGCTTTTCCGGAGCCGCTATGGCAACCAGGAGGCGGCTGCTATGCAGAGCCACTATAACCCAACGCTCGATCGATGCTTTATGCTCGTCACCTTTGTGAGCAACCCAAGCGGTACGGCGTTAGCATTCAAGGTCCTCACTGACCCTTTCGAAGACAGGCAGTTTGGATCATTTAGAGCTGAAGCTTTCGAAGTCAAGGAACCTAGGCTAGGTACATGAACCAGGTACGGGTACGCGAAGTAGAAATAGACGTCCCGAACATTTCGCGGGAAATTGTAGCCCAATCCGAGCGTGAGGCTGAAGCGGTTGAATCGCTGCATGGCAAGCATACTCAGATAGGCGCGCCACATCTCTTTGTCATACAACCAGGACTTATCTTCCACATCACTTTCAAAACACCGGGCGATGCTGCGGACCTCGTTGGCGGCGCGTTCCGCTCTCGGATGAGGTTGATCGAGGGATCGCAGCGGATCTCCTTCTGCGTACCGCACGCGGTCCGCCAGTTCGAGTACGGCGTAGATTGTGCCTCGCACATCGCTGCCGGCCGCCAACAAGACAGGCCTTCCGGAAATCGTTCCAGCGGTGATCGACAACGCCTCTGGAGCGTCCGGAAGAGACGTTTTGGCATCGCTCAATACCTTCCGCGCCGTGACGTCGCGCCCGCCCGCCACCACGATGCAGAGATCGCCAGCCTGTACCTCGTTGACCGTTCCCGACGAGCGGACCGGGACATTCCTTTCCGACAACGCCTGTCGCAATTCTCCAATCGCCCATTTCGCGGGTCCGGAAGAGGCGATGGGATCGTGTTCCACGGCAACGATCGACACGCCCGCTCCGCGCCACGGCCCGCAAGCCCGAAGCCTGCCGCCACCCCTCCTTGCCTTACAAATTCGCGCCGGTTCATGTTGCCTCCTCGCGTTTTAGAAACTCAGGCGAGCATTGAGCTGCGCAACACGCGCACCCCTCGTGTTGGTGAATCGTCCGAAGGAACCGCTGTTCACATCGGTGGATGCAAAACCGCTCAGGCTGGTGTGGTTGAAGGCATTGAACGCATCCATGCGGATCTGCAATCGCACGGTTTCGGTGATCTTGAAATTCTTCCCAACCGACAGGTCCACGTTCCAGAAACCCGGACCGCGGACCGCGCCGCGGCCGAGGTTGCCGGGCCGGATCGGGAGACCGGATGCCGCGCTGATTGGCACTTTCACGAATGCGGCCTTATTCAAATACTGGAGGGTCGATTGATAGTCGGGATTGATGGGACTGCCGGCGATATCGGGCCGGCTGATGTTTTCGCCAGTGGTTTCCGTGATGATTAGCGGTTGGCCGGTGGCTGCGGAAACAATGCCGGACACCTGCCAGTCACCCAAAGCCTGCCGCACAACCGCATTGGACATCGAGCGCAGCGCGGGAAGCTGATATACCCAGTCGGCCGAGACGTAATGCGTCGTGTCGCCGTCGGCTGGGCCCCACTCCCGGCGCAGGTTGAAGAAATCCTGAGCCCGGACGTTGGCATCGTTCTGGTAGTAGGCTCCGATATCACCACTGTCGGTGGCGAGCTGTTTTCCCCAGGTATAACGGAACGCGAACGTCAGATTGTGTGAGAATCGCTGCCGGAGCGAGGTCTGCCACGAGTGGTACCACGACGTCTGCGAATTGTCCAGATAGTATCCCTGGCCGATATCCGGGTTGGGCCGCACGCCGGTCACGCGATCCGGGAAGTTGTAGGTGCGGTTCATAGGAAATTTCACGCCCCGGTTGCTGACATATGCGGTTTCCAGGACGAGCGATGGGGTCAACGCATGCTGAACGCCTAAATAGGTGGACAGTACATACGGCATTTGCAGGTTCGGGTTGATGACGAGCGTCGGCTGGATTTTTTGCAGCGGTTCCAGGATAGCCGCCACCGTGTCGTTATAGATCGGAAAGTGAAGGTTGTTGTTGATGGCTTCCTGCCGGCTCAAGATGGTGCGGAAGGGCAGGTACTTGGCCCCCGTAGATCCGCTGAACACTCCCTCCGCAACGGGGCTGAACATCACCCCGTAACCACCACGGACGGTCGTCTTGCCCTTGCCTCCTACGTCGTAGCTGAACCCAAGCCGCGGCGCGAGATTAACGCCTCCATCGGAATTGTACGGGTCGCTCGGGCTTCGCACCGGGCCAAAGTGAAACTGGTTATCGAGCAGACCATCGAGGTTATACAACCCGAATTCCTGGCCTGCGCCACGCGGGGACGTGGAGTACCTGGAGAAATAGTCGTAGCGCACGCCCAGGTTGATGGTCAGGTGGTTAGTGGCCCGCCAGTTGTCCTGGATGAACACGCCGGCTATGAAGTTTCCTCCATCATAAGCGCCGTTTCCGAAGGTGAGGTTCACCGAACTTGGAGTGTTGGATAGAAGATCCGATCTGCTGCTGTAGTTCACCGTCACGTTTTGAGGATTGGTCCGGTAGACGTTGAAGCGCATGAAGATCCCGCCCAGCTTGATATTGTGTTTGCCGGCGAAATGGGCGTATTTCTCCTCCAGGCTCCAGGTGCGGCCTTCTTCGAGCCACAGTTCAGCTCCCGGCGTGGAAAAACCCGGATAGGACAACTGCGGCAGCCTTCCTCCGAACGGTATCGTCTCCGGGATACCTTGCAGGAAATAAGCGTCGGTGCGGTCCATGTCGTTGAGGTTGTATCCAAAGCGCGTTTCCGACGTCCAGACGGCTCCGCCGGTCACGAAACTTGCGGTGCCGCGATCGCTGAAACCGTGATAGACCTGGTCATTCGCATTGTTCAGGAAAATGCGTGGCGTCGTGAGCTCGGGACGGCCGTGTGAGAAAGTGAGCGCCAGGTTGCTCATGTTGGTGATGCGGATGTCGCTCTTCACGTCGAAGTGATTGTCGAGCGCCGTCTGCGCTCCGCCGGTGAGGTAGAGCGCTGTGTCGTCGCCGGGCGAGAAGGACTGATTGGGCAGCGGCACCACTTGCAGCGGCGTCGCATAGGCGGGTACGGCTGCAACGATCTGCTGCCGGAAATCCGGTGTCGGCACCGTACCGCTGACAACCTGAGTGACGGATTGCCGGTAGCCCTCGTAATCGCCGAAAATGAACGCGCGGTCGCGCTTGATGGGGCCGCCGATCGAACCGCCGAATTGGTTGAAAACGGCGTTCGGCTTTCTCGACAGGAACTGCAATCGCGCGTTCAAGTTATCCGACTGAAAATTCTCGAATGCGCCGCCATGCCACACGTTAGTGCCGGACTTTGTGATGATGTTGACGTTGCCGCCCAGTGCTTGGCCATATTCGGCCGGCAATATCCCCTTGGTTGTCTCGACCTGTTGCACCGCCTCGAGGCTGAGCAGATTGATCTGCTCGAAGTTGCCTCGCATCGACGTGGTCCGGCTCTCCGGATCTGCGGTCGCATTCGTCCCGTCGACCGTGTACAGCGTCCCGGTCTTGCCGACACCGTTCAAGCGGACGAATCCTGCTCCGGCGCTCACGCCGGTACCAAGTTGCAGCAGGTTCCCAACGTTCCGCTTGGCCAGTGGCAACTCAGAGGATTCCATCTGGGTGACATCGTGCGACTGCTCGGATGACATCACGTTGATCAGCGGAGCCGCAGCTTCCACCGCCACCGTTTCATTCACGGTTCCGACTTCCAGGGTGAATGTTTGCCGCAGGCTGCGACCCGCTTGAAGTTCGATATTGCCGGTTTCGAGCGTCTTGAAGCCGGGCGCCGTTATGCGGAGGCGATACGATCCCACGCGAATGAAGTCGAACGTGAAATCGCCGCTCTCGTCCGTCACTTTTACGGTGCTGGATCCAGTCGCCTGGCTCGCCAGCGTGACCGTCGCTCCAACCACCACACCCCCGGAAGGATCCTTCACGGTGCCGGTAACGGTAGACGTCGTAACCTGTCCTGAAACGGCAAAGGGCAGCAGAGCAAGGCTTACCCCGGCCGTCCAGTTCCGCAACCTTCGGGCTTTCCGCCGAAGGTGCGTGCACTTCTTAGCAACCAACGCATTTGCCAACATCGAGGTATCCTCCATGCTCCCCGTGTCCCGGAGGGACTTGCTGCACGTTTGAACTTTCCGTGTGTCAGCACAACGTGCGCCCGAAAGGCGCCCGGCGTTGCGCGACCGATGCCACTGAAGTGTTTCGCCCGCGCTGCGAATCATGGGATTCGGGCGCCCGCTCTTCGAGCGTGCGGGCGATCTTCTCTACCGGAAGTGGTA
The DNA here is from genome assembly GCA_963720745.1 of uncultured Acidobacteriota bacterium. Taxonomy (GTDB): domain Bacteria; phylum Acidobacteriota; class Terriglobia; order Bryobacterales; family Bryobacteraceae; genus TMP-7. Next base: position 39,868 of record CAVRGO010000004.1, read on the forward strand.
CAGCAGGATGCCGTAGCCGACCCCCGCCTCGTCCACGGTCTTGGCGAGTTGGAAGGCCATGAACCGTCCATCCGTCGACACCACCGGATTCGACGCTTTGTAGCCTTCATAGTCGTTGAAGTTGGTCAGCCTCTGAAAGTTCTTTCCGGTGCCATCCAGCTTGAGCTTCCAGATATCGATGTTGCGTGAGCCGTGCGCCCCTCCTAGTTTCTCGACCTGCCGGTCGGCTTCGACACACGTGTATTGGCCATCCGGAAAAATACCTTCAGCTTCGTTGTAGGTACCCGGAGCTTTGGACATGTTCTCCACTTTTCGAGTCTTCAGGTCAATGGTCAATACCGATGCCAATCCCTTCGGCTCGTAACAGGTGAAGGTCATCTTGCTATCGTTGTCAAAGAAATCCTGTGCTTCGAGCGTGCAGGCCGGACTGCCGCTCTCGTACACCATCTGCTTGTTGGCGAGGCGCGCGGACCGGCCGGAAAGCTCGACATCCGCTACCCACAGCCGCGAAGCACCCTGCGGCACAGCCGGGTTTTGCGCATGGGTCTCCGAGTAAGAGATTTTCAGGTTCTTCTTCGAGATCGCCACTCCCTCACTCATCTTCTGGTCCATTCGCACCGGCTTTGAGCCAGGCTCTTTGCCGAGAAACCAAAGCTCGTTGTCTGCGTGGCGGCTGGTGCGGATATCTTTGAATCGTTCGGGGCCAATCAGGATGTAATCGCCGCTCGCCAGGTGCATCACGCGAAGAAACGCCGCGCCGGGCACACCGCACGTCAGGCAGCGGATCACGCGCGTCTTCAGGCCGATCGTAAACGCGTCCCCGAAGCTCTTATCCATGAAAGCGATGTGCTGGTTGTCCGGAGAAATATCGGCGCGTTCTCCGAAGTGGGTCAGAATTTCGATGTTTTTCGGCAGCGCCCGGAGTGGCTCACCAGGCTTTCGCTGCGCATAGCAGCAGGCTGCGAACAAGATCACCTGAACAAGTTTGCGGCTCATCCAACGCCCCAGGTTCCGGAATTGCGGCTTTTTCGTCAGTTCAGTTGTTTCATAATGTGAAACAACTTTCCGCATAATGCATTCTCAAATTTCTATGACATGCAGGGCTTAAGTGTCAAGCTGAATTTTGGGCGCTGAATTTGGGCGCTGACTCGATTCGAGGAATGCGATAACTACGGTAGCTTGAACGCCGGCGCTGGTTTCACGATGTGGAATCACCGTTGATGCCGCCGGATGGAGGAACGATGAGAAGACGAACGTTCGCGGAGACTGTGATCACCGGTGCCACCGCTTCCGCCCTATACGGCCAGCCTGCCAAATCATCCGGCGAGATTCCGACCACGGTTTTCGGCAGAACCGGCGTCCGGGTGCAGGTCATCGCACAGGGTGGCGCTCGGATGGACCTGCATCCGGACGTGCGGTCGGCCGCGGCGTACGTCCGTCAGGTTTACCATATGGGCCTTCGTTACTTCGCCTGCGCCAGAAGTTATTGGGATGGTAGGGCCGAGGAGGCGTATGGCGTGGCGCTCGCCGATGTTCGCCCGGCAGATCTTCCTCACCAGCAAGTCAGCGAAACGTACCCGCAAGGAGGCCGAGGACGAACTCGCCACATCGCTGCGCACCTTGAAAACGGATCACCTGGATCTCTGGCAGATGCACTCTGTGCAGAGCACGGTTGACGTTGATCGGATTCTGGGTCCCGGCGGCGCAATGGAAGCGTTCGAGGCGGCCAGGAAGGCGGGCAAGTGCCGGTTCATCGGTTTCACCGGTCACTACGACCCGCACGTGCACGCAGCTTTGCTGAAGGGCTATTCGCACTGGGACTCGGTTCTGATGCCGATCCATGCCGCGGATCATGCTTACCTCAGTTTCGAAGAGACCGCCTTGCCGGTGGCGCGAGAGATGGGCATCGGCATCCAGGCGATTAGGGTTTTTTGCAAGGCCTTCCTTCTGCGTTCGCTCAATCCCACCGAGTGTCTTCGATATACCTTGAGCCAGGGAGTTCACGTCGCCATCTGCGGTGCCGGAACTGCCGGACAGATGGCGGACAACATCCGTACCGCGCAGTCGTTCCGGCCCTGTACCGCTCGCGAGATTGCCGATATCCGTCACCGGGCCGTGATCGGACAAGGGGTGTACACAGGCCCGACGATGGAATATTGGAAAAGAAAGAACGTGTAACCCGGGCCGGTCGGGCTCAGCGCCAGGTTCCGGCAATGTCCTGCTAGCCTCTCCGAATCAGAAAGTAGGGCTGCGCCGTCACGTGCGGGGACAGGCCGGGATAGAGCAGTGCCCTTTCCGGCGAGATCCTGACCTCAAAATAGTATTCGATCGGGTATGCCGATTCCGTGTACGTGGCCGGAATCGTGGCGGAGTATCGCATCTGGTGTGCGTCCATGGGCACCGATTCGTACTGCTCCGCCTGGTTCACGTGACGGTACTGAAGCGTGGCGGACGCGGCCGGTTGCTCGAGTGCGAGTACAAGTTGAACGGATTGTCCCGGCCGGAAGTTTGCGGGCGGGCGGTGTTTAGCTTTGAGTTCCGGCCGTGCCGGGCGCGCCAGCGCTTCGCGAATCGCCATGGTGACCGCTGCGGAGGGAGGGGCGGACGTATCCGCCAGCTTGGCTTCGACTTCGGCAATATCGTGATCGATGGCCGGCAGGCGGTCGAGCCAGTGGCCGCGCAACTGAGCATGTTCGCCTACCGTGATATCGGACATGTAGACGCCTTTGGCCAGGTTGGCGATTTCGGCCCACGCCGCTCTCGCCTTCCTGTACTGTGTTAAGCATTCCCGCAGTGCTGTCTGGTCTCCCGTTTTTTCAAAGATCCGATACAGTATCCCCGCGCGGAACTTCGAGCCGAAGAACCGGCCCAGCCCTGCCTGCAAGGCCACGTCGGTAGCCATACGGCGGTACTCCGGACGTTGCTGCCGCTGCGTGCGCCGCCCGGCCTCGGCCATTGCGGCGGTCGCGGCCTCGGCGCAGTCTTCAAGCCACTGTGCGGCCTCGACTGGGGAATATTTTGCACTGCGTTCGCTGCTGAGCACCTCATCCGCGAAATCATTAATGCGGGAAAACAATTGAGGATCAAGTGGGCTGACGTTGCCAAATACGCGGGGCGCCGGCGTGTCACTGTATGGCTGCCAGTGTGTCGCGTCCACCAGGGATTGGTTCAGGTATATCTCCGGCCAGTAGGTGTTGTTGCCGGCCGAGGTGGCGTGAGCTGTGGTTACGATCGGCAAAATTCTGCCGGCATTCCCCAGCGCGGCTTCCACCTGTTCGGAACCCGCGTTGAATTCATGTCGGAGATAGCGCCGCCAGGTATTTGGATCCGACTCCGGGTTGTACAGCAGACGTCCCCACACGCGATACCCGTAAACGTACTTCTGCCAGTCCCAGCGCGGACGGAGCGTGGCATCGGCGTATGCGCAGCGGTCGCCCGGAATCCCGGAGCCGCGCCGGCCCTTGAACGAAAGCGGCTCGCAGATCTCCACGCCGGCGCTGCCGCAAAACCCGAACGCCCTAGAATAGGCAGCCGCCGAGACTGGATCGCCCCATAACAAGAGGCGCTGTGTACCAGGCCAGATGCGGTGCACAACCTTCCACCGGCGGTCCTCTCGCAGGAGATCGCCATAGCCGTATCGCAGAAAACTCCGCGATCCGGCGCTGAACTGCATGAGCCTGCTCGTCTGCCGCGCGGATCTGGGCTTTTCGAGTCCTCGGATGTCCGCCTGGTGGTAGGCCATGCCCAGGTGCTCGGCCCAGTATTTCGGCGTCACAGTGACCTCTTGTCCAGTCGCCACCGCGATGTCGAGCATCTCCTGCGTCATGCCTTTGGCGTGCATGTCCAGGCGCACGCGCCGTCCGCAGGTCGCCACGCCGTCGAGCACCGTCTTCCAAAAATCGAAGCTTCCCTCTTCTACTCCGCTCTCACCGTGAATCCGGAACGTCACGCCACTGATCGCTGGACACTGCTCGAGAAGCATGCGGACCGCGTCGCGGCAGTAGGCGCCATGATTCTTTGGGTCGAGCCCTGTAATGGTGTAGTTCGGGTGGGGGCTGTCGATCCATCGGTACCCGTGCATCCAGAGGCCGATCTGGAACTCGAGGCCGCGCGCGACCGTCTGTTCGCTGATGAACTTCAGCATGTCCAGATTGTGTTCGCGCTCGGCATCGGGCAGTCCGGCGGCTCGCACTTCATAGCCCGGTACCGAAAGAAAGAACGGATACGTGAACAGAAAGTAGGCGTCGGTCACGTTGCGGAGAAAGTCGTATCCGATGCCAAAAGCCAGGTTGAAGCGGTTGAAGCGCTGCGACGCGAGCATGTTCAGATAGAGGGGCCACATCTCACGGTCGTTGAACCATGGCTTATCTTCCACGTCGCTTGTGAAAAGCCTGGTCACGCTGCGGACTTCGTTCGCGGGACGCTCCGCGATCGGGGCTCGGATGGCCAGCGCCGAGAGCGGTTCGGCGGCGTTCTCAACGCGATCGGTGAGATCGAGGAGCGCATACACCAGGCCCCGCACATCGGAACCGCATGCCAATATCAGATCGGAGCGGTCGAGCCGAGCGGGGATCAGTCCAGCGGCTTCAGGCACATCGGCCACATGGCCGCGCGCCCGCGCGAGGATTTGACCGGCGGCCGGGGAGCGCAGTCCTGCCGGCAGGACACACAGATCGCCGGTTTTGGCATCCGCCACAGTTTCACATCGTGAGACGTTCACGCCGCGGGCGGCGAGGACCCGCTGCAACTCGCCCGCTGCCCAACGCGCCGCGGGCGAGGACGCGACGGCATCGTGCGGATCCATCGCGATGCTCACTCCACGGCCGGCGGCCGCTGCGCCGAAGACCGCGAATGTTCCGGCAGCCTGCACAAACCGACGCCTGTTCCAGCCTATTTGAATCTTTTTCATGTCGGCTTGCAGCCTATTTGAGATCGGACCAGTCTGTCAAGGGCTGACGACACGACTGACACGACTGTCGACAGGACTAACGAGATGACATCGACAGAAATCGACAGAAATCGATGCAAAAGGTATACGTCCTTTGAAAACCTTAAGCGCATTGATCGTTCCCCAGCGGTTCCCTTCCTGAATACCACGCATCGGATAGATAGATGAAGGCGCCGCGGTTGCGCGGACCTGGTCCGATGCCCGATACGCCCATGGACAACGGTAGGTATACATCCAACGGCCAGGGCGCCGAGAATTACGCAATCAAGAGCGGCACCAACAAGTTCCACGGCTCGCTATTCGAGTATTTCCGCAACACGAAGTTGGACACGCGATCGTTCTTCGCCTCCAAGCGGCCCAAGGAGAACCAGAACGAATCCGGGGGCACCGTTGGCGGGCCGATCATCCGGAACAAGCTGTTCTTCTTCGGCACCTATGACGCGTGGAGGTGCCGTGTTGAAACATCACCGGCGTTCGTGACCGTTCCGACGCTCCGCATGCCGCAGGGCGATTTCAGTGAACTGCCGGCTCCGATCTTCGATCTAGCGACGACGGAGGCGCTGACGGGCGGAGGATTCACACACGTCAGGCATTTCCGGGAAACATTATTCCGGCGAATCGCTTCTCGGCGGTATTGAAGTACCTGCAGCATCCGTTGTGGACTGCAGCACATATGCGCTACCTCGGATGCAGGCAGAAACTGCGCTTCGGCGCTCGGGAAACCGTCCCACCGATACTCTCCAAAACTAACCCACCCCTGCCTGACCTGAAGCCGCCGAGCGCCATGGTGACGATGAAAACATCGTCATGGCTGATGTCAGGAAGAGGCCCTGCGCAACTATGCCGGCAGTGGTTTCTGCCGGACCCCCGAGTAGGAGGCCGGCAGCACGTCTGCCCGCAACCGCAGTGCCAGCCGAAATACCGCCGCAACTCCGCTATTCGGTTCGACGCAATTCCCGAAACAGCTCCCTGAAGCACTGCACCGACTCGATAGCTTCCACGCTGGCCGGATCGCCGTCTTTGAAATACGCTTGCGCGAATGGCCGGAGCCCCACCCAGCTGGTCTGCAGGACCCCAAGCATGCGGTCCGCAACTTCGGGCGACGAATGGGCCTTGATGTCACGAATCTGCGCGAGCTGATCGAGCGCCACGCCGGGTCGCCGCCACGGTGAACTGAGGACTCGGAACCCGTTGATCGCGAAGTACGCCGCCGTTGGATGGGCTTGATCATAGTGCCAGTCGGCGATGATGACATCTTTCGGAATTTGGCCGATAGCGGGCGCGGTCTGATTCTCGCTGGCCTCCCACTTACCGAACCCCGTGACATTGCCGTCCAGGAGGCGGTCGCCCCAGATCCATGTCTCCACGCGGCGTGAAGCAAGATGATCATGGATCGCCTTCACCTCCCCGGCAAATAGCTCCGCCTTATTTTTGCCGCGGCACCGCGGACAGTCATCCTCGCCGAGCAGGAACACCTCATCCATGCCGGCGTGGAAAGCGTTCGCACCAGTGGCATCCACGAGCTCGTCGATGAGGTCGAAAAGCACCTCGTGAACTTGCGGTTGCCGAGGGCAGTAACTCCGACAATAGATCCCATTGTTATCTGGGTACTTGCCGGGCGTCTCGTCGAACTCGGGATGCGCGCGGAGCAAGCCGAACGTTGTTTTCGCCCACGATTGATGGCCGAGAAGATTAATCATGGGTATCAGTCGTATATTCGATTTTTTGCAGGCCATAGCAAGTTCCCGGACCTGGTCCAGCGAGAGCGCATCGGGCTCGGACACCTCCGGACGTTTCTGGGACCGAAACCCGTAGTTGAACTCCAGTATGAGGACGTTCACGCCCTCTTTCCCGAGGCCCTGTTCGATGAGCCTCAGGGCGAGCGGCATGTCAGCCGGTTTCGGCGCCGCAAGGTGGATGCCTCGGATGGGCAGCGGTTCGGCGAACAGGCAGGCCGCCGTTAGACTGAGTATCCACGGAACGGCCGCTCTTGTCAGGTGGAATGGCATGGGATCATCTTATCCGTGCCTGCGCTTCGCCGCGCAACATACCAGGGCTGCGCTTTCTCGTTGCGGCATTGAGCTGGTGATCTTCATGTGGATCTGAGGCGAATTTCGCTCATTGCCGGTTTGTCATCTCGTACAGGTGCTCCGTCCAGGCACGTCCTGCAGTGACGGGCCACTCGGAGCCTGAGCACGATTGACCCGGCGCCGATCTGCCTGCAGAGGGCGCTTACCGTCTACCTCCCGAGCCGCTGCGGCGAATCGGATTGTCTACGACGGTCGCCTTTTTTTCGGGTTAATTTCGTGCTTCGGATCGGCGATGGGAGCGCCGCCGTTCGGTGCCGCGCCGGTCTCCGAGCGCGGTGCATGCTGCGGCCGGACCCGTACGCGTAAGCTTATGCCGCTGGTCGTCGACCAGAGCTCTTGACGCTGGTGGTGGAATGAGCTTTCATCGAATGATGCGGTGTGTCGCTTTCTGTCTCGTCCTCGTACCCCTGTGCAATGCCCAAGCCCTTCCTGGCAAACCGGACTCGGAGCGCGGCCTGACTGAAGGGCTTCTCGCCGCAGAGGCACGTGAAATTGAACGGCTGTACGACGTCGCTACTCTGCATAACGACGGCGACTGGTTCCAACGCATGTTTGCTGATGACTACATCTCGTACGGACCCAGAGGCGAGGTGGTCAACAAAGAACAGTACATCCGGGATCTTGTCTCGCGCGATCTGGTTTGGGATTCCGTTGCCGCAAAAGACATCACGATTCGTATCTATGGAAATACGGCTATAGCAGCCGGTCGATTCTTCGGAAAAGGAAAATTCAAGGGAACACCGTTGGACGAGCGTCAACGCTTTACCTCGGTCTTGATAAAGCGGGACGGGCGGTGGCTGATCGTAGCCGAGCACTGCTCGAACCTGGCGCCTGCGGATCAATGATTGGTCCGGAATTTCCGCGCGGCATTCGGGAAACTATCTTAGCGGCGCGAGTCCCCGACCGGTTGAGTTGCAGAAACCCGGCATGCTGGCTGCGAAGTCTCATTTACGTTTGCGACCCAAGCTGAGACACCGGGCTGGCACCTCATGGAACGTCGTCTTTCGATACCAATCTGGATTTGCTGCGCTAACTTGACCTGAGCGCGGCACAACCCCTCGGGCGTGGCGTCGTGCTATGGTGCGACGTGATTCTAAACGCAGTGAGCGGAGACTGTGTCCGAAGCCGTTTGCACCGCTGTCCTGACGCTGGCTTTCGCCGCATATGGTGGGGACCCCGAACTGAAAGTCCTCTATGACACTCACGAGCGGTTCGCGTTGCGAGACGCCCTGCGGACCCGGCAGGGGATTCCGCTTCACCGGATCGCAGTCGCTCTGCCTTCAACCACTCGATCCGGGCCGAGGAGGAGTTCGGTTGTGGCAGCGATCCATCACTCAATCCAATGTCCCCGCCCTCCGAGACGCAGGCTCATCGATTGTCCAGATGCATATGCGCAATGGACGCTATCGGTTCGAGTTGTCCGGGGGAAAGATCCCCGATATGAGCATTCCGGACCTGACGCTGGTAACGCACAGGGCTTCGCGAATTCAAGCTGAAATAACGTAGGACCACGACTTGGTCGCCGCCCCATCTCCGTCAACTGGCAGGCTGAACATTGGCGTTGGACACCTGTCCCCGCCGTCATTACTCAGCAATGGTGCTACATACGGCGCGAGCACCGATAAGCTGCCCAGAAGTACTCAATCGGGGACGACTGCCGGTTGGCCAAGACGAAACCCGCCGGAACGCCTCCCATCCGTCATGCGCTCGAATGAGGGCCACAATCAGGATCGCGATGCACAACTTATCGGTGAAGAACGCAAGTCTTGCGACGGTTCGAAAGCTCTGACCTCCACTTAAGCACAAGAACAGAACCAGGCCTGCGGGCAGAGCCATTGTTTGCGGCAGCGAGCGCTCGTGTCGAGGTACATATGCCAAACCCAAATTCCAGGTAGCGCAATCAACTTGACCAACCAGAGCGACAGGTGCACCTTTTGTTCCGCAACTCGGGAAAGCAATCAGGTTGGCAATCGCTGCCGTCAAGACCACCGTAAACAGGTGCCCAACAGTCCGCCCCATCTCCTATTGCGTCGAATTGAAAGTACTGCAAGCGGAGGTCTCGCCCCGCCGAATGCCCTTGCTGAACCAATGCACTCGCTGCGCGGAAGATCCGTGCGTGAATGAGTCTGGGCTCACAGAACCTTGCGACATCTGCTGCAGGCGGTCATCTCCGATGGCTGCCGCGGCTTGTAGTCCTTGCGCGATATCGGCTTTGTCGATGATGTCGCGTTGCGCGGTGGAATGACCCCAGACTCCGGCGTAACAGTCGGCCTGCAGTTCCAAACCCACCGAGAGTTGATTGCGCTCGCTGCGATCGCGCATCAATCGGCGTTGCACTTGGGCTTCGGTGCCCAGGATCTTTTGCACGTGGTGCCCGATCTCGTGCGCGATGACGTAGGCCTGCGCAAACTCGCCTTCCGCTCCGAACCGGTCGCGCAGTTCATCGTAGAAGCCGAGATCGATGTAGACCTTCTCGTCCTCCGGACAGTAGAACGGGCCAGTGGCGGACTCCGCCATCCCACACGCGGCCTGAACCGCATCGCGGAACAGTACCAGCTTGGCGTGCCGGTACGTCTTGCCCGTCTGTTCGGGAAGAAGCTTCGCCCAGGTGTTCTGCACGTCGTCAAGAACGAACGAAACGAACTGGACCTCCCGTTGCTCGCCGGCGCTTTGGTGCACGGGCCGAGCCGACCGGTCGGCTTCTCCCGACGTCGGCGCGCCGCTGAACAGACCGAGAAAATTCTTCCCGGTAACAAGACTCAGCACGGCCAGGATGATGATGCCTCCAATGCCAATAGGCACTCGTCCGAAGCCGCCGAATCCGGGGCTGTTGCCTCGTTGGTCTTCTATGTCGCTACTGATGCCACCCGGTGTCCAGCGCATGAGTTACCCCCATCGGGCTCTCATGCGAGCAACTGCGGGGCCATTCGCGGCTGAGCGTTCGTCAGTCGATCCGTCAAGGGGTCCAGTTCGAAACGTTTCCTTCGGCTGGATGTCGGCATCGGCAGGCTGTGTTGCGGGAAACGACACAGACGGTACGACCCGGAGATCGCTTATAGATCCCTGTCGCGGAGCTGCCGACGTTCGGCATCGCGGAAGGCCCGCTGCTTTGTCTGGTCGTCGCACGCTCATTTGTCGAGGGAGTGAGAAGCTATGAGACCAGCGAAACGATAGAGCAGTTCCGAGCGCCGTTAGCGAATCTGCAGCGTGGAATCCACAGGCGCGAATAGGTCAGTGGACGCGATCGTCGCTTAATTCCCCATTAAAGTCCTGCGATTACCGACTTATTGGTCGTTGATCAGTGCTTACCGCGGCGTGCGCTCAGGTCTACTACTCGGCGGCAAAAGTGAATCAGAACCGCGAGGCGAAATCCGACCTGTGTAGTCAGAACCCCGTCGGCTCGTGAAGTCATTGGCTTTTAGACATTGCACCGTTCGGAAGCCGAAGGTGTCACAACGGTTGTTTGGCGATCGAATTCACCCTCTCAGCCCTGGCTGGATTGCGTGCCTTGCTTCGTTCGCGCGCCGATCTGGCACTCGAAATCCTGCTTTTCGCCACCAAGCCGCCGTCCTCAAACCGATTCGTGGCACACAGTCCTTCCCCACACCGGCCGCTGCCGGTGGACGACGACGCTCACGACATTCTCGCCGGGATGCGTTTGACTGTGAAATCTCGATGCAGTGCCGCGAGCGAGTATGTGGCTGACGTTCATCGTGCTTGGTTCTCCATCTTCTGAGCCCCATTGTCCAGGGCACCTGCTGCGCTTGAACCCACGCGCCCAGCTCTCGCCTTCGTTCTGCTTTGTCGGTACCCCCGGGCAGGTTTCTGGACCTGACGCCGCCGGTCCCGCCAACAAAGCACTCCAGCATCGTTTGGGAGCGGGGCCGCGTGCTGTTCGGTTGCCCGCGGAACAAACGGGTAGCAGAAGAGGAAAACCCAATGTACACAAAAAATCAGATCACTATCATCGGCTTCACAGGTTCTGATGCCGAAGCTCACTTCACAAAACGGCACCTTCGTCGTTACGCTATCGGTCGCGACGAAAGAGTCCTGGAAGGTCGCCGACGGCAGTTGGCAGAGCAGAACCGACTGGCACCGCATTGTGACTTTCGGGAAGCAGGCGGAGTTCACGCGGACGCTCACCAAAGGCTCGTACGTGATGGTCCAGGGCGGCGCCGTACGCACTCGCGAATACGAGCAGACGGTGTGCAACAGCGCGTTTTCGAAGTGCGTGCCGACACAATTGGCAAACTCGATCACGCAGAGCGCCGCACTGAAGCCGAAGCTCAACCTGACGCAGCCAATGCCTGCTGTGATTGGCTTAAGTCCCATGGTTCATCACCAGTCTCCGTTTTGACATCCATCGGCAATTTGGCTTCTCCAGGCTGCGGAGGACGGTCTGCCGTCCGGACGTCGAGGAGTCGAAAGGCGCCGATATCAAGTCGCTGGTGTCCGGACAGGGCGGGGTAGTAATTCGACAGGCGTGCAAGGCTCGCCGCCGCTCGATTGCGCCTTGTCCCGCCATACTTTGGCTCCCGGTTGTTGATCCGGTTCGTCAGTCACTGGCGATGTCCTTCCGGTAATGAGTTGCGAACGCCGAAGTGACGGTCCTCAGTGCTCCCGCGCCAAACAGGATCATCTGGTCAGATGGACTCTTCCATCGTGCGTACAATCTCTGCGCATATGCGGTCAGATTGGCGACCCGGCGGGAACTTGAGCGATTTCGAGCCGACGCTGCCAATGAAGTCGACGTATTCCGACCTAAGACGGTCAACGCGTCACGACCACGGGATACTTGATTTGCCAGTGGCATCACTCTAAATGGGGCACGACGGCAGTGGTTGTGGTAGCGGGGGGCATGTCCAAAAGCGCTCGTATTCGAATACGGGAATTGACGCTCGAATCGCCGTAGTTCAGTACCTCTGATTCGCGTTCTCGAGTAGGGCATTTATGGGTCGCATCTTTTCTTATAGAGAAGACAGATGGTCTGAGAGTGTGAGTGAGACGGTACCGTCGAACCGACAGACCCGTACGGAGTCGCAAACATGTTCCCGATTTGCGCGCTGACTCGAATTGTGCGAATCCTTAAATTCACTTAGGCGTTCCGTCATACTGCGGCGGAACACGTGTCCGGGCAGCGGATATCAAGCCGCACCATGGTGCCAAAATGCCGACGTTGCATTCCTTGCGGCACACATTTGTTGTGTCGCGATTGCGCCGGTTTGTCGCGCCGCTCCTGCTCGATCCCGTGTCGGCGGTTCGAAGCTCTGGGCGGCCATGATTCCGCCGAGAAGCAGGATCAAAGAAAGATGAAATGGGATTCGAAGAGCAGTCTTCGCGGACATCAGGGAATGGTAACGTGCGGTGTGCTGCGCGGAAGGTCGGTGAAGACTGCGGCCTCACCTTCACCGGCCACACGGTTGGCGAAGTACTTCAGAATCAGATCGCGGCGAACCAACAGGGTACGGATTTCCTCGTCTGTCAAGTACGGTTTCAACTGTGCGTCTAATTGCGCGGGCGTCAGGGCCCGCATTTTCCCGAGCATGTGCATCGATACGCGGTGCATCACTTCGGGTTTCCGAAGCTCCCAGGTAAGGCGGAACGAGCGGCTGTGGTCGATCATCCAAACATTCCAGTCGCGGTCGATGAGCAGGTTTTCCTGGGTACGGTCTACGTTGTCGATCAACTGGTCGAACACGCGCACGAGATTGAGTTGGCGAGTCCAGGACTCCATGTCGGGCGGTGTGATCTTTTTGGCGCGGCGAGTCTTCTCGTCGAACCGAACGTTATCGACCCACCAGCAGACGCTGCCGGGTTTTCCGTCGACCTCGCGATATACGCAAGGCGGCGTCATGTCCAGATTCAGCATCTTCGCCAGCCGGTACGCGGCGATATTGTACTTGTAGGAATCGTGGAAATTCTCTTCAGTATAGTCCTTCGTCTTGTACAGGGGCTTGATGATGTCGATGTGCTGGACATGGGCGTCGTGAGTCACTTGTCCGTTGGAGAGCGTGATGCGTTCGCTGTGGGTGATACCGACGGTGATCGGTTTCCGTCCGGTGATGGGGGCCCCTCGCAGGAATTCCTCCTCCTGCGTCAAAGCGGCATTCGAGCTTTCAGTGGTGCGCGTGCCGGGCGGATCGGCCGCCTTGAGAAATACGGGAGCAGCGCCGGCGCAGATGGCCAGCGCCACAATGGTTCGTACTAGCTTCATCGAGACTCCGTCCGTAGTGGACGAATGTTAGACGAAGATACTCGACGAAATTGTTCAGCCAAGTAGCCTTCGTCAGCCGATTGACTGTGCTACGGGGCATGAGGAGGGGCTCGACGTGGAAGCTCGCCTAGCTCATCTCGCAACGTACCTCGGTTACGTCGACTTCGAAATACGTATTGGTGCATGACTGCGGCGCCGGAACTCCTCAGCGCCGCGGCCACCGGCTTCCATGCGCCGACTTGCATCGGTGGTGAGGAATGACGCCGCAGCTCCGTTTTCATCATTTAGTAAGGTCCTTCGCTGCCGGGCATACAATTTCCCTCATATCCTCGGACCGTCAGACTAAATCAAGGCTCAGCAGAACTCGAGGTTAGAGTACGGCAGCGATAGCGCCTCGAGAAGCTGCCGTTCGACATTTTGCTGCTCTAGCAAGCGGATCTGATCGCGCGCCATACGGCCGTGGTACGGTCGAACCTCTTCGGCAGCAATGCGTCGAAACTCAGACGTACGATGCCGCAACGTCTCTGCGGCAGTCGCGACCTTCCGCGCCCGAAGATCCGAGACTACAGCGTTCAAACGTTCTGGATCGTCGATCACATTTGGATCCGCGGCACAGTGCTGTAGTTCGGGGGCGACTTCGGCGAATGGGCCCTGCGCGCTCGACCTGGCCTGCCCACTCGAGCAGTCGCTCGCGAATGCTCGGGCTGGCACGGGGCGCCTGGGGCGGAGCGTGTGCAGTAATCCAAGCCTCGACGGAATCGAGGCAGTCCCGCGCGAGTGCGGCGAAGATTCCGTAACCGGTGAGCACGAGGCCTCCGCGAACACGCCCTTCGATGTTCGTCCGCAGTTGCGCAATCGGCACTCTGTTGGCCCGTGCTGCCGCGAGCGCCCGCACATCCTGTTCTCGTGGTGCGGCATGAAGGACCGGTATGAACTCGGAAAGAAATTCCCGACACTCGTTGAGATACTCGGCGGACCAGACGCTTAGCGCAGTCGGGACATCTGCAAGACTCAGTTCGATCCCGTGACCGGTTGCTCGCGTCTCGACGAAGAATCGGTAAGCGGTCCGGTTCCGGATCGTCACCCGCTGTTCGGGTTGCGGAAATTCGATCGGCACTGGCCGTGGTCCCGGCTCAATTGTGATGGGTTCGCCTGGAGACAGATCGCCGTACTCGAGTACAAGTTTCGTCTGAGTCGGCCTTGGAGAATCAGCGGTTTGCAAACTGGTCTCAAGGGCCGCACGGTCGGCAGACTGAGGCATTGCCCCGTGATCGGCTAGTCGCTCGATTCCCTCGAACTGAGGCGGCTTTCGTTTCAGTTTACGCGGCACTGGCGCTTGGACGTCTCCGAAGTGCTCGAGCGCCCGGCGGTAAACGCTTCTCGCGCCCGCCTGCCTGGGACTCGATCGCTTTCAGTGAACCCTCGAGGCGTACCAGGGCACGGTGGATTCCGTCCACAGTTGCGCCGGCGTACCGGGCAAACTCGGCGGCGGTGATGGCAGCCCACTCGGGGCGGCCGCCAGCTTCGTCGCCGATGGTGCGCAGCAGCAACAGATCGACCACCGCACGCTCCACCTTCGACAGCGCGGGCCCGAGCCGCTCGAGTAGCTTTCGAGGCACAGGCACCCAACCGCCGGGCATGGCGGGTACCGGCACCGGTGCACGGCGGCCGGCCAGTCGTGGAACTGCGGAACCGCTGCTCTCGCCCGAAGGCCACGAAGAATTCTGTGCAAACGCCGGCATCTCGTCCTCAAAAGCAACGGGCCGGAATGTTTGGAAGAAACGCGATGGTGCACGAACGAGTCGACCGCCGCTAGATCCCGCCCTGACCGTCCTCGCGCTGAAACCTCTCGCTTCCGGCCCAGAGGGGCGAGAGGATCGCCGCCGATCTGAGCCGCTTCTCAGGTTATTTTCGAGGCGCTCTCAACCTGTTCAGAAACCTGTTCAGAATGCACCGAAATGCCGTGCTTTGGCGTCGTAAATGGTGGAATCAGCAGCTGAATAATCAACAGCATAGAGGGGCGCTCTGTCTACGAACCAAGAGGTCGCACGTTCGAGTCGTGCCGGGCGCACCACTCAGTCATTTCTTCAGTGATTTGGCTCTAGTGTATTCGTCCTGAAGTTGATAGCATTTGCACAACTGTTGTGCAAGAATCTCGAAACGTTGTGCGACGTTGTGAGATGGACGATCCATCCAGAGCTTGTCTTCCTCGTACGTATCTAAATAATCGCTGGACCGGTTTTAATTCCTCCGTGACCGTTTGGCCGAAAAAACAAACAGTGGTTACGCGAGACTTGGTTTTTAGGCGACGAAGTAAAGCAGCTTCAGGGCGGCGCTCTGCGCGATCGTGTTTGCCGAAGCGTTGGCGTGCCCCGCGATTCTGCCCGGCCAAACCCGTTGAACGTTTTGCTACGCTTAGATTCGCCGCGGGCGCTCAACCAGGAACAATGGTGATGATCTGTCGGTTTCGATCCTCGGCAGCCCCGGATCGTACTGCGCGACGAAGGTAACCTGTGATTAACGAAGCGCGCTTGTGGAGTTCGGAGGAATTTCGAGCATTTCTCAAATGGCTCGATTCGGATCCGGAGCGCGCGGCGGAATCCTACGCCCTACTGCTGAAGCGGCTCCGGTACTTCTTTGAAGGATGGCGCGATGCGGCTCCGCATGCCGAAGAACTCGCGGACAAAAGTATCGACCGCGCGATGAAGCGCTTTGTTGAGGACCCGGAAATCGGGTCTCGCGATCCGGCAAAATACGTGCTCGCAGTGGCGCGCTACATTCTGAAGGAGTTTCGAAAGATCCCGCACACGGTCGAACTCGCTGAGGACCCGCCGGATTCCCGCATCGGTCCGGACCTTGAAACCGAACACCGGCTCGAGTGCCTGAACAAGTGCCTGTCGAAGCTGCCGCCGGAGGAATATGACCTCCTGAAAAGGTACTACTTGTACGACCAGCAAGACCGGATTCACGCCCGGCGCGAAGCAGCGATGGCAGCAGGTAAATCTTCCGGAGCGATTCGGGTCCGCGTATTTCGGTTGTGCCGATCCCTACAACCGTGCATCCAGAAATGTCTTAAACGGCACGAGATGTAACATATGTACTTCGGAACGGCAGATCTGGGTAGAGATGATGGATAGTGAACAGGAATTGATTACGCGTTACCTTCTGGGCGAGTTGCCGGAGCAGGACCGGCAAACGGTCGAAGAACGTTTATTCAATGACGAGACGCTTCTTGAAAAAATCGAACTGCAGGAGGACGTACTGATTGAACAATATGTACGGCACGAGCTTTCGCCTGCGCGGAGTGAGCGCTTCGAATCGCATTTCCTGCAGTCGCCGCGGCGACGTGAGCGTACAGAAATCGCTGGCGCCCTCGAGAAGGCATTCGAGCGGGAGCGAAGAACGCCGGGGATTGCGGTGCGCAGGGGCTTTCTGGAACAGTTCCAATTCACCCGTCGGCTTTCCTGGGTGTTCGCAACGGCGTGTGCTGCAGCGGTTGTTTTCGCCGGCATTAGTCTATGGCTCGCTTTGAGGCTTAATCAACAAATGGAAGCGTACAACGCGCGCGAACAGGAATGGCGCGGCCAGACGCAGAACTTGAACGAGCAACTGCGCCAACTCAGGGCCGGGATTCCGCAACAAAATCCGAACGAACGTTCGAGTGCCGGCGTTTCCGGCAACGTCCCATCGGCGCAAGCCGAAGCCACGGCGGCTTTGACAGTGCTGTCCTTTATAATTCCTCCGGGCATTCTTCGCGACAACAGCGAGACGGTATTGCGGGTCCGCAGTGAAACGCAACTTGTCGAATTGAAACTCGAGACCGACACCCCGATAAAGCCGGGCAACTACGGAGTCGTCATTCGGGCCGAGAGCGGAAAGCAGGTCTGGCAAGGCGTAGGCCGCACTGGAACCCTACGGTCGAAATCGCCGGCCGTGGTTGTCGTCATTCCGGCAAACACACTGGAGCGCGGCCAGTATCGTCTCACCGTCACCGGACAAAGCGCGGACGATGTCATCAATGACTATTCATTCCGAGTTCAGCGCTGAAGCAACTAACTATCGGCAATCGCCGTTTAGCGTGAACGCGGCCCAATAGAACGGGCGAGAAGCGCGTGAGTGCAGCATCTCGAGTTGCGCCTCCCGCAGAGCTTCGTCTTTTGATGCGCCGGCGCGCAGTTTGGAATAGAAGTGGTCCATCAGAATGGCTGTTCGGCGGTCGTCAACATTCCATAAAGACGCGATCGTGCTGCGAGCCCCGGCGAACTCAATGGCGCGAGTCAAACCCACGAGACCTTCCCCA
Source organism: uncultured Acidobacteriota bacterium (assembly GCA_963720745.1). Classification (GTDB taxonomy): domain Bacteria; phylum Acidobacteriota; class Terriglobia; order Bryobacterales; family Bryobacteraceae; genus TMP-7. Next base: position 57,420 of record CAVRGO010000004.1, read on the forward strand.
GTGAGTTCACGACCGAGCGCCGTTCGACACGCAGAGAGCACCACCAGATCGGCATCCCATCGAGCGTTCTCGATAATCTCCCATGCCTGCAATAAGCCGTTCTCCACGGGTTGGCCGGACGCTTTTGGCACGGAGAGGACGATCGCCGAATTGAGTGGGATCCGTTCGTCGAAAATTCCATGTGTAGCGAAATGGAGATAGCGGAAGCCGGGCGACAGCGACTTAGCCGCCGTTTCGGTCGCTTGCTTCCCGAGAAAAACCTGACTTCGGCCCTCAAACCGATTGGCGATGGCCTCAACTTCGGTGCGGCTGAACGGGAGCGGCGCGAGGGTCAACCCGCGCTTCGAGGCCATCCGCAGCGCACCATCTCGCGCCTGTCGAAGTTGCTCCCGGTTCCAATTGGGCATTTGCGGATCGCCAAACGCGATCAGCGCACGGTCCGTGGCGTAAGTCCCTGCCCTCTTTGCGCGAAGTTCAGCGTAAACGGTGGCGGATAAGGCGGTATGGATTGGTTTCCATTCGATCAGGTATTGGTTGCCACGCACTAACGCCGCGAAAGGCAGCACATGTAGCGCACCGTCTGGAATTATGGCAATTCGATCGGCGCTCTCGATGAGACTCTCGACCGGGCGGAGCAGGTCGTCATACAACCGCACGGCCGTCGCGCGCAATTTCGCAGAATCTCCTGTTGGATTCGTAATCTGCTTTGTAAACAGTTCGATTCTGGTCCGTAACGTTCTTTCGCGGACAGGAAGTACGAAATGGCGCAGTTGCGGTTGGCCGGATTCAAGGCTTAGAGCAAATAGGACCGTATGCTTTTCACCAACTGCGTAACTCAAAAGGAGCGTGCCGGGATCCAGCGCCGCAGCGGCTTCGAATGCGTCAAGCGGTTTCGGATACTTGAGACCTGCTAAGCGCGGGGAGGCCCGCTTCACCTGATCCTCGATTCGCGCACGCTCGGCAGTCAATTCGCGCAATCGGCGCAACTGGACATCAACGTCCGCTGACTCGGCTTTCGGATCAAGCGAACTGATCCGAGTCTGCACCTGGTCATACTCAACAGCGTTGGCTCGCAGCGTCTTCTGCAACTCGGGCGGGATTTCCGAAGGAAACACCAGGTCGCGTTCCGCGATCATTCGCAGCAGATCGCGGGCACGCGACCGCTCGAGGATGTGGAAGCCTTGCTCGATCTTGCCGTCGGCCACAAGCATCTCCATGTAGTCACGGTAGAATCGTGCGTTTCTGGCCGCAAAGCTGGCACGCAACTCCTCCGCGCCGCCTAAACGATTGGTCTGGCTTTCAAGTGCTGCGAGTCCGGCTTCGTAGTTGCGCGCCGCGCTTGCGCGATCGCCTTTCTGTTGCGCTATTCTCGCCAGTCCGCAAAGCGATTCCGCTTCGATGCGGCTGCCGGGGGAAAGCTTGCTGCGGATTTCGAGGGCTCGGTGATAGTGCGCCTCGGACTGCGAAACCTCGCCTTTCTCTTCTTCAATTTCAGCAAGATCATGGAAGCTGGAAGCAATGTCCAGTCCACCAGGGGCGAGTTTCTGCTGAAGTGCCAGTACACGCTGATAGGTATGCTGCGCTCCGTCGAGATCACCTCTTCGTTTCGCAACGATTGCTAGGGCGTGCATCGTCACGGCGACATCGGGACTTTCAGGTGCGGACTTTTGTTGCCGCGCAAGTGCTCTCCTGAAGTACCGCTCCGCCGAATCGTAGTTGCCGCGCTCAAGGGCAATGTCGCCCAGGTTCAACTCCAGCCCGGGCAAAACCGGAGAAGCGGGTGCGACGCGCTCAAAGATCGCTAGAGCCCGCCTGTCATAGTCCTCCGCGCCGGCGAGGTCCCAACGATCGCGGGCGACCGCCCCTAGATTCGCCAGACTGATGCCCACCGAATAACTGCCCGGCGCGAGTCGTGTCTGAATCTGGAGTGCGCGCAACAAGTAATCTTCCCCTTTGGCCACATCGCCGCGCTCATTTGTTACGCAACCGAGGTTGCTGAGGTTCCGCGCAACCTCGATACTGTTCGACGCGATCTGTTGATTGATCGCCAGGGCGGCGAGGAATTTCGCCTCCGCCTCCAACATGTCACCGAGGTTTTGAAGCAGCAGACCCATGTCGTTCAGGGTCCGAGCGAGTTGGGCAGAACCAGGTGCAGTTCGCTGCAATATTGTCAGCGCTTTCCCGAGACTCTCGCGTGCGCCGGGAAACTTGCCCTGATCCATTTCCAGCACGCCAAGACCCGAGAGCGCAGAGGCGAACTCGATCGACTCGGGCGCAATTGCTGCGAGTTGCTCGATCGCTTTGCGGAGGTGCCGGTCTGCTATTTCGAAGTTTCCGCGCCGGCGTTCGATCATGCCGAGTTGTATGAGTGGCTCATAGGTGGCGACGCTATTCGGGGCGGCGCTTTCTCGAAGCTGCAATGCTTCCTCAAAACACTTCTGGGCGGCTGTGAAGTCCTCACGAGAATACGCGAACCTCCCCGCAGCCATCAATATATGTGCAAGGCCTAATGGAGATCCGCCACGACGGAGCTGTTGGATCGCAGCATCGAGTTTCGTACCTGCCGATGCTATGTCGCCGCGAGTCCTATAGGTCTGGGCCCATGCTGCCAATATCTGCGCGGCCGCACTCGGCGCAACCTTCTCGGTGACTGAGAGCGCGTTCCCATATGCACGATCCGCGCTGATCCATGATGCCTTTTTGGCAAACATTGCAGCGGCCTCACCGAAAAGCCAGCCGGCGAGAACAGGATTGCTGACCTGATTCTGCGTCGCGGCATGTTCGTATCGTCTGGCGATGTCGTCGCTGGGACCGCCGCTCAGATAATCCTGCAACTCTTTTGTGAGTAACGGCTCGGCGCTGATCCCCCACGCTGCCTCTCCGAGCTTCCATGTGAGCGGATGTTCGTTACGGGTACCGGCAATTGCAACAATCGCCCTCGGTGTATTTTCAATTTCGACCTGGACCAGATCGTAAGGCGAGGCAAATGATCCTGAATGTTCAGGTGTTGACCAGCCGGCAAGGACGTCGCCCGCGACCAGGCCAGCAGCCGCGGCGCCAGAATGCGGTGCGACTTGCACGACAACGACGCCTATCCCATTTGCGGCAACCCCGCAGGTGGCGTAAACAGCCGTTACCAGAGGAATCCATTTCCAGCGATGGAAGAAAGTGTTGATCACGATCAACTCCTTGGCAGCTCCCGAAGGTCTTCAGATTGTATCAGGCTGACCCGAAAGCGATAGTACGCCGAGCGCCTTCCGGCGAGAACGAAGTCGCAGACAAAAGCTAAACCCGACGGCTGCTAAACGGCGAAATATTCCGAGCGAATCCCGTAACAGTTCGGCAAGTCTCGCCATAGGGATACGAAGGCGCCCTGGGAATGAGTCACTCCATGTCGCAACCGCGCGCGAAGTTGCGATAGACGAGGTGACGCTTCTCATTGGGAAGGCGCAAGCCGTCAAGCGCTGCCGAGGATCGCGGTCAATTTCGACCTTAGTCGATGGTGTTTTGCGGGCCTAATGGCCGAACGTTCAACAAATCGAGGCTGATTCCGATGAAAATGATCTGTAAATTATTCAGTTTCCTATCACTAACGACGCTTGCCGTTGCGCAGCCGGCTATCCGGTCGAATGGAATCGTTAGCGCGGCAACCTACAAAGGGCCGATCGCAGAAGGCAGCATGTTTGTGGTCTTCGGCTCTGGATTGGGTCCAGCGACGCTGGTTTCTGCGGCGACCTCCCCTTTGCCGAAGACACTTTCGCAGACGGAGATAAACGTAAGCGCCGCCGGTCAAACCTATCGTGCGCCCTTGATCTACGTGTCGGCGGGCCAGTGTGCGGCTATTTTGCCATCCCAGGTCCCGGTTGGCCGCGCAGAGGTGACGGTTTCCTATGAAGGGCAAAGCAGTGCCCCCGTCTCATTCGAGGTTGCCCGATCGAACTTCGGCGCATTCACAAACAACGCGCGAGGAGATGGGCCGGCTGTACTTCAGGATTACGAAAGCCCAACGACTCAACCGCGGAATGGGCTGACGGAGTCCGCGAAACCAGGGCAGGTGGTCACATTGTGGGGGACGGGCCTGGGTCCGATCAACGATGATGACGGCGGTGCACCACCGGTCGGCGATTTGCCTAACGATCTGCGAGTGACCGTGTCGGGGCATCAGGCACGAATCCTTTACAAGGGGCGCTCGGGATGTTGTGCCGGAATCGACCAGATCATTTTCGAGGTTCCCCAGAACGTGGACGGTTGCTATGCACCACTGGTGGTCGACACGGGTTCGGGAACGGCACAGAACACGACGATATCCGTGGCCTCTGGTGCCAAGACATGTACAGAACCTGGACTGATCACCCAGGGCGATCTCGCCAAAGCCCAGAGTACAGGTAGCCTCCGGATCGGCAGTCTGCTCATCGCGAATTATGACACCGGGCAGAACGTGGCCTTCGGTTACGGCTTCCTGACCTTTTCGAAAGCCACCTACGCTGACCTGACCCGGACGAATGAACAGCTTGCCGCGTCTGCACCAGGCACTTGCGCTGCAGGGAGTTGGGATGCGACGTCGTCGAACACCACCGGAAACTACAACCAACTCGGGTATGATTTCTTCTATAACTACCTGTTTTGGACGGGAAGCGCACCGTTGGACGCCGGTGCCCGAGTGGTGTTCTCGGGAAACGGCAGCACCATCAACTTCGATCGCGAGTCGCCCGGGTACTACTTCAACTTCCTCCTCGATCAATCCGGTACGAATCCGTACTTCCAAAGTACCCTGAGGCCGGGAACATACATCGTCGACAGCGGATCCGGTGGGCCGGACGTTCCCGGATTCCAGACGCGAATCACGGTACCGCCTCCTGTGAAGTTCACGATAGCCGACCAAGTCACAGTCCCGCGAAATAACGATTACGTCGTCACCTGGTCGGGTGGGTCGGAGAACGATCGAGTGTTGATTTCAGGGGCTGCTTATTCGCTCCAGAACTACAGTGGCGGGAGCTTCACGTGCGTTGCAAAGGCTTCGGACGGGAAGTTCGCGGTGCCCGCATCCATTCTTAGCTATCTGCCGCAGTCAACAAACCCTGAGCTGGGCCAAAGTCTTGGGTGGTTGATGCTATACGATTTCTCGCCTTACGAGAGATCGGACGTGAACGGACTAGATGCGTTCTATGGTGCCACTCTGAACATGAGCTATCGCCTCGCGCAGTTCCAGTAACCAGTTCGCCGATCATCGCAACAGCCAACCGGAGAAACGGTAACGTGAAACCAGCGATCATACTCGTCGCGCTTGCGCCCGCGCTGATCACGGCGCAACCGAGTCCGGCGATACGCGATTTGCAGGAGGTTAGAGCCACCGAAAAATCCGCTGCGGCTGAGTTGCGAGGTCCGCGCAAGGCACTCGTTATCGGTAATGATTCGTACGAATCGGCGGCACGGCTGCAGAACGCTAGAAACGACGCCCGAAGCGTTGCCGGCGTGCTGAAGAGCTTTGGGTTCGACGTTCTCAAACTCGAAGATGCTGACGGCCTACGGTTCAGTTCGGCAGTCTCCCGTTTTGTCGAGAGCATCCACGATAGCGACGTAGCGTTCTTCTTCTATGCCGGGCACGGCGTGCAAATCGATCAGGTGAACTATCTGGCGCCCGTGGATGTCAACGTCAAAACCGAAGTCGACCTGAAACGGACGTGCTACAGCGTGGAACATATTCTCGGTCGACTCGAGCGGGCCAATGCGCGACTGAACGTGCTCGTTGTCGATGCGTGCCGGAACAATCCGCTGCGGAGAGCTCGGTCACTTGTGAATGGATTTGCGCCGATGGATGTCCGGCTTGGTACTCTGCTGGCGTTTGCCACCGGGCCCGGACAGACATCGGACGACAATGCAGAGGGGACGAACGGACTTTTTACGAAGCACCTTATCTCGGTGCTTCGGGAGCCTATCGGGCTGGTCGACGCATTCCGCAAGATCAGAGAGCAGGTGTATCTCGAGTCGCGCGGTGCACAGCGGCCGTGGATTCACGAAGACATTATCGGAGACTTCTCTCTGGTGACCGCTCAAGCGGTAAAGCCGCTGAATGCGCAGGACGGTTTCGCTCCGTCCATCCGCGGTAAGCAGGACGATCCCAAAGCGAGAGGGCAGCAACTCTATAATCGCGGTGCGTTCAAAGAAGCCGCGGAAGCGTTCGAACTCGCCCGGCATCGCGACCCGGAGGACGCCTTTGCTCAAAATGCTGCCGGCGCCGCCTACATGCAGTTAGGGGAATTCGCGGCAGCAATCGAAAGCTTCAAGAACGCGATCTATCTCCGCCCGGACTACCCGGCCGCCTATTACAACCGGGCCGTCGCGTACATGAAAAACGCCCGGTATCGGCTGGCGATCGAGGATCTCAGTTGGGCTATCGAGGACGATGCATTCAATCCCGTGCTGTTCACGATGCGCGGAAAGGCATACTTCGCTGTCCGCGACTACCAAAACGCCCTCGATGACTTGTCGAAGAGTGTCTTGTTAAATGCGTCCGATGCCGTGCCATTCGATCTTCGCGGTCGGGTCTATCACCGAATTGGGCGTTTCGAGAATGCATTGGCAGATTTCAACGTCGCGATCAGTCGCAAACCGACGCTCGAGCAGGCGTACGACGATCGAGCGTTAACACGGAAGGCTCTGGGCGATATCGACGGATCAGAGCAGGATCGGCGAATTGCCGATCGTTTGCGGCGTCAGAGGCAGTAGCTTTCAGTCGGATCTTCGGTCGGTGGAACGCCACCTCGGATCTGGGCGGGAATTGACGAAAGAAAGGACATCACCATGAAGAGAATGACTGTTGGGGCGATCGTTTGTGCGATCACGTTCTTGTGTTTCGCCTTGTCTGCTTCTGGTCAGATACCGTTTCGGGGAAAGAAAGATGACCAGAAGAAGGAATCTGAACGAGACCAGAAGAATCAACTCCGGTTCGACAAGTTGAAGGAGTATGCGACGAACAGATACAACACCGATCCGGACTTTCATGAGCAGGTCGATCAGGCTTATGAGGACCTCATGCGGGAGCACAGCGATCGCGCGTATGAGAAGAACATAGGCCGGGGCTCGTATCTCAAAACAGTTCACGAAGACAGCTGGCGTATGCACGTGAACCTCTACGACAACCTCATGGTGCAGGACCTTGTGAACGAGATTGGTCAGCGGCTGGTGCCAGAGGGATCGGAAAAGTTATTCGCGTTCAAAGTCGTCGCCGATCCGGTTCCATCAGCGGAGACGCTCGCAACGGGAACGATTTACGTCTCAACAGGGATGATCTCTCTCTTGGACAACGAGTCGCAACTGGCCTATGTGTTGGCGCACGAGATGGCACACGGCTTCAAGGAACACTGGAAAGAGCGCGTGCTGCTGCGGGAGGGCGAGGAGGAGTACAACAAGGAGCAGGGGCGGAAGGTTGCACGCTGGGCGCTCCTCGGGAGTGTCGCGGGCGGAGTTGCTGGCGCAACACTCGGGAAATCCATCTCCGACACTATCGGCGGAGCCGCCGGTGGCGGTGCTATCGGATTGCTGACGGGCGTCCTCCTGAACCGGCCGCTAATTGTGAATTGGGACAAAGAAGAAGAGGACGAAGCTGACGAAGTCGCGTTTAAATCGGTTCTGCGCGCGAACTACGACGTTCGAGAGGTCCCGAAACTCTACGCTGCGATGGAAAAAGCAGTCGTTCGCGATACCAGGGTAGGCTTGGGTTTCCTTGGCAGCCGGAGACGGGTGCTTCAGCGCCGGGAGACGGCCGAACGGTTGATCGCAACCTCATACAAGGCGGACATCGATACCAAACTGAAGTCCGCGCAGATGGTAGGCGACAGCGCCGAGTATCGGAACCTGATGGCCGAACTGAAGCGCGACAACGGCATTCTCGCCTATTACCATGACATGTTCGAGATGGCCCGGCGGAACCTCGAAGAGGCTGCCCTGATTCGAGACAATGATCCGGCCGTCCACTACTATCACGGGAAGATTCTGAAGCTGGTTGGCCGCACTCCGGAAGATCACAAGAATGCAATGTCGGAGCTGGCAAAGGCCGAGCAGTTCGACTATCGCAAGCAGAACTATGGAACTTCGCTCCATCGCGCGCTGAGCATGATCGAAGAGGACCCGCAGGCGCACAAGGCCGAAATCGTCAAAGAGCTCAACGAATATGTCACGAACTATGCGCGGTGGAATGTGGAACGCTGGCAACTCCGGTACTTCCCACCGAACATGGACACCATTTACGAATACATGCGGCTCTACGGCGACCCGGGATGGCGTCCCCAGGCGCCGGATGCGAAGGACCTGCCGAACTACTCGGCGTTGTTGGCACTTGGAACGCCCGATGGTGTCGAGCCTGTCCATGAGCAGCCGAAGACTACCTCCGTTCAAGCGAATGCTCCGACCGCCGCACCAACGGTCAAGGATGCGGTGAAAGGAGTCTTGAACCAAGTGCACGGCGGCAAGGCTGGCCAGATTGGCGCTGCCGCCAGTTCGGTGATGCAGAGGAAGCGATGAAATTGACGCTCTTTGTCAGTCTTTTGTTACTCGTGCCGCAAACCGGGCGTTCACAGATGGGCAGCGAATCGTTCCGGCTGAAGTTGCCCGAGTTCTTTGACCGTTCATTTAGGGGCGGGCTGATAGAAATTCCAGATCGTCCGGTCGAGCAACTGCAAGTCGAAATCCTTGATGCCGAGGAACAGGGAATAACATACGGGAACGTATTCGTGAAGATCAACGGCAAGGGGGCGGGCAATGTTTTCGAACGGCGGCCCGCCCCAAAAGGTCTGCTTCTGAATATGAACAAGCGCCGGCTACAACAGCGACCCGATGAACTGATTGACTCGCACGAGAATGCAATTGAGGTAATCGCGCAAGATCGGGCCGGACGCCGGTACTACCAGAACTGGATCTTGCGTGCCCAAGAGACAGGACAAAATGCCTACTTCGCCTACGCAAGCGCAATGCTGACCGACAATCCAGCGGACGCCCCGCCGGATCTCATCATTCAGGAACCAACAACACCTCCGGTGCTTAACCCGAGTGCGGAGTCGCTGAGCGTCCGCCTCACGGGCGTTGTATCTGCTCCTGAAGCCGGAACGACAACTACGCTGAACGGCCGCCCGTTCCTACCCGCAACAACAGTGGCGTCGAGCCCGTTCGACCGGCGAGTTGTAGTCATACGCCAGACGAATGAACTCATGCTCGAGGCAACGGACCGGAGGGGCAATCGGCGGAGCGTGACCATACCTGTGATAGTGCAATCGAACGCTCCGGCCAGGATTCGCGCGGCCGGCAATCGCTATGCAATTGTTATCGGCATCTCGAGATTTGGCGACGAGAGAGGTGGCGTGTTGCCGGTCCTTGCGGGCGCTGCGGCGCAGGCCGAGAATATCGCATCGAGACTAAAGAGTTACGCCGGCTTTCCCGCCGAGAATGTGCGGCTGTTGTTAGACGAACAGGCAAATCTGGAGCAAGTGAAATCCGCGTTCACGGTCTTCGCGGGCAGGGCGAAGGGGGATGATCTGCTCCTGATCTACCTCAACTCCTACGGTCTACACGATCCGTCCATGCCGGAGCGGTTACACTTGGCCGTGCACGGTACGCGAGTGAGTGCACTCGGATCGACGTCGTTGAGCTTTGAGGATGTGCAGGAACTCATCAACCAGAATGTCGTCAGCAACAACACGATCCTGATCTTCGACGTAGCGCACGAGCTGCCGGCTCCCGCGTTGCACGGCGGTACACAGAGAAACATGATCAACAGGTATTTGCTGAACCTATTTGACGGCCAGGAAGGTCGCGCAGTACTTGTGTCTGGTTCTGCTGGTCAGGTGGCGGTAACTGGATCGGCCGGCGCGGAAATGTTCTCATCGTGGCTGGCCGAAGCACTCGCGGGCGCCGCGGACGTGAACGGCGATCGGGTGTTGACTGCCGGGGAAGTGTTTCGTTTCATCACCGAACGAGTTCGGGCTGGGACTGGCGGACGAGAGACTCCGCGGTTTCGTCTTTCGTCGCGAACGGCGGAAGTTGGAGTGCTGGTTTTACCATGAACTCGATCGATGTCGCGTCAGGCTACAAACTACTAAAACAACTGCCAGAAAGGAGGCAGAAATGACCGATATCATCTTCAGGCGAACCGGGGTGGTAAACCCAAATGGCTCAGTGCCAGGGTTTCTGACGATCGGGGAAACCAGTTGGCCTACCATCGAGCGTGGTGGCAGTTACACATTTGTGCGAAAGGGCCATTATCGATTGGCGATGTGCAAGAAAGTTTCAGGTCGCTCAGTCCGGTGCCTATGCTTCAGCGACAGTCCACACATCAGCTCTCATTTGATTCACGATGCGTACCGCGACGATCACCGCCACCTGCAAGGCTGCATTGCACCCGGGCTTACCTCCGATGGCGAAGGAATCCAAAACTCGGGGGAGGCGATGGTAGAGATCTTCCAGGCATTAGGCGGTTACGCCGAGTGGAGTAGCAAAACAATCGACATTCAGAACAACATCTGGGGTGATGAAACCAAAGAAGACTGGATAAAACGGCGGGAGGTCGCGCGCCGTCGTGGTTAGAGTATGCAAGAAATGATGACTATCATCCGAGAGGAACGCTTTCACCGGCAGGTGGAGATGGGGATCATACCCGCGAACTCGACGCTGCCGCGGCGCAATCCCGGCGATCCTGTCTGGACCGAACTGTCCGACCACGAACGGGCCGTCTATACAAGATTCATGGCCGCGTTTGCGGGCTTTCTCGAAGACGCCGACGAACAGATCGACCCGAACCATCAACTGGTTGAAGGAGAGCAAGCTGTTCGACAATACCGCGATATTCCTGCTGTCCGACAACGGCGGCGCAGCCGAAGCGGGCACCAAGGGAGGGTTCACGCATCCTTACGGAGGCCCGGCGACCGCGGAACGGATGTACCAGAGGCTTGATGAATTGGGAACCGACAAGACGCAGCCGCTCTGTCCGCGCCCGTGGGCAATGGCGTCCGATACTCCTTTCAAGTTCTATAAACTCTGGCCCTATGCCGGAGGCGTGCAGACGCCGTTCATCGTGTCCTGGCCCAGGAGATCAAGAGCCAAGGGCTGCGGAAGCAATTCGTTGACGTGATAGACATCGCCCCGACGATTTACGACATCACCGGTGTCCAACCGCCACAGGAGTTTGAGGGCGTCTGCCAGATACCGGTGCAGGGTAAGTCAATCCGCGCCACCTTTGACAGTCGTGGAATCTGGCACAAGGGCTGGAAAGCGTCGCCGCGCATCTTCCGGGCACGAGCTTCGATCAGGATCGCTGGGAACTTTATAACGTCGCCGAAGATTTCACTGAATCCAAGGATCTGGCGGCGCAGAATCCGGCGAAGCTCGAAGAGTTGAAGCAGTTGTGGTGGTCAGAGGCGGCGAAGTACGGCGCGCTACCGCTTCTAGAGGCGCCGGCTGCGGGCACCGAGGTCCCGCGATAATTGTTCCGAGGTCGGCGCGATCAGTCATTCCGAGGCGTGCGCGATTGCTCATTCCGAGCCGAGCGCGATCAGCCAAGACCCTGAAACGAAATGATGTTGAGTGCCTCGATTCAAACCAAGCGATGAACCAGTTCCGACGGCGTCGATTTTGATCGCGCCGACCTCGGAATGGATGATTTTCTTCGTCGGAATCCGCACCGGCGGCGAGAGGCAGGACGCGACAAGTGCGGCGATCCCTTCCGGCCGGTTATGGCGCAACGGAGCTACTTGCGGTGAAGGCGGCTCGAAATCAGGCGGGTATCGTGTACGACGCCGTCAACGGCACGGACTTCGAGAAGTAGCTCGAGCCCGATCAGGTCTTCGGGCTTGCGCGCGTGGGTCATCTGGCGGAGATGCCCAAAGAACGACGGCGACAACGTTGAATCCAAGGCCCCTTCGGAACTTTCGGTGTGGAGCCCGGAAACCAGCAGTATCGAATCCTGACCCGCGAGATTCGGCACCACCGCAATGAGCCAACACTCGAGACGCTCGATGCGGACATGCACCCGGACGCCTCCGGTGTGGTCCCGCTCGTGCGTTTCACGAAACGTCTGCTAACGGAAGTAGTCGAACCGTGCTACCGCTCGCATAACGGATGGAAGCGGCCTCAGGTATATGTCGGATCGCTGCCCGCGCTGTTCGAGCCGAAGATGCAGCAATTGCCCGCGGTCAACGGACTGATCGGAATGGCGCAGACCAACGACGCCGTGGCAGGCCTGTCGATTCACCTGTACATCGAATCCGAACAGCAGATGGAACAGGCGTTCGAGTTCGTCAGAAAGCGGATGCCCGAGAAGCCGATCATCGTTCCGGAGTTCTCATTGCACCGACTTTATGTGAAGCATTTGAAGAGTTGAGAATGGGGCGGCATGTGGGATTCGAACCCACGACATCCAGAACCACAATCTGGCGCTCTACCACCTGAGCTAATGCCGCCACGATGGAACTCTATGATTTTAACACGCGGGGGTTTCGCAACTCGTTGAGGCAGACTCCGGCCTGCGGAACCGGGAGCCCGTATCCCACCAAATCCACCTTTGTCACGAAGTTTTATTATCGCACAAAATTTAACGTCGCAGTAACGATAGTCTTTCTAATGCAGAATGAGCCTGAAGGAGAACAAAGCGGGCATGCTGGGGATTGAAAGTCAGCGTGCAAAACTCAGAACGATTGAGCTTGGAACAGATTCGCACGTTCCTGGAGGCCAGCGATGAACTGGACTTCGAGGCGGCGGATCGAGGCGAGATCTACGAATGGGTGGAGCGGACATTGTGCCAGCAGGAGTACTGGAAACAGAACCGCGCCAGCAAGGGACTGCTGCGCCGATATGTGTCGAAGATGACGGGGCTGAGCCGAGCACAGGTGACCCGTCTGCTAACCCAGTACGCCGAAACCGGCCGCGTACGCGAGAAGTCCTACCGGCGCAATCGATTCGCAAGCCGCTACAGGCGCGACGACGTAGAACTGCTGGGGGAAGTGGATGAAGCCTGTTAGCGGCGGCGGGAGAGGGTGCCATTTTGGCGGGCCCGCGGGGACCACTCCGCCAATGGTGAGTGGCGGTGACTGGCCACCAGCCGACCTGAACTGGTTTCAAAGGAAACGATGGTGACCGGCCGGCGGGAGTCACAACCGCGCCGCCGCTGGCGGGGAAAAAGAGAACGCCTGAGAGGAGAGGAAGGCGCGCGGGCAGCTGATCTTTGCGATAGAGTTGTTGATCTCGTATTGATCCGAAGATCTGCTGCGCCCCGGAGAGGAGTGCAATCCTCTCCGGAGCAGGAGCTTCTGGGAGCAATGACCTCCCTTGGGCCCTCCCGAGAGTGCTACAAGCCATCCCGAAAATCAAGCGGGCGGCCCGCGAAAACGGCTGGCGCGCCGACCGCGGCCTCGACTGTGTCTGCTCAAAGGATGTGAGCAGCGCTTTCGGCCACGACGGGCGCTGCAGCGCTATTGCAGCGAGCCGTGCCGGAAGGCGGCGCGGGCCTGGTCGCGGAGGAAGGCGCAGGAGAGCTACCGGACCACGGCGGCCGGCAAACAGAAGCGCAACGGGCAGAGCCGGCGTTACCGGGAGCGCGTCAGGAGCCGAAAACCACCAGTAGACGAAGCCGTTCCAGAGGGCGCGAGGGTAATCACTAAGAAGTTTTTTCGAGGCCTGTTGTGACCGGCCAGGCTGCTACGTGGGATTCGTGCGCCAGCGGCGCTCGCCGTCGCAGCACTTCTGCTCGCACGAGTGCCGGCGTGCGATGGAGCGCGTCTGGGAACGCGAGCGACACTGGCAACGGACACGCGCCGGTTGAGCGGAATCCGACGCGCGGCGATGCATCCAGGCGGTGGGAATGGCACCGCCAGTTAACCATGACGTATTGATCGGCGTCGGCCACTGGCTTACATTCAACCTGTCCCGCAAGGAAGGGGACGCGAGTGCTGCGCTGGGCCGACAACAAGCTGCTCGATCTGAAGTGGGAGGAGATCGGCGAACACTACGGACGCTATCGCTTACACGTGCCGGAAGCGGAACGCGCCATGGCTCGGTCGCTGGAGCGCTATGGGCAGCTGTCGCCGGTCGTCGTGTGCCGGCGCCAGGACCGCTACGAACTGATCGACGGTTTCAAACGCCTAGGCGCGGTACGCGGACTGGCGCAGATCCCGCGTCTGTCGGCGCGGCTCATGGAGGCCGATGAGCGTCAGGCGAAAGCCGCCATCTATGGGCTGAATCGTGCGGGGGGACGCACGCGGGAACTGGAAGAAGCCTGGATCATCCAGGCGCTGGTGCGGGAAGACGGCTTGAGCCAGGTAGAGGTGGCAGAGCTGTTAGGACGCCACAAGAGCTGGGTGTGCCGGCGACTGGCGCTGATCGAGCGGTTGGGACCGAAGGCGAAAGACGAACTACGCGTGGGATTGTTGACACCCACAGCGGCGCGACAGATCGTGCGGTTGCCGCAGGGCAACCAGAAGGAAGTGCTGGAAGCGATCCGGCGCGAGGCGCTGTCGAACGCGGAGTTGGGCGGCGTGGTGGATCTCTGGCTTCGCTGCTCCGAACGACGCCAGCAAGAGTATCTCCTGGCGCATCCTCGCGAAGCGCTCTCGCAGGCCAAGGGAGTGCTCCCCGCGGTGCGCGACCCGCGGCTGAGCGAAGCCGGAAACCAGGTATGGAAGCGCGTCGGAATGCTGCTGGATGTGCTGGGGCGCATGGAAGTGTGGCTGGCGCACCAGGGGCGCACCGGGCTGACACCGCAGGATCGGGTGATCTTATTGCCTCGTTTCCAAAGGCTGGCGCGGGATGCCGGAGCGGTGGCTGCGTTGAGCCGGGATTTCGTCGGCGAACTGGAGCGCGCATGAAGGAATCGACACGCAACGAGATCATCCGCCTGCACTATGGCGGTGCTTCGCAGCGCCGTATCGCAAAGCTCCTGGGAGTCGCCCGCAAGAGCGTGGCCCGCGTGCTGGTGGGGCACGAAAAGCACAGGGCAGAACCGGTGGAAGTGGAACGTCCCCGGCGGCCAAGTGTGCTGGACCCATTCGCCGATCACATTGCACAACTGCTGGAGCGCTATCCGAACATCACAGCGGTCCGCTTGCATGAGGAGTTGTGCCGGCGGGGTTTCCAAGGGCACTACACGATCGTGCGGGAGCGGTTGCGTGTGCTCCGGCCGCACGCGCCGAAACTGCCTGTACAGCGATTCGAAACCGGTCCAGGGGTGCAAGGCCAGATGGATTATTCGCCGTACGATATCTCTTTCACCGCCGAAGGCCGTCGCCGGGTACATGCCTTCAGCTACATTCTGGCTTACTCCCGCCGCCAGTACGTGCGGTTTGTGGAGAAGCAGGACTTTGCCACCACCATCCGGGAACACGTGCGGGCCTTCGAATACTTCGATGGTCTGTGCGCCACCTGTCTGTACGACAACATGAAAGTAGTGGTGACTGGTTATGATGGCGATCAGCCGATTTACAACACCCGGTTCCTGTCTTTCGCCACGCACTACGGTTATCAACCTTGGGCATGCCGCCCCCATCGGCCGCAGACGAAAGGTAAAATCGAACGGCCATTTGCCTACCTGGAATCCAACCTGCTCAACGGCCGCACCTTCACTTCGCTGGAGCACCTCAACGAGACCGCGGCGCTCTGGCTTGCGGAAGTCGCCGACGTGCACTTACACCGGGAAACCAAGCGCCGCCCCATCGATCTGTACCAGGAAGAGAAACCGCACCTGCTACGTTTGCCGGCGCGAGCCTACGATACCGCCCAAGTCTTCTACCGCACGGTGAACCCGGAAGGTCATGTGGCGTACCTGCAGAACTCCTACTCCGTGCCATGGCAGCGCATTGGTGAACTGCTGCCGATACGCATCACGGAGAAGGAACTGATCGTCTACGGCCCCGAGGTGAAGGAGATCGCCCGTCATGAGCTGTACCCTTCCGGAATCAGCGGGGAGAAGCGCCGTCTTCCCGAGCATTCTCCCGGACGCGATCACCATCAGAAATACGAGTTGCTGAAACAGCGTTTCGCGGAGTTCGGAGCGGAGGGAGTCCTGTTCCTCGACGAACTGGTCCGCACCAGGCGCCGTGGTAAAGATGAAGCCGGGCGCGTGCTGGGCCTGCTTGCCATATACCACCGCGAGGATCTGGCGCGCGCACTCCAGCGCGCCGTCCGTTACCGCGCTTGCTCCTGGTCCGCGGTGGAGCGGATCCTGGCGGCGCAGGCACGCCCCCGATCCGGGTGGGAATCATTGCAGGCCGAGGCGCAGGACCAACTTGATGAGATCCTCCGGCAGTCTCCCGTAGCCACTCGCTCCCCGGCGGAGTATCAGGCACTGCTGGAAGAAACGGTGACCCACGATGAAAGCGACGAAGACGACGACCCCTCTGCGTGACCGGTGTTTGAGTCACTGCGCGACGCTGGGGATTCCGCTGGAAGGCGCATCGCTGGACGAGGTACTATCCAAGGCGGAGAAAGAGCATCTCTCTCATCTGCACTTCCTCGATCTGCTGCTGGGGACTCAGGCCGACGCGCGTCGCGAACGCGCTGTCGCGCGGCGGATCCGGGAAGCTCGCTTTGCGGACACCAAGACCTTGGAGGGGTTCGACTGGCGGTTCAATCCCAAAGCCTTCGACCGCGTGCAGATTGAGGAACTGGCCACCGGCGATTTCATCCGGCGCCGTAACAACCTGATCATGGTCGGCTGGAGCGGGATCGGAAAAAGCCACATCATTCAGGCCCTGGGACAGAGAGTTTGCGTCCAGGGCTACCGCGTTCTGTATCGCACGTCCGCCGAGTTACTCGCCGATCTGACGGCTTCCCTTGCCGACAAGACTCTTCCCGCGCGTCTGCGCTACTACACACGGCCGGACTGGTTAATAATCGACGAATTCGGGTTCGACCGCATCGAACGGACCGAGTGCGCGCAGGCGGCTCACTTGCTCTACAAGATCATCGCCGCACGCAGCCAGAAGCGCTCCACCGCGCTGGTGACCAACGTGGACTTCGACAAATGGGCCGAGTATCTGGTCGATGGCCCGCTGGCGATGGCGCTCCTCGACCGCCTCGTCGAAGGAGCGATCATCCTCAAAATCAAAGGCAAGACTTATCGCACCCCACTGGTCAAAAGCGAAGAAAACCCCACCTGAGAGGAAGCCATCAGCTTCCCCATTTCTGCGCCTACCGGCGGCCAGAGCGTAACCCCACACGTGGCTCCCTCTCAACCGCTGAACTGGTACCCCTTCTCGCCGCCACCGACATGAAGCCCACGAGACGCTCAGCGGGCCGGCGACGCAGAAGATCCTGTACCGCGAGTTTTACGATTACGGCGACCGCCGATATGAGCGGCTCGCCGACATCTCGGTGGCACACATCTATAACCTGCGCAAAAGCCGGGTGTACCGTCTGCGGCGAGTGCATTTTGAGAAGACGCGGCCAGTGACGGTGGGCATTGGAGAGCGGCGTAGACCGGATCCACAAGGCCGTCCCGGCTACATCCGCATCGATACGGTGCATCAAGGCGACCTGGACGGCGTCAAGGGCGTGTATCAAATCCATGCGGTAGACGAAGTCACGCAATGGCAGATCGTGGGAGCCACGGCCCAGATCAGCGAAGCCTGGCTGCTGCCAGTGCTCGAGTCCATGCTGGCGCAGTTCCCCTTTCAGCTAAGCGGATTCCATTCCGATAACGGAAGCGAGTTCATCAACCACACGGTGGCCGAGCTCCTGGACAAGTTGCTGGTGGAACAGACCAAATCGCGGCCTCGCCATTCCAATGACAACGGGCTCGTGGAAAGCAAAAACGGAGCGGTCATTCGCAAGCACATCGGCTACGGCCATATTGCCTCAGAGCACGCCGAGTCCTTCCAACAGTTTTACGAAGAGCACTTCAATCCGTACTTGAACTACCACCGGCCGTGCGGAGTTCCGGAAATGAAAACCAATCCCAAAGGCAAGCAACGGCGCGTGTATCAGTGGTATGCCACTCCTTGGGAGATTCTGCGGCAACTGCCTGACGTGGCGCACTATCTGCGGCCCGGCGTCACCCTGCGGGATCTCGCTCGGATCGCCGATGGACAAAGTGATACGGCTGCGGCGCGGAGCATGCAGGAGGCAAAACGCAAGCTGTTCGCCTCCTTCCGCCAGAAGAGGAGCGCATAATGTCACGGCCCACAGGCGCGCCGCATACGCGCGGAGAAAGAACGCGGAGAGCACTGCACACCCCAGAGGTTCACCACCCCTCAACACAAACCAGAAAGGAGACCCCAGAGTCCGGTTTCTCCGTCACTGTTCAGGCTCATTGTTCGATTAGAAAATGCTGCGCGGAAGCGCGTTGGTGAAATCGATCAGGAACGCGCCCACCATCGGGACTACGATGAAGGCCCTCGGCGCAGGTCCGAAACGCCGGCATACCTCGTCCATCGTGGCTAGCGCGTTCGCCGTGATTCCGAGCATAAAGCCGCAGTAGCCCGTCGCAATTACTGCCCCGTCAAAATCGCGCCGCAACGGCAGGAACGCGATGGTCACCGACAGACCCCAAGTCAGCAATACCTGCGCAGCCAGCACCATGAGCAACGGGCCGGCGACGTTCACCAGTTCCCATAGCTGCAACGCGAGCATCGTCATCACGATGAACAATGGCAGCGCCACCGAGAACAGCGAAGCGAGTTGCGGCTCGGCGATGCGGAACCAGCCGGTCCGGTCGTCGATGTTCCGGATCGCAGCGGCGACAATCATCGCGCCGATATAGCCGGGCAGCAACAGGCCCGCTCGCTCGATGGCCGCACTCACGACGCTGCCCAGTCCCATAGCCACGGCGATCAGGATGACATGGGTGAGTAGGCACCCCGGGCGAACCTCATGCTCGGGGGCGCCCGGCGTCGCAGGTTCGGCCGGTTTCAATTTGTAGCGTCGTATCAAGTACGAGCCAACCGTTCCCGCGATGAGCCCGGATACCGTGATCCCAAACGTCGCCGACGCCAGCGCGATGCTGGTCGCCGCAGGTACACCCGCTCGCTCGAACGTCGAGCCGAAGGCGAGCGAGGTGGCGGGCCCGCCGGTCAGCGACACCGCCCCCGCGAGAATGCCGACCAGTGGATTCAGCCCGAGCACTCGCGCGGCCGCGATTCCCAACGCATTCTGAAGCACCGCCCCAACGCTTGCTAC
The DNA here is from genome assembly GCA_963720745.1 of uncultured Acidobacteriota bacterium. Lineage (GTDB taxonomy): Bacteria > Acidobacteriota > Terriglobia > Bryobacterales > Bryobacteraceae > TMP-7. Next base: position 76,572 of record CAVRGO010000004.1, read on the forward strand.
CGCGAGTAGCAGCACCACTTGCGCGCCTCCCCTCCAAATGAGGCGCACACTCGCGTTCATGCCGAGGATGGTGAAGCACGCGAGCATCAACACGTCGCGCAGCACAAGATCGGGATGGACGTTCACCACGCGATTGCGCAGCACGAGAACGACCAGCGCATAAGCAAGGCCGCCGATAATCGAACCCGGGATGCTCAAGCGCTCGAGTGCCGGCAAACGGCGCTTCACCCATTCCCCTGCGACAACGCCGGCGGCAGCCAGCGCCAGCACTTGCACGGCGTTGAGTTGAAGAGTCGGGATCAATTATCCGAGGCCCGCCCGCTTCCAGAGTTCATCGACCCTGTGCTGTACTTCGGGCGCCATCCGAATTACGTCGGGCCAAGGGCGGGTGAATCCTTCGCCGGGCCACTTCCTCGTCGCGTCGATGCCCATCTTCGACCCGACGTTCGGCAGCCGGCTGGCATGGTCGAGCGAATCGACAGGTCCCACGGCGAACTCGATATCGCGTTGTGGATCGATATTGTTCAGCGCACGCCAGGCGACTTCGCGCACGTTCTGCACGTCCACGTCTTCGTCCACGACGATGATGCACTTAGTGAACATCGCCTGGCCGAGTCCCCAGATCGCGTGCATCACCTTGCGCGCATGCATGGGGTAGCTCTTGCGAATCGAAACGAGCATCAGGTTGTGGAATACGCCTTCGGCGGGCATGCACATGTCGCGCACTTCGGGCAGTTGCATGCGCATCAATGGGAGAAATATCCGTTCGATCGCCTTCCCCATATAGAAGTCCTCCATCGGCGGAGGACCGACGATCGTCGTGGCGTAGACCGGGTGCTTGCGTCGGGTGATGCAAGTGACGTGAAACACCGGGTAATCGTCATCGAGCGAATAGAAGCCTGTGTGATCGCCGAATGGACCTTCCCGCCGGAGTTCGCCGAGTGTGACGTAGCCCTCGAGTACGATTTCGGCGTTAGCGGGCACTTCGATGTCGCAGGTTTCGCACTTCACCATCTCCACCGACCTGCCGCGCAGGAACCCGGCGATCATCATCTCGTCGAGATCGGGCGGCAGGGGCAGGATCGCCGAGTACATTGCCGCGGGATCGGAACCGATTGCCACCGCAACATCCATCCGAGTCTGCTTGCCCTCCGCCAGCAAACGCCGGTAGTGTTCGGCGCCCTGCTTGTGCGTCTGCCAGTGCATCCCGGTGGTGCGCTCGTCGTAGACTTGCATGCGGTACATCCCGCAATTTCGCTTGCCGGTTTCCGGATTCTTGGAGAACACCATCGGCAGCGTAATGAATCGCCCGCCATCCTGCGGCCAGCAGTGCAAAACCGGGAGATCGAACAACGAGAAATTCTCCCGCAGGATCACCTCTTTGCATGGGCCCGTGGAGACGATCTTCGGGAAAAACGAACCCATCTCCGCGAGTTTCGGCAACATCTTCAGCTTACCGATCAAGCCCTGCGGCATCCGCATATCGAGATACGTGGAAATGCGATCGGCAACTTCCTGTACGCTCTTCACGCCGAGCGCGATCTCCATCCGCCGCAAACTCGCGAAAGCGTTTATGAGCACGGGCACGTCGCTGCCTTTCGGCTTCTCGAACAGAAGCGCCGGGCCGTTGTTCTTGACGCTGCGATCGGCGAATTCGGTGATCTCCAGGTAGGGGTCCACCTCCACGCGGACACGCTTCAATTCACGATTGTTTTCGAGGGCCTTGATGAATTCACGCAAGTCGGCGAAAGCCACTATTACTCCTTCGTTTTACTATGATGAAAGTAACACTTTGCCATCAATTTGTCGTCGAACGGAGCCGCGGTATCTGCCGCTGGATGACGCTCGCGGCAAAACAGGAGATTCATGCCGTTTGATCGAGTAGCGTTAATCACGGGTGCGAGCCGCGGCATCGGCCGTGCGACCGCCCTCCGGTTGTGCCGGGCGGGTTTTGAGATTGCTGTCGCGTCGCCCGAACTGGACAAGAACGAGGAGGTCGCCGCCGAGATCCGGGCTTGCAGCGGAACGGCGCTGACCATCGATCTCGATCTGACCTCGCTGGACTCGATCAAAGCGGCGTTTGCGAAGGTCCTCAAAGAGTTGGGCCGCATTGACGTGCTTGTGAACAATGCCGGCATTACCCGCGACAATCTTGCGCTTCGCATGAAGCCGGAGGATTGGAACCTGGTGATGCAGATCAACCTCACCGGGGCGTTTCATTGCATCCAGCAGGTGCTTCAGCCGATGATCCGCGAACGGTGGGGACGAATTATCAACATCGCCTCGGTCGTCGGACAGGCGGGCAACGCGGGCCAGGCCAACTACGTGTCTTCGAAGGCCGGCATCATCGGTTTGACGAAGGCGATCGCTCAGGAAGTAGCCAGCCGCAATATCACCGTGAACGCGATTGCGCCCGGATATATCGAGACGGACATGACAGCCGTTCTTCCCGAAGAAGTGAAGAACAAGATGCTGTCGCACATCGCGCTGAAACGGTTCGGCAAGCCGGACGATATCGCCGCGGCAGTGCGATTCCTGGCGAGCGAGGACGCGGGCTACATCACCGGGCAGGTGCTCGGCGTCAACGGCGGCATGTATATGTAGTTGCGCCCGTCGCGCAAACGCGCCGGAGCTATCATCCAATACGGAGGCACTGGTATGCCCGATGGCGTGGTGGTGACGGCTCCGCGCGGCCAAAATCTCTCGTGTAAGGGTTGGCATCAAGAAGCCGCGCTGCGGATGCTGATGAACAACCTCGATCCGGAGGTTGCCGAAAAGCCGGACGAACTCATCGTGTATGGCGGCACCGGACGCGCCGCCCGCAGCCAGGACGCGTTCCGCGCCATTGTCCGGTCGTTACGCTCGCTCGGCAACGACGAAACGCTGCTGGTGCAATCGGGTAAACCGGTCGGCATCTTTCGCACGCACGATTACGCGCCGAGGGTGCTGATCGCGAATTCCAACCTGGTGGGACACTGGTCGAATTTCGCCGAATTCGAACGTCTGGAACGGCTCGGCCTGACGATGTACGGGCAGATGACCGCCGGATCTTGGATCTATATCGGCAGCCAGGGAATCGTTCAAGGCACGTACGAGACGTTCGCTGCGGCGGCAGCGAGGCATTTCGGCGGTTCGTTGAAAGGGCGGCTGATCGTGTCCGGCGGAATGGGCGGCATGGGAGGCGCGCAACCGCTCGCCGCCACCATGAACGGCGCTTGCTTTCTCGGCGTTGAAGTCGATGAAGCGCGTATTCGCAAGCGCCTGGCCACCGGCTATTGCGACCGCATCAGTCACTCTCTCGACGAGGCTCTTCGAATTCTCGACGAGGCGCGCGCGGCAGGGCATGCGTTGTCCGTGGGATTGGTTGCAAATTGCGCGGATATCGTGCCCGAACTCGCGCGACGCGGCATAGTGCCCGATCTGCTGACCGATCAAACAGCCGCGCACGATCCGCTCAACGGGTATGTGCCGAACGGCATGACGGTGGACGAAGCACGTATTCTGCGGCGCAACGACCCGGACGAGTACATGCGGCGCTCCATCGCGGCCATGGGCACGCATGTGGCTGCAATGCTGACGCTGAAGCGCATGGGTGCGATCACATTCGATTACGGCAACAACATCCGGACGCAGGCCAAGAAGGCTGGCGTCGAGGACGCGTACGAGATACCGGGCTTCGTCCCCGAGTACATTCGGCCTTTGTTCTGCGAAGGCCGCGGCCCGTTTCGCTGGGCGGCGTTGTCCGGCGCGCCCGAAGACATTCTCGTGACCGACCGACTGGCACTCGAAATGTTTCCGCACAATGAAGCGATGTGCCGCTGGATCCGGCTGGCGCAGGAGCGCATCCACTTCCAGGGATTGCCGGCGAGGATCTGCTGGCTGGGCTATGGTGAGCGTGCGGAGTTTGGTCTTGCGATCAACCGGGCCGTCCAGGATGGGCGCATTCGAGCACCGATCGTGATTGGCCGCGATCATCTCGATACGGGTTCCGTGGCGTCGCCGTTCCGCGAAACCGAGGGGATGCGCGACGGCTCCGATGCGATTGCCGACTGGCCTCTGCTGAATGCGCTGTTGAACACGGCTGCCGGCGCCTCATGGATCTCGATCCACAACGGTGGCGGAGTTGGGATCGGCTATTCTCAGCACGCCGGGATGGTCGTAGTCGCCGATGGCACCCGCAAGATGTCTGAGCGGTTGGAACGTGTGTTGACGACCGACCCTGGCATCGGCATCATTCGGCACGCGGATGCCGGATACGAGCGCGCGATCGAAGTAGCCGGCGAAAACGGGCTGGCGATACCCATGCGCGAGCAGGCGTGATGACCGGACTGTTTCACGATCCGAACTGGCCGCGTGCGGGAGCGTGGCTGCGCGGTGAGACGGAAGGCGAGGTGGTGGGCCGCATCGCCGTCCTCGGCGCACCGGTGAAACTTGGGTCCATCACTCCGGGCCGCTGCGATCTGGCTCCGCAGGCGATTCGAAATGTGCTCGACCGCTTCAGTACCTTCGATTTCGAAGGGAATCGCGACATACGCCAGATCGCCGTGCAAGACGACGGTGACCTGCCTTTGGCCGGAAGTGATGCCGCGGAATCATTCCCGCCGCTCCGCGCCGCGATGCAACGAGCGCTGGCAAATGCGGATGCGGCGGTTCTGCTCGGCGGCGACAACAGCATCACACGGGCGGGCGTCCACGCTGTGGGTTCCGATGCGGCCATCATTACCTTCGATGCGCACCTCGATCTGCGCGACACCGGCGGTGGCCTCACCAACGGCAATCCGATTCGCGCACTGCTCGAAGACGGGTTCCCCGGCGCGCGCATCGTGCAGATCGGTATTCAATCTTTCGCAAACTCTGGAGCCTACGCACGCGTCGCGCGCGATGCTGGAATCCGAGTCGTGACGGCCGATGAAATTCATGAGCGCGGCCTGGAGCCCGTCGTCTCAGAAATTCTGCCGGCATTCAGTGGATGTCCGCTGTACATCGACCTCGACATGGACGTGCTCGACCGCGCATTTGCGCCGGCCACGCCCGGATCTCGCCCCGGAGGCTTGGCTCCATGGCAACTGCGGCAGGCAGCACGCCTGTGCGGACGAGCGCCGAATGTTCGCGCGCTTGATATAGTCGAAATCGATCCAACACGCGACATCTCTGACGTGACGGTGCTCGCAGCGGCGGCCTGCCTGTTGTCGTTCGCCTCCGGAGTGCACGAAAGATGCTTGCAATCGCGAACTGCTCCCAAGTCATAACCCTCAGGGGTCCGGCTCGGCCTCGCACCGGGCCCGAAATGGCTGACATCGGCATTATCCCCAACGGCGTGGTTCTGATGGATGGCGAACGCATCGTCGCGGTGGGTCCCGCTTCAGCGGTCGAGGTTCCGGCGGACAGCACCGTTGTGGATGCGGGCGGGCGGATTGTGATGCCCGGATTTGTGGATGCTCACACACATCCGGTTTTTGCGGGAACCCGTGCCTGTGAATTCGAAATGCGCATTGCCGGCGCGCGCTATGAAGAGATTGCGGCGGGCGGCGGCGGAATCCGCTCGACCGTTAAGAAGACCCGTGCGGCGACGGAAGATCAGTTGTTCGCGACGGCGAGGGGCCGTGCCGGGTGGTTTGTGAGATGTGGGACGACCACCATCGAAGCGAAATCGGGCTACGGGTTGACGGTCGAAGACGAATTGAAGATTCTGCGTGTGATTCGACGGCTCAACGACGATGGTTTGATCCGCACCGTGCCGACATTTCTCGGCGCGCACGAAATTCCCGACGAGTATCGCGGAAGAACGCGGGAGTATGTCGAACTCGTGGTCCGGGAAATGTTGCCGCGCATCGCCGCCGAGCGTCTCGCCGAATACTGCGATGTGTTTTGCGAACCGGGAATCTTCGGTGTTGTCGAGAGCCGGCTGATTCTCCAGTCCGCGCGCTCACTCGGACTCGGCATCCGGATGCACGTCGATCAGCTTTCCGATTCGAACGGCGCATCGCTCGCCGCAGAACTCGGCGCCGTCACCGCCGATCATCTCGAATGCACGGATTCGGCGGGCATCTCGGCACTGCGCGAAGCCGGTGTTCAGCCGGTGCTGCTGCCGGGTTCCGTATATACGCTATGCTCGCTGGCGTATCCGGATGGACGCGGCATGATCGAACGAGGGCTGGCTCTGGTGCTGGCGACTGATTTCAACCCGGGTTCCTCGCCGACACCGTCCATGCCGATGGTGCTTTCGTTGGCCGCAACACAGATGCGCATACCGGCGGCGGAGAGCATCACGGCTTCAACGATCAATGCCGCGTACAGCCTGGGCCGAGGCGATCAGCTTGGCTCTCTCGAACGCGGAAAACTCGCCGACATCGTTATTCACGACTGTTCCGACTATCGAGAACTGGCGTACTTCTTCGGAGTTGAGCCCGCGTGGCGCGTATACATCGGCGGGCGCCTTGTGTTCTCGCGCTGAACCTTGCGTCCTACTTCACCCACACTGTCTTGATGTTGACGAACTCGAGGATCCCGAACTCGCTCAACTCGCGCCCATAGCCCGAACGCTTCACTCCGCCAAAAGGAAGGCGCGCATCCGAAGCCACCATCCCGTTGATGAACACGAGTCCCGCCTCGAGTTCATCGATGAACCGGTCGCGCTCGGCCGCATCGTTTGTCCAGGCGCTCGCGCCGAGGCCGAACGGCGTATCGTTCGCGACACCGATTGCGTCATCGATATTGCGAATGCGGAACAACATCGCGACGGGTCCGAATATTTCTTCGCGATATACGGCGGAATCGCGCGGCACTCCGGCAAGCACGGCCGGACGGAAGTAGTAGCCGCGCCCGTGTACGCCGGTTCCGCCGGGGAGCAGAAGTGTCGCACCATCGGCCACCGCGCGCTGCACCTGATCCTCCAGGTCGTGAACGATCTGCTCGCTCGCTAACGGTCCGATGTCCGTCTCCGGGTTCATCGGATCGCCGACCTTCAGCGCCGCCATGCGCTCGACGAATTTGCGGGCGAACGCATCATAGATGTCATCGTGTACAATGAAACGCTTCGCTGCGATGCACGACTGGCCGTTGTTGATCGTGCGGGCACGCACTGCGGTTGCCACCGCTTCCTCGAGATCGGCGCTCGGCATGACAACGAAGGGATCGCTTCCGCCCAATTCGAGCACCGTCTTTTTGATCACCTTGCCGGAGGTGCTCGCCACGCGGCTGCCCGCGATTTCGCTGCCTGTGAGCGTCGCCGCGGCAATGCGCGGGTCTTCAAGCACGCTTTCTACCTGGCTGGCCTCGATGAGCAGCGATTGAAAAGTATTGGCGGGGAATCCGGCCCGTCGAATGATCTCCTCGATGGCCAGCGCGCACTGCGGAACATTCGACGCGTGTTTCAGCAGCCCCACGTTGCCCGCCATCAGCGCAGGCGCGGCAAATCGGAATACCTGCCAGAAGGGAAAGTTCCAAGGCATTACCGCCAGTACAGTACCGATAGGGCGAAAGCGGACCCAACTTTCCGACGCGTTGCTCGTTATCTTTCGATCTGCCAGGATGTGTTCGCCGTTGTCGGCATAGTAACGGCAAGCCGTCGCGCATTTCGCCGCTTCATCGGCCGCAGCCTTCACCGGTTTGCCCATCTCGAGTGTCATCAGCTTTGCAAATTCATGTTTTTCGTTCTCGAGAATCTCCGCGGCGCGCCGCAGCCATTGAGCGCGATCTTTCATCGGCGTGCCTCGATAGGAACGGAACGCTGCATCCGCGCGAGCCAACCGGAGTTCGATTTCGCTTGCTGTGAGCGGCGTAAACTGTTGGATGAGTTCGCCCGTGGCTGGATTGACCGTTGCAATGGCCATATCTCCAACCTAAACGTGCTGGCACTATAACGCCAAATCGGCTCTACGACATTGAGTAAACAATCTGTTTTGGAGGCGATAGCCCGAAAAGTCAAGAGCTCGATGTTGCGGTTTTCCAATCCATTACAAATGCGTTGACACTTCATGAACCAACTTGATACCTTCTCGTTGGTCCTAACGTTCCAAGCCGCTTAATTCACAATGTCCGACCTTAGCCACAAGCCCGAAATGCGCGAACGAATTTTGCTGGTTGACGACAACAAGATGGGCTCGAAGGTACGCAAAGTCGTCCTTGAAGAGCTCGGTTATCAGGTCACCGCGATCTGCTGCAGTCTGGAGGCATTTGACAAATTCTGCAGTCAGCCATTCGACCTTGTCGTTACCGACTATCGTATGCCGCACTTGGATGGTATCGAACTGATTCGTCGTATTCGCGAGCGAAAGCCGGAGGTAGCCGTCATCATGGTGTCTGGCTTCGCTGAAGCGCTCGGATTCGACGAGACCAATACGGGTGCGGATGTGGTTATCCAGAAGAACTGTCACGAAGTTTCGAACCTCACGCGAGCTGTATCTCGTCTCCTGGTTCGCAGGCTGCCGCGCAAACCCGCGCAGGGCCAGTTGATCAGAAGGCGTTCGTTCCAAACCGCAGGAAAATAGGCCGATCGTAGATACTCATCGCTGCACGATACATTGGAAGTAATGGTGTGGATCCGCAGCTTCGCTGCCATCGCAATCGTAATCCTTGTATCGTTCGCTCAAACCAGAACTCCGGTGAGGACGCACGGTACTGTGTCTCCTCAGATTCCAGGAGTTGTCCAGCAGTGGATGCGAACGCTGACACTTCGCGATCGCGTTGCGCAACTCATCATGATGCCTTGCTACGGAGAGAATCCGAGCACGCGCTCCGACGACTACAAACGTTTCCGGCATTGGGTTCGAGACCTACATATCGGTGGGTTCATCGTAGCGAACCGGGTTGTGAACGGCACGGTGCGCAACGCCGACCCGTACGCGATGGCCATCTTCCTGAACAAAATGCAGCGCCTCTCGCGACTGCCGCTGTTGGTATCGGCCGATCTGGAACGCGGCGCCTCCATGCGTGTGTCGGACACAACCAAGTTTCCGCATAACATGGCGTACGGCGCGGCGCGCGACTACGAAGGTTCGCGCTTCGAAGGCGGGCAGACCGCTGCTGAAGCGCGCGCCATCGGGGTCCATTGGGTTTTCGCGCCGGATGCCGACGTGAACAACAACCCGGACAACCCGATCATCAACATCCGCTCGTACGGCGAGGACCCGCAGGATGTCGCTCGTCATGTCGCGTCGTACATAGCGGGCGCGCACTCGGATCCTACCCACCGCGTGTTGGTGACCGTGAAGCACTTTCCCGGTCACGGTGACACGGCCGTGGACACACACCTCGGTTTGGCTCGCCTCGACGTTTCGCGGGAACGGTTGAACAGTGTCGAGTGGATTCCGTTTCGCGCCGCGATTAAGGTTGGTGTCGACGCGATTATGAGCGCGCACATCGCACTGCCCGCGGTGGAACCGGAGGAGATCCCTTCAACCGTCTCGAAAAAGGTGCTGACGGGTGTACTGCGAGACGAGTTGGACTTCAACGGCATTATCGTCACCGACGCGATGGACATGCAGGGCCTGACCAAACAGTTCTCCGCCGGTGAAGCGAGTGTTCGCGCCATCGAAGCCGGTGCGGACGTGCTGCTGATGCCGCAGGATGCGGATGAAGCGATCAACGCGTTGATGAAGGCAATCAGGTCGGGTCGCATCACCCGCAAGCGCATCGATCAGAGCCTGACGAGGGTTTTGAGCGCGAAGGTGAAACTCGGACTCGCTCATAAGCGAAGCGTGAGCATCGATTCGATTAACGACGTGATTCAATCGCCGGACGCCGAAGCCCGCGCGCAGCAGACCGCCGATCGCGCGGTTACCCTGGTTCGAAACGAACGTGGAGCGTTTCCGCTGGCGAAGCCCGACCGGTCCTGCCTCTTCGTGCTTCTCGAGGGCCGGTACTCACAACAGGGCCGGCAGTTGATTCAGGAGATCCGCAAACGTTCGAAGGATATGCAGGTTCGCACGCTGGATCCCTTCAGCCCGGAATCGGAACTGAAGGACAGCGTTCAGATGGCGGCGGGTTGCGATGCCGCGGTGGTGGCGGCTTGGGTCACGGCCGGTGCCTACCGCGGGAACATCGCACTACCGGCGCCGCTTGCGAATTTCGTTAACGATCTCGCAGGGCTGAAAACCCCGGTGGTGATGCTTTCGTTCGGAAACCCCTACTTGCTGCGGTCGTTCCCGAATGTCTCGTCGTACGTGGCGCTGTTCTCCACCGTGACAACCTCCGAGACCTCGGCGGCCAAAGCGTTGTTTGGAGAGATTCCGATTGCAGGTCATTTGCCCGTCACCATACCCGGCTTTGCGAAGATCGGGGACGGGATTCAGATTCCACTCGTACATTCGAGTAACTGAGATTCCTGACGGCGCTCTCGTACAGGCGCAAAATAGATCACGGGAGGACTCATCATCGATATGATCGAAATCACATGGCTCGGCCACGCCACCGTTCAACTGCGGCTCGAGTCTGGGGAGGTGTTGATTCTCGATCCCTGGACGGACGGCAATCCTGCCTATCCGAAAGACTACAAGATCCAACGCGTGGACGGCATTCTGATATCGCACGGCCACTTCGACCACATCCACGACGCCGTGCCGCTCGCCAAGAAGTTCTCACCCAAAGTTGTGGCGATCTTCGAGACCGCAAAATGGCTGGAGTCGAAGGGCGTTCAGAACACCAGCCCGATGAACAAAGGAGGGTCGCAGATGGTGGGACCGGTGAAGGCCACCATGGTGCACGCGGTACACAGTTGCGGCATTCTCGACGGCGATCAGATCATCTACGGCGGCGAAGCGAGCGGTTACGTGCTGCGTCTGCCAGACCATCGCGCCATCTATTTCGCCGGCGATACGAACGTCTTTACCGACATGGAACTGATACGCGAACTCTACCGGCCCGAGCTTGCTTTCCTGCCGATCGGCGATCTCTTCACGATGAGTCCGCACGAAGCTTCGATGGCCGCGAAACTCATCAACGCGAAGAAACTCATTCCCATTCACTTCGGAACGTTTCCCGCATTAACGGGAACGCCCGATCAGCTTGCCGCTCTACTGAAGCGCGATATGCCCGATACGCAGGTGTGGGCGCTCGAACCCGGCAAGCCTGTCAACTGGTGATTCGTTCATCAGCATCGAGCCGAGCCAGTCGCGCCTGTTCGGAATCTGCGCTCACCAGCATCGCGTGGATTTGGGCCGCCACCTGATTGACAACGGCGCGGACTTCTTCGGTCATCTCATCGCTGATGGTGACCGCGTCGCCCGCTTCTACCCCGAACACCTCGATGTCATCGGGCATGGGGATCGAAAGCCGATCCGCGATTCGGAATGCGTCCGCCAACGTTATCGCGTGCGAGTTCTCGATCCGCGGGCTCTCGAGTAGTTCGTTCGAGCTCAGCCGGCGAACCCGTCCCGGTACAGCATCAGGGAGCGACAAGCAATCGACGAGAATGGCTCTCGAATAGCCGCTCAAAAGGTCGAGAATCTCCAACCCTCCGCGTGTGCTGAAGCGGACATCGACGCCGTAAACGGGATGCTCGTTCAGCATGCATTGAACCTGTTCGGCAACTGCCAGGCCGACCCGATCGTCGGAGACAATCGGATTCCCCACGCCGAGCACGACCGTAGGCTTGCCTCGGTGCATCTGCTACAGCGTCGCACACTGCGTAGCGGCGATGACGCTCGATGCAAGGCATGGGCTTCATCAGAAGTTTGGATGAAGGCTTCGCAGCCGCTCGACGGTATACTGACCGTGTAGCGGGCATTCAGTTTTGTGCCGGCCCGTTCATCACCCGCACGCTGGTCTTCGCCGACCCTCCACTCGTAAGCGCCCTCTCATCCGCGCCTGTTTCGCGGTCACACCCTTGTCAGCGATCGTTCACGACCCCGCCGTCAATTGTCTTTGATTCTGTCTTCGGAGGAGATGTGCACATTCACAAATCAATAAGAATAACGGTGTGTCTGATGGGAACGCTCTGCGCAGTAGCGCAGTCCGGATATCCTGCAAAGCTCGTGAGAGTTCAAGGTCAGGTGAAGGGAATCGAGTCGGGCGATTGCAGTTCGTTGATGATTCAAGTGAGCGGAGCCGATCATTCAGTTTTGCCGGTGACGGCCAGCGTCAATGCGGACTGTAGCTTCGATTCAAGCGGAGTCCCGGCGGGGCTGTATTCCGTCACCGTGGTGGCGCTGCCCGGCGGCGCGAGCATCTACAACGGTTGGGTCGAAGTGCGCGGCAACTCGGGTCCCATTGAGCTTGCGGTGCCTGCGCAAACGCGGCATGCCCGCCCTGCCAGCGGCCAGGTCTCTATCGCGCGGCTGATGCACCCGCCGTCCAAGAAAGCTGTGAAGCTATTCCGCGAAGCCGACCGGCTCTCGCAGCGCGGCGCTACGGCCGCGGCGGTGCAAAAGCTAAAGGAGGTACTCGCTCTTGCTCCGCAGTTCGGCGAGGCTCACGGTAACCTCGGAGCGGAGTACGCTCGCCTGTCTCGATTCGATGAGGCACTGGCAGAGTTCGATGCGGCGCGCACAGCGGGGCTAGAAACCTCGGGTCTCTACACGAACTTGGCGTACGTGCTACTCGCCGTCGCGCGTTCGGATCAAGCCGAGATTGCCGCGAAACGCGCGATCGCGCTGGAGCCGTCGAATACCCGCGCCCATTACATGATGGGTTATGCGCTGCTGGCGCGCCACGCCGAACCCGCTGCAATACTCGACCACCTCTCGATTGCGTCACAGGATCTGCCATCCGCGATACTGCTGAGCGCCCAACTGCTGGCCAACGCCGGCAATTTCGAATCGGCACAAGTCAGGCTGCGCGAGTACGAGCGCCGGTGCCCGAAAGCGGAGCGGGCGAGGAACGCGAAGTGGGTGAACGCTCTGCCGTCCCGCCTGAGCGGACAGGTGTCGTCGTTCCGGTAACAGGATCAACTCATGCCAATTTTATGGTCCGGGTGCCCTGTTTCGACCCGAGACCGGCGGGCGAGCGGACCATGCCGAGATCTTTACAAAGGGTTAACATGAGGTCGGCAACTCCCGGCGTATGATGGGGTTTAGACGAGTTGGGAGGACGACGTATGAAGTCCAAAACTATTATCGTTATTGCTGCCTTCGCCGCCAGTATCTGCCTCGCGCAAGGTCCGCGCGGACGTGGCGCAGGCGGCAACCCGCCGGATCCGGCGACCATGGTTCAGCACCGAATCGAAATGCTGACCAACTGGCTGCGCCTCAACGCCGACCAGCAGACTCGGGCCACTACAATTTTCACGGACGCAGCCACTGCCAGCCAGACCGCTCGTACACAGCTGCAGGACGCTCACACTCAATTGAAGACCGCCATCAAGAATAACGACGCCGGCTCGATCGATGCCGCTTCGATGACGATCGGTACTGTGACAGGCCAACTCACCGCGATTCAGGCCAAAGCTGACGCGTTGTTTTATGTCATATTAACTGCGGATCAGAAGGCGAAGTTCGACAAGATGGGCGGCCGGGGTATGGGCATGGGAATGGGCCCGATGGGCGGTCCAGGCGGCTTCGGTGCACGGCGCGGAGGTGGAAGGGAATAGGTTACTTCACACGTTCGGCAGCGATTCTCGACGCGCTCGGCAACCCGCCGAGCGCGTCTGCTTTCATGACGGCCCGCACGATGGCTTGAGCGACCGCTTCCGATGCGGCAACGCCGACCGCATCGACACTGGCCTTTGCGATCCCCAAGGAAAGCGCGACTACGAGGTCGCCGTCCGACATCGTATTCACCGGCGTGATCGTCCGCGCCATTCCCAACGATCCGAGTTGCGCCACCTTGCGTGCCTGCACTTTGTCCAGCGCTGCATTCGTCGCCACGGCGACCAGCGTTGTATTCCCTCTCGAGAACCCCGCCCGAGTTCCGCCGCGAATCAGCAATGACGTGTCCGCGAATTCGTTCGAACCGGGCCCTAGGCGTGTGCCTGCGATGATGCGGCCACTAGACGGATCGCGCACATCGCCTACCGCGTTTACGGCGGCGAGCGCCGATACCATCGCCCCGGCGTAACGTCCCTCCAGTGCGACCGTCGCCGATCCGACGCCGGACTTCGTGGCGTTCTTCATGCCGAGCGCCTTGCCCACAGTCGCGCCCGTTCCAGCGCCCACAGCGCCCTCTTGTACGGGGTTGGCGTTCGCCGCGCCGGCAGCGGTTTCGCCCATTTCCCGCGTAGGGCGAACCGCCGATTTGCCGATGCCGAGATCGTAGAGGATCGCGCCGAACACCAGGGGCACGCGCGCGAACGGAGTTTCGAATCCGATACCCTTGTGCTCCAGCCACCGCCGCACTCCGGAGGTCGCTTCCAGTCCGAATGCGCTGCCGCCCGCAAACACCACGGCGTGGATACGTTCTGTGAGATGCAGCGGGTCGAGCAGGTTCAGTTCTTCTGTGCCGCTCGCCGAGCCGCGCACGTCAACGCCGGCAACAGCGCCTTGTTCACAGAGGATCACAGTGCATCCGGTCAATGCATCGAAGTCCGAGGCGTGACCCACCAGTATTCCCGGTATGTCCGTGAGGCCCTTCATTTTCAAACATCCAACGTACTAAGGCCGGCGACAGCCTGTATGGTAGCATCACTTACGTGGGGGAGACTGTTTGCTCGACTTCTTGAAAGCTCCCATCCAGGCGTTTCAGGAATTCGTTTATCTTGCCGGTCGCGCGAGCCTGAACGTCTTCCGAACACCGCACTACACGGACGATATTTTCCTCCAAATGGACACCGTCGGGATAGGCAGCCTGCCGGTGATTATGATGACGGGGTTCTTCACGGGCGCTGTCATGGGTATGCAGATGTCGCGAGCGCTCGCGACATACGGCGCAACGGGACAAATCGGACAGATCGTGTCGATCACGCTCGTCCGCGAACTCGGACCCGTGCTGACCGCGTGGATGATCGCCGGACGTAACGGTTCCGGTATCGCGAGCGAACTCGGGAGCATGAAGGTGACCGAGCAGATCGACGCGATGCGCGCGCTCGGCACCGATCCGATTCAGAAACTCGTGACTCCGCGGTTGCTGGCCTGCGCGCTGATGCTTCCGCTGCTGACCATCATTGCGGATTTCATGGGAATCTTCGGCGGATACGTCGTCGCATCCGTGTTCTTGCAGATCACCGCCGATCAGTATTGGTCGATGGCCTGGCGGTCGCTCGCATTCAACGACGTCGTGCAGGGACTTCTGAAGCCGTTTGTATTCGGCATCATCATTGCACTGGTCGGTTGTTACTATGGGATGGCGACGTCGGGTGGAACGCAGGGGGTCGGGCGCGCCACGACGCAGGCCGTTGTCACAGCCCAAATCTGGGTTATCGTTATCACGTTCTTCATCGGACGTATCTTCTTGAACTTGTAGATGCAGAGCGGCGGTCCACAAATGACGAATCCCGCCGGCTCTGCGGAGCCGACGCTATCGAAGCGTTCCGCAGGCGGAGAAGAGCTTCTCGAATTTCACGAGGTCTCGGTGAAGTTCGGCGAAGAGGTTGCGCTCGATCGCGTTTCGTTCGAGGTGAAGGCGGGCGAAACCCGCGTTGTTCTTGGCGCGGCCGGCAGCGGCAAAACCGTCCTGCTCAAAACCGCGTTAGGGTTGCTGCGTCCGGATTCCGGGAGCGTCATTTTATTTGGGCACGACATCACCCGTATGAAGGAATCCGACCTCTTCGATCTGCGCAGCCGGGTTGGGATCCTGTTCCAGGAGGGTGGGCTGTTCGACTCCCTGACGATCGATGAAAATGTTTCGTACCCGCTCTTGAACCAGCGAACCCGAAAAACCGCAGTCGACCCTGAAAAAGCCGAGCAGGCCGTGAGAGAGGCGCTGCGGTTCGTGGAACTGGAGCACACGCTGCAACAGTTTCCGAGCGAGTTGTCGGGTGGAATGCGCCGTCGCGTCGGTATTGCGCGTGCGGTCGTCACTGAGCCCGATCTCGTGCTCTACGATTCGCCGACCGCCGGCCTGGACCCGATCACTGCCAACACGATTGTCACGCTCATTATCAAGGAACGCGATACGAGAAATGCCGCGGCCATCATGGCCACCCACCGGTATCAGGATGGGCAATTGATGGCCAACTTTCGCTACAATCCCCACAGTGGTAAGTTACAGCGGGTATCGACCAACGGGGATGGTAGTAGCGGTTCCTCAACGAAATTCATTGTGATGAGAGAAGGCCGGCTGTACTTTGAGGGCACACAGCCGGAACTGGAAGCATCTGCCGATACCTATCTGTCGAAATTCGTACTGAAAAACTGATATGCCACAACAGACCAAAGCGCGGTGGGCGAGATTAAAGGTCGGCGTCATGGCAGTCGTGGCGCTCCTGATTCTCGGTGTCCTCATTTTTCTTCTGACGGGGTCGGCACATCCGTTTGCGTCGCGAACCACTATCTATACCTACATGGAGGATTCCGCGGCGCTCACCGAAAACTCCGCCGTTCGTTTGAATGGTATCCAGGTTGGAAAAGTGAGCAAGATCAGCTTGTCCGGCTCGAACGATCCGAACAAGACCATTCGCATGGACCTGGAGATTCGGGACAAGTACCTGAACGACATCCCGGTGGATTCTCAAGCCGGCATCGGCGCGGAGAATGTGCTCGGTACGAAGTACATCAACGTCAAGAGAGGTACCAGCCGGGAACACATCCAGGCGGGCGGGACTCTTCCTGCGCGGGACACGGCCGATTTCAACGATGTCATCGAGCAGGGAAACACGTTGCTCGTCCAACTGCAATCGATCCTCAAGCGGGTGGATGCCGTCGTGGGACAGGTGGAATTGGGGAAGGGAAGTATCGGCAAACTCTTGGTGGATGAGGAACTCTATCAGCGCCTGGTCGGCACAGTGTCCGAAGTGCAGCAACTCGCAGCGGCGCTGAACAGTGACAAGGGGACGATCGGGAAGCTTGTCTATCACGACGAACTCTACAACGATATCCGCGGATCGATCGGTCGCATTGACAATTTGCTCGAAGGACTGCAACAGGGGCAGGGCACCGCGGGACGACTGCTGAAGGATCCCGCCCTATATCAGGATGCCCATAACACTATCCTCGATCTGCGCAAGATCCTCGCCGACGTGAATGCCGGAAGGGGCACCGTTGGCAAACTGCTCAAGAGCGACGAACTGCACACTCAGATCGCGACGACCATCACGAAGATCGACACGATGCTCGACAAGATAAATTCGGGGCAGGGAACGCTCGGACAGTTGATGGTGAATCCTTCGCTGTACGATTCGATCAACGGGACCTCGCGCGAGTTGAACGGACTCCTCAAGGATTTCCGTGCGAACCCGAAGAAGTTCCTTCGCATCAAACTGGGACTGTTTTGAAGAAGCTGATCGTCAACGCCGACGATTTTGGTTTCACACGAGACGTCAATTCCGGGATCGTCGAAGCGCACCGCAACGGGATCCTCACGGCAACAACATTAATGGCGAATGGCAGCGCGTTCGAAGACGCAGTGAGCCTGGCACGCGGCAATCCCGGGCTCGACGTGGGGTGTCATCTCGTGTTGATCGGCGGGAATTCTCTGATGGATCGTTCACGAGCGCTTCCGCGAACAGTTCGCGAACTGCTTCAGGCAGTGTGGGCCCGGCGTATCGTCCCGTACGAAGAGTTGCGCCCGCAGGTGCTGCGGATTATCGAGGCGGGCATTCGGCCCACACACCTCGACACCCACAAACACACCCATCTCTTTCCGCCGGTTCTCGCCGCGGTTGCACGCTTGGCGGAAGAATTCGGCATTCGATGGGTACGGCGTCCTTTCGACCTGCCGATGAGCGGAAACGGCACGCCCGTGCTGACGCGAGTTGTCAGCCGTGGCCTCGGTGTCGTTCGGAGTCGTTTCCACTCCGAACTCGCCCGGCGCGGGTGCCGCACGACCGATCATTTTGCGGGTTTCCAAATGACGGGACGGATTGACGCGGCGGCTGTCATCCGGCTGATACAAATGCTTCCTGAAGGCACCACGGAGTTTATGACGCATCCGGGGCATCACGGCGCGGAACTCGAGACGGCCCGGACCCGGTTGAAGGCCAGCCGGATGCAGGAACTGGCTGTACTCACATCGCCCGAGGTGCGACGGGCGCTCGATCAATACGGCGTCGTGTTGACTCGTTATTCGGCCGAGAGCTAACCCGGCGCCGCGTTGTTGCCGAAGTCCGGTGAGGCTACTTCCGCTTGGCCTCGAATGGACGGGGCTCGCCGCCTTCGCGCTCGGATGTGCCCTTCAGCGTGTCGCCCTCTACGGTACCGCTGTACGTCATTTTGAAATCGCCATTCGGGGTCGACATGACGGTCGTAAACGAGAACTTGTTGCCGTCGATTTTGCCATCGGAGATTTCCATGGTCCGCGGTTCCATGTCTCCAAATTGGACCGTCAGTTTGCCGGTGAGTTTATCTCCGTCCGACTTGAGGTCGAACGTCTGAATGATAGTGAACGACTGACCATCGCGCTCAATCTTGCGCTCGGCTACCCACTGGCCATCGATTGCCGCCAGCGCGACGCCGCCGAGTAATAACAGACAAATACACGCAGTAAGCAGGGTTCTCATCAATGCTCCTTCGCAGGTTCTTTATTCGTGTTATCCGGACACTCCGGAGTATACAGGACTGAAAAGTTCTCCGGTAACGGTCGGAGACGTGCGTTAAGTACGGGCGAGATGTGCTTTCGGTTTCAATTCGGGACGCCTGACGGAATGACGGATGCGGTCGGGCCTGCAGTTGTGCTGGAGAGCTTATGCCGATGATCGCCTGGGAAGATCACGATGCCGCCGGACAGGAGGCGCTGCGATGGCATGTGCTTGGCCGGCATTTAGCCGGGTTGCGGTGGAGTTGGGGTGATCTCGTTCTTTGGTCGGTTGCGGTTGCAGGCGTCGTACACGGCTGGGGTCCGGCCGTGCGCATCGTCCTGCGAGCGTTCTGACCGGTCTACCGGCACGTTTCAAATCGGGATCGTCCGGTGTTCCGTTCCGAATGGATCAGCTGGTGCCGGCCTTCGCCGCTAACGCTTGTTTGCCCGCATCGAGAACGCGAAGGATCGATTCCGTATCGTAGACTGCACCGCCCCAGGTGCCGCCGCTCGCGTCTTGCAGCGCCGCCCACAATCGCGTGTCGAGCGGCAGCGCAGGGTCAGGCGCCAAATCGGGACGCGGTCCGCGCGCGAGCAGTACCTGTGTTCCGCTCGCGGGGTCGCCGGCAGCGCCAAGCAGGTTTACTGTTCCCTCCAGGCGGTTCCGGTCGATGACGATCTCGATCGTGTCGCCATCCGCGACTTTCGACAGAGGCCCTCCCGCGAGTGCCTCGGGTGAAACGTGTCCGATGCAGGCACCGGTCGAAACACCGCTGAAGCGGGCATCGGTAATCACGGCGACGTGTTTGCCAAATTCGAGATGTTTCAACGCGGAGGTTACCTGATAGGTCTCCTCCATTCCCGAACCCATCGGGCCGCGACACATGAGCACAATGATGTCGCCGGAGCGAATCGCACCGGACTTGATCGCCTCAATGACGGCGGGTTCGGACGTAAATACGCGGGCCGGTCCGCGCTTGCGGTAGACACCGTCGGGATCGACCACGCTCGCGTCGATAGCGGTACTCTTGATGATCGAACCCTCCGGAGCGAGATTGCCGTGTGGAAAGCAGACGGTGGAGGTCAACCCGCGGCGCGCGGCGGTGGCGGGGTCCATGATGACCTCGCTCGAGTCGATGCTGTCGCGCTCCTTCAGTACACGCTGAAGGGCGGCGCGGCGTTCCGACTGCTCCCACCAATCCAGCATGCGGCCGAGAGGATCGCCGCTGACCGTGAGGGCATCCAGTCGCAGGAGGCCCGCACGGCGGAGATGGAGCATCACTTCGGGGACGCCTCCGGCCAGGAACACCTGAACCGTCGCGAAATTGCGAGGACCGTTTGGAAGCGCATCCACCAGTCGGGGCACCTCTCGATTCACGGCAGCCCACTCATTCGCGGTGGGGCGCCGCAAACCGGCGGCGTGCGCGATCGCCGGCAGATGCAGCACAAGGTTCGTCGATCCACCAAATGCGGCGTGAATCACCATTGCGTTATGCAGCGCCGCTTCTGTGAGAATGTCGCGCATCCGAATTCCGCGGGATTCGAGTTCAAGCGCGGCACGCGCCGACCGCCGCGCCATGTCGGTCCAAATCGGATGCCCTGAAGGGGCGAGGGCCGAGTGTGTCAGCGACATTCCGAGCGCTTCGCCGACAACCTGCGAAGTTGCGGCAGTCCCGAGGAATTGGCAGCCGCCGCCCGGCGAAGCGCAGGCCCGGCAACCCATTTCGGCCGCTTCGGCAATTGTGATCTGCCCGTGGGCGTACCGTGCGCCGATGCTCTGAACCCGGCCTGCGTCCTCGCCGTCTTCGGCTAGCAGCGTCACGCCGCCCGGCACGAGAACGCACGGAAGATCACGGCTTCCGGCCAGCGCCATCATCATTGCGGGCAGTCCTTTATCGCAGGTAGCAATCCCGATGACGGCCCGGCGGGTAGGAAGCGACCGGATCAGACGCCGGAACACGATCGCCGCATCATTCCGGTACGGAAGCGAATCGAACATGCCCGTGGTGCCTTGAGTCCGCCCGTCGCAGGGATCGGTGCAGTATCCGGCGAAGGGCACTGCTCCCGCCGCTTTGAGTTCGGCCGCGGCGGCTTGCATGAGCAGCCCGACTTCCCAGTGTCCGGTGTGGTAGCCCAAAGCAATCGGAGTACCGTCGGCCGCGCGAATCCCGCCGTGCGTCGACAGCAGCAATACCTCTGTACCTCCGAGCCGAGCCGGGTCCCAGCCCATTCCCGCATCCTGGGTCAAACCGAATAGATCGCCCGACGGCCGGTGTAACAGCATGTCAGACGTGAGGGGTATAGCCCCTTGGGGACCGGGTACCCGGCTGCGAATGTCGTACAACTCGGGTCTATCCGTGCCTACGATTTCGTCGAATCCGAAACGGGACATGTCAGCTTCAGGATATCCCTATCAACAGTTTTGAGAGGAACAATACAAGCAAAGGACTACATGTTTCGGACGGATTTTATGCGCAGCGCTATCACCGCACTTTTGGCGCTCCTGACCGTGGGAGTTGTCATACCGCCAGCCGCGGCCGGTGAGCCGGGGGCGCGGGTGGAATACGTCGGGGGCACTCGGCCCGAGATTCCCAGCAACCAGGCGGGCAGCCTACAGGCTATTGACGAGCAGTATCTCGTCTTCTACGCCAAAAAAGGGAGCATGCGGATCGCCTACGAACGCATCAATCTCCTCGAATATGGGCAAAAGGTGGACCGCCGGTACGCCATGGCGGTTCTGATCTCGCCAATGTTCATCCTCAGTAAAAAGCGGCAGCATTTTCTGACCGTCGGCTACACGGACGACAACGGGCGGGAACAGGCGTTGATCTTCCGTGTGGAGAAAGACAAAATTCGGGCAATCCTGGTGAGCCTGGAGGCGCGTACAGGGCGCAAGGTCCAGTTCCAGGATGACGAAGCTCGAAAGGCGGGGAAAGGATGAAGGCGCTGGTCCTGCCGGTGGCGCTGATGTGCGGGCTCTCGATGTTTGGCGCCGAGATTGAATCGACGGCCG
The DNA here is from genome assembly GCA_963720745.1 of uncultured Acidobacteriota bacterium. Classification (GTDB taxonomy): domain Bacteria; phylum Acidobacteriota; class Terriglobia; order Bryobacterales; family Bryobacteraceae; genus TMP-7. Next base: position 98,128 of record CAVRGO010000004.1, read on the forward strand.
GCACTCGCACGCCCGCCGCGACGGAAACCGCCGATGAGGCGTCTCTGCTCAACGTGCACCGGGTATTTGTGGACCGGTTGACGGGCGGCGAGTCCGCCGCTCAAATCCGGGACCTGCTGATCGCTGCGCTACAATCCTCGAAACTGTTCGTGATCACTGAGAACGAAGCCACCGCGGATACGTTTCTCCGCGGCGCGGCCGAGGACCTGCTGTTCACCGACAAGTTCAGCAGCTCAGACGGGATTGGGGCTCGCGTGAATACCGGTGAGGGAACCTCCAAAGCTTCCGGAGTCACCCGCGGAGGCAAATACGGCGGCGTCTCCATCAACGACAACGAGTCAGTTCACATTGAAGAGCGGAAGCATGAGGCGCTAGCCACCGTGCGCCTTGTCAATAAACAGGGCGACGTAATCTGGGCGACGACGCAGGAAAGCACCGGTGCGAAATTTCGAGGGGCCAGCGCAGATGTCGCCGACAAGGTTCGGAAACAGCTCGCAGCCGACTTCGATCGCGCTAAGGGAGCGGCGAAGCTACCTTGAGATCCGCACTAGTTTCAGGGGGGATGTGTGCCCGCTGACGATTTCAACCTTGGACGACGCTACCCCGATCTCATCCGCAAGGAACGAGCACAACTCGGCATTTGCTTTACCGCGCTCCGGCGCGGCGGCGATCCGGATCTTCAGAGTACCGTCCGCGAGCTCGCCCGAGATTTCGGTTTTCGGACTCTTCGGGGTTACCTTCACTCGAAGTGTCGCCGGAAGGCCGTGACGGATCCGTTGTTCGAGGAGTTCATGCATGGCGGCGATGAGGCCGGGCAGATGCGCCGGCGCCCCTCGTTTGCAGGGGCAGTTCAACTGCGCCACCGAATCCCGCCGGAGTGGTGGGCGAATGTCGCGCGGCGATTCCGGCTGTTGAGCGCATCGGCCGCGGCCCGGCGTAACCGATGGGTTGCCGGCCGGCATGCGCTGAGCCTTGCCGACCGCTGGCAACCTGAGTTTGCCGCATATTGCCTCGCACTGCGCCGTGCGTCGCGGCGCCGGCATCGTCCCACTGATCCTGGCCGTCCCGATCCGCGCGTGCAGTAATTGCCGGCAAGGGCGATGGCCGAACACTCGCGTATGCGGCGATTCCTGACCGGATTGCGGCAGACGATCTACGCATACTCAGCGATCAGTTCGGCGGGCGAAACGGTCGCGGTCCCCAGTTTCCCGACGACGATTCCACCTGCTGTATTCGCCAGATCGGCCGCCTCAGACGGCTCGGCACCGGCGCAGAGTGCCACTGTGAACACCGCGATCGCGGTATCGCCCGCGCCGGAAACATCGAACACCTCGCGAGCTCGAGCCGGGGTCTGAAATACGCTCTTGCCGCGCTCGAACAGCATCATCCCCTCTTCGCCGAGTGTCAGCAAGATGAGGGCCGCCCGCCAGTGTTCCAGCAGTCTCTCGCCTACCTGGTACATGATGCCGTCCGGCATACCATTGGTCAATTCATGCAGGCCGGCCGCCCGTAGAGCCTCGCTCCGGTTCGGCTTGATGGCGGTGAGCCCGGACCAGTCCACCGGATTGTAGGGGCTCGGGTCGACCGTGACGATTCGCCGGTGTCTGGAAGCAAGCTCTTTGAAACGATCGGCCATCGGTTGGGTGAGAAAGCCTTTGGCGTAGTCGGATACGATGATCCCGTCCACATCCGCCGAGCATTGCTCCAGCTTTTTCGAGGCGGATTCCGAAAGGTCTCCGGCTACGGGGACGATCGTTTCGCGATCGACACGAACGACCTGCTGATGCTTGGCGACGATGCGGGTCTTCACGATCGTGGAGCGTTTCGAATCGGCGAGCAGTCCCGAAACATCGATCCCCGTGCCGCTGAGCGATTCGGCCAGGCGCCGCCCGCCGGCATCACATCCCACCACGCCGAGAACACCGGTCCAGCCGGCAAACTCCCGAACGTTGCGCGCGACGTTTGCGGCTCCGCCCGGATAGCACGATTCGCCGGTGATACGAACCACCGGAACGGGCGCTTCCGGCGAGATACGATTTACCTCGCCCCACAGAAATTCGTCCAGCATCACATCGCCCGCCACGAGGATGCGCAAAGTCCGGGCGCGGTCGAGTATCTCACGGACACGGGCGGCGTGCATGGGCAAGTAACAGTTTCTCAAATCGGCTATGGCCGATCAGGCGCGGCTCACAAAGCACACATCAACTTTCGTGGCGGCCACACTGTGCATGCGCGCGCCGCGCCCCTCAACCCTTTTCGAAATACCCCTGCGCGAGTTCGGGTTTAACCTCGAGAGCCTGCCGCCAATACCGGCGCGCCTCATCCTCGTTGCCTTGCGCCTTTAACGCGTGGCCGAGGTTGAGCAGCGCCTCGGCGAAATCCGGCCGTTCTGCCAGCGCTTCGTTATACAGGCGAACCGCGTCCTCGATTTGCCCGGATTTTTGCAGCAGCAACCCGGTGTTGTAGAACAGCTCAGGCGATCGCTCGCCGGCCTCGATGAGCCGCGCCTGTAAGTCGAGCGCCTGTTCATAGTCCTGCTTTTCGATCGCAAGAGCCGCTAGCCCGCGCATCGCGTCGAGCGACTGCGGGTCATCTATCAGAACTGCCCTGAACGAACTTGACGCCGCGTCCCGGTCACCCATGTTCCAACACGCAAGTGCAAGGTTCAATTCGGCTTCGGGCCAGGGCGTCCGCTGCTCCAGACAGGCCCGGAAAGCTTCTGCCGCTTCCCGCCACGCCTTCCGCTCGAGCCGCAAATAACCCAGCCGGAACCACGCATCCTGCAGTTTGGGTTCGCGCGCCACGAGGTTCGTATAGAGCCGTTCGGCGGCATCCTTATCGCCGTCTTTTTCGAGAGCCGATCCGAGGTTGAACTGCACATCCACCAGTTCCGGAGCAATCTTGAGAGCGTACTCGTAGGCTTCGCGCGCGCGCCTCAGGTCGCCCTGCTCCTGGTAGACGACGCCGAGGTTCACGAATGCCTGCTTCGCATCGGGACGCAGCCGGATCGCTTCGCTGTAGGCCTCGATCGCCAGATCGTTCTTTTGCGTACGCTGATAGGCGATGCCAAGGTTGAACCAGCGTTCGAACTGCGCCGGAGAGAACTCGACCAGCTTGGAACAATACACCGCCGCAGCCTCGTAGTCGTTGGCTGCGAATGCACTCGATGCGAGCCCTTCGAGCGCTGTCGGCGAGTTCGGCCGTAGCTCGAGCAGCCGCTCCGCGGCTTCGCGCACGAGTCCGTCGTCCTGACGCGCTATCCCGATCACCACGAGGTTCGTCAGGCATTCCTCGGTGTTAGAATTTTTGGCGAGCAGGTTCCGATAAATATCGGTTGCTTCGCTGAACTCTCCGCGGAGTTGCAGCGCGACGGCCTTCCCGAACAGCGCGGTCTCATGCTCGCCGTCACCGGACAGCACCTTTTCGAAGCATTCGAGCGCAGGTTCGGGCTTCTCCAGGTGAAGCAGGCTGATCCCGAGTCCGAGCTTGGCGTCCAAGCGGGACGAATCACGTTCGAGGGCGGCTCGAAACGCCTCGGAGGCTTCTTTCCAGCGCCCCAGGCGTTCGTAACACACCGCCAGATTGAAGGGACCCGTCGGATGCTGCGGCGCGAGCTCCATCGCGAGAGTGTAGGTTTCTGCGGCTTCGGCGTAGTTGCCTAGTTCATACTGCAGCAAAGCCTTGGCGGAGTACAGTTCCGCGTTCGACTCGCCGGAGTCGAGCACGTTCTGCAAAACCTGCAGGGCATCTTCGCGCCGTTCTTCTAAATGTAAGGCGGCCGCCCTGGCAAGGGCGGAGGACACGCGACCAACGCCTTGCGCCGAAGGCATTGTCTGCGCGCTCGCCGGAACTGTCTGTTTAGGTGGGGTCATTCTAATCAACTCCCGATCACTGCGTACCTCGTGAAGCTACACTGGACGGGGATAAGTATGCGCAGATTCTTCCGAGCACATCATACTGGTGCGAAATATCCAGCCAACTTATCCTGCTACGTTCGCCTTTGCCACTAAAAAACCCGATTCCGCCGATAGGAATCCGGGAATCGGTCCAGGCATCGACGATTCGGTCCTGAACTCTTACGGAAAAATCCGATCCCTTCGCTTCGAGGCGCACGTTCAGCAGCGTCTCGCCGCGTACGGTTAGCGGGATGGTCAATTCCCGCCGGCTCATTTCTTTGCCGTTGATCACCGCGTAACGCTGGAGGTCGATCCTCGGCAGCGGGCCAGGCTGCACCACCACGAGTTTTGCGGCGTAGTAATTGTTAAAGTCTTGAATGCGAAAAGCGCAATTCAGGGCCCTGCGCTCGATCTGCCCGAGAAACTCCACTTCGTAGTCCGACATCCCTGCGGAAGGCTTATACATCGCCAACTGGCCAGGCACCACGAATCCCTTATCGTCGAATTTCCAGGATTTGGTCGGATCTCCGCGCCCTTCCCAATGGTCGAAGCCGGAGTCGAACTTCTCCATCCATCGAACACCCGCTCGACCGGCAAACTTACTGCGGATTCCGTCCCACGTACCCGCCGGTGACGCTCCGATCCCGGACGAATTGCGATCGGGTCCGGTCGACAAGAGGGGCTTGAGGGCAAACACGAGGATCACGGAAGCCGCGATCGCGATGACCGTGCGGCTGCTCGCGTAACGCTTCACATTGGCGAGCACCACGTGTAATCCGGAACGCTTGGCGGCTGTGGGGAACTCGATGAACAGCGGAGTGTCGGTCTCGTCAGGGACTCGAATGCGGGTCTGCACCGGCGCCAACGGACTCGGTTCCTTGGCCACAATCGCATGCTGCTCGGGCGGCAACTCGACAGGCCGAGGGGACAACCCGGATGCCGCGATCAATGGGAACAGGTCGGGAGTTACCGGGTGCGGCGATCGCATTCCTGCGGGCTTATGCGACGCCACCGGACCCGGTGCCGGTTGCCAATTGACGCGTTCCGACCAACCGGGAGTGCGATCGGTGATTGGATAAGGGGCGCCATTCCATCGCGGCTTTACGGCAGATACCGCGGGACACAGCGCATGGACACATGGGCTCGCTGCAACTGCAGTAGGGGGAGCCGATGGCACTATCTGTACAGGTACGCCCGTTTCAGGCTGCCCGTCCATCACTCCGACGGCTACGACAGTCGCCGTCCCGCGCGGAAACGTAATGAGCGGGTTCGGCGCTATCGATTCAGCTTGGAGTACGGATCCTATCGCCGCTCGCTGGGGCGGATCGGCAGCGGCAAGACTGGAACCGAACGAAGCCAATGGGGCGGAGCCCAGTCTGGGGTCACGACGAACAGCAATTTTCGAGGCCGGCAGCGACTCAATGAGTTGGGCGGGCAGCGGTTCTGCTACTACTGTGACGCGAGGCATTACCCGCGACCCTGAGCCGCAAGGCATTCGGAACACAACGAGGCCGGCATACTCGGGATCCGGTTGGGGTAATCGAAGCGTTTCAGCAGGATTGGGTGCCGGGGCCGGGATCTGCTTATCGGCCAGCAGGTCCATTACCGGGGCGGGGATGCTGGCCGTCGGACGGTGATTCCTTGCTGGACCGTACATTTTGACCGGCCTACCACCGGTCGTCCTCGTAATCTTCGTCGGCCGCATGGCGCTGCCTAGCCGCAAACTTCTTCCGGTAACCCGCAGAGTTGTGGAGCACGGTACCGAGTGCCGTTGTGAACCGAAAACCTCGAAGGGGCGAACCATCAGTGCGCTACCGCTCAGCGCCGGACGCACGGGCATAGTTGCTCCGAGAGCCGCCGCCATACCGGACCCCGGCGACCGTCGCAGAGCCGGGAACGATAGTGCGCAACCGAGTACGGCCACTCCGAGCGCCTCGCTGAGAGTCCGATACGCTGCGAGTTCGGATGCCGTGCGGGCGGGGACGCCCGCCCCGAGCGCAACGAGTTGATCCGGAAATCCGGGTTGCGGGGTTGCGATCGTGGTTCGGCCCACCGGACACAGGAGACCGATGATGCTCGCTCGACGCTCGGGCAGGTTTCCCTGGTAGGAGGAACGGCGCAACGACACGGGCCATCGGACTGCCGAAGCCTCCGAAGGTCCTGGGGCGCTGACTTCGCAAATCCGAAAAGAACCGAGATTCAGCGCAACGCGTGCTGCAAACGCTTGGGGCAAGTCCGGCTGTGGTTGTCCGGCCGTCCGCGGCCCAAACGGTTGTGCCACCCGCCGCGGTTCTCCCCAACGAACGTTCAAAATGGCCGCAAAGCCGGAGCGGCGGCGCGCGGGAAATGCCAAGGACGCGAGGCACCCGGCGGGTGCGCGCCAGCCCTGGAAAACTTGCGATACAAACTCCGATGCAACAAAGCGCCAGCTCACGGGAGCCACATCCGCAACAGGCGGGCCCGGCCGAGACTCAGGCTCCGCACTCGCCGTCCACTCGGAAACGTGCGGACCGGCCGGGAATGAAACGGCAACCAGGAAGCCCTGAACCGGTGACAGTAGAAGCGACCACTCTCTGCGAGCCGCGAGTCGCGGACAGTGGATCATCGCACCGCAGATGGCCGGCGGCCCTGTCAGCGGCGGCGGCTCAGGTGCCGCGATAGAGCGTTTTCGATCGAAGCCGCCGTCTCCCAGGCGCTTGGCTAAAGGCCACTCATTTTTGGCTTTATTGAGAATCTGCTCGGTTTCGATCAGGCATTGCAACGCGAGCTTCTGTTGTTGTTCGAAATACGCGGACCGGTGCTCGTCCGTGCAGAAGTCCGAGTGCTTCAGTTTGACGATAAGGGGCAATCGAGTCGAACAGTAGAGACACTTTCGCACCTTCGCCATCAATGAATTGATCGGGTGTTGTCGGGATGACGACTAGGGGAGCGAAGGCCTTAGATTGCGTCTAGGTTCGACGCAGGAAAGCCTAAGGTGAATGGCTGCGGAAGAATACATTCTTGTCGACACACGCCTGGTAGGTGCACGAGGAACTTGGCGGACGGGCCGGAGGCGGCGACCCTAGAGGGCCGCCGGCATCCGCAACTCAGATTTCGAGAGCACACCATCCAACAGCGTGATGGCATCGGGTTCCTGGAGGCAGCGGGAAATGCAGATCTCGTTCAGGATCATCTGGCGCGCGCGGTCCAGCATTTTCTTCTCGCGGAAAGAAAGCGGGCGCTCGCTCTGAACAATTAGCAGGGATTTGAAAACTTCGGCGACTTCGTTCAACCCGCCACTCTGCATCTTCACGCAATTTTCCTTGTAACGATCCTTCCAATCCTGCAAGGGTTTGCATTTTCCAGTGGCCAGATAGCACAAAACGCGAGCGATTTCTCCGTTCTTCGTGACTTTCCGCAAGCCCACTTCGTCCACGTGGGAAAACGGCACCATCACCGTCATGTTGTTACAGCTTAGACGGAGCAGATAAAACCGTTCGAACTTACAGCCGAACGATCGTGTACTGATATTCTCGATCGTCGCTACCCCATGGTTCGGATAGACGACTTTTTCACCGATGTTGAAGGTCATGCGCGGACCTGTACACTTCCAAAGGGTTGTTATTTTCGCACGTAAATCGTGAAACTGAATGTTAAGCCTTAGTCGAAACTTTGTCAATAGGCTGTCTCAACCACAAGTGCCAATCTGATTAGAAATAACAGGTTACGCGCTTTGCAAACTTGCGAACAGATCAAAATCGGTATGAAACGCGCAATTTGACGCACCCCCTGGTTCACCTCACCCAGGTGTAATCGGGCATCGGGATCTTAAACGCGGTTCTGCGATGCCAGCCTCCGAACATAGGTCAGGTTTCGCTTCATATCCGCTTCTACCGAGTGCGACGGGCAGTCCGTCTCCAGGTTCGCGAAGCCCCGGTATTCGATCTGCACGATGGAGTGCAGGACGGCGTCTAAATCGATCTTGCCTTCACCGAGATAATGCGGGTTGTCTTTGAAGTGAAATTGGCAAATGCTTTTGCGGCCGAGCTGACGAATCTCGCGGTTCACATCGAAACCGCCGTGGGTCGAATTGCCGATATCGTAGTAGACCAGCACCGCCTTCGACCGTGAGCGCTCCATGATCCGCAGATTGTCTTCGGCCGAGATGGTGTTCTCGAGTCCGAGGATCACGCCCGCCCGTTCCGCTTCCGGCCCGAGCTCCCGCAGGATGTCGCCCACGCGGTCCATCTCCTCGCGAGTCTCGAGTGCTCCCTTGCCGAAGAACGGCAGCAGGATGATCTTCGAATTGAGATTGCGAGTAATCGGTATACTGTCGGCTACCCACTTCTTTCCGAGCGGATCGTTCTTCAAGTAGTTGACATGCAAAATATCCAGGCAGGTGCTGTCGATGGGGATGTTTTGCGCCTTCGATTCGGCTACGTACCTGGCCTGCAACGCAGGGTCGGCGAGCGGGAGTTTCCCCTCCACCGGCGTGCGTCCGAGGCTTACCTGGACGCCATCGAAGCCCAACCTGCGGGCGAGGGCAACTGCTTCCAGCTTTGCCGTCTGGCCGAGGTTCCAGTCGGTCACACCGATTTCGACTTTGGCACCGCCGCGTGCAAGTGCCGTTACGGACCCGGCAACCGCGCCTGCGGCCCCGGCGAGAAATGTGCGTCTTTTCATACCGGGTTCATTCTTACCACAGGCGGAGACCGGGTGGGTAATCCTATTGTTTCCGCCGGGCTTTCCACCCTAGACAAACCGTGAACCGGTCCAGTCTCGTATGCTCCCCGACTTCTGTTCGTGCGCGCCGAAGCGCGGTTGTGAGAAGTTGGAAGAAACACACCCAATGGTCCTCTTTGCGGCTACGATTTTTGTGAGCGCGTTCCTCCTGTTCCTGGTTCAACCGCTCATCGCACGGGTGATCCTGCCCTGGTTCGGTGGCTCCGCCGCCGTCTGGACCACCTGCCTGATGTTCTTTCAAATGACATTGCTGGGCGGCTACTCGTATGCGCACGCCAGCATTCGCTGGTTTCGTCCGAAGGTCCAGGCGGCCGTTCACTTGGCGTTGCTCGCTACCAGCATCCTGGTTCTGCCGATTCTGCCCGGACCCTCGTGGAAACCCGTCGATTCCTCGCACCCCGCCGAACGGATCGTCGTTTTGCTTGCGGTGACCGTCGGGATTCCGTACCTGTTGTTGTCAACCACCGGTCCTCTATTACAGGCCTGGTTCGCGCGGCGCTACCCGGGCGGTTCGCCCTACCGGCTGTACGCTTTGTCGAACGCCGGGTCGCTGATTGCGCTCCTTTCGTATCCGGCGGTGATTGAACCCGTGATGCGACTTCGCTTTCAGGCGTACGCGTGGTCGGCCGCCTACATCTTTTTCGCAGCGTTTTGCGGCATCGTCGCGTTCAGCGTATGGAAAGGCGCGCACGCCTTGCCCACAGACAAAGGCCCCGACGAGACGGAAGCGTTGAATCGCCCCGGCCGCGCGACGTACCTGCTGTGGGTGGGACTCGCGTTCTGTCCATCGGTGCTGCTGGTTGCCGTAACCAGCCATCTGACGCAGAACATTTCGCCCGTGCCGCTGTTCTGGGTGGTACCTCTTGCGCTGTACCTGCTGAGTTTTATTCTCACGTTCGAAAGCGAGCGCTGGTACGGACGCAGATTCTGGTTTCCCGTATTCGTCTTTGCCGTCGCGTTCATGCTTTCGTTCCTGTTCCCGGAGAATCGGAATGCGGGAATGAAGTACGTCGGGCCGGTGTTCGTGGCCGGGTTCTTTATCTGTGCGATGGTCTGCCACGGTGAACTGTACCGTCTGAAGCCGCCGCCGCGCTGGCTCACATTGTTCTATCTGATGGTCTCTTTAGGGGGCGCGCTTGGCGGTTTTTTCGTTGCCGTGATTGCCCCGGTCGTTTTTAAGACCTATCTCGAGTTGCCAGTCGCGCTGTTGGTGATGGTGATTCTCATCGGCGTCGTACTCCATCGTGGCCAGCCGTCCTTCCCGGGTCCGCACGCTCGATATCTGGAGTACGTGCTGGTCGCGGCGCTTGCTTCCGGACTGGTCTATCTTCTGGCATGGCAGGATCCACGATGGGTGTCCCAATATAAACTCATCCGGCGTAATTTCTATGGCGTCGTTTACGTGACCGATATTGCGGAAACGCCGGACACCGAGGCTGTCCGCGAGTTGCACCATGGAACGATCAGCCATGGAATGGAGTTTCTGCGTTCCGACCTGCGTCGCAGGCCCACAACCTACTATGGACCGCAGTCCGGCATTGGCGTTGCGCTACGGATGCCGCGTTTGCAGCGGAGGGTTGGAGTGATTGGGCTCGGCGCCGGCACGATCTCCGCCTACGGACGCGCGGGTGACACCTACCGGTTCTACGACATCAATCCCGCCGTGGTCGATATCGCCAGGAACGACTTCTATTTCCTGCGTGAGTGTCCGGCGAAACTGGATGTCGTTCTGGGTGATGCGAGGCTCTCGCTCGAGCGCGAGGATCCGCAGCATTTTGACGTGCTGGCCGTCGACGCCTTCTCGGGAGACTCGATCCCGGTTCACCTGTTGACGCTCGAGGCTTTCCGCGAGTACTTCCGCCACCTGAATCCGGATGGGTTGTTGCTAATGCACGTATCAAATCGCTTCCTGAAGCTCGGCGGAGTGGTAGTGCGTGCCACCGAAGCGCTTCATAAAAAAGCGATCTTCGTCACGAACCCGGACGAAAACGACGATGGGGTTTACGCCTCGGATTGGGTCGTCATCGCGAACCGCGAGGCGACGCTGCGCGAACCGCAATGGATCAGGGCCCACCTTTCGGCGCTGCCAGATCCGAGTCCCGATTTGTGGACCGACGATTACAGCAACTTATTGAAGATACTCAAATAAAACGGCGGGTGCCCCGCGGACCGGGCTGGCTCGTTCGCTATGAGACACTAGAAAAAGGTACCCGAAAAGAATGAAGGTTGTTTGTGTAGCGATGTTGTTCGCCGCTGGCATAATGGCTCAATCGCAGGCACCGGCGGGCGGGGTTGAGACCGAATGGGACTTACGGACTCTGCTGAAGAACTTGATCGAGGGCACCCAGAAATTGAAGCCGATTCTGGACCAGGTGAATCCGTCGCGTTGGAGCGATACGCAAGCCAGCCAGGCTTACATGCAGCAGTGGAAAGCCGCTGAGAATCAAATCGATTATCTTGGCCGCACTACCGCGATGTTATCCAAAGAGCCCGAGCGTCTGACACTTGCGCTCGAAGCGTACTTCCGTATGCAATCGCTTCAAAAATCGGTGTTGTCGCTGATTGAAGGTGTTCGCAAATACCAGAATCCGGCGGTCGGCGACCTGTTGCGCGGCGCCTTGGCCGAAAACGAACTGAATCGCGATCATCTGACGAGTTACCTCACGGAGTTGGCGCAGACCAAGGAGCAGGAGTTCAAGATCATGGACCAGGAGGCTCAGCGCTGCCGCGGAGTGCTGAGCCGGCAGCCGGTTCCGGCTTCCAAACCCAGGAGGAAAGATTGACCCCCACCGCTACATTCACGTGCAGCATTTGTGAAGAGCCGTCTACTGCAATCTGCGTGTATTGCACGAAGGACGCCTGCGCCAATCACTTGTGCGACCGTTGCGGGCGCTGCAGTGATTGCTGCGAATGCGACGTCCGCCTCGAGGATCATCCCGAATACGAGGCGGCCATCGCCGGGCCGGAGGCCGAAGAGACGATCGTTCAAACGCTCGACGAGTCTCCCGCACCCGTGGAAACCGAAACGGAGGCTCAGATCGCAGTCGAATCCCCCGCTCCGTCAAGCGAGGATGAAGCGGCGAGTGAGGCTGCCTTTGACGACACACCGCTCGACGAACCGCCTGCCGCTGAGGTGCCCGTCGCTCCTCCTGCCGCGGAAGAACCTCTAACTCCGGCGGCTCCTGAAACTGCCGATGAACTGGTCTCCGGCGAACCGGCGCTCGATCAAGAAGCCGCCGAACCGACGGATGCCGCCGACACGGAACGCAATGCCGGACCTCCGGTAACCGGGCATGAGAACGAGTGAGATCGTCCTGCTCGCCTGCACACTGGGGGCGACTCTCATGACTACCGCCGAAACGCCACCGCCGAAGCACATCCTGGTTCAAGGGCACCGCGGGGCGCGTGCCCGGCTTCCCGAGAACACGGTGCCCGCTTTCGAGTACGCGATTCGTGCTGGCGCGGACGTGCTGGAACTCGACCTCGCCGTCACCAAGGACAACGTTCTGGTGGTCTCGCACGACCCGATCCTCGAGGCGCCGATCTGCACCGGACCGCGCGATAAGGCGGTGATCCACGATCTGACGCTCGACGAATTGCGGCAGTGGGACTGTGGCGCTCAGCAGAATCCTCACTTTCCGAAGCAGCACCCCGTGCCGGGCACTCGTATGCCGACGCTCGATGAGGTGCTGTCGCTGGCGGGGCAGGGAAAATTCGAATTCAACATCGAGACGAAAAGCTTTCCCGACAAGCCGCAGTACACGCCAACGCCGGACGTCTTCGCGGAATTGGTGTTGCGGCAGATCCGGAAGCACCGCCTGGAAAAGCGTGTGATCGTGCAGTCGTTCGATTTCCGGACGCTGCGCGCAATGAAGAAACTAGCCCCGAACATTCGGCTCGCAGCACTGACGGAAAGCGATTCCCGGCCGTTCGCGGAGATCGCAAAAGAGGGCGATGCGACGATCATATCGCCGCACTACAGTTTGGTAACTCCCGCGAAGACGGCCGAGGCGCACAAAGCAGGGCTTCAGGTTGTGCCTTGGACGGCGGATACGCCGGACGTCTGGCAGCGCCTGGTGGATGCGCGCGTGGACTCGATCATCACCGACGATCCCGAAGTGCTGATCGACTGGTTGAAGCACTGCGGATTGCGGTAGGCGCGCGGCTCGCAACGGCCCTCGATTAAACGCGGCTCCCAGCTTCCGAACGCCGAATTCGATAGGAACGAAGCTGGTCATGACTTTCCGGGTACCGAGGGTTCAAACTCCGTACCCGAGATTCGCACGCGGCGGCATCCGCCGCGTACTGGTAAACGCCTGAAAATCGGCTCAAGGTCGGGATGCCCGTTTCAGAATCTCCTCCCCGGAGCACATCCTACACCGTGATTCGAAGTCCACGGATGCAGGGTTTCCACCTCGTTTGCCCGGTTCGATTGTCATTCTGGTGCTGACGGCAGACATCAATGCCTCGCGTGTTGGTAAGGCATTTCTCGGTGTGAACACAGTGAGCTGAGCTTCGGATGCTCGCGCTCCAACGTGATCACCGCGTCATAATAATGGCCGATGAAGATTACGGTTTGCTTGTTGTGCGTGCTTACCGCCGCGGGCGCTCTCTTCAGCGCACGATCCGCAGATTCCCCGCGGGTCGCCATGACTCCGCCGATGGGTTGGAACAGCTGGGACTGCTACGGCACCACTGTCACCGAGGCCGAGGTGAAAGCCAATGCCGAATATATGGCGAAACACCTGAAGGCGCACGGCTGGCAGTACATTGTTGTCGACATCCAGTGGTCTGAGCCAAATGCGAGAGCCCACGGTTACCGGCCGGGCGCCGAACTCGCGATGGACGGCTACGGCCGCCTGATCCCGGCCGTTAACCGCTTTCCGTCATCCTCGGACGGGCGGGGCTTCAAGCCGCTCGCGGATTACGTCCACGCGCTCGGGTTGAAATTCGGCATCCACATCATGCGCGGCATTCCGCGGAGCGCCGTTCAGGCGAACCTGCCGGTGTTCGGGACGAAGGTTCGCGCGGCGGCAGTCGCCGATACAAATTCGATCTGTCCCTGGAATACGGACATGTACGGCGTGAACATGAGCCGTGCGGGGGCGCAGGAGTACTACGATTCCATCATCAATATGTATGCGCAGTGGAGCGTCGATTACATCAAGGCCGACGACATCGCGCGCCCCGCGCACCGGGACGAGATCGCGGCGCTTCACCGCTCCATACAAAAGACCGGGCGGCCCATCGTCCTCAGTCTGTCGCCGGGGCCGGCGATGCTCAAAGATCTCTCATTCCTGCAGGAAAACGCGAACATGTGGCGCATCTCCGACGATTTTTGGGACGACTGGAAAGCGCTGCGCCTGAATTTCATCCTGATGTCGATCTGGTCCGGCGTTGGTCGTCCTGGCGCGTGGCCCGATGCGGACATGCTCCCGCTCGGGCGTATCGGCATTCGCGCCGAACGCGGCGACAACCGCATGACGCGCTTCACGGCGGACGAGCAGCAGACGTTGCTGACGTTGTGGTCGATTGCGCAATCGCCTTTGATGTTTGGCGGAGATCTGCCTAGCAACGACGCCTCCACGCTCTCTCTCATCACGAATGACGATGTGATCGCCGTGGATCAGACGGGACGGCACGGATCGGCAATCGCCGAGGGCGGCGCGAGCGTCATCTGGTCAGCGGAGGCGGGAACGACTAACTCGAAGTTCGTCGCGCTGTTCAACGTGGGAGACAAGAACGCGATCGACACTCGCCTGAACTGGGGCACCGTCAAAATGCCCGAGAAATGCCTCGTGCGAGATTTGTGGGCGCGCAAGGATCTCGGGGTAATCGAGGGCGGACGTACGGTTCATCTTTCGCCGCATGCCTCGGCGCTGTACAAACTCACTCCTGCCCGTTGAATCACGCGAGGATCTCGGGAATCAACTCGCCGTGCACATCGGTCAGCCGGCGGTCGATTCCGTTATATCGGTAAGTAAGCCGCTTGTGGTCGATCCCGAGCAAGTGCAGCATCGTCGCGTGTACGTCATAGCAGTACACCGCTTTGTCGATCGCCTTGTATGACCACTCGTCGGTGGCTCCGTAAGTGACCCCGCCTTTGAAACCGCCGCCGGCGAGCCACGAAGTAAACCCGGCGGGATTGTGATCGCGGCCCTTACTGCCCTGGCTGCACGGCATGCGGCCGAACTCGGTGGTCCAGTGAACGACGGTATCATCCAGCATTCCGCGCGCTTTGAGATCGCGCAGGAGCCCGGCAACCGGGCGGTCCAATCCCGCTCCCAGTTCTCCGTGATCTTTCGCGAGATTCTCGTGGCTGTCCCAGTTGCGTCTCGGAAAGCCGTTATCCGCTCCGCTCCAAACTTGTACGAAGCGCACGCCGCGTTCGAGCAGTCGTCGCGCTATCAGGCATCGCGAACCCATATCCGCAGTCACCGGCGAATCGAGCCCGTACAATTTTCGCGTCGCTGCGGTCTCGCTCGATAGGTCGAGTACTGCGGGAGCGCTCAATTGCAGCCGCGCGGCCATCTCGTAGGAGGCGATGCGCGCCTCCAGGCGAGAGTCACCCTCGTGCCGCGACCGATGATCCTCATTGATCCTCTTCAACAACGCGAGGCCATCGCGCTCGCTCTCGGGTGTGATGAAGGCCGCTGTCGTCGGCGGCCGCAGATCCTGAATCGGTGCAGGCGTGCCCGCCCGTATCGTCGTGGCTTGGTTCGACGCGGGGAGGAATCCGGCGGACCAGTTGGCGGCCCCGTTCGGAGGCATCCCGCGCGGATCCGGCAGCACGACGAACTCCGGCAGATCCTCGCTCTCGCTGCCCAGGGCATACGAAATCCACGCACCCGCGCTCGGGAAGCCGGGCAAAATGAAACCGGTATTTTGCATGAACGTCGCCGGACCGTGAACGTTCGACTTCGACATCATGGATGCGACGAATGCGATGTCATCGACGCAGGAGCCGATCTCCGGCAGCAGATCGCTGACCCACTTCCCGCAATGCCCGTATTGCTTCCAACCCCACGGGCTCGGCATCACGACACCCGGGTTGCTTTGGAACAGTTCCACCTTCTCGCCCGGGTCCCATTGCTGGCCGCCTTTTTGAATGAGCCGCGGCTTGTAATCGAAGGTGTCGCACTGGCTGGCAGCGCCGGACATGAACAGTTGCACGATTCGCTTCGCCTTCGCGCGATGGTGCAGTCCGCCATTCAACTCCGGGTGACCCTTCGATGCGCCGAGCGCTTCCCGCCCAAGTAAGTGCGCGAGCGCTACACCGCCCAGTCCTCCACCCCAATGCCAAAGAAACGATCGACGGTCCATAGTTCCACCTCAGTCGATAAACAGGAATTCGTTCGTATTGAAGAGCACGCGGCAGAGATTCGCTAGTCCGTACTTTGCCGCGTAGGACGAATACTGCCGGTGCTCGGATTCGGTCGGAGAACGTCCGAGCGCCAGTCGCACCGCCTCGTCCACCTGCTCCGTCCGGTCTAATTTCGAGAGCCGTTCGGCGAAGTGCTCCGCGGTGCGCAGGACGAACCGATTGTTCCAGACCGCGAGTGCCTGGATCGCGGTGATTGTCGTCGACCGCTTCGGAGTCAGAATAGAAGCGTCGGGACAATCCAGCCGTTCCATAAACGGATCCGGCATGCTGCGCACTGTGAACCTGTAGATGCTGCGGCGATTGCCTCCCGGGCCATCCGGATCGTAGCGAGCGTAGTCATAAACCGGTGAATGGTCGTCCTTGAAATAGAACATCTGGATCGACGGTCCACCCTTTGTGGGATCGAGCCGCCCCGCCACCGACAGCATCGCATCGCGCAACTCTTCCGCGTCCAGGCGAGTGCGGTTCATCCGCCACAACAGCCGGTTCTCACTATCCACTTTGGCCGTCTCTTCGCGATACGCAGAGGTCTGCTTGTAGGCCGAACTCGTAACGATCAGCCGGTGTAGTTGTTTGAGTGAACCGTGGGCATCGTCGCGGAACCAGACTGCCAGCCAGTCCAGCAACTCCGGATGAGTCGGTTTCGTGCCCATGTGTCCGAAGTCGTTCGCCGAATCGACGATGCCGGTCCCGAAATGATACTGCCATACCCGGTTCACGATCGAACGCCAGGTGAGCATGTTTCGATCGTCGACGATCCATCGGGCCAGAGCGGCGCGGCGGCTCCCTTCGTCGGATGCATCCGCCAAATCGAACTGCGCCTTCAGCAACGAAACGCAACTCAAGGCGGCGGGCTTTGCTTCGGCCCCCGGAGACCGGACGTTGCCGCGCGCGAGCACGAATACCGGACGCGGCTGCAGCGCCGGACGGAACGTTCCCGCCCGCTCGAAATAACTGCCGGCCGCGTATACCAGGCGCGGCTTCGGTAGTGCGTTGTACTGCTCGTCGATGGGCTTGAACTCCGCTTTGATCCGCTCGATCCCGGCATACGTTTCGGGCCCAACGAGAGTGTCGACAATCTGCTGGCGCCGTTTTCGGTCCGCCGCGCGCCGCGTCTCGAGCCGCTTCTTTTCCTCGACTTCCTGCGGTGTTTTCGGCGTACCCATGTGTGCCAGCAACAGGCTGGCATCCTGGATGGAATTGTCGAGTTCGACAATCTCAGGATTGGATGCGAACTCCACCTTGTCCAACAGGGGTTGAAGCCTGATTTGTATCGCTTGCTTCTGTTTCAACAGCGCCTGTCGCCGGCGGTTCAATGCCGGATCGTCGTCGAACGGGCGATCCACCCGATCGATGCCGGCGAACACGGACTGAAGATTGTAATAGTCTTGCTGCGGGATCGGATCGAATTTGTGGTTGTGGCAGCGGGCGCAGTGCACGGTCATGCTGGTGAAGGTGGACATCGTCGCCGCGACCATATCGTCCCGGTCGAGCGAACGCGTACTGTCCTTCTCCGCCGTTCCCTCGCGGAGTTCCTCGTGACCCACGAAGTCCCAAGGTCCGGCGGCCAGGAACCCGGTGGCCACCAGCGCTTGCGGATCGTCGGGAAACAACACGTCGCCCGCGATCTGCTCCTCCACAAACCGCGCGTAAGGCTTGTCACTATTGAACGCGTGTATGACGTAATCGCGGTAAGGCCACGCATGGAGGCGCGGTTTGTCTTTGTCATACCCGTGCGATTCGCCGAAGTGTACGACGTCGAACCAGTGCCGGGCCCAACGTTCTCCATACTGGTCGGAGGCGAGCAAACGATCGACAATCTTTTCGTACGCATCCGGCGCACGGTCGCTAATAAATGCCTCAATTTCCGCAGGAGTAGGAGGGAGGCCGGTCAAATCGAAATACAACCGGCGAATCAATATCCGGCGATCGGCTTCGGGCGAGGGCGTCAGTCCTTCGGCGCGGAGGCGTTCGAGAACGAACGCGTCGATAGGTGTAGCGGCCCAGCGGTCATTGCCCGTCGCGGGTATGGGCGGGCGCTGCAACGGTTTCAACGACCACCAAACCTCAGTCGCGCCGGCTTTCGAATCGTCGTGAGCGCCATCATCGATCCAGCGCCGGATAGTGGCTATCTGCGCGGCGGTCAAAGGCACCCCGAATTTCGGCATTCGCGGTTTGTCGCCGCTCACCATGTTGATCAGCAGGCTGCCGTCCGCGTGTCCCGGGCGGATCGCGGGACCGGAAGCCCCGCCTTTCACCAGCGCACTGACGTTCGTAACCGACAACTGCGCGCTCGGGTTGCGCTGGCCGTGGCACATTTCGCAGCGCTCCGCGAAGATCGGGCGGACGTTGCGTTCGAAGCTCACGTCCGCTTTCGCAAACGGCAAAACCAGTCCACAAAACAAACCGTAAAGCGCAATAATCGCGGGGCGCGGACTCCCAGAATGCCGCATAATCACTTAGCATATCAGGCGGGAACATCTGAATTATTCCGTGCTACAATTCTGTGATCCGCTGACGGACGAGCGAACTTGGTCCGATCGCAAAGCCGCCGGTTACTCAGGGGGCAGTATGAACCACCGTTCCGTCCTAAGTGCGACTTTTGGACTTACTCTGGTCGCGCTCGTTTGTTTTGCTCAATCTACAGCAACGATTCAGGGCGTTGTGTCTGACGCTACGGGCGCTGTGGTGCCCGAGGCGAAGATCGTTGTTAAGAATCAACAGACCGGTGAAGAACGTGTTGCGCAAACCGACACGTCCGGCGCCTATGTTGCTGCATCGCTCCCGCTCGGCAGTTATCGAGTTACCGTTTCCGCGCCGGGAATGCAACCCACCACTCTTACCGACCTTACGCTACAAGTCGGCCGCACCATTGTCCAGAATTTCACGTTGAAAGTAGCCTCCACGTCGGAAATCGTCGAGATTCGGGCTGCCGTGCCAGTGGTGGAAACCTCTTCCGTTGCGGTGAGCACGGTGATTAACCAGCGTACTGTTCAGGAGATTCCACTCAATGGACGCCACTTTGTCGACTTGGGGCTTCTGATACCCGGATCGGTCACGCCTCCGCAGAATGGATTCCTGACTGCGCCGTTGCGCGGCCAAGGTTCGTTTGGTTTGAACACCGCCGGCAATCGGGAAGATACCGTTAACTTCATGATCAACGGCATCAACTTGAACGATCCCGCACAGAATCAGATCACGTTTCAGCCGTCCATCAACACCGTATCTGAATTTAAGGTGGATAACTCCACTTACAGCGCAGAGTACGGACGTAACTCCGGTGCAATCGTCAACATAGCAACCCGCTCCGGAACCAACGACTTCCATGGTGAGGCATTCGAGTACGTGCGCAACAACGCGATGGACGCACGTAACTACTTCAACCGCAAGCCGGTTCCACAGTCGCCTTTCAAACGAAACCAATACGGCGCCGCGTTCGGCGGGCCGGTGTGGAAGGACCACACATTCTTCTTTGTAAGTTGGGAGGCGCTCCGGCAGCGTCAGGGACTTACGATCAATCAGACGGTGTTAACGGATGCGCAGCGCGATCAGGGTGCGGCAATCGGTAATCCGACCGTGCAGAAGTTACTCCCGCTCATTCCGCGCCCCAATACGGGAACTTCCTTGTTTGTAGGATCGGCCACCGCACCGGTGAACATCGATCAGGGCACGGCGAACATCAGCCACAGCTTTGGCACAAAAGACCGCATCAACGGATATATCGCCATCCAGGAGGATCTGCGCCAGGAACCGACGCTGCAGGGCAACAACATCCCCGGATTCGGCGATACTCGGGGATCGCGCCGGCAGATCTTCACATTGAACGAAACTCACGTGTTCTCGCCGAACATCGTCAATGAAACGCGTCTCGGCTACAACCGCATTCACATCGTTTTTGCTCCCAACAACGCGCTGAATCCAGCCGACTTCGGTATGAATGTTGGCGTCAGCACGGCGATCGGGTTGCCGCAAATCAACTTGAGCGACATCGGCCTCAACTTCGGAGGTCCGAACGGGTTCCCGCAAGGCCGCGGCGACTACGTCGCTGTTCTCTCGAATACGCTTAGTTGGGTCAAGGGTAAGCACTCCCTCAAATTCGGAGGCGAGGTGCGGCGTCAGAACAACAACAATTTCGGCCAGACGCCCGGCGCACTCACATTCAACACCGTTTCCGACTTCTTAAACGGGCAGGCCGTCCGGTTCACCGCGAATCCGGTACCGATTGCGAATCGGATGTATGCGACTTCGATCGGCGGCTACATCGTCGATCAATACCGCATTTCATCAACACTCACACTCGACCTGGGGCTTCGCTACGAGTGGAACGGCACGCCGGTTGAAGCGGTGAACCGCCTCACGGCATTCGATCCAACCACCTCGTCGCTGGTGCCGGTCGGCACGGATACCTATGGGGAGGTCTATAAGCAAAATCTGCGCAATTTCCAGCCGCGTGTCGGCTTTGCGTGGGATGTTTTAGCGAACCACAAGACCATACTGCGCGGTGCGTACGCGGTGTTGACCGATCAGCCGGTGTTCAACATGGTAACTCCGCTCAACTCCAATCCACCGTTTGCGAATCCGGTGTCGTTCTCCGGGCCGGGCACGATCGGTTTTGCGGATGCGATTAACGCTGCCAAAGCCGCCGGATCGTTGTCGCCAACAACCGTCGCACGCGACTTCCGGATCCCGTATGTTCAGTCCTGGAACATCAACCTGCAACAGGAACTGCCGGGCGATCTCGGATTGATGATCGGCTATTTCGCGAATAAGGGAACGCATTTGCGAATCCAACGGAACCTGAACCAGTACATCCCGGGCACGTCCACGCGGCCCTATGCGGCAGTGGCTGCGAGCGGCCCGATTTCCCCGGGTACCGGATTGGGCAACATCCCGATCAACGAGAGTACCGGCAACTCGCTCTACAACGCACTCTGGATTACCGGCACGAAGCGGTTCTCGCACAATCTTCAGTTCAATACTTCGTACACGTGGTCGAAGTCGCTGGACTATAACTCGCTTAATTCGCAAGGGATCTCGGTCCAGGACAGTTACAATCTGCGCAACGACCGCGGATTGTCCGACTTCGACGCAAGACACCGGTTCGTGTTCAGCGGGCTATACGATCTGCCGTTCCGCGGCAACCGCCTGGTGGAAGGGTGGGAACTGGCGGGCATTCTCCAATTGCAGAGCGGCAACCCGATCAACGTCATCACGAACAACAGCACCTTTACCGGCGTGGCCAGCTTGCGTCCGGACATTCTCGGAGCTGTGGACACCGGTGCCCGTCCTGCGCCGGACGGCAACGTTCTGTGGTTCCCCGCTTTCTCGGGCTGCACCGGCACGCCTACGGCGGGGTGTCTGTTCCTGGCGCCGACACCCGCGCGATTCGGCAATCTCGGGCGGAACGTCATCATCGGACCGGGATTTCAGAACCTCGACCTGTCGCTCATCAAGACCACCAGGATCACCGAACGCGTCCGGGTACAATTCCGCGCCGACAGTTTCGACCTGTTCAATCATCCGAACTTCGGCCAGCCGAACCGGGTAGTGAGCAGCGCGGCGACCTTCGGCGAAATCACGACGACACGCTTCCCCACGGGTGACTCCGGCTCATCGCGCCAGATTCAACTCGCGCTGAAGCTCATTTTCTAGTCGGTAGTGCGGAGAGCGGCCACCGTGAATCTGCGCAATTGTATCTTCGTCGCAACTGTGTTGCTTCCGGCGGCCGCCGTCGCCCAACCACCTCTCTCGAGCATGAATCCGGCGGTGAAGGAGATCGTCGGGGAGGTCTCGGAAGACCGCATCGCGGCCATTCTCCAAAAGCTGGAGTCCTTCGGTACGCGGCACGTAATGTCGAGCCAAACCGATCCCGAGCACGGGATCGGAGCGGCCCAACGTTGGCTTGTCGAGCAGTTCAAAAGTTACAGCCCGCGGCTGGAAGTGCGCGTCGAAACGTTCACCTTGCACAAGGGTGCCGGGCGCGGTGCGGTGCTGCGCGATGTCGAACTGGCGAACGTTGTCGGGGTGCTGCCTGGGGAAGTCGAGAAGGACCGCTATATTCTCGTCGGCGGTCATTACGATTCGCTCAACATCGCGCACCAGCCCCTTCGAACCGAGGCGGACCGAATCGCGGCATTGATGAAGGACGGCGCCACCGAAGCCGATGCCCGGCAGTATTTGAAGTTATTTCCGCTGGCCGAGAGTCGCGGCCGGGTTGATGAGCAAGGGAGCGCGGCCCAGACTTCCGCGCCGGGGATCACAGACGACGGCAGCGGCACGGCAGCAGTGCTGGAACTCGCGCGCGTGATGAGTGCGCATAAGTTCGACAAGACCATCGTCTTCGTCGCATTCACAGCGGAGGAGATCGGGTTGGAGGGCGCGAAAGCTTATGTCGCGAGACACAAGACCGACAAGATCGAAGCGCTGCTGAACAATGACATCATCGGCAGCGACGTGTCGGGGAACGGCCGCTCGGCGACCAGCGCTCTGCGCGTGTTTTCCTCAGGTCCCGAGGACTCGCCGTCGCGCGCGCTCGCACGATACACCAAGGAGTTCGCCGAGCGATACGTCCCTTCGATGAAGGCGGATCTCGTGTTTCGCAAGGACCGGTTCATGCGGGGCGGCGACCACACGCCGTTCGCCGACGCCGGATTTGCGGCAGTGCGCCTTACGACCGCCAGCGAGAACTACTCGAACCAGCACACTCGTACCGACACGTTCGCCAACACGTCGGTGCCCTACGCCGCGCGCGTGGTGAGAATGAATGCCGCGGTGCTGGCGACACTGGCTCTGGCTCCGCAACCTCCCGGCGTCAGTTTCACGTGGGCCTCCGGGAAGTTGAAGGGAAGCCGGCTGCCCCTGCTGTCGCGGGGCGAGTCCGGCTATGATGCCGTATTGCGCTGGCTGCCCAACCCGGAACCGGACGTTGCCGGGTACTCGATCGTAGTGCGGGCGACCACCGCGCCGTTGTGGGAGCGGCAGATTTACGTGGGCGATGTGACCACGTATACGCTGCCGAACTTCTCGATCGACGACGTCGTTATCGGCGTGAAGGCGGTAGACAAGGACGGCAACCAGAGTCTCGTCTCGGCTTACGATCTGCCGGTTGTACGGCGGCCATCGTCCGCCCCGAAGACGGCAAGCGGCGACGGCACGTCGCAATAGCCGACCGGTGCCAGATCCCCTGCAGGATGCGGCGGTTACCGCCGATGGTAGCGTGTGGGGTGGGAATGGGCCACCGATGCGTGGTGGTTGAACTGCGCATGGGGGCTGATAGTGTTGCTGGCCTTCGTCGGTTGGGGCGCGGCGATTGGACGTTGCGCGCGCGTTCGGCCGGTAGTCGACTGGGCTCTCACCGCCTGTTGGGGTATGGCGGCGCTGCTGGCTATCGGAGGCGTTCTGGCTGTGGCCGGATTCGCCTATCATGCTGAATTAGCGGCGCTTGTCCTTGTTGGGTTCGTTCTGAAATTTAGCCTGGAGCGGCGCTGGAGCTTCGATTGGACGTCCGCCGTCCTGCTCGGGGCAGTGCTTCTCTTCTGGTATCTCCCGGCGGTATCATCCACCGCCTTCGAACCCTACGACGATCAACTCGCCTATTTCACCTTCGCCCGCCGCTTTCTCGAAACGGGCACTTTAATCGAACCCTTCAGCCTGAGACGGCTCGCGACTTATGGCGGGCAATCGCTGCTGCACGCGACAGCGGTGATGTTCGGATCCGAGCAGAACATGCACCTGCTCGACGCCGGGATCGGAATGTTGATTCTCGCGGGGCTCATTTACGGGATGACGCGCCGCCTTTCGATCACCGCCGCAAGCCTGTTGATCCCGATTCCGCACCACAACACGATGAGCCAGACCACCGGGATGATCCTGTGGATTGCGCTGTTCCGCACCATGACGCTCGAGAATCCGCACCCTGTGCTTGCGGGCCTGGTGGCGGCGGGCATGTGTGCTTTACGCACGAACTATGTGCCTGCGGTTGTTGTGGCTTTCGCGATATGGACGCTGTTGAATCGGAATCGCTGGCGCGAGACTCTGGTCGCCGGCGGCACGTGTGTCGCGGCCGTAGCGCCTTGGGCGATTCTGTCCTACCGATCGTCGGGGTCGATGCTATACCCGCTGTTCCCAGGATTCCAGCGGGCCGGCTTCGACTTCACCGCAGGTGTATCAACGGCGGAAAAACTCCATACACTCGCCGCCACGTTTGCGAACCCAAGCGTACTGCTTCTGCTGATACCGTGCGTTGTGGCCGCCGTGGTGGCGTGGCGAGGGGCACACGTTGCATTCGCCTGTGCGGCGATCGTGTCGTCCGCGGCGTTGGCGTGGTCTCTTCCGGTATCCGGCGCGGCGACGATCTATCGTTACTCACAACCGGTGGCGCTTGGCTCGATGGTGATCGCAGCCGGAGTGCTCGCGCATCATCGCCGGACTGCAATCGTAGTGACGGCGCTGCTGGCTCCGGTGCTCGCTTTGCATGTTCTTATGACGATGCAGCAGAGGGCTGCAGCGGTGGCGGAACTGCCCGGCGCCATGACTAACCGGCAGCGCATCTTCGATGCTTCCGTACGCGAACGCTACGCACAACTCTCGCACGCGGTACCCAACGGCGCGGGTCTGTTCGCCATCGTTCCCCAACCGTCCCTGCTCGACTACCAGCGCATTCGAATCTGGAATGCCGACATCATCGGCTGTGCGAGTCCGCCGCCCGGAGTACCTTTCTTTCATGGACCGGAGCAACTGAAGCGGTATCTCCTCTCGCTCGGTATCGAGTACATCGGCTTCAACGATTTCGAGCACCCGCTGGTGGAAACGGGTTATTGGAAGACATGGTGGAAGGAGCACGCATCCTACAACCGGGTGCTCGCCCCACTGCGTCCGTACTTTCTCGACATGCTCGGGAATGTCGAGCACTTATCGCAGACTGAAGAAATCGTCGGCAGATGGGGCGATCTTATTCTGGTTCGTCTTCGCGACGAAGCAGCGCCACCATCTCTCCCATCGACACCCGGAACTGCGTCTGCCGCCAGGATGCCAGACGCGAATTCAGCAAACGTACGATCGGAGTGAGGAGGGGGTGCGGGTATGTCTCGAACTGGGTTGCGAGATATGCGAGCGTCATCACCTTCCACGCGGGCCGGATGGACAGTACCCGATATCCGGTTTGCGATGCGGCGCGGCGGATCACGGCCGGGCTCCAGTAAGTCAGATGTTCGAGTTTGTAGTGCGTCCAGGTGACGCCCATAAGCCAGCGCGTGAGTGACCCCGTATTCGGCGTCATCACCATGAGTACGCCGCCCGGCGCCAGCAGGTCCCGGGCGCGCTCGAGCGTTCGCGCCGGGTCGGGAACGTGCTCGAGCAGATCGCTCATCGCGATCAACTGAAACGATTGGCGCTCGAACGGTGCCGTCTCCAGCGTTCCCAGCCAGATATTGTCGACTCCAAATTTACGCTGTGCCAGCGCGCCGGAGTACTCCGACAACTCGACTCCGTACGGTTCGAAACCAAACTCTTCGGCTACCTCGAGGAAGAATCCCGATGCGGTACCGACATCGAGCACACGCCCCGGGCGGGCATACCGGCAGATCTCGCGCATGCGCAGCGCAAAGGTTGCTTTCTTCATCTCGGCGACTTCCAGAGTCTCGCCGTCGGCCATACCCCAACTGCGGTAGTAGTCAGCGCCGTAAATGCTTTGGATCTCGTCCCAGCCTGGAACTGGCCATAAGAACTCCAGGTCACATTCCCGGCAGCGGCGCAGCGAGTGCCCCGAGGCGCGGAGTTGATGGGTGAGCGTCCGCGAGTCCGTCCATCCGCAAAACGGGCAAACCTTCCTGGCTTCGCTGGTGATTGTCGAATTCATGCCGGATATACAGGAAGTGCCGCTGGTTCGGATTCCCTCGCAGGCAAAGGAACGGCAAGCCAGGACGGGTTTAGTGATTCAGAAAGGTGCACGAGTGATGCCGTCATGCAGATGTTATTTCCATGACACGGAGAGTTGTAGCTCAAATGCACGCAAGGCGAGCAGGGAAGGTTTGCGTAATTGACAACGTCACGACACCCCTCCCAGGGGCGAAGTCGAGTCGCCGGGTCTGTCGGACCCCAGTAGGACACAGTGCGAATTCCGCAGAGCCGGGCGTAGTGCAGCAACGCCGAATCCACACACTGCAATTCCGCGAGTCCCGTCAGCATTCTGACAGCGTCCATCAGCGGTAACTCCCCGCCGTGATTCGCAACATCGGTCCTACATCCGCGAGCCGCCAGCGCCGATTGGATGTCGCCGAGATACGCACGGTCCCTGCGAGTGCCGAATAGCCGGATGCAAGTGGGAGCCGGTTCCACGCTCGCGCGGCGGATCAGGATGTCCGCCCAAGTCTCTGCGGGGAACATCCGCTCGCGTCCCAGATCGGAGCAGCACGGTGCGACACCGATCTCGACCGCGCTCTGCGCTGTTCCGCAAGAACTCAGGGATCGCCGGAACTCAGCGATGCAGTCGCGGAAATCCGGTATTTCGGCGCCGAATAGCCCAGCGATCTGATCGTAGAAGTGATACACCCCCCGTGAGACGTTGCAGAACAAAAGATGCGTCGATAATTCCCGCCTCCAGAAAGAATCCTGGGTATAGAACCCGACCCGGTTCCTGGCACAGGACAGAAGAGAAAAGACCGTTGTCAGGCGGCTGTGAATCTCGAGGTCCACCAGCACGCTGGTCCCGAACAGCCTCCGCAATGTGGCCACTGAACCCGCTGCCAGGCGAGTGGCGCGACGGTCGTCGATGACCATGATTTCGTCGAACAGCCCCAGCGAACGCGCGAATGGTTCGACTGCCGGGCTCGTCACCAGCCGCAGCCGTTCGAGTCTCGAGCACCGGCGAAACGCCAGCAGAGCGGGATAGGCGATCACCAGGCTTCCGCCGCCCATCAACTTCAGAAACGTGATCTCGCGGCAGTTCGACAGGTCGTGATCGCGCCGCAACAGGTGCCCTAGCAGCACGACCCACGGCTTCAGCAGCGCGTGCAACGTGCCGCCAGCGTAGTAATCGATGAGAAGTTTATGTTCGAAGCGCAACTGCCGGTCCGCCTGTAGAGGCTTTCGGCAGGAAATGCTCGCGAGTTTAGAGCCCGCTACTTCTGCGACGTTTGCGGAGCGGAGCGAAACAACAGAACGGGCGGCCCTCCGGCCGGCGAGATATCGATGCGCGATCCTGCAGGTAGCTTCACCGGTTCCTCGAAGTAGTAGGGACGGTCATAGGTGGGGTTAAAGTTCTGCACCCAGATGAGGGGTTCGACACTCCCGTCCGGGCGAACGGCGGTGACCAGCACAACCGCGCCGGGCGCGAGTTTCCCCGGTTGGATCGCGGAAAACTCCGCCGGCTGTTTTAGTACGAGACTCGCGGCTACACTGACCGGCGCTCCGACAGGGTAGGACTTCGGAGCCTTGGGCGAATGAGGCTTGGGCGGCAGATACGTTGGCTCCCCTTCCGGCGACCCGCCCTCCACCCAATCCGCGATGATCTCCATCTGTTCCTGTGTGAGGCCGACGTCGTTCTTGAAATGACCAAAGCCCTTCACCACGTTCCAGGGCGGCATGCGGCGCGCGAGCACCTCTTCCTTTATCGCTTTGGCCCACGGACGCGCTTCATCGTAGTTCACCAGCGAAAATGCCGAGCCTCCCTCCTGGTGGCATGTCGTGCAGCGTTTGTAAACAATCCGCGCCACTTCGCGCGACCACGTGATCTTTGTCGAAATCACGTCGTGGGCCTGGACACCAATTCCAGAACCCACGACGATCACAAGGAGGCACCAACTTCGCATGTCGATCTTTAGTCCGAGGTCTTGTGTTTTTGATGGTAGGTGCGACGGTCGAATTTCGCGTCCACCGCAACGTCATAGAAGCCGATCATCATCTCTTCCCAACTCTGCTCGCCCCAGCGGATGGTCGCCTTCGGATCCGGGTTCTCGGGATTGTTCGGTGAGTTGTCGAACCATGCCGTGGCTTCGATTCGCGACCCGGGCTCTATAACAATCGGCTTCGCCAACCTGTAGGAGAGTTGCCAGTTGAAATCGTACTTCGGCACCTTCAGCAGCGTTTCGGTCTCGCCGTCGGGTTTCACCAGGCGGTATTCGAACGCCTTACCGCGCAGGTGCATGTGGGGAAAGAAGCTCAACAGTTCGCCTGCGTTGACATGCGGCGCTTGAGCATCCACCTTGTAGTCGGGGTCGCCGGGCGGAATGGCGAACATCGTGTTCACCGCAGCCAGCGTCAGCACCCGCTCGGCCGGCGGCTCTTTCGAGAACACGAGCCCGATCTTCGTCCGGTCAACGGCATCTTTACCGTTGGCGGTGTAGTGCATCTGGAAGATCAGATCCGATCCGGCGCGAATCTTCTTCGCGAGCCCCGGACGCCAGACTTCGGGGATCATGCCCGGCGTATAAATGGCTAGAATGTCGCTGCCGCCGCCGAAGGTTTCGGCCGCACGCCGCTTGGGCGGCGCTTCCCACGCTTTGCCCACTTCGATCTCGCCCCGCAACCACTTCGATTCCGGCTCGCGGATGAACACCACGGCGTGATGCACGACGGACGGAGTCTCCGGCCGCACCTCCACCATCTGGACCCACTTGTCTTCCGTGAAGTTCAGTGGGACGAGGATGTACTGATAATCAACCACGCCCTTGGCCGGGATCTTGGTCTCAACCGGCGAGTCGATCACCAGGTCGGGTTTCTGGATATTCCAGCCCGCGACGAACGGCTTGGGCGCGGGCGCATCCTTGGGATTACCTTCCTTGGCGCCGCCGTCGGCCCACTTGGCAAACAACTCGATCTCATCGGGGGACATCGAGCGGTCGTTCGAAAATCTGCCGTAGCGCGGGTCGGCAAACCATGGCGGCATCTTCTTTGTGAGGACGGCTGCCTTGATCGCCTTTGCCCAGGGTCGTGCTTCGGAGTAGTTCATCAGGGACATGGGGCCGATCTCGCCGGGCCGGTGGCAGCCCTGGCACTTGTTCTCGAGGATCGGGAGGATGTCCTTATTGAAAGTAGGTGCCGATGCAGCCAGCACCGGCACCGTTGCGCAGAGGAGCGTCAGTGTTAGGTTCATGCGGCAGATTTCATTGACCGCCAGCGGATCCGGCAGACTCCTTTTCGGCGGCAAACAGTTTCATCGGGTTGGCGTGGGGATCGATCGCCACGTCGAACCATCCGATCATCATTTCCTCCCAGCTTTGATCGCCCCAGTACACCGTCTTCGATGGGTCGGGGTTCGCCGGGTTATTGGGAGAGTTATCGAAGTGCGCGGTGCACTCGATCCGCGTACCTTTCGGAAGCACTTTCGGTTCGGCGAGTTCGTAAGCCAACTGCCAGTTGAAATCGTAGTGGGGTACCTTCAGCAACACTTCCGATTCGCCCGTCGGGTAGACGGCCCGGTACTCGAAATCTTTGCCGCGAAGGTGCATGTGCGGCATCAGCCAGACCAACTCGGCAGAGTCGTGCAGCGTGATCTGCGACTTTACCTCGTAATTCGGATCGCCGGCCGGAATCGCGAATCGCGCGTTGGTCGCGTTCACGGTGATCAGGCGCTCCTTCGGCGTTTCCTTGCAATACACCAGCCCGATCCTGGTCTGGTCCGTGGTCGCCTTGCCGCTAGCCGTGTAGTGCAACTGTAGGACAATGTCGGAGTCGGCCGGAACCAGTTTGCCGCGCCCAGGCGCCGCCTTCTGCTCCTGCAGGCCCGGAGCATAACCCACCAGCAACTGAATGCCTGCCATCCCGCGGTCATCGCCGCCTCCGCCGGATCTGCGGGCGTTGGCATTCGCGTTCGCGTTGGCCCGTGAACGATCGGCCTTGGGCGGCACGAACGGAACACCCACCGGAGCGCCCTTGAACCATTGCGATCCCGGCGGACGGATGAACGCGATCACGTGATGAACGACGGTCCGGTTGCCCGGCCGCACTTCCGCCTGTTGAATCCACGTATCCTGCGTAAAGCCGGTGGGCAGGATCAGGTAGTTATAGTCGATAGTCCCCGAGGCCGGCACCTGGAACGGTTCCGGCATCTCGAAAACCTTGTCCGGCTTCTGGATGTTCCAACCTTCGACGAACTTCGCAGGCCGAGGAGCATCGCCCGAGTTCCCTTCAGGAGCGCCGTTGTCGGCCCACGCGACGAGCGTCTGGATGTCGTTTTCGCTGAGCTTGCGCTCGTTCGAAAACTTGCCGAAATGAGGATCGGCATACCAGGGCGGCATCTTCTTCGTTAGAATGGCCGACTTGATCGCTTTCGCCCAGGGCCGAACCTCTTTATAGTTCATGAGCGACATCGGTCCGACTTCACCCGGCCGGTGGCACCCCTCGCAATTCCTCTGAAGGATGGGCTGGACGTTCTTGTGATAAGTAATCTCGCTCGAGCCGGTGTTGGCGGCAAGCGCCGCCACACCAGCCAAAACCGAAAGCAGCATACCCCGGAGCATCAACGTGGCCTCCTGATCGGCAATTTGAACCGCGCTTAGTCGGATGCCTTCTTTTTCGGCCGCAAGATGTCCATGGCGTTCTGGTTCATGTCCACCGCGACGTCGAAGAATCCGATCATCATTTCATCCCAGCTCTGTTCGCCGAACCGTATCGATTTTGTCGGATCGGGATTGGCCGGATTATTTGGCGAATTATCGAAATGCGCGGTGCACTCGATGGTAGTGCCGGCAGGCAGCAGTTTCGGTTGCGCCAGCACGTACCATAGCTGCCAGTTGAAATCGTAGCGGGGCACCTTCAACAGGATTTCCTTCTCGCCGGTCGGGTAAATGGCGCGATATTCGAAGTCCTTTCCGCGCAGGTGCATGTGCGGCAGCAGGGCGGTGAGGAGCGTGTCGGACTGGAGCGTGATCTTCGAGTCGACCTCGTAGTCCGGAGCTCCCGGAGGGATTTCGAACTTGTCGTTTGCGGCCGCCAGCGTGATCAACCGCTGTGTCGGCGTCTCCTTGGCGAACACGATCCCGATCTTCGACTGATCGTGCCCGGCCTTCCCGTTTGCCGTGTAGTGCATCTGTAAGACAATATCGGAGCCCGCCTTCACCAGTTTTGCCTGTCCGGGCTTCACCGTCTGGGGCGGCAGTCCAGGAGCGTAACCGCAGAGCAGGTCGCCGCCGAATCCTCCGCCGTCGTCGCCACGCCGCTGACGCCGCTCGCCGGGTTGACCGGATTGCGCCTGCTCGGCCGCGCGCTTCCTCGCTTCGCGGATCAATTCCGCCGGGACGAAGGGCACGCCGGGTTTGGCGTCCTTCAACCAGGGCGAACCGGGTTCTCGGATGAACGCGATGATGTGATGGACACGCTCGCGATCACCCGGCCGCGCCTCGGCAAACTGCACGTATTTGTCTTCCGTGAAGTTGGTGGGGATGACGATGTATTGGTAGTCGATCGTGCCGCTTGCCGGGATGTCGAACGACTGCGGCATTTCGATAACCAGGTCCGGCTTGGGAATCGCCCAACCCTTTGTGAACTCAACGGGCGCTGGAGCGTCTTTTGGATTACCGGCAGCGGAACCGCCGTCCACCCACGCCACCAGGGTGTTCATGTCTGAGTCGGCCATGGTCCGGTCGTTGGCGAACTTGCCGTAGTGTGGGTCGGCATACCACGGTGGCATCTTCTTCGTGAGGACGGCCGCCTTCATCGCCTTCGCCCAAGGACGCGTCGACTCGTAACTCATGAAGGACATGGGCGCGGCTTCGCCCGGACGGTGGCAATTCTGACAGTTTTTCTGCAGGACAGGCACGACGTCCTTATAAAAGGTGACTGGTGTGGATCCAGTGTTTGCAGCAAATACGGCGGCTGCGCAAACGAGGCCCAGTGCGAATAAACGCATGCGCTACCTCCAACTACGTCTCGGTGCTTTTCGCCCCTACTACCAGACCAATACGGAATCGGTCCAAAAAAGGTTTGGTGGAATTCCCAGTTCCCTCACAGATCGCCTGAAACGAAGCTCTCATCGCGCCCGGCAATCCGCTCTTAACAGTGTTAACCAGAACCAAGGTTGCCGTTTGTAAAGGATTGTAAAAGGCCTGGCAGCGGAGGGCTGAGTACGGCCAGAACCCGGGCAAGAGTGCCGAATCAGTTCGGAACACAAGAGATCCGGTCAACTTTTTCAGCACTCCGCTAACTTAGGGCGCCTACCGAGCGTCATTTCCTTTTAATAGACTGGTAGGTTCCTAGCCGAGACTGGGAGAAGTCTGCCAGTCGAAAGGGTTCCGTTTATGCAGCCGCAATTCAGAAGCGCCGCACCAGCGTCCGAGCCGCCAGTTGCACCGTCCGGAGTGCCGCAGGTCGTTCCGCGCACGCCCGTTCCCCAACATCCGCGCCGGTGGTGGCCATGGCTGCTGGTCGTCGCCGCGGTGGGCGGAGTGGCTGTTTATTGGCAAATAGCCCGGCAGGCGTCGTCGGTCAAAACGCAGGCTGCGGTGGCAGCGATACGAACCGCGCCCGTCGAATTCGGCACAGTGGAAGCGACGATCCGGCTGACCGGTTCGACCGGAGCCGAGAACTCGGCCTCGCTGGTCGCTCCCCGGTTGCGCGGTAGCCGTTCAGGTTTCGGGCGGAGCGGCGGCGGAGGCGGCGGCTCGAGCAGTCCGTCGGCATCCGTGTCGTCGAACGCCGGGTCGTCCGGTTCGGCGTCTTCGTCCTCTTCGGTGACGTCCACCAACAGTTCGAGTTCGAGTTCGAGCAGCAGTTCGGCGAGCAGCAGTTCGAGCAGCAACATGTCGGCCGCACTCCGAGCCTCCACTTCGCGCTTCTCTTCGAGCACCTCGCCTTCGTCGTCCGCCGGTTCCACGAGCGGCAGCAGTTCAACATCGGGCACCTCCGATGCGATGGGTTCGAGCGGCTTGGGGTCCACGGCAAGCAGCCTGGTGAGTACGGGAGGCGGCGGAGGTGGTGACAACGACTGGATGATGGTGCTCCAGAAGTGCGCCAAGGCCGGTTCGTTGGTGAAGAAGGGCGACGTCGTGGCCGAGTTCGACCGCGAAAACATGCTGCTGCGGCTCGACGACTATCGTGCGAGCGTCAGCCAGGCCAAAGCGTCCATCGACAAGATGAAGGCCGACCTGGACGTCACGAAAAAGAATCACGAGCAGTCGATCGCCAAGGCCAAGGCCGCTTTGGACAAGGCCCAACTCGACATGAAGACCCTGCCGGTTCTCTCCGAGATGGACGCGGTTCGGACCCGGTTGGCGCTCGAGGAAGCTCAGGCGACTTACAAGCAGTTGCTGACCGAGCGGCCCCTGATGGACCAGTCGATTGCGGCCCAACTGCGGAACACCGAGATCGAATACCAGCAATCGCTGGTGGAATTGAAACGTTCCGAGGCCAACGTCGACCGCATGGTCATGAAGGCCCCGATCAACGGCCTGGTAGTGATGCAGTCGATTCGCCGTGGCGGTGAACTCGCCCAAGCCCAGCAAGGCGATCAGATGTTTCCGGGAATGATGTTCATGAGCATTGTGGACCCGAGTTCGATGGTGGTGAACGCGACCGTGAACCAGGTGGATTCCGAGCACTTAGGCATTGGAGCCAAGGCCCGGGTTCGTTTCGATGCGTATCCCGAACTGGAACTTCCGGCCCACGTGTATTCGCTCGGCGCGATCACGCGCGAAGGCGGCCAGCGCACCAGTTACGTGAAAGAGATCCCGGTGAAGTTGAAGCTGGACAAGATGGATCCGCGCGTCATTCCGGATCTTACGGCCAGCGTGGATGTCGTGATCGAAACGGAGCCGCAGCAGACGGCCATAGCCCCTCTGGGCGCGGTATTCGGAGAGAGCCAAGGTCAACCGTTCGTTTTCGTGCGCGGGCCGCAAGGCTGGAAGCGGCGCGAGGTCGAACTGGGGCTTCGCAACCACATCACTGTTGCCGTGCGAACAGGGCTGAAACCGAAAGAGACGGTCGCGCTCGAGCGTCCGCCGAGCCTGGCGTCGAACTAAGGCTGCGAATTTTAGAACAACGCGCTGCGGACAAGACGCGGAGCGCGCCGAGAGCAAAGGCAGAGTTACAAGAATGTCGAAGGATGTAAAACCGAAACAGCGAATCGGGCAGACGGCGGCCTCGCGCCGGCGGCGGATGATCGTCTGGACGGTGGTTTTGTTGGCGTGTTGCGGCGGAGGGTACGCTGCCTACCGCTACAACGCCGGGACGACGAAGGTGGAAGTTGCCGTTGCCAAAGTGCGGCAGGCCGACTTCGTGATCAGTGTCCGCACCCGCGGCGAGATCAACAGCACGCATTCGGTGGTGCTGTCTGCGCCGCAGGTTCCCAACCCGAGCATCGTGCGTTTGGCCCAGTCCGGCAAACCGGTGAAGAAGGGCGACATCGTTGTCGAGTTCGATTCGGCCCAGCAGGAGCAGACGTATCTCGAAAGGGCCACAAGCGTTCGCACCGTCGATAGCGAGATCGTGCAGACGAAGGCTTCTCACCGAATGACAAACGAATCCGATGGAATGAGCCTGATGACCGCGCAATATAACGTCGAGCGGTCGAAGCTCGAAGCGAGCAAGGCGGAGGTTCTGTCGGAAATCGAAGGCGCCAAGAACCGCATCGATGTCGGGATCTCGGAAGGCGAACTGGCCCAGGTGAAGACGACCATGAACGCGCACAAGGTGGCCCAGGACGCCGATATTTCCCGCCTGGACCAAAAGAAAGACAAGACCGTGCGGGACACCGATCGCGCCAAGGGCTACCTGTCGAAGATGGTGATGCGTGCGCCGATCGACGGGATCGTGAATATCCTTCCGAATTTTCGCAGTTCGGGTTCGTTCGGCAGCGCGCCGCCTCCCTTCAAAGAAGGGGACTCGGCCTGGACCGGTGCCGCGATCGCGGAGATTCCGGATCTGAGCGACATGCGGATCGTCCTGAAACTCGAGGAAGTGGATCGCGGACGGCTGAAACTCGGGCAGGTTGCGAAAGTGCGCGTCGACGCCATTCCGGACAAGGAGTTCAATGCGACGCTGGATTGGATCAGCCCGATTGCCGCAATTAACTTCCGCGGGATGGGCATGTCGGAGAAAACCTTTCCGGCTCAGGCCACGCTGAAGAATCTGGACCCGCGGCTCCGTCCGGGCATGAGCGCGACGGCTGAAATCGTCATCGAAAGCCGCCCGGCGCAACTGCTGATTCCACTTCGGGCCAGCTTCACCTCGAATGGGAAACCGGCGGTGTATGTGCAACACGGCGACAACTTCGTCCTCCGGACGATTGAAGTGGGCAGACGGAACCAGACCGAGATCATCGTGCTGAAGGGCCTTCGCGCCGGCGAGACTGTGGCCCTTGAAAACCCGATCGAGGCCGCCAAGAAGGCGAAGAAGTTATAAACAGGCAAACGCGATGAGCGCAAAGAAGGTAATCAAGAAAGCCATATTCCGCACCGTGTTGGTGGCGGCGGTCGGGGCGGGTGCGTGGTACGGGTACCGGTTTATTCGCTCGCTCGAACAGCGGCAGGACGACATAGCGACCACGCGGGTGCGGCAGAGCGATGTGATCGTCCGCAGTTATGCGCGCGGCGAGTTGCGCGCCGTCCGCTCGGCGACTTTGACGGCGCCGAACCTGTTCGGGACAGTACAGGTCACCCGCCTGGCCCCGCTCGGTGCGTTCGCACGCGAGAAGGACCTGGTGGTGGAATTCGACGATTCGGAAGTCGCGAGCCGGCTCGAAGAGAAGCAACTCGAAATCGACCAGATTGACGAACAGATCAAGAAGAACACCGCCGACCTGGAGATCCGCAACAACCAGGACAAAGTCGAAATGCTGAGTGCGCAGTATTCGGTCCGGCGTGCGGAACTCGAAGTGAAGCGGAACGAACTGCTCTCGGCCATCGACGCCAAGAAGAACCAATTGAACCTGGAAGAATCGCGGCGGCGGTTGAAGCAGTTGGAAAGCGACATCAAGAGCCGCCAGCAACAGGCGGAGGCGCAACTGGCAACGCTGCGGGAGAACAAGAATAAGTCCCTGCTCGAGCTGCAGCGCGAGCGGCAACGAATGTTGCAGGTGAAATTGCTATCGCCGATCAGCGGCCTGGTGGCGGTGCGGCAGAATCGGACCGGGTTCATGTTCCCCGGAATGCAGATCCCCGATATTCGTGAAGGCGACCAGGTTCGTCCAGGAATTCCAGTGGCCGATGTGCTGGACCTCTCCGAGATGGAGATTGTCGCGAAGGTCGGCGAATTGGATCGCGCGAACCTGCGCGAGGGGCAGGACGCGAGTCTCGTGCTCGACGCGCTGCCGGAGAAAACCTTACACGGACGGATCAAATCGATGAGCGGGACCGCGAGTTCGAACGTGTTCTCGTTCGATCCGGCCAAGAAGTTCGA
The DNA here is from genome assembly GCA_963720745.1 of uncultured Acidobacteriota bacterium. Taxonomy (GTDB): domain Bacteria; phylum Acidobacteriota; class Terriglobia; order Bryobacterales; family Bryobacteraceae; genus TMP-7. Next base: position 134,458 of record CAVRGO010000004.1, read on the forward strand.
CGTCGTGTTCGGTATCGACATGAAGGAACTGCTCTCTGCGCTAGGGGCGAAGCCCGACCAGATTCAGAAGATTCTCGCGACGGCGGAGCAGAATCGCAAGAAGTCGCCCTCGTTGACCGCCAGCCCGATGATGATGGCCGGAGGCATGGGCGGCGGTGATGCCGCGCCGGGTGCGGCCGGAGGCGGCGCCGTGATGATGCCGGCTGGCGGCGGACAAGGCGCTGGTGGCGGCGTCGATCAGCAAAGCGGGGAAGGCGGTGGACGCCAGGGCCGGCAGGGCGGCGGAATGCGCGGCATGTTCGGCGGCGGTGCGTCCGGTGGATCGTCCCCGTTCGCGGCGATGCGCGACATGACGCCGGAGCAGCAGCAGAAGGTTCGGGCCGCAATTCAAAAGGCTTTGGGCGGCAAGAGTCCGCGCGATATGACGGACGAAGAGCGCAAGCAGATGGGTCCCAAGATTCAGGCGGCCATCGCCCAAGTGATGAAGGAAACCGGGGGCGCGAAGCCCGCGGCGGGTGCCGGCGCACAGGATTCGAAACGCGGCGGACAGGGCGGCGCGACAGGCGCAGGAGCGGAGGGTCCGCGGACCCTGCAATTTGCCGGCGGTCCGGGAGGGCCGGGCGCCGGTGACACCGCCGGCGGGCGCGGCGCTTTCGGCGGAATGCGCGCCTTGTTCGGCGGAGGCTCCGGCAGCCAGTTCTCCGAACGAGACCTGGCCGAGGCGAAACTGCCGCCACCTCCCGAGGAGGACACCCAATTCGACGTTCTGCTGCGTCCGGGGTTGCTCGCGGATGTGGAGATCATCGTCGAGAAGATTCCGAACGCGATCCACATTCCGATGCAGGCGATTTTCGAAAGCGAAGGGAAACCGGTTGTTTACGTCAAGAACGGCACCCGGTTCGAACCCCGCCAGATCAAGCCTTTCAAGCGCAGCGAGTCCGTCATGGTGATCGCCGAAGGCCTTAAGCCCGGCGAGCAGGTCGCTCTGGCCGACCCGTTCGAGAGCAAGAGCAATAGGAAAGAAAAGAAGGGCGATAGCGGCGCCATGAGCGCGCTGCCCGGAGGGAAGAAGTAATGGCTAACCTCTCAGGGCTGTTGCCCGAACTATACATGGGGCTTTCGAGCCTCCTGGTCCACAAACTCCGCAGCTTGCTCACAATGCTGGGCATGATCTTCGGTGTCGGCGCGGTGGTGGCGATGCTTGCCATTACCGCCGGCGCGCAGAAGGAAATGATGAGCTACATCGACCTGCTCGGGGTGAACAACATCATCATCGAAGCGAAGGAGGCCGTCGATCGAAATGAGTTGCAGGAGCGGCGCGCCAAGTCGCCCGGGCTCTCGTTCCGGGACTTTCGTGCAATTTCGGAAAACGTTCCCGGTCTGCAGGCGTTGACGCCGCGCAAGCGGTTCAAGCCGCTGAAGGTGCTCCCGAAGCCAACGCAGGAGCCCCCTCAGTTGATCGGCGTGAATCCCGAGTTCCTCGAGATCAACAGCCTGAGAGTGGTGGAGGGCCGGTTCTTCAATGGCGACGACAACGACCGTTCGGCGCCGGTATGCGTACTTGGCGAATCGGCCAAAGTGAACCTGCTCGGCTATCAGCCCGCGGTAGGCAAGTATGTGAAGATCAACGACACGTGGCTGCAAGTGGTCGGTGTGCTGGCCGGCCAGGCGAGCGCCGATACGGATGTCGAAGGGCTCGAGGTTGTGGACCGCAACAACCTGGTGATTGCGCCGCTGAACACGGTGATGCGGCGTTTCGAAGATAACAACAGTTATTTGAAGGACGAGATCGACGGCATTTATATCCGGGTGACGCCCAACACCGATTCGATCGAGACGTCGAGTGTCGTCAAAGCCATTCTAGCCAGCACGCACAAGGATGCCGGCGACTTCAACGTCGTGGTTCCGGCGGGTCTGCTGGAACAGAAAAGGCGAACTCAGTTCACCTTCAAAGTCGTGATGATCTGTATTGCGGGTATCTCGCTGCTGGTGGGCGGTATCGGAATCATGAATATCATGTTGGCCACCGTGCTGGAACGAACCAGGGAAATCGGAATCCGGCGAGCCATCGGTGCGCGACAGGCCGACATCATTCGTCAATTCCTGACAGAAGCCGTACTGATTTCCATCCTCGGAGGTCTGATCGGGATCCTGTTCGGGGTGTCGTTGTCGCAAATCATCGCGAAGGCGGCGGGCTGGTCGACGGTGGTAACCGCCACCAGCATCGGCGTTGCGTTCGGCGTCTCCGTGGGCATCGGTCTGTTATTCGGAATTTATCCCGCGGTGCAAGCCGCGAAGCTGGATCCTATCGAAGCGATCCGCTATGAATAGGCGGTAAGAGAGTATAAACATCATGCGCAGTACGTTCTTGTTGTGCGGATTCATTGCGTCCTGTATTTCCGGTTTCGCGGCGGACCCACAGGAGCCTTTTTTCCCGAAGCCTTCTTATTTCAAGCATCATTTCGGGACGGTATCGCCGAAGGTGGAACTGAAGCCTCCCGTGCTGCTCTCCGATTACGCGGCCAGCGGCAAGCTGGAGCTTTCGCTGAAGAACTACCTGGAACTGGTGATGCAGAACAACCCCGACATCAGCTTCCAGAAGCTGACGGTCGAGATTCAGCAAAACGCGATCACGCGGGCTTTTGCGGTCTTCGACCCCGCCGCGCTGGCGCGGTTTACGACGACTCGGCAGCAGACGCCCGCCAAGGACATCCTGACGGGCGCCACCAACCTGAACACCTTAAGCCAGCCTTTGTCGCTCTCCTACACGCAGTTGCTGCCGACGGGCACCACCTACCAGGTCGGGTTCGCGAACACCAAATATTCGACCAACAGCGCGAACGCCACGTACAACCCGAGCCACTCCTCGAACATGACGTTCAACCTCACGCAGCCGCTGCTCCGCGGCCGTGGAGGTTATTACACGCGCTTGCCGATCACCATCGCGCGCAGCCGCCTGAAGTCCAGTCAGTACAACGTGGAAGACCAGGTGATGCAGCTCGTCGCAAACGCCGAGACCGTGTACTGGAACGTGGTGCAGGCGCGCGAGAATCTGCGGGTTCAGGAGAAATCTCTCGAACTGGCTGACACTGCTTTGAAACGTTCGCAGCGCGAACTCGAACTGGGTGCGATTTCGTCGCTCGAAATCTATCAGCCGCAAGCGAACTACGCGAATGCCGAAATCTTCGTGACGCAGGCGCGCTACAGTCTTCAACAGGCCGAAGATACACTACGGCGGCAGATCGGCGCCGATCAGGATCCGAAGTTCCGCGACATGCCGATCGTGTTAACGGAATCGGTCACGCCTCCCGCCGAGGCTGCGCTCGATAAAGAGGCTCTGGTTCAGAAGGCGCTGTTCCGCCGGCCGGACCTTCGCTCCACGAACGAGAACCTGGCGGCGGACGACTTGAATATCGCGTCGGCGAATAACTCGATGCTGCCGGATCTGTCTCTCACCGCGCAGTATGGGAGCTTCGGACAGGGCGGCACGTATTACGCGCGCAGCGGCGCTGTGACGGCCGAAGGCGCACCGATCATTTCGGTAACGCCCGGCGGATTCGGCGATGCATTCAGCCAGTTGTGGGGATTCAGTTATCCGACGTATGGCTTCGGGCTCACGCTGCGGCTGCCCATTAAGGATCGTGCCGCGTCGGCCAACCTGGCGGATGCGCTCGTGAATAAGAAGATGGATGCGTTCCGCATGAAGAGTTTGCAGCAGAACATCCGGCTGCAAGTGCTCCAGGCAGTGAATAACGTCGAGAACAGCAAGGCGAGCGTCAAACTGGCGCAGATCGCCCGCGATCTTGCGCAAAAGCGCGTGGACGCTGAACAGAAGCGGTACGAGTTGGGAACCACCACGATCTTCTTCGTGCTGGCCGCGCAAAACGACTTGACTACTGCTGAGTCGTCCCTGGTTCGCGAAACGATTAACTATCGCCGCAACCTGATGACTCTTCTGCAGCGGACCGGCGAACTGCTCGACGAAAGGGGCATTCAGATCCAGTAACTGTTGCGGGAGCACGCGGTTCTCTGTTGCTATTGATCCATGGGCCGCATCCGCATCCTCTCCGACACGGTCGCTAACAAGATCGCCGCCGGAGAGGTTGTGGAGCGGCCCGCTTCCGTTGTTAAGGAGCTGCTAGAGAACTCGCTGGACGCGGGCTCCACGGAGATCCGCGTTAGCGTGGAAGCCGGTGGAAGACGCCTGATCCGCATCGCCGATGACGGCTGCGGAATGCTGCGCGATGATGCGATGCTGGCGTTCGAGCGGCATGCCACAAGTAAGCTGAGCGATGTCAAGGATCTGCTGTCGATCGCGACCCTCGGTTTCCGGGGTGAGGCGCTGCCTTCGATTGCCAGCGTGTCGCGGCTGCTGCTCGAAACGAGGGCCGAGGAGAGCGTTACCGGAACTCTGGTGGAGATTGCGGGCGGCAAGTTGCTACGGTGCGATGAAGCGGCGCTGCCTCGCGGAACCATCATCACGGTTCGCGATCTGTTCTACAACGTTCCAGCGCGCAAGAAGTTTCTGCGGTCGGACCAAACCGAACTCGCGCACATCGCCTCGCTGGTAACGCACTACAGTCTGGCGCACCCGGGCCGCACTTTCCAACTGCATCATGGAGCGACGGAGTTGCTGGCGGTGGCGCCTGTTTCCGAATTGCGCGAACGCGTGTACCAGATATTCGGCAGCGACGCTATCGACGATCTGGTGGACCTCGGTATGCAGGAACGCGTGCTCGAATTGCCCGCGCCCTTCATCCCCGCCTCCGCGATGGCGCCGGCGCAACGCGAACCGGAGCCGGAGGCCGACGCCGAAGGCCTGGCGCGTGCTTTCTGTCTCCGTGGGTTCGTTTCGCGCCCACAGGTGCAGAAGGGTAATCGCAACTCGATCTATTTGTTCGTAAACGGGCGCCTGATTCGCGACAGGCTGCTGATGCACGCGATTTCAGCGGCCTACCACAATTTGATGCCGCAGGGCTTGTATCCATTTGCGCTGCTGTTCCTCGATTGCGATTGCGAAGAGGTAGACGTCAACGTACATCCGTCGAAGACGGAGGTCCGATTTCGTCACCCCAGCTTCGTTCACGATTTCGTGCGCGACGTGATGCGTGAAGTGTTAATGGAACGGCGTCCCGCGTCAAGCATTCCCGCACGGTATTCGCCGGTGGCGAGTCCGGGTCAGCGTGCGGCCGGGCTGCCCTATTCGGAGTTCACGCAGCAGGTGCAGGATGGCCCGTGGCTGCCGCCACTCTCACAGGAACCGCCAACGGCGGCTGCAGTTCCGGAGGCGCAGGAGAACACGGACGAGTTGCCCGAGTTTCGGTTGCACCACCAACCCGGGCCGCCGCCGCGGTTCGATTTCGGAGCCGCGCTGCCGGATGTTGCCGGCGATGCGCAGCCTCCCGCTCCGGGTCCGTTTGCGGTCCACGCGTCGATGCCGTTGCGGCTAGGGGTGCCCGATACGCACGGCACGCTTCCTCAGGTCGATGCCGCGACGGAGCCCGCGAGCATGACTTCGCTCCGCGACCTGCGGCCGCTCGGACAAATTCACGACAGCTTCATCATCGCCGCCGGACGCGACGGGCTCTGGATCATCGACCAGCACGTTGCGCACGAACGTATCCTGTTCGAGCGGGTGCTGAAGGAGCGAACGGCGGGCCGGGTGGAAATGCAGAGTCTGCTGATGCCGCTAGTGCTGCAACTGACGGCGGGCCAGCAGATCGAATTCGCGCGGATTGCGGACGAATTAAACCGGACCGGGTTTGAAGTAGAACCGTTCGGGAATCGCACGATCGCGGTAATGGCCGCGCCGGCGGGAATCAGCACGTCGGAAATCGAGAAGTTAGTGTATGAAATCCTCGAGACGTCCGAGCGGGAATTGCGAAGCGTGTCGCTCGAGGATTTGCGGCGGGGAATTGCAGCATCCATCGCTTGCCGGGCGGCGATCAAAGTGAATATGCGGCTCGATCAGGCGAAAATGGAATGGCTGTTAACCGCGCTGGCGGCGACGGAATATCCGATGAGTTGTCCGCATGGCCGTCCGGTTGCGCTGCGGTATTCGACCCGCGACATCCTGAAAAGCTTTCACCGGATTTGAAGTGCTTTTCGGCGTTCTGCGGGAATTCAATCCGCGTAACTTCTGAGAATGAATTTGAAGCCGCGCCGCAGGTGCAGAAGGCCCGAGGCACCTACGATTACGCCGCTAAGCCGCCGGGACGTGGCGGAGTGGAGCAACACGTTTCTGCGTCCCGAGATATCGATCTGCGCGCCGTTTACCTCGATTGACGTGAACCTGAGGTCCACGTACGGGCTTACGCTTCCGAGGCCGAGGTGAAGAATTCGGCCGTGCAGTAGAGATCCGCCCGGCACGATTACCTGGCTGTTCAGGAGGATCGGGTTGCCAATCGTCGCCACCACCGGATCGCCCGCCGCGGATGTTCTGGAGTCGATGGGCGTATCGAGCGACAGATCGATTTCGAACTCGCCAGGAAGAATACCCGGGCGCGCCGCCGAGCGATCTGCCCCTGAAGGACTTTGCCCTTCGGGGAAATCGAACCGCGGGGAGCTTTCGGCGCTGTATTGGCGGCAATCGTGAAAACGCGATTGATTGCGCCACTCCTCGCCACTTGCTCCGGCGGTGATCATTTCGGTTTGCTCCGGGAGAACGAAATCGGTTGGGCCGAGCGGACTGGTTTGTACCGGACCACTCTCGTGAGCGACTTGTTTTCCATCCAGGGTGGGAGATCGTCGGCGGAGATGGTCAGTTCCAGTAACTCGAGGGAGCGACTCGCGAGCCAGATCGAGCCGCGATGCCCGACCACGACTTGAAGCCGCTCCGTTCCGGGAACGTGTGCGGGAGCGAGCAATACCCAACGGCTGGACTCCTGCGGCACGCGATAGTCGAAGCGGAGAGCCGGGCGCCCGTGCCACGACGCGAACCCTGCAGGGCGGAAATCGGCAGGGCTGGCGGTCAACAGTCCGCGCGCCTGGTTGGAGAAATCGCCGCTACCGATGAAGCCGGGGACGAGATCGGTGATGTCGCTTTCTTTGAAGGTGCCACCGCCGGGCCAGCCGAAGACTTCGCGTCCGCCGATGACGGCGACCTCGATGCGGATGCGGTCGGTGGGCTCGAAGCGGCGCTTATGGGCGGGCTTGTAGGAGCGTTCGATCGTTTGAGTACAGGTATAGTTCGGAAGCGCCGCCAACTCGGCCAGGAGTTTTTGTTTGAGTAGGGGAACCGAGGGCGGGTCCAGAGCGGATGACGCGACGATGAAGTAGCAGCACAGAAGCCACCACGACATAGCGCTTTCATTGTCTCGCACCGAGCGATCGACGGTACAATGAGGGTACTGACGCGGGCCCTTAGCTCAGCGGTTAGAGCAGCGGACTCATAATCCGTTGGTCGTAGGTTCAAATCCTACAGGGCCCACCATCATCCAAGATCGAGTTGCACAGGAAATCGAGGCCGAAAAGATTCACAATCAGAATGGCCATCGCTAAACCCGAGCAGGCGCACCAGCTAACGCGATCCGCTCCCATCGTCGATACTTGTCTCACCCTGTGGCGAGCGAGCGATCCCCGTCATCGCGCTTCTTTCCCTGCTCGCCTACCCCATCTATAAGCGGCAACCCGCGGGATTCGCGATCATTGCCGCGGCCGCCATTTTCGCCGCGGCCCCTTACGCAATGCCGCGTGTCAAGAGTGCTGCCGGAGCGTTGATCGCGTCCATGCCCCGGGCTCGGTTCCTGCTGCTGCTGATCGCGGTGGGGTTCCTCGTGCGCGTCCCTCTGATTCTCTGGCCCGCGGAACCGATCTTCGATCATCGGATTTATTACGAAACCGCGAAACGCCATCGCAGCCGGGCACGGATTCGGCGACTATATCGTCTACCCGCCGGGCCAAGCGTACTGGCTCGCGCTGTGGAGTTGGCTATCCGGCGGCAGTTTGCAGGTCATGGTGGCGGCACAAGTGCTCTTGTCGCTGGCGACCATCCCCCTGAGTTCCTTCGTATTCAAGCCGTGCGGCGAAAACGCGGCCCGATGGGCGGCAGCCGTTGCGGCGCTGTTTCCTGCCCTGGTCGTCTCCTCCGGTTCGCTCGGCCACGAGACCACCGTTATTTCCTGGTCGCGGTACTCGCGCTGCTGCTGATTCGAGATGCCCCGCTGTGGTGGGTCGCTTGCGGATTGTGCGCCGGGGTCCTGACGCTGGTCCGGCCGACCTACGTGTTCGCCCCGGTGATCGCCGGTGCCGTACTATCGCTGACCCGACGCGATTGGACTCGAGCTCTCGCCGCCGGCGCCGTGATCGCGGCGGCGATGCTTGCCGTGATAGCGCCCTGGACCTACCGGAACTACAAAATGTTCGGCGAGTTCTGCCTCGTGTCCGCCAATTCCGGCTGGGTGCTTCTGTCTTCCAATCATCCGGACAGCGACGGCATCTGGATGGAGACCGCCCAAATCGGCGCGAATTTGAATCGTGTGGCACAGGACCGTCTGCAGCGCCGCATGGCCATTCAAGCGATCGAAGACAAACCTTGGCTCTTCGCGCAGCGAACGGTGAAGCGGGTGATCTACATGTGGGGCGGCGAGACTTCGATTCCCGACTTCTCACTGGGTGGCGCAGGCTGGTACCGCTCTACACTCCGCGAAGCGCTCCGCGCCATCACTCAATTTGCCTGGGCATGGCTGATCGTGTCGGTCTGCCTCGGATTCCTGGGGCCGCCGGCGGCGCAGCGGCGGTCGGAGCGGCTCGCCGGTGTATTGTGGTTGGTCGGATTGTGCTTCCTGCTACTCGCGATCCACGCCGTCATGGAACCGGCCGCGCGCCATCACGCAGTGGTCCTCACAACGATTGCTGCGCTGGGACTGCCCGCCTATTCAGCGAGCATCAGAGCAGGGTGGCCGCGAGCGTGGCGGCAGCGCACGCAAGTAGCGTCATTTGAGTGGTGCGATCCTCCAGCACAAACAGAACCGGATCGAACCGCATCTCTCCCCGATGAGCGATCACCCAAACGCGGCTGATCCAGAACAGCAGCAGCGGGCACAAAAGCCACATCACCTGGGGCGAGCGATACAGTTTTGCGGCTTGCGAACTGGTAACGTATAAGGCCAACACGATCGCAGAGGCGAAGCCGCTACCTACACCGAGCATCTGGACGACAGACAGGTCCGACGGCCGGTAATCTCGACCCTTCATGGCATTGCCGGTCGCGGTCAGCCGCAGCAATTCCGAATAACGCTTCAGGAAAGCGGCTCACGAAGAAGAACAGCGCGAAAGCGAGCAGCCACTCTGAAACCGCGATCCGTGTTGCAACACCGCCGCCGAGAATTCGAACCACTTGCAGGAGCGCCAGCGTATAAACGTCGACCATCAGTTTGCCCTTGAGCCGGACCGAGTAAAGCGTCGAAGCCGCGTAATAGAGAAGCAGGACCGCGCTGAACCCGGCACCGAGGAGGACGGCGGGGATAAACGCTGCCACCAGCAGCGCGATGCTGAGTGCGATGCCGACCGGGATCGGCAGTTCGCCGCAAGCGAGCGGGCGATGCCGCTTCATCTCGTGGCTGCGGTCTGCTTCGAGATCGGCGAGATCGTTCGCAAGATAGACACTCGACGCACAAAACGAAAAGGCCAGGAATGCAAGCAGCGTCTCGGAGATGAGACCGGCGTTGAGAATCTGATGGCTGGTGATCAGAGGTATGGCGACTGTCAGGTTCTTCACCCACTGATACACTCGCATCGCGCGGATGATTGTCAGAAACCGGCTGCGGCGCGCGACGACTTCGGACACCTGGCAGGCCGCTCGGGCCCGGCGCAGTAGCCGGCGGGAGGGGCGCACGATCATTCCTTCACGGCAAACGCTCCACATCGGAAGGTCGTCGAAGCCGTTGCCGATGTGATCGAACGAGTTTCCCACCTGTTCGCGGACGGCTGCCAGTTTTGCGGCCGCACGGTTATTGCGGTCGGCCGAACTCGCGATGACTCTTGAAAACAGCCGGAGGTGGCCGGCAATCTTCAGCGCGGCCAAGTCAGAAGCGGCGGTGGCGAGAATGATCTCGCGGCCGGCCGCATGTTCACGCCTCAGCACCGCCAGCACCGCGTCTTCGTACGGCAGCGCGGCCGGATCGATCTCGGCTCGGGAGGCGATCTCGTGCTTCAGCCGCGCTTTGCCCCTCAAAATCCAAATGAACAGGTGGAAGAATGAAAAGGCTGGCGTTTCAGAAAAAAGACCAGCCCTTCCCAAAGCAGGTCGGTCTTGATAAGCGTGCCATCGAGATCGGTGCACAGCGGAACGCGCTGCGAGACTGCCCCGGCAGCCGGCGCCGCCGGACCGTCATGGGTGGGTTCGTTTTGCATTCAGATTGCCGCTACCCGGCTGTTCCCGAGTACCAGCGTATCCGAAAATGCAGCGCGGCCGCCGCAGTTTGCGACTGGGAAGAGGGCTTACTTCTTTGGAGCCTTGGCGTTACGGCTGGCTTCCTTCCAGCCCTCCTTCACCTCTTTGGCGGTTTCCTTGAGTTCTTTTCCCGCTTTTTTCGCCATCTTTCCAGCCTCATGGCTGGCTTTGTAGGCGGCGCGGCCGAACTTATTTGCGGCGTTATCCCGATTCTGCTCCGTTTGAGTGCGGCTGCACCCCGAGATACCGATCAGGGCGGCGGCCGTCAGTGTCAAACCCCAGTTACGCATCTTGCTCACGTTCTTTGGATGCTTACACCGGGCCGGCAGTTTCTCGCGTTACAGTCTGTTAGGTTCCGGACAAACAGACTAGAAGGTCCTGTGTTAAGATCCTGGTTTAATCCCGTTGTAATCTTCTCGTTAGGAGTAACTTCCCGTGAGAGTCTATGAAGGAGCGGAAATAAGGAATGTCGGCCTGGTCGGGCACGGACATTCCGGCAAGACAAGTCTCGCCGCTGCGTTTCTTTACACGAGCGGCGCAACCAATCGCCTCACCCGAGCCGATGAGGGCAACACCATCACCGACTTCGACGACGAGGAAATCCAACGCAAGTTGACGATTTCCACCGGGCTCGCATACGCCGAGTGGAAGAAGGCGAAGATCAACCTGCTCGATACGCCCGGCTTCAACATCTTCATGAACGACACAAAGGCGGCGCTGGCGGCCGCGGACTCGGTGCTGGTTCTGGTGGATGGCGTGGCGGGCGTGGAGGTGCAAACCGAAAAGACCTGGGGTTTCGCTGAGGAATTCAAGGTCCCCCGGGCGATTATCATCACCAAGCTGGATCGCGACCGCGCTGATTTCTCCCGTACTCTGGCCAACGTGCACGAGGTGTTTGGGCGCGCCGCCGTTCCGGTTCAACTGCCTATCGGTTCGGAGCGCGACTTCAAAGGCGTCGTCGATCTGATCCGCATGAAGGCGTACCTGTTCGAAACGGATGGGGATGGAAAAGCGAAGGAATCCGATATTCCGGCAGACATGGCCGCGGCGGCGCAATCAGCGCACGAGGCCTTGGTGGAGATGATCGCCGAAGGTAAGGACGAACTGATGGAAGAGTTCTTCGCCGAAGGAACACTGCCTGTCGATCACATCATCGCCGGTCTCCGCGAGGAAATGGCGGAAATGCGTGTGTTCCCCGTCCTGTGTGCGTCGGCGCTGCACAATATCGGCACCGATCAGATTCTCGACTTCATCGTGGAGTACCTGCCAGGCGCTACCACTCGCGGCAGCGTGCAGGGGAACGTGGACGGCGAGGAGAAAGAACGCAAACTCGCGGATTCCGAACCGGTTTCGGCATACGTTTTCAAAACGATTGCGGATCCATTCGCTGGGCGGGTGAGTTACTTCAAGGTGATGTCGGGCGTGCTGAAAAACGACGCGAACCTGGTGAACAGCCGCAGCAGCGCCTCCGAGCGCCTGTCACATATCGGATGTGCGATGGGCAAGAGCATCACTCCGATAACGGAACTGCACGCCGGCGACATCGGCGCAGTTGCGAAACTGAAGGAAACACTGACCGGCGACACACTTGCCGAGAAGTCCGCGATGATCGCCTATTCGCAGGTGCAGATTCCGGAACCGTCGATCGCCTACGCTATTTCGGCCAAAACGCGGAACGACGAAGACCGGATGGGTAATGCAATTCAGAAGATCCTCGAGGAAGATCCGTCGTTGAGGTTCTACCGCGACCCGCAGACCAAGGAGTTCCTCCTCGCCGGCAACGGGCAACAACATGTGGAAGTGATCTGCAGCCGGTTGAAGAAACGCTACGGGGTCGATGTCGAACTCTCCGCTCCGAAGATTCCTTATCGGGAGACCATCCGGGGCAAGGCCGAAGTGCAGGGCCGTCACAAGAAGCAGACCGGCGGCCACGGCCAGTTCGGCGATTGCTGGATCCGGATGGAACCGCTCTCACGCGGCGAGAGGTTTGCGTTCGGGAACGAAATCTTCGGCGGCTCGATACCCCGGCAGTATGTGCCGGCTATTGAAAAAGGAATCGTCGAAGCGGCCGCGAAGGGCTACCTTGCCGGGTACCCGGTAGTGGACTTCAAGGTGACCGTGTTCGACGGATCGTATCACGACGTCGACTCGTCGGAAATGTCGTTCAAGCTGGCGGCACGCAAAGCGTTCAAGGCGGCGATGGAGCAATGCAAACCCGCGCTGCTCGAGCCGATCATGAACGTTGAGGTGCAGGCGCCGGTGGAATATGCGGGCGACCTGATGGGCGACATGAACGGGCGGCGCGGCCGAATCTCCGGTATGGAGACGAAGGGCAACACGCAGATCGTCCGGGCGCAGGTGCCGATGGCCGAGATGTTGAGCTATCAAAACGACTTGACGTCGATGACGCAAGGCCGTGGCTCGTTCAGCATGGAATTCGATCACTACGATTTCGTGCCGTCGCTCCAGGCGGATAAGATCATCGCGGCGGCGAAGGCTGCCAAGACCGGAGTCGAGGAAGAAGAGGAGTAACAGGTCTGAAATCGAGTCCCCGCGGAGGGCGTCCCGTCCTTCGCGGGAACCGCCCGTTCGTGCACCTCCTTACGTTCCTGGTGCAATCCCGCATAGGCAGTAATTTGCGGTACAATCTTAACGTAATTTAATCTTTGGTGACGGTTGCTGGCCCTGTCGCATAAACCTTTTAGTGGCACAACTTTGTGTCGCGGCGACACAGTCCGCGTGTCGTTTGCGGCGTTGCCGGCATCCGGCATAGGCACTATTTCGCCTTGACCGTTGTCTGTAGCTCGTTGTAGATTAAGACTTTCTTGTTCTAAACCGATTTGTAAAGGAAGAAGATGACCCAAAGTCACCACGGAATCAAAGTCCTGACTTGCATCGCGGGCATCGGGCTAATCATTCTTACGAACGGATGCGCACCTTCGAAACCGCAGTCGTTTCGAAGCAACTTCCTTCCACCTGCGCCGCGTTCGGCGCCAGACGGACCGGATGCCGAACCGATCCTCAGTGAGCCCCCCGCAGTTCCGAACGCCTTCCTTAAAGAACTCCCGAAGTTGATTCCCCTGGAGACTCCGACTGCGCGCGGTTCAGAGATCGACAACCGGTTGAAGCGAGCCGAAGACCTGTTCGACAGCGGCAAGCGCCTGTACCAGGAAGGCAAGTTGGAGGATGCGCGGAAAGCGTTCAACAGCGCAGTCGACGTTCTGTTGACGGCGCCGGATCACGCACCGGATCGGGCCAAGCTCGAACGGCGGCTGGACACGATGGTCGATTCGATTTACCGGTTCGATGTGAACCGCCTCGGAGCGGGCGAAGACGCCGATAAAGTGGTGTACGACAAATCGCCATTGGACGGCATCCTGGAGATGACATTCCCGATCGACCCGCGGTTAAAGCCGAAGGTGAAGGAGGAGGTCACGGCGACAGCGTCGCAGATTCCGCTCGATGAGAGCGATGCGGTGCTCAGCTACATCCATTTCTTTTCCAGCGAGCGGGGCAAGCGGATTCTCGTGGCTGGTTTGCGGCGCGCGGGGCGATACCGCCCGCTGATCGAGCGCGTTTTGGATGACGAAGGCGTCCCGCAGGAACTGATCTATCTCGCGCAAGCCGAATCGGGCTTCCTGCCGCGCGCGGTTTCCTATAAGAAAGCAGCGGGCATGTGGCAGTTCCTCTCGTGGCGGGGCAAGGAATATGGGCTGCAAGTCACGCCGTTTACCGACGATCGGCTCGACCCCGAGAAAGCCACTCGCGCGGCTGCGCGTCATTTGCACGATCTTTACGACCAGTTCGGTGACTGGTATCTGGCAATGGCTGCCTACAACTGCGGCCCCGGCTGTGTCGATCGCGCCGTGCAGCGGACCGGCTATGCCGACTTCTGGAGCCTCCGCAACCTGAACGTTCTCCCTGCCCAGACACAGAATTACGTTCCGGCGATTCTCGCCATCACCATCATGGCGAAGAACCCGAAGGACTACGGGCTCGAAGATTTGGACATAGACAGTCCCATTCGCTATGACACGGTGAAGATGGATGCCCCGACCAACCTGATGCTGGTCGCCGATGCGCTCGACAGGTCGGTAGCTGAGATCCGCGAGATGAATCCGGCTCTGCTGAAAGGGACGGCTCCGTCGGGTTACGATCTGCGTGTGCCCGAGGGTTCGGGTCAGACGCTGACCGCGGTGCTCGATTCCGTACCCGCGGCGAAGCGCGCCAGTTGGCGAGTGCATCGCGTAGAGCGAGGCGAGACGCTGGCTGATATCGGGCGGCGCTACCGCACGGCTCCGTCGGCAATCGCGGCTGCGAATTCCGGCAACATCACCGCTCCGGAAGAAGGCGACGTGCTGCTGATCCCGGCCAGCTACATTGAGCGGACTGCGAAGGTTTCGGCGAAGCGCTCGGCGGCCCGCACGCGCACTTCGGCCCACGCGCGGCGCACCGTTGCGAAGAAGCATTCCTCGAGCCGCGGTCTTTCCACGAACGTGCTGCACAAGAAAGCGGGATCGCGGCGGATCCGCACTGCCTCGGCGGGCACGCACTCCAGCGCTCAGTAAACTTTTCACTCAACTTCGTTTCATGGTAAGCGGCCATCTTCGGATGGCCGCTTTCGCGTGTGTACCGCGCATTTTCGGCAGCAGCGGGTGAGTTCCGGCAGCGATCCATGGTGGCTGCCGGACTCGCCGTGACTGCATATTGTGCGGCCCGAATGCTAAGTTCGATGCGCTCGGGATTCCGCGATCGACGGCGAGCCGTCACCTCAACGCGCTGAACCCGCGAAAGCGGACTCGCATGTCCGTTTGATGCGAAGGCGGCGGCTCGCAACATCGTACCTATGTCGGATTGGTGCGAGATTCTCTCTTGCCTTGATCGGAAAACGCGATATTCTAAGTCTGATCAAGCCTGACAGGAGGCACACTGAATGTTCGAATGGGATCTGCTCGCCGCTGCTGATGACGAGCTGGACGATGATGCCGAGTACGGAAGCGATCAGGTGGATACTGACATCGGCGACTACGGGTCCGACGACCTGGACGACGAAGAGGACGACGAGGAAGAGACCCTGATCGAAGAGGAACCGGAGCAAGCCGAAGCAGTGAAGAGCCCAGAACCGGTCCAGGCGAACGAGGATGCCGGCGACATGATGCCTTTGGAGACTTCGCAGGTCGAGGAAGAACCGCCTGCGAAGAAACCGGCTCGAAAGGCTGAAACCAAGAAGAAGGCAGCCAAAGCGCCTGCGGCCAAAAAGGCAGCATCTTCGAAGACGGCCGCCCCGGTGAAGAAGGCCGCCCCCGCTAAGAAATCCGCAAAGAAAGCTCCGGCCAAGAAGGCTGCAGCCGTGAAGAAGGCGGCGGTGAAGAAGGCAGCGCCGAAGAAATCCGCGAAAAAGGCAGCGCCCAAAACGGCTGCGCCGAAGAAGGCCATTAAGAAAGCGGCTCCGAAGAAGGCGACCAAGAAAGCGGCTCCGAAAAAGGCCGCTCCGAAAAAAGCCGCCAAGAAGGCCGCTCCCAAGAAGTCGGCCAAGAAAGTCCCGGCAAAAGCGAAGAGACGCTGATCGAAAGGGAAGAGAGGCGGCTCCGCGCCGCCTCCCTCTCCATTAGCCCACCTTCTTGGCTACCACGGTCCGGCAGCGCTCAAAGAGTTGCAAGAGCGCGTCGGCGTACTCATCGGGAGTTCGAGTAGCCACCTTTGTAAACCCCGCCGAAGGAGCTCCCTTTCCATAGCCGGTGGTCACCGCTATAAATTTCATGAGTTCGAGTGCGACTTCGTCCTTTGACTCTGGCTTCGGCTCTTGCTTGTCTTCTGCCATCAGTTGATCCTCCTCAGTCTGAGATAATTCAAAGGTCGCACGTTTTGTTGCAGGCGCGCGGCGATCCCACAAGTTTCCGATGCCTATTTCAGCACGCCGATTCATTCGCAAGCTGCGTGGGGGCGCGCAGGCGCACCTCATCGAGGCGTCGGACGGGCACTTCTATGTCGTCAAATTTCGAAACAATCCGCAGCACCGCCGCATTCTGGTGAATGAGTGGATCGCGTCCGTCTTCCTGCGCCACTTGCAAATCTCAACGCCGGCGACGGCCATCATCGACCTACCGGCGGAGTTTCTGTCCGATAATCCCGAAGTTCACATACAGCTCGGGTCTCGAAGGATCGAAGTCGAACCGGGCTGGCATTTCGGTTCCCGCTACCCGGGCGATCCCACGCGACTGGCGGTTTACGACTTCCTGCCGGACGCATTGCTTGCGAAAGTCGGCAACCTGCGCGACTTCCTGGCGGTCTTTGTCGCCGATAAGTGGATGGGGAACGCCGATTCGCGGCAGTCGATCTTCTTTCGCGCGCGAGTTCGGGAGCCCGGACCCGGGTCCACTGAGCGCGCGGGTTTTGTCGCCCAGATGATGGATCACGGTTACGTGTTCGACGGTCCACATTGGTCGTTTCACGATTCACCTCTCCAGGGGCTGTATATGCGGCCGCTGGTGTATGGGCAAGTGCGGTCGCTCGAGGACTTCCAGCCATGGCTCGACCGCGTGATGCACTTTCCCGAAGAGGTCATCGACGACGCTTTCAAGCGGATACCCGGAAGTTGGGTCGAGGGAGACACGGATGCGCTCGAGGCGCTGCTGGAAAAACTTCTGGATCGCCGCCGGAAGGTTAAAGAGCTGATTGAAGCCAGCCGCACAAACCGTGCTCAGGTCTTTCCGAATTGGAGTTAGCGGTTGATAGACTTGAATTCTAAAGGAATGGGCGAGAAAGGCATCGTATCCGCCTCCGCACGCGACGACGAGCGTCTGTTTGAAGTGTCGCTGCGGCCGAGCCGTCTCGACGACTTCGCCGGCCAGCCGAAGGTGAAGGAAAACCTGAAGATCGCCATCGAGGCCGCGCGGCGCCGCGGAGAGGCGATGGACCACGTTCTGTTGTACGGCCCGCCCGGCCTCGGCAAAACGACGCTGGCCAACATCATTTCTCAGGAGCTGGGCGTCGGCCTGCAGCAGACGTCGGGCCCGGTTCTCCAGAAGAAGCTGGACCTGGTCGGCGTCCTCAGCAACATCAAGGACCGGGAAGTTTTCTTCGTTGACGAAATCCACCGGTTGCTGCCGGACGTGGAGGAGATGATCTACTCGGCCCTGGAGGATTTCCGGATGGACATCCTGATCGGCACAGGGCCGGGCGCGCGCACCGTCGCCATGGACATCCGCAAGTTCACGGCGATCGGGGCGACGACACGGCAGGGGCTCATCAGCGCACCGCTCCGGGGGCGTTTCGGGCTGGTGCTGCGACTGAATCACTACGACGTCGCGGAACTCACGCGCATCGTGATCCGTTCCGCCAACCTGCTGAACCTCGAAATCGATCAGCCCGGCGCTGAGGAGATTGCCCGTCGCAGCCGCGGTACACCGCGGATTGCAAACCGTTTGCTGCGGCGCGTTCGCGATTACGCGGAGGTCCGCGCGAGCGGACACGTGGACCTGCCGGTTGCGCAGGCAGCCCTGGATCTGCTCGAAGTGGACCGGTACGGTCTCGATGAAATCGACCAGAAGATCATGATGACTGTCCTGGAGAAGTATTCGGGCGGTCCTGTAGGCGTGAACACCATTGCGGCTTCGATTGACGAAGAGGCGGATACGGTTGAGGAAGTGTACGAACCGTACCTGATGCAGCTCGGATTCATCGATCGCACACCACGTGGGCGCGTAGCTACGGAGCGCGCCTTCGAGTACTTCGGCGTGGCGCGCCGCATGCGCGGTATTCAGAATACGCTGTTCTAGTAGGGTGCTGAAAGAGGACGTTGCCCTTGCTGACGGTCGTGGCTTAGAATGAGCCGCGAGCTTCCTCAGCATCCAGCCAGGGTGGGGACGGGTGGACAAGCTGGTTTATCTCGCACTCGGTTCGAACATCGGGAACCGTCTGAAGTACCTCGAACGAGCCATAGCCTTGCTGCCCTGCCCAGGTTTGGTTATCACTCGTTGTTCTTCGATATACGAGACCGAGCCTCGCGATTTCGTTGACCAGTCGTGGTTTTTGAATCAAGTGATCGAAGCCCGGACGAGCCTGATGCCCCGCCAACTTCTGGTCCGCGCTCAGAAGATCGAGAACCAGATGGGCCGGAGACGAACCGTCGAAAAAGGTCCGCGCACGATCGATATCGACATCCTCCTTTTCGGGGATTCGATCCTCGATTCTCACGATATTCAGATCCCGCACCCGAGGATGTGTGAGCGAAGGTTTGTTCTGGAGCCTCTCGCGGAATTGGTACCCGAATTGATACATCCTGTCACGAGAGGCACGATTCGTAGTATGTCAGCAAACGTTGCCGGGCAGAAGCTGAAGCAGTTTAAACGTTCTTAATGAACGCTTTCCGGCCCCCGGGTCGGTGCTCGCCAAGCGGTTTGTTTCGATGAAGGGATGTAACGCTCACAGACAATTTTGCACGAGCGGGGTAAATTTTTCCTTGTACCCAGGCACTGCGGAAGGTTTTTGCGTTGCGCAATCAAGCCTAAGCCGTTCAGAAGCGACTGCTTCAACATTGGCACGAGGTTTGCACGTCCCGAGATCCGAGAGAGAGGAGGCATGAAAGTGCACTTCAGAACACAGGCGTCGGTTTTAGTATTTGGTGTTACGGCGCTCTCGCTTTTTACGGGGGCATGCGCGACGAAGAAGCATGTACGGGAAGCGATCGCGCCAGTTCAACAACAGGTCAACGACGTTCAGAAGAAGACGGGGGACAATACGACTGCGATCGGTGATTTGGATCGCAACGTTGCCCGCGTAGACGAAAAGGCGATGGAAGCCGACAAGAAGGCTGTGGCCGCGGGAACGGCTGCGGATCAGGCTCACCAAGCCGCAAACCAGGCCCAACAGGCCGCCACGAGCGCCAATTCCCTGGCCCAGCAATCGATGAATCGGGCCGGACAGCTTGAGCAGCGCATCAATAATCTGGATAACTACAAGCTGGCCTCAACCGAGAAGGTTTACTTCCGCGTCAATCGGTACACCCTGGATAAGGAAGACACGGAAAAGCTGGACCAAGCCATTCAAAACCTGCAAAACACGAAGAACTACATCATCGAAATCGCGGGTTATACCGACAAGACGGGCAGTCGAGCTACGAATCTCGAGTTGAGCCGTCGCCGGGCAGACGCGGTGGTGCGGTATCTGACCGTTGACCATGACATCCCGTTGCGGAAGATTCATGATGTCGGCGTCGGTGAGGACTTCCCGAACGCTGTGAATAAGACGAGGGCAGACCGCAAGGAGAACCGTCGGGTCGACGTTCGGGTCTACACTCTCGAAGGGCAGGGTGCGCCTCTGACCTCTGCAAATCAGTAGTATTCAAATACTTTCCCGCAAGCAAGTCTCATGTCCGTGGGCCGAACACAGGCTCGCGGGCATGAGTTTTCTGGTAAGTCCCTCCTGCTCATCCTTACAAGCCTCCGCTATCCCTGAAGTGCATGAGTAGACCCCAGCCCGTTCGGTCAAGACCAACCTGCGGATTATTGCGACAACGCCTCGCGGCTCATCAGTTCGGCCCGGGCAGCCAGGCTTCGTGCTGCAGCCGGTTCCATTGAGCGCACCTGCTGGGCTTCCTGAACGAACGAGAGCGCCCGTTCGATCATCTCCTGTTGCGCGGCGCTCAACCTTCGGGCTCGGGCGGTTGCGACATTGCGGTTGGTCCGCTCGATCAGGTCGTTGATCTCTTTGTCGTAAGCCTGTCTCGTTTCCGGGCTGATCACCGGAGCTAACTGGGGAACCTGTACCGGCCCCGGGGCCGTGGGCGCAGGGGCGGGAGGCGTCGGGTCGGCTTGCTGAACCACGATGCGGCGGCGCGGCCTCGGCGCGGGCCGGGGCTGCTCCTCTTCTTCTTCCTCCTGCTTGGCGGCCGGTATCTCCGGTTCGGAAGGTCCCACCTGCGGCACCTCGGGAGGGATGATTTGGGGCGTTTCCCCAATCTTCTGTTGAGGCGGCGTCGCGCTGGTGGGAAGCGTCACCGGCGGCGGCGTAGGTGGCGGCGCAGGCCTTGCCCGCCGGAACCAGCACGAGGACACGAGGATGCTTCCCCAGAGGACCGCTACCAGGACTAGGCGCGCTGGGTTCGAGACAATGCGATATCGTCGAGACCGGATTGTGATACCGCCTCCGGAAAACTGAAGCGGAAGGTCGTTCCGCTACCTAATTCGCTTGAAAAATCGATTCTACCATCGTGCAGCTGCACAAACCGGAACGCCATTGCCAGGCCGATTCCGGAGCCTTGCGGTTTTGTACTGAAATACAGATTGAAGATTTTGTCTTTCACTTCCGGAGGGATGCCGGGACCGCTGTCGGTGACCGTGATTTCAATTCTGCCGTCGCGGAGTTGTGTGCGAACAATCAGCGATCCGCCATTTTTCATGGCCTCGATTCCGTTCATCACCACATTCATCACCGCCTGTTTCAGCAGGTCGCGATCGCCGTTGACAATAGCGGGCCGGTTCGCCAGGTCCAGTTCGATATCCACATGGCGCGATGCGGCGTCCGGCCTCAGCAAACTCGAAACATCGCGGACAATCTCGTTCATGTCGAGAGGGCGCATGCGCGGCTCGACGGGACGATTGAAATCCAGAAATGATTTAACAACGCGATCCAAGCGCGAAATCTCGGCCGCGATCACCGCCAACTCCGGCGCCTCTTCGTCCAGCCGCGACCGCAGAACTTCAAGATGAAGCGTAATGGCATTCAGTGGGTTTTTAATTTCGTGCGCCACCCCACGCGTCAACTGGCTGAGAGCTGTCAGACGACCCGCCACATCGAGTTGCGCGGCAAGTTCGCCGCGCGTTGCCGCGTCGCGCAATGTGACCACGGTTCCCATTTGCTCCCCCGCCGAACGCCGGTGGAGCGGCTGCACGGAAACGATTAATCCACGCTTGACGTCCCCGACCGAGACGGTCACCATGCGATCGCGAACCGGCTGACCGCCGTGGATCGCGCGTACCAGCATCGCCCCGAGTTCGGTCAATGCCGGGAAGATTTGCTCAACGGTGCATCCGGTGATCTCGGCTGGATCGATCCCGAGCAGCGGCCGGATGTTGCTCCCGGCCATCGTTAAACGGCCCGTGTTGTCGAACAACATCACCGCTTCCTTCAAACGTTCGAGCAGTTGTTCTACATTGCCGCGAAGCTGATCGACATCCTGCTGGGCTCCCAGGAATTGTTGGCCGAGGGCGTTGAGCTTTGTATAGACCGCCGCGAATTCCTTCGACTCACGCTGGTTCGGGTGCGGGGCTACGGCGAATTTCCCTTTCGTCATCAAGTCGAGGCTCCGGCTCAGGCGCTCGAGCGGATTCAGCACGAAATTCGGAAGTACAAGCGCCAGGATAATCGAAGCGATTAACGATGCGATGCAAATCTTTCCGAGGTCCTCGAGTCCCGTCCAGAGCGTCTCGCGCAGGAATAGCGAGGACACAACAATATGTACGACGAGTATCGGTTTGTTCTCGGCGCGCAGCCCGATTGGCCTGCGGATTTCACTGTCGTGGCGGTCGATATAAATCTGCTGAAGATTGACAGGCAGGCTGCGATGGCTCCAATCGGAAAGTTCCGTGAACACCAGGTCGCGGCGGCCCACATGGGCGGAGATGGTGCTGGTCAGCACTTCTCCATTCTGGTTGGTGATGAATACCTCGGAGACGAACTGCCAGTGTTGCAATACCCGGCGTAGCGTGTTGTCGATCCCCGCGTCGACCCGCACCTCGCGCTGCCAGAACTGAATGGCGTCGGCCGGTACGACGGGCGGCGGCACCTGCTGGTCAGCCAGCAGTTGTAGTTGTTCCAGAATGGCGTCCTGGAGTTGGTCTCCGAGCGCCCGGGCAACAGCTTCGGTTCGATGGAGGGTCGTGCTCAGATAGCTCTGAACATACAGTGCCGATACCACTGCTACCATCGCGCTCATCAGCATGGCGACGGCAAGTCGAAGCCTAGCTTTTAGGGACATCGACAGTAGATCGGCGCTCTTCGTGGATCAGGCTTCGGCCGCCTGCTCACTGCTTGCGGAGGCACCATACTCCTTCAGTTTATTAAAAAGCGTCTTCAGGCTGATGCCCAGTATTTCTGCCGCTCTCGTTTTGTTGTTTTTCGTGTGCCGGAGCGTGAGTTGGATGAGAAGCTTCTCTGCCTCGCCCACCGTGGTGCCGACCGGCAGGCGTACGCTATCGGGCTCGTTAATCGGCGCTGCGGGCCGCGCTCCGGCAGGCGAACCGAAATCGCGCGGTAAGTGCACCGGTGTGATCGGACCTTCACCGGCGATGATCACCGCCCGCTCGAGTACATTCCGCAACTCCCGTACGTTGCCTGGCCACGAGTGCCGCGCAAGAACGTCGATGACGTCGGGCTGAGCTTCCGTCACGCGGCAGGAGTGCTTCTTGTTCAGCACGCTGATCAGCGATTCCACCAGCAGAGGAATATCGTCCTCGCGCTCCCGCAACGGAGGAAGGTCGATACGGAAAACATTCAGGCGGTAATACAGGTCTTCGCGTAGTTCGCCCTTTTGCAGCACTTCTTCGAGAATGCGATTCGTCGATGCGAGGATGCGCACATCCACCGCTATTTCGTTCTTGCCGCCGAGCCGCCGCACCCGCGAATCCTCGAGAACTCGCAGCAGTTTCGCTTGCGTGGCTACCGGCATCTCGCCCAGTTCGTCGAGCAGCAGCGTCCCGTGCTGTGCCAGTTCGAAACAGCCGGCACGCCTCTCCACGGCACCCGTGAATGCGCCCTTTTCATGGCCGAAGAGCTCGCTCTCCATAAGCGTCTCCGGCATCGCCGCGCAGTTGATCGCGACAAAGGGGCCGCCGCGCCGCGGACTCAAGTGATGGATCGCCCGGGCCACCAGTTCCTTGCCGGTTCCGCTTTCGCCAGCAATCAGGACGGCCGCCTTACTCGGCGCCACTTGCCGGATCAACGAAAAAACCTGCTGCATTTGCGGGGATGCGCCGACGAGGTCGACCAGCACCCCTTGATAGCTCAACTGCCGCTGCAGCCGCTCGGTCTCCTCCGCAAGACGGCTTTGCGACGCGGCGCGCTCCAGCAGAAGGCGCAGCGCACTCGGCTGAATCGGCTTTTCCAAAAACCAAAATGCACCGAGATCGTGCATGGTTTGAACCGCGGTTTCGATGTTTCCGAACGCGGTAAGAACAATCGCCGGAGGCATGCTGCCCTGCGATCCGAGCCGCTTCAGCAGTTCGAACCCGTCCATCCGCGGCATCATCAGGTCCGTCACTAAAACGTGAACCTGATTCGACGAGAGTTTATCGAGAGCATCCTGGCCATCGCTCGCAGTCTCCGCGGCAAATCCCCAGGAGGAGACCATGCTGGCTAAGCCAGCCCGTTGATATTCCTCGTCATCGACGATCAAAACGCGCGTTGCGGGACCCGCTGCGACGTTGCTACCCATCCCCGTCATTGTACTCGATTGACCCATTCGTTCCTTTTACCTATGCCGTATTGGACGCAGGCGACCTTGTAAATATTTCCGGAAATGATGCGGTGTGGACGTGCACTGATTTTTGCGGTCTGGAATCGTCGGTGAGAGCGGCAGCTCACATGGCCGGTTTTACGCCGGCGGGCGCAAGAGCCATCGACGCCGGCGCGGGCCTTTGCCGGCTGAACCACGACAGGATCGCCGGAATGGCTTGTTCTGCTGCCCGCTCTCCAGCGGCGATCAAGTCGCGGCAGGATTGGAAACCGTCCCAAGCGATGTCGCAGACGTTCGGTGCAATCACCAACGACGAATGCCGCCGCCATTCATGTTCCGTTCGTGACGCGAGGATCTGGAAGCAACGGTTCACAACGCAAAATACGCTGCGGGGATCCATCGACTCCGGCGAGGGCAGTGCGACGGAAATGATGTGGCTTACTCCCATCTGCTTCAGCGGCAGTGCCGGAACCTCCATACTTACCAGGCCATCCACCAGGTATCTGCCCTCATATCGGACCGGCTGGTAAAGCCCGGGATACGCGCAACTCGCACGGATCGCCGTCACCACGTCGCCCGCTTCATGGAATACGGCCGGCTTCCCGGTTCCGAGATCACTGGCGACAACCACGAGAGGTATGCGCATATTCTCGAACCGGTCGGTCTTGAGGAGGCGCTTCAAAAACACCACCATACGGTCCGTATCGGCCAGCCCTAAACGGCTGATCGTCCAGCGGGCGACATCGCGGAAGCGCATGGTTCGTGCCACCTCCTCGATCTCTTCCACGGTGGAGCCGCTGGCGTAAGCGGCCGCGACCATCGAGCCGGCACTTACCCCGGCAATCGATGCGATCTCGATGTTATGACGTTCGAAAGCGCGTAAAACGCCGAGGTGAGCGATGCCCCGTGCAAAACCGCCCCCCAGCGCCAGCCCGAGCCGCACTGGTTGTTCTCTCAGGTGGCGCGCCTGCCGCAACCACTTCCGCGCGTATCCCAACCAGTTCGCTCTATTGCCCAGATCACCCAGTTTGCTCATTTCACAACTCCCAGTGTCCTAAGATGAATAAACAGCCCGACGTGGCTAGTATTCCGCATCCCACGACTATTCAGAATGAAGAGCACTCGAAGTACCAAGTTCCTCATTGCAACAACAAGTGTTTTTCTTTGCAGTTTCGTTGCGTCCGCGCAACCCGATTTGGCGGGCGCCGCAGAGACAAAAACCGCACTGGAGCGGCTGAAGGTTCTCGGTAGCGTCCTTATGATCGCGGCCCACCCGGACGATGAGAACACGGCCGTGCTGGCCTATTTCGCACGCGGGCGTAACGTGGAAACGTCGTACCTCTCGCTGACGCGCGGCGAAGGCGGGCAGAACTATATCGGCTCGGAACAGGGCGAGAAGCTGGGCGTCATCCGCACGCAGGAGTTGCTGGCAGCGCGGCGTATCGATGGCGCCCGGCAGTTCTTCACTCAGGCGATCGATTTCGGCTTCACCAAGACCGCCGACGAGGCGATCTCGAAGTGGGGCGGCCGAGAGTTGATTCTCGGCGACATCGTCTGGACCATCCGCCGCCTGCGTCCCGACGTGATCTTCCTCCGCTTCTCGGGAACACCTCGGGACGGCCACGGCCAGCATCAGGCCTCGGCGATCCTCGGAAAAGAGGCGTTCGCCGCCGCTGCCGATTCGAAACGTTTCCCTGAGCAGTTGGAGTGGGTCCAGCCGTGGCAGGCCAAGCGTCTGATGTGGAACGTATTCTCATTCACCGCGCAGCAGGAGCGCGAAGCCTCGGCGCTCGGCGGCCGCGTGGAACTCGATGCCGGCGATTACAACCCGGTGCTCGGCTACAGCTACGGTCAGATTGCCGGGATGAGCCGCAGCATGCATCGCAGCCAGGCGATGGGTTCGTCCGAGCGTGTTGGATCGATGAAGCAGTTTTTCGTGACGATCGAAGGTGATCCGGCGAAGCACGATGTCTTCGACGGTATCGATACAACCTGGGCGCGCGTGGCAGGTGGAGAGCCCGTGGGAGCACTGGTGGCGGAGGCCAATCGGGACTATACGCCCGAGCATCCTGAAAAGGCACTCCCCGCGCTTCTCAAAGCGCGGCGCATCGTCGCCGGACTGAAGGACTTCTGGGCGCGAAAGAAGTCGCGCGAGATCGATGAGACCATCGCCCTGTGCGCCGGAATCTGGGTGGATGCCAACGCCGAGCGGGCTTCGGCCACGCCGGGCTCCGAATTGCCCATCGCGATTTCGATCATCAGCCGCACTCCCGCTCAGGTACATGCGGAGGCCGTACGTTGGACCGGCACGGCGGTGACGAAACCCGAACCGCTGACGATAGACAAGGCCCTGCAAGACAACATTCCCCTCTCGCTCCAGACCAAGTGGAACATCTCCCCGAATGAGACCTATACCCAACCCTATTGGCTGAAGCTTCCGCGAAACGGCAGGGAAGTCTATCCGATTCCGGCACAGACGCTCGAAGGTTTGCCGGAAAATCCGCCGTTGCTCGAGGCCGAATTCACCGTGAGTGTGGATGGCGAGACGATTACCCTCGAGCGTCCCGTTCGACGGCGGTACGTGGACCGGGCCAGGGGTGAGTTGGTGCGTCCCCTCGAGGTCGTGCCCGCCGTCTCTATCGGGATGCCCGAAAACGCGCTCGTTTTCGCGAACGGGGTTGCCCGGCACATCGAGGTCCCGGTGAAATCGAATGCTGGTGCGGAGTCGGGGGCGCTGCAACTCTCGGCTCCCGATGGGTGGCGAGTCACTCCCGAACGGGCGGAGTTTTCGCTGGGTCCGGGCGACCAGAAGGTGTTGTCGTTCGCGGTCAACCCGCCGCAGCAAGGACAGACCCGGTTGAAGGCCGTCGCAACGGTAAACGGAAAGTCGATGGACTCGGGTCTGGACGTAATCGATTACGAGCACATTCGGCCCCAGACGCTGTTTCCATCCGCGTTGTCGAAAGCCGTGGCGGTGCCCGTGAAGAACCTCGCCACGCGAGTCGGGTACGTGATGGGCGCGGGCGACGACGTGCCCGAATCGCTGCGGCAGATCGGCTGCGATGTCACATTGCTTTCGCCGGGCGACCTCGCGAAATCCGACTTATCGCAATTCGACGCCATCGTTACGGGTGTGCGGGCGTGGAATGTGCGGACCGATCTGAAGGCGAACCGCCAGCGTCTGCTCGATTATATGCAGAATGGCGGAACGCTCGTCGTGCAGTACAACGTGCTCGAGGGCGGATTCGGCGGAGGCAATCCAGCCGCACTTGAAGGTATCGGGCCATACCCGATTCGAATCTCGCGCGACCGGGTCACGGTGGAAGAGGCGCCAGTCACTTTTCCGAATTCGAGCAATCCGCTGCTGCACGCGCCGAATGAGATTACTGAAGCGGACTTTAACGGCTGGATCCAGGAACGCGGGTTGTACTTCGCCTCCCAATGGGACGACAAATACACGACGCTATTCGAATCCCATGATCCCGGCGAGAAACCACTCGCGGGAGGAACCCTGGTAGCGAAATACGGAAAGGGTGCCTACGTATTCTCTGCCTATTCGTGGTTCCGCGAGCTGCCCGCGGGAGTACCCGGAGCCTATCGGCTCTTTGCGAACTTCCTGAGCGCGGGAAAGGTGCTCGCCAGTGCACGGTGATCCGGAAATCGAGGAGAAACACGTTATCGATGAACCGCCTCCCTTTCTGGGGCGCTGGTCTCGCGTGTACGCGCTGGTATTGATTTATCTCGCCTGTCTCATCGGGCTGTTTTACATCTTTACCAGGGCGTTCGCGCCGTGAGAGCCCTGGACTGGGCTGTACTCTGCGCATGGTTGCTGTTCATCGTTTCCTACGGCCTGTGGCGCGGCCGCGGGTCCGGGACCGTCAATAAGTATCTGCTCGCCGGAAAGACGATGCCCTGGTACGCCATGGGGCTGTCGATCATGGCTACGCAGGCCAGCGCCATCACGTTCATCTCCACCACCGGGCAATCCTACATCGACGGCATGCGATTCGTGCAGTTCTACTTTGGACTGCCGCTCGCGATGGTGGTGCTGTCGGCCACCGCGGTTCCCATCTTCCACCGCGCAAAAGTCTACACCGCCTACGAGTACCTGGAGCAACGCTTCGATTCGAAGACGCGGGCGGTGGTGAGCATCATTTTTCTCATCCAGAGAGGGCTCGGAGCGGGGCTGTCCTTGTACGCGCCCGCCGTCGTGTTGTCTGTCGTTCTCGGACTGCCGGACCGGATAACCACGCTGCTAATGGGCGGTCTGGTGATCACCTACACCGCTCTCGGCGGAATTAAAGCCGTAACCTGGGCCGACGTGCAGCAGATGGTGGTGATCCTGGCGGCCCTCGTGTTGGCGCTCGGGGTGGCGATCTGGCTGATGCCGCCCGATGTCTCCTTCCGGGATGCGCTCACGGTGGCCGGCGCTTCCGGACGGCTGAACCCCGTAACGATCAAGCTCGACTGGGACGACCGGTATAACCTCTTCAGCGGATTAATCGGTGGAACGTTCCTGGCACTTGCCTATTTCGGCACGGATCAGAGCCAGGTGCAGCGCTATCTGACCGGCAAGTCCATCGGCCAAAGCCGCCTGAGCCTCATCTTCAACGCCATGGCGAAGATACCGATGCAGTTCTTCATCCTGTTCATTGGCGCCATGGTGTTTGTCTTCTTCACGTTCGAAAAAGCGCCGGTACTGTTTCAGCCGGTCGCGATGAAACAAATCGAGGCGGCGCCGGAGTATCCCACCATTGAATCCCGATACTCGGCGGCTTTCGAATCGCGCCGCGCCGCTGCCTCCGAGTTGATCTCGGCGCAGCACTCGGGAGATGAACGACGGTTCCAAGCGAGTGCGGCACACTATCGGGCCACGCAGCACGAGATGGAGGCTGCGCGAAAAGCGGGAGCCGAACTGGCTGCTAACGTCACCAAAACTCCGGGATTCAACGACACGAACTACATCTTTCTTTCATTCGTCATGCACTACCTTCCGGTCGGTGTCGTGGGCCTGGTGATTGCGGTGATCTTTTCAGCCGCGATGTCGGCCACGTCGGGTGAGATCAATTCTCTGGCCACCGTCAGCGTGATCGACGTGTACCGGCGATACGTCCGCCGTGACGCATCGGATTCGCACTATCTTTTGATATCCAAATTCGCGACCGCGTTCTGGGGCCTGTATGCCATCGGATTCGCCAGCTACGGATCTAGTTTCGGCGCTCTCATCGAAGCTGTAAACATGGTGGGCTCGTTGTTTTACGGCGGCATGCTGGGCGTGTTCGTGCTTGCGTTCGCTTTCAAGAGTGTAGGAGCGAACGGCGCCTTTTACGGCGTAATCGCCGGGGAGGCTGCCATCTTCGCCGCTAACCGCTTCACTCACATTTCGTTCCTCTGGTACAACGTTATCGGCTGCGTCGTAGTCATACTGACGGGGCTAGCGATATCTATGTTCGAGAAAGGAATTGTGCGTGAGAGAACTCAGTGACACGGCAGCGCGCCAAGGTGACTTGTGGGGTTACGCTGCCCAAGACTGGGCAGAGATGCAGGAATCGGCATATCGGGAGGTGTGGGACGCCGTTCTGGATGCGGCGCACGTAGGCCCAGGTATGATCATCCTCGATGCCGGCTGCGGCACTGGCGGCGCCCTCGGGCTCGCGGCCGAGCGGGGCGCGGAGGTGTACGGCATCGATCCGTCCGTCAAAATGATCACCGTTGCGCGCGAGAGATTTCCCAAGTTGGACCTGCGCATCGGTGAACTCGAAGATATTCACTTCCCGAATGGGAAATTCGATGCCGCGATATCCGTCAACGCGCTTCAGTACACGGTGAATCCGCAGGTGGCCGCGCACGAGTTAGGGCGGGTCTGCCGGGCGGGCGGCCGCATCGTTCTGGCAGTGCACGGCGATCCGGGCGGAAACGACATGAGCACGGTTACGGAAGCGATATTTGCGCTCTTCCCCAAACGACCCGCCGGTGGTCCGTTCGCCTTATCGTCACGCGAGAATTTGGAGGGAATTGTCGCCTCGGTCGCCGACCTCAAACTCGAAGGGATCAAGGAAGTCGAGCACGATTCAACCTACCCGAATTTGGAGGCGGCGGTCCGCGGAATGATGGCGGCCGGGGGAAGCCGGAGGGCTGCCGAGATTTTCGGCGAACAGGCTGTATCCGCTGCGGTTCGTAGCGCGTTGCAGCGGTTCGAGAAGGAACCCGGCGGCGAGCTTCGCCTGCACAGCATTTGCTGGATCGCAATAGCAGTGAAGCAGAGTGTCGTGTAAACGCTGCCGAACCAGCGTACCTGCGCGACCCGCGCGCGGCGTCAGTGTTAGAGGACGTATGAAGTGTGTGTGGATGATTGTAGTCGCCGCGCTGCCCCTGCTAGCGCAGTACCCGGGCCAGTATCCACCGGGCGGGTACCCGCCTGGAGGATATCCACCTGGCGGATACCCTCCCGATCAGTACCCGGGGCGTTATCCACGCTACCCTGGCGACGACCCCTCGCGCCGGACTCCGCGCTCGCGTGGTCCTGCTTCGTCCCGGCGAGGCAGCAAGGCTGAAGAGGCGATCATCACCACGACGTACGGAATCCTCCGCCGGTATGCGCCGAATCTCCTGGTGATCCAGGCCGACGACCATCGCATCGTCTGGTATCGCATCACCGATAGAACCACGTTCCGGAAAGAAGACAAGGACGTGGACCCGAAGCAGTGGCAGTTGGGCGATCAGATCCAGGTGGATTCGACCTCCGATACGGACGATCATTTCACCGCTACCGCCGTACGGTATGACAAAGAAGGCACAGCGGAAGATCGCGCCGAGGCGCGCGCGAATTGGGACCTGCCCCACATAGCATCCGCTGCGGGTCCCGCGAGTGCCGCGCCCGCAAAGGATGCAGACGGCCGGCCGCGCCTTCACCGGAACGACCAGAAGACCGCGGACGCCGCCGCAGCCAATCCGAAAGAAGCGAGCGAACCACCGGCGCAGGAAACCGCGGCAGCAGCCGATGATCGCCCCACCACCACGATGCGCCCGCCGGATGCTCCGTCCGATCCCGACGATCCGGGTCCGCCTGTGCTACGCCGCGGCGTTCCAAAACCGCACCGGCACGCCGCCTCCGAGTCCGGCGCGGCCTCTGGAACCGGGCCTGCAATCCTGACGAAGTCTGCGCCGGAAGTCCCGCCGGCGGTCGCGAAAACTCCGGAACCGCCGCCTGAAACTCCGCAGGAAGATGAACTGATCCAGAAGGCGAAGAATGTAGCGGCCTCATACGTGGGTTCGCTGCCTAACTTCTTCTGCGCCCAAACCACTACCCGTTACCAGACTGAAGATGCGAAACGGGGATGGGATGCCCTCGACGTCGTCACGGCCGACGTGGCGTATGAGGACGGGCACGAGAGCTATAAGAACATCAAGGTGGGCGGCAAAGCCGTCAAGTCATCGATGGACGAGATCGGCGGAGGTTCCACCTCGACCGGTGAGTTCAACAGCATCCTCATGGACCTGCTTTCACCCGCCACCGCCGCGATCTTCCATCGCGGAGGTTCGGACAATATCGCAGGCCGGGTCGCGGTCACCTTCCGGTACGAAGTGCCGAGGGAACGCTCGCACTGGCGTGTCGAGCTTCCGTCCCAGTTGTACTATCCGGCCTACAAAGGAACCGTGTGGATCGACAAGGAAACCGGCCGCGCACTGCGCATCGAGATGCAGGGGCGGAGCATTCCGCAACTGTTCCCGCTGGACACGGTGGAGACCGCGATCGACTATGAGAGCGTCCGCTTGGCGGCTACGCAGAGCTTTCTGCTCCCGACAGATGCCGAGGTGCTGAGTTGCCAGCGCAGTTCAAATTACTGCACGCGAAACCGCATCGAGTTTCGGAATTACCGCAAGTTCGGCGCGCAATCCGACATTACGTACGAAGACAAGTAACTCGCGTTCGTTGCAACGGGGGTTCGTCATGCGACCGCGCCCTGACCAAATAACGCCTCGATTTCCACGTCGGACAACCCGCTTCTCAACAACACTTCGCGTGTGTGTTCGCCGAGAGCCGGTGCGCGCGAGCCCCGCTCTCCCGGCGTTGCCGATAATCCAGGGGACGGCTTGCCGGCAC
The DNA here is from genome assembly GCA_963720745.1 of uncultured Acidobacteriota bacterium. GTDB lineage: Bacteria > Acidobacteriota > Terriglobia > Bryobacterales > Bryobacteraceae > TMP-7. Next base: position 166,408 of record CAVRGO010000004.1, read on the forward strand.
GAAGCCAATCGCATGCCGCCGCCTCGGCAACGGTGCGGACCGGTGTAACGCAACAATCGTAGGGCGTGAGGCGCTCGATCCAATCCGAAGCGCCGCGCTCACCGAATAACTTGCAAAGCTCCGCTTTCAGCGATGACTGGTCCGGCTCGTACTGTCGGCCAACCAGGTCGGGCCGGTCGAGAGCCTGGCACAATGCGCTCCAGAATTTCGGTTCCAGTGCGCCGACCGCGACATAGCGGTCATCCGCGCAGCGGTAAACGGAATAGCAGGCATACTCGCCGCCCAGAATTCCTTCGCCGCGTGCCGCTTTGGCTCCGTGCGCGAGCGGTATCGTCAGAAGTCCCGCGCTGCCGCGAGTCATGCTGACATCGACGAACTGTCCGGCCCCGGTCCGCTCGAGAGCGGCCAGCGCGAGCAGGATTCCGAGCGCGGTCTGCATCGCGCCCCCTGCGATGTCGGCAATCTGGACACCGGGTACGACGGGCGGACTCCCTCTTTCCCCGATCAGATCGAGGACCCCGCCCATCGCCAAATAGTTCAGGTCATGACCCGCTGCGTCTCGCATACTGCCATCCTGCCCATAGCCGGTCAGGGCGGCGTAAATGAGACGCGGATTTTCGACACACAGGCGGGAGTAGCCAAGGCCCAGGCGATCCATTACGCCCGGCCGGAAACTTTCCACCAGGACGTCCGACGTGCGCACCAAAGCGAGGAGAACAGTTTGACCCGCTTCGTGCTTCAGGTCGATGGCTATGCTGCGCTTTCCCCGGTTCGTTGAAGTGAACACGGGGTTTTCGCCGCCCTTCGTGAACAAACGTCGAGCGTAGTCGCCTACGCCGGGCTGCTCGATCTTGATCACGTCCGCACCGAAGTCGGCGAGGTACTGTGTTGCCAGGGCGCCTGGAAGCAGGCGGGTCAGGTCGAGAACGCGAGTCCCTTCGAGAGCGCGGTTCATGCTTTATTCAGGAACTTGCTTATGCCCTGCTTGAAGGCATCGGTCATGCGAGCGACGGCATTCGTCTCTATTCCCGCTTCAATCGCGGCCTGGAACGAAAGCGCGTCGGTGCGATACAGCAACTCTTTTGTGAGCGCCACCGCCGTGGCGGGTTTGCTCGCGAGCTTCAGAATGTAGGCAGCCGAGAGTTCATCGAACTGCTCGTCGTCATACACGTGATGCACCAGCCCGAGTTCGCGGGCGCGCCATGCAGAGATGATTGCACCGCCCACCGCCAGCTCAAATGCGGCCCTTTCGGATACCGCCCGGCGCAGGATCGCCATCACCATGGCCGGAACGAATCCGATATTCACTTCGGGGTAGCCGAACTGCGCCGATTCGCAGGCGAGGACCACGTCGCAGGCCGTCGCGAGTCCGCATCCGCCCGCGAGCGCTCGGCCCCGGACCGCCGCGACTACTGGCTTCGACGCCGCGCGAATCGCCAGGAACACCTTCGCCAGGCTTCGGGCATCCGCAATGTTGGCGAGCACGCCCGATTCGGCGATTTGTGCCACCGACGCAAGATCGGCGCCCGAACAGAAGTCCTTGCCCGCCCCGGCGATGACGATCACATGAACCGCAGAATCCTCGTCGGCCTGTACGATTGCCGATTCGAGTTCCGCCACCAGTTCCGGATCGAGCGCGTTGCGCTTCTCCGGGCGGTTCAAGGTGACCCGCGCAACCGCGCCATCTACCTGGTACAGAAGTTTATGGAACATCGACCCACATCCGGAGCAGCGCGGCGCTGTACGTCTTCCCCTGTGCATCGATTCGCAACGACCGGGTGCCGCCGCCATCGAGGCTTCGGTGCAGCAGGAAGTTCATCGCATAAAGGTTCGGCAGTTCGAAACGCTCAACGGGGCCGTCGCACAATTGCGCGAGGTGTCGCTTTACATGTTCCGGCGTAACCTGCTCCACGAGAATTGGATAATAATCGGGCGCAAGTGCAATCAGCCCGATGTTGACGGTGTTCCCCTTATCGCCGGAGCGGGCGTGGGCGATGGATCGAAGTTCGACTCTCGGCATTTAGCCCTCCGTGACGGTTACCTCGGTACGAATGGCCGTCTTGGGGATCAGAGCCGGCCAGAACGCCACGACCTCTTCAACCTTTGGCCGGCCTCCCACGTACGTTACGACCGGAGGCCCGTTCAGCGCGAGTGGCGCGATCTCTTTCGTGAACCGATCGACCGAAGCGCGGTTGTGGGAGCGCACTCCGACACGCAGCAGCACTTCCGGAAGATCGGCGTGCGGTTTGCCCGAAAGTTGCTCTCCGTGCAGAGCGTTGGCGCCCACGTACTCGGTATGGATTGTTTCGAAGGTCAACCCCAGCCGCTCCATGCGCTCCCGAAGAATGCGATCGGCAGCCTGGGCTTTGCGGTATGCATCGGGCCAGCCGTAGATCATTGTTCCCATCGCACGGAATCCGTCCGTGTAGCTGATCGAAACTTTGTAAAAAGAAGTCGGCGCACGGCCTTCGATTCCGCTCACGCGAACTCGGTCGGTGCCCGCGTCGGCGAGGCGAATCGTAGTGAAGTCGGCAATCACATCGGCGGTCAAAAATGCCTGAGGATCCCCGATCTCGTACAGGAGTTGCTCGGTGACGGTCGCGCGCGTCACGCGTCCTCCGGTTCCGTCGTGCTTCGTTATCGTGAAGGTTCCATCGCGATCCGCTTCAAGGATCGGGTATCCGATGCCGGTGAGATCCGGAATCGATTCCCAATCCACCTGACAGTTGCCGCCGGTACACTGAGCGCCGCATTCGATGATGTGGCCCGCGACTGCGCCTGCAGCCAGAAGATTCCATTCATCGCATCGCCATCCGAACTCGAAGATTTCCGCGGCCATGGACATGGCGGGATCGGAGCACCGGCCCGTAATCACGATCTGCGCCCCTTGCGCGAGTGCGTTCACCATCGGGGCAGCCCCAAGGTAAGCATTCGCGCTTTGAACGCGATCCCGGACCGAGGACAGCGGCTCGCCGGTATCGAGATTTTTCAACTCGATGCCCGATTCCAGCAACTCATCGAGACGAGCGAGAATGTCGTCGCCCTGAACGATGCCGATTCGCAACTTCCCGGCCACGCCTGCACGGCTTAGAGCTTCCCGAACGGCTTTGCGGCAGGCCACGGGATTCACGCCGCCAGCATTCGCAATCACCTTGATATTGCGGTCCACCAGGTCGCGCCCAACCTGTTCGATCAGCGGCGGGAAGTCGCGCGCGAAGCCCGCATGCGGATCGCGAGCGCGCTGCTTCTGGAGGATCGACATGGTGACTTCGGCAAGATAGTCGAGGGTCAAATAGTCGATCGGCCCACCGCGAATCTGATCGATGGGCGCCTGGAGCGAATCTCCCCAGAATCCCTGTCCGTTTGCGATTCGAATCATGAGCGCCTCATCGATGTTACCCTTTCGCATACCAAGCGGAGGGATCGCAGTGGTTTAGTCTTTCAGGAACCCGGCGGCACGGCCGGTCTTGGTCCATCGGGCACCGCGAAGCCGTGTCACCTGCGCTCGAAGTTGGTCAACTTCCGCCTGCCGCTCTTCCAATTCGCGCTGCAGACGTTGCACGGCTTGCGCGTGCGAGGCTAAGTCTTTTTCCAGGCTGAGCGCCCAGCGGGTACGCTCCTCGAATCGACTTTCAATGTCCCGCGCCCAACCGGTTCGCTCCACGAGTTCCCGTTCGATGGCGTCGATCTTGCCGTTCGCCCATCCCACGAAGCGCTCATGTTCGGATTGGAGCGCCGCCGAATAAGCTTCGAGCGCCTTTCGAGCGGATATTGACTGTTCGAGCAGTTCGGCAATTGCGCCCACCTTGAGCGCGAATGGATCCTTCCGCGCCGTCATCGGCAACGACCAGGTCTCCCGGTGGCAGATGCCGAACGGCACGACGCTGCCGGAGTAGAGTTGAACCCCGCGAAATCCGTTCGCGAGGAACAGCGCCCGGAGGTCGCGCTCCGTGAAGCGGCGGATTTCGAGGGTTGATCCGGCGCCTCCGTGAAACACGAGGTCTTCAAATACTTGCAATTGCCCGTCGCGCGTCCGGTTCACCAGCACGTACGTGTCGCGAAGTTGAGCGATGCCGTAATCGTGCAGATCGGGAAAGTGCTCGGTTGTCCTTTCGTCGAGCGTGTACGGAACCGTGAAAAAGAAAAGGCCCCCGGGTTTCAGCAGACTGCACGCGTTGCGAAAAGCGGTCTCCACCGGAGGCGCGACGTGCTCAAAGACTTCGCTGGCAATCAGGAAGTCATAAGTTCCAAGCTCGCTCTCCGGAACGTTTGTGATATCGAACGCGGGATCCTTGTGGTAATGCGTGTTGCGGTAGTCGAATTTCTCCGCCAGCCGCTCCGCATAATCGGCGGAATCGCTGATCCCGATCCCACGCAGACTTTTCAGGCGCGGGAAATCGGGAAGCCCAATATCCATTCCAAATAGTTCGCGAGCCAGCATGTACACGATGGCGCGGGTGCGAACGGTGGAGCCGCAAGAGGCGCAACTTGAAGTCTCACGTCCGAAAGCGGACTGCGGCGCGCGATTTTCCCGGCCGCAGATGTTGCAGACGAACGCGACGGTTTCAGGTTGTTCCGCGGCGGAATCCGAAGATGTCAAAGATGGGTCTCCCATTACGATCGTGGATGGTTTGTAGAAGTTCCTTCGAATATCCGAGACGGGATGCGATTCGGTCGAGGGTAGCGCTGACACCGGGCCATATCTCGTATCCATCGCCGTGAGTCACCCAAAGCGTTTCTGGCTCCTGCAATCTGCGCGCGATCTCGTTCGCATCCGGCGCTCTCAAGAGGGTGCTTGCGTCTTCCACAGGCAATTCGCCTTCCGATACGAGATTGAGCGTTTCGAGAATGCCCCAGTCCACAATCTCTATATGCTTGGCGTGGGCATCGTACAGCCAGGCATTCAGGAGCGGAAACGCGTCTGTCCAACGTACCGATGGGCCGTTCCGGACGAGCGCCACGAAATAGTGGTTCGCAACCAGCAGATTCGAGAATACGAGCATTGCCGCGATTAAGACGATAACGTGCGTTTTGTATCGCCCGGCGAAGCGCGCCGCGGACACGATTACAGCGGCGATCACCAACAGATGAAAAGGCCACAGCAGGATGACGTGATGCAGAGCGGCGCCGGCGCCGGTGGTAAGGAACATCTGTGCCCATGTGAATAGCATTACAAGTAGAGCGAAGGACACAGCGCGCTGCTCGATCCTTTCCCACAGAGCCGCAACCGCGACGATCGCCACGACGAGGGCGATGGCTGTCCATGTAGTCGTCGGTGCTCCGAACAGGCCGTTGATCCAGAATCCGGCGTGTTGAATCAGGCTGTGCGGCGCGCCCGGGTGCGGCCCGGGATCCCGGGCGGTGATGAAACCGAAGGCGGCGCTCCCATCGATTGTCCGCTTGAGCAGGTACAACTTGCCGAGTGCGGCATCGGTGGAGAACCTCGCGCTGGCCCGAAGGGTTTCGAGCGGACGCGCGATGTTGTAAATGAGAAGCGGCAGCGAACCCGCGACGAAACCGCCCACCGCCGCCACGATGTTTTCAGCCGAGGTGTGCGAACGAACTTCGCGCCAGAACACTAGAGTCCCCGCGATGACGACGGCCGCAAGCACCCACGAGAACACGGCTTTGTCCCACATGGCGAGGCCGAACAGGAAGAAGGCTCCGGCGAGTTTCAACCGGCTGGGGCGGCGATGGAACGCGATGAGCGAGACGAGCGCGCCCAACTTGAGCGCCTGTTGGATGGCGACGAAGCCCCAATCGACGGGTTCGGTGATGATGAAACTCGGGTCGGTGGCGAGCAGCGCAGCGCCGATCCATGCACCGGCACGTCCGATCACGCTATCGAGAAATTGGAAGAACAGCAGGATGGTCAGGACGCCGAGCAGCATCGTGGGCAACCGCAATGAGACTGCCGAGGGATGCCAGATCGCGAAGATTCCGTTATAGATCCACGTCTTCAGCGCGCCCAGGTACGTGATCAGCATCACAGGAATTTCGTTGCCGAACAGGTGCCATGAGTACCAGGGAGCGGCGCGCTCGTAAATCCCGTTGCCGAGCATGGCTTCATCCGCCTCGATGCCGAGTTTCTTCATCAGCGGCCACCCCGCCGCCATGTAGACGGCAGCCAGGACGCACAGCCCTGCGGCGATGCGCCAGGCCGGCGAAGCGCCGGGGCTCGAAGGGGAAGGTGCACGCGAAGCCAAGTTATGATTTTACGCGAGGCACGCGGGCGGGTTACACTGCATCGCATGAAGAAGGTCCTGCCATTTGCGGTACTCGTGTGCGCCGCGGTAGCGTTCATTGTGCGCGGCGACGAGGGTCCGCGCACCGTAGTTCTCAAGGCGGCGCATCTATTCGACGGCCGGCGCGACGCGCTGACTTCGCCGGCATTTATAGTCGTTCGAGGAACCGACATCGCTTCCGTGGGGTCGGCAGTTGAAACTCCGCCGGGCGCTGAGGTGATCGACCTCGGCGACGCGACCCTGCTGCCCGGGTTTATGGACGCCCACACCCACATCACCTACGACTACCCGGTTGACTACAAACAATCGGAGATCGATTCGATGAAAAAGACAACCGCCGAGAAGGCCCTGGACGCCGCGGCGATCGCTCGCACGACTCTTATGGCCGGATTCACGACGGTTCGGAATCTCGGCGCAACGGAGTTCGTGGATGTAGGCCTGCGCAACGCGATACGCAATGGCAAGGTGCCCGGCCCGCGGATGCTCGTGTCGGTGAACGCAATCGGCGCGATCGGCGGCCACTGCGATCCCACGGGCGGCTATCGGTACGGGCAGTTCGGGCGAGAGAGCGGTATCGAAGACGGTATCGGCACGGGGCCCGACGCTATGCGAGCTCTGGTCCGATTCAACATCAAATACGGGGCGGACGTTATCAAGGTTTGCGCAACGGGCGGAGTTTTGTCGGAATCCGACGATGTCGATTCCCCTCAGTTGACGCAGGCGGAGTTGAACGCGCTGGTGGACGAAGCCCACGCGCTAAAGCGAAAGGCCGCCGCACACGCGCACGGTGCCGAGGGAATCAAGCGCGCCATTCGCGCAGGCATCGACTCGATCGAGCACGGCACATTCGCCGACGATGAAGCGCTCGAAATGATGAAAGCCCGGGGTACGTATCTCATCCCCACGCTGATGGCTTCGCAGGGCCTCCGCGAACAACTCGCGAAAGGGCAGTACATTCCGCCGGCGGTTCTGCCGAAGGCGAAGGCCGCAATCGCAGCCATCGATGCCATGGCGCGCAAAGCGATTGCGCAGGGCGTGCGCGTCGGACTCGGGACGGACGCGGGCGTCTATCCGCACGGACGGAACGGCGAGGAATTTGCGCAATTAGTGGCACACGGCATGAAGCTGGCGGACGCTTTGAAAGCCGGGACCGCAGTGGATGCGGAACTGCTCGGCATCGCAGCCCGTGTTGGGACGCTCGAAACGGGCAAACTGGCGGATGTCGTCGCGGTCCCGGGGAATCCGCTCGAGAATATCCACGCTACCGAAAAAGTGAAGTTCGTGATGAAAGAGGGAACCGTCTACCGCCATGATCAGTAAGCCTGCGGTTGTTTGCTGCGTTCTGTCGTGCATTCTACTCGCGTCCGATCCGGACGCGGTGCGCCTGAGCAAGCGTGCAGTTGGCGAGACGCCGCTCGCGCGCGACTTGAGCGAACTGTGCGATGGAATCGGCGGGCGTCCGACCGGTTCCGACGCATGCAAACGCGCGGAGCAGTGGGCTGTGAAGAAGTTCAAAGCGGCCGGCCTTCAGGACGTTCGTTTGGAATCCTTCACGGTGCCGAATCTCTGGCTCGGCGAGACCAGCGAAGCGGCGGTGCTTCAACCTGTAGCGTTTCCGGTGCGCGTAGCCGCAGCGCCATTCACGGCCTCGACCAAGGGCGTCGTGGAGGCGAATGTCGTCGATGCGGGCGAGGGTTCGACCGAGGATTTCGACCGCATCGCGAATGCGGCGCGGGGCGCCGTTGTGCTGGTGCACAGCCGCGAGATGAAGACCCTCGACGACCTTTTCGCGGAGTACCTGCGCAACGCCGGTATCCTCGCCGGGGCTCATAAGGCCGGCGCGGCGGCGCTACTCATGGAGTCCACCCGGCTGCGCGGGTTGCTGTACCGGCACCCCATGACCGGCAATGGTTCGCTGGAGTCGATGCCGGCGGCGGTAATTTCGCGCGAGCACGCGGAGCGCATCGGGAGGCTTGCAAAGCTCGGACCCGTGCGCATGCGGCTGAAACTGGCGAACCGGACCGGTGGACCGTTTTCGGATAACAATGTCGTTGCAGAGATTCGGGGGCGCGAAAAGCCGGATGAGGTCGTGCTTCTGGGGGCGCATCTCGACTCGTGGGACTTGGGAACCGGCGCCGAAGACAACGGTGTAAATGCCGCGATGGTCATCGACATCGCGCGCGGTTTTAGCGAATTAGGAGTTCGCCCCCGGCGCACGGTTCGGTTCGTTCTGTTCACCGGCGAGGAGCAAGGGATGTGGGGTTCGGCAGGTTACGTTGCGCGACACCGGAAAGAGTTGAACCGCCACGTCGCCGTTGTGATCGCCGACACCGGATCCGGAAAAATGACCGGGTTCTTTTTGAACGGTCGAGACGAGTTACGCAAACCCATCGACGACGCCTTGTCGGCCGCGGGCCTCCAGGCCAACGATCATGCACGGGACGCGCTCGACGGTACCGACAACTTCGATTTCCTGCTTTCGGGTATCCCGAACCTGGTGGCGATTCAGGATGCATCAACGTATCTTGCGGATTACCATGCCGAATCCGACGTGACCGAGCGCTCGAACATCGCCGAGGAAAAGAACACGGCAGCGGCGATCTCGGCGGTAGTCGATCATCTTGCCGAGATGGAAGCGGTTCCGGCGCCGCGTCAGTCGCGAAGCGAGGTACAGCAACTTCTCGTGCGAACCCGCCTCGATCAGCAGATGCGCGCGTTCGGGCAGTGGGACGATTGGGTGGCGGGTAAACGCGGGTTGTTCTGATCAAGCGTATTCGGGCTTGCAGCGCACCAGTCCAAAATGGTACGGTGATGGATGAATTGGCATGCTGCCGGTAATCCATCTAGACGAAAAAGCCGAGTTCCCACTCTACCGGCAATTGTACGAGCAGATGCGCTCGGCAATCATTTCGGGCGAGTTACGTTCCGGCGAGCGTCTACCAGCCACTCGTGAATTGGCTGGTCAACTTGGCCTGAACCGGGCAACCATTTCCTCGGCGTACGATTTGCTGATCCAGGACGGCTTGGTAGCCGGTCATGTCGGGCGAGGTAGCTTCGTAATTTATCATACACCCTCCACCGCGGGGTTGGGCCGGATCAATTGGCAGGAGGCCCTCACCGCCGGACCTTCAGCCCCCGCCTTCGTTGGCGATGGGGAGATCAGTTTCGTCTCGTCAAGGCCATCCGAGTTGCTGTTCCCACTCTCCGATTTTCGAACGTCATGCCAGGAAGTGATCGCCAGCCCGGAGGCGGCTGGGATTCTCCAACTCGGCTCGCCGGCCGGGTACCCTGCATTGCGGCGGTATCTTCTCGATAACGCCCGGCACGAAGGAACGGCGCACGCCGGCGACGACGTGATCGTCACCAGCGGCTGCCAGCAGGCGATCGATCTGATTCAGCGGGCGTTGGTTGCGCCCGGAGACGCCGTGGCACTAGAGGATCCGGTTTATCCCGGCTTGCGGAACGCATTTGCCGCTGGAGGCGCGAGAGTGGTTGGTGTTCCGGTTGGCTTGGACGGAATCGACCTGGACTCTCTGGCGCGAGTCTTGAAGACGGAGCGCCCCCGAGTGTTGGTGGTGACTTCATCGTTCCAAAATCCCACTGGGACGACGCTCTCCGCCGCTGCGCGAAGTACGCTGTTGCGAATGGTTCGCGAGCATCGGGTGGTACTGGTGGAGAACGACATCTACGGCGATCTGCGGTACGAAGGCGAGCGAACGCCGACCTTGAAGGAACTGGACACCACCGGCGATTCGATTCTGTTGCGGAGTTTCTCGAAGACAGCCTTTCCGGGACTTCGAGTGGGCTGGATCATCGCGCCTCGCGAGGTGACGCGCCGCATTGCCGAGGCCAAGCAGTGGTGCGACCTGCACAGCGATCAGTTGTCGCAGGCGGTGTTGCTGCGCTTCGCCGAATCGGGTCGCCTGGCCGCTCACCGGGGCCGGATGTTGGAAGCGGGACGAGAGCGGTTGCGGGCAGTACTCGCCGCGTGCGAGCGGCATTTCGCAGGTTTTGCGTCGTTCACGAAGCCGCAAGGCGGGATGAGCGTTTGGGTGACATTTCAGGACCCGGTGGACACGTCCGAGTTGCTCGGGCGCATTCAGCGGGAGGGCGTTGGATACTTGCCGGGGCGGTACTTCGCGGTGGCGCGGGAGCACCGGACATCGTTGCGCTTGAGTTTTGCGGGCCTCACGCCGGAGCAGATCGAAAAAGGAGTTGCGGTACTGGGACGCATCTTCTCGCAAGAAACGCGCCGCCTGCGTTCGGCGCTGGACACCGAACCCGAGCCGGCGTTGGTATAGCGGATTCTATTAGGAGCAAAGAGCAAATGTTTATGGACGAGCAGTTTCGCCTGAAGGTCGGTCTCGCCGAGATGCTGAAAGGCGGCGTGATCATGGACGTGACGAACGCCGAACAGGCGCGCATCGCCGAAAAGGCCGGTGCCTCCGCGGTGATGGCCCTGGAACGGGTACCGGCCGATATCCGGAAAGAAGGCGGCGTCGCCCGCATGGCGGCGATCCGCGTCATTCGAGAGATTATGGCCACGGTGAGCATTCCCGTGATGGCCAAGGCGCGGATCGGGCACTTCACGGAGGCGCGGGTTTTAGAAGCGCTGGCAGTGGATTACATCGACGAGAGCGAAGTCCTGACGCCTGCCGATGAGGAGCACCACATCGACAAGCGAAGTTTCAAAGTGCCCTTTGTGTGCGGCGCGCGGAACCTGGGCGAGGCGCTGCGCCGGATCGCCGAAGGTGCGGCGATGATTCGCACGAAAGGCGAGGCCGGTTCGGGCAACATCGTCGAGGCCGTGCGGCACATCCGGACGATCGTGAAGGAGATGAAACAACTCACGGTCCTCGGAAAAGAGGAACTGATGGCGGAGGCGAAGAAACTGCAGGCTCCGCTGGAGATGGTGGAGTACGTCGCGGAAAACGGCAAACTCCCGGTTCCCAACTTTTCGGCGGGTGGCATCGCAACGCCGGCGGATGCGGCACTCGTGATGCAGCTTGGCGCGGAAGCGGTGTTCGTCGGGTCGGGTATTTTCAAGTCGTCGGATCCGGAAACGCGCGCTCGTGCGATCGTCAAGGCGGCGACGTTCTACAACGATCCGGCGAAGCTGCTTGAAGCAAGCGAGGAACTCGGGGAGGCGATGCCTGGCCTGGATGTCCGGCAAATGGCCGAAACCGAACTGCTTCAGACGCGTGGCTGGTAATGAAACGGCAGCCCAGAGTCGGCGTTCTTGCACTGCAAGGCGATTTTGAGGCGCACGAAAAGGCGCTCGCGCGAGCGGGCGCCGAGAGTCGCCAGGTCCGCAAAGCCGCGGAGTTGCGCGACATCGATGCGCTGATCGTCCCCGGCGGTGAGAGCACGACGATGTTGAAGTTGTTGCGAGAAGAGAACCTGTTCGAGCCGCTGAAGGAATTCGGCGGCTCGAAACCGATCTTCGGCACCTGCGCGGGTGCGATTCTGCTGGCTAAAGAGGTCGCCAACCCGTCGCAGGATTCCCTCGCGTTGATGGACATCGCCGTGGAGCGGAACGCCTATGGCAGGCAACTCGATAGTCGCATCGTTCATCTCAACCCCGAGAACGGACGGCTGACGGACCGGGACATCGAAGCGGTATTCATCCGGGCCCCGATTATCCGGCGCGTCGGCAAGTCCGCCAAGGTGCTGGCGAGCTATCGGAACACCCCGGTGCTGGTCGAGCAGGGGCACCACCTGGTCGCGACGTTTCATCCCGAGTTGACCCAGGATGAACGCATTCACCGCCTGTTCCTCGATAAGATCGGCGAATCGCGCTGGGTGACCCGTTCGTTCGAACTGTCACGGCCCGGCTCCGACTCCACTCCGGAGGTGGCCTGATCTCTCAGGAGGGTATCGTCCACTCCATTTGCTCCTCCGGACCTCGTTGATCAGGCGTACCTCGCCTTCCCAGAACCTTGATCAGATTGGAAGAGGCTCGCCTTTACAGGGACAGGAGCGCTATCGTTCGCTGGCCAGGTGTAGGCCTTTGTGGATGGCGTAGAGCGCGAGTTCGAGACGGTCCGAAACGCCGAGCTTGTCGAAGATGTTGTGCAGGTGGTTCTTTACCGTCTGCTCGCTGATGAACATCTTCTCGGCCATTTCCTTGTTCTTGTATCCCTGCGCCACCAACGCCACAATCTCACGCTCGCGCTGGCTCAGCGGCGAACGCTCGCGAGTCTTGCCCTGACCCGACGCGACAATGTCGCCCGGCGCAGCGAACTGCCGCATCACCGCGGCTGTCGTATGCGAATCGAGCCAGATTTCACCTGCGTTCACTTTGCGGATGCTCTTCACGATGAGGTCGGGTGCCGTCTGCTTGAGCACGATCCCCGAACAGCCGAGTTTCATAGCCTGTACGAACTCGTTTTTGTCTTCCGACGCCGTGAGAACAATGACCTTCGTGTTTTTGTTTGACTGCTGCAGCGCCTGCAAAGCGGACAGACCGTCCAGGTTGGGCATCCGCAGGTCTAACAGCAGCACGTCCGGTTCGAGTTCTTGAACGCGCTCGAGGACTTCACGACCGTCACCCGCCTCGCCAACGACCGCAAAGTCGTCTTCGAGCGCAAGCAACTTTCTCAAGCCGTCGCGAACGATTGGGTGATCATCGGCGATGACAATCCGGATAGACTTTTTGCGCTTATCGGGAACGTTAGCATCGTCGTCGCTATGATCTTGGCCCGTGAAACTGTTTTCCATGACGGATTCTTCAACCCCGACTTGATTCTAAATGGTTCTAGTACTCGATTCAATTCAGGTCTGCCAAAAAAATGGGATCGAGATCACACCTATTTCTGAACTAAGGGAACCCTAGTACTGAATAAGCAGTTTCCTTCGACTATTTTTCCGTATACGTAGCCCTTAGGTGGGTGGGCTGCCCGACTGATCGTGAACTGCGTACCCGCATCTCCCAGTTCGTCAGCATTGACGGTCTTTTTAGTATAGCCCCGGATGAGCTCGGGTCTGTCGTTTCAGTGAGATTCGGCAGGCCGCTGCACCCCGGCGGCTGTTCGCTCCCGGAAGCGGCGAGCGGCCTCCGTGGTCAGCCAGCCCAATACCGCACCGTAGGCAAAATTACCCAAAATGCTTGCGAGGGAACTCATTTGGGGATGGGACGCAAATGGCTCGTGGAAACCGAGGCCGAGGTATACCATCCCTCCGCCGCCGCCGAAAACCCACAGCAGCAATCCCCATTCGACTCCGCGCAGCCAGCCGCGACCGTACAACCAAGGGGCCAGATGGACAAAAAGTACCGGCGAAATCACGATGCCCACGAGCACGAACACCGCCAGCCCTACCCACCACCGCGCCGTGAAGAGAAGGGCAGGGCGGTCGAGGAAACCGCCGATAGCCGCCGCCATATCTATGTTCGGTAGTCCGGCAAGAGGGGCGAGGTACATTAGGACCGTCAGCAGCAGGGTGGCCGCAACGCCTCCAAGGATCGCGCGTTTCACTAACTCACGCTCTTCAGGTTTCATGACCTGAAACTCCTTTCGGCTCGATCATACTGCGATGTTGTCCGGGAGAGAAGGCCTGTCCTGTAATCTTCGCGATGCTAGCAGCCCGTGACCCAAACCGCTCTGTGACGTTGCGTTGAGGATGGAGGGAGCCTCGCTGCGGATCACAAGGCCTGGTTGAGATCCGAGACGATGTCGTCGCTCGCTTCGATGCCGACGGACAACCGGACCAGCGCATCCGTGATCCCGAGCCGCAGCCGCTGCTTCGGAGCGACATCGCGGTGCGATGACATGGCCGGGTACAACATCATCGTGTGTACGTCTCCGAGAGAGGTCGCGCGCACGATCAATTTCAGACGGTCCATGAACGCGAAGACCTCGTCGCGGCCCGCGTCCTTCAATTCGAAGCTGATCATCGCGCCGTACAGTCCGGCGGGCAAGAGCCGGCGCACCGTAGCCGCATCGGGGTGGCTCGGATCCGCCGGGAAGTTCACTTTGGCGATCTTCGGGTGCGAAGAGAGCCAGGAGGCTATGCGGCAGGCGTTGGTGCACTGCCGCTCCATCCGCAGTGCGAAAGTCTTGATGCCGCGCATCGTCAGGTAGGACTCGAACGGCCCTAAAACCGGCCCACAGATGCGAGACATCTGCCGTAGCACCGGGAAGTGCTGTTCGTCGGATGTAATCAATCCGCCCAGAACGTCGCCATGGCCGGCCAGGTACTTCGTGGCGCTGTGCACGACGAGGTTCGCCCCGAGTTCGAGCGGCCGTACGAGGAGCGGAGAAGCGAACGTGTTGTCCACCACCAGCGCGGCGCCTGCCTGTCGCGCGAACTCCGCCACGCGATCGAGCGCGGGAACCCGCAGAAGGGGGTTCGATATCGTTTCGAGCAGCACGCAACCCGGTTTCGTCTCTTCGATCGCTCCGGCGACCTCTTCGAGATTGCAGATATCTACGAAGGTCGTGCTGACTCCGAACGCATCCAGCACCTTGTTCAGCAGGCTGAGTGTCGCACCGTACAGCGCGCTTGCGGCGACAATCCGCTTCGGACGGTCGAGCAGAGCGGTCTGAATGGCTGCCTGAATCGCCGCCATACCCGAGGAGCAGGCCAGCGACCCGTGGCCGTTTTCGAGCGCCGTCACCAACTCTTCCAGCGCGGAATTGGTCGGATTGTCATAGCGCGCGTAGGACTGGCCGGCCTCCGGATTTGCGAACATCGCATCGAGTTCCTCCATGGACTCATAAAAGAAACTCGTAGCCGGGGTGATGGGCGTCGTCACGGGGATGTGGGCCCCGGCCTTCTTGCGATCGCCTGCGTGGACCGCCTTGGTGAAAATATTCATTTGCGTTTCCAGCGAACGCCGTCCTTCGTGTCCTCGAGGATAATGCCGGCGTCGGTTAACTCTTTTCGGATTTCGTCAGCCCGCGCGAAATTGCGGGCTTTCTTCGCATGCGCGCGCTCGGCGATTTTCGCCTCCACGTCCGCGTCGGACATCGCTCCGGCTTTTTCGGTGGGGCGGAGGACGTCGAAAACCGAATCAAACCGGTTGAGCAGGTCGAGCGACGCTGGGACGTTGCCGGCGCGGAATTCTCCGGCGTCCATGGCAGTGTTGGCGTCGCGGACGAACTCGAAAATCGCGGCGAGCGCCTCCGCCGTGTTCAGATCGTCATCGAGCGATTCGTCAAAGCGCGTCCGCGCCTCGCGGATACGTGCCTCCATCGGGGAATTGTCACCTTCCGGGAACCGTTCGGTGTCGAGCCGCAGTTTGAAATTTCGCAAGCGGTCGATAGAGGTGGCCGCCGCCGTGAGACCCTCCATCGTGAAGTTCAGCTTTTTGCGATACGGCACCGAGGCGAGCAGGTAACGCAGAGCCTCGGGCGTGTGGCCCATTTCGAGGATGTCGCGGAGCGTGTAGATGTTGCCCAGCGACTTCGACATCTTCTGCATGTCGATCGAAAGATGTTCCGCGTGCAGCCAGAAACGGGCGAACGGCTTTCCGGTAATCGCTTCGGATTGGGCAATCTCGTTTTCGTGATGCGGGAAAATGAGATCGACACCTCCGGCGTGAATGTCCAGCGTTTCGCCAAGATACTTCATCGCCATTACGGAGCACTCGATGTGCCAACCCGGGCGGCCATCCCCCACCGGGGCGTTCCAACTGGGCTCACCCTCCTTCTTCGCCTTCCACAGGACGAAATCGCGAGCATCCGCTTTGTCGTATTCGTCCACGTCGACGCGCGCGCCCGCCCGAATGCCGCTGAAGTCGTTGTGCGAAAGCTTGCCGTACTCGGGAAATCTTGAGATACGGTAGTAGACGCTTCCGTCGCTCAGGTAGGTGAAGCCTTTGTTTTCGAGCGTCTGAACGGCGTCCACCATCTCCTGTATATGATCCGTGGCCTTGACGATGCGCTCCGGGCGTTGCAGTCGCAGCATGGCCGTATCATCCAGGAAGGCCTGAGTATAGACGGCGGTGTATTCGTAAATGGACTTGCCCTGTGCCACCGCACTCCGAATGATTTTGTCTTCCACGTCCGTGATATTCATGACGTGGTTCAGTTTGTAACCGCGGGCCTGCAGCCAGCGGCGAAGGATATCTTCGAAAGTGAACGTGCGGAGATTGCCGATGTGAGCGAAATTGTAGACCGTCGGACCGCACGTGTACATCCGCACCTCGTTGTCGTGCAATGGATGGAAATCCTCCACACGTTGGGTCAAGGTGTTGTAGAAGCGCAAAGCCATAGAAGAGAGTGAATTCTCTATGGTAACAAGGGCGGGGAGGAAGCCCGAAGAAATCGGTATACCGCGATTTCGACCGAAGGTCCTCGCCTTGTGCCGCGCCGCAACCTGAGAATATGCTGGAGGTCACCGATCATGACCCGACAAGAATTTCTGAAAACCGCCGCGGCTTCGGTCGTCTCCGGCGTCACCCTGGCAAACGCACAGCAGACCGGCAACGCAGGGCACGTGAACCCCGACCTGGGATTCAAAGATACACCGATGCTTCCGGACCTCCCGTGGCACGTCCATGATCCGGACCGGCCGCATCCGAAAGTCATTACTCCGGCGGCAACGCCCGGTGGGCCGCCTTCTGACGCAATTGTCCTTTTCGACGGAAAAGATCTTTCGAAGTGGTATCACCGCGGTAGAGGTGCCGATCGCAGCAAGCCCGTCGACGCTGGATGGAAGGTGGAGAACGGCTACTTCGAAATCACCCGCGGATTTGGAGATCTCGTCACGCGCGACAGGTTCGGCGATGTTCAGTTGCACATCGAATGGTCTTCACCAGCCGCGGTAACCAGCAGAAGCCAGGGCCGTGGGAATAGCGGAGTGCTGTTGATGTCCCGGTACGAAATTCAGGTGCTCGATATGTGGGACAACGCGACCTATGCCGATGGGGGCGCCGGATCGATCTACGGTCAATGGCCGCCGCTTGTAACGCCGGCGCGCCGGCCGGGCGAGTGGAACACCTACGACATCGTTTTCGAAGCGCCCAAGTTCGAGAGCGAGAAACTGCTGAAGCCGGCGTTCTTCACGGTTTTCTACAACGGCGTAATGGTGCACAACCGGAAGCAGTCGATGGGGCCGATGGTGTATCGGAAAGTGGCGCACTACACGCCGCATCCCGCTGAGGACTCGCTCATGCTACAGGATCACAACAGCAACCCGGTCCGTTATCGCAATGTTTGGATTCGACGCCTCGGCGGTTACGATCAGCCGGAAAGCTAACCGGCAGCGTTCAAGATCAGGGCGAAAGGGCAGGCAGTCAGCGGGCTCCGATTTCGCCCGTCCAACTCATTGGGCGGACCGTGTCGTCGGGCAGCAGCGTCGTTTCGTCCCCGATGGTTTCCTCGAGTTGCTCCGCGGTCAGATCCTCAGCCGTGCGTAGGTCGGTGCCACGGAGATCGGCGCCTGCGAAATCGGTTCCGATCAGCCGCGCGCCCACCAGGTTGCTGGCACGGAGGTCGGCCCAGCGCAGATCGGCGCCTTTGAGATCGGCCAGGGTCAGATCGGCACCACGCAGGATCGCGTTGGAGAGGTCGGCGCAAACGAGACTGGCTTTGCTCAGACTGGCGGAAGTCAAATCGGGCTGAACGTGCGGATTTTCCGCACGCCACCGGTTCCAATCGTCGACGTCCGCCCGCAACGCGGCAAGATGCTCGGGATTTGCCATCAATTCCACCATAACCCAAGAATTCGCACCCTGCTGCTCGCTCCGTGCGTCCGATCATTATTCTGTCTCACAATGGTATCTGCTACGCTCACTAGAAAACCGCTTCCAAAAAGGCAAGGGAGTAGATGCAGCGGAGAGTTTTCCTTCAAGTTCCATTGGCGGGTGCAGCCGCTGTCGGCGCTGCCCGTCAAGACATCCCGAATTATCACGTCGTGACACGCTTCACGGCGAGCGCAAAACCGGGTATGCCCGGTTTATACCCTGGGCGCGTGGTGTCGGCGCACTCGCCGCGTTGTATCGACGAGCAAACGGCGCAGCCCGACGCCGCCGTTGTTCGGGAAATGCTCGCAAAGAGCATGACCACGCTCACCGGCGCGGCGAAACCCGAAGACGCGTGGCGGATGTTCTTCACGCCGTCCGATGTAGTCGGCATCAAGGTGAATTGTTCGGGCGCTCCGCGCGTTTGCTCGAATCCGGTAGTGGTGGCCGATATTGTGCGGAACCTGGTTGCCACCGGCGTCCGCCCTACAAACATTTACATCTACGAGCGTTTTGTGGACCAACTCAATTCCGTCGGCTACGACAAGTATGTGCCGGAAGGAGTCCACGTGCTCGCCATCGAAGTGCCCAGGCGATCGATCCGCAACTACGATCCCCGGACCTACGTCGAAGTGGACTTCTTCGGCGAAGATGACACGCGCTCGAACCTTGTCCGCCTGGTATCGGAAACATTCACGAAAATCATCAACGTACCGAACATGAAGGATCACGGCGCGGCGGGCGTCACCGGATGCCTGAAAAATATCGCCTACGGGGATTTTTCGAATGTCGCGCGCTCGCATCGCAACGAGAAGACCAATACGTTGACGTTCATCGGTACGCTCGCATCGGTTGAGCCGCTGCGATCCAAAACGGTGCTGCAGGTGATGGATGGGTTGAAAGGCGTGTGGCACGGAGGCCCATTCGTGCGCGATCCGAAATTCGTGTTCTTCCCGAAACAGATTTTCGTCGGTACCGATCCCGTGGCGATCGATCGCCAGTTGCTGGACGTCATCGACGGAGAACGGAAGAAGCACGATGCGGTATCGGTCTGGAACCGCGACATGTCGCATGTGAACGGGAACGCACCGTTGGATCCGAACTTCAACGCATTTATCCGCGAACCCGGGCACATCGAATATGCCGCCAAACTCGGCCTCGGAATCTACGATCAGAAATCGATCCGCCGTACCAAGTTGGAGGTTGCGTGATCTTACTGTTTCTCGCACTCATCCCATCCCTGTTGTGGGATGGCGGTCCGGACACGGCCGGCGCTCTTCAGAAAGCGGGAATCCGCGAGATCGCTACAACGAAGGACGCGGCGGGCTGGGCTCAAACACAGATCCGCGCCGTGCCCGTGGAAGAGGCGAAGTTGCAGAAGCTCGAGGTGCCGGGCGTCGATTATCAAATGGGGCGCGCCGGCGCCACGGCGACACCCTGGATCAACTCGAACATCTGGCGGATGCTGCGCAACCGGGACCAGTCCTTTCTGTACGACGTGAGTGGTCCGGCCGTGCCGTTGGCGGTCGCAGAGGGGTATGCGGCCAACGTTCGCGCGTACGTCCGCGTGAAGCCCAAAGATCTGGAAAGCTTCGCGACAGCGGTACGATTCCTTCACGACGTGGATAGCGACGCCCTACCGCCCCGCGTCAATTTCGCGCTGTTGGACGACGGTTCGAGCGAGATCGACGAGGTTATGAATCTCCTTGTGCGGCGAAATCTGCTCTTCGAGGCAGTGCGCTCGCCGAACCAGTGGAAAGGCACGATAGTGCGGATCGGCACGCCGGAGTACCCGAAGAAGATGGCGGAGGACCCGTACGAATTCGCGGCGGTGGTCCGCAGCCGGATTGGCGATGATAAGCGGCTGGTGCGGTTGTACGGCAGTGAAACAACGGTTGCCATGCTCTACGGTGACGATCACCGCTCGCGGCTTCATCTCATCCAGTACGGGCGGAATCCCGTGCTGGGTATGCGTGTACGCGTGCTTGGGCATTTTCCACGCGTTATCATCGCGGCACTCGGGAATCGCTGCGTCCCGGCAGAGGACCTGGTGGTAAACAAGACTTCCACTGAATTCACGATCCCCGAATTCCGGAATGTCGCCGTCATTGATCTGGATTCGGCCGAACCGGGTGTTCTGAAGAGTGAAAACTCGACTTCCGATTTCGCGCTTACGGCGGATCCGTCGGCACCGCAGTGGCAATCGGCGCCGAAAGTATTAATCACGACGAACTCGCTGAACGGACCGCTGCCATTCGGTCCTACCGAGGTCCGGTCGCGTTGGACAAAGGACGCGTTGTACCTCATGTACACGTGTCCGTTCCGGCAGTTGTCTTTGAAACCCGATCCGGTAACGGACCGCGAGACCCCGGTGCTGTGGAACTGGGATGTGGCTGAAGCGTTCATCGGCGCGGATTACGATCAGATCTCGCAGTACCGTGAATTCCAGGTCTCACCCCAAGGCGAGTGGGTGGATCTCGATATCGATGTCGTGCATCCGAAGCCGCAAGGCGGAATGGGTTGGAACTCCGGCTATCAGGTGAAGGCGCGAATCGATAACGAGCGCAAAATCTGGTACGGCGAGATGAAGATCCCGCTCGCGTCCATCGCCGCAAAGCCGTTCAAGGCAGGCGACACCATGCGGCTCGGGCTGTTCCGCCTGACCGGACCACCTTCGGATCATGTTCAGGTGTCGTGGCAACCCGCGTTTCGAAGGAATTTCCACGTACCTGAAGCGTTCGGCACGCTGCTGCTCCAGTAAGGCGTCCCTCGATCGTCGTCACCAATTGCTCGGACCTGCATCATGAACGAGCAGAGGCTCCAATGTCCGCAGCCTATCCGGCAAACATACTGTGCGCAGTGGATTTTAGCGACCTATCGGCCGCGGCCGTTCGCTTTGCGGGGGCGCTAACGCGTCGCACCGGCGCCGCGCTGACTGCCATTCACGTGCACTCCTCTGAACCTCCGCCTTACTTCACGGCGGGCATGATCCCCGAACTTGAAAGAGAAGCGAAAAGCGCTACCGCACAAGCCGCCGCCGCACTGAACAACTTTGTTGCGCGTGAGAGTGGCGGCCTGCATTTCGACATTCGCGTCACTTCCGGGGATGTCGCCGGCAACATCGCGACGACCGCGCGTGAGATCGGCGCAGACCTTATCATTATGGGCACGCACGGCCGCAGCGGCCTGTCGCGCCTGGTGCTCGGATCGGTTGCGGAATCCGTTCTTCGAGAATCGACCGTACCCGTGCTCACCGTTAAAGACGGGCCCTGCGGCGCGGTGCAGCGTGTTGTGTGCGATCTTTCAATTGCGGGCACTGGCAGGGCGCTGGCTGAGACTCTTGGAGCGGAATGTGTGGAGCGCGTGACATCCGATTCCGCCAGCGAAGCACAAATTCAAGGTGCCGACCTGCTAGTGATCTCCGGGGCCACCGCAGCGGCTGTAATTCGAAATGTGCCATGTCCGGTTCTGAGTATTCCAACCCAAAACGAAATCACCGATGATACATCAGATCAAATCCACCAAACCTCTCGATAGTATCGAGCGCGACCTTTCGGAATCGGCGGCCCGTCACAAATTCGGAGTACTCGCCGTTCACGATCTGCGCGAAACAATGCGAAAGAAAGGTGTGGACCTGGCGCTCGAATGCCGCATCTACGAGATCTGTAATCCGCAACAGGCCAAGCGTGTCCTGGAGGCCGAAGGCGCGGTTTCCACAGCCCTGCCTTGCCGGATCTCCGTCTATGGCAACGGAGGCGACTACACCATCGCCACCATGCTGCCCACCGAAATGATGAAATCGTTCGGAACGGAAGGCATTGAAGTCGTTGCCAAAGAAGTTGAAGACGTCATCCAGTCCATCATGGCGGATGCCGCTAAGGCATAGTCGTCGTATTGAGCGTCCCGGCGTTCTCTGCGCATTTCTACCGACATGACCAACCTTGCATTCTCCGCATTGATTGCCGGAGGATCCCTGTGTGCCGGGTTTCTGGGCTCGCTGACTGGGCTCGGCGGGGGTGTCGTAATCGTCCCGTTGCTAACGCTCGCGTTTGGTGTCGACATACATTACGCGGTGGGCGCGTCGCTGGTGTCGGTGATTGCGACATCCTCGGGCGCGGCGGCTGCTTACGTCCGCGAAGGTTTTTCGAACATTCGCGTGGGCATGCTGCTCGAGATTGCCACCAGTGTCGGCGCGATCACGGGCGCCTTCATTGCACCGTTTGTTCCAACATCGGTCCTTGCCGTGATCTTCGGTCTGGTGCTGATGCACTCGGCCTATCTCTCCTTTCGTAAGAAGGCCGAGCACGCCGGACCAGACGCCAAGACTCCGCCGGGTCCGTTGGCCCGGAAGTTCAAACTCGACAGCTCTTACCCCGGCGCCGACGGTCCCGTCCCTTACAGCGTGCATCACGTCCCGACCGGTTTCGGCGTGATGACGATTGCAGGTCTACTCTCGGGTTTGCTCGGCATCGGTTCGGGTGCCCTGAAAGTGATCGCGATGGATCATGCGATGGGTCTGCCGTTCAAGGTATCCACCACCACCAGCAATTTCATGATCGGGGTGACCGCCGCCGCGAGCGCGGGCGTTTACCTGGCGCGAGGCTACGTCGACCCGGCGATTGCCATGCCGGTGATGCTGGGCGTCCTCACGGGCGCATTCACGGGAGCGCGGGTACTGGCAGGAGCGCGGGTGCGGGTGCTTCGAATTGCGTTTGCTGTCGTCGTGTTTGCGCTAGCCGTACAGATGATCATCTCCGGCGCCAGGGGGACCATCTGATGACCCACGACGAAGAACGCCGCCTGGAAATCCTGGTTGGCAATCTACTGAGGATTGGCGTACTGGTGGCGGCCGGCGTTGTGGAGGCCGGCGGCATTGTGTTTCTGATAAACCACGGATTCCAGCCCGCCGATCACCACACGTTCCGAGGCGAACCGGAGCGCCTCCGCAGCGTCGGGCTGATTCTGCGTGACGCAGCGTCTTTCCAGGGCCGAGCCATCATTCAACTCGGGTTGCTTTTGCTGATCGCTACGCCGGTGGCGCGCGTCGCTTTTTCCGCTGTTGCATTTGTGCGGCTGCGCGACAGAATGTATGTCGTAATTACGCTGATTGTGCTGGGGCTTCTGCTGTACAGTCTGTTCGGAACGTCGTAATCGAGCCATTTGGCCCGCCCGTTGTCAAGCCTGGAATTCGTTTCACTTCAGTTACTTGCAGAAAATTGTTGTCACTCCTCCCGGGAGTGTGCTAATAATAATTTCCGGAGCCCATTGCGGGTTCAAAAGTTTTTTCCAAGCTAATCCATCCATCACTTTGGAGGTTCAGAAGTATGAACGTGCGTCCGCTTTATGATCGGATCGTAGTACGGCGAATCGAAGAACAGGAGACGAAAGTCGGTGGCCTGTTTATTCCCGATTCGGCGAAAGAGAAGCCGCAGCAGGGCGAGGTGGTTGCCGTGGGTAAAGGCAAGCGTCTCGAAGACGGCAAAGTGGTTCCGCTCGACGTTAAAGTCGGCGATCGCATTTTGTTCGGCAAATACTCCGGCAGCGAGATCAAACTCGACGGCGAGGAGTTCATGATTATGCGCGAGGACGAGGTCCTCGGTGTTCTCGATGGCGCCGGCTCGGCGTCGAAGGCAGCGTAATTAGGAGGTCGTTTTAAGATATGGCAGCCAAACAGATTGTATATAGCGAAAATTCTCGCCAGGCGATTCTCCGCGGCGTCAACCAGCTTGCGGATGCGGTGAAGGTCACCCTCGGCCCCAAGGGCCGCAATGTAGTGCTCGAGAAGAAGTTCGGTGGTCCGACGATCACGAAGGACGGCGTCACCGTTGCCAAAGAGATCGAGCTGAAGGATCCGCTCGAGAACATGGGTGCGCAGATGGTGCGCGAGGTTGCTTCGAAGACCTCTGACGTTGCCGGCGATGGCACCACCACTGCCACCATTCTGGCCCAGTCGATTTTCCGTGAAGGCGTGAAGGCGGTTGCCGCCGGCGCCAACCCGATGGCTCTGAAGCGCGGTGTTGAGCGCGCCGTCGAAGCCGTTGTGGCCGAAGTTCAGAAGATGTCCTCGAAGGTGGAGAACAACGAGAAGATCGCCCAGGTGGGCACCATCTCGGCCAACGGCGACACCACCATTGGCAATACCATCGCCGAAGCGATGCAGAAAGTCGGCAAAGACGGCGTAATCACGGTCGAAGAATCGAAGACGATGGTCACCGAACTCCAGACCGTCGACGGTATGCAGTTCGACCGCGGCTATCTCTCGCCCTACTTCATCACCGACCCGGATCGCATGGAAGTCGTTCTCGAGGATCCCTACATCCTGATCCACGAGAAGAAGATTTCCAACATGAAGGATCTGCTGCCCGTGCTCGAGCAGATCGCCCGCTCCGGCAAGCCTCTGCTCGTAATCGCAGAAGAAGTTGAAGGTGAAGCGCTCGCAACGCTGGTGGTCAACAAGCTGCGCGGCACGCTGAACGCATGCGCGGTGAAGGCTCCGGGCTTCGGCGATCGCCGCAAGGCGATGCTCGAGGACATCTCGATCCTCACCGGCGGCAAAGCGATCATGGAAGAGACCGGTATCAAGCTCGAAGGCGTTCGTCTGGACGATCTCGGCCGTGCGAAGCGCGTGACGGTGGACAAGGACAACACCACCATCGTGGACGGCGCCGGCACGCAGAAGACGATCGAGGGCCGCATTAAGCAACTCCGCGCCCAAATCGACGAGACCACCTCGGACTACGATCGCGAGAAACTGCAGGAGCGGCTGGCGAAGTTGGCCGGCGGCGTTGCGGTGATCAAGGTCGGTGCGGCCACCGAGACCGAAATGAAGGAAAAGAAGGCTCGCGTCGAGGATGCGCTGCATGCTACTCGCGCGGCGGTTGAAGAGGGTATCGTTCCGGGCGGCGGCGTAGCGCTGCTGCGCGCGGCGAAAGCTCTCGATACCCTGAGCGGAGCGGCTGACGAGCAGATCGGCATCGACATTATCAAGCGCGCCTGCCAGGAGCCGGTGCGTCAGATCGTCGGCAACGCCGGTTTTGAAGGCGCCATCGTGATCGAGAAAGTTCGCGCCAACAACGATGTGAACTTCGGCTTCAACGCGGCCACTTCGGAATATGAGGATCTGGTGAAGGCCGGTGTCATCGATCCCGCGAAGGTCACCCGTTCGGCTCTGCAGAACGCGAGTTCGATCGCGGCTCTCATGCTGACCACCGAAGCGATGGTCTGTGAGATCCCCGAGAAGAAGCCCGCGGCTCCGGCCGGCCCCGGTCACGGCCCCGAGATGGACTACTAAGAAGTAGTCAGCCTCTCAATCTTCAGCAAGGAAAGCCGCCCGGCAACGGGCGGCTTTTCCTTGGGTACGCCTTCGGTCCTCTTCAATTTCGGAAGTCGCGGCCATAATCTGTTCCGCCACGTCGAGCACGCGAGGTAGAGTCCGTTCGATCTCTGAACACCGTCGCCGGATTTCGGCGAAGGTGCCCAAACCGAGGTCGGCGAGCAACTCCCGGTAGCTCGCATTGAATGGTCCCGTCACTTCCGGGGGAATCGCACGCGAGGACCTTTTGGCATCTGGAGTGAGTGGCGGCGACCCAGAACATAGCCTCGCGATGATAGCCGTGGCCAATCAACTCCAGCGACGCGTCGATCGCGATCGGACGAGCGCATTCGCCGATGTCCGATGCGAACGGGAATGATGTCTTCAGCGCCGTCTTGGCTGCATCGAAGACCCCCGAAAGCGACGCAACATGCCGGCCGGCTTGCTTCTGCGTGATTCGAGCCGACCCCAATAGTTCCAAAAGCTCATCGTGGAAGTTGGGGTGACCATACTCAGCCAACAGTTCTCGTACGGCCACGTACCGCGAGCGAACCGTGGGATTCCGCAGCCCGGCTACGAGCAGAACGTGCGTTGTGATGCCCGCGGCGAACAGGCACGCGATCACCTGGTCATGAAGCGCAGCCCCCTCGGAAGCCGATCGGGCAGCGTTCCGAGCTTTATCCGCGGCGTGAACACAACGCCGTCGCACCCAGCGCGGTTTCGCATAGTCCCGAGCGACTGCCGCCTGGAGCGACGTGAGATGGCCGGTCGGGTCGAGCAGAATTTCGGCCGTGCGAAGGCTCGGAGCTAAATGGTAGTCGCTCAAGACCTGGTCTGGCGACTCGAGCTGATTCTTTCGGAGGTACGAGATCTCGAGCAGTGTATCCCGGTAGACGAACTTGCGACGCTCGCCGGCGCGGCTCTCGTCCGCAAGGACGACCATCACATCTACATCGGATGCCGGCGGAACCTCCGCGTCCGCGGCGAGCCAGTTCGTCGAGCCCGCCGTGTACGCACCGGCGAATCCCGGCGAATGGGCTTCGCTCTGTAGAACCCACTCCCGAGCGGCCTCTCGGGCTCGCTTGACCGTCATGCCTCGCATCACAAGTCGCCGCGCACTTACAACCAGGCGCGCAAACCCTCATGTCGAACCTTCCACCGATTCTTCGGAAAGCCATCCCAACCGGCCGCCATCATCGCGATCGCTGCCAACAAGCCTCCGTTTCCCGGCAAATACAATGGAAGATTCGCACGCTGCCAGTTGTGCCCGTTCGCCAACCAGGTGTTCTTCGGCGAATCGATGAATAGAGCCTTGACCGCGATCTCCGGTTCGGCGAGCCGTGCCGCCGTCATCGCGACCATTGGAAAATCCCAGCCCCAGGTTTCCGGCCATTGCCATTCCGCCATAACTTTTTTCAGGGTTCGGCGCATGATGTCGCGGTTGACGCCGTCGCCGGGCAAAACACCCAACGCCGCAAGCATCGACGGATGATCGCGATTACGTTCCGTGAAGGTCTGCGGGCAATTTTCATGGGCCAGGTACACGCCATCTCTCACGGGCAATAGGGACAGGTTCGAGCGTACGCGCTCCCAATTGGGGTTTGGCGCCAGCCCCATCCGCTCACGCCACCGCTGCGCCAAACCGAGACCATACCGCCAGTATTCCAGCTCGAACGTCGGGTTCCACGTCTCGCGCGGCGGATGATTCTCCTGAGCGGGGATGACGGGCGGCCCCAACACGTATCTGCCGTTCTTCCGCACCGCGTAACTGCTCATGAACTCGGCCGAAGCGAACACCAGCGGCGCATAGCGCTCGAGCGTTGTCCGGCCCGGGTGCGATCGGTAACAGAGTTCGGACATCGCGATCGGATGCGGCTGCTGCCAAATCAGCAATTCTCCGATCGCCGATGGGCTGTCGAGTCCCGCAAGCGAAGTCATCTTCGGCCAGCGCGCGCCAGTGTATCCCTGCTCGCGCGCCTTCTCTTTCGCACGCGGCAGAATGGCAGCGTACCAAGCCAGGCTCCGCTCCAGCATTGGCGTTCGTCCCCACAGCACAAAGTGAGCCGCATGCCACCAGTGCATCTCGAGGTGAAACTTGCCGTACCAACTGTTACAGGTGAGTCCCGTCTCCTGAGGCGGCGCCGAGCCCGCGCATTGAATAGCGGTCAGATATTGCGACAGGATCACCCGCCGCTGCAATTCTTCGGCCCGTGGGTCGCTGCTTGCCGAAAAATCCACTGCTCCGCCATTCGCCCAGAAGCGGTTCCAATGCCGCTCGCTCGCTACACGAACGGCATCCGGCTCGAGGCCGGCATTCGATGCCGTAAGGGCCAAGAACTCGCACGTGAAGTCGAGGTTGTGACCGGCCAGGACGAATTGGTGCTCGCCCCGCCCCTCGACATCTCCTTCGCCGGTCCACCGCAGCAAAACGGCGTAGCTGTCCGCATCCAGATGCCTTTGAAGAAGCAACGAACCGCGGCCGCGTTGGGTGACAATCGTCTGGTGCCGCTCTGGACTGTTCCAATCCGACGCGTTCATGTTCGGAGAACCGTACGGGAACTCGAACTTCACCGACAGGCGCCCAGCAGCGGCAAGCGGCGATTCGATCGCCGCGGAAACGCAATCGCGTTCCGGGTGACACGCCGTCCGAACGCGCACCGGCGTGCCCGCTAGCTCAAACTGGCTCTCGATGCAGCCTCTCCAAAGATCCAGCCGCTGTTCGATGGCACCGATCCCGGCCGGATCGATTGTCCTCCCATCGAACAGGAGGCCGATACGGGCGAGGTTCAGCCGGTGCGGATTCTCGCGCATCCAGTTGAACAACGACTCCTGCCCTCGTGCGCTGGTGGCGTACCCGACCTTGCGCCCGTAGGTGTCGAACAGTTCCATTCGGAACTGCTTCGGGTCCAATCCACGCGGAATCGGATCGCTGTGCCAGCCCCACTGCGACTGCGTACACAACGGAACGTGCTTCTCGTACAACTGCGGAATGCTCTGCAATCCGGTGATGTCGACGGTGAACGCGAACTCGCCGTTTCCTACTGAAAGGGGAGCGGCCGGGTCCGGTTTGCGGAGGACAGGATTGTGCCGCGATACCAGTGCGCGACGGTCGACCGGAGCAGCCGCAGCCGCGCCCGGCAATGGCGCACCGGCTCCGGCGATCAACAATCGCCGCCGCGTAATCTCCATGCACCGATCGTATCGCGCGCGCTGGCGCGGTTACTTAGCGCCAACCAGTTCCTGAACCTGTTCCGTTTGCCCACCGAGCCATTGAGGATGTTCAGCTGTGCTGTCGAAGACTGCCGATGTTTTGAACAGTTCGTATCGTCCGTGCATCGACGCTTCGGCCGTCTTCTCGAGAATCGCGGCGGTCTCTTCCTGAGTAAGCGGTTTGAAATTTCGCGCGACCCGGAACGCCTGTTGCAGGATTTCGCCACTATCGATGCCCGTTATGACGACGCTCGTAGGCAGTGTGAGTGCGTACCGCAAACACTCTTCGGCGCTGACCGTGTTGCTCTTGAGCAGCAGCCCGTTGCCCATGCTCTTCATGCCCAGAATGGCAATTCCCATCTCCTGGGCCTTCGGCACAACCAGTTTGGCGAAGCTGCGGAAATGCGCGTCCATCACGTTGAGCGGCATCTGCACCGTGTCGAATTGGAAACGCCGCTGAGCCGCCCATTCCAGCATGTACAAGTGAATGTGCGGATCTTTGTGCCCGGTGAAGCCGATATAGCGGGTTTTGCCGGCTTCTCGCGCAGCTACCATCGCTTCCAAGGCGCCGCCTTGTGCGAAGAACCGGTCCGGATCCTCGAACCGGATCACTTCGTGGAACTGTAGCAGATCCAAGTGGTCCGTTTGCAGCCGCTTCAACGACTCGTCGATCTGTTTGGCGGCCTCCTGCCGGGTCCGTCCATCGAATTTCGTCATGAGGAACGCCTTTTTGCGGTACCCGTCACGCAGCGCCTTTCCCATGCGAATCTCGGATTGTCCGTCCTCGTAATCCCACGAGTTATCCATGAAATTTAATCCGCCATCGAGCGCTTCGCGGATCAGCCGGATGGCTTCGTCGTCGGATAGTTTTGGCTTGCCGAGGTGCGAACCGCCCATCCCGAGACACGAAACCCACTCGCCCGTCCGGCCCAGCGTGCGGTAAGGCATCGATTCCGATTCAGACACTTGTGGCTCTCCCTATCCGGTGGACGCTCAGGAGGCGATGCCGTTTGGTGTTACGGTGAGATGCCCTACTTCCAGCCGATGTGCAGCGCTACCGTCCCGAACGTCATCAACTCGTATTCGACTTTGCAGAATCCCGTTTCCCGCATACGTCCGGCGAGTTCGTCGGCGCTCGGGAACTTGCGAATCGATTCAGGGAGGTAGGAGTAGGCTTGCCGCGACCCGGAAATCAGGCCGCCCACGCGCGGCAACAGCACTGTGGAGAACCAGTCGTAGAGCCGGGCGAACAAGCGATTCTTCGGTTGTGAAAACTCCAGGATGGCGGCCACCCCGCCTGGTTTCAGGACGCGCAACATCTCCGACAGGCCGCGGCGGTAATTCGTGAAATTTCGGAACCCGAAGGCGATCGTGATCGCATCCATTGAGTCGGCGGGCAGAGGAAGGCTGAGGCCGTCCGCTTCGATCAATTTCGAACGCAAGCGCGCGCGTTCGAATTTCGCTGCAGCGGCCGTCAACATGGGATGGCAAAAATCGGCGCCCAGCACGGGCTTCGAGCGATAGCGCTCGAGTTCCATCATGATGTCGCCGGTACCGCAGCAGAGATCCAGGATGCGGGCATCCGGCGACGTGACGATCTCCAACACTCGCTGCACGGTTCGGCGTCTCCAGCGGCGATCCTGGTTTAACGACAGCAGGTGATTCAGCAAGTCATAGTGGCGGGCGATGCCGCCAAACATACCTCTTACGAATTCGGCCGCTTGTTGTTCAGTGGTTGTTCCTCGGGGAGTGGTACCCATTCAGGCGGCGGTCCGTGCCGCGGCGCACCGCTCGATCGCCCACTCAGTGGCTTCGATCACCTGTTGTTTCGGAATGCCGCTTACCACCTTCACTTCGCCGACGCGCACGGGCAGCACGAAATGCACCCTGCCTTGAAGCGTCTTCTTGTCGCTCACCAGTCGGGCGAACAGGTTCTCCGCGGGGATGTCGCCGATATCCGGAATCGGGCCGTAGGAAGCGACGCAATCGGCGATCCGGCCGGCTTCCTTCACATCGAGACCGGCCGCAGCCACCGCCAAGCGGGTCGCCGCGATCATCCCGAACGCCACCGCCTCTCCGTGCAGCAGGCGCGAATACGCCGTCTCGGATTCCAGAGCATGCCCTAGTGTGTGACCGAAGTTGAGAATCCGGCGAAGGTCGCTCTCCTTCTCGTCCGCGGATACCACGTTCGCCTTGATGCGCACCGCGGCCGCTATGATCTCGTCCATCACGGAAGCATCCTGCGCCAGCACCCGGCTGCGGTCCTGCTCGAATGTTGCGAACAGCGCGGCATCGCGGATGACGCCGCACTTTATGATTTCGTACAGCCCGGCGCGGATCTCGCGTTCCGGAAGAGTTCTGACGACGTCCGGATCAATCAACACCGCCAGGGGCTGATGGAACGTTCCGATCAGGTTCTTGCCGGAGCGAAGATTCGTCCCCGTTTTACCACCCACCGCCGCATCCACCTGCGACAACAGAGTTGTCGGAACCTGCAGTACCGGAATGCCACGCATGAAGATCGATGCGAGGAATCCGCCGAGGTCGTTGACGATACCGCCGCCCATCGCAACGACGATGCTGGTCCGGTCCCCCCCGAGCGCGACCATCTGTTCGGCCAGTGCCTCCACTTCGGCCAGACGTTTGCGTTCCTCGCCTCCGGGAAAGAACAGGGTCTTCACGTCGTGGCCTTCGAATGCCGTCCCGTACAGACGCCACACATCTTCCGTTGTAACGACGAAGATCTGCCCCACCGATTTCGGCACAAACTCCGGCCATCGGCGCAGGACACCGCGGTCGATCACGGCATCATAAGTGCGCGCCGCAGTTGCGACGCGAAAGGAAGACATATGATCGTTGTAACATGATCTTATCTTTAGCCCCGGCGAATCCGTTCGATGAATCCTGATTTTCTCGTTGTGGGTGCCGGCGTCGCCGGGTTGCGCGCCGCTATTGAGTTGGCCGGCGCCGGGACCGTGCTTGTTCTGGCCAAAGATAGCCTGCGCGAGTCGTCATCGGAATACGCACAGGGCGGCATCGCCGTCGCTCTTAGCGATGACGACGATATCCAACTTCACGAACAGGACACGATCGCTGCTGGTGACGGACTCTGCGATCGGCGAGCGGTACGAACGCTCGTCGAGGAAGGTCCCGCGGCAATTGAACAATTGATCGAATGGGGAGCCAATTTCGATCGGGATGGCGCAAATCTGCTGTTCGCGCGGGAGGGAGCGCACAGCCGCAGCCGCGTGCTCCACGCTCACGGCGACTCGACCGGACGCGAAATTTCGCGCGCGCTGTACATGAAAGCGGCGTCGATCCCGAACATACAATTCCACAGCTTTATGTTCGTCACCGATTTCCTGGTCCGAGGCGGCAAGGTGACCGGCGTTCTCGCATACGTCGAGGACAGGCACGAAGTGGTCACGCTCTTTCCCCGCGCAGTGCTGCTCGCCACGGGCGGGTTAGGCCGTGTATTCCTCGAAACCACCAATCCCGACGTGGCCACAGGGGATGGAGTCGCCACCGCCTGGCGCGCCGGGGCGGCCATCTGCGACCTGGAATTCGTGCAGTTCCATCCCACCGCGTTGCACGTCGAGGGTGCGCCCCGATTCCTGCTTTCGGAAGCTCTTCGCGGCGACGGAGCCCTGCTCCGCAACTCCGCCGGCGAGCGCTTCATGGCCGCGTACCACCCCATGGCCGAACTCGCCCCGCGCGATGTAGTGTCGCGTTCCATCGCATCCGAACTCGCGCGCACTGGCGAGCCGCATGTCTTCCTTGACCTGCGTCATCTCGATCCGGAACACGTCCGTACGCGATTCCCGCGCATCTACGACACCTGTAAACAATACGGTCTGGACATTGCCGTCGATCTGATTCCCGTCCATCCCGCGGCTCACTACGCCATGGGTGGTGTCGCTACCGATCTCGACGGCGCAACGAACCTCCAGCGTCTGTACGCGGCTGGGGAATGCGCCTCCACTGGTGTTCACGGCGCGAACCGGCTTGCAAGCAATTCGCTGCTCGAGGGAGTCGTCTTCGGGGCGCGGGCCGCGCGCGCCATGTTGCGATGGGCGGAGTGCGAACGCGGCGAACGCGGCGAACGCGGCGATTCGGCCGCTCCCCTATTCCCGGAAATCGGCGAACGCGAATTAAGAACCCTGATGTGGCAGCAGTGCGGAATCGTGCGTTCGGGGAAGGGTCTGCGCGGCGCAGTGGCGGCCCTCGGCGAGGTGAAGTGCGTATGTCGGCCGAACGCATCTCGCGCCGAGTACGAGTTGCGCAATATGCATTCCGTAGGGCGGATGATTGCCCGCTGCGCTCTGGCACGAGAGGAGAGCCGCGGCGGCCATTTTCGTTCGGATTTTCCGGAAAAGAACGACCGTTACCGGCTGCACTCGCTCGTTCAAGGCGATCGCAGGGTTGCGTTCATCTCGATATCGACTGAAGCGGCTCCCACTCCTCCCACACGCCCGTAAGCGGGAAATACAAACCGACCCGAATTGGGCGAGTATCCAGCTTCGCCATCGCCGCGGCGTACGATTCTAGTTGCATCCTTCGCGCGGGGATCTCGGCGGGATCGCCGGTTTTGAAATCTACAATCCAACGAGTGCCGTTCTCATCAACGAACGTGCGGTCGATTACGATGCGTCGAACCTCGCCGCCTTTCACAACAGTGATGGCGTGCTCGCAGCGAGCCTCTGCGTGGCCGGAAAGGATCCAACGGCCGCGGGAATCGGCGATCGTTCGCGTCAGAGCGTCTATAACCCGATCTGCACCTTCGGCGAAATCCAGGGCGCGAACGAGCACCGGGCGCACGCCCGAGATGCGTTCGGGCGGCCATAACGCAATGCCTTCGCGCGCGATTTGCGCCAGCAGCCGATGCGTGAGTGTCCCGATCGTCCGCTCCACCTCGTTGTCCGCATCGAGCGGCGACCGGATTCCTGCGCTCGTCGATGCCGGGACGTCGCCGGGCAGAGGTGCGGCTAATTCGCTGAGTCGAATCCGCCGCAGAACTTGCGGCGTGCGCTCCTTCTTCGCGCCAGGGGTCCGCGACGGAGCGGAGGATTCCGCCAGCGCTTCGAAAGAGTGCCGCACGGCGTTCCAGAGATGTGCCAGAAGCGAGTCGCGCGGCGGACCGCACAACACGCCCTCATCGTCGACTTCGACATGTCCGATCAGGTGCAACCGTCTCTTAGCTCGAGTTGCCGCGACGTAGAGCAGACGCTGCGATTCGTTTCTGGTTTTAACCGCCTCTTCGCGGCGAATGAAATCGTAGGTGGTATCAGTGTCGTCGCCGGGCCGCGGAATGGGAGCCATGAGTAGCTCTGCTCCACCCTCGACGGGACGCTCGGACCATAACAGCAGGGCCGGATCATCAGTGCGAGGCCGCTTTCCTAAGCCAGGCAGAATCACGCTGTCGAACTCGAGCCCCTTGGCTTTGTGGATGGTCATCAACTCCAGCCGGATGCCCGCGTTCGAATCGGGGTTCGCGAAAAGGTCGCCGATGCGCCGCGACAGCAGATCGAAATCCTCGATATCACCGCGCTGCCCCATTCCGTCCAGCAGGTCGAAGAACGCGCGAGCGTCTGCGAGTCCGCTTTGGGTGACAATCGCGTCGCCCCCGAGCGCTTTCCAGGTGCGTTCAACCAGCCGTGCTACGGGCACACGGCCCCGATCGTTCACCGCCGCCTGCAACGCGTCCAGCATCCGCGAAACTCGCGCCCGGCCGTCGGGACTGAGTGATAAATCCGGAATCCTCATCAAATCCCAAACGGATCCCGCCAAGTCGCGTGTGGCGATGATGTGCACGTCCGCGAGCATGAGTCCGCACCACGGCGCGCGCAGGATCGAGAGCCACGCAGGGCGGTCGCCGAAGTGGAGCAGCGCTCGCGTCAACGCCAGCAGGTCCTGAATCACCGGCTTCTCCGCTAGCGCCTGGATTTCGATTGCGCGGAAGGGGACGCCCGCCTCGCGCAGGCGCTCCGCAATCGCTGCAAGATGCGCACGGGATCTTACGAGAAGCGCGGTGGTGCCTTCCTCCGATTCATCGACGAGCCGATGCACGAGTTCCGCCTCCGCCGCATCGTCCCTGCCGAGAAACGGATGCAGGTGCACTTCGCCTTCGCCCTTCTGAAACGCAACGGATTCGGTGAATGGAACCGCGCCCGTGAAGGGGTCCGCTACCTCCGGGAACACGTCGCGGAACACTCGATTTACCCATTCGACGATCGCGGACGACGAACGGAAGTTCACCGAAAGCGGCAGCGGTTCGGGGTGCAATTCTCCGACTCCCGAGCGCTGCACGTTCAGAAACAGCCCGACCTCCGCCTGCCGGAATCGGTAGACCGACTGCATCGGATCGCCTACCAGAAACAGTGTTCTGCCCGAGGTTTCGTCCCAACCCGCAGTTAGCGCACGCAGCAAATCAAACTGCGTTACCGACGTGTCCTGGAACTCATCGATCAGCAGATGATCGATTCGTGACCCCATGGCGAGTGCGAGATCGGTAGGTTGCCGGGCATCGCCCAGGGCGCGGCGGGCTGCCGAGGCGATCTCGACAAAGTCCACTCTGCCGTTCTCGGCGAACACCGAACGCAGATGCGCGACCGTCACCGGCAGCAGCCGGAACAGCGATGCGAGCACTTTCCATTGAGCCTCGCTGTAGGTTTGCGAGGGTAGCCTCGGCACATCCCCCAACAACTCGCGAAAATCCACGGCCGGCGTGAGTTCCGCGACCAGCAGATCGTGCCGCTGCTTCATCCGCTTGTTATGGGCGGGAAAGCCGATGCCGCGATTCGCCTGCTTGCGCCATTCGCCTTCGCCTGTCAGCAGCATCTTGCAGATCCCGAGCCAACCCTGAACATCTTCGGGTAATGAATCGAGACCTGCACACGCGGCAATCTCGCCGTTCTCGACGTTCGCCGCTGCGTACCGCGCCAGTTCGACCAGTTCGGCGCACAGGCGCGCCGGGAGCGCCGCGCACAACCGTTCCAAATGCTCCCGCACCACCCGCGCCAGCGAATTCTCGAGGGCGCGTCGCACACTCGCCGGATCCTCGCCGAACGCCATAACGCGCAGCCAGTGGTCGCGAGACTCGAGCATCCGCGAGAGTAAATCCACGACACCGGCGACGTTTCCGTCGAGGTGTTCGATGACGTTCGCAACCGACCCCCCGATCTCCCCCGCATCGCCGAGCATCTCCACCGCACGCTGCGCGGCTTCGCGATACATTTCGCGCGCATCTTCGATCACTTCGGGCATAGCGCCGAACCGCGCCAGCCACGGCATCTGCCGCGTGATCGCCATCGAGAGCGCATCGATCGTCTGAATGCGCAAGCGACCGGGGTTGTCGCGCAAGTTCCATCCGAGCCGCTCGTCGTGCGCGAGCGCCGCGGCAGCCAGTTCCATCGTCACGCGTTCGTGTCCGCTCCCCGGCTCGGCTCCGCGTGCCGTCTTCCACAGCGCCTCCAGAACGCGCGAGCGCATCTCCCCGGCCGCTTTCACGGTGAATGTTATGGCGATAATCGATTCGGGCCGAGCCACGCGCGCGAGCAGCACCAGGAAACGCTGAATCAGCAGTTCGGTCTTGCCCGACCCGGCAGGCGCCTGGACGATGAAAGACGATTCGGGATCGAGCGCACGGCGCCGTTGCTCGGAATCCGCAGGTTCGGGGGCGAGCGCAGCGCCGCTCCACTCGATACCCGGAAGCCAAAGCGCGGCGTCGTCAGCCTTCATCGATCGCCTCCCGATACTCGTGAATGCGGCACAGCGATGTCATCCTGCACTCGCTGCATGTCGCCCCGCCGTGACTTGGGTTGGCCTGCGCCGCTCCCTCGCGAAACGACTCCGCAATCCGCGCCAGCGTCACCCGCCACCGTTCGACTTGCTCCGGCAGCGGCTCATTCCGGTTTGCCCGCACGCCCGGCAAAATCCCGTCCGCGACCGAACATCCCTTGAAACGCAAACCTGCGGACCCTACCTGGGCGAACGCAACCGCGGCTACCTCGGCCTCGTTGGAGATCGCGTACAGCGGAACCTGCGGTTGGTCAGGACGCTCGCCCTCCCACGCAGAAGCCGAGGGCGCCGTCACTTTGTAGTCGAGGATCACCTGCCGCCCATCCTCCAGTTGATCGATGCGATCGATTCGCGCCTTCAATTGCAACCCGCCGATCTGAATCACGCGCTCGCGCTCGTTGAACGCTACTGAGAACGGCTGGCGGCCCTTTTCGATCTCCGCCCATTCCAGCAGCAGTCGCGTGAGGCGTTCCGTCTCCATCTGCCTGAACCGTCGATCGAATTCGTGCTGCGCATCCCGGATGATGGCTCGCACCGCCGACGCTGCCGCACGTTCCGCCACGGATGGCAGATCGGCGCTACAGAGCGTTGCGTAATCCGGGACCTCCTGCCAGAACAGTTCGAGCGCCTTATGAATCCCGCGGCCACGGTCGGCCGCGCTCAGACCCAGTTCTGATACGTCCATTGGTTGCGCTCCAAGCCGCAAGTCCGCAAACGCTCGGAACGGACACGCCGATTGTAGCCTCACCACCTGTGTTCCACCGCGCGGTTGCGTACCTTCGAGCGGGGGCGCAGTTTCGTCGACGATGGTTTCCAGTTCGGCACTCGCCCTGACAATGATCGGCGCGTCCTCGACGATCGAATCGCGCAACCCGGCCAGCAACGGACTCGGTCGCAACTCGACATCGCCCGCACGCATCGGCCAACTCACGACAACATCCGGAGCGCTGGCCTTCAACCTCTCGAACGTCCGGGATGCAAACTCCAATTCCCGCTCTGCCGAGGAGTGCGGGAGGCGGCGTTCCAACTGCATCGACAGTGGAAGGAACGGGTGTGGATGCGCCGCGGGCGGCCACGCCTGATCGCCGGCACCGCAGATCCATAAATGATCAAACCGTGCCCCAGCGGCCTCGAGCGGACCCATGATCTGCACTGGCGCGCCCGGATCCTGCGGCTGAAATTGCGTATTTCCAGCGAGTTCCGAAAGTCGCACGACAGCAGAGGCATACGACATCGTGCAACTCGCGGCATCCAGCGAGGCGAAGGTCCGAAGCAACTCGGACCAGGATTGGAACACTTGGTATTCCGCGCTGGACAACACCTGCTCGCCCGGCCAGCCCGCACCTTCGAGGACGCCGCGGAATATGCCGGCCCAAACCGAAGGCAGCGCCGTGCCGGTGGACTCGGCCCGCGCGAGTTCGAGTTGGGGCGGAACATAAGCGCGGCGCGCCCGCCGGAGTTTCACGTCGAGCAACGCGCGTTCGGACGCCTTCGTGATTCCGCCCCCGATGAACGGCGAGCGTAGCAACCGGCCCGCATCCGCCACGGGCCACCGCTTCAATCCCGCCAGGCGCAGCGCCAGGAGACCCGCGCTCACCAGCGGGTAATCGGCCAGAGGATCTGCCATCGAAATGTGCGATGCCGTATCGAAAATCTGCTCGAGCCGGTCGCGAGATGGCCCCACGTTCAGCAGCACAACGCCGATCTGCGCCTGCGGGTGCGCGCGATGCAGCACTTGGGCCCAGCGTGCGGCTTGGTGCAGTTCGTCCAGTGCATCCGCACAACGCCGGCGTACGACTGACGACTGCGCTTCGGCCGCAGCAACCACTTCGCACCGGCATCCGGCACTCGCCAGCGCGTCGAGAATTTCTTTCTGCTGCGGTGTGAATTCGTCGAACCCCGCGAGTTCGATCAACGATGGAACCGCGAGTCGCCCGGAACGAATCGCATCTTGCACGGTATCCGCGACGTGCGCATCGTCCAACCACCCTTCTGTCTCGCAGCGTTCACCGAATGCGTTTGCCCAGCCGTGAAACGCCGCCCAATCTTCGTGCGCCAGGAAACGTCCGTCGAGCGGAAGGCGGTACTGGTTCTCCAGTTTCCACGCCGCCATCGCCGACTCCGCGGTGCTGCCGAGGTCGAGCACCGATTCGCTCACGTCGTTCTCGGTGATGATACCGCGCCAGATCGTCTCCTCCTGTGCGCGGTTGAGCCGGCGCAACGGAGGCACCGCCGCTGCAAGCACCGCATCCGTCCAACATTCCTCGAGCCACGTGCTGAAGGGCAGGATCACCGCGCTTTCCCACGCGACGCGCCCGGCCGCAAGTTCCCGATCGTCGGAAGCGTTGCGGAGAGTGCGGGCCAGCCTTTGATTCGCGGTGAGGATCACCGGAGTTCTACGAGTCCCTGGGTTTCCATTCTCTTCAATTGCCCGCACGCGGCATACACGTCGCGGCCGCGCGGCTTGCGCACATAACAGGACACCGAGCGCCGCACGATGGATTGGAATGAAGCAACGCGTTCGGGCGTTGGCGTGTCGTAAGGAATCCCCGGGCCGGGATTCAGAGCGATCAGGTTCACCTTGCAGTTTATATTGGCAAGCATCTTCGCAACGCGCCGGGCATCGGCGTCCGTGTCATTCACACCGGCCAGCAGCACGTACTCAAACGTCAGTTTCTCCCACGCGCGCAGCGGATATCGGCGACAGACATCGATCAGCTCGCGCAGGTGGTACTTCTTCGTAATCGGCATCAATTCACGACGCTGCTCTTCCGTTGAGGCGTTCAGTGAAATCGCGAGTTTCGGCCGGATCTCCGCGCTACCCAGCTCCTCGATTTTCGGCAGAATGCCCGCGGTCGAAACCGTGATCCGGCGCTCTGCGAACCCGATCCCCTCCTTGTCGGTGAGGATGCGCGTCGCCTTCAGAACATTCGCCAGGTTCAGCAGCGGCTCGCCCTGGCCCATCATGACGATGTTGACGGCACTGATATCGGTGAAGAGACGATTGTCGCCGAGCACCAGGAGGACCTGGCCCACGATCTCACCCGCGGTCAGGTTCCGTTCCAGTCCCATCAGCGCGGTCAGGCAGAAGCGGCAGTTCACGGGGCATCCTACCTGGCTCGAGATGCAAATGGTGTTACGGTCGCCTTCCGGCATGAGAACGGTTTCCACCGTCCGGGAGTCCTCCAGCGCCAGAAGATATCGCCGCGTTCCGTCCACCGAGTCGTAGCGGGCGCTTTCCACCGGAAGCCCAACAGAATGCGAATGCGCAAGCCTGATTCTCAAGGCCGCCGGGAGGCTCGAAATGCGCTGTAAGTCCGTTTCTCTCAGGCGATACAAAGCCTCGTAGAGTTGGCGGGCGCGGTAAGTTGGCTGCTCCGGCCCAAGGACTTCGCGCAAGTCGTCCAGTTCCAATCCCAGCAACGCCTGCGACATCACTTCATTTTACCAGCAGAGTTCCCGAAACCCCTGAAATTGAGCTATTTTGTTCACTCCGGGGTATCATAATGAGTGATGTGGCTGGAGGCGATCGGTGGCCTGGCAGCCGCGGCCGGAGGCATGGCCTGGGCCGTCCGTTCGCCGCGTTCATCGCTGCTCGCGCCGTCTGTGTATCGGGGAGTGTCCGCTCGCCGCTCTATCGCCCTTACTTTCGATGACGGTCCCAGCGAATCGACGCCCGCCGTTCTTGAACTTCTCGCCAAACATAATGCGCGCGCGACGTTTTTCCACTGCGGCGTCAACGTACTGCGACTGCCGGCGGTCGCACGCCTGGTAGTCGAGGCGGGCCACGAAATCGGCAATCATACGCACTCGCATCCCATGCTGCATCTCAAATCCGGAGAGTTCATTCACGCCGAACTCGCCGCTGCGCAGCGTGCTATCGAAGATGCCGCCGGTGTCGCTCCCAGATGGTTTCGCGCGCCGTTCGGTGTGCGCTGGTTTGGCCTCGGCGCGGCCCAGCAGGCGCTCGGGTTGAATGGCGTTATGTGGTCGGCAATCGGGCTCGATTGGAAGCTGAATCCGGCGCAGGTAGCGGCGCGACTCGGACGCGCTGCCACTCCCGGAGCTATTCTCTGTCTGCACGACGGACGCACCATTCACAAAAACCCGAACATCTCCGTTACTCTGGAAGCAATGCAAAACCTGTTGCCGCGTTGGGTGGACCAGGGATATCAATTCGAAACGGTGAGTCAGATCCTATGCAAGATGAACTGAGCAAACGAGTGATCGCGGTCATGGCCGCCACACAGCACATGCCGGAAGAGAAGATCACCATTGACAGCACATTCCAGGAACTCGGAATCGACTCACTGGACGGAATCAACATTCTGTTCGCGCTCGAGAGCGAATTCGATATCAACATCCCGGATGATGCCGCCAAGGAGATCCGAACCGTCCGGGACATGGCGAACGGGGTGCGGCAATTAGTCGAGGCCAAACAGGCCGAAGCCGGTTCCACGGCGAGCGCCTAGATGCAGGGTCGGGTAGCGGTAACCGGACTCGGCGTTGTTTCCGCGGTTGGACTCGATCTCGACAGTTTTTGGAAGGCATTGCGGGAAGGTCGCTCCGGAATCCGGCCGATGACATCGGTCGCGCCGGGCGAGTTGCGATTTCCCAACGCCGCCGAGATCCCCGATTTCAATGCCAATAAGTACTTCGAGGGGAAAGAGGCGCAATTCCTCGATCGCTTCGCGCAATACGGGGTGGTTGCAGCGCGCGCCGCCATCAAAGACTCCGGCATCGAATGGACAGCCGAGCAGAAAGGTAACGTCGCGATCGTTACCGGATCATGCCTGGGAGGTAAATCCACCGAAGAC
Organism: uncultured Acidobacteriota bacterium; assembly: GCA_963720745.1. GTDB lineage: Bacteria > Acidobacteriota > Terriglobia > Bryobacterales > Bryobacteraceae > TMP-7. Next base: position 207,475 of record CAVRGO010000004.1, read on the forward strand.
GACGGGTACGTGCAGTTGTACCGTGAGAAGAACTCGCGCTTCAACCCCCTGACGATCCCTCGGGCCATGGCCAACGCGGCAGCCAGCCGCATTTCGCTGGAGCAGGGCATCACCGGGCCGACCTATACGATCAGCACGGCGTGCTCGTCCTCGAATCACGCCTTGGGGCAGGCTTACTGGATGGTCCGCAGCGGCCTCGTGGATTCGGCGATCGCCGGCGGCAGCGAAGCGGTATTCTCGCTCGGCCTGCTGCACGCATGGGAGGCGATGCGCGTGGTTTCGCCGGACACCTGCCGTCCGTTCTCGAAGGATCGCCGTGGCCTGATTCTTGGCGACGGGGGAGCGATGCTGATCCTGGAGACGCTTGAGGCCGCGCAGGCTCGCGGAGCGCGAATCTACGCCGAAATAGTGGGCTTCGGAATGTCGAGCGATGCGCATCACATCACTCAGCCTTCGAGCGACGGGGCGGCGCGCGCAATGAGATCCGCTTTGGCGGATGCGAACATGCAGCCCGAGGAGATCGGCTACATCAACGCTCACGGCACCGGAACTCCGGCCAACGATTCTACCGAGACGGCCGCAATCCGCGACGTGTTCGGCGATTACGCCGCCCAACTGATGGTGAGTTCCACTAAATCGATGCACGGGCACACGCTCGGTGCGGCGGGTGCTATAGAGGCGGTGGCGACCGTCATGGCGCTGCACTGCGGAACAATCCCTCCGACGGCTAACTACACGACTCCCGACCCGGCGTGCGATCTGGACGTGGTGCCGAACCAGTCGCGCCAGGCTCACGTCGCCGCGGCGCTTTCGAATTCGTTCGCGTTCGGCGGCCTGAACGCGGTCGTTGCGTTCCGCCGCGTCCTCTAAGGCGTTCTAACCTTCCATTCACGCTCGACAAGGTCACCGTTACGGGCGAACATTCCGGAATTCCGCGACAGCAAAATCGCATTAACCAGATGGACGTATGGCAACAACAGCGGAAGCGTATATTCTGGGCCGCACCGAGGCCGAACGAAACCGGCTGCGGCTTCAAGGCTCGATCCTGAGCCCTATTACTGAGACATTTCTTCGCATGGTTGGGATTAGCGAAGGAATGCGGGTACTGGACCTGGGATGCGGCATCGGTGAAGTGACTCTCCTTGCCGCGAAACTTACGGGACCCGACGGCCATGTGGTCGGAATCGATATCGATCCCCACTCTGTCGTCGATGCGGCGGCGCGCGCTCGTGATCAAGGCTGCGCGAACGCGACGTTCGAATGTTGCGATCTCGCCCAATACAATCCACCACACGCATTCGACGCCGTTATCGGACGGCACATCCTGATCCACTCGCACGCTCCGCAGGATGTCGTCGGCCGTGCAGCACTGCTCGTCCGTCCGGGCGGAATCGTTGGGTTCCAGGAGTACGATCTTTCGTTCTACACTCCGGGCTATCCGGCGGCACCGCTGGCCACCCTGCTGGAGCAACGGGTGGTTTCACTGTTCCGAATGGCCGCGCCGCACGCGAACATCGGCATGCGGCTTTACCATCTGCTTCAAACAGCAGGATTCACGGATCTGCAGTGCCGCGCCGAATGCCTGATCGACGGCGGGCCGGACAGTCCATTCTATGATTGGTTCGCTGAGACCGTCCGCAGCCTGCTCCCAAAAATGATAGCCGCGCGAATCGCAACCGCCGGCGAGTTTGCCCCGGATCTCCTGGCTGGCCAACTCCGCGATGAAGCGCTCGCCACCGCAAGTTGTATCACCACGCCGCTGATCGTCAGCGGATGGGCCCGGCGACCAATCGAAGGCGCATAATTCGGCTGGCTGAACAATTCTCTGACCGGGCGCACCGCTGGGCGATAGAATGTACAGCGGCATGCGACCCCGATATGCACTCCTTCTGATCCCGGTTCTGGCGGCGATCCTGTACGCTGCGACGCGCAGTCCCGAGATTCCGTTCCGCCTGCACACGCTCGATCTCGGAATCGCCGAGACCTGCACTATCGCCGATTTCAACAAGGACGGCCGTCCCGACATTTTCTCCGGCAACTCGTGGTATCAGAACCCGGGCTGGACGAAGCACACGGTGCGCGACCTCGCCGAATACGGCACCTACCTCGCCTCTCTGACTGACACCGCCATGGATGTCGACGGAGACGGCAACATTGATGTCGTCAGTTCGGGTTGGCATCCGAAGAAGATCTGGTGGTCGCGCAATCCGGGCAAACTCGACGTTCAATGGCACGACACTGCCATCGACGAAGGTTACAACGTCGAGTTTCATTTTCTCGTCGATCTGAACAACGACGGAAAAGCAAACGAGGTTCTGCCGCAATTCGGATCTAAAACCGCGCCGCTGTCCTGGTACGAGTTGAAGCCGGGCGGAAAATTCGAAAAGCACATCGCAAGTCCCCATAGCTACGGCCACGGCATCGGAGCCGGCGATGTGAATCGCGACGGTCGCATCGATATCGTAACGCCTGAGGGATGGCTGGAGGCTCCCGCGGACCCTAGTCAGCCCGACTGGACATTGCACCCGGAATTCAAACTCGGCGACACCAGCTTCATCTTCGTCACCGACATCAATGAGGATGGCCTTCCCGACCTGCTTACCGGAATGGCCCACAATTACGGAGTCTTCTGGATGGAGCAACGCCCCGATCATACCTGGGTGAAGCATGTCATCGACGAATCATGGTCGCAGCCGCACGCACTCACTTATGTCGATCTGAATGGCGACGGACGCAAGGATCTGCTGACGGGCAAACGCTACATGGCGCACGATGGGAAAGATCCGGGTGAACGGGAACCGCTGGGGTTCTATTGGTACGAATATAGACCGTCGGCCGATCACACCGAGGTCGTCTGGCATCGTCACCTGATCGAGTACGGTGGCCGCGCTGGCGCAGGCATGCAGTTGCCGGTCGCCGATCTCGATGGCGACGGCGATCTCGATTTCGCAGCCGGTGGTAAGAGCGGCCTGTACCTGTTCGAAAACCTGTCCGCAAAACGAGGAGGAACCCGATGAATCGCCGCCAATTCGTCGCAACCGCATTGTCCTACTCCGCCATTCTCGGAGCCAACGACCGGATTCGGGTAGGCGTCATTGGCGTCGGGAATCGCAGCAATCTGCTGATCGATCAGCTTCCGGACAAAGCAGAAGTGGTGGCCGTGGCGGATTGCTTCGTCAAGCGTTGTGATGAAGCGGCCGCAAAGCGTCACGCGAACTGGAAGATATTCAACGATCACCGCCGCCTACTCGAACAGAACGACATCGACGGCGTGATTGTCGGCACCACGGATCATGGCCGTGTCCTGTGCTCGATCCACGCATGCCAGGCCGGTAAGGACGTTTACGCCGAAAAGCCGCTGACCCTCTATGTCGAGGAAGGGCGGGCGCTCGTCAACGCGGCCCGAAAATACAATCGCATTGTTCAAGTAGGCAGCCAGCAGCGGTCGATGGCGATGAACCGGCTCGCTGCGGACTTCGTCCGTAACGGCGGTATCGGGCGTGTGCTGTTCGTCGAAGGGGTGAACTACCCCGGGCCGGAAACCTATTCCGCGCTGCCTGAGGAGCCCGTACCCGACACGCTCAACTGGGACGTTTGGCTCGGGCAGACGCCAGAGCGCCCGTACAATTCGAAACTCCACCTGGGGTGGATGCGGTGGCGCGATTACTCCGGTGGGGAAATGACGAACTGGGGCGCCCACGGGCTCGATCAGATTCAGGCCGCGCTCGGAACTTCCGAAACCGGTCCGGTGGAGTTCTATCCGCTGGCCGACGGACCCAGCGGATCGCTCGGGTTCCGGTATGCGAATGGGGTCACCGTACGCCTCGTAATGCCGCAAGGTCAACTGAACGGCGGCGCGATCTTCGTCGGCGAGAAGGGCCGCATCGAGATCACACGCAACTATTTCCGCACCGATCCGCTCGACATGATCAAGGAACTGCCGCGCAAGGAAGACATCGACAAGTGGCGTGACGAGGTCGCGAAATGGCAGGCCAAGTATCACATGGAGAACTGGCTGGACTGTATGCGTTCGCGCGCCAAACCGCTCGCGGATGTCGAGGTCGGACACCGCTCCGTCAGCATCTCGCATCTCGCGAACATCACGCGGCAGTTGAATCGCAATCTGAAGTGGGATCCCGAGGCGGAGCGCTTCGTCGGCGATGCCGGCGCCAATACGCTGCTCACGCGTCCCCGCCGCAAAGGCTACGAACTCCCGGCGATCTGATGGACATCGAAGACCGCGACGCGCTGATCCAATATTTGCGCGCCACGAACCGGCTCGGGTTCAGCGAAACGCCGCTGTTCCGGATCCTGAAAGGCGGTGTGTCGAACCGCACGGTACATGTCGAGCGCAGCACGGGCGAGCAATGGGTGATCAAACAGGCGCTCGCAAAACTGCGGGTGCAGGTGGAATGGCTCAGTTCACCGGAGCGCATCGGTCGCGAGTCGCTGGGGATGCAGTGGCTCGCGCGACTCCTGCCGCCGGGCTCCGTGCCGCAACTCGTCTTCGAGGATCCAAGCGAACATCTGCTTGCGATGACCGCCGTTCCGGAGCCCCATCGCAATTGGAAAAGCATGCTGCTGAATCGCGAACTCGGGGCCTCGCACGTCATGCAGTTCGCCGATCTGCTGTCGGCGATTCACTCCGCGCAATCGACGGAAACTGCCGCCGCTTTCGGCGACACATCGTTTTTCGAATCGCTGCGCCTCGAGCCGTACTACGCCTACACAGCTCAGGTCGTTTCCGGTGCCGCGCCCTTTCTCCGCAAGTTGATGGATGAGACTCGGCGGACGCGTTCCGCGCTGGTGCATGGCGATTTCAGCCCGAAGAATATCCTTGTGTACCAGAATCGGCTGGTTCTGCTAGACCATGAGGTCATCCACTTCGGGGATCCCGGATTCGACATCGGTTTCTCTCTGACGCACCTGCTCAGCAAGGCGCATCACGTGGCATCATATCGGGAGGCGTTCGCAAGGGCGGCCGGGTCTTACTGGTCTCGCTACCGCGAACGTTCGACGCTGCCTCTGGAAACCTCCGCCGTCCGGCATACGCTGGCCTGCCTGCTCGCGAGGGTCGACGGGCGCTCGCCGCTCGAGTATCTCACCGAATCCGAACGCGGCCGGCAGCGGGAGGCCGTGCTCGCAATGATGGCGGATCCTCCGCATACGATTCCCGCACTCATCAACGCTTTTCTGGAGAGGCTCTGAAAATGCCTGTCATTGCCCGGCTCGACGGATCCGAAATACTCGATAGCCGCGGCCGCCCGACCGTCAAGGCGACCTGCGAATTGCAGGGCGGCGCGCGGGCGTCCGCATCCGTTCCCTCGGGGGCGTCCACCGGGGAGCACGAAGCCGTTGAACTCCGCGATGGCGACCAGCACCGTTACCGAGGGCTCGGGTGCCGGCGTGCCGCCTCAAACATAGGCGGCGAAATCGCAAAAGCGGTCGCAGGCCGCTCAGTCGAAAGCCAATCGCAGTTCGACGAGACGCTGGTGCGGCTCGACGGCACGCCGAACAAATCCCGGCTCGGTGCGAATGCCATCCTTGCCGTTTCCATCTCATTCGCCCGTGCCATGGCGGCGGAACGCGGCATCGCGCTGTACCGGCAGTTCGCGGAGATCGCGAACAATGAGCCGCGCGCCTTCCCGCGCCTGACCATCAATCTCTTCAGCGGAGGAAAGCACGCGGGTAAGCAGGTCGCAATTCAAGACGTTCTGCTTGTCCCCGCATCGATGCGAACCATCGACGAGTCGCTTGCCGCGACCTACGACGTTTATCAGACAGCCGCGGAAATGATCGCGGAGCGCTACGGGATGCGCTTGCTCACGGCGGATGAAGGAGGACTCGCGCCACCTTTCGAAAATGCCGAAGCGATGATTGAAACCGCAATTCGCGCCATTCAGCGCGCCGGCTATCAATCGGGCCGGGACTTCTTCCTGGCCATCGATCTTGCGTCCAGCCACTTTTATCAGAGCGGCACGTACGAACTGGATGGGCGGCGCATCGACGCTTCGGGCATGATCCGGCTATTGACCGACTGGGTCCACCGTTACCCGATCGTGAGCGTTGAGGATGGACTCGCGCAGAACGACTGGGCCAACTGGCCGCGTCTGCGTGAGGCGATCGACAAGCGAGCTCTCACCGTTGGCGACGACCTGCTTTGCACAAACCCCGATCTCATCCGGCGAGCCGTCGAAACCCGCGCGTGCAATACCTTGCTGCTGAAAGTGAACCAGATCGGCACGCTATCCGAAGCCGCCGAAGCGCGGCGCCTGGCTATCGCGGCTGGATGGAACGTCACCATCAGCGTCAGGAGCGGAGAGACGGAAGACGCCTGGGCAGCCGACCTCGGGCTCGGCTGGAGCGGCGATCAATTCAAGAACGGATCCATCACTCAATCCGAGCGGCTGGCAAAATATAACCGCTTGCTGGAACTCGAACGCGAAACAGGTCTGCCCATGAATGCCTGGCCCGGCCGCTGACTTACGGCTTATACGAAGGTGGCAGCGGTACGAGATTCGGGTTCTGGCGCTGATGCCAGTACGGATATGCAATCTGCGTTTGACTCGCCTCGTCAAGGCGCGCCACCTGCTCAGGATTCAATGTAAAACTGGCAGCGGCCAGATTGTCCCGAAGCTGTTGCTCGTTTCGCGCGCCGATGATGACACTCGAAATTGTCGGCTTTCGTAGCAACCAGTTCAGGGCTAACTGCGGCACCGTCTTTCCGGTTTCCGACGCGAGCGCGTCCAGCGCATCGACTACTTTGTACAAGTATTCCTGCGGCACGGTGGGGCCTGATTCGGCTGTCTTGTGCAGCCGGCTGACGTCTGGAATCGGCTGGCCGCGGCGAATCTTCCCGGTCAGCCGCCCCCACCCGAGCGGACTCCACACCAGCGCGCCGATCCCCTCCGATATTGCCTGCGGCATCAGTTCCCACTCATAGTCGCGGCCCACCAGCGAGTAGTAAACCTGGTGGGCGACGTAACGCGACCATCCATATCGTGCGCTCAAATCCAGCGATTTCTGCATGTGCCAGCCGGAAAAGTTCGACGCAGCGATATACCGTATCTTGCCCGCTCGCACCGCCGTGTCGAGTGTGCTCAACGTTTCCTCCACCGGCGTCACGGCGTCGAAACCGTGCATGTGGTAGACGTCGACGTATTCCGTCCTCAGACGCTTCAAGCTGCCGTCGATCTGCTGAGTCAGGTGATATCTCGAAGATCCTGCCTGATTCGGTCCCTCGCCAAACGGGAAAGTAGCCTTCGTCGATATCAGCACGGATTCGCGCGGCAGGTGACGGATCGACTCGCCCAGGATCTGCTCCGAAAGCCCCTGCGAGTATACGTCGGCGGTATCGAAAAAGTTGACGCCCGCCTCCATGCAAATGTCAATAAGCCGCGTCGCTTCGGCTACATCGGTCTGTCCCCACGCCCTGAAAAAATCATTGCCTCCGCCAAACGTTCCTGTGCCGAAACAAAGCACCGGCACTCGAAGGCCGCTGTTTCCAAGCTGTCGAAAATCCATACGCTATTGGACACACGGCACAGGGGCAAGGTCGCAGCGAACTCACCTGCAACAGCCATCGGCACGCGCGAATGTCCGATATACTGCTGTCCAAATGTTAGTGTTCAGGCTTTTCAATTTACTAGCCGTGCTTGTCAGCACCGCCGCAGCGTTCGCGCAGTCCGAATCGCCGCAGCGGAATCATCCGTTTCAGAACTCGGCCCTCCCGATCGAGGATCGTATTACCAACATCCTCAGCCTGATGACGCTCGATGAGAAGATCGCCTGTCTCGGAACCGTTCCCGATGTGCCGCGACTGGGAATCAAAGGCAGCGGTCATATCGAAGGACTGCACGGTGCCGCGCTGGGCGGCCCGGCTCATTGGGGCGGAGAGTTGGAATTCATACCGACCACCCAATTCCCACAAGCCGTCGGACTCGGCGAAACATGGGATCCCGAAATCCTTGAAAAGGCTGCACACGTCGAGGCGCAAGAAGCCCGGTATACCTTTCAGACACCGGCATTGAATGTTCGTGGAAGCCGTTTGCCGCGCACCGGCATCGTTGTCCGCGCGCCCAATGCCGATCTGGCACGCGACCCGCGCTGGGGGCGCACCGAAGAATCCTACGGCGAAGATCCGTTTCTGGTTGGCACTCTCGCCACCGCATTCGTTCGAGGATTGCAGGGCGACGGAAAGTATTGGGAAACGGCCGCGTTGTTGAAGCACTTCCTCGCGAATGAAAACGAGAACGAACGCACCACTTCTTCCTCGAACTTCGACATGCGGCTGTTTCACGAGTACTATTCAGTCCCGTTCCGGATGGCGATCGAGCAAGGCGGAGCGCCGGCCTTCATGACCGCTTATAACAGTGTGAACGGCGTCCCCATGATGGTCTCGCCAATTCTGCGAAATATCGTCATGAAGGACTGGAAGTTTGACGGGATCATCTGCACCGATGGCGGAGCGCTGCGCGACCTGGTTCAGGACCATCACTACACCACCGGTATGGATGAGGGCGCTGCGGCCGCAATCCACGCGGGCATCAATCAATTCCTCGACCGGTATCGCGAGGCTGTTCAGGAAGCGATCAAAAAAGGACTGGTCACCGAACCGCAGATCGACGCCAACCTTCGAGGAGTTTTCCGCGTGATGATCCGCCTGGGATTGCTCGATCCCGCCGATAACGTGGTGTACACGAACATCCACCAGCGCGACGACACGCCGGCTCCCTGGGATAGCGACGAACACAAGAAGGTTGCGCGCGAGGTAACGGAGAAGTCGATTGTGCTGCTGAAGAACGCAGATGCACTCCTCCCGTTGGACCGCAAATCGATTCATTCGATCGCCGTCCTCGGGCCGCGAGCCGACGAAGTGGACCTCGACTGGTACAGCGGGCGCCCTCCGTACCGTGTCACTCCGCTAGCGGGGATCATCAAAGCGGCGGGGCCTGGTATCGCGGTGCAGCACGTTCGTTATGACGCCGATCCCGCGGATGCTGCCGACGCCGCGAAGAAGTCGGACGTCGCGGTCGTGTTTGTCGGTAATCACCCGACCTGCAATGGCGGTTGGGACCGCTGCTACGATCCGACGGAAGGCAAGGAGGCGATCGATCGGAAGTCGATCGACCTGAACCCCGACCAGGAGGCGCTCGTCCGAGCCGTTTACACCGCTAACCATCGCACGATCGTCGTCCTCGTCTCCAGTTTTCCTTTTGCGATCTCGTGGGAAAAAGAACATGTGCCGGCGATCCTCCACATGGCGCACAACAGCCAGGAGGAAGGCACGGCGATCGCCGGGGCGCTGTTCGGGGAGATCAATCCAGCAGGGCGACTCGTCGCGACGTGGCCCGCTTCTTTGAAACAACTGCCGCCATTGATGGACTACAACATTCGCGATGGCCACACCTATATGCACTTCAAAGGAGACCCGCTGTTTCCGTTCGGATACGTATTGAGCTATACGACGTTCGGCTATGCGAATCTCCGAACGAGCGCAACCGATATTCGCGGCGGGGCGAAGTTGAAGGTTCAAGTGGATGTCAAGAATACCGGGAGCCATCCGGGCGACGAGGTCGTGCAGCTGTACGGGAAACACATCGGGTCGAAGATTCCGCGCGCCGCTCAGGAACTGAAGGCATTTCGTCGCATTGGCCTCCGTCCCGGCGAAACGAAGACGGTGGAGATGGCGATCAGCGCCGACGATCTTCGCTACTGGAACGAGGCGAGCGAAGGATGGACGCTCGAACCGGACCAGGTTGAATTTCGCGTCGGGCCCTCTTCCGCGGACTGTCGCTTGAAGACTGGTGTCGCGGTGCGGTAAGCGATGCTGATCACGAGACGCAGTCTCCTCGGATCGTTAGCTACGGCCTGTGCGCCGGCTTTGTTTGCGCAAAAACCGGGGCGATTGAAGATCGTCGTCACCGGCGGCCACCCCGGCGACCCCGAATGCGGTTGCGGTGGCACCATCGCCCGCTACACGGATCTCGGCCACGAGGTGGTGCTTCTCTACATGAATCGCGGGGAAGGGTTCTGTACCGGAGCGGAACCCAGCCAATGCGGTAGAGTCCGCACCACCGAGGCCGAGAAGGCGTGCAAGATCCTTAAGGCACGTCCGGTGTTCGCGGGCCAGTACGACGGGCGCGCGATTGTAGACAACGCTCATTACGACCAGTTCCACGAATTGCTGGCTTCCGAGAAGGCGGACATCATCTTCGCGCATTGGCCGATCGATCAGCACCGGGATCATCGCGCCTTTTCGATGCTGGTCCTCGATAGCTGGCTTCGAGACGGCAAGAAATCGGCCCTGTATTTTTACGAAGTGGCGGGCGACACCATGATGTTCTCGCCGGCTGAATTCGTGGACATTTCGGGTGTGGAGGACCGGCGCCGCGCCGCATGCTATGCTCACGCATCGCAGCAGCCGGACAAGTGGTACCCCGAACAGGTTCGACTCACGAAGTTTCGCGGAACCGCGAGCGGCTTGCCGGATTCCGAGGCGTTCCTCCGGCACTGGGAAAGTCCCCGCGGAGTGCTGCCCTGACGTCAACGTACATCATTACGGAAGCGATACGTCGCCGGTGAACCAGTCGTAGTTCTCCTTCCCCGAACCGAATTTCCAGCGTTCCGGTTCACTTGTCTCGAGCCAGTCAAGCGGCTCGCCGACGGGTTGCGGCTGCGATGCGCGCGCAAAAGCCTCCCGCAGCGCATCGCGCTGTTCGGGCCCGACCGCATCCGGCGCGGCGGATACGAATAGCGGTGTGCCGCTCCGCGCCAGCAGGTCCAGCCATTGCCGGTTCAGCGCCCACGGGATCGCTTTCGTCAGGCCGACGCAATCAGCATCGATATCAAAAAAGGTGCCGTGCTGCGGCGCTCGAAATGCGAGCGTATTCACTCCCATCTTGCGCACCCGAACCCACTCGCGGCCGCTTGTGTCATCTCCCGTCCTCTGGACCTCGAACAGGCCCGTCGCAAGATGCCCGACCGTGTTGCATCCGAGCAATGGAGTCTTCGCCGCTGCCTCGCGGAGCAGCGAGTACAGCCTTTGAACAACTTCGGCGTTCGTTCGAGTCCGGTCTGCGAAATGCCACTTTGCATCCGTCAATTCCGCACCCATCTGAAAACCCCAGCGCCCGAACAGATCGTAGGTGGAGTAGTCGTGCTTCAAGAGCAGATAGCCCCAACCGCACATTCGACGAGTATCCTTGCGGATCTGGTCCGCAACTGCCGCGACGGTCGGGTCGAGCGTTCGAATGTGCTCGCGCGCGAATCTTCGCTCGCTGAAGTCGCTCTTCAGCAGCCAGGTTTCGGGAACCGTATCGCGAGTCGTGAGCGGGCGAAACCACAACCCTGGCCGCACACCAATGCCCATCATTGTCGAAGCCAGTCCCGGCATGTCGGGGAACTTCGTCCCACCCCGATTCCACGGCCCTGTCGTGTTGTAGGGCGACCAGCCGTCATCGATCACCATGAACGGGCGGTTCGGACCGGATGGCGCATAAGACGCGATGCGTTCCGTATCCGCCCGGATGTCGTCCGCCGAGCTTTTGCCATAGGCGTAATACCAGTTGTTGCCGCCATAGAGCGGCTCCGGCATGAAGACGCTGCCGGACGCCATTCGAGCACAGAACTTCCGGGCCGCTTCAAACGCCGATTGCTTCGGATAATCCCGCGCGACGATTGTCGTAGCATGCAACTCCCGCCGGCCCAATTCCACGCCGGGCCGCCATTGCGCACGTCCAACCACAGAGTCACGCCGGCAGAGTCCACCTGCCAAAAACAAAAAGCGGCCGGATTGGTTTTCACGCCGCACGCCATCGACGTCGTGCCGTCGGTTGCAAGGAAGTACCACGGGTAAAATCGTTCAGGCTCGATCGAGCGCCAACTGAGATCGCCGTAGCTTCGCTCCCACGCGTCGCCGAGATACCGGTTCTGGGCGTTCATCACTCCAGCCCAGTACAACCGGGCGCGCAGCAGGCGCTTCTGTGGGCCGGCAAGGTCCACTTCGAGCGATCCGTCAACCTTTCGCGTGCGGACCGAAACGCCTCCTCCCGCCCAGCGCTCACCTTCTTTTTTGAGTTCGATCAGGCCGTCCTCGGCGAAGATGTGCAGGGTCGTCGGCGGCCCTGTAATTTCCTCAGCGGTCAACGTGTGGTTCGTATTCGCACCGCGGGCACGGATGGAAAGACCGGCGCCGGCCAATGCGGCGCAGAATTCCCGACGAAGTAGCGCCATAGACCCACAAGTCTATCAACGCTCGATGATTTCTCTCAGCGGACGCCAATAGATGTTCCGGTAGGCGACAGGCCCGTGATCGCCCTGCAGCATCAGCGGGCCCATAGCCTCTTCGGGGGCCTCCATGGCCGCGCGGGTCGGCCCGTCCACTTCGACGTCCTTCTGAATGGAAAGTCCGTTGTGCACTACGCGGACGAACTTTGCGTTCTCGGTTTTTCTGCCGTTCGCATCGAATCGCGGGCCGCGGAACCAGATGTAGTACGACTGCCATTCACCCGGGCGGCGGCAGGCATTACGGCTCGGCGCCGATCCGCCCACGCCCTGATTGTTGATCCAGCGATGATAGATTCCGCCGCAGTCCGACGAGGTCATCGGCTCCGGCGAATCCCAACTGTCGAACACCTGCACTTCGTACAGGCCGTGTAAGTAGACCCCGGAGTTCGACCCTTTCGGAATGAGGAACTCGAGATACAATTCCATGTCACCGAACTTATCGTCACTTACTAAGTTGACTGTCCGTCCCGGTCCGTTCAATATCACTCCGCCGGGTACAGGGCCGGGTACGGCGCTGAGCCGGGTTGGTCCCAACAGCCGATCCCACAGAATCGCCGTGGTTGTGAACCATTGGTTCTGGCCCGAGCCCAAGCCGTGCCAACCCGAGACATCCTTTCCGTTCAACAGGGGCCGCCATCCTTCCTCGAGCATGAACGGCGGGTCGCCGTGCATTTCGCCGTCATTCAGGACGGGCCGATGTTGAGCCGTTAACGGCACGATCAGTGCTAACAAGGCAATGAGTTTTCGCATAAGTTTCAGAATCCGATACTGCCGCCCCCATCGACGGGGAGCACCACTCCGGTGACAAACGACGCTGCGTCCGAAGCCAGAAACACCGCCGCATGTCCGATTTCCGACGCGCACCCGAATCGTCCCATCGGCGTGCGCGACAGGATCTTCGTCTTGCGCTCCGGGTCGCCAGCGATGGCGCGCTTCAGCATCGGCGTGTCGATCCAACCCGGGGCGATCGCATTCACGCGAACGCCCTTTGACGACACCTCCGCGGCGAGCGACCGCACCATGCCGGCATAGGCGGACTTCGCCGCCGAATAAGCCACGACACTCGGGATGCCGAGGAACGTTGCCATAGACGCGATAAACAGAATACTACCCTTGCTGTCGCGAAGCATCGACGGCAACACTGCGCGGGTCATGCGAAACGAACCCATCACGTGTGTGTCGATCACCGCCCGGAACTCCTCGTCCGATGTCTCGACGGCGGGTTTCTTCAAATGATTCCCGGCGTTATTCACCAGGATCGATACGCTGCCCAGGTCGCCTTCAACACGCTCGACGAACTGCTGTGCCGCTTCGGAGGCGACATCGTGGACGTAATAGGCCGCACCCGAGGAGGCGCTCGCTTCCTGCAGTTGATCCTCACGGCGGCCTGTAATGGCTACTTTTGCCCCGGCCGCGACCATCGCTGATGCGATCGCCAAACCCAGGCCCGAACTTCCTCCGGTGACAATCGCGACGCGACCCTCCAGAGAGAACCGCCCGAGCCCGGCTGGCATAGAATGCATATGGCTATGGTCGCTCAACTCATAACTATTTTTGCAGCGGCAGCAATAATAACTAACGCGGCGGACCGCCGCACGGTTCGGTTCGTCGATTCCTGGAAATTTCGAAAAGGTCCCGTGGAGAACGGCGCGAGTCCCACTCTCGACGATTCGAAATGGCAGACCGTGCGATTACCTCACGACTGGTCGGCAGACGCCGCGGTCGAACTCGAAGGGGACGGATCGACAGGCAAACTGCCCTGGCGGGGAGAAGGTTGGTACCGCAAACGCTTCGCCCTTCCAAAGCTGGCGGCCGGAACTCGCGTGTTTTTCGATTTCGATGGCGTGATGGCCAACCCCAAAGTCTATGTCAACGGCACGATGGTGGGCTCTTGGGATTATGGCTACTTGTCGTTCGAAGTGGACGCGACGGACGCGGTGAAATCCGCTGGGGACAACGTCATTGCTGTCTACGCCGATACACGGCAGCACGGTTCGCGCTGGTATCCCGGCGGCGGAATCTATCGCGACGTGCGAATGGTAACAACGCCGCCGACTTACATCGCTCACTGGGGTGTATGGGTTACTACGCCGGAGGCCGGGAGGGCCCGCGTGCGCACCACGGTAGTAAATGCTGGATCGTCCACAACCGTTGTTACTCGCATCCTCGACCCGTACGGGAAAGAGGTGGCCCGCACTTCCGGACCTGCCGACACGACGCTCGAAGTTCCCCATCCACTCTTGTGGGACATCAATTCGCCCAACCTGTACACCGCCGTTGTCGAACTTCACCAGGACAAGCAACCGGTAGATTCCTATCGTCAGACGTTCGGGTTTCGAACCATCGCTTGGAACAAAGACGAGGGGCTTTTCCTGAATGGCCGGCACGTAGAACTCAATGGCGCCTGTCTCCACCACGACCAGGGTCCGCTGGGTGCGGCGGCGTTCACGCGTTCCATCGAGCGGCAACTGGAGATCATGCGCGACATGGGTGTGAATGCGATCCGGACCTCCCACAACCCGCCCACGCCGCAATTGCTCGACCTTTGCGATCGCATGGGCTTTCTGGTATGGGATGAGTCCTTCGACAAGTGGGACAACAAGGCCGACATCGCCCCGGGCGCGGACTTCAAGGAATTCATGCGGCGCCAGGTCAAGGCGTTCGTCCAGCGCGACCGCAACCATCCGTCGATCTTCGTGTGGAGCATCGGCAACGAAATGGGCATGCCGCCCGTGGACCACATTCGGTATGTGAACGGCCTCTTCCACGAATTCGATCCGACCCGCCGCACTACCGAAGCGTACGATCAGATCCGGCAGATGGCCCCCGAAAGGTCGGGCATCGTCGATATTCCGTCCTGGAATTACGGTCTCAAATACGTTAAGAGTCACGAGCGGCTGCCGGACCGGCCAACGATGTACTCCGAGTCCGCGTCTACCGTCAGCACTCGTGGTTACTACGTGCTGCCCCTTCCCAAGGATCCCCACGATTTCAGCGCCGGTCACTTACAGGTGAGTTCGTACGATTTCAACGCGCCGCCGTGGGCGGAAGTGCCTGACAAGGATCTGGCAGGCGACGAAGAATACAAATTCAACGCCGGCCAATTCATCTGGACCGGCATCGACTATATCGGCGAGCCCACGCCCTACGATTCGCCGGGCCGCATGGCCGACGGCACCACGGTCGGCCGCAGGCGCGCATCCCGCTTCTCTTATTTCGGCGCTGTCGATCTCGGAGGCATTCCGAAAGATCGTTTCTATCTCTATCGCAGCGTCTGGCTGCCCGAGAAAACGACGGTTCACATTCTGCCGCATTGGAATTGGCAAGGCTCGGAGGGTAAACCGATACCTGTGTTCGTATACACGAACGGCGACTCGGCTGAGCTGTTTCTGAACGGGCGCTCGCTCGGTAAGCGCACGAAAGATCCCAAATCCCCGATTACGGAGTTCGCTTTTGAGACGATGGCTCGCTACCGCCTGAGGTGGGATGTCCCGTATGCACCCGGCGAGTTGAAAGCGGTCGCCTACAACCACGGCCGCACGATCGGCGAAAGCGTCATGCGAACTGCGGGCCGCGCCGCGCAAATTCGCCTCACACCCGATCGCACCACGATCGGCGCCGACGGTGACGATCTTTCATTCGTGCTCGTAGAAGTTCTGGACGAGCACGGACAGTTGGTACCCGACGCAGCGGCTAAGATCCACTACGCGGTCGAAGGGCCGGCGACGATCGCTGGTATCACGAATGGAAATCCGCAATCGACCGAATCCTTCGTAGACAATCCCTCGCCGGTTTTCAATGGAAACGGCGCACTGGTGCTGCGGTCGATTGAAGGAAAGCGTGGCACTGTGAAGTTGACGGCCGAGTCGGAGGGACTCAAAGCCGCTTCATCGACGGTGACCACAAAGTAGCCTACGGCTGTTCGCCGGGCTTCAATTTACGCCAGCCGCCCTTGTGCTCAACCGGCGCCGGTGTCTGTGTGTTTTCCTGATTTTCGGTAGTCGCTGCCGGAGTCGTGGAGTTTGTGGTTTGCGTCGTGGTCTCGTCTGCCTTCGGCCAGCCGGAGGTTTTCTGCGCCGTCCTACCGCTCGAGGACGCGCTGCTGCCGGAGGTTGCCGTGGACGACTCGGAAGGATCCACGCCGATGATCGGACCGTATGTCCGGTCTCCATTAACGCCGCGGCGCCGCTTCAAACCGCCCGCTGAATCCGTGCTCTCATCGGTCTCGGGCACGCTGGCACCCGATTGTCGCGAATGCGGTGTTATCACCTCGGTGGGTTCGGTGGTGTAGCCCGAGTCGGCTCCGCTGCCGGTCATCGATACTCTGCGGAAATGCACCTCGGCATCTGGATAGCGCCTGCGTGCGGCACTCGCCAGTTCGACTTCGATATCGTCTTGCCCGGCTTTTGCCTGCGGCATGTTGAAGTGCAAGGCATACCGTTGACGGATCCGTTCCAGCGTTGTTTCGAAAGCAGACGCATCGTCCACACGCATGCTGTCGCCGCCGGTACGCTGCGCGATTTCAGCCGTTCCCGCAGACTTGGTGCCGCCGCCGATCATCACCGGAGGCCTGGGCCGGCCCCAGATCACTCCACCGAGCGGTCCTCCGCCGCCGGCGCCCGGCCACCCCGATCCTCCACGCCGCGTCCTGCCGCCGGGAAAACGCGAGCCCATTGCATCCGGCGCGAGCAACGCACTCAATACCGCCCCCGCGTTGCTCATCGCCCGGGTCACGCGATCTTCGTCGCGGCCGCGCTCGGTCTGATCATCCGTCAGAATCACGACCGCTCGCCGCGCGTCTCTCCGGCCCTCGCGCCCGATGTAGGCTGCCGCATCCAGCAGGCCGCGTGTGATATCGGTGCCGCCCTGAAAATCTTCCTGGTTCAGAACCTGTTGGATCCCGTATTCGATATCCCGCCGGTTGCCGCGGAACGGCATCCGCACACGGGTGGACCGGTCGAACACCATCACTGCGACGCGATCGTTTGGCCCCAACGCCTGCAGAGCTTCGTGAGCGGCTTCCGAGATCCGCTCGACATGCGGCCGCATGCTCCGGCTCACATCCAGCAGCAAGAGCACGTCCACCGGCATGTCTTCACGGGCGAAGTTCGTTATTTCCTGCACCTGGCCGTTGTCGCGCAACACGAAGTCGCTTTTACTCAGCCCCGTGATTGCGCGGTTGCTCCGGTCCAGCACCTGGGCGTCCACGCGAGCCAGCGCAACCTCACTTCGAAACACGACCTTGGTGTCGTCGGCCAATAGTGGAATGGAGACCGTCAAAACCAACGGCACCAGAAATCGGATAAGCCGGGCCATACTACAAACCCTCCCAGGTGGAGCGCAGACTCACTAAATTGAACGTTGCCCCGGCAACATTCGTTTCAAACGACAGGCCGGAACTTTGCTGTGAAGTGGCGCAGGAACGATGGTTCATACGCGATCTCGTACCCTCGCAGCTCATTCTTCCTGCCGTTTACCTCGAGAATCGCCTCCACAAGATAATCGATGTGGCTTTGTGTATAAACCCGGCGCGGGATCGCGAGTCGCAACAACTCGTGCCGGGCGTTTTCGCCGAACATCACCGACCCGATCTCGACCGATCGAACCCCGGCGTGTTTGTACAACTCGACGGCCAGCGCCTGCGCTGGAAATTGCTCGCGCGGGATGTGCGGCAACATACGTCCCGCATCGATGTAGATGGCATGCCCGCCCGGCGGCTCCACGATGGGCACGCCGTAATCGGCAATGTGACGGCCCAGGTACTCGGTGGACGCGATCCTATACTGCAGGTAGTCCGGGTGCAGCACTTCCTCCAGCCCAACTGCGATCGCTTCGAGGTCGCGTCCCGCCAAGCCGCCGTAGGTCGGGAACCCTTCGGTCAGGATCAGCAGGTTCTGTTCGAGTTCCGCCAGCCGGTCGTCGTTGGTACAAAGGAACCCGCCGATATTCGCGAACGCGTCTTTCTTCGCCGAGAACGTGCACCCGTCGGCGAGCGCGAACATTTTGTGCGCGATCTTTTTCGGGGACAGGCTGTCGTAACCGGGCTCGTCCCGCCGGATGAACCACGCGTTTTCGGCGAAACGGCACGCATCGATGTAGAACGGGATACCGTTTTTCTTCGTGACCTCCCGAATGGCCTGCATGTTGGCCATCGACACCGGTTGCCCTCCGCTCGAATTGTTGGTCACCGTCACCATCACCAGCGGAATGTTCGCCGCTCCCTCGGTCTCGATCAACTTCTCCAGAGCGTCCACGTCCATGTTGCCTTTGAACGGGATGCGAGCCTGCGTGTCGGCGGCTTCGGCAACAGGCAGATCGACGGCCCGTGCGCCCACGAACTCGATATTCGCGCGCGTTGTGTCGAAGTGCGTGTTGTTGGGAACGATATTGCCCGGTTTGCACATCACGTTGAACAGGATGCGTTCCGCCGCGCGGCCTTGATGCGTCGGAATGATGTGGCGAAACCCGGTCAACTCCGTTACGACATCTTTGAACCGGTAGAAACTCGGACTTCCCGCGTAGGACTCGTCTCCCCGCATCATCGCGGCCCATTGGCCGGTGGACATCGCGCTGGTGCCGGAGTCTGTCAGGAGGTCGATGAGGATATCGTCGGCGTGCAGTTGGAAGAGATTGTATCCGGCGGCGGCGATGAGCGATTCGCGTTCTTCTCGTGTGGTCTGCCGGATCGGCTCGACGCTCTTGATGCGGAATGGCTCGATGATCGTTTTCATGTTCGGCTCCGCGCCGAACGGCCTTACTCGCGAATGGGAGCGGGTTCGGCGATGGGACTCTTCAGGCCCTCCACCAGGGTAGCAATCAACCGCTCTATCAAGGTCTCGTGCTCCACCCAGGGGAAGTTGGGATGAAGGATCAGCAGCGACGTGAGGCCGTGGGCCGCTGCCCACAGGGTCTGGCTGGTTGCTTCCACATCGAGAGGGCCGAATGTGCCGGCACGAATGCACTCGGTGACGACATTACGGGTGTGGTCGAAGGCCTGCTGGCCCATGGTATGGCAGCGCAGGCATCGCTCCGGTTCGCCGGTGGGAGGACGGTATTCCAGCAGGAACGCGACCCGGTAGTCGTTCGGATGTTCGAGACCGAATTGAATGTACGTTCGCAACCCCGTCTTGAGCCGCTCCAGCGCATCGGGTACCGCCGTGACCAGTGCGGCCAAGCGGCTCTCCAATTTTTGAAGCGTCTCTTCGCAAACCGAATCGAGCAGGTCCGCCTTGTCCTGAAAGTAGAGATAAATGGTCGTCGGCGAGTACTCGATTTTCTCCGCGATCTTGCGCATGGAGACGTTTTCGTAACCTTCGCGGACGAACAACTCCCGCGCCGCGTCCAGGATTTCCTGGCGCAACTCCTGCTTCTCTCTTGCTCTACGTTCCTGAACGCCCATCGTCAGAACACAACTTAACAGTGTTAAGTTTAGTGTCAAGCTGTTCGTGTGTCAATAGGATTTCGTGCCGCCCGTGCCGCCCGTGCCGCCCGCGCCGCCGAAGTCGGCAGCATGGGCTCGAACGGCATCATCGCGCTTGTGTTGAGCAGTTTTCGACTCGGATCTCCTTGAACACTTCGAAATCCCGCGGGTTGGCCGTGACCGATGAGCCCGTTAACGTGGGCAATCGCAGCGATCTGTTCGTCGGCGGCAGCGGCTAGTTGGGCTGAAGTTCCGGTTCTTCGCTATCATCAAAAGAGATGCCCGATCTCCCGATCGGTGCAAAAGCCCGCCGTATGCCTGGACAAATCGACCCCGCGTTGGGAATTAACAGCTGGTTGGAAGATGAACTCTACCAGCAGTATCTGCATGACCAGAAAACCGTTGACGATAGCTGGAAGCACATTTTTGAAGGGAACGGCCAAACGCTGGCCAACGGCACCGATACTGGCGCTGCCGCTGCTCGTACTGCTCCGGAAATCCCCACCCAAACCAGCCTGAACGGAACCAGCGCCGATGCCGCTCTCGCGGAACCCGGTCTGCCTGAGGCCGGTCCGGGCGAGGAGATCGTCCCGCTGCGCGGCGCCGCTGCCCGGATCGCCGAGAACATGATCCACAGCCTCTCGGTGCCGGTGGCTACCTCACAGCGCACTATCGCTGTGAAGGTGATTGACGAGAACCGCCGTGTGATCAACGAATACCGGTCCATGCACGGGCAGGGCAAAGTATCCTACACACACATTGTGGGTTGGGCGATTGTCCGCGCGTTATCAAGGGTTCCCGCCGTTAATAACGCCTACATCGAACACGGCGGCCAGGGCTACCGCCGGGTTCGCACGCAGGTGAACCTCGGCGTCGCAGTCGATGTGGCCGGCAAGGATGGCTCCCGCTCGCTCACGGTCCCCAACATCAAGGCCACGAACACGATGAATTTCGAGTCGTTCCTGGCCGCATACGACGACGCGGTTCAACGCGCCCGCAAAGGGAAACTCACGGTCGCCGACTTCGAAGGAACTACGGTATCCCTGACGAACCCCGGCACCGTTGGCACCATCGGATCCATTCCGCGTCTGATGCCCGGCCAGGGCGCAATCATCGCTACGGGCGCCATCGACTACCCGGCCGAATTCCAGGGCGTCACTGAAGAAATGCGCGCGATGCTCGGTCTGAGCAAGGTGATGACGGTCACCTGCACCTACGATCACCGCGTCATCCAGGGCGCTGAATCCGGTGCTTTTCTCGGACATCTCCAATCGTTGCTGCAAGGCGAGGACAACTTCTACGACGAGATTTTCGAGGCGCTTCGAATCCCGTATCACCCCGTGGTGTGGGAGGAGGCGCGCCAGATGCCTACAGGCGGGCTCTACCCCGCAGGTGGCATGCAGGAACTCGCGCGGCAGGCTGCCGTACTGCAGTTGATCAACGCCTATCGCGTCCGCGGTCACCTGATCGCCGACCTCGATCCTCTCGGGAAGCCGGCCGCATACCATCCCGAACTCGATCCCGCGACTTACGCTCTCACGATCTGGGATCGTGACCGGCAGTTCATCACCGGCACTCTCATGGACGGCCAGGCCACGGCCACTCTACGGGAGATCCTCGAACGTCTTCGTCGAACCTATTGCGGGCGGCTCGGTTGCGAGTACATGAACATCCAGCACCCGGAGCAGAAGGAATGGCTCCAGTCGCGGATGGAGCCGACGGGCAACCGCTGGCCGCTCGATGAAGCTACGCGGAAACGCGCGTTGCAGCGCCTCGTCGAGGCCGAGGAGTTCGAACATTTCCTTCACGCCCGCTTCATCGGCCACAAGCGATTCTCGCTCGAGGGAGCCGAAGCCGCCGTCCCGATCCTTGACGAACTGCTGGAGCGCGCGGCGAATAGCAACGTCCACGAGGTCGTCATCGGCATGGCCCACCGCGGCCGCCTCAACGTGCTCGCCAATATCGTCGGCAAGAGCATGGTTCAGTTGTTCTCGGAATTCGAGGGCGACATCGATCCCACCAGCACGCAGGGGTCGGGCGACGTCAAATACCACCTCGGTGCAAGCGGCGTTCGCCGCGCCAGTACGGGCCGCGAGATCGTGGTGTCCGTCGCATTTAACCCGAGCCATCTTGAAGCCGTGGATCCCGTTGTCGAAGGGATCGTGCGACCCAAACAGGATCGTCTCGGCGATACCCACCGAGAGCGGGTGATCCCGATTCTCATCCACGGCGATGCCGCCTTTGCCGGGCAGGGCGTCGTGGCCGAGACTCTGAACCTGTCGCAGCTTGAAGGCTATACTACCGGCGGCACCATTCACCTGATCATCAACAACCAGATTGGTTTCACCACCAACCCCGCCGAGTCGCGGTCGACTCCTTATTCCACCGATGTCGCACGCATGGTTCAGGCGCCGATTTTTCACGTGAACGGCGACGACCCCGAGGCGTGCTTGCGCGCTGCGCAGATCGCGTTCGATTACCGCCAGCAGTTCAAAAAAGATGTGGTGATCGACATGTTCTGCTACCGGCGTCACGGCCACAACGAAGCCGACGATCCCAGCTACACGCAGCCGCTGCTATATCAGAAGATTCGTCATCACGACTCCGTTGCCGAGATCTACTCCGCCCAGCTCGAGCGCGAAGGTCTGGCCACCAAGGAAGACATCGAGCGGATGCGGACCCAGGTGAACCGTGGCCTGAATCAGGTATACGATCTCGCGCAGCAGACAAAGGAACAGTACGAGCTGCAGGAATTGAGCGGCGTGCCCGACGAAGCGACAATCGCTCCCTTCTGCGCCACCACCGCGATCGACACCAATACGGTCGAGCGCTTGCTGGATGGGATCACGACGTTCCCACCGGATTTTCACCTCCACCCGAAACTCCGTAACTTCATCGAGCGCCGGAAGGAAGTTCTCGAAGGCGCAACCATGGACTGGGCCACGGCGGAGGCAATTGCGTTCGGCAGCCTCGTGGTGGAAGGTACACCGGTGCGGCTCAGCGGTCAGGACAGCGCGCGCGGGACCTTTAGCCAGCGCCATCTCGAGTTTTACGATTACGAGAATGGCCGCCAATACATCCCGTTGCAGCACGTGTCCCGCGATCAAGCCAAGTTCGACGTTTGGGACAGTTCGTTGAGCGAATATGCGGTGATGGGATTCGAGTTCGGCTACAGTGTCGGCGACCCGCTCGCGCTCGTGCTGTGGGAAGCGCAATTCGGCGATTTCGCGAACGGCGCCCAGATCATGATCGATCAGTTCATCGTCGCAGCCGAATCCAAATGGGGGCAACCCAGTGGCCTGGTGCTCCTGCTGCCCCACGGCTACGAAGGACAGGGGCCCGAACACTCGAGCGCCCGCATCGAGCGTTTTCTGATTTTGTGCGCCGAGAACAACATGCAGGTCTGCAACTGCACGACGCCCGCCCAATACTTCCACCTGCTGCGGCGTCAGATGCGCGGAGGT
The DNA here is from genome assembly GCA_963720745.1 of uncultured Acidobacteriota bacterium. Lineage (GTDB taxonomy): Bacteria > Acidobacteriota > Terriglobia > Bryobacterales > Bryobacteraceae > TMP-7. The sequence goes on from CAVRGO010000004.1 coordinate 230,647, forward strand.
CCGGACCGGCGCGGCGTTCGCAAGCCGCTCGTGGTTTTCACGCCGAAGAGCCTGTTACGGCACCAGCGTGCCGTCTCCAACATTCAGGACCTGGTCGCTGGAGGTTTCCGTCCCGTCATCGGGGAGACGTCCGGCATTGAGGCCTCTCGCGTAACGAAAGTCCTCGTCTGCTCCGGTAAGGTTTACTACGATCTTCTGGCTGCCCGTGAGGAACGTAATCTCGAAGACATCGCGATTCTCCGTCTGGAGCAGTTATACCCCTTCGAATCGGCCGAGTTCATCGACATTCTGCACCGGTACCCGCTCACCGCGGAGGTCGTGTGGGTGCAGGAGGAGCCGCGGAATATGGGTCCGTGGCGGTTCGTCAGCGAGCGCATCCAACCGCTCTTGAACGAGTCCCGGCGGACGCTGCGCTATGCCGGGCGGCTCGATAGCGCCAGTCCGTCGGCGGGGTCGTTGAAGCGGCATTTCCGGGAGCAGGCGGATCTGATCGAGGATGCCTTTTCTGCCGTGCCGAGACCGCCCAAGACGCGCCGCCTGGTCCCGAAGAAGAAGAAATCCTGAGGCAGTCATCCAGAGTCCGTGATGATCGATCGGACTCTCCGCTTCCGGAGCCGCGCTACAGGCCGGCTTTTCTCAGAAACTCCGAAACAACCTGCGCGACTGCGTGATGCGCGACCCCCACGTCGTAATTCATCTTCCGTATCGATTCGTTGCTGAATTTGCCGGACAGTTCCGCAAGCGCCTGCCGCAAGCCCGGGAAGCGATCGATCTGCTCCTGCCGCACCAGTAGACAGGTCTGGCTTTCCCTGAGCGCGCCCTGATCGTCAGCCAGCACCACATAGTCCGGCCCAGCGAGCGGGCCGTCGGTGTCCACTCCAGAAATCATGTCCACCTGCTTGCTCGCGAGCGCGTTGTACGTCTGGTGCGGGTCCACCGCCCGCGCGGCGATCATGAGCGGCAAGCTGTACTTCCCCATCAGGGCGCTGAACCCGTCCGGACGGTCCTGGAATTCGGGCGTTACTGCGAGGCTCCAGCCCTGCTCCGATTTGGCGGCATCGGACAATGTCTTGATCTTTCGCTGGTTCGCGGTTTCCGCGCGGACCACCATTGCAAACTTGTGGCGAATCCCGAGCGGCGGCAGAACGTCGATGTGGGCAATACGCTGCAGCTCCCCCTTGGCTCGCTCGTATCCCACCGAAGGGTCTGAATCCACGGCTTCCTTCAGGATCGTCGCCACGATTGCGGTGGTGTCTTCCGGTAAGATGTCGATGTTGGTCATCATCAGGCCCTGATACGCCAGGGTCGTTGTGGAAACGTCGAAGCTGCGCATCACCCGCGCGCCCAACTTCTTCTCGAGGTGCTGGGCCGTGATCTCGCCCAACAGCATCTGCTCCGTGTTGGCTTTTGCGCCCACGGTCAGCGACAAATTCGGCTGACGGGAACATCCGGCTAACAGCAGCAATCCAAAGAGGACAATCGTGATATTGCCGGTTATCGGTCGTTTCACTATTGCCACACTAGCAGGATTGGGCGATAGTAAAAACTGTAAGAGTGAATTGTTCCTGTATGGTCTCGGGTAATTGTCGATGGTGCCGGACAACATGCTGTTCCTCACCGAACTCGTGGGTCTCAGAGTATACGACCTCAAGGGCCGCAGGATCGGCGTCGTCCGCGATGCCGCCGTTGTACCGCTAGTCCATCCCGCCCGCGTTGACCGGTACCTGCTCGGCGCCGGTTCCGTTTGGCTCAGCTTCCGTCACGATCAGGTCCGCGAAATTTCCCTGGACGGCATCCGTCTCAAAGACGAAGTACTTACTCCTTACCACTCGGACGAGTACATGCTCCGCGTCGGGCGCGATCTTCTCGATCAGCAGATCATCGATGCCCACGGTCGGAAGGTCGTGCGTGTCAACGACGTTACTTTCGATCTGAAATCGGAGAACGGCTCCGAGTCTCTTTCCATCCTCGAGGTGGACATCGGCATCCGCAGCATCTTCCGCCGGCTCTTCCAAGGCGTTCTGCCGAAGCGGGTCATACGGCGTCTGCAGACCTCCATCAGCCCGAACTCAATTCGCTGGGAGTTTTGTAACATTCTCGAAGCAGATCCCCAGCGGCGGCTCCGGCTTAACATCACAACTCGGCTGCTGGAGCAGATGCACCCGGCGGACCTGGCGGACATCGTCGAAGAACTCAGCCCGGAGGATCGGGAGGCCATCTTCGAGGCTATCGACAGCGAGGTCGCGGCCGAGGCGTTGTCGGAGGTCGATCCCGACATCCAGGCCAGCATCCTCGAGTCCCTCGAAACGGAAAAAGCCGCCGAGATCATCGAGGAGATGTCCCCGGACGAGGCTGCCGACTTGCTCGCTGAGTTGGAAGAGAAGACCTCGAAGGAGATCCTCGAGGAAATGGATGTCGAACCCAAGGCGGACGTCAGCGAACTGCTCGAGTTCGAAGAGGACACCGCCGGCGGACTCATGAACACCGAGTACGTCGCGCTGCACGAGAACTCGAACGTCAGCGACGCGATCTCCGCCTTGCGCGGAAACGAGGAACTGCTCGAGAATTTGAACACGCTGTTCCTCATCGATCAGGACGAGAAACTTGTAGCCGCCATTCCGCTGGCACGGTTGTTCGTCGCCGAATCCACTCAACATCTGAAGGATCTCGCCACGGACACGTTGATTAAGGTGGATGTCGATGAGCGCCAGGACCGCGTCACGGAATTGTTCGACAAGTACAACGTACTCACTCTGCCGGTGGTGGATGAGGATGGGAAACTGGCTGGCGTGATTACCGCCGACGATATTATCTCGGTGCTGAGGAGCAGGTAGACCATGAAGGACAATCCGGATGCTGAAACGGTTCCGATATCACCTCGCGATCTTCTTCGCTGTTATCGGACCCGGATTCATTACGGCCGTTGTCGACAATGACGCCGGCGGTATCCTGACCTATTCGCAAGCAGGCGCGCGGTACGGATACCTGCCGCTTTGGACGCTGCTTCCCATCACGATCCTGCTGATCGTTACCCAGGAAATGTGCTCCCGCATGGGGGCCGTCACCGGCAAAGGGCTCTCCGATCTCATTCGCGAAGAATTCGGATTGCGCACGACGTTCACGATGATGTTCGTGCTGGTGCTGGCCAATCTCACGAACGTCATGGCGAACTTCGCGGGTATCGCCGGTTCGCTCGAACTGTTTCACATCAGCCGCTACATCACCGTTCCGCTCAGTGCCGTCGCGATTTGGTTTTTGATCGTAAAAGGCAATTACCAGAGCGTCGAGAAAGTATTTCTGTTCGCCTGCGTTGTGTACGTCGCCTATATTATCTCGGGGATTCTCGTGGAGCCGGACTGGAAGCGGGCCGCTATCGACAGCGTTCGTCCCGTCCTGATGCTCGACCCGGGTTACATCACGATGCTGATCGGCATGGTGGGAACATCGATCGCGCCGTGGATGCAGTTTTATCTGCAAGCCGCAGTTGTCGAGAAGGGGATCACCGCCAAGGAGTACGCGGAGTCCAGGGTCGAGGTGATCGTCGGCTGCATCGTCATGACGGTGATCGCGTTCTTCATCATTGTTGCCTGCGCCGGCGCGATCTACGCGGTGAAACCGCAAGACATCAACGATCCCGCCGATGCCGCCCTCGGGTTAAAACCGTTCGGGCAATACGCTTTCCTGCTATTCGCAGCGGGGTTGTTCAATGCTTCCCTGTTCGCGGCCTCGATTCTGCCGTTGTCAACGGCCTACACGGTCTGCGAGGCTTTGGGCTTTGAATCCGGTGTGAATCGCCGCTTCCGCGAGGCGCCCATCTTCTACTGGCTCTTTACCGGACTGATCGTCGTCGGTGGCGGCGTCATCCTGATACCGAACTTCCCGCTCGTGAAAATGATTTTGTTCTCACAGGTGGTGAACGGAGTACTGCTGCCGTTTGTACTGATCTTCATGACCATTCTCATAAACAAGCAGGCACTCATGAAGGAATGGACGAACTCCCGATTCTACAACGTGGTCTCCTGGGCTTCTGTTGCGCTCATGATCGGCTTGACGCTGGCCCTGGTCGCAATCTCGCTGCAGGATATGCTTGGGCATCGGGCCTAAACCCGTGCCCCGCGCTGTTAGATCATTCAGATGGAAGGAGTAGTCGAATGAGATTGGGCCGAAGTTTCTCGACAGCCATTCTGGCGATGTTCGGTCTAGCGATCCAGCCGCTGTCATCGCAATCCAAGGCTCCTGCGCTCGGCGGGGAGTACGCCGGAGTTTTGGCCGGCGCTCTACACCTGAAACTCCACATCACTGCGGCGCCGGACGGCTCGCTCAAGGGAACGCTGGACAGCATCGATCAAGGTGCCATCGGAATTCCTTGCACAGACTTCAAGACCGAGGGAGATTCGCTCAGCTTCCGCGTGCCGGCGGTGAACGGAACCTGGAAAGGCACTGTGGGCAGCGACGGCAAAGTCCTGACGGGCACCTGGAGCCAGGGTACGCCCATGGCTCTCATCTTCACTCGCGACACCTTCGAGGCCGCCGAAAAACCGTCCGCCCTCGATGGTATCTGGCTGGGGAAAGTCGAAACCGGCGGGCAGACACTGCGTGCGCAATTGACGGTGAAGAGCGACCGCTCGGGACGCGAGTTCTGCAGCTTCGACAGCCTTGATCAGGGGGCGCTCGATAACGAATGCGCCAATGTGAAATTGAATGGAATGGAGTTCTCCTTCGACGTTCCCAAAATGCATGGGCACTGGGAAGGGAAACTCTCGCCGGACCATCAATCGCTCGACGGTTCGTGGACACAGAAACGGACCATCGCACTGAGTTTCGCCCGGCAGACCTCGGCTGTGAAGCCGGCGCCGCTGGCGATCGAAGCGAAGATGCCGCCGGTGAAAGTGGCCGACCTGCAATCGGTTCTGGATCGCGATCTCGAGCCTGCCCGCGTCGCTCTTTTTCATCAAGGGATGCTCTCGGAAGGAACCGGCGCCGGTATTACGATCGGTGTTGTGCAAAACGGAGTGAGCCGCGTTTTCACGTTCGGCACGGCAAAAACGGATTCGATCTTCGAAATCGGTTCGATCACGAAGACCTTCACCGGCCTGCTACTGGCGCGCATGGTCGAAAATGGTACGGTGAAGTTCGACGAACCGGTTCGCGAACTCCTCCCGCCGGGCACCGTTGCCAAACCCGCGGGTCCTGAAATCACCCTGCTCGATCTTGCGACGCAACACTCAGGGCTGCCGCGAATGCCCGGCAATTTCCATCCCGCCGATCCCCAGAATCCCTATGCCGATTACAAAGCGGCCGACCTCTATAGCTTCATTGCTTCACAGGGCGTTGGGAAACCGACGGCACCACAGTTTCTGTACAGCAACCTGGGGTTCGGGTTGTTGGGCCAGGCGCTGGCGAATCGGGCTAAGAAGAGCTATCCGGCGCTATTGAACGACGAGATCACCGTGCCTCTGAAATTGACCGACACCGTCGTGTCGCTCTCGAAAGAGCAGCAGGCTCGTTTCATCCAAGGCCACGACGCGGAGCATCGTCCCGCACATGCCTGGGATCTCGACTCGTTCGCGGGTGCCGGCGCCATCCGGTCCACCGCCGGCGACATGCTCACGTATATCGAAGCGCAACTGCACCCGGACAAGTATCCTGCTCTCGCTGCCGCGATCGCGCAAACTCACGAACTGCGCGCCCCGGCGCTGCCCGGAATGCGCATCGGTTTGGGCTGGTTGTACGTGGAGAAGGACGCGTATTACTGGCACAACGGCGGCACGGGCGGGTTCAGCAGCTACGCTTTCTTCGATCCGAAGAACGATTGCGCCGGCGTGGTGCTCTTCAACACGACCGTCGCCGGCAGCTTCGCCGACCGTTTAGGCGTCCACATCCGCCAGCGGCTCCTGGGCGAAACGCCGGTCTCGCTGGCGCGTTAACCGGCCGCCGATTATCCGCGCCAACCGGGTCCGCTTCGTTATAGTGAAACGAAGCGACTATGCTCAATCGAAGGCAGTGGATGCTCGGCACCGCAGCGCTTGCCGGCGCAGCCCAATCGGGCTCGGCGCAGTCGGGACCGAAGGACATCGTTATTTCCAGCGCCAATGGCACGCGCGCGTGCAAAAAGGCAATGGAGGTGATCAAAGCGGGCGGTGACACGCTCGACGCAGTCATCGCCGGCGTCAACATTGTTGAACTCGATCCCGAAGATACTTCGGTCGGCTATGGCGGATTGCCTAATGAAGAGGGCGTGGTTGAACTCGACGCCAGCGTGATGCACGGTCCGTCGCGCCGGGCCGGATCCGTCGCCTCCATTCGGAACGTCAAAACGCCTTCCAAGGTCGCGAAGCTTGTGATGGAGCAGACCGACCACATCATGCTGGTCGGCGAAGGCGCCTGGCGGTTCGCGAAAGCTTGGGGCTTCCCGGAGGAGAACATGCTCACCGAGAAGGCCCGCCTCGCCTGGATGGTCTGGAAGCAGTCGCTGCGGGATGCTTCTGGACACAACAACTGGACCGAAGGACTCGATGCCCCGCCTAAAAGCAAACCCGTCGCGGAGTTGAAGCGCATGTTCCCGCACGCAACCGACGAGGATCTGGCATGGGCCTGGGAGATGGCGGTTCACCCGACCACCGGGACCATCAACTGCCTCGCGCTGAATTCGAAAGGTGAGATGTCCGGCGTCACGACCACGAGCGGGCTCGCGTGGAAGATCCCGGGACGCGTCGGCGACTCCCCCATAATCGGCGCAGGGGTATACGTCGACCAGGACGTCGGGGGGGCCGGATCCACCGGGCGCGGCGAAGAGAACATCCGCATCGTGGGTGCGCACACGATTGTCGAGAACATGCGCCACGGCATGAGCCCGAGGGAGGCTTGCCTCGACGCCCTCAAGCGGGTGGCGAGGAACTACGATAATGATCGCGACCGGCTTTCCAAAGTCGATCTCAACTTCTATGCCCTTCGCAAGGATGGGCAATACGGCGGTGCGACACTCTGGCAAGGACAAAGGCGTGGCGCGATGTTCTCGGTGAACGACGGCACTGGCGATAGCCGCCTGGAGCCGTGCCAACACCTCCTCAACCGCTGACCGGTGAAGACGAACGCCGTGCGCTATCTGGATAACCTCAAGATCCCGTACGAACTGCGCGACTACGACGTCGATCCGGACGACCTTTCCGCCGAGACGGTGGCAGCCAAGGTCGGCCTACCGCCGGAACAGGTTTTCAAGACCCTCGTGGTGCGCGGCGATCGCCACGGGGTCTGCCTGGCAGTGGTTCCCGGCAACACCGAATTGGACCCGAAATCTCTTGCCCGTTTGACGGGCGATCGCAAGGTCGAAATGGTCCCGCTGAAGGATGTACAGTCCTTGACCGGCCAGATCCGCGGGGGCGTTACCGCCATCGGGCAGACGCGCGGTTACCCGGTGTATGTAGATGAAACAATTGAGCTATTCGATGTTGTTTCGGTTTCAGCGGGTGTTCGCGGCACACAGATCCTGTTGGCTCCGCAGGACTACCTGGACTCAGTCCGGGCCACGGTCGGCGCAATTGCCCGTGATAAAACTTAGTCCGAAATAGTAATTACCTTTACCCCCTGTCGAAGAGAAGAAGTTGAATTATTCGACACTGTCTCTATACGAGGAGATTTCGTTTCGGACCGTTCAGTCGGTTGATTCCCTCAAGGAAACAGCGCGGGCTGATTTCCGTGATAAGCTATGAGACCCGAGTGTTGAAAATTTCACCAGCCACTGCGGTATTGCTCGACCCTGTAATTTGATTCCAGATGTTCAGGTGCGATATTTTGGGCTTCTGGCCACACGACGGCCTGTAACGGACGAATCCCTGAATGCAACCGCATTCGAGAGTCTATGAAACTGCATCCGCTGCGTCTCCCCGACACGGGAGCGCCAGACGGAGCACCCCACCACTTATGAGAAAACTGAATGGACTGATTGTCGCCGTGTTTGCTCTGCTCTTATTTGCAGGCGCGGCTCTTGCGCAACCGGCAGCCGCTACTGAACACGCGGCTGGCGGCGAGGCGAACCTTGTACTCCCCGACTTGGGACAAGCCACCTTCCTCGGTATCAACGGCCGAACCCTTCTGATGGGAGGTATCGTTGTCGCGATACTGGGCTTGCTGTTCGGTCTTGTGAGCTATACGAGGCTCCGCAATCTCCCGGTTCACGCATCCATGCGTGAGATGTCGGAACTCATTTACGAGACATGCAAAACCTACCTGACAACGCAGGGCAAATTCCTGCTGATCCTGGAGCTGTTTATCGGCTCCATCATCGTCCTCTACTTCGGAGTGCTGCAGCACTTTGACGCATTTCGGGTCGTCATCATCCTGTTATTCAGTCTGATCGGGATCGGCGGCAGTTACGGCGTTGCCTGGTATGGAATTCGCGTCAACACGTTTGCGAACTCGCGGACTGCGTTCGCCAGTTTGAAAGGCATGCCGTTTCCCTGCTACGCGATACCTCTCCAGGCGGGCATGAGTATTGGCATGGTGCTGATCAGTATCGAATTGCTGATCATGCTCTTCATCCTGCTCTTTGTTCCCGGCGATTACGCGGGTCCATGCTTTATCGGATTCGCGATCGGTGAATCGCTGGGCGCCGCAGCGCTCCGCGTCGCGGGCGGCATCTTCACCAAAATTGCCGACATCGGATCGGACCTGATGAAGATCGTGTTCGGCATCAAGGAAGACGACGCGCGCAACCCGGGTGTCATCGCGGATTGCACCGGCGACAACGCCGGCGATTCGGTGGGACCCAGCGCGGACGGATTCGAAACCTATGGCGTGACGGGTGTCGCGCTGATCTCCTTCATCCTGCTCGCCGTCAACAGCGACCTGGTGAAAGTAGAACTGCTGGTGTGGATCTTCGCGATGCGCGTCATGATGATCATCGCGTCGGGTCTGTCGTACTTCCTCAACGAGATCATGGCCAAGGCCAAATACGGCAACGCCACGAAGATGAACTACGAAGCGCCGCTGACCTCGCTGGTGTGGCTGACGTCGATCATCTCCGTGATCCTCACCTACATCGTTTCCTACCTCCTCATCCCGAACCTCGCCGGCGACCCCACGCTGTGGTGGAAGCTCTCAACCGTGATCACCTGCGGCACGCTGGCGGGCGCGATCATTCCTGAATTCGTCAAGGTATTCACCTCGGTGGAATCCCGGCACGTACGGGAAGTCGTCACCTCGGCGCGTCAGGGCGGGGCATCGCTCAACATCCTCTCCGGCCTCGTCGCCGGCAACTTCAGTGCGTACTGGCTGGGCCTGACCATCCTGCTGCTCATGGGAATCGGCTACCTGGTCAGCACGGCGGGACTCGGCGCCCTGATGATGGCTCCGGCCGTGTTTGCATTCGGTTTGGTCGCTTTCGGATTCCTCGGCATGGGCCCGGTAACCATTGCGGTTGACTCCTACGGCCCCGTGACCGACAACGCGCAGTCCATCTACGAACTCTCCACGATTGAGACACTCCCCAATATCAAACAGGAGCTCAAGCGCGAGTTCGGGTTTGAACCCAATTTCGATGTCGCCAAGGACCACCTCGAAGAGAACGATGGGGCGGGGAACACCTTCAAGGCAACTGCGAAGCCGGTGCTGATCGGAACCGCTGTTGTCGGCGCCACTACGATGATCTTCTCGATCATCGTCGCGTTGACGAACGGGTTGAAACCTGAGCTGCTGTCGAACCTTTCGATTCTGCATCCGCCGTTTTTGCTTGGCCTTATCGCCGGCGGCGCGGTGATCTACTGGTTCACCGGTGCTTCGATGCAGGCCGTTACCACCGGCGCCTACCAGGCTGTTGAGTTCATCAAGGCCAACATCAAACTCGAGGGTTCGGAGAAAGCGTCCGTATCCGACTCCAAGAAGGTGGTCGAGATCTGTACCAAGTACGCGCAGAAGGGCATGTTCAACATCTTCCTCACGGTGTTCTTTTCCACTCTGGCATTCGCGTTCCTGGAGCCGTATTTCTTCATCGGCTACCTGATCTCGATTGCGCTCTTCGGGCTGTATCAGGCGATCTTCATGGCGAATGCCGGCGGCGCCTGGGACAACGCGAAGAAGATCGTGGAAACGGAGTTGAAGGAAAAGGGCAGCGAACTGCACGCGGCTACGGTGGTCGGCGACACCGTCGGCGATCCCTTCAAGGATACGTCGAGCGTGGCGATGAACCCCATCATCAAGTTCACAACGCTGTTCGGACTGCTCGCGGTGGAACTCGCGGTCTCGTTGACCCGCGATCAGGGTAATACGTTCACCACCGTGCTTTCTGGAATCTTCCTTGCGATCTCGATGGTTTTCGTGTACCGGTCGTTCTACGGTATGCGCATCGAAACCAGGTAAACGAAGCCAGTACTGTCGTTCATGCAGGGGTGCGGGTCTCTTGCGAGGCTCGCACCCCTTTCTTATTCACTGCTGCTTGCCGCGCGTGGCGAATGCCCACGCGTCCCGCACGATGTCACGAATCCCCGATCTCGATGGCTGCCACCCGAGTGTCCTCTTCAGCTTTTCGCTGTTTGCGACTAATACCGCCGGATCGCCGTCCCTCCTAGGCCCGACGGCGTACGGCACTTTGCGGCCGGTGACTTCCTCCACCGCTTTTATCACTTCCATCACGGTGAGCCCGCTGCCGGTACCGATGTTGAATGCATCCGATTGGCCGCCGCGCAGCAGGTGATCGAGCGCGAGAACATGCGCGTCCGCAAGATCGACTACGTGGATGTAGTCGCGCACGCAGGTGCCGTCCGCGGTGTCGTAATCGTCGCCGAAGACGGTGACGGGCTTGTTGGTCTCGATCGCCCGAAACAGGAGCGGAATGAGGTGAGTCTCCGGATCGTGCTCCTCGCCGAGTCCCGCCCCCGGTTCGGCGCCGCACGCGTTGAAATACCGGAGAGCGACGCTTCGGATGCCGCGGTATTGATCCATCCAGCCGAGAATTTTCTCCACCATCACTTTCGATTCACCATACGGACTCAGCGGGGCGAATGGCATGTCTTCGGTGATCGGGACCCTCTGCGGCATCCCGTACACCGCGGCGGTCGACGAGAAGACCAGGTTTTTGATGCCCGTCTCCACCATGGCGTTCAACAGAGCGATGCTGCCGCTGACGTTATTTTCAAAATACAGTTCCGGCCGCTTCGTGGATTCCCCGACCGCGATATACGCCGCGAAATGGACCACAGCGTCGAAATGCTGTTCCCTCAGGAACGCGGTGAGTTTCGCCGTATCGAGCAGATTTAGGATGTGCAAGCGCTCGGGCCCCACGTTGTGACGGTGTCCGCGCGACAGATCGTCGACTACCTGGACATCGTGCCCGCGTCCGAGCAGAAGATGAGTAGTATGAGAGCCGATGTAGCCGGCTCCTCCGGTAACAAGAATTTTCGCCATTCCCAACTGAATTGTACGATGGCGAAGGGAGCACAAATGGAGTTTCGGTGTTTGACTTCGATCGTCGATGGCCCGGTGGCGAAGGTCACCTTGAATCGTCCGGAAAAGCGAAATGCTTTATCCCTCGAATTGATGCAGGAGTTGATCGCGGCATTGCACGAGATCGGCGGCCGGGCGGAGGTGCGCGCCGTGATTCTGGCAGCCGCCGGCAAGGTCTTTTCCTCGGGGCACGACCTCGCCGAAATGACCGGCCGGAGCCTGGTTGATTACCGCCGCACCTTCGACGTCTGTACCGATTTGATGACGAAGATTCAATCCATTTCGCAACCGGTCATCGCGGAGGTCCAGGGCGTCGCGACAGCGGCGGGCTGCCAGTTGGTGGCCAGCTGCGATCTCGCCGTCGCCTCCGAGGAAGCGAAGTTCGCGACACCCGGAGTGAAGATCGGGCTCTTCTGCACCACGCCGATGGTTGCGTTGACCCGCGCCATTGGCCGCAAACGCGCAATGGAGATGCTGCTCACCGGCCGCTTCATCGACGCCCACACGGCGGCCGAATGGGGTTTGGTGAATCGGGTCGTTTCCGCGGGGGAGTTGGACGGCGCGGCTCACGAGCTTGCAATGCAGGTGGCCGAAGCGAGTTCGCTGACCGTGGCGCTCGGCAAGCAGGCGTTCTATTCGCAGATCGATCTGGATCAATCGAAGGCGTACGCCTACGCCAAAGAGGTAATGTCGATGAACGCTCTAGCGGCGGATGCCCAGGAGGGGATCACTGCGTTTCTCGAGAAACGCGCCGCGTGCTGGACCGGGCGTTGATTCAGCCGTCAATTCGCGCTGTAACTCGTAAATGACGGAGTTACTCGTGCGGTAACTGATTGTATATCGCTTTAACCATTCCTGAAGTTCCGGATAGTTAGCGATCGCGAGCGACGGATTGTAGGGACCGAGACCGTCCACGATGAAGGTCGGGCGGTACCCGGTCAGCGCCAACCGGTTGCGCGCTGCAAGCACCGGCGCACTGACGGTCGAGTCCGTGAGATGCCGGTCCGCAATGACGCCCGTCAGCGGCTGTGAATCGAGAAACGGAGTGCCCGCAGCCATCCGCGTATACATGAAGATATCGGGCCGGTAGCCCCACACGAGCAGCGTGTCGCCGGGGCGTGAAGCCCGCTCGAGGTACGCCGCCACGTCCCGGCTGTCCTGATTCATAGCGACGTCGGTCCAACCAGGCGCGCGCCCGGCAAACAGATCGGCTGCGAGCATCGCGTAGCGTGGACCGAAACGGATAAATGGAATGACCAGCAGCAGCGCCACGGCGATCCGCGCGCGCTTGCCGAGCAGCATGAACCCGCGCGCGGCTACAGTCACGACCACCGGCAGAAGGAAGAAATAATACCTCGGAAAGAATCGCCAACCGAGGATCACGCCGGCCATCGCGACGATCGCCCACCCGCCGACTCGGCCCGAATCGTCGTCCCGCTCCCGATACCAGTACCAGAACGCGGCGAGAACGATCGCCGCGTGAAACCCGAGCCACGCCAGAGTCCGCTTGAGGCCCTCAGCCCAGGGATGCGCGACGAAGGTGCTTTTGGAATACAACGATCCCCAAACCCACACCTCCTGGTAGTAAGCAGAGAGGGAACCTACGGCGGCAAGCATTGCGAGTGCAATCGCGTTCACGGCAAGAAACCCGCCGGCCAGCGCCATCCAGCGGCGCCAGCACCACAGCGCACACACCACAAGTATCAACGCGCCTTTCGGGTTCGCCAGCATAGCTACTCCGGCCAGTGCTCCAGCCAGCCACGCTCGCTGTCTCCACGCGAAGTACACGGCCGCAAGGTGCGGCAACAGCATCACCAAATCCGGCGCGAGCGCCATTACGGCCGAGGGGACATCGAACGTCAGAAAAAACGCGAGCAGTGCGGCCGCCCAGAGCCCTTCCGTCCGGGTCCACATGCGCGACGCGAAGACAAATGCCATCAGGCAGCACGCGAACAGGAAGAATGCGTCAGCGATTCGGAGTACAACTCCCGTGTGCGCCCCCCAGAGAAGGTAAAGTGCGGGCACCAGCGGCGGCTTATCGAACCAGAAGCCCCGATACATGACGTTTCCGTGGAGAATCTGGATGGCGGCGGTTGCCGGATAGGCTTCCTCCACCCACACGATCCCGGAATGGCACAATCGCGAAACAAGGAGCAGCAGAAACAGCAGCGCTAGCACCACCGCCGGCCGCTTCATCGCGAATCAGGCGGTCTCGACCGCTTGCGAAATGCCCAGTATCTCGTGGAGCCGCTTGCGAAAACCCGGCCCGTATTCGGGATCGGCCAAAGCGAACTCCACAAACGTTTCGAAGTAGCTCGGGAAATTGCCGATATCGTACCGCTTCTCGGTGGGGGGAAGCTTCACGGCGAGAACCCGGCGCCCTTCCTCGCACATCCGCTGGATGGCATCGGTCAACTGGACCTCGCCTCGCTCGTCCGGCGTCACCCCTCGGATGAGGTCGAAGATGATCGGCGAAAAAACATACCGACCCGCGATCGCGAGCGTGCTGGGCGCGTCATCCGGTTTCGGTTTCTCGATCAGGTTCGCTACCCGCAGCGTCTCGCCGTTCATTTCGGCCGGATCGATGATCCCGTAGTGGGCCGTCTCTTCGCGCGGGACCTCCTCCACCGCAATCACGCAACTCGCGCTGCGCGTTTCAAACAGGTTGATCATGCGGGCCAGAGCGCGCGATTGCGCATGCAGGCCGAGTATCGAATCGCCGAGCGCAACCACAAACGGCTGCTCTCCAGCGAAGTTCTCGCCGCACAGTATCGCGTCGCCCAATCCCCTCTGCATCCTCTGCCGAGTGTAGAAGTAATTGATCTCGATATCGTCGAAATCCAGGGCCTCGAGCAGGTCCCTCTTGTTCATCGCAGACAACGCCCGTTGGAGTTCCGGGTCCAGATCGAAATGATTTTCGATCGAACTCTTGTTACGGCCGGTGACGAATAGGATCTGCTTGATGCCGTTCGCCGCAAGTTCCTCGGCGACGTACTGAACGATCGGTTTGCGTGCGACCGGCAGCATCTCTTTCGGTTGCGATTTGGTGGCGGGCAGCAACCGGGTGCCGTGGCCCGCAACCGGAACAATGGCGCTTCGTATCACTTATTCAGCATACACATGCGCTCGTGCCCAGGGCTCGCGAAGGGGCCGCCGGCCGACCACCGAATGATGGGTATCTATTTCCTGAATATCAGTCATTGAAATTTTCATTGGCTGCAACTCTGGACATTGAAGTGACAGGTCGGTGAAGATGGCTTAACCACGTCGTCACACGGGCACCCTGTCTGTACCCGGAACAACGCTCGTTCCAATCCTGAAAACTATGAAACTTCGAACTGCGATCTTGTTCCTTACTGCCTGCGCGCTCGGCGTAGGGCAGAACGCCACGGATACGGCTATTCAATCCGCCCAGTCGGCTGGAGACAATGCCTGGATGCTCGTGAGTACCGCGCTGGTTCTCATGATGACCGGGCCTGGTCTTGCCCTTTTCTACGGCGGGTTGGTGCGCCGCAAGAATGTGCTGGGCACCATGATGCAGAGCTTCGTGATGATGGCTCTGATAACCATCCTCTGGGTCTTGTTCGGTTACAGCCTGGGTTTCGCCGAGGGCTCACCGTTCATCGGCGGGTTCAAGTATCTGTTTCTCAATGGTGTCGGCGCGGCGCCAAATCCCGACTATGCGGCCACCATTCCGCACCAGACTTTCATGCTGTTTCAGTTGATGTTCGCCATCATCACGCCGGCGCTCATCTCCGGCGCATTCGCCGAGAGAATGAAATTCAGCGGCATGCTCCTGTTCATGACTCTGTGGCTCACGGTGGTGTATCTCCCGATGGCGCACATGGTTTGGGGCAAGGGCGGACTATTGAATGCGTTCTCAGGCGGTTCGGTGCCGACCTTCGACTTTGCCGGAGGCACGGTGGTCCACATCACTTCCGGAGTTTCGGCGTTGGTGTGTGCGCTGTATCTCGGGAAGCGCCGCGGCTATCCATCGGAACAGATGAAGCCCCACAACCTTGTGCTGAGCGTCATCGGTGCCTGCTTGCTGTGGGTGGGCTGGTTTGGGTTCAACGCCGGCAGTGCTCTGTCCGCTTCGGGGCTCGCGACTAGTGCATTCCTTGCGACGCATGTCGGCGCCGCTGCGGCGACTTTGGGCTGGATGGCGGCGGAATGGATTGCGACCGGGAAACCAACAGTTCTCGGTGCCATCTCAGGCGCGGTTGCGGGCCTGGTCGCGATTACGCCGGCATCCGGCTTTGTGAAACCAGTGCCCGCGATGGTGATCGGCTTCGCAGCCGGACTGGTGTGCTACTTCATGGTGACCAAGGTGAAGGCGTTGTTCGGCTACGACGATTCGCTGGATGCCTTCGGCATTCACGGCGCGGGCGGCACGCTGGGCGCGATCCTCACGGGTGTCTTCGCAACCAGCGCCGTGAATGACGCTTTGAAGGATTCAGCCGGTAAACCGATGCCGCTCGGCCTTGTGG
Organism: uncultured Acidobacteriota bacterium; assembly: GCA_963720745.1. Lineage (GTDB taxonomy): Bacteria > Acidobacteriota > Terriglobia > Bryobacterales > Bryobacteraceae > TMP-7. The sequence goes on from CAVRGO010000004.1 coordinate 246,573, forward strand.
ATGGCCACGTGTCGCAGTTGGCCAATCAGGCCATCGGGGTAGCGATTGCCTGGGCCTTGGCGGCGGTCGGCACAATCGTTATCCTCAAAGTCTGTGACTTGGTGGTGGGCCTCCGCGTGGAACCCGAGCACGAACAGGTGGGCCTCGATGTGGCTATCCACGGCGAAGAAGGATATGCTTTCGAACCGGAGAGTATCTAGCGCATGAAGAAGATTGAGGCGGTAATCCAGCCCCACAAATTGGACCAGGTGAAGGACGCGTTGATCGGCATCGGCATCAACGGAATGACGATTTCCGAAGTTCGCGGACATGGCCGGCAAAAAGGCCATAAGGAGGTGTACCGCGGCCAGGAGTACCAGGTGGACCTCCTGCCGAAGGTGAAAGTGGAAATCGTCATCGCCGACGAACGGCTCGATGATGTCACGGAGGTCCTGATGTCTTCGGCTCGCACCGGCAAAATCGGCGACGGCAAGATTTTCGTCTTCGACGTCGCGGACGCGGTTCGAATCAGAAATTCCGATCGCGGCGAAGCTGCACTTTAACTCCACGAGGCGCCCGGCGTGTTCTCGGGCGCCTCTTCCCCCTTCTTCCTTAATCTGCGAATTTCCGAACCAACTCATAAATTCCGGCTGCCCCGCCGGTTTTCTGCTATTCTTACTCGACACGGAGGAGGCTCCATGGAAATTACACCGGGTCTCTACAGTCTGGGCGATAAGAGCGGCGGCTATGTGCGCGCCTTCCTCATCGATGATGGCGGCGAACTGACGCTCATCGACACGCTGCTGGACCAAGGCGGCAAACTGGTCCTGGCCGAACTTCAATCCCTGGGAAAAAACCCGCGGGATGTTAAGCGAATAATCCTGACGCATGCGCACCAATCCCACCTGGGTGGTTTGGCGGCCCTGAAATCGGCCACCGGCGCGCGCGTGTATTCGCACGATTGGGAGGCGGACATCATCGAAGGCAAAAAGAAGATCCAGGTTCCGCCTACCACCACGCTGGTTCCACAGAAGCCGCTGCAAATCTATTTCCTGCAGGTGGCATTTGTGCTCGGGTTGAAAGTGCCGCCGGCCTGCCCGGTGGACGAAACACTGAAAGACGGAGATCACGTCGGTCCGTTGACCGTGATGCACGCGCCCGGCCACACTCCTGGCAGTTTGACTTTCTACTGGCCCGAAAAGCGGGCCTTGATTGCGGGCGACATCGTCGTCACCTGGCCCGAAATCGCTCTCGGCTGGCCGCAGATCACGCTGGACAACAAACAGAACCGCGAGTCGGTCGGCAAACTCTGCGACATGGTGTCGGCTGAAATCCTGTGCGTCGGGCACGGCCAACCGGTTATCGCAGGGGCATCGGAGATGATGCGGGACCTTGTCGCGGGAAAGGAAGCGCATCCCGATCTGCTGAAGGCCGCCGCTGCAAGTGCCTGACGATCGCGCGGCAATCAAAACTGTCGCTCGAGCCGGATGCGGGTATCGGCCGCGGCAATCTGTTTGAAGCCGGAATCCTGAAAGAACGCGAGTGCGCCGCTCCAGTCTTTCTGGAGCGCAACCTGGGCCGCCCTCGTACCATTCGCCTTTAGTTCGTCGACCACGACCTTCAACAGCGCTCTACCCATTCCGAAACGGCGAAAGGCCGGGCGAATGTAGAAATAGTCCAGCGTCCAAAGTCCATTCACTGTCTCGGAGAGTGCAGCGAGGCCGATGGGACGCAGTAACTCCGAGAAGATATACATAGCCGCTCCCGGCGCCACGTAATTACGCGGGAAATCGTCGATATCTTTGTGCGGACGCTCGACGCCGGTCTCACTTAGTAACTCACGGAGTAAATCCCGGTATAACTTCATGTCGCGCTCGTGACCGAGATAGGCGAAGCTGAAATCCGAGAGCCGCTGCGGAAATAAGTAGGGATGGCGGCCGTCCTGGATCCAATTCGATACTTCCCTGCGAGCTTCCGGGGTAGCGATGATCCGCAGCGCGCGCAGCGCATCGCCCGTGGCGTTTCGGTTGCCCCAGTAAGGGATGTCCCAGTTGTTCTCGGGTTCACGAACGGCCTGAATCAAAGCCTTCACCGACGAGGGATGCCCGATTCTCCCAAGAGTCCAAGCCGCGGCGGTTCGAACCGGATAGATGATCTTCCACACCATGCCGCCGCCGTCCTCGCGGCTGTAGGAATCGTTCAGGCAGTGCGCTGCCAGACCGGCGGATTCTTCGCCTCCGATCAGTCCCAACGCAAGCAGCGCGGCCACCCGCACCTGCCAGTCGTCATCGCGCAACTGCTCGGAAACGATGGTGAGGATCAGGTCGTGGATGTGGGGTGCGATCTGATCGACGCTTTGACCCCAAAGCCCGAGATAGTAAGGATCGATGCGGCCGATTTGGCGGATCAGAGATGCATTCTCGGCATGAACGCCCAGCAGGGCGGTTACTACCTGGTCCCATTTGCCTGACCGGCGGTCGAGGTGACGCCGTGAGAATTCCGGCCGCGGCAAAACGGAATCGAGATCCATCGACATGAGTTCGTTAGCGGCGAAGAATTCCTGCATCCACTGGTGATAGAAAGACACCTGCCCTGCGTCGGCCGAGAGAAGATTCGCACTGGTCAACGCCTCGACTGTTTCCCGCGTTCCAAGATGCTCGAGCGCAAACAAGAAGGTGACGGAGGTGGTCGTTCCGGAATCGATCATCGAATACGCCAGCTTCGACAAACGGGGTTCGACTGTTTCGTAAGGCTCCCAGCCGGGTGTTCCACGCTGCCTCTCCCGCCGCCAGAGCGCGCGGGCGAGCCCGCGAATCAGAGCGCCCGCATTTCTGGGGACGGCTTCTCCCGATGAGTGTTCGAACAGATAGATCAGCGCGCTGAGCAGATAAGGATTCGTGCTGAGCCGGCTGAACCGCGCCGCATCCGAACCGGACGTGATTTGCGCTAGGAAAGCCGGAGCTTTCTCACCCAGGTACTTTGCGCTGAATCGTTGGACCCCCGCTTCGTCGAGCGCCTGCAGGGCGACTACCGGAAGGCTGCCGAGACGAAGATTGGAATTGTTGTAGTCGGAACGGCGGCAAGTCACGACCAGACGTTGCGGCCCAGTCGCGGATTGAAGCCACTCCCGTAGAGCCTCGATCTTCTGCTTGGCCCCGGCACCCATCTCATTCAAGCCGTCAAGGTACACCAGAGCACGACCCTCCTGGAGTTCGACCATGATATCGGTACCGATAGGCCATCCCTGCCGGATAAACTGCTCGAGAGTCTGCCCGTCGTGCCACTCGGGAAGTGAGAGCACGACCGGCAGCGGAACCAGGCGGTCGCCTTCGAGACAGTCGCGAGCCGCATCCAGCGCGAGGCGCCGCAGAGTCGTCGTCTTCCCCGCGCCGGGCTCGCCGGTGAGTACGAAACGCCGGATGTCGGCCGCCGCTTGCCGAACTCCGGTCGAACTGCCGCCTCCGGGTTCGTCGGCATTCTCCAACTGCGCGAATCCCCATTCGTCGTCCCGCGCGGGCATACGATAGTCGCTCGATGCCTGGAGATCGAGATACTCGAGCACGCCTCGCTTCGATTCGAGTTGCGCGATGAGGCTGACGAGATATTGGGTTTCGGGACCAGGAGGCGTCTGCACCTGCCGCGGCGACAGCAGCCGGATTGCCGCCAGCAGACTATCGAACGCTGTGCGAAATTGCACATCGTCGGTCGAGGAAAGAATCGAAACGTACTGTGTCCCCTGAACGGGGATCGGCCACTGCTTCGGTTCCAACTCGCGGATCAGCACCGGGTAGATCGGGATTCGCAGTGATTCGGCGCGGTACAGTTCCTTGCGGCAATAATCCGACGCCGCGTAATCGGGCGACAGCAGCACGACGCACGCGGCCGCGGAGTTGAGGGCCGACTCCAGGCCCGCCCGCCAGTCATCACCGGGGCGCAGTTCGAACACATCGAGCCAGATAACAATCCCCGCATTGCGCAGCTCGGCCGCAAGCCGGAAAGCGATGCTCGCATCGGTGCGGCTGTAACTGATAAAGATCGGCTGGATCGATCCACGTTGGAGCTCCGGCATGTCGTCTCAACGGATTGTACGCTATCGGGCGCAGCATCAATTTTTTGAAAGAAAGCCCGCTCGCGCCCATTCCCATTACATGAAGTCCGGGAAGCCGCTGGGCCGGCTCGCCTTAACCCGAGTGTGTGCCTGTCGTCCCGCAACGGGCGGCGGTGCTTGCGCCGCGGATCTTCCTCCCGGTTCACCGGTCAGGAGCACATGAGAACAATTCTGGTGTTGGGAATGGCACTGGGCGTCTGCTACGGACAGGCGGTCATCAGCACAGTGGCGGGAAACGGAACCCTGGGATTTTCCGGAGACGGAGGCGCTGCGACGAGCGCGGAACTCGGGCTTCCATCCGATGTCGCGGCCGACAGCAACGGCAATCTGTATATTGTCGATACCAACAAACATCGGATTCGCAAAGTCACCCGGACGGAATCATCAGCACGTTTGCCGGCACCGGCGCGCCGGGCTTTTCCGGTGATGGAGATCCGGCCGCCGACGCCAAGCTCTTCCTTCCCATCTCCCTTGCCGTCGATCGGGCAGGGAACGTGTACATCGCCGATCAGGGCAACGGACGGATTCGCAAGGTCGATACTTCCGGCACGATCACGACCGTCGGAGGCGGAGGGCACGCCGCGGGCAACGGACTGCCAGCCACCACCGTTTCTCTGTCTGCCGACAGCGTCGCCTTGGATGCTGCGGGCAACATCTATACCTCGGATAACAACAACCGCATCCAGCGGATCAACACCGACGGCACCATTACTCTGGTCGCCGGAGGCGTGCTCGGCTTTTCCGGCGATGGCGGTCCCGCGAAGGATGCGTCCTTGCGAATGCCCTCCGGCGTCGCGTTCGACGCAGCGGGCAACCTGTATTTTGCCGATCGAGGCAACTACCGGATTCGCAAGATCGACACGTCGGGGATCATCACCACAATTGCCGGTACGCGCCAGGCCGGATTCTCCGGCGACGGCGGTCCTGCCACGAGTGCGACACTCGGCAGAGGGTTGGGAGCGTTCGCGGCTGTGGCCGTCGACCCGGCTGGCAACCTGTATATAGCTGATCCGGGCAACAACCGGATTCGCATGCTCGATCCCGCCGGAACCATCACGACATTTGCGGGGGCGCGCGGCGCTTCGCACAGGCTCCGGTGACGGGGGATCGGGTGCGCGACATACAAGGATGAATTCGGCAGTTTTCTTTTTTTGGCGCTATAATCCTAACGTATCTATACGTTAGGATTGGAGGTGCCCTTTTGTCCGTATCCCTCGAAGCCCTGGAACAGCAGCGTTCCGCCATTCTGATGCAGATCCTCGAATTGGGCGATCTTCGAAGTGGCTCTATCACCGCCATCAATGGCCGCTGTGGAAAGCCAACCTGCCATTGTCACCAGCCCAACCACCCCGGCCATGGCCCAAACTTCCGGCTGACTCGCAAGATCAATGGAAAGACGGTCAGCGAGAGCTTCTCTTCGGCCGCCGAACTGCGCAAAGCACAGCGTGAGGTAGAGGCATTCCATCGCTTTCGGCAACTCAGTCAGCAGTTGCTGGAAGTGAATGAAAAAATCTGTCGGGCACGCCCTGTTGCTGAGACTCTCTCACCCGAGAAAAAAAACCGCGCAAACCATCCGCCAGGAGGTCGCCCGCGAAGTAGAACAACTACTGCGCATCCTCTTCACAGGCCGCCACAAGACCGGACGCCTGGATTTGGAAGCCGTCGAAATGGCGATTCGCTCGGCAATGCACCACGCCGGCGCCACAGCCCTGACCGAACTCTTGCAATTTACAATCCCAGATGCCGATCAACGGACTCTTGCTTGCGCTTGCGGGCACGAGGCTGGCTACCGGGAATTACGCAGTAAGCCCGTGCTGACCGCGGTCGGCCCAGTCAGAATATCGCGGCCCTACTACCTTTGCCCGCACTGCCCTAACGGACAATTTCCCGTCGACGTCGAACTGGACATCGAGAGCACGGAGATCTCTCCTGCGGTGCGCCGCATGCAGGCTGTTGTAGGACAGGAGGCTTCTTTCGATCATGGCCGCCGGCAACTGAAACTGCTTGCCGATCTGGAGATCACCACCAAAGCGGTGGAACGCACGGCCGAGGCCATCGGGGAGAGTGTCGCAGCCCGCGAGCAGGTGGCGATTCAGCGAGCCGTCCAACTGGACCTGCCCATCGTGGTGGGCGAACCAATTCCCATCCTGTATGTACAGATGGATGGGACGGGAGTTCCGGTGGTGAAGAAGGAAACCGTGGGGCGGAAGGGCAAGACCGACGGCCAACCCGCCCACACCCGGGAGGTCAAGTTGGGATGCGTCTTCACCCAGACCGGCTGGGACGAGGAAGGCTATCCGATCCGCGATCCGGATTCGACCACCTACACCGGCGCCCTCGAGACCGCCGAAGAGTTTGGCAAGCGCATCTACCTGGAGGCTTGGAATCGCGGCTGGAGCCGCGCCGAAAAGAAGGTAGTGATGGGCGATGGGGCCGAATGGATCTGGAATCTTGCTGAGTTGTACTTTCCCGGCGCGGTGCAGGTCGTCGATCTATATCACGCTCGCCAGCACCTCTGGGAGTTGGCTCGCAAGCTCTACCCCAACGACACGTGGGAGCAGAAAGTCTGGATCAAGACCCACCAGCGCCGTCTACTCGACAAGGGCAAGATCGAAAAGCTGGTGGTCTCACTTCGTTCCATCCCTTCCACCCATCCCGAGGTCAGCGAGAAACTCCGCATCGAAGCCGACTATTTTGAGCGCAACGCCGAGCGCATGCGCTATCCCAGATTTCGCCACCAGCACCTATTCATTGGCTCGGGTGTCATCGAAGCCGGCTGCAAGACTGTAATCGGTTCCCGGCTCAAACAGTCCGGAATGTTTTGGACAGTTCGGGGAGCCAATGCCATTATCGCCCTGGTTTGTTGCCACCTCAACGGCCGCTTTGAGGACTACTGGGAGGCCCGCCGGGCGGCGTAGGCTCCACTTCTACGTCGCGCACCCCGGGGGATCGCCGTTGACGGCCAGCCTCTCGCAGCCCGAAGGTGTCTTCCCTGACGCCGCCGGCAACATCTATATCGCCGACACGAACCACAACCGGATCCGCAAAGTATCAGGTTCGACGGGTGGGCAAACCAGCGGTCCGAAGATCTCGGCAAATGGAGTCGTCAACGGCGCGAGCTTCCAGCCGGGAGTCGTGCCGAACTCCAGGGTTACGATTCTTGGTTCAAACCTCGCTCCGAAAGCAGATGACTGGAGCCACTCGATCGTCAACGGTCAATTGCCGGCATCGCTCGATGGCGTGAGCGTCAGCATCGGCGGGCGCCCGGCATATTTCTATTACATCACTCCAACGCAGATTAATGCACTGGCGCCGGACATCTCGCCAGGACCCGTGGCCGTGACGGTCACTACACCGGACGGCACCAGCGCACCGGTCAACACAACTGCGCAGAGCTACGGCCCTGCGTTTTTCATGTGGCCTGGCAATCAGCTGGTGACAACGCGGCAGGATTACTCTTTCGCCGTGAGGAACGGCACATTTTCTGGTGTCACTACGACGCCCGCCAAGCCAGGGGAGGTGATTATCCTGTGGGGCACCGGCTTCGGCCCGACAAATCCCGGCGCGCCGGAAGGAGTGGCAACTCCAGGTGACCCGGCGTATTCGACCATGTCGCTGCCCGTTGTGACACTGGGCGACACTCCGCTGCAGGTGTTGGGCGCGGCGCTGACACCGAACTCCGCGGGCCTGTATCAAATCGCTGTCCAACTTCCGTCGGTGCGCGACGGATACTACCGGATACGAGCCACTATCGGCGGCGCGCAATCGCCGGCCACAGCGACGCTCGCCGTCTGCTCGAATCCTGTATGTGGCCTGAGCAAATGAGTTCGTGCGATACTCTGCGGAATAGTCAAATGGACGTTGACGACTTCCGCAGAATCGCGCTCAGCCTCGAAGGGGCGGAGGAGAGTTCGCACATGGGCTCACCCGATTTCCGGGTGGGTAGACGGATATTCGCCACACTCGCTTCGCAGAGTCAGGGATATGGGAACCTCATGCTGACTCCGGAACAGCAGGCCGCATTCGTCGAGGAGGCGCCGGACATCTTCGTGCCAATCCCCGGTGGCTGGGGACGCATGGGCGCGACGCATATCCGGCTGGCTGCAGCGAACGAGGACGTTCTTGCGGGTGCATTGCGCACCGCCTGGCAACTCAGGATCGAAAAAAACGCGAACACCACAAAAAAGAAATTGAAGACACCAGGCAAAGGCACCCCCACCGCGCGAAAGCTACGAAGCCCCGCTAATTAACGGCCGGCCTGCAGCCGTTAGCTCTGAGGGTGCAGCGACGCTGCCCACTCGCGAATCAACCGCACGCCCTCCTGGTGCACCACCGTGTGCCCCAGTGTTGGCATCATCTTATCGGGGTTCAACGATTCCATCCGGCGCACGATCTCCGCCGCGTCCGCGGCCGTAAGGGGACGATGATGCGCCTTACTCGTGGGATGAACCTCGCGATGGCACGGTGAACAGTTCACCTCCATGTACGCTTCAGCGCGTTCGGCGACCGTTCCCGTCGCCGGCTGATCCCAGGCAACGGGGCGCGAGCCTCCGGCGGCGGGGACTCCGGCGAGATACTTCGCGTTCGTCCACTGCTCCAGATGCACGTTGGATGCGCGTGGACCTAATGGAGCCCCCTGATCGTGGCAAACCGTGCATTGATTGACGTTCGGGATGCTGTAGTCCGTCGAGTGCTCGACACCCGCCGCGTCTACCCACCGCACCGGCACCGGCAGCGGGGAAGTATCGAGTACGGCATCGGTCTGGTCGCGATTCCAGATATAAACCAGGTTCGTCCATCCCCCGTCGTCCTGGCGCAGCAGAATCCGGGTTTCGATCTTGCGATCCGTTCCATCCTTCTGCGGGAAGGAAAAGGTTTTGCTCAGAATCGTTCCGACCGGAAACGAGAAGGTCTGGCGAGCATCGTACCTGGCCGACTGTCCTTCTGGCATCCACACCGTCCGTACCTTGTGCGCGTAGTCTGAAAACAGCGGTGTATTGACATCGTAGACGGCGACACCGGTGTTGGGCTTCAAAGCGGGGCGGGTCTCGACGAACAGTCGCCATTCGGACAGATTCTGTGGATAGGCGCGGCCCAAGTGCGGATCAACGCCATTGCGGCGACTGCAACCGGCGACTCCCAGCAAGGCCGCGAGAGCGATAAACCACCAAACTCTCACCGTTCCATTGTCGCGCGCTTGAGATCAGGCCGTGGTCGCGCTCCGGCCGAGGTAGCGCTGCTTCAGGATCTGTCGGTGATGCAGTTCGTGACCCGCGGTAATCCGCGCCAGCGCCCGGACCGTCACCTCGTGGTTATTGGCAATGCCCCGCCGCAGCCACGCCTCTTCGTCCAACGCCCGGAACAGGTACAAACTCGCGCGCCGGACTGTCTGGAACTCCTCGAGCAAACTCTGCAACGAGCATCCAGCGAATGGACCGTTCGCAACATAGTCGTCCTGTTCGAAGCCGGCCAGCGGAGTTCGGTCGGTGCGCGCGATTCGCATGGCGCGATAGGCAAACACCCGCTCTGTATCGGCGACGTGCCCGATCACCTGCATGACGGTCCACTTCCCAGGCTCGTACGACGAATTCGCCGCTGCTTCGTCCAAACCGGAGAGTAGTTCAACCGTCTCAGAAACGGATTGTTCATTTCGGGTGTTGCCGCCCCGAAGCAGTTCGCTAACGTCTACAACGTGACCGCTCGGCTGTGTCAACGAATCAAGCCGCCTCTCGATGGCTCGGGCATCCTGCCGCCGATGATTCTTACGGAGGGCCGCTTCGAAATCGATCAGGACGATTCGAAACGCAAACGAATCCAGACGCATCCGGCTGGCAACCGAAATCGCTCGAGCGAACTCCGGCTCCGCCTAGGCCCCTTCACGAGTCATCAAGATTGCTCGCGCATGGGAGAGGGCGATGAGATCGATAGGCGTCTTACCGGGAGCGCGGTCGAGAATCGCCGCTGCCTTATCGAGTGAACGGCGTGCCTCATCGAACCGCCGGTCGTGAATATAGAATCGGGCGAGTCCGATCAGAAACCCTCCCGCATCCGCGCTTTCGCCGTGCCCGGCCTCCGCCGCGCACTCTATGGCAGCGGATACCTGAGATGCAGCCTCATGCCATCGGCCTTCGGCTGCCAAGAACAGCGCCGCCATGGGGCTTACAACTTCACATTCCTCTGGCCGGTTGATTTGAATCGCCTGCATCCTCTGGAAGGCATTCCTTGCGCGGCCGATTTCCCTTGCTCAAACCGGCTTCGCGCGAGAATCGCCAGAGACCGCAGGAGCGTAGGGTGGTCCGAAGAATAGCCGTCCTCCAGCACGCGAACCGAGCGTTCGGCGATCGCCTCCGCGTCGGCGTACCTACCTGAAATCATCATGAGTGCTGCCATGTTGGCTAGAATGGAAGCGCCGCACACAGAACCGAGCCGGTCTCGGCCCGCCGCGAGCATGCGTTCGGCTTCCCCGGATTGACCATTCGCAACGCGCGTCAGGACGTCGTTATTCAGCCTTATGCAATCAGCGCTCATTGTGTCAGGCGTTGCAGCAAGTGCATGAACCCCGGCTGAATACGCGATCAAGGCCGTAGAAGCACACAAGACGAGAGATCGGGAACACATTCGACACCTCCTCTGCGTCCATGCCGTTGGTTAGCCCATTACGGCGCGAAGTTGTCGTTGGAGGTTGAGGCGTGGTTCTTCTCAACGATTGTGGACGGGTCCATGTTGAGAACACCACCGCGATAGATACCGCCGCCGATGCCTTGTCCGTTCCACTTGGCGCCGATCGCGAAATTGTGACTGACAGTGACGCCTTCCAAGGTGAGCGTCGTGCCGGTGTCGGTCGACAGCCCGCCACCCAGACCATCACCACCGCCGCCGGGGCCGGTGCCGCCGCGAGCCACATTATGCCGAATCGCAGAGTCGCGAACTGTGGCCGTCGTCGGCCCGAAGTTCCCCACTACAATCGCACCGCTGCTGGCTGTACCGCCTTTGCCACCCGGTGCCGCTCCGGGGCCACCCTGCGCCTCGTTGTGCTCAAACGTGCAATTGGTAAAAGTAGCTGGTCCAAAGTACACGGTGATTGCGCCGCCACCGGTGCCGCCACCGGTACCCCCCGAGCGTTGCGTTGTGGTCGAAACGACTGTTCACGATCAACAGCGAGATACCGGGGTTGGCCTACTCCGCCGCTCGAGATAGCTTCGCCGAACGCAGTTCCGGGGTCAGGACCGATAGCCTCGTTGCCGCCGAGTGCACGATTGAAGCTGAACCCACTGTGCGAGATCGAGAGATCACCTGCATTGGCAATGGCGCCCCCGAGCGCTTCAGCGGCGGTTGGTGAATTGCAGTTGTCGCCACCTCGTGCCAGGTTCCCGATGAACTCACTGTCGACAATCCCCGCGATTGCGAAATTGCCAAATGCGCCGCCGATACCGGGTGCCACAGGGGATGGTCCGCTGCTCTCGTCGCCGCCACGCGCCGAATTGCCGGTGAACAGCGAAGAGGTCACCTGGAGTGTTCCGAAATTTGCGATGCCGGGCGATGATCGCCTCCATTGCCGGCCCTCCAGACTACACTGGTGGCGCGGGTTGGCAGCGCGGCATTGCTGGCGTCGAGCTGGCGTGCGGCAAGCAGGGGCAGCATCAAGTCGACCGACCCCGGACAGGCAGAGTCAGGTCTTACAAGAAAGATTTCGATTTAGGAAGAGGACACGATCAAACGTCGCCGATGCAGGTACTCTCGTGCCAGCGGAACAAACTCAGCCTTCCACGTGCCACACCTTTCGGTGACCTGCAATGTCGCCCAGAATCAAGTGCTCTAAGTAACCGCTGCGAGATCCTAGCTTTACAGTGGCGGAAGCTAGTGGGAGTCGAACCCACCGGGACACCTGAGGCGCCCCACGCTGGTTTTGAAGACCAGGCCCAGCACCGGCCAAGATTAGCTTCCGTTGGTATTGTACCCTCGACCGCCGAAACCACCGCTACAGCCGCCTCCCGGTGCGAATCCACAGCGTGCCCCATTCGCGGAGTTCCGTCCGGCGCTGCGGATCTCCGGCGAACCACTCCTCGTGATGGAAATTCGCAAAATTTCCGGCACCCTTCTCCGGCTCGTCCAGATCACCGAGCGCGATGTTCAGCCCGACGGCACGGTCGCCCATTTGCGGCGAGTAGTACCGCCCGGGTTCCACCTCGAGGCAGGGATCGAAATTCACCGCCCATTCGATCACATACCCGTGCCGATGCGGTTTCACCTTCACCGCTGCCCGTTGCGCGCCACTGCGGATCCACTTCCGATACGTGCGCCACGCCTCCGGTTTGCTTCGCGGCTCGCCTTCGAGCAGGCCGCCGCGTCCGATTCCGCCCTTGCGCGACTTCGTGACATTACAAACCATCTGCCAGGACGATCCATTGCCCGACGCACTCTCGCTGCCGCTCCAACGATTGGCCGCGTTGATCAAAAGTTCCATCTCGTCGCCGAACCAGGGGTAGCCTTCGGGCGTCAGAGCGTGCGCCTTGGGGTTGCCGTCGGGTAGCCAGCGCGGAACGTCGATCCCATACAAGACATCGTCGGTAACATCGAAGGCAAAGTACAGGCGGTGGGCGTCATGCTTGACGTAACCCACAAGGGATAAGTCCGAGGGATCGCGGGTCGGTGTAAAGGTATGGCTCCAACTCAGGACGCCTGTGAAGCGGGTCGCATCATCCCACTCGCCGGGCGACAGCACGCCGTCAATTTTCGGCGACCTTCCCGCAAACGCATCGAGCGTGCGCGGAAAATCTCCGGCAAAAGCCCTGAATGTCGAGCAACTCAGAACGATGAAGACGACCGGAACGAATTGGCGCACATCCCTATTCGATCACGACGTGGCCCGAGTCGACATTTACATCGACAACGGGGCCGCCTCCGCGAAGCCGTCCATTGACGCGATTCTTCGTCACCGTGCCCTGAACGCCGTCCGGCACCGTGACACGGGTATTTCCGTCCACGCGTATATCGTAACCGCCGTTCGGTGCCAGTTTTATGTCCGCTCCCCCGGAGTCTGCCTTCACGCGAATGGAGGCGGGTGTCGTTTGCGAAATGCGAATGCCGCCCGAATCGGTGCCGACGTCGATACTGCCCGCAATCTCGTAGGCCTCAATGCCGCCTGAATCTGCCCGCGCGTAGACCTGCCCTTTGACGTTCCGAACGTTAATCCCGCCGGAATCGACTTCGGCCCGGACTTCGCCGCCGATATTCGAGACTTCGATGCCGCCCGAATCTGTTTTGCAATCCGCGGGCCCCTGGATGCCGGACACACGGATGCCGCCCGAGTCGGCACGGGCGCGCAGTTTCGTCGGAGCCGGGGTGGTTACTTCCAGACGCATGGAAATCCCGCGGAGCAATGTCGGGTCGCTAACGTGGCCTATCCGGATGATGTTCCCCGTCTGCTGAACGGGCGGGTTCTGCTCGATGCGGCGGATGCGAGCGTCAACATCCCCGCCTCCGGTGAACCAACTTCCCATGTTCGCTTTCAACGTGGCACGCACTTCAACCACGCCCGCGGAACCGGTGGTGACGATGATTCCTCCAGAATCGGTTTGGACGTCCAGATCGACGATCCCCGATACCTTCATCGTACGCTCGAAGTGTCCCTGTGCCTGCTGCGCTTCGATGCAAGTAACGGCCGAGACGAGAACCATCCCGGCCAGCGCCTTACGTATCATGAGTGCACTCTCCTTAATCGCAGTCTTGCGATAGATACGGAACACGCTCAGCAAATGTTCACAACACGACGGCCACACGACAGGTACAATCACCTGAAGGAGGAGTCATGTACCGGTTCGTACCTGTAATCTGTCTCGTGATGTTGCCCGCCGGCTTTGCAGCCGACACGGCGCAGCCACCCATTAGCAAGATCTACGACCAGCAATTGAAGATGGTGGAACGCGAAGTAGTGTCGCTGGTCGAAGCCGTGCCCGATGCCAAGTTCGAATTTGCCCCCCACGACGGCGAGTTCAGCGGTGTTCGAACCTTCGCCCAACAGGCAAGCCATATCGCATACGTGAACTATGCTGTCGCCGCGTCCGTTCTCGGCGAGAAGAATCCGAGCGAACCGGGTGAAAAGGAGAACGGTCCGGCAACCCTAAAGAGCAAGGCGGACATCGTGAAATACCTTAAGGACTCGTTCGCCTACGCCCATCGAGCGATGGAGATGTTATCCGCGGCGAACCAGACCGAATTGGTGAAATCGGCGTTCGGCGACGACAAGGTGCCGCGAATCTACATGGCGAATGTAACGCTCTGGCATTCGATGGATCACTACGGACAGATGGTGGTGTACGCGCGCATGAACGGTGTCGTTCCGCCGGCGAGCCGCCAGTGACCGGAATGGATCGCGTCCGTTGGGGTGTGCTTGGAGTCGCGGGGATCGCGACCCGAAAAGTAATCCCCGCGATGCAGCGGGGCAGTTTGAGCGAAATCGCCGGAATTGCATCGCGAGACATCCAGAAAGCTCGCGATGCAGCAGCCGAACTCGGTATCGAGCGAGCCTACGGATCGTACGAGGAACTGCTGGCCGACCCGGCGATCGAGGCGATTTATAACCCGCTCCCGAATCATTTGCATGTGCCGCTCTCGATCAAGGCCGCCGACGCCGGTAAGCATGTCTTGTGTGAGAAACCGATTGGTCTGAGTGTCGCCGAAGCGAGGCAACTTATTACCGTACGGGACCGGACCGGTGTGCGAATCGGCGAAGCGTTCATGGTGAGGTCGCACCCCCAGTGGCTGCGGGCGCGTGAGATTGTTTCGAGCGGCGGCATCGGCGAGGTTCGCGGAATCGTATCGGTCTTCAGCTATTTCACTCGTGACCCGGAGAACGTCAGGAATGTGCTCGAATGGGGCGGCGGGGGGTTGATGGACATCGGATGTTATCCGATTCAGATTTCCCGGTTCGTTCTCGGCCGGGAACCCGCACGCGTAAGCGGAACGGTGGAACGCGACCCCGAGTTCCGAATCGATCGCCTGACGTCCGCGATCCTCGATTTCGGGTCCACTCACAGCATCTTCACTTGCAGCATGCAAATGGTGCCCTATCAGCGTGTTCAAATACTGGGAACTACGGGGCGGATCGAGGTCGAAATTCCTTTCAATGCCCCGCCTGACCGCCCGACGCGTATCTGGGTGGATGCCGGCGGCGATCTGTTTGGTGGCGACGTTCGAACCGAGGAGTTCGAAGTTTGCGACCAATACACGCTGCAGGGCGATGAGTTCTCGCGAGCCATTCGAACCGGCAGCGAAGTGCCCACGCCGCTCGAGGATTCGGTTCGGAACATGGCCGTGATCGAGGCCATATTCCGTTCGGCCGCGAGCGGGCACTGGGAAGAGCCCCAGATATAGTCCGAATAAAAACGTAGCCGGGAGCGCTACGCCGGAACCCGGCTAAACGCAGAAGCCCCGGCGGACGTCATAGAATTAGACAGACCATGGTTTCGAGTATCAATCCCCGCAGACGGCAGGGCGGATTTTCGCTCATCGAACTGCTGATCGTCATCGCGATCATCCTTATCATCGCCGCCATCGCCGTTCCCAAGCTGAACAATCAGCGGATGAACGCGCAGGAGATGGCTGCGATTCGAGAAATACACGCCATCCACACCGCTGAGATCCAGTACTATTCGCAATTCGGGCGCTATGCCGCTAACCTCACGGAGTTGGGACCGCCCACGAGTGGGGCTGCCGGACCGCAAGCTTCCGACTTGCTGCCTAAATCCCTGACAGAGGGAAAGAAATCGGGCTATGTGTTCACGGTACAAAGCACACCTCTGGGTTACTCGGTTAATGCGAACCCTGAGGCTTTCGGAAACAGCGGACGCCGGACGTTTTACTCCGATCAGACCCAGGTGATCCACCAGAACTGGAGTCAGGAGCCCGCCACCGTCAACAGTCCGGAGTTCAAGTAGTCCGGTGCCTCAGAAGCTGAACCCGAACTCGCCGCCGATCATCAGCCACCGGTCCTGGGTTCGAATCGGTGGAATGCCGCCGAGCGGTTCACCGTCGGTGTGCCCACGGTACATCTTCGCTGTAACGCCCGCGCGAAAATGGTGGCCCTGGTCGATGAACGTGCTCAGATCGACGAGCCCGTAATACCCCCAACCTGAACGCGCGGTACAGACCGGGCAATCAACCTGGTAGTAGTCGCTCGGTTGGTGGATGCGCTCGGCATATCGCAAAAACGCACCTCCCAATCCGCCCGAGAGCAGCACCCGCCCGCTGGCCAGCGGCAAAATCGCCCGTCCTCCAAATGGAACGAAGAATTGATAATCTCGAATGCGGCTGTAACCCAGGCCAGTATTCAGATAGTCCTGGACGCCGGCTGCGCCGAAGGCGGTGTCGAATCCGATATCCGCCTGGAAATTGCGATGGAACCGGTATCCGTAGCTGACGTTCAATACCGGTGCGTCGTCGAGTACGGAACCGATGTCTCCCCGCGGACGCGCGAACCCTGCCCCAATACTGAAATTATTCTTCGGGTAGTGTTCCTGTGCGGATAAGACTAGAGTCCCTGCCGACAAAAGAAGCAATAACGGGACCTTCATACGTTAACTGGGACGTCGATCCGTTAATCCGAGTTTCCACTGGGCGATTCCGTTAGAGTAGGAAACGGGACAAATAGCGGCTATGAAGCGAAATCGGTTCGGAGCGGAGGGCGCCGGAGCGGGTGACCAAGTCGGGCGGCGGGGGTTCCTCCGGAGCGCTGCCGGAACGGTGGCAGTGTGGACGTCCGCGCCAGCCTGGACAGGTGCCGTTACTCGTGTTGCCGGCCCGCGAGCGACGAGCTGTATTTTCATCCTCCTGGCCGGCGGACCCAGCCATACGGACACATTCGATTTCAAAGAAGGCGCATGGACGCCCGCCTCGTTCTGCCCGGAAAACTACAACGGCGTGCGGTTTCCACGCGGGCTGATGCCGGGCATTGCGGACCGTCTGGACTGCATCGCGCTGTTGCGTAGTTTTCGAAGTTGGAGCATCTCGCACCCCGTGGCGCAGGAGTGGCTGCAAATCGGATGCGATCCGATATCGGAGGCCGGTTGCGATGCCCCGCATTTGGGGTCAGCCCTGGCACAAACGGACGCGGCGCAAGCGTTGGCAATACTACGCGCGGAGGCTGCGGGCGTGTCCTTCAGCAATGCCTGCGTAGAAGCGTGTGAAATCGTCGAACGACAGAACGGCCAATTTGTCCAAATCACTTTCGAGGGATGGGACCACCATGCGAACATCTACGGGCCCGATGCCGGCCTGCCGCGCATGGCCCGGCAGTTCGACATCGGATTCAGCCAGTTGCTGGACCGCCTCCGCGGGAAACAACTGCTCGAACGGACTCTCGTGGTCGCCGTGGGTGAATTTGGGCGCACCGGCGGTACGCTGAACGCGAGTTCCGGCCGGGACCACGCGCTACAGAATTCCGTTTTGCTCGCCGGCGCGGGAATTCGCGGACCTCGCTCAGTCGGGCGCACCGATGTCACGGGTGCAACGATCTTGGAATCGGGATGGTCTCATGATCGCGCGATCTGGCCCGAGGATTTATGGGCGACGATCCAATTTGCGATGGGCGTTCATCCAGTGTCGCGCCGCGATTCGGCGGCTCCGGTAAATGGCTCGCCCGTTACTGAATTGTGGGCCTGACCGATAGTGCCCGGCCGGTGCTCGAACGCGTTACGCCGGCTATCTCCCCCAGCGGTCCCTGCGTTTGAAGAGCATCAGACTGGCGAGAAATGCGCCTAAAGCTCCAATGGTCAACCACACCGCGCCGCTGAACTGGCTCGAGCCGCCGGTGTAGTACATCGGCGAGAGGAAGAATCCACGAACCATCATGATCAGTACGAACAGGCACCACAATGGGAACGCCAGCCGGAAAATTCCGGTCATGGCGAGCACTGTCACAACCAGTCCGAGCAGGCTCAGCCCGAAGACCCAATAAGTCAGGGCGGCACCTTCCCAGGGCAGCATCGGCAGGTGCAGATCGTGCTTGCCTCCGATCAGCACCACTACAGATATGAGAAAGAGAAACAGCGCCAGGCAGAACTCGTAAACGTAGCTGTAGAGGCGGAGAACCAGCCCGAGGATATCCAAAAGAAAGCCTCCTGAGTTTTCGTGAAGACCGGCGAGAGTGCCCGGCTAAATAGCCCCGTGCATTCATACCGACAGAAAAGCCATTGTATCAGCAGTCCGGCTGTACCATCCGTGCGGTCGCCGGAGCGCGGATGGTACACCTTCGAACCTGAACGATGAAATACCTGCAAGGGTTTAGAGCACAACAGCTTGACCGGACTATATAATGGTTCCTAAGATCCTAAGTAGGGGATAGCAAGCACGCGATGGCAGCAGCGCCGTTCACGAATTCGCGGAAGTTGGAGATTCTGCACGCGATCGTCAGGGCTTACATCGAATCGGGTGAGCCTGTCGCATCCCGCAGTATTTCGCGGGACCGCAAAGATCATCTGAGCGCCGCATCGGTGCGTAACGTGATGGCCGATCTTTACGACGAAGGTTATCTATCGCAGCCCCATACGTCGGCAGGGCGGGTTCCGACCGAGAAAGCATTTCGCAGTTACATTCAGTCGTTGCTGACGACCAATCGCCTGTTGACCGCCGAACTCGCACGGGTCCGAACCGAGTTGAATGAGATGGATACGATGGAGGGCCGCGTTGAGCGGACCTCCCACATGCTTACGGAAATGACCCGGAGCGTCGGTATTGCCGCCGCGATTCCCACCGGCAGCCAACACCTCGACCAGATCGAGTTGCTTTCGCTCGGCGATCAACGGATTTTGATGATTGTTGTGACGAAGGACCGCATGGTCCGGCAGCGGGTGGTGACGGTGGACGAACCCGTCAGCGAGGGTGAACTCGAATCGATCCGCAACTACGTCAACCGGAACTTCAGCGGATGGACGCTGCTCGAGGTTCGTATCGAGTTGAACCGCCGGTTCGAGCAGGAAAGCGCGCTGTACGACGCGATACTGCGGAAGCTGAACGTGCTGCACTCGAAGGGACTTCTCGAGCTCGGGATGACTCCGGAAATTCATATGGAAGGGACTGGAAACCTGCTGGGGCGGGATCTTCACCTGACGCGCGAGAAAATGCGCGAGCTGTTTCGCGCGCTTGAGGAGAAGAAGCGTCTGGTCCAGATGCTCGATCGTTTTCTTGAGCACGGCACCGGAGAACTCACCGTGCAGGTCGGACTCGGAGATGCGCATCCGAGCATGCAGGAACTGTCGCTCATTGGATTGTCGGTGGTTCTGCCAACCGGAATGCATGCCAAGGTAGCCGTGCTCGGCCCGATGCGCATGGACTACAGCCGTGTAATGTCGGCGGTGCTGCACGTCGGACAGGCGTTGCAGACCGCGTCGGAGTAACTCTCCCCATTGCGGAACGGCAAAACCAACCAGGGGCCATTTGCGGCCCTGCTACGCTGGAAGAAGAAGCCTATGGATACAGACAAGCCACTTTCCGAACCAGTCGACGAATCGGCCAGTTCGGAGACCTCGCCGGAGCAGGACGTCGCTGGACAGATCGCAGGGATCATTGCGGAACGCGATGCTCTGGCCATCGAGAAAGCCGAACTGCAGGACCGCTTTACGCGGCGTCAGGCGGAATTCGAGAATTTTCGACGCCGTGTGGAGCGGGAAAAAACCGAATTCGTCCAATATGCTTCTAGCGAAGCCGTGAGTGCGATGCTGCCCATTCTCGACGATTTCGAACGGGCACTGAAACAGGAGAGCGCCGACCGCGAATACCAGCGCGGTATGGAATTGATTTACCAAAGGTTTCTGGAAGCCCTAAAGAAACTGGGCCTGGAACCGATCAATTCAGTGGGGCAGCCGTTCGACCCGTACATCCACCAGGCGATCGACCGCGTGGAAACGGACGAGGCCGAGGACCACACTATCCTCGAGGAGTACCAACGGGGGTACAACTTCAAGGGCCGACTGCTCCGTCCGGCGATGGTTCGTGTAGCTGTCGCGCCTGCAGGCAAGGCATAAAGTCGCAGGGATCGAGTATTCTAAAGGGAAATCCGCCGGAATGAACGTGGCCAAACGAGACTATTACGAGGTGCTCGGCATCGGGCGCAATGCCGACGACCAAGCCCTCAAGAGTGCGTACCGTAAGCTTGCGCTGAAGTACCACCCGGATCGCAATCCCGGAAATGGCGAGGCCGAAGAGAAGTTCAAAGAGGCCGCCGAAGCATACAGCGTCCTGAGTGATCCGCAGAAGCGCGCCGCGTATGACCGGTTCGGCCACCAGGGAGTAGCCAGCGCAGCGGGTGCCGGCGGATTCGACCCGTCGGCGTTTCAGGATTTCAGCGACATCCTGGGAGACTTCTTCGGTTTTGGCGATCTTTTCGGTGGTAGCGGGGGCCGGCGCCGCAATCGGGCTCAGCGCGGCGAAGACATTCGTTACGATCTCGAGATCGATTTCGATAACGCCATGCACGGCATGAGTGCCGACATTCAAGTTCCCCGGCTCGAGCAGTGCCGCCGTTGCAATGGCAATGGCGCGGAACCCGAGGACGGCGTCGTCACCTGTCCGATGTGCCATGGTCGCGGCGAGGTGATTTTCCAGCAGAGTTTCCTGTCGGTACGCCGAACCTGTAGCCAGTGCGGTGGGCGCGGGCAGATCATCAGGCGTCCGTGCAAAGAGTGCCGCGGCGACGGATATCTACGGACGGAACGAAAGCTCAAGATCAATATCCCGCCCGGTGTTGACTCCGGTACTCGCCTGCGTCTCGCCGGTGAAGGGCAACACGGCGCCAACGGCGGTCCGGCGGGCGATCTCTACGTAGTGCTCCGCGTGAAAGAACACCCGATCTTTGTTCGCGAAGAGGACGATCTCCACTGCAAGGTTCCAGTGAATGTGGCCCAGGCGGCTCTCGGAACCGATGTGGACGTGCTGACATTCGACGGACTTCAGACCGTGCAAGTGCCCGAAGGTACACAGGGCGGCACCCGGTTGCGCTTGAAAGGGCTCGGAGTGCCGCATCTCAACGGACACGGCCGAGGCGATCTGTACGTGCACATCGATGTCAAAATCCCGAACAAGCTGAGCAAAGAGCAGCGGAAGCTATTTGAGCAGCTCCGGGAGACCCTTCCCAAAGAGAACGAGCCCGAGGAGAAGGGGCTGTTCGACAAAGTCAAAGACTACTTCATGTAAGCCGGGCGTCAGGAATTCAGGCGGCCGGTCTGGCTTAGCCAGTTCCGGTACATGCGTGTGAAATCGGCCGCCAGACCTGCGCCGCCGTTCAACTCCTCGATGGTGAAGCGCGTCTTGTGCCGCCAGTTCGGATACTGCTCCGTTGTCCCCGGCAGGTTCTGCTGATCGCGCTGTTTCATCAGATCTTCCTCGTTCAGGATGAGCAGCGCCGAGGGCGTCCGCGCCAGAAAACCGACAATCGCCGAATGCAGTTCACCAGTGAGGTCAGGCAGATCGCGCGCGTTGCGCGGGTGGTAGTCCGGCAAAAGTCCGTTTTGAAACAGCAGATCGAGCATCTTCTGCTTCTCCCTCATCCGATCCTCGACCTGATTGCGGTAGCCGGACTCATCGTGGAACATGCCGATGGAACGCCGGGCTTCGATATCGCGGTGCTCCCAAAATCCCTCGATGGTCGGCAGGTCGTGGGTGCTGATCGAGACCAGCGCATTCTGCGGATAGTCGTGCGGCCATTTGAACGAGCCGTCACGCCAGCGCTCGAAGTAGAACAGCCGGTAGCTCAGCATGCCGAATCGAGCGAGCGTCTCGCGAATCTCGTCCGCAACGGTACCGAGGTCCTCCCCGACGATGATCACCCGGTTCCGCACACTCTCGAGAGCCAGGATTCGGACCAGGTCCTCGTGACGGTCGCGGACGTAAATGCCGCGTTTGGCGTCCAGTTCATCGGGGATCCAGAAGAGATGGAAGAAGCGCATGACATGGTCGATGCGCAACGCTCCCCCATGGCCGACGTTTTGACGAATGCTCTCGGCGAAGAGCCGGTATCCGTCGCGATAATGCTCGAGCGAAGACGGGGGCGGAAACGACCAGTCCTGGCCGTTTGGTGAGAAATCGTCCGGCGGCGCTCCGACGCGGCATCCTTCCACGTAGAATCTCCGGTGCGCCCACAGGTCCGCGCCGTACCGGTCGGTCGCTAGGGCGAGATCGTGATAGAGCCCGATCGGCATCCCCAGCGATCCGGCATATTGCTGTGCGCGCTCGAGTTGCTGTTCGATCTGCCACTGCACGTACTTGTAGAAGAGAACGGTGCGCCAGTGTTTTTCGGCAAACGTGCGGGTTGCGCTCGAGCGCGGGTCCTGGTATTCCGGCGGCCAATCGCACCAGAGCCAGACGTTGCGATCCCGCTTGTGCATCATTTCATCCAGCGCGGAATACACTGCGAAGTCGTTGAGAAGGCCGCCTTCGTGCTCGATGTAGGTCTGGAACTCGCGAGCCCGCGGGGTTCTGGCCCGGTATTCCTTCAGGAACGAATGGAAGATAACCTTCAGTAAGCGAGTTTTCAGGCGAGCAACCTGCTCGTACTCGACGAACTCGGCGTTGCGGAGCGCCTGGAGCTTCTGCTGCATCGATTGAGTGCCGACGATGCGTTGCGCGCAGTCCGATGCCCGGAAGTCCTCGATGGCTTCTACGTCCAGGTAAATGAGGTTTTTATAGAAACTGCACAGCGGCAGGTACGGACTGGTGTTGTACGGCTGGCGGTTGGCGATGGCGTGCAGCGGATTCAGGCCGACAAAAGACGCGCCGAGATTGGCGGCGGCCCATTTTATGAATCCGCACAGATCGGTGAAATCGCCGCAGCCCCAGTTGCGATCGGACCGGATGCCGTACAGGCTGACGAAGACGCCGCCCGCCCGGCCGTTGGACCCGAGACGTTGCGGCAGGTATGCCCGGTCGGGGCAGACGATATACCGCGTGGTAGCAGACTCGCCGGCGGGGGTAGTTATTTCGAGCGAGTGATAGCCCAAACGCCGTTCGAAGGGAATGGGGATGCGCCACGATGCGAACGCCCGGCTGCGGATCTGCGCCGAACCCGACTGGTCTTCAGGCCGCGCGTCCACGTGACCGCCGGAGTTGCTACCGTCCTCCCAGTGAACCGAGATGTCGAAGCGAGGTGTCGCGGAATTCGCCGAGGTATACACGGTCAGGAACGGGTCGGTTTCGCTCGTCACGAGTGTGGGAGGAACCAGAGTGGACCATTGCTCCCAAAGTCGGGCTTCTATGGCGTTTTCCAGGGCTTCTTTCGAACTGGAATCGATGCCCATGGAACGGAGCACTGCGGCGACGCCTTCGGCGGGGGCCGTGTGATGTTTGCCCCAAATATCCCAATATTCGCGTTCAATACCGAACAGATCGGCGGCTCTGAACAGGGCGTCTTCGTAAGTACCTGACGGGACGTGGGTAATGTGAGGGATCGGCATTCAGGATCAACTTCGATGGTACCTTGAGCGTGACATAATAGGATCGTGGAGACGGAAAACAAGTTTCATCTGAGCCAGCCGCCGGAGCTATTCCGGCGGATAGACGACGCAGATGCTGGGGATTTTTCCGATACGGTCTTTACAACCACATTGGACAAAGCGATCAACTGGGCGCGAAAGAATTCGATTTGGCCAATGAGTTTCGGATTAGCGTGTTGCGCGATTGAAATGATGTCGATGATCGCCTCGCGGTACGACATCTCGCGGTTCGGGGCGGAGGTAATGCGAGGATCGCCGCGACAATCCGACCTGATGATCATTGCGGGGCGTGTTTCGAACAAGATGGCACCCGTCATACGGCGACTGTATGAGCAGATGCCGGAACCCAAGTGGGTGATTTCGATGGGGGCTTGCGCCACGTCGACCGGAGTGTTCAGCAACTACGCACTGGTTCCCGTCAATCAGGTGATTCCGGTGGACGTTTACGTTCCCGGGTGCCCGCCGCGGCCGGAGCAGCTGATTTACTCCATCATGTTGCTGCAGAAGAAGATCGAGAACGACCGCGGGACGATCCAGAAGGTCCTCAACTTGGCCTGACCGCTGGACCTCTACTGGCCGTTTCCTGTCCAGGTTTTTTCGGATTTCAGATTCAAGACCGTTCCAAGCCCGCCGATAAGTGTCAATGGATGGAGACGCTGGCATGCTCTCTACCCAAGGTGGGACCATGGAAATCGGACGGATTCAACCTACCACTGCCGGCTTGGGAGATTCTGGCGTTAATCACGTCGCCAGCCAACCGGCGTCGTCAGGCGAAACTGCGCAAGCACAACGCCAACTGATTCAGGCCGTGAAAGCTCTGAATCCGACGGATTTGTTTGGGCAGGACAGCGAACTCACGTTTGTGTTCGATCGCCACACACATCGGGCTCTGGTACGCGTTGTGGACAAGAAGACACGTGAAGTATTGATGCAGATTCCGCCAGAGCGTGTAATTCGAATGGCAGAGGAACAAGTCTAAACAATGTATCAAAGCATGTACGAGGAATATTTGGACAGTGAGGTTCTGGCCGCCGATCCGATGCGATTGGTGCAGTTGATGTACCGGGGGGCAATGGAGGCCGTTTCATCGGCACGACAGGCGCTCGCCGGCGGGGACATTGCGACGCGTTCCCGGAGAATCAACAAGGCGACCGGACTGCTGAACGAACTGGCCCTGAGTTTGGACCATTCGAAAGATCCGGAACTCTGCCGGAACCTGGTCGAATTGTACGACTACATGCTGAGACGCCTGATTGAGGCGAACTCCCAGCAGATCGACGCACCGCTCGCGGAAGTCGCACAACTGTTGGGGACATTGTTACAGGCCTGGACGCAAGCCGGGCAGCCGGCGGAGACGGTTGCGCAAGCGCCGATTCCAACAGCGGCATACGGCGGGGAGGTGCAGGAGTACTCACGCTTCAGCTGCGCGTATTGAGAGGGTCCGCTAAGGTGAGTCGTCAACGGGATGTTGTTAATCGCTGGAAGAAGGATCGGACAACTGGTCGTCGATCAGACGTGAAGCAATCTCACGCGCTGGCACATTGTATTTGCCGCTTTGGACTGCAGTGCGCAAACGCTCGACCTTCGCCGATTGAGCCTCGGCAAACTTTGCGACCGAAGACGCACGGACCGTGTCCGCGGCCGGAAGGCTCTGTTCAGAGGTCGTTGCCTCATGTGTGCGCGTTCGGCTCCTGCGCCCTGCCGGATTGGTGGGGGCTACGCCGCCACTGCTCGTGCCATCAATTTTCACTTTTTTCCTAGCCCGTCTACCACCAGTTTAGCTAACCCCAGCCCCCCATTCGCTGACAATACCTGGGCAAATTGTTGCTCGGCCATCTCCGACATCGACGAGCCGGTTTGATCTTCGCTCGATCCCGTCCAGTCGCCGGACCCGGATTCCCGCGCCGATCGAAGCATTTGCTCCAATAACAGCGCTTCGAATTGCTTCGCCGCATCCCGGATTTTCGTGGGGTTGGTTTCGGCGGCAGATGGGGATCCATTCTGTGTGGAAATGATGGTGTTCAGACTGATTTCGCTCATCAGATCACCTCAATGTCCGCGTCCAAAGCGCCCGCGGCACGTAGATTCTGCAAAATCGCGATGATGTCCCGCGGTGTGGATCCGATCGCCATCAGCGCCTTCACCAAATCTTCCACAGTGGCGCCGGGTTTCAAGCTGATGTTTTTCGCGCGTTCCTCTTTCGCCGAAACCGTCGGTTGTTCCGTCACGGCGGTAGTGCCTTTCGACAACGGTTCCGGCTGCGAAACATTCACGGTGGTTTGAATCTCGACTGTGAGCCCGCCCTGCATGATTGCCGCCTGCGATATGCGCACATCCTTGCCGACCACGATGGTCCCGGTACGTTCGTTGATTACTACTTTGGCCACCGCATCCGCGTCTACCGAGAGCGATTCCATTGCGGCGATGAATTCCACCCGCCGCTGCCCGTAGGATGGTGGCACGTCCACCGTCACCAGGGCCGCGTTCTCGGCGTGCGCGACGGGAGTCTTTTCGCCGAACCGTTTGTTCAAGGTCTCCGCCACCCGGGCTGCCGTCGTGAAGTCGGCCCGGTTGAGTTGCAGCCGTATATGGTCGGATGGGGGCGGGGAAGGGGGTGTCCGCTCGATGATCGCTCCGCTCGGGATCCGGCCGGCCGTCGGATGGTTCAGGGTTTGCGAACTGCCCCCTCGCCCGGCTGAAAAACCTCCGGTCACGATCGAACCTTGAGCCACCGCGTACACCTGTCCGTCGGCGCCTCGGAGCGGCGTCATGATCAGCAGGCCGCCTTGCAGGTTTGCAGCGTCGCCAATGGCGGCTGCGGTCACATCCATTTTTGTGCCTGGCTGTGCGTATGCCGGAAGGTTCGCAGTCACCAGCACTGCCGCTGTATTGCGAACCAGGATCGCAGTGGCCGGAACCGACACTCCCATGCGCATCAGCATGTTCGTCAAGCTTTGCGCTGAGAAGACGGTCTGCCGCTTGTCGCCCGTTCCATTCAGACCGACGACGATGCCGTAGCCGACGAGTTGATTATCGCGGACGCCTTCGATCGACACCATGTCCTTGAGGCGAACGGCCGCTTCGGCGGGAAGAATGAAAAGCAGCAAGGCGGCGAGGATTCTCATAAGCCCTCAGTCAGAATGGAAGCAGGCCCATCAGGATGCGATACAGAATGAACGGTCTGCGGACGGAATCAGCCACAACGCCTCTCCCGTTTATGCGCACTTCGAGGTCCGACAGCCGGTCCGACTGAATAACGTTCCCTGAAGTGAGGTCCGCGGGCCGAACAATTCCTCTCACCATAACCATCTGCCGCTCTGAATTGACGGCGATCTGCTTTTCGCCCTCCACTACCAGGTTGCCGTTTGGCAGAACATGCGTAACGCGAGCTGACAGGGTTGTCGAAAACGTACTTTCGCGGCTGGTTTCACCTTGCCCTTGCAACTGCTGGTCGCCCGACATGGAAGCCATATTCGGAAGCGCGGTGGTGCTGTTCAAGACTCCGCCCAACGACGAGATCCCCGCTTTCGCGGACGATTTTCTCGCCGTGTTGGTGGTGCCCTTTGCGTTCGCCGATGCGCGATCGGATACCAGGATCGTTACAAGATCGTCGAGGCGACTGGCGCGGAGGTCGCGCACTGCGTCCGCCAGTTGTCCCGTGGACGAGAACAGCGATCCCGGTGATGTGCCGTCAGCGCGCGGCGACCGCTTCTCGACTTCAGCGAGGTAGCGGTCGAGCGGAGACTCCTGAGGCTCTGCCGCTTTCTTCTTCCGTCCCCACACTGGCATCGATAGAAGGAGGATGGACATCGCTATCACCAATTGCCGTTGGGCTCGTCCTGGCACGGCTGGAAACATTAATCAGCACCTTTCCTTTCGCTTGAACTTGTCCCTTTAATCGTTTGGATGGGTTCTCGAGAGCCACCAGGATCGAATCGCCCGCTCGCCCGCTGGTTTCCGCCCGGCCCGACATCCGCAGTTGGATCGCGCCGCTTTGAACGACGACATCAACCTGCTGGCCGCGATCGACGTCCGGCGCGGCCGTAAACATGTTCGCCCACAGCACCTGACCCGCTCCCAGGCGGCGTGCGGCTCGCTTCCCCTCTATTTCGGCGGGATCTCGAAGCGGCTCGGGAAGGATGGGGAATCTCCACCCTGATTTCGCGGTCACCTGCGCGGGCTCGATTGTCGAGTTCGCAGCGATGGAGGCGGTTGCCTCGACCCAATGCTCGAAACGTGTCACTCGGACCTTCGCCCAAACCGTTACAGTTCGGTGGTCCGCATACCGTACGTGACCGCGCCAGACGGAAGGTGTCTCAGGGGCTGTGATTGGAGGCTTTGCCAAGTCCTTCAGAAGGAACTCGAGTTCCCCTTTCGGTATGGGGTACCTGCTGAAGTCGTTGATCTCCAGCC
The DNA here is from genome assembly GCA_963720745.1 of uncultured Acidobacteriota bacterium. Classification (GTDB taxonomy): domain Bacteria; phylum Acidobacteriota; class Terriglobia; order Bryobacterales; family Bryobacteraceae; genus TMP-7. Next base: position 274,554 of record CAVRGO010000004.1, read on the forward strand.
GGGCGCCGTCCGGCAGTGCAGCCTGAAGGACCTTTTGAAGAGTAGGCGCGTCCAGGATCTGAGTTGGGCGCTCGAAACAAAGCCCAACGAGCGAATCTGTAGGAATGCCGAACCGCTTTGCTAAAGCGGTGAGTGCCCGGATATCGAGCAATCTCTCTGCGCCCGGAGCAGGTGTGAAACCCGCAACGAGATCCGGCGGAATTCCGGCAAACCGCGCATCGGCACGCGCCAGGTCGGCCCCCAGGATGCGGTCGCCGTCCACCGCGGTGCACGCTGACGCGCACCCGATCGACAACAGCAGAAGCAAGAAGCACCGCATTGCATTACCGCGTCAGGTTGTTAACCTGGCTGTACATTTCGTCCGCCGCCTTGACTACCTTCGAGTTCGCCTCGTACGCCCGCTGGCTGACGATCATGTTGATGAACTCTTCCACGACGCTAACGTTTGACTGCTCCAAATATCCTTGAAGCAGCGTGCCCATTCCCTCTTGACCTCCGGGATTGCCAACAGTAGGTTCGCCGCTGGCGTCGGTGGGAGTGAACAGGCTGCTTCCAAGGCTGTTCAGCCCGGCGGGGTTCGTGAAATTCGCCAGTTGGATCTGTCCCGCTACCTGCGCCGCAGTCTGCCCGGGTTGGACGTAGCTGACCGTACCATCGGCGGCAATCGTGATCGACTGCGCCTCCTGCGGGATCGTGATTTGCGGCTCGATCGGATCGCCTTCGCTGGTCACAACGTTCCCGTCGCGATCCAGGTGAAACCCGCCCGATCGCGTGTAGGCGAGTTCGCCGTTAGGCCGTCGAACCTGGAAAAAGCCTTTTCCCTGGATAACGACATCCAGGGGATTGTCGGTCGTCTGAAAATTGCCCTGTGAAAAGATAATCTCGTTCGAAGAGGGACGGGTGCCCAGGCCAACCTGCAGTCCGCTCGGAACGACAGTCTGGGAACCAGCCGCCGCGCCGGGCTGGATGAAGTTCTGATAAAGAAGGTCCTGAAACTGAGCCCTTCTCATTTTGAAACCGGTGGTGTTGGCGTTGGCCAGGTTGTGGGCGATGTTGTCGACGTTCATCTGCTGCGCCGACATTCCGCTGCCCGCACTGTATAAAGCACGAATCATAGTTCTCTCCCGCTACGAAACTCTTGCGACCTCTTCGACTGCGCGGCGGTTCATATCGCTTCCCAATGAGATCGCGCGCTGCAGCATTTCGAATTGCCGCATCACGCCGACTAGCCTCACTGCCGCCTCCGCCACAGGTACGTTGGCCGATTCCAGACTGCCTTGGTGAACCTCGGCGGCCGTTGCCACTTGCGGGTTCGGGCCGTCGAATTTGAAATAGGTACTGCCGAGTTTGGCCAGACGCGACTCGTCTCCGAAGGTAACCAACGAAAGCTTGCCTTGCACCTGGCCATTCTGCAGGATCTCGCCCGTCGCATCGATATCGATGGGAACTTGCGGATCGAGCTTCACAGGCTTGCCGTCGGGCCGGGTTGCTCGGACGACCTTGCCATCGGTGGTCACGATCTGACCGTCACTGGCCAAGCGAAAATTCCCATTACGCGTGTACAGCGGTCCCCCGGACGACTCCACAACAAAAAAGCCTTTTCCGGAAATTGCAAGATCGAGCGAGTTGCCGGTCTTCAAAAACGTCCCCTGCCCGAAATCCGTCCAGTGTCTCTCGACCACCGGCAAAGTGCTGGGATCAGGCCGAAAGCCATTCTGCGCGTCAGCGGCTTCCTGCGAAGTATAGAGGTTGTAGAATTCGCGATCTGACTTGAAGCCCGCTGTCCCAGTGTTTGCGACGTTGTTCGCCAGGATGTCGAGTGTCTCCATTCTGGATTTCATGCCGCTTGCCGCGGAAATCATTAAGGGATCCATAGGCGTCGTCCGATAAGCAGCAATTCGGTCGCCGTAAAATCGGAACGCCGCAACAATTACTTACTGGCAGATGCCTTGTTGGCGGCGTTTCAAATTGGCAGGAAATTGTCATTTCGGTACACGAGCCAAAATAATGCCGCCCTGATTTCTGCCGATATGTTTGATCTCGTTGATTCCGATGTTGGCCCGGAACGTGCCCAAGAGTGGGCGTGCAACTTCCGACCGTTTCTGCTTCGACGCCGGCATCCAAACCGCAGCACGCGGCAGCTCCGGCATCAAGCGGCGATTCGTCACCGGCGGAACGCAACAGCTTTCTGGCCGTTCTGCTCGGCTCCCAAGCGACTCCCGACGATACAGACATAGCGGATAGTTCCGGCACCGACGCCGATACCGGAGACAATTCCGAAACCAAAACCTCTGAACGCGAGCACTCCTCCGAATCGACGCTTCTCAGCAGCCTGTTGCCGTTTCTGAACGGCGTGCCCCCGGCGTATCTTCTCCCGTTGCGGCTCGGAACGCCTTCGGCATCTGCCGACGATTCAACCGCGGTCGATGGCAGCTCCGAACAAGGCCGGCTCGCGGCGGAGAGCGAGGCCGATGCCGACGCGGAGGTTGAGGAATCGTCGCGGCACCAGGGAAAGGAGAAGGGCAACAAGCTTCTCTTCTCTTTTGCGGGATTCGTGCCGCCACCGGTGTGCGATACGACGCCCGCTCCGAAAGAAGATGCTGCCGGATCATCATCAGCGGGTCTCGTTATGTCAGCGGACGGCGGTTCCAGTGCCGGTGCCGTTGAGTCCATTCGCTTATCGGTGCAAACAACAGTGACGGCCCAAACTGTCGCGGACCGTCTTGAACACAGCGCCGAACAACGTCCTTCAAAAGCGGCGGGCCAAACCGATGTCGCTTTCCGAATGGTTCTGAAACCGGACAATCCGTCGCGTGCGGACTCGACGCTCGCTCGAGTATCCGGAGCGTCGGCTACCGCAGTGATTGATTCCACGGCCTCTCAGCACGACGGCATCGCCGCGGCGGCGGTGCGAACGGTTGAAAAGAGCGCCTCAGTAACAACCGCGGCATCTGCTTCTGTGCCGCTTCCTGCAACGAAAACGGCGACGCACGCGGAGCCTTCGCAACTGCGCGAAGAGGCGCCAAAGCCGGCTTCCGCAGCAGCGGCACAGCCTGTGGCACCGGCGGACCAGCAATCGCGAAAAGGGAACGACGCGGACCGTGGCTCGGACCGAAAACAGGAAGGGCGTGAAATGTCGAATCACGCTCCTTCGACCACTTTCGAGCGTCCGGCGGGGCCCGAACAGCCGCGATGGGAATTCTCCAAGGCTCCGGCGCAACCGCTTGGCCGGAGTGAACAGTCCTCTTCAACACAGCAGACTGCCAGTCCTGCGCGCGTAGCGCCTCTTGACTCAGCAGCAGAGACAATGCGTCCCGCCGCGATTCGCGAGATCGCGCTGAGTCTGCCGGATCAGGATTCGAAAGGTGTTGATCTGCACATTGTGGACAAAGGCGGGAAAGTGCACATCGAAGTTCGCACTGACGATACCCAGCTTGCGGCGTCTTTGCGAAATAACGTCGGCGACCTTGTTCAGAAGTTGGACACCGCCGGTTACCGAACCGAAACGATATCTGCCCAGGAAGATAAACCATCCAGCACCAGCACGGTGTTTGCTGACCATCGGGCAACCCATATAGGACAGAAATCTGCGCTGGAGAACGACCAGCCGTCGAGCGGCGGAAACGGCGGGCACCCGGGCCAGCAACAACAGGAACAACAGCAAGGGCACCATCGAGGCAACCGTCCGCGCTGGCTCGAGGAAATCCGCCGGAATTTGCAGCATAGTTTTGTTGGACAGGAGGCCGATAATGGCGACAACTAGTGGTGTTGGTTCTACATCCGGTGTGCCCGATTGGGTCACCAACTCAAACGAGAAACCGCAAGCGCCTATGAGTACTGGGGACGGCCTCGCAAATCGAGACACGTTCCTGCAGTTGCTCGTGGCGCAGATTCGGAATCAGGACCCGCTGAATCCCCAAGACGGAATTCAGTTCGTCTCTCAGCTCGCTCAGTTCAGCCAACTGGAGCAGACGATGCAGATGCAGCAGGATCTGACTTCAATCCGAACGACTTTGGACAATTTCGCGGCTGCCCAGGACGGCACCTCCGGCTCAGGCAGCGATACAACGACTGACGATACAACCCAGAAAGGCTAAGTCTTAATGTTTACATCATTTTCAACCGCGCTCTCGGCGCTCGGCGCACATTCGACGGCGATTGACGTGGTCGGAAACAACCTCGCCAATCTCAACACCCCCGGCTACAAAACAAGTGTTGTCTCTTTTCACGACCTGGTGACCCAGTCACTAGGTGCGGGGCTTGGAGAGACGCAGGTTGGATTCGGCGTCGGACGTCCGATCACTATCCGGCAGTTCTCGCAGGGCGCAATTCAGACCAGTTCCGGCCCGCTGGATGCCGCGATCCAGGGAGACGGATTTTTTGTTGTGAGAGACCTGTCCGGCGCACAAGTCTATACTCGTGGAGGGAATCTTCAGGTCGATCAAAACGGCAATCTCACAACGGCGACGGGTGAAAAGCTCCAGGGCTGGACCAACATCAGCGGCGCCGTGGATACGAACGCTCCGATTGGAGACATTGTGGTTCCGGTCGGCGCATTGAAGGAGCCCGCCGCAACGACATCGGCTTCGCTAGACGTTAACCTGAACGCCGCGGGGGCGACTGGAGACGTTTTCTCCACTTCCTTGGAGGTCTATGATTCGCTGGGCAATTCGCACATTCTCAAATTTACTTTTACAAAAACGGAAGCGAATAAATGGCATGCGGAAGTGACGGTCCCGGACGGCGACTTGGCCACGCCTCCTTTCGCTTCGGTGCCTGTCGACCTCGAGTTCGATCAGAACGGAAAACTGACCAGCCCAGCGGAAGGCGATGCCCCGCCCGAAATCCCAATTACGGGGTTGGCGGATGGAGCAGCCGACATGAACGTCACTTGGGGCCTTTGGAATAGCTCCACGGCAAGGCTCACGCAATTTTCGCAGAAGTCCGCAGTCTCTGCCATCGCGCAGGACGGATCGGCGGCGGCCAACCTGATCCGCGTCGGCCTGGCAGACGGCGGCAAGATTCTGGCCCAATACTCGAACGGGCAGCAGACCGTGGTGGGTCAAGTGGCGATGGCTCTAGTTCGCAATCCGGAGTCGCTGATCGCGGTCGGCAACAACAACTTCGCTTTGAGTGCTCGCACCGCATTGCCGGCGATTGGGCTGCCGAATTCTGGCGGGCGCGGCAGCGTTCTCGGCGGCGCGGTGGAAGCATCGACGGTCGATATCGCCAAGGAATTCACGAACCTGATCGTCCTTCAGCGGGGATATCAGGCGAACGCGAGGGTGGTCACCGCCGTTGACGAGTTGAGCCAGGAGACCATCAATCTGAAGCGGTAAAACGGTGTGACGATGTCCGTTCTCGAGCAGATCGCAAATCTCGGTGACGTTTTGGTTCCGGTCGATATCGAACTCGACCGGCGTGTCATCAGCATGCGCGAAGTGCTCCAACTCGAGGTGGGGAGCGTCATCAAAATGTCTCGTTCGGCCGGCGAAAACATGGATGTGCTCGTTGGCGGAACACTCGTTGGATTCGGCGAAATCGTCATCATCGAAGATAGCGTCGGAATCCGAATTACGGACTTCAGCAGCGAGGATTGACGGCGACTTCCCACTAAGAAAACGTGGAGATATACCGGCAGGCTGCGGCGGTATGCCTGGTTTTGGCTCTGACCGTCGCGGCGGCCTATTGGATCCGGCGTGTAAAGACGTCGGGAGTGCTGTTGCGACCCTGGGTGCGTTCGCCGAACCAGGCCCGGATCCGCATGATTCAACGGCTCCCGATTACACCCCAGCACTCGGTCTGTCTGCTCCGCATCGACAACAGAGAGGTGGTAGTAGGTTTGCATTCCTCAGGAGTGACTTTGTTGATGGAGATCGGAGCGACAAAACCCGAACCGGATGAAGGATTTGCGAGATGATAGCGTTCTTTGCGGCGGCTGCGGCTCCAGGTAGCCCGGGTACGCTGTTCGGCATCCCGGTGACTGGTCCGAGTGGAACTTCGACGGGCGTGCCAATGCAGATACTGCTGCTGCTGACGGCATTAACGCTGCTGCCGGCGGCCATCATGTCGGTGACCCCATTCTTGAGAATCGTCGTGGTCCTTCATTTTCTGCGGCAGGCCCTCGGGACGCAAACGGCGCCGTCGAACCAAGTGCTGATCGGTCTCGCTCTATTCCTCACGATCCTCATCATGCAGCCCGTCATAGGCGACATCTACACGAACGCGTTTCAACCGGTAGAAAACGGGCAGATCACGTCGCAGGAAGGATGGCAGCGGGCGGCAGTGCCGTTCAAGAATTTCCTGCTGAGGTTTGCGCGCGAGAAAGACATCAAGCTGTTTCTGGAGTTGTCCCACTCGCCGCAACCCGCGAAACCGGCCGATGTGGGGCTGGCTGTTCTCGTTCCGGCATACACACTATCGGAACTGAAGGCTGCGTTTCAGATCGGGGCGGTGCTGTTCCTGCCGTTTCTCATCATCGATCTCGTGGTGGCATCGGTGACACTCTCGGTCGGGATGATGCAGTTGCCACCGGTCATGGTCTCGGCTCCCTTCAAAATCCTGCTGTTTGTGCTGGTCGATGGCTGGAATCTCGTCGTCGGATCGCTGATGAAGAGTTTCTACTGATATGACTACTGGACTTGCAGTCGAACTGTTCCGGCAGGCATTGATGACGACCTTCTGGCTGTCGCTCCCGATTCTTGCTATCGGGTTCATCGTCGGTATTGTAATCAGCCTCGTGCAGATCATTACCTCGATGCAGGATGCGAGTTTCGGAGCGGTTCCGCGGCTTGCGGCGTTCCTTTTCGGCATTCTTCTGCTGATGCCGTGGATGTTGAACAGGATGATGGCTTATACGGAGGCGCTCTTTGGTGACCTGGGGCGCTATGCAAAGTAGTCTCATCATCGCTCCTGCCGCACTTTTCAGTTTCCTATTGGCGTTGGCACGTGTTTCGGGAGTCGTCGCGTTTTTGCCGCTGCCCGGACTACGGAACGCCCCCGATATGACGCGTGTTGCGGTCGCGCTAGCAATGACACTATGCCTGGCACAGGTCTGGCCGGGGCCGCCGGTAGCGAATCCCGGCATGCTGACCATCACGATCTGGATGATCGCGGAAGCCGGATTCGGGTTATTCCTCGGACTCATCGTCTCCACCGTAGTGGAAGCGTTCCAGATTGCGGCGCAGGTGCTGGGATTCCAGGCAGGATTTTCATACGCCTCGAGCGTCGACCCAAACAGCCAGGCCGACTCGACTGTGCTTCAGGTCTTTGCTCAACTACTCGCGGGTTCGATGTTCTTCATCTTGGGTCTGCACCGCGAACTCCTGCGCCTGGTCGCGCAGAGCTTCACTGCGGTTCCAGCCGGAAGTTTTATCGCAAAACCGGGTACCGCAGACGCGGTGATCATTTTCACGGGAACGATGTTTTCAACGGGACTGCGTATTGCGCTGCCGGTGGTGGGCTTGCTACTGCTGGTTGACTTCGCACTCGCCTTACTGAGCCGGATGCAGGCTCAGCTTCAACTCATCACCGTCGCATTTCCCGCCAAGATGCTGGCAGGCGTCGCGTTCTTCGCGACGACGTTGTGGGTGGCGCCAACCATGACCGAGTTGGCATTTCGCCGTGTGATGGAGACGGTCACAAGGTTGTTGAGTCACTGATGGCCGATCAGAAGAGCGAACAACCGACTCAACGGAGGATGGAGAAGGCCCGCAAAGAGGGCCAATTTCCGATCAGCAAGGAGTTTGTCAGCGCGTGCCAGTTCGTAATTTTCGTCTGGCTGATGAGCGCTTACGGGCAGGAATGGTTCCGGCGAACAGGGCGCACCTTCCGCTCTGCGCTGGCGGCCGGTTTTCGTCCGGAACTCACTCCCACCGGCGTCGTGCAACTCTTCTGGACGCTCGCGCTGGGCAACCTCATTCCGTTGCTCTTGGCCGGCATCGCGCTGACCGGCACGATCCTGGCGGCCCAGATCTTCACGACACAGTTGGGACTGTCGCTGAACAAACTGGCGCCCGACTTGAAGCGGCTGAATCCGTTGAACAAAATCAAGCAGCTTCCGTCGCAGAACTTTCCGGCGTTTATCCAGGCCATAGTCCTGCTGCCAGTTTTCGGAATTGCCGTGTATGCGATTGTCTGGACCAACCTGGTCGAGTTCTCACGCCTTCCGCTCATGGGACCTATGGCGGGAGCCATACAACTAGGCCGATCCCTGCTCGACCTGCTCTGGCGCGCCGCGTTCGTCTTCGGAATATTCGGGGTTGTCGACCTTTTCCGGCAGCGGCGAAAACATCAGAGCCAATTGCGGATGTCGAAGCAGGAGATCCGGGACGAGGTGAAGGAGACGGAGGGTAATCCCCAGATCAAGCAGCGCATCCGTCGCATTCAACGCGACCTCATGCGGCGCAGCATGATGAAGGAAGTCCCGAAAGCTACGGCGGTCATCGTCAACCCGACGCACTATGCGATTGCCATTCGCTACGACATCGACGGCCCAGGCGCGCCTCTGGTAGTTGCCAAGGGCAAGAATTTCATTGCCCGCCGCATACGCGAAATCGCGATGGAACACAACGTGCCAATTGTTGAGAATCAGCCTCTCGCTCAGGCACTGTATAAGTCCGTAGAGGTAGGCCAGGAGATACCGGCGCATTTGTACCGCGCTGTGGCGGAGATTCTCGCTTACCTTTACAAACTCATGAACGGGAGGCTGCCGGGATAACAGATGGCAACCGGTCCAGCCAACGTAACGCACGCCAACGTACTGCCGCCCGACGTACGTCACGATCTCTCAAAGAAGCACGGGTCCACGCATCCACCGGCGAAAGGCGGCTCGGTCGCTGAGGTCGTGATGTCCCGCGCCGGTGAACTCGCGGTTCCCATTGTTGTGCTGGGCATTGTGCTGGCGATGATCACGCCTATGCCCTCGTTCATGCTGGACATCCTGATCAGCCTGAACATCACGGTATCGATGGTGGTCCTGCTGGTGTCGATGTACATCTCGCGCCCTGTGGAGTTCAGCGTCTTTCCGACCGCACTGCTGCTGATGACGCTCTTCCGGCTGGCCCTGAACATTTCATCCTCCCGGCTGATTCTGCTGAACGGAAATTCCGGTACGGGGGCGGCGGGTGATGTAATCGAAGCATTCGGCAACTTCGTAGTCGGCGGCAACTACATCATTGGTGTTGTTATCTTCCTTGTTCTGATCGCGATCCAATACGTTGTCATCAACCACGGCGCGGTGCGCATCTCCGAAGTGACGGCGCGGTTCACCCTGGATGCGATGCCCGGCAAGCAGATGTCGATCGACTCCGACCTGAACGCCGGACTCATCGATGAGGCAGAGGCCCGAACCCGCCGCAAAGCGCTATCGGCCGAAGCGGAATTCTACGGGGCGATGGACGGCGCATCGCGGTTCACACAACGCGACGCGGTCGCGAGCATCCTCATCACCGCGATCAACATCATCGCGGGTTTCCTGATTGGCGTACTCCAACACGGCCTCGACTTGAAACGGGCTCTTCAGACGTATACAGTCCTGACGATCGGCGACGGTCTCGTTACGGTGATTCCGGCTCTCATGGTGTCGGTATCGGGCGGTCTGATCGTGACGCGCGCGAGTTCCGACTCGCAGCTCGGCGTCGAAGTCCGCAACCAGGTGTTCAGTAATCCTCAACCGCTGCTGCTCGCCTCCGGCGTATTGGTCGCGATGGCGGCTTTCCCGGGATTACCGAAAATCCCGTTTCTGCTGATCGGCGGCTCCATGGGGACAATCGCTTGGCGGATGCGGCGCCAAAAAGCCGTCAGTGACGAAAAATTGGCGGCCCCGCCAGCCTCTGCTCCGAAAGAAAATGTAGAGGCTCTCCTCAAAGTCGAGCCGCTGGCCGTCGAGGTTGGACTCGGACTCATCCGGCTCGTCGAGGGCGGACAGAACTCTCCGCTACTGCGGCGCATCGCCGGAATTCGGCGGCAGATGGCCACGGATCTCGGTTACCTGCTGCCGCCGGTGCGGGTGACTGACAACCTGGGGCTGAAGGTTCGCGAATACACGATCTCTATCAAGGGTGTCGAAGTCGCGCGATTCGAATTGCCGCAAGGCTGCGAACTGGCAATCAGCACTTCGCGGACTGCGCCGCAAATTGAAGGCTTGAAAACGCGAGAGCCGGCGTTCGGCATTCCCGCCGTGTGGATTCCTTCGGAACGGGCCGAATCTGCTCGAAGCTCGGGCTACACGGTCGTAGACGGGGTCAGCGTTCTGGGTACTCATCTATCGGAGGTTATCCGGAAGCATTCGCACGAGTTGTTTTCGCGAGCCGACACCAAGCGAGTGCTTGACCGCGTGGCTGATGAGAATCCGAAAGCCGTAGAAGACTTGGTTCCGAAATTGCTTGCAATGTCGGTAGTGCAGAAGGTTTTACAGAATTTGCTTCGAGAGCGTGTTTCAATCCGGGACGCCAATACCATTGTGGAAGCGCTCGGCGAGGCTGCGGGAATGACGCGGAACGCGGTGCTGCTCACGGAGTACGTGCGCCAGGCGATCCGGCGAATGGTCGTCAAGCCGTATCTCAACCCGAACGGCGATCTGCCGGCCTTCTTTTTCGATCCCACATTGGAACAGGCAGTGGAGTCTGCAATCGAGCACGCCGAGCACACCAGTCATGTGAACCTCGCTCCGCAGATGATACGCACTCTCCTCGACCGTATCGCGCGGTCGGTCGGACCGGCTGAAAACCCGATGGTGGCGATCTCGGGTTCCGGTTCCCGTTACTTTATGCGCCAGATCGTCGAAGCATCCGTTCCGAATCTGACGATCATCTCGCACAGCGAAATCCCGGCGGGCGTGAAGGTTGTGTCTTTGGGGGTGATCCAGTGAGTTCGCGATCATGCCAGACGGAGGAAGTCTAAAGATGAAATTGAAATCGTACTTTGCAGGGACCGTCGAAGCCGCCATGGCGTTGGCACGGGAAGAACTGGGGCCCGATGCCATGCTGGTGCACTCGAAGAGGACGACGCCCGAGACTCGCCATATTGGCCAGTACGAAGTCGTGTTTGCCCTGCCGCAGGACGAGACTCGCGAACAACCGGAACGTCCGGCGGCACCTCCCACTTTCAAGCAGATCTTCGGAAGCGGACGCGAGTCGGCGATTGAGAAACTGACACTCGAACTCGAAAGCCTGAAGAAACGAATCGACAGCATGACCGGTGCGTTTGCGCCGCCGGTTGTTGCCGCCCCGCAGAGCGCACCGTCGCCGCGGAAATCCCCGGCTCTGGAAATACTGCAAGACGCTGGCCTGGATCGCTTGCTTGCTGAGACGATCGCGAAAGAGGTGGATGCGGCGGATGATATCGGAGCCTCGCTCCGTCAAAGCCTGGCAGGCCGAGTTCAGGTAGATCCGACGCTCGGAGTTGCAGGCTCATCACGGCGGATCGTCGCTCTGGTAGGGCCGTCCGGTGCGGGCAAGACCACGACGCTCGTGAAGTTGGCAACACGATATGGCCTGACTTCGCGCCGCTCAGTGCAAATCATCACGACGGATGTTTTCCGAGTCGGCGGCGCCGAACACCTTCGACTCTATGCCTCGATTCTCGGTCTGAGCTATCAGGCAGTCGAGACGCCGCGGGCTCTCGCCCAGGCACTCGAGGAACAAAGCCGAAAAGACCTGATCTTCATCGATACTCCGGCGCTCGGCGGCCGCGAGGTCCCCGAGGCACGAGAACTCGCCGAGTACATCGCGAACGATCCGGATATTGACGTCCATGTCGTATTGCCGGCCTCCTGTAAAGGCAGCGACCTGTCGAGGGCGATTGACAGGTATCGGATATTCAAGCCCGACAAGCTGATCTTCACCCGCCTGGACGAAACCGACCGGTGTGGATCGCTAATCAATCTTTGCTGGGAGACGAGCAAACCGCTTTCCTTCCTGACTCGCGGGGATCAGATTCCCGAGGATCTTGAGCCGGCCTCGGTCTCACGAATTCTGGATACCGTACTAACCAATGTGATGCCGCCGTCTCTCGACCGGGAGATGGCGGTTGAGGAACTGAACTGATGCTCGAAGAATACACAGCATCGGGTACCAATCCGTACCGCGCCGTCGCGACCTCGCCTGAGGAGCGCGAGCGTATGATTCTCGAGCACCTGCCACAGGTGCGGCTGATTGCGCGCCGTATTCATGAGCGGCTTCCCGAAAGCGTTAGCCTGGAGGACCTGGTCTCGACGGGTATTGTCGGTCTGATCTCGGCTATCGATCGCTTCGATCCTTCGCACAACGTGAAGCTGAAGACGTACGCGGAATATAAGATCCGCGGTGCGATTCTCGACAGTCTTCGAGGTCTGGACTGGGCTCCACGCCAGCAGCGGAAGCGCGTCAAGCAGATCGAAGCCGCGATCGCCGAAGTGGAACAGCGGATTCACCAGGCGCCGGACGAAGAAGAGATCGCCGAGGAACTCGGCTTATCCCTCGACGAGTACCACGAGTGGTTGGTCGAAGTGCGAGGCGTTAACCTGGGCAGTCTCGAGGCATCCTCTCCCCAAGAGGAAGGGCGCGACCTGCTGAAATACATCTCCGACGACGAGACGATGTGGCCGTCGCGCCTGCTCGAGAGATCGGAACTCGAGAACCTGATCGCCGAAGGAATCGAGAAAATGCCTGAGATTGAACGGACTGTTCTCAGTCTGTATTACTACGAGGAATTGACGCTGCGGGAGATCTCACGCGTCGTCGACTTGCACGAGTCCAGGATTTCGCAGCTGAAGTCGCAGGCGATTCTGCGATTGAGATCTTACGTCGAGAAACGCTGGCCTTGTGAAAGAGGTCTGTAAAGTCTGCAAGCGCCGGAACCGGAAACTGGTATGAGCGAAGCCATCCGAGAATCACTGGCAAGCGAACTGGCGAATGATCTCACCCGTGCCATCGAGGCGATGACCGGGGAGCAACCGGGCGTCAAACTAGCGGGCACAGGTACGCTACCGACGTCGGAATGGGGATTGTGGGCTCAGAAATTCAGCACCGGTGATGGGATCGCTTGGCTCGCGGCAGAACCTGCGACATGGACCTCGCTCGGTATTCGGACGCTGCGCGCCGCTGGGATTGAAGATGAAGACCCGGAAATGGCGAAGAGCACCTTTGCCGAGGTACTCGGACAGGCGTTCTCGATGCTCGCCCGCGCTCTGTCCACGCGAACCAGGAAGGAATGGTCCTCGGCGGAAGGCAGGGAGGTCAAGGAGGGCGCGCCTGCCGCAGCCCTATGGACCACAATCGACCTCAAGTTCGGCGACGGGAAATCGGAACGTCTCGTCGTCAGCTTCGACGATGCGTTGATCGCTACCATCAACGCCGGAACCGTCCAGGCCCCCGTAGCGCCACCGGCCGCCGAGCGGCAACTGGTATCGGCGCCGCAAAGTCCAAAATCGAAAACTCTCGACCTGTTGCTCGACGTCGAACTGCCCGTGAGTGTCTCGTTCGGGCGCGCGCAACTGCCCCTCAAAGACGTGATCAAGTTGACAACGGGTTCCATCGTCGAATTGAATCGAACTCTCGCCGAGCCGGTGGAAGTGATCGTGAACAACTGCGTAATCGCCCGTGGTGAAGTTGTCGTTATCGAAGGGAACTTCGGAGTCAGAATCCAGCAGGTGGTCAGCCGGGAAGAACGGCTGCGCACTCTTTTTTAGCTATATGCCGTATATTGCTCAGTTGGCCATCGTTCACTACTCGATTCTCGCGGCTGCCCTGGCGGTCTGCCTATATCTCTTCCTGTCGATCAAGCGCGACCTCCACACGCTCGATAGCCGTACCCTGCGGCGAGGTGAGAGCGTGCGCGAACGGCTCGACGCACTTGCAGGGGAAATCGAAACCTTGCGCCAGGAGGTCGAGCGAATGGACCAGGCTGCGAACCCGAGCGCCACGATATCGAGAACGCTCGGGTCCAGTACACGCATCCAGGCGATGCGAATGATTAAACAGGGCGGGAGTTCGGAAGAAATCGCGGCAGCACTGAGTTTGCCTCGTAGCGAAGTCGAACTGATGCTGAAGATCCAGAAGCTAACGGCCGAGGAATCTCTTCATCCTACATCTTGACCGTTCGCTCGAACCGGTGGAACTGTTCCCGGAACGGCTGAACGTCCCACCCGGAGTGGTCGTCGTCGACGGTCGCGGTGACGGTCATCTCGTGCTTATCCCGCATGATCGTGATCGCAAAAGTCTTTTTGTCGCGCATCGATCGAACGGCGGACGAGATGTCATTCGGGGTGGCGACTCTCGTATCGTCAATCTTCAACACGACGTCCCCGGCTTTCAGTCCAGCCTTCGCAGCGGGCGTGTCCTTCATCACCGAACGCACGAGCACGCCTTCCTTTACACCGAAGAAATCGGCCATTTGCCCGTGGAGCGCCTCGGCTTCGATACCGAGCATCGAACTACGCCACATCATAAGTGCGCGCGGCAGATCCGGCATCGTAGGCGCAATGGCGGGCATTTCGATACGAGGCATCGAACTGACCGCAAACGGCACGGATTTCCGCGTTCCAATCCGAGCCGTCAGGGTCTGCGTGTTTCCATCGCGGCTGATCAGCAACTTTACGTCGCGTCCGGGAGGCGTCTCGCGAACGAAGCGCGAGAACTGCTCCATCCCTTCGACCTGCTGGCCGTTGTAGGCGAGCACGACATCACCGACCTTCAGCCCCGCTTTCGCCGCCGGGCTATCTTCGACGATGCGCGTGATTTCGACACCGGCTTCCTCGCGCAATTTCAGCTCTTTCGCGCGCTCCGTGTCGATCTCGCGAATGTTCACTCCCAGGTAGCTCGCCGCCTCTCCTACCCGCCAAAACTGAACCATCGGCGGTTTGTCGTTTTGCGGATCGGGATCGAACGGTCCCGCCATCAGCGTGCCCGAACTGAATGCCAATATGGCAATACCCGCGGCAACTGCGGGCATTCGCATCATTTCTCTCATAACCAGATCCTTTATTCGTGAACTACTTCTGGCGCCGGAGGTAGATCGTGCCACTCGAGGCGGTGATCCGCAATATGGGGCCGCCCCCGTTCAGCGAGCCCTCGGCCGTCACCGGTCCCACGCGTATCGCGCTACCAGGCTGCTTCACGTGGATCTCCGGAAAATCCGAAACGATCCGAGGCGATCGACCCTTAATATCGCTGAGCGCTTGAACCGATACCGCAAGGTTAGACGGAATGAATACGGTGATGTCACCGAAGCCGCTGTTCAAACTCGACTCTTCGAGTTGGATTCCTGGGGCGAGTTCCGCAAAGATGCTTCCCATGCCGGTTTGGGCGCGGAGAGGCCCATCGATGCCACGCACGCGGATAGCTCCCGCCGCGGATTCGCACTGCGCACCGGCGGAACTCCCCACGGCGATAGATCCTCCGCGTGTTAAGGCGGTTACGACACCGCCGGCACGGCCAACTTCGATCAATCCGCCGTCTGAACGCGCGATGACGGCGCGGTGAGCTTCCCGGATGCGGATGTTGCCGCCCGCCGTCGTTGCGTGCAAAACACCGGACACCTGGCCGACGACGATTTCGCCGCCCGCGGTTTCGCACCAACTCTCGCCGCCGACGCTGTCAACCTGGATGGACCCGCCGCCCGAAAAGCAGCGCAGCATTCCGCCGACTCGACCGATGCGAATATCGCTGCCGCCGGTTTTCGCGACGACATTGGAGGCGATCCGATCCATCTGAATGCGGCCGCCGGCAGTTGCCGCATCCACGCTACCGTCGAGATCGTATGCTTCGACGTTGCCGCCGAGCGACACGATAACCACGTCGCGCAATTCCTTGGGGACCGTCAAGTAGAGTTCGGAACCAACGTATGCAGGATCGCCGGTGGCAACGGTAAGGTAATTCCAACCCGCGCGCGTCGAGTTGCGAACCATGACGTTGTGCAACTGCCGGCGCGCTTCCGCCTCGGAAGCGGCCTTGACCCGCTGTCGAACTTTGTAGGAGATACCGGCGTCAGAACCGCCGCGAACCACTACCGCGCCCGCAGTCGTTACGCGGAAGCGTGTGGCGGGAGGAACTGTAATGGAGCCGGTGGTGGTCTGAACGAACTCATCGTGCTCCCGAGTGATCGCCGAATGCATCTGCGCCAACACCACGGCGCATGCAAACGGAACGATCCACAGCCAGCGCATCTCAGTATGTCTCAACCGATGCCTTCATCTGACGGAGCGCCTTTTCGCAGCGCAGACGGATGTACCCGTTCTTTTCGGTATGCATCAGCTCTTGCAACACTCCCACGACATGCTCCTCGTTCGAGTTCTGGGTCAGCAGATCGATCGCTTGTGCCCGGAGTCCCGGATTGCTATCCGAGAGCAGCGCCTGTGAGAGGGCCTTGCGAATATCCGGCTCGCTCGCATACGCTTTCAGGCCCTCGAGCGCTTTCAGGCGAACGCCGTCGTTGGTATCGTGCTGGAGCGCATACACCAAGGCATTTCGGATATCGTCGGATTCGGAGCGGCTCTTCAGAATGTCGACCGATTCGACGCGCAAGCCCGGATCGGACGGATCCTTCGCGGCTGAGAGCAACAAGTTGCGTATGCGCTCGTCGTCGAGCCGTCCCGTGATGATCCTTTGACGCGTTTCGTCGACTACCAGTTGCACGCCGCCCTGCGGACCGGGTTCGACATAGCGAACGCGAGCACTCGCGGGATCGAACAATCCGGCGTTCTGGATTCCGGAACTCCCCAGCGGGCCAAGGCGCGCAGCGAGAAACCCCAACGCAATCAGAGCGACGGCGCCCGCCGGTTTTACCACCGCCGGTACCCAGGAGGAAGCGGAAAACGCGCTCATCAGGCCCGCCCACCAGCCGCTCGCATGCCGCCGGCCGTGCATCCTCTCGCTGTCGAGCGATTCCGCTAGATGGTCGCGGCAGCTTCGCAGGAAGAACGGCGATACGTCGAGTTCGCGGTCGTCGAGGACAGAGTGGAGCGCCCTTTCGTGTTCAAGCTCCTGCCGGCAAGGTTCGCACTGGGCGAGATGGGCATGAACCGCCTCCTCTTCCTCGAAACTGATCTCCGCGTATTGAACCAACGGTATCGAACGGCGCACTTCCTCACACGTCATACAAAATCTCCTAACGCGGCGCGCAGCTTCTGAGTCGCGCGGAAGAGACAGTTTTTTGCGGCTTCTTCGCTGGTGCCGAGCACTTCGCCGATCGCACGCAACCGCATCCCCTGGTAGTGCCGCATCTCAAACACCATCCGTTCCCGGGGCGTTAACCCGGCCAACACCTTCTCGAGACGGCCCTTCAGTTCCTTGCTCAGCAGGTTGCGCTGCGGATCGCCGTGCGCGCGCTCCTCCGGAACCGTGTCCATCCGATCGAGCGGACCGTCTCCGGTCGCAATCACTGTCGGCTCCTCGCGCCGCACCTTCCGTTTCCGAAGATGATCCAGGCACAGGTTCGTAACGATGCGGTACAGCCAAGTGTGAAAACTACAATCGAAGCGGAAAGAATGGAGATTGCGGTAGACCCGGAGGAAGGTCTCCTGGTAGATATCGTTGGCGTCCTCCTGCGATCGAAGCAGGTTGAGCGCAAGTCGAAGCACACTCTGGTCGTAAGCGCGAACCAGCTGTTCGAACGCGACAGCATCCCCGTTCTGGGCAGCTCGGATCAGCGCCGCTTCGTCCATGCGTGCAACGGAGTGCGTAGCCAGCGCGATGGCTCCAATCTTCCCGTCCAACACCCACTTGGACGAGCGTGTCGGAAAAATGTCACGCTGACGGGGAACCCGAACGGGCTTCCCGCACTTGCCCTCTTCAGACTGGCGGATCAGCCAGCGAGTTCAACTTCAATCTTCTTATGACCGGGGTCGAGCAAGGTAATGCGGAACGACCGGATCTGCCCGGGCCGGATCTGTTCTTTTCCCCCCGAAGCCGTCCCGCCGCCAGTCTTCCATTTCGCCGTCAGCATTGCGGTCATGGTGGAGAGGTCGGCGCGGCTTTCATTCGCGGAGTTCTCGCGGGATTCCGCCGCCGCCTCCTTCATCCGGCACGTCGCGTAAACGCCTTCGCCGAGTTCGACGCGTGCGCGGCCATTCGAAACTTCAATAAGCCGACCGCTAACTACTTCACCATTCTGATGTTCGGCGATGTATTCGTCCACGGAGGTCGGCTCGAGTTGTTTCATGCCAAGGCGAATGCGCCGGCGGCCCTTGTCGATCTCGAGCACCTGCGCTTTCACCGCTTGCCCGTTCTTTAGAACCTCGTTCGGGTGGTCCAGGCGCTTTTCGCGGCTGATGTCCCCGATATGAATCATGCCCTCGACGCCGTCGCCCAAATCGATAAAGGCCCCGAACTTCTGGAGACTTGTGACAGTACCCTCGACGGTCGACCCCAAGGGGAATTTCGTGGGAACGGCTTCCCACGGATCGCCGAGCGCCTGCTTCAACCCGAGCCCGATGCGATGTTCGTCCGGGTGAACGGTAAGCACAACCACTTCAACCTGATCGCCGACCTTCACGACATCCGAGGGTTTGCGGATCTTCTTCGACCAGGACATTTCAGACAGGTGAATCAGGCCGTCCACTCCCGGGTCGAGTTCGACAAACGCACCAAAATCGGTAAGGCGTGACACGATCCCTTTAACCCGGTCGCCGACTTTGAACTTCTCGGCGGCCACGGTCCACGGATCGGCACTGAGCTGTTTCACGCCGAGAGAAATCTTGCGTGTATCCCGATTGACTTTCAGAATCTTGACGTCGAAAGAGTCGCCTGGCTTAACGACATCCGATGGCTTGGCGACTCGCCCCCACGACATGTCTGCGACGTGAAGGAGGCCGTCGAAGCCCCCGATGTCCACGAACGCACCGAAATCGGTTACAGTGCGAACCGTTCCCTGGACAATATCCCCTTCGTGCAAGCTCGCGAACTTCTCGGCTTTTGCGCGGGTTACTTCTTCCTCGAGGACCGCGCGCCGGTCTACGACAACATCTTCCTTGGCCGTATCCAACTTGGTGATGCGGCACTGGATCTCCTGTCCTACCAGCTTTTCGAGTTCGACCTGGTCGCGCGCGCCGCTGCGGGAAGCCGGCATGAACGCACGCGCGCCCACGTCGACGCGAAGCCCGCCTTTCACCACTTCGGTTACTCGTCCGCCAATGGTCGCTTTTTCCGCGAACGCCCGTTCGAGCGCACTCCAATCCTTCGGCCGTTCGACCTTGACGGTGGAAAGCAGGTAGTAGCCTTCTTCGTCGCGGCCTGTTACTGTCACGAAGATGGTGTCGTTCGGCTTCAGTTCGTCGAGGCCAGCGGCGCGAACGGCGTCCGCCGATAAGATGCCTTCCATTTTCCGTCCGACATCGACATAAACCTTGTCGCTGTTAACGGCTACTACCGTAGCGTGCAGCCTTTCTCCGCTGCGCAAATCCGCCTGATGTTGCTGCTCAAACTGAGACAAGAGTTCGCCGAAGGAAGCTTCAGGGCTAGCGACTTCCGTCGTCGTGCCGGCGTCCGAGGAAACTTCCAGGACTTCCGGCGGTGTTACTGGGGAATTGGGATTCATGGATTACGAGGGTCTGCTTTTATTCTGTCACAATCACCTGTAGGATGGCGGGCATCGCGACAGCGCAGAAGTTCGAATGGACGCGCTATGTGCGTGCGCAGGACTTCGTCTGGTTACTGCTATTTGCGGCGCTGGCAATTCTCGGGCCCGACCGTACGCCGGTCGCCATGTTCCTGCTCGCGTGCCTGGCGCTCTTCCAGGTGTTGGAATCCAAATACCCGTTCTTTTCCACCGATCGCGGCGCGATCGCGTCCATCATGATCAAGCTGGCGTTGGGCTGGCTGCTGATCGGGTTCACGCACGGCGTCGCGAGCAGTTATTACTTCATCCTGCTGCTGCCCGTGGTGGCCGCCGCAACCACCCTCGGATTGTTAGGTACGACGCTATTCATCATTGTCGCCGCCGGGGCGTATCTCTCGTTTCTCCTGTATATCGATTGGAGCCGGCAGTACATACCGGAAGAGCAGTTGAAGGAACTCATGTTGCGTGTTGCACTTCTTCCGGTGGTGGGGTTTCTGACACAGCAGCTTGCTGAGGCGAATCGCATCAAGGCCCGCAACTATCAGGCTGTTGCAGAACAGTTGGCCACGGCCAACCAGAACCTGCAAGATGCCGAAGCGGCTGTGCGGCGCGCCGACCGCCTGGCCGCGCTCGGACAACTCACGGCGGGTCTCGCGCATGAGTTGAGAAACCCGATTGCGACGATCCGGAGTTCCGCCGAGATGCTCACCAAGTCACTTCCTGCCGAGAATGAAGTCGCGCGTGAGTTGGCGGGCTACATCGGCTCTGAAGTGGATCGCACAAATTCTCTGATCACGCGCTTTCTCGATTTCGCCCGGCCGGTCCATTTACGGCTCGCGCCGGCCGATATCTCCGCGTGTATCGACCGCGCCGTTCTTGAAATCGAGCGGCATTCGCCGCCAGTTGATGTAGCCATCTTCAAAAACTACTCGCCCGACGTTCCGCCGTTCCCATTCGACTTCGAGTTAATGGAGCGCGTCCTATATAACCTGATTCTGAACGCGGCACAGGCCTCGCCGGCCAAAGCCGCGGTGACGGTCAAGACACGCCCGGTCGATGGAGAAGTGGAAATCGCGGTAATCGATCGCGGCTCCGGTATTGATCCGAAGCACCTGGAGAACATCTTCAACCCGTTCTTCACCACCAAAGCGGCAGGGGTCGGGCTGGGATTGGCGATCGTGTCGAAAGTAGTGGACGAGCACGGCGGGCGAACTGTTGTCGAAAGTAATCGGGGCGAAGGCAGTATATTCCGCATTTACATGCCGCTCACTCAAAGATCATGAAGAAGACCATTCTTGTCGTCGAGGACGAAGACAAACTCAGGCGTGTGCTCCAGCTCCAGCTCGAAACCGCGGGTTTTCAGGTGACTCAGGCGAGCTCGGCCGAACAGGGGCTGAAACTCGCGGACCAGGCGGACCTGGTGCTGACGGATTTGAAACTGCCGGGCATGGACGGGCTCGAGCTGCTGGCGGCGATGCGGCGTCAGAACTGGTATACGCCGGTGGTGGTGATGACCGCCTTTGGCAGTGTCGAGAGTGCGGTGGAAGCGATGAAGTCCGGCGCCTCCGACTTCCTGATGAAACCCTTCTCGCTCGATCACCTTACGACGGTTCTCGAGAAGGCGCTCGAGCTCCGCGAGTTGCGGGCCGAGAATCAGCAACTGAAAGAGGCGCTCGGGCACCGCTACGAGTTCCACAACATCATCGGCCGAAGTCCGGCGATGCAGGACATCTTCGCTACGATCACGCGTGTCGCGCCGACGCGGGCCACGGTGCTGCTTGCCGGTGAAAGCGGAGTCGGGAAGGATCTGATTGCACGTGCGATCCACCACCATTCGCCTCGTAGCGATCGTCCATTCGTGAAGATCAACTGCACGGCTCTGCCCGAGAATCTGATGGAGAGCGAACTGTTCGGCTACGAAAAAGGCGCCTTTACAGGGGCAAACACGACCAAACCCGGGAAGTTCGAACAGGCCGACACGGGCACGGTTTTTCTCGATGAAATCGGCGACGTGCCCGCGTCCGTGCAAGTGAAGCTGCTGCGGATTCTGCAGGAACGCGAGTTCGAGCGCCTCGGGAGCAACAAGACGCGTCATATCGATGTCCGCGTCCTCGCCGCGACGAATGTGGATCTGCGCGCCGCCTTGGAGAACGGCACGTTCCGCGAGGACCTGTATTACCGGTTGAATGTAATGCCCATCAACATTCCGGCGCTGCGCGAACGCAAAGAAGACATCCCCGAACTGGCGGGGTACTTCGTTTCGAAAGTTTCGGGCGAAATCGGTAGCCGGGCGAAATCGATCAGCCCCGAAGCGGTTCAGAGGCTGATGTCGTACTACTGGCCCGGAAATGTGCGCGAACTCGAAAACGTAATCGAGCGAAGCCTCGTCCTCGCCGAGGGAGAGACGTTGAGAGCGGAGGACATCCGGCTGGACATGTCGCCTCGCGCGCGCCCGAACCAGACCGGCACCGAGTTCCTGCCCGACGGCATGACGCTCGACGATTTCGAGCAATCGATCATTCGCGAAGCGCTCAAACGGGCGAACGGCAACAAGAGCCAGGCGGCCCGGCTGCTCGGGTTGACACGCAATGCTCTACGGTACCGGCTTACTCAAATGGGAATCGAAAGCTGACTACAGGCGCACGAGCTTCGGCGAATTCAAGCCCTTCATCGCGTTCCGCGTGTCCACGACAAGTTTAGAGGCGTCCAGCAGAGCCGGATAATCGAAGCTCTTGTGATCCGTGACGATCACGACGCAATCTGCATCGGCCGCCGTCGTCTTCAGGTCCTGCGAGAGCAGTGTCTCGCTGTCGAGTTTCAACACGGGGACAAACGGATCGCTGTAAGTGACTTTTGCCCCTCGCTGCCGTAGAAGTAGGATGACATCGAGAGCGGGCGACTCGCGCACATCATCGATATTCTTTTTATAGGCAACTCCGGCGATGTGAACGTGCGACCCCTTGACCGGTTTGGTGTGTTCGTTCAGTGCGTTCTGCACCTTATCGACGACGAAGTGCGGCATGCTGCCGTTGATGTAGCCGGCCAATTCGATGAAACGCGCTTCGATGCCTGCCTGCTTCGTCTTCCACGACAGATAGAAAGGATCGATCGGAATGCAGTGGCCGCCGAGTCCCGGGCCGGGGTAAAACGGCATGAACCCGAACGGCTTGGTGGCTGCGGCATCGATCACTTCCCACACGTTGATCTTCATGCGGTCGCACATCAGCGCGAGTTCGTTCACCAGCCCAATATTGATCATCCGGAACGTGTTTTCGAGCAGTTTCACCATTTCGGCGACGACCGTGCTCGAAACCGGAATCACCTTTTCAAGCGCCTGCCCATAGAAGAGCGCGCCCAACTCCGTGCAAACGGGCGTTATGCCGCCTACGACTTTCGGAATGTTCACCGTCTGGAAACGTTCATTGCCGGGATCGACGCGTTCCGGCGAGAAGCACAGGAAGATGTCGCGCCCCACTTTCAGCCCGTTTTTTTCAAGCATGGGAAGCAACAGTTCGTCGGTGGTGCCCGGGTATGTCGTGGACTCGAGAATCACCAGCAGCCCTGGATGCGCATACTTCGCGATCTCCTCGGCCGCCGCGACGACGTAGGTCATATCGGGGTCCTTCGTCTTGCGCAACGGCGTGGGGACCGCGATGTTCACGGTGTCGAGTTCGGAGACGACTGAAAAATCGGTGGTCGCGCGAAACTGCTTGTTTTCTACGTACTGCCGGAATACCTCCGTGGGTACATCCTGGACGTACGACATTCCGGCGTTCAACTGCTGAACCTTATGATCCAGGACGTCGATTCCGGTGACCGAAAATCCGACGCGGGCGAACTCCACCGCCAGCGGCAGCCCCACATAGCCGAGGCCGACAACGCCAACACGGGCCGTCTTGTTCCGGATTCTCTCTTGAAGGATCTCCGCAGGGGAGAGTACTGGCATGGATGCCGATCCCATAATTCGTCCTACCGCCTTAAAAAGAAGTCGCCGGCGCCGATGAGATCGGCAGGTCCGGTCAGAAAAACAGAATCACCGTCGAACCGTATATTCAGGTCGCCGGCCGGGGTTACTACTCGCACGCGGTCTTCCACTAGTCCGCGCAGCACCGAGGCGAACGCCGCACCCGTGGAACCAGTTCCCGAACTCATCGTTTCGCCCGCGCCCCGCTCCCAAAAGCGAACGTCGATTGTATGCCGATCCAGCACTCGGACGAAGGAAACATTCGTTCGATTCGGAAATAGTTCGTAATCTTCGATTATGCTGCCCAGCCGCCGCCAGTCGAGATCAAAATCGTCCACGAACACGGCACACTGGGGATTCCCGACATTGACTATTGTGACATCGAGCAGGTCGGAATTGATGGACAGGGTTCTGCGGCGGTCTCCATCGTAATAGGACGGCTTTCCCATATCCATTTCAAACTCGTAGTGCAGATTTTCGTGCCGGATCAGGCGCAAGTGCTTGAGACCCGCGCCTGTTCGAATACCAATGGATGTCCCCGCGATTCCGAGATGGACGGCGAACGCAGCCACGCAGCGCGTGCCGTTGCCGGAGATTTCCGAGATACTTCCGTCGGAGTTGTAGAGCGTAATTCCGACGTCCTCGGCGCCCGGCGCTCCCCGGTGCATCAGCATCCAGCCATCCGCGCCGATACCGGTGTGCCGGTCGCAGATGGCGCGCGCGACCTCCGGAAGCCCGATCTCGGGCGCCTCGTCCTGCCAGGTCAGCAAGAAATCGTTCTTAGCGCCGTGCGCTTTGGTGAACGGAACCTTCACTCTTTTCCTCCAGCATCAGGTCCAAAGGCCCCACTCTGCGATAAATGTCTACCGGATCCGCTCCCCGAACCACGATACGATCCACCCGGCGGTAAACGGTTCCGGATTGGTTGGCTCGGGCGATTGCTGCCGCAGCGGCGTCGTTCTCGAACGCGACGGCCCACTTCGCCGACAGAAACAGGTCGGGCCGTTTTTCCGCGGCAGCCCAAGAGGGGTTGTTGCCCTCGTGCAGAGTTTCTCTCAACGGGATACCCGAGGAACGAAAAATACCGGTGAGGTCGCCGAAGGGAGCGAACACACCGTCGCCCCTCCGATAGGCCGTTCTGAAGAACGCAGCGCCCTCCGCCGTCCACTCGCGGCGCACAATGGAGTTCATCTCCGATTCTTTCCACAATAGCCATGAATCCGGCTCGGGGTGTACTAGCCACGGCGCGATAGAAAGTAGTACCAGGACGATTGCGGCTGCGGGTTGAGCACGCAAGGGGATGATCGCCGCGAGTGCCGCTGTCCCGGCGGCGAGCAGCATCAGTAATGTGCTTCCGTAACGAATGTTATACCAGGTGTTCGGCCACAAACCGGGAACGTGAATCACAGCGCCTGCGGAGTACATGCTCATCACGTAGAACACTCCGGGCAGGATCAAGAATCCAACGAGCCAGAGCTTTCGTTTCCACAAGGCCGCCGCGATCCCCGCCGTCCCGATGATGACGAGAGGCCAACCTGCGCACCAGCGCGCCGCCGCAAACAGGTAGCGAGCCGCAATCAGCGGGTGATGATCGCCCGGGAACCGGCGCTGGCCCGGTTTCAGAGCCCGCTCGTAAATCGCTTTCGCCGAATACGGCCCGTTATAGAACTCGATCGGGTTACTGTAATGCCACCAATTGAAACCCAGCCAGAACAGCGGGCCAATGGACGCCAGCGCGCCGAATCCGATTGGAATCCACCATTTCCGCCAGCCGGCTTGCACCGCGAAGAACAGGGTTAGAAAGGGGATCAGGAACCAGCCCTCATAGCGCGACGTCGAGGCGACGTTCGAGAACACCGCCGCCAGCACCACACTGCCGGGCCGCCCGGTCTGGGCGAACAGGACGGTCGAATACAACATCCCGGCGAGTGCGAGGAAGAACAGGCACTCGTTCATCGGAATGGATTGCAAGTACAAGACATTCGGGTTCAGTGCGAACACCGCGACCCCCGCTACAACCGGTGCCCGCGAAACAAACAGGCGGCGTAATGCGGCATACAGGAAGCAGCAGGCCGCGACAAAGGCAGCAGCGGACGGAATCGTGCCTGCAAGTCCCGTGCGCCACAGCCAATCGTCCCAGACGAAACCTACCATCAGCAGATGCGGCAGCGGCAGCCACGCCGTCCCCACCTGATCGAAGCCCGGCGTCCGCGAATCGAGAATGCGGCGTGCGATGTTCAGATGCGCTTCCGCATCGCCGAAGTACAAGATGTAGCCCTGACGAAAGAACCATAACGCCGCGAGAACGCTCAATAATACGATCAGGGCGGCGACAACGAACGTTTCCGTCCAGCGGTTCGCGGGCCGGTATGGTGCTTTTGAAGGAATCACTTAGTAGAACTCTGTGAACCGGCGGAACTCTTCGAAGCGGGCGTCAATGTCCGCCCGGGTTAGTGTGCGGAAACGATCCACGCCGAACTGCTCGCAGCAGAAACTTCCCATAACCGAACCGTAGATCACTGCGCGATATAGCTGTTTCGGGTCGATGTGACTATCGGCCAGATCGAACCCGCACCCGGCAAGATATCCGATGAAGCCGCCGGCGAAGCAGTCGCCCGCGCCGGTCGGATCGAAAACGTCATCCAGCAGATATCCGGGCACCATGAACTGGGCGTCATTGCGGAAAAGGATCGCGCCGTACTCGCCGCGTTTGATCACCACTGTGTTCGGTCCCATACCCATGATCGCCTGTGCGGCGCGTTTCAGGTTGGGTTCACCTGACAGGAGTCGCGCCTCGCTGTCGTTTACTAGCAGGAAGTCCCACTCCTTCAATGTTTTGACCAAACTGTCGCGGGAACCGGTGATCCAGTAGTTCATGGTATCCCCGCCCACTAGGCGTGGGTGGCGCATTTGGCGTCGAACACTCAATTGGAGATCGGGTTGGATATTTCCCAACAGCAGATATGAGAGGTCGCGAAAGCGGTCTGGCAATTTCGGATTGAAATCTGCGAATACGTTCAGATCGGTCTGGAGGGTCGTCCGATCGTTCATGTCCTCGGAGTAGACGCCGGACCAGAAGAACGTCTTGCCGGGCACGCGTTCGAGCCCTTCCAGGTCGATGCCCCGGCTGCTCAGGAAATCCACGTCAGCCTGATCGAAATCTTCGCCCACGACGCCAACTATGTGCGCTTTCGTGAAGTAACTGGCAGATAAAGAAATATAAGTGCAGGCGCCTCCGAGCAAACGATCCCGGCGGCCATGCGGCGTTTCCACGCAGTCGTAAGCGACTGACCCGACAACGACAAGTGACATTACTTGATTGTATCGGCACGGCGTTCTCGCGCTAATAACCCATTGATTCAGGAGGTTGATTCGCGTCGGTTGGGTCGGCGAGGCCAGTGGAGCGCCGGGTGTCGCGGTCCGGAATGCCCTAGCAGCCCGTGGCAGAAATGAGGCAAATTCGGAGACGGCAAAACCGCCTCAGTCAAATCAATGACTTAGGCGCGTGATTATGTCGCATTTTGACTTGCACCACGGGCTGCTAGCATAGTAGTCGCGGTATGTTGTTCATTTTGAATCATCTGCCGGACGCGATCGCCACCTTGGCCGGAATGGCGGCAGCTTGGTTCGCTGTTCGGAGCTTACGGCTTCGCCCGCGGCTGGCAGCCATCCTGATCGGTATCGTCTGGGCTCTACTCTGCGCAGGTTTGTTGACGCGATCGCAGCGGGTCGTCAGCGCTTTGCCGCTCCCCGTCTCCGACACCGTCCGATTGGTTTCGTTTTTGGTTCTTGTCCTGGCAGCCGCAGCCGCGGTGACGCTTGCCGTCTGGCGCCTGCTGCCGCGTCCCGATCCGACACATAGTCCCGCGCGCCGCCAGTTCCTGAACACCGCCAGGACCGCCGTTCTCGCTTCGCCCCTGGTCGTAACCGGGTATGGCGTGTTCGTTCAGCGCGATAATTTCCGGCTCAAGGAAATCGATCTTCCCATCCGCGGCCTCGATCCGGACCTGGTCGGGATGCGACTGGTGCAGGTGAGCGATATTCATCTGAGCCCATTCCTGAGCCTCAAAGAGTTGGCGCGCGTCATCGACATGGCGAATGAAACCAAGGCTCACGTGGCAATGGTCACCGGAGACTTGATCACTGGTTATCGCGACCCACTCGATGACTGCATCCGGCAGATTGCGCGGCTCCGCGCTGAAGCCGGTGTCATCGGGTGCATGGGAAATCACGAAGAGTACGCCCAGGTTGAAAACTATACCGAAGCGCAGGCAGCGCGGAACGGAATACGGTTCCTGCGCAGCCGTTCTGAAGTCATGACTCTGCGAGGCAAGCCGATCTGTTTTTCGGGCGTCGATTATCAGCCGATGCACCGCGAATACCTTGCGGGCGCGGAACGTCTGATCACGCCCGGGATGCCGAACATCCTTCTCTCGCACAACCCCGATGTGTTTCCGGTTGCCGCCCGCAAGGGTTTCGACGCGACTATCGCGGGGCACACGCATGGCGGGCAGATCACAGTCGAGATTCTCCACCAGAACGTGAGCATCGCGCGCTTCTATACGCCGTACGTTTATGGCCTGTATCGGGAGGGGCAATCATCCGTTTATGTGAGCCGGGGCATCGGAACGGTCGGTGTGCCGGCCCGGTTGGGCGCGCCTCCTGAAGTGGCACTTATCCGCCTGTGCGCTATCTGATCCTGAGTGACCTACACGCGAACCGGCAAGCCCTGGAGGCGGTGCTGGCCGATGTGCGGGGACAGTACGACACTATCGCCTGTTGCGGCGACATCGTCGGATACGGTGCCGATCCGGTCTGGGCGCTCGAGTGGGTTCGTGCGAATGTTCCAACCGTCGTCCGCGGCAATCACGATAAAGCGTGTGCGGGGCTCGAAGATCTGGAGTGGTTCAATCCTGCGGCGCGGCGCTCGGCACTATGGACGCTGAGCCAACTCAATTCCGACCAGATCGAATGGTTGCGCAACCTTCCGCAGGGGCCCGTGGAACTCAACGGTTTCGACCTGATCCATGGCTCGCCGATCGACGAAGACGAGTACGTGATCGGCGTGCGCGAAGCGGCCGAAGTCTCGCATTATCTCGAGACACAGACCACCTTCTTCGGGCACACCCATCTGCAAGGCGGCTTTCTGCTGCATCGGAACGGAGTCCGTGCGCTCGGACGCCCGCGTCTGCCGGACACTCAACTGGTCGTTGAACTCGAACCGGACGCTTACTACCTGCTGAATCCGGGTTCGGTCGGTCAGCCGAGAGACGCGGATCCGCGGGCGGCGTACTGCGTATACGATAGCGAGTTGCGCGTCGTGACCTATTTCCGGGTTTCGTATGACGTGGCTGCGGCGCAGGCGAGGATCCGCGATGCCGGGCTGCCGGCCATTCATGCCGAGCGTCTGTCCGCGGGTTATTAGCCGTGCTTTCGGAGTCCGCCGGGGCTTAGCGGGCGCCTACAGCGTCAGCCATTGCGCTGACCAAGTCGCGGCCAAACCTCATACGATCGTCGATGCCGGGTTGGCGCCCGAGCTTCGGATGGCGAACAATCATCTGTTCGATCAGAAATGCCGGCAATTTCCTATCGTGGTAGAGCCCCTGATAAACCGCCATGCGCCCAGGCTTTCCGGGCTGAGTCGATAGAGCCGTGAGCGCGGCTGGCTTCGTTTCGTAAAACACGGGGCTGTTTGCGAGCGCGGCCTCGAACCGGCGCATCAGTGCAGTGTGTTCCTTGCCGGGTGGTCCCTCGATGTACTCGTTCATCTCGTCGTTGTGGAGCGTCAGCAGCATATCGACGCGCTGCCCGGAGTCGACCCAATCCAGAATAGCTTTCCGTTCAGCGGCGATCTCGGGCATCTTCACGGGATCGGCGACATCCCAATTCCGGTTTAGATCGAACCCATTTGCGTTGAATCGCACGCCGCCGCGGGCGACTCCATCGGGGTCGCACATGGGTAGAATCTTGAACACGACGGATTTGCGTAGAGCGACGGCCTGCGGTGCGCCCGAGAGCAGAAACCGGATGCCGCCCTCCGCCGCCCACGAACTCCCGGATTCCCAACTGTGCTGGCGAAAGAGGACCCAGATCACTCTTCGTGACGACGCGCGGCCGGACGGATCCGTGATCGTGACCAGCGGGATATCGCGTCCACCTGCGGTTCTGCCGATGCTCTGTACCGAAGCTGCCGGATTCCGGCGCACCTCCGCCAGCAGGTCGGCCAGATTCTGGTTTGTATATGGCGGCTGATGAGCGATCCAGACGCGATCGGTAGTCGGATGCAGCCGGACCCTCATCATCGGGACTGACGCGTCAAACTCCGCGGAGTTCACCAATTTCCAATTCTTCTGATCCTCGCTATACCACGGCAGGGTCCCCGCGATAATTGCGCCGCGGTTCGGTTGATAGTTGTATTCTCCCGGAAGATCGACCAGGTCGAGTACAAGTGGTTTGCCCGCCGCGCCGTCAACTCGAAAGTAATACCAACTCGCCTGCCGGTTCCGTTTGTCCTGATCCACCTCTCCAAGCACATGACAACGGTAATGGTCCATCGCCACCGGCTCGATCTTCCCGATACTGCCGCCCTCGAAGTCTGAGTGGAAAGTTATTGAGGCAAACAGGAACAATAGTGGGAGCATTCGTGACTTACTCCGTCGTAGTTACTTTGGTAATCCGTTCAAACTTACCGGGTTCGCGATTCTGACGGTAAGCGAGGGCAAGGGAGATCATTTGTGCGGGCAGCAATTCGAGAATAGGCCGCACGTCTTCGGGAACGTCCGGCAAAGCGAACGGCCCTTTCGCGACGCTCGGCCCGCAGAGCGCTCCGCGTGCGCCTGCCGCGATAACGTCGTTTACCAATCGGGCATTGAGATCCCGAACGACCCCGGCGCCTTCGAAAACGAGCACATAACAATCGGGCCCGAGCATCTCGAACGGGCCATGGCGGAAAGCGGCGCTGCTCATGCCTTCACCGTGGAAATGGGCCGCCTCCTTTTGAATCATTGCGCCCAGTCCGACCGCCGCAAGCGACGCGCCACGGCCCACCACGAATAGGCTGCGCACCCCCTCGAACGCCGCTACGAGTTCCGCGACGTGGTCCTGCCATCCGGCTAGATACGTATCGGCACCGGTAGCCGACGCCTCCAAATCGCGGCGTGCGGAAGTCAGGTCGCCTTCAGC
Organism: uncultured Acidobacteriota bacterium; assembly: GCA_963720745.1. GTDB lineage: Bacteria > Acidobacteriota > Terriglobia > Bryobacterales > Bryobacteraceae > TMP-7. The sequence goes on from CAVRGO010000004.1 coordinate 305,233, forward strand.
CAGATGCTCGCCGAGCCAGTGCAGTGCCACCAGAGAGGTGACCGCGGTTTTGCAGGACACGCCGCCCTCTTCGCCCGCTTTCGTTTCGATGCAGATGGCGGACCGATGGGCGAGCGGAGATCCGGGTGTGTTCGTCACACCGATAAGTAGCGGATCGCCGGAGTCGAGCATTCGAAGGGTTTCGGCGCTCGTCCCCGATTGGGAAACGGCGACGACTACGTTTTCGCTGTTGAGCAGGGACGGCATGCAGTACAGCAGTTCGGATGTTTCGACCATGATCGAATCGAATCCGGCCTCGATCAACCGCAGGTGCAGCGGATGGAGCACCTGATACGATCCGCCCATTCCGGTTAGCACGATACGCTTCCAGCGGCCCGCTCGAAGGTTGCCGCGCACCGAATCCAAGGCCGGTACGTGCGCCAGCGATGCTATTGTGTCCCGCAGCACGCGCGGCTGATCGAGTATGTCCCGTAAGTAGATGCCTTGTAACTTGTCGTAAGAGATGCCCGTCAACTAAGTCCTCCTGATACCGCCGTTTCGATGCAACCAGGCGGCCGCAGCGCCTCTTACACCGGTTGTCTCGCCACCCTCCACCGTAGTGAGTTGCAGATGCGCGGACGGGACCTGTGTTGCCAGTTGCAGAACCATCCCCCACACATCTTCGAGAAACAATGACGAACTGCGTACGACGCCCCCGCCCAGGATCAAGACATCGGGACAGTAAGCCGTGACGACATTGACGAGTCCCAATCCGATGTAGCGAGCAGTCCTCTGTACAGCTTCGACCGCGAGCGGTTGTCGGGCGACCGCGCGTCGGCAGATTTCCGAAGCACTCGCCGGGCCGCCGCGTGCGGAGTACCACGCTTCCATCGCGGGGCCACTGGCGAGCGATTCCCAACAGCCGGTCAAACCGCAATAGCATTTCGGACCGTGTGTCACGTCGACTGCCATGTGCCCGATTTCCGGGTGTGCGCCTTCGGCACCGCGATACAACTCACCTTTCCGAACGATGCCGCCGCCGATGCCCGTGCCGATGGTCACGTACACCATGCACTCTGCACCACGTCCGGATCCCCAAGCCGATTCTGCGAGCGCGACTGCATCGGCATCGTTCTCCATCGCCACGGGCACGCCGAAGGCCTCGGCCAAACGATCGGTGATCGGCGCGCCATTCCATCCATGGAGCAACTCCGCGCTGCCGATAACGCCCGTTTGGGGATCCACCGGTCCTGTGCAGCCGATCCCGATTCCCTTCAGGCGTTCGCCGCTCGAACTCTGCAACTCCACCAGCATCCTGATCATTCGCTCGAGAGCGTCATCGAAGCCGCGTTCCGGCACTGTCGCGGATTGACGTTGAGCTAATACGTCTCCGGTGGAGGTAACGATGCCGGCGGCGATCTTCGTGCCGCCGATGTCAAGAGCGCCGATCATCGCGCGAGCGGACCAAGCCAGCCTTCTACAGGCAAAGACTCCGGAGTGGGCGGCGTATACGGCAGTGTAATTTTCTTGCCGGCTCCGGCCGAAGCGTACGCAGCAAAAATCGCTTCGAGCACAACCTTACCGTCCTCTCCGGTCGATTGCGGGGTCTCTTTCCCGCGAACGCATCGAGCGAAATGCCGCATCTCGTGCGGGAAGCCGTAATTCCACAATTCGTCGAAGACGGGGTAGGTCCAGCCCTTCGTGCTCGGTGCTTTTTCGACGGCGTAGCCGAAACCGTATTCGCTGTACGTGGGGAGCGCATTGCCCATGTGGAGGTTGACGTAGGTTACGCCGCCCTCGCCGTACACCTCGACGCGGTCGTCCATTCCGCCGCGACGCGCCCAACTGTTTTCGACCAGGCCCACAGCTCCGGTGTCGAACTCCAGGATGCACAGCGCGTCGTCGTCGCCCTTGGTCTTTGCCGCATGAACATGTGTCGCCAGGTGTGCGTAAACGCTCTTCAGACGAGGCCGGCCCAGGAACCAGTAACAGAATGCAATGCCGTGACACCCCATGTCCATCAGGACGCCGCCGCCCGATTGCCGCACGTCCCAGAACCAGTCGCCATGCGGGCCAAAGTGTTTCTCGCTCTGCTTGACGAGGTAGACTTTGCCGAACGCGCCCTGGTCCGCCATTTCCTTCGCCTTGACGTACTTAGGCGTGAAGAATAATTCTTCGGCGTACATAAGCAGCACTCCTTGACGGCGGCACGTCGCGATCATCTCCTCGGCCTCCGTCAGGTTCATGCACAGCGGCTTTTCACAAACGACGTGCTTGCCGGCGTTCGCGATGTCGATCGTCATCTGCGCGTGCAGGCGGTTAGGTGCGGTGATGGTCACCATCTCGATTTCGGGATCTTTCAGCATGTCCCGATAGTCCCGGTACACCTGTGGAATGCCGTACCGCTCGGCGAGTTCTTCGGCGTGCCCCGGGGTCGGCGAGGCGATCGCGACCACCTCGGCTTCCTCCGGCATAATGCCGAACGAGGCAGCGTGAATGTCCGCCTCAAACCGCGAACCAATAATGCCGGCCTTCACCCTCTTCATGGCAATTTCGCCTGACCATTGTACAGCGGCAGCTGCGATTTACTGTACGGCTATGCTGAAAGGAAGCCGCAAATGAAACCGCTGATCCCGCTTCTGCTGGTCGTGGTGAGTGTTGGCCAGACCCGCACCGTGTCCGTCATCGCGCATCGGGGCGAACACCTGAGCCATCCCGAGAACACGCTTGCGGCATACACGGCGGCGATGGAGGCGGGTGCCGATTTTTTCGAAGTCGATGTGCGCACGACAGCGGACGGCAAACTCGTGCTGATGCACGATGCGACGGTAGACCGGACGACCAACGGGCACGGTCGGGTATCGGCACTTACGCTCGTGCAGATCCGATCGCTGAGTGTCCGGGGCGAGCCGGTGCCGGGATTCGAAGAGGCGCTCGCGCTGGCCCGAGGCCGCGCCGGCGTGTACGTCGATTCGAAGCGCGTGTCACCAGCGGATCTTGTGGCGGCGCTTCGGCGTCAACGAATGAGCGATCACGTCGTTGTTTATGGCGGGTTTGATTTTCTCAAAGAGGTTCGTGCGCTGGACCCGAGCTTACGCGTCATGCCGGAGGCGGTGAGCGTCCCGGTCATGCAGCGCGTCGTCAGCGAGTTGAAGGCGCCCGTCATCGCGTTCTCTGCGGCAGACTGGTTAGAACCGATTATCGTCATTGCGCGGAAATCGGGAGCGGACGTGTACGTTGACCGGCTTGGAGCGGACGACAACCCCGACGCATGGGAGGATGCGGTGAAGCGCGGCGCCACCGGCATCCAGACGGACCACCCGGCTGAACTCGTTCGGTATCTTCGGAGCCGCCAACTGCATCGTTGAGCCGCCGTCGCGGGAGGTTTTGACGGGCTCCTTGCGTCACCCACTACCGCAGGCACGTGGTCGGGCTCGGAAAACTACATCGAGCCGGCTGCACTCACTGCTTTCTTGGGATCGATCAGGTTTCTTCGCCCGTCGGCGGTCTTCTCCGCTGTCCTTCGGATGACGTCGATCACTTGCTCAGGCTTCAGCTTCGAGTTCACAGCGAGAATCTTCGCCGCGAGGTTTGCCACATTCGGAGAAGCCATCGACGTGCCCGACATCTTGAGCCGGTCGCCACCCGGTATGTAGCTCTCCACCTCGTACCCGTTCGCATCGACGACCACAGTCGGACCATAGCTGGTAAACGACGCCTCGTCACCTGCTTTATCCACGGCGCCGACAGTCAGGAGATTCGGAACCTTCAGCGCCGCCGGAATCGCCTCCTCGAAACTGGAATCGGCGTTGCTGTTGCCAGCCGCTGCCACGAAGAGGATCTCCGGCGCCGACAACATCGCCTTCTCGAGCGCGTTCTTTTCGAGATCGAAGTACTCGCGCGCTGTCTTTTTCCGCTCGTCCACGGTCGCGCCGATGCCGCATTTTTCCAGACCGTCGACGTACTCCTGCACTGAGCCTCCCCAACTCATGTTCACCACGCGAACCTTGTTGGCCTTGAAAAAATCGACGTAGTCCTGCATCGCCGCGGCGTCGCGTTCTGCCTGCGCGCGCGATGGGCAGGGGTCCGGAATCATCTTCCAGTCGAACGTCATCCTTCCGGTGACGAGCCGTGCATACGGGTTGCCTGCCATCAGGATTCCGGCGACATGAGTGCCGTGAGAGTAAACGCCAAACAACGAGATCTCTTCGATGAACGGCTTCACCTGGTCCGGCTTCAACGAGGCCAGTTTTTTCTTCAGCGCAGAGGACTCCGGGCTCTCCACATTGGCCTGTAAATCGGAGAGGCCCTTCAACTCCTTTTTCGCATCTGGAAACTCGCGCGACTGCTCGCCGTTCAAAGGAAACAGATTTCCCGTGGTCTTGCGGGTGTTGATGTCGTAGGCGAGCACCGCCGGCTTTCCGTCTTTGCCCATCACCAGGCGATCCTTGAAAATCCCCACGTCGACGCCGCTGTCCCAAACCCCGACATTCACCGTCGAGTAGTTCTTCCCAGGCTCGAGCGTTACCTCGCGTGCCGCCCAGATGTCCGGCTTCTCTTTAGCGTGTGCCGAAAGGTAGACGCTCAGCGCCTCTACCAGGGTCGCCTTTAGCGGCAACCGCTCAACCAGCACCAATCGCATCCCGGGCAGCGCCTCCGCCATGTCGGAACTCAAACTGCCCGATTTTGCGACCACCGGATCAAAGCTCGCTTGAAGCTGCCCCACAATCAGAGGCTCAGAAACGATCTCAACGCCCGCTTTCATGGTCTTCAGTTCGTTCTGCACGACATCGAATGGCAGGCCGTCCAGCGAACGCGTCAGCGCACCGTAGACCGCTTTGCGATACGCCGGCGAGTTACGGTCCGCCGTTTCGCGGCGTGCCTCCAGGATCGAACGTGTGATCAGACCGCTTAGCGCTTTGGCGGCCGGCTTCTCCTCGAGCGATTTGATCTCATCCAGACGCCGGCGCGCCTCGTCATCTTTGCCTTCCAGGAGGTCGAGCGCTAGCAGCGTCGATAACAGGCCGCGCTTGGTGGCCGCATCCTCGATGTCGTAGTCGCGGAGCACTGACTCGGTGTCCTTCCGGAGTTGTGTAGCGAAAGGCCGGAACGCCTCCTCCGACTTGATCAGGTCCTCCACCTTTCCGGTGATCTTGTAATCGAACTTCGGGACATCGGCCGCACGGGTAATTTTCTTCTTCGCCGGTTGGCCAAACAGCAATGCCGGCGTCAATCCCAGCGTCAGGAGAGTGATCCATCGAGAGCGCATGAAGTAAATGATGCGATGATCTCAGCACCGCTGCAACCCGGTTCACCCCAGAATTGCGTTGCACGGCGGATTCGGGCGGCAAGAGTGCTGAGACGGAGCCCCGACGCTCATGCGTGCCGAAGTGCCGTTATTGGGTCGATGCAAGAAGCTCTGCGGGCCGGTAAGTAGCCTGCGGCCAACGCCGCGGCGGTGAGAATCGCGACTGCCATCGCAATGGTCCCTGGATCGTTCGGTTCGACGCCGTACAGCAGAGATTGGATGAAACGCGCCGCGCCCAAAGCCAGTGGAATACTGAGCCGCTGAATAGCTGAGAACATCGACCCTCCTCGCGTTGTCGTGCGTTAGGGCATAGACATTCTACTGCCAGGCCGGTAGATTGTCTACTGGTTTTAAGACCGCTTGCTTACCTCGGCGGCTCAGTTAAGCGCGGTGATGCGGAGGTTGTCCCACCAAAGCCAGGTGCGGTAGGTGCGCAATCCCAGCAGGCCACCGCCGAGCGGTTCGGGGTCCATGGCGCGCAGCAGTTCGCGGCCGTCGACGGAAAACCGGATGCTGCCGCGCTGCTTTTCGACCGTCAGATGATAGGTGATCCCGCGGCGGCATTGATATGCGAACGTTTCGGCCAGCAATCGAAACCCCGGATCACGTCGAAGGCGGACGCGGGCTGAAGCAGCATCGCCCGCCTTACCGCGCGGCGATGATTGCGAATCGTTCAAGAACGTTACGATGTACCCGCTCAAATGGTGATAGAGATCGTACCCCGCAGTGGCACGACTGGCGCGAGTCTGCTCGAGCGGAGCGCCGCTGGGATCGGAATAGCAGAAGAAGAGATTGATGTTGTTGGCGTCGATGGAGGACTCGACAACATGCGCATCGACTTCGAGCCGGAAGGAAGCGGGGTGCGGCTTGCGCAGCCAAACGGTGGCAACACCTCCACCCGGCATGCCCGGATTGTCCGCGCGTACGTGCAGGCGGCCGCCTTCCACCCAAACCTTCTCACCACCCTCCACCCACCAATCGCGCATGCCGTATGAAAAATCTTCACGAATCACGAGATTCGCGGCGGGCACGAAGAGAAACAGGAGAAGCAGCAGTGCTCGCATTCCACCCTTACGGCTTGAACTTCGGCGGATCCGGCATTTCAGCCAGGTCGAATCCGGTGATGAAGGCGAGACGCAGGATGCGGACCATCTTTTCGTAATGGATGTGATCGGCGGTGTCCGTGGTCTGGTGATAATCGGGGTGGAAACCGGTGAACCACCACAGCGCGGGAATGCCTTTCGCGGCGAATGGGAAGTGGTCGCTGCGGAAGAAGACGTTCAGCGATGGCTCTTCGTCCCACTTGTAGCTGAGCCGCATGCCGACGGAGTTATTTGCGCGTTCGACAAAGGCTTTGTAGCCGGGGCTGTAATTGGTGCCAACCAGGTTGAGTTCGTCCGACGTATCACTGGCGATGTCGATGAGGCCGTCGGTTTGGCGGCTGGGTGTTTCATCGCGGCCGATCATGTCGAAGTTGATGACGGCGCGGGTGGACTCGAGCGGACGAACGGGGTGTGCGGTGTAGTAATACGAGCCGAGAAGTCCGCGTTCCTCGGCTGCAAAAACCGCGAACAGGATGGATCTCCGCGGCCGGACTGCGTTTTGTGAGAAGGCCCGTGCGAGCTCGGTAACGCCAACCGTGCCCGACGCGTTGTCGTCCGCGCCGGGATAGAACTTGCCGTCCGGCGCGGGTCCGTCGTGATCATAGTGGCCGGAATAAACGATGGTCTCAGAGCGGAGTTGCGGGTCGCTGCCTTCGAGGAGGCCGAGGACGTTGTAGGTAGTAGCGCGGCGCTGTTCGGAATTCGCGAAGGTGAGGCGCACCCGGAGGTTTGGAAGAGGCCGGGAAACGGGTGCGAGGTTCGAGTCGATGGAGGCTTGTAGTTCTTTTGCCTTGCCACCCAGCATCTGGTCGGCGATGGCATCGCTGACGGCGCAGAGCGGAATCTTCAAATCGCCGCCTGCGATCGCCTGAGACGGGATGCGGGCGCGGAGGTTCATGCCGCGGATGCGCGCCAGCCGCTCCTTATTGGAAGGATGTTTGCGGTTCGGTTCGGAAACTACGATGACTCCGATTGCACCGTGGCGCTGCGCGTTAAGCGTCTTGAAATAGGGGCCGGCATGCAGAGTGTTGCCCTTGCCGTTGAATCGCGAGGACGCATCGTTCTCCTGGGGTTCGTGGTCGAAGATGAGAACGACCTTCCCGCGGGCGTCGATGCCCTTGTAGTCGTCGTAGTCCAGTTCCGGCGCGGTGATCCCGAATCCGGCGAACACTACTTTTCCGCCAACGGTGATGTCTCGCGGAAACGATCCGTAGGCATCGGGATATTTGTAGGTTTTCGATTGCGATCCGGTTCTTACTTGAAGCGACGATTTCTCCCGGTCGGTCCGGTATTCAATCAGGGGGACGGGTTGAAGGAAGGTGCCATCGGCCGCGGCGGGTTTGAGTCCCGCGGCGCGGAACTGTTGCTCGACCCAGCGGATGGCGAGGCCGGAACCGGGGGCGAGAGACAGGCGGCCCTGCAACTCGCTCGACGCCAGATAGCCGATGCCCTGCTTGAGGTCGTCCACGCGAATCGTATCGAGGCCGGTGCTGATCCGCGACCGGGTGATGGACTGAGAAAGTGCGCAAATGCACAACAGCGCACAAGGGAGGAGTCGCATGCGCATTAGTTTATCGAGTCGCCGGATGGGCACGAAGAGCGGATCAAAATGTGTAGAACGGCGGTTCGATGCCTTTCATGCGCAGGTACACTTCGGCCTGCGCGCGATGGTGAGCGACGTGAGTGAACATGTTCAGCATCATCTGCCGGCCGGTGGCCTCGGGGCGCCCACGCCAGTCAACCTTGAGAGCTTTGTTCATCTGCTCGTCGGTGATCCCGGGAAGCACCTGGAGCACGTAATCGAACGAGTCGGCAACCAGTTTGATGATGTCGGGTTTCGTGAGTTTTTTCTTCTGAAGATCCTGGATGGAGAAGGGCGGTTTCGCACCGGTGATCTGGTTGAAGCGCGAGACGGTGGACATGGCGACGTGCGCCATGAGGGCGCCGAACGGCATTTCGACTTCGGTGGGGCGGTACGCGTAATCCTCGGCGGGCATCTTCTCGGCGACCTCGAGGGTGAAGTCTTTCGAGATCTGCCACATTTTCACGTAGTCGTCCAGCGGAAGATAGTTCCCTCCGGCTGGGGTTTGGGCGAAGGCGGGCAACGCCAGCAAGCATAGGATGATGGCACGTAACATATGCGAGGTTGGATGCTAAGCATACGGAGAAGTTCCGTCGATTGCAAGGCTACGGCAGGGCTTCAGTAAGGCGTGCCGGTAGAATAGAAGTTGCGATTCGAAATTCAGGCCGAGTGTCCGGTCACACACGCACGCGCCGGATTGATTCACACCTCGCATGGGGTCATCGAGACCCCGGTGTTCATGCCGGTTGGCACGCAGGCGACAGTCAAAGGCATCACGCAGCGCGACCTGGCCGACGAACTCGACGCCCGGATCATTCTCGCCAACACCTATCATTTGTTCCTGCGCCCGGGACATGAAGTAATCCGGCGCCTGGGGGGACTGCACCGGTTCATGTCGTGGGATCGGGCGATTCTCACCGATTCGGGCGGCTTCCAGGTTTTCAGCCTCGATTCGCTCCGCAAGGTGACCGATGAAGGGGTACTTTTCCGGTCGCACCTGAACGGTGACGCTCACATGTTCACGCCCGAGTCGACCGTCGATGTACAACTCGCGCTGGGCAGCGACATTCTAATGGTGCTGGACGAATGTTTGCCGTACCCGGTGAGCCACGAAGGGGCGCGGGTGTCGATGCATCGAACGGTGGCGTGGGCCAGGAAGGGATTCGCGCGCTACCGGTCGGTGGCGGACATCGATCGCCACGCCTGTTTCCCAATCGTGCAAGGTTCAATGTTTGTGGAACTGCGGCGGGAGTGCGCGGCGGAACTCTTGGAATTGGAGGCACCGGGGTATGCGATCGGCGGATTGTCGGTAGGTGAGCCTCGCCCCTTGAGCCTCGAAATGGTGGAAACGACCGCGCCGCTGCTGCCTCGGGGAAAGCCGCGTTACGCGATGGGCGTCGGGATGCCGCCGGAACTGCCGGAGTATGTTGCGCGCGGCGTCGACATGATGGATTGCGTCCTGCCGTCGCGCAACGCGCGCAACGGTTACCTGTTTACATCCGAAGGACGCGTGATCATCAAACAAAGAAGATACCAGGACGATGAACGTCCTCCGGATCCGGAATGTTCCTGTTATACGTGCCGCACGTACTCGCGGGCATATTTACGGCACTTGTATCAGGCGGGCGAAATCTTATATGCAACGTTGGCCACGATACACAACGTGAAGCGTTACCTTGACATCATGCGTCTGATCAGGCAGGCTATACTTCTTGGGAGATTCCCCGAACTTCTAGCAGACGTGCGTTCTTTGCCTGTGGAGCGGGAACCGGCCTGACGCGGTCGTCAGTTCCCTTTCCGCCACACGACTAACCAGCCAGACCCGGAAGTGCGGATAATAAGAGTCGGGCGACATCTCCGGCATTTTGAGAGTATAGGGCCTGATGGCTTATCCGACAATCATTCTCTTACAGCAGCAACCGTCTGGGGGCAATCCCCTGATAGGGTTCCTGCCCTTATTGCTCATCGTCGGCATCTTCTATTTTCTGGTGTTCATGCCCATGCAGCGGCAGCGGAAACAGCAGAACCAGATGCTGAAAAACCTTCAGAACGGCCAGACGGTTATCACTTCGGGTGGACTGGTGGGCACTATCGTTTCCATCAATCCGGATGATACGCTGATACTTCGGATCAAACCGGACAATTTGAAGCTGCAGGTGACACGGAGTTCGGTTTCCGGACTTGTCACGGAAGAGATCAAGAAATCCTGAGCAAACGAGGAACGTACCCGAAACGGGGAAAACCCCGCGGGCGCAGGGCGGACCAAAGAAAGCAATGAAGCGCAACATCAGAATCAAGGCCGGCATTATCATCACGACCATCCTGATCTGTATTTACGGGGTGATCGGAATTCCGAAGAGCAAGGCGGAACTCGTCGGCAATTTCCAGAAGAATATTCGACTCGGGCTGGACCTGCGGGGCGGGAGCCAGTTGGTGATGCAGGTCCAGGTACAGGACGCATTCAAAGCAGAGGCGGATGCGACTATAGACCGGATCAAGGACGAGCTGCGGAAAGCCGGCATCGACTTCAACGCTATCGACCGGAACGATCCTCAGGCCATCCAGGAAGCCGACAATATCCAGATCAACGTGCGTGGGGTTCCGTCGACCAAGGCGGGCGATTTTCGGCGAGCGGTGAACGACAACTTCGGCACGATCTGGAACCTGACACCGGTGAACACGACGGACTACCGGCTGAACATGAAGCCGAGCGAAGCTTTGAAGCTCCGCAAGGATACTGTTACGCAGAGCCAGAACACGATCGAGAAGAAGATCAACGGGCTCGGGCTGACGGAGTCATCGGTGCAGGAGCGCGGAAATCCGGAGCAGGATGCTCAACTCCTGGTGCAGATGCCGGGCGTTGACGATCCGGCCCGCGTGAAAGAGATTCTGAAGACCGCCGCGCTACTGGAACTGTTCGAGGTGAAGGACGGTCCGTTCTCGAGCCGTGAGGAGGCGCTGTCGAAGCACGGCGGAGTGCTGCCGTTGAACACTCAACTGTTGCGGGGTCTGCCCCGGGGCGGACAGGAGCAGGGATGGTACCTGCTCAGCCGGTCGCCTGCCATTACGGGCCGCGACCTTCGGGATGCGCACGCGCAGCAGGGCGAGATGGGACGTTGGGAGACGACGTTCGTTCTGACGCAGGACGCGGCGCGGCGGTTCGAGCGCTTCACGGAAGCGAACATCGGGAATCGCCTGGCGATCGTACTCGACAAGATGGTGCTGAGCGCTCCGACCATTCAGAACAAAATCGGTGACACGGGACGCATCACGGGCGCGGCGAATCATGAAGAAGCGGCGGACCTCGCTTTGAACCTGCGGGCCGGTTCGTTGCCTGCGAGTGTGGTTTATCTCGAAGAGCGCAGTATCGGGCCGGCACTCGGGGCGGACTCGATCCGTGATGGTATCTATTCGGGCATCGCTGGAGTAGCGGCGGTGGTACTTGTCATGTTGGTTTACTACAAGCGCGCAGGGATCAACGCGACCCTCGCCTTGGTGCTGAACGCGGTCATTCTGCTGGCGGCGTTGGCGTACTTCGATGCGACGCTCACGCTGCCGGGGATTGCCGGGGTCATTCTGACAATCGGTATGGCGGTGGATTCGAACGTACTGATTTTCGAACGTATTCGCGAAGAGTTGCGGAACGGCAAAGCGGTGATCGCGGCGGTGGACACGGGCTTCAGTAAGGCGTTCCTGACGATCATCGATACACACGTGACAACCGTGGTATCATGCGCCTTCCTGTTCATATTCGGCACCACAGCGGTGAAGGGCTTTGCGGTGACGCTGGTGATCGGCCTCGTGGCTAATATTTTTACGGCCGTTTTCGTCTCGAAGGCGATTTTCGATTTCGAGTTGTCCGGGCGGAGGCAGCAGGAGGCTTTGAGCATTTGACGTTGAGCGCGTGCCTGGGAAGGGTTTTGCGGTCCGTCAATGCTGGGCAGGGCAGTACAAGCCGCAGGGGTTGCGGCTTATCGAATTTAAGATTCAACTCTCGGGAACTGAATGGATGAAGCCGGTGTCTAAAACGTTTAAAGGCCGGCAATGCAGGTTGCATGGAAATCTTTAAGAACACGAACTTCGACTTCCTTGGCAAGAAGTGGCCTTTCATTGCCGCGTCTATTGTGCTCACGGTGGCTGGTCTGGTGAGCTTAGTGGCGAAAGGCGGTCCACGCTACGGAATCGACTTCAAGGGCGGGGCGCTCATGTATGTGCTGTTCAACCAGAAGCCGCCAGTTGATAAGATTCGCAGTGTGCTTTCGGCCAAGATTCCGGGTGAGATCTCGGTGGTGAACGTGACGAACACCAACGAAGTGATTATCGGCACCGAGATTCAGGACGAAAAACTGCTGAACGCGAATCGCCAGACAATGGTGGACACGCTGGAGACTTCGTTCGGATCGGGTGGCGGGAAACTGGATGTGAACAACACGGGTTCCGCGGCGCTGGCGGAAGCCTTACGCGATCCACTGCAACGGGCCGGTGTGGCGCTCTCCGAAGAACAGTTGCAGACCTTCTCCAAAGCGATCATCGACAACAAGAACGAACAACACTCAGGGCTTTTGAACAGCTTCGACCAGTTGTCGCAGGTTCCCGGCGTGACGCCGCAGATCATTTCCGTGATGAAGCAGAACCTGTCGCTATCGCCCTTCACCATCCGGCAGACGGAAGTGGTGGGGCCGAAGGTGGGGGCCGAATTACAGAAGACGGCGATCCTGGCCACCCTCTACGCGTTGGGTGGAATGTTGGTGTACATTGCGTTCCGTTTCGAATGGATCTACGGTGTCGCCGCCGTGATCGCGGTATTTCACGATACGATCATCACGATCGGTTTGTTTTCGATCTTCAATAAAGAGATTTCGTTGACGGTTGTCGCCGCATTGCTGACGCTGGTCGGCTATTCGATGAATGATACGATCGTGGTGTTCGACCGGATTCGTGAGAATTTGAAGCTGATGCGACGGGAGAAGTTCGAGAATCTGGTCAATATCAGCATCAATCAGACTCTGAGCCGGACCATTCTGACTTCGGGTCTGACGTTCCTGACCGCTATTTCGCTGTATCTTTTCGGCGGCCAGGTATTGAATAACTTTGCGTTTGCGCTTGTGGTCGGCATTATTGTCGGCACCTACTCGTCGATCTTCATCGCCAGCCCGATCCTCGTCTTCTGGTTCCAGTACGCGGAAAAGAAGAAGCGGGGCGGGGGAGTACCGACGACGGCGCCGGTAAAGGACACAGGTGCGAAGAAGGTAGTAAGGACCAGGTAGAGGCGTCCGTTCGTGGTCAACGTTCGGAGCGCGCTGCCGGGCTAGAAGGGGAAAGGTTATGTTTGAACAGACTTTCGTAGACGGGGTTGGGAAGACCAATAAGGGATGGACGGTGGTCGTATCCTTTGTTTGTCAGATCCTCGCAATCGGGGTTCTGGTCCTGCTCCCGCTGATATACACGGATACGCTGCCGAAAGCGACTTTGACCAGCTTCCTTGTAGCGCCTCCGCCGCCGCCACCACCACCGCCGCCGCCGGCACAAGCCGCTCCGGTAAAAGTGGTGAAAGTCGCTCCGCGCCAATTTGACGCGGGCCGTCTGATGGCTCCCAAGTCGATCCCGAAAGAGATCGCCATGATTAAGGAAGAAGAACTTCCGCCGCCGTCGGCTTCGGCCGGTGTGGTGGGTGGAATTCCGGGCGGCGTTCCGGGAGGTGGCCCGGGCGGCGTAATCGGTGGCATTATCGGTTCGGTCCCGACGGCCGCACCGCCGCCTCCGCCCAAGGTGGAGAAACCCGCTACCCCGACGCGTATCCGCGTTGGTGGAAACGTTCAGGCCGCGAACCTGATTCGCAAGGTTACCCCGCAGTATCCGCCGCTCGCCAAGCAGGCGCGCGTACAGGGGACCGTGCGGTTCCAGGCCATCATCGGCAAGGACGGTACGATTCAGAATCTTCAGTTGATCAGCGGCCATCCGTTGCTGGTGCCGTCCGCGACCGATGCCGTGAAGCAGTGGCTCTACAGACCCACGCTGCTGAACGGTGAACCGGTCGAGGTCGTAACGCAGATCGACGTGAACTTCACGCTGAGCCAGTAACATTGGCCCAGGGTGAATTGACAGGCGGATTTAAGCAGTAGAGAAAGTTTTTGTCAGTCTAAATCAACTCGCAGGAGAGAGAAAACAATGTTGTTACAGTTGCAAGTCTGGGCGTTCCTGCTCCTTCAGGAAGCGACGACGTCCATCAGTTTCGACCCGCGCACGATGTGGGCCCAAATGGGGTGGCTCGCCAAGTCCGTGGTCATCATTTTGTTCATTATGTCGGCATGGTCGATCGGTGTCATGATCGACCGGTTGATTGCCTTCAATGGTGCCCGTTCGCAGTCCCGCCAGTTTGCTCCGGCCGTAGCCGGCGCATTGCGGGAAGGGAAGTTGGATGAGGCCATCAAGATCGCCGACCGTTACAACAAGAGCCATCTGGCGAAGGTGGTTGTGGCCGGTCTGCAAGAGTTCAAGGCTCACCAGTTAAGCACTGAAATTCCGGGCGAGCAGATCGAAGCATCGCGCCGCGCACTCGAGCGCGCCGAAGCTATCGTGCACGCCGAACTGAAGCGCGGAATCAGCAGCCTGGCGACCATCGGTTCGACCGCCCCCTTCGTCGGACTGTTCGGAACGGTCGTCGGCATCATCAACGCGTTCCGCGGGATTTCGACTGAGAAGAGCACGGGTCTCGGCGCTGTGGCCGGCGGTATTTCGGAAGCCCTCGTGACGACGGCCGTCGGTCTGTTCGTCGCTATCCCGGCGGTCTGGATGTTCAACTACTTCACCAACCGTGTGGAAGCGTTCGACGTCGAGATGGGCAACTCCAGTTCTGAGTTGATCGACTACTTCCTGAAACGCTCCCAGCGGACGGGAGCCGCGAAGTAGCCGAAGTCGCTCTGGCGAGTTGATCGGGTGCGCCGCGGCCGCGAAGGTTTGCGGCGCGCCTGAAAAGGAGGCATTCATGGAAAAGAAGAAAGCGGCCCCGGTCGTAGCCGACATTAACGTGACTCCGATGGTGGACGTCATGCTGGTGCTGCTGATCATCTTCATGGTCATCACGCCCATGTTGTCAAAGGGCGTCAGCGTCGACATGGCGAAAACGAAGAACGCGATTGCGATGCAGGCGGCCGATAAGGAAGACGCCGTAGTAGTGGCAGTCACGCGCGACGGCAGAGTGTATCTCAGCCCCGGCAATGCGCAGACGACGTCCACTGATTTACCGCAGAAGGTGAAAGATCTTCTGACGAACAAGTTGGACAAGACGGTTTTCATCAAGAGCGACGCACGCGCCCGTTATGCCGGCGTGGTCGACGTGATTGACAATCTGCGGACGGCTGGCGTAGACCAGTTGGGCCTGCTGACCGAGCAGCAGAAGAAGCTTGAATCAACGCCGGTAACCGGTCAATAGCTGAGTCAGATCACTAGAAGAAAAGGAGCAACATACTATGGCAATGGCAGTGGGCGGTGGTAAAGGCGGCGCAAGAGCCGATATCAACGTAACGCCCCTCATCGACGTTCTTCTGGTGCTGTTGATCATTTTCATGGTCATCACGCCTCTGACTCCGCACGGACTCGAGGCGCTGGTTCCCCAGCCGCCTCCGCCGAACCAACCCCCACCAGATCCGAACATGGACCGCACGGTCGTGATCATTCTGAACAAGGATCACACGCTGGCATTGAACAACGAACCGATTACGGAAGCCGCCCTCGGCGGACGTCTCGAAGAAGTGTTCAAGACCCGCGCCGAGCGCGTTGTGTTCGTGAAAGCGGACCCCGATCTCGAGTTCCAGTCAGTCGCCAGAGCGATCGACATTGCCAAAGGCGCCGGGATCGACAAGATCGGCTTAATGACGCCGAAGGTCGAGGCCGGTCAGTAGAAGCGGAAGAAATTTAGCCCACCAGGAAGAGCGTATGAATCGCACAGTCAAATTTGGTCTGGTTACTTTAGCCGGACTGGTCGTGTTGTTCGGGACCGGGTGCGACAAACTGAAGTCGCGCGACAAACTCAACAAAGGCGTTCAAGCCTACAAGAACGCCAAGTATCAGGAGGCGGTCGAGAATTTCAAGACGGCGATCGCTCTCGACCCGACGAATCCGAACGCCCGGCTGTACCTTGCCACTGCCTATATGACCCAGTGGATCCCGGGTGCAGAATCGCCGGAGAACAAGCAACTCGCCGACGAGGCGAAGAAGGAGTTCTCCGAAGTGTTGCGGGGTGATCCGAACGACAGGGTCGCTCTCGCGTCCCTCGCCTCACTCGCTTACAACCAATCCGGCGTGTTGCAGGGCGATGCCAAGGACAAGATGCTGGACGAAGCCGCGGACTGGAACCGCAAGCTGATCCAGGCGGATCCGAAGTACAAAGAGGCCTATTACAGCCTTGGCGTTATCGCCTGGTCGAAGTGGTATCCGGCTCTTGGCAAAGCTCGCGCCGACCTCGGCATGAAACCCGAAGATCCGGGTCCGATCAAGGATAAGAAGATTCGGGAAGAGCTGAAGGCGAAGTACTCAGGCATTATCGAGAACGGAATTCAGAACCTGCAGAAGGCTCTGGAAGTCGATCCCGAGTATGACGATGCGATGGCGTATCTGAACCTGCTGATCCGCGAACGGGCCGACCTGGCCGATTCGCCGGAGCAGTACAAGGAACAGACCAAGATCGCCGACGACTGGGTACAGAAGGCGATGGAGACGAAGAAGAAGAAGGCAGCACGTCAGCCCGGCTCTATCGGTATTACCAGCGAAGCGAAATAACTCCCGGCACGGGAGTCTGTTCAAACCCGGCGGGATGGGTGTCAAAACCTGTCCCGCCGTTTTATTTTGTGTAGCGTGGGCGTGTCGAAGCACCATAGCCGCAGCGTCGAAAGCGCGCGGATTGCGCGAAAGTAGCGGGATGGCGCCGCCACGCATCAGATAAACTGGAAGAAGAAGTCCCCCATGGTTCCCGACACTGGCAGCGGTTCGACGTGTATCCCTACTGAGTCCGCGCCCCCAGTCGACCGCGTGCTCACCCTCTATCAGCAACTCGAAATGGTGGTTCGCCAGTCAAGGCCCAAGGAGGATTTATCGCCTCTGCAAAGGGCTTTCGAGTTTGCCACAGAACGGCACCGCGGCCAGCTGCGCAAGTCCGGCGAGCCGTACATGGTCCACCCCCTCGAAGTGACGTTGCTGCTGGCGCAGCAGCAGATGGACCTGGTGTGCCTGCAGACCGGACTGCTCCACGACGTGGTCGAGGATACGACGGCGACCATGGAAGAGATTCGAAACAGGTTCGGCGAGGAAGTCGCGAGATGCGTCGACGGCGTCACCAAGCTGAGCAAGGTGAAGTTGTACTCGCGGGAAGACCGGCAGGCCGAGAGCGTCCGCAAGATGCTGTTGGCGATGGTCACCGATATTCGCGTCATCCTCGTGAAACTGGCCGACCGTCTGCACAACATGCGCACGCTGGAGTGCCTTCCGCGGGACCGGCAGGAGCGAATCGCGCAGGAGACTCTGGAGATCTACGCACCCATCGCCCATCGGCTCGGAATGGGGAAAATTCGCGGCGAACTCGAGGACCTTGCGTTCGGTTATGCCGAGCCCGAAGCCGCGCTCGAACTGGTGCAGGAGATCGACTCGAAGCGGCACGCGAACGAGGCTTTCCTCGACGAGATCAAGCGGTCGGTGGAAGTGAACCTCGCTCGCGAGGGCATTCCCGCACACGTGCACGGACGCGTCAAGCGCGCGTACTCGGTGTACCTGAAACTCAAACGTCAGAAGATCGGGCTGGACCAGGTCTACGATCTGCTCGGGCTTCGGATCATCACGGACTCGGTCAAGAACTGTTATGCCGCGCTCGGCGTGATCCATAACGAGTGGCATCCGATACCCGGCCGAATCAAAGATTTCATTGCGATCCCCCGCCCGAACCTGTACCAGTCGCTGCACACCTCGGTGATCGGACCGGGCGGCCTGTCGTTCGAAGTGCAGATTCGGACCGAGGAGATGCACCGCATCGCCGAGGAAGGCATCGCGGCGCACTGGAAATACAAGGAAGGCAAGCGCGGGCCGGCAGAAGACGATCAACGCATCGCCTGGCTGCGGCAGTTGGTGGAGTGGCAGCGCGAGATGCGCGACCCCGGCGAGTTCATGTCGACGCTGAAAGTCGACCTGTACCCGGAGGAAGTGTACACCTTTACGCCGCGCGGCAAAGTGATGGCGCTGCCGCGCGATGCGACCCCGATCGACTTCGCTTATTCGATTCACAGCGACGTCGGCAACACGTGCGTCGGGGCGAAGGTCAACGGCCGGATCGTCCCGCTGAAATACAATCTGCGGAACGGCGATGTGGTGGAAATCCTCACGCAGCCCGGTCACGTGCCGAGCCGCGACTGGCTGGCGCTGGTCAAGACATCGCGCGCGCGGAACAAGATCAAGCACGTGATCAACGTGATCGAACGTGCGAAAGCGATCGAGATCGGGCAAAAATATCTCGAACGCGAAGCGCGCCGGTTCGGTGTGTCGCTGAAAAGCATCACGAAGGCGGACTTCGAATCGGTAGCCTCCGAGTACGGCTACAGCAAGATGGAGGATCTGCACGCAGCGCTCGGTTACGGCAAGTTCTCGGCGCGGCAGGTGTTGCAGAAGCTCGCGCCGGAGAAAGTTCAAAGCGAGGCGCCGGAACCTCAAAAGCCGATTGCCGCACCTGCGCCGGCAACTGGGTACATCGGGGCCGATACCGCCGACCTGGTAATTAAGGTGAAGGGGATCGACGATCTGCTCGTGTATCGCGCCAAGTGCTGCAATCCGATCAAGGGGGAGTCGATTGTTGGGTACGTCACGCGCGGGAAGGGCGTGGCTGTTCACTCGACGAACTGTTCGAACGTTCAGAACCTCATGTACGAGGTGGAACGGAAAATCGAGGTGGAGTGGGCCAAGGCGGCCGCGGAATGTTTCCCGGTGCGGCTCATCGTGCTGACCGACGACCGGCCCGGAATGCTCAACCAGTTGACGAACGTGCTGTCGACGGAGCAGAGCAATATTCGGAGCCTTGAAGCCCGTTCTGACGACAAGCGGGGCGGCGATGGCGCGGTGGTGGAGATGACGGCCGAGATCAGAGACAAGAAACAGCTCGAGCGAATTGTGTCGGCCATCCGCCGCATCTCCGGAGTCCGGGACGTCGACCGCGTGCAATAACGAAATGCCTGCAAAACCCGAACATATAGCCATCTCGAAATCGAAGGGCGTCAAGATCGACTGGTCCGATGGCCACCGCAGCGAATATACGCTCGCGTACCTTCGCGACGAATGTCCGTGCGCCAGTTGCACAGGCGCGCACGGGACCGAGCCCCAGAAGACAAACTACTCCGCACCCGCGGGCGGCAACGACCTGTTCCCGATGTACAAGCCAGCGCTGAAGATCTTGAATATCGAACCCGTAGGCAATTACGCAATCCGGATTTCCTGGAGCGACGGTCACAACTCGGGGATCTATTCCTTCGATCACCTGCGCGAGATATGCCCCTGCGCCGAGTGCAGAGTCGAGAGTCCGCACCAACCCGCTACGGCCGAGAACTGATCCCTTCCGAGCTTTCCTTCAACTTGGATTTATGCGGCGCGAGTCGTCTTGCTCGCGCCGCGTTCGGTCATTTACTCAATCGCAGGATTTGGGAGGAAATCGACAAAAAAGCCTGTCCGAGTTCCGAGGCGTTCGACGAGTAGACGAAAGTGCCCTGGGGCTGGTTATCGTACGTGATGCAGCCCGGTTCCTGATCGCAGGGGTCGTATTTCGGGGGGGTATGGAGTGAATCTCCGCGCGAGTCGTTGGCCATGCGCTGCATCAGGATGTAATCGGGCGGGTTTGCCGAACTGCCGCCTAGCCCGATTCCGAAGAAGTAGGCCGGAATCGTCGAATTCGTGCGTGCTCGATAAGCGGCATTGTCGGTCGCGTTCAGCACCGCATTGTGATAGTTGGTCCAATTCACCTGAACATGCCCGCCGGACAGCGTGACGCTCTTGTAGCGATTCGTGGCTGGCCTCAGCGCATTGCCCCAGACGTCGGTGGTGGGAAACCAGGCGATGTCATTCGGCGAAGCGTCGTGGTGATAGGCGCTGTTGAGGAAATAGCACCCGGTCGCTGCGGAGTTCGTGGTTGTGAGGTAGTCGGTATTCACCGTTGTATCGGTGCGCCAGAACTTCAACATCAGGAAGAATGCGTCCGAACCTCCAGGGTCGTCCGATGACACCGCTCCTACGATTCCCGATGGAATATTCGAGAAATAGCTTCCAGATCCGAGAGTATAGCCGTCGGTCCAGGCTGGAAGGGACTGTGGGGTTTGGAAACCTCCAGCAGCCATGGTCTTGGTGTTCGCGTCTTTGCAGGTGCTGGTATTGGCGATACCGGCCGTTGTGTTCGCCGAATCCCAAAAATTCATGGTGAGCGTGTTGGGCAGACCGTCGGTCTCGAACATTAAAACGTTGAGTGCTCCGGGGAGATTCGTACGGTACAGTTCGTTGTAGGCGAGCGAAATCGCTTGTGCCGTGCTGGTGCCGCCCGCGCAGGTGATGCTGTCCAAGGCACCGGCGGCCGAACCGGAGTTATTGGTGTAACCGAGCACGGTGCGGAAGTTGGTGGTCGGAGACGAGTGCAGCACCACGTTATCGCTGAACGAGACTAAGCCGATACGGTCACGCCCGGCGGAAAACTGGCCCGTGAACACTTTGGCGGCGTTAATCATGTCATCGCACGCGCCCGCGTTCGACATCGACCCCGAACGATCGAGCACCATCATGACGACCACGTCGCGGCGGGATGCATTCCCGCTAGTGCTGACCACCACCGAATTGAATCGCAGCCACTTCATGAAATAGGTGGGGGCCGTCGTAGTCGCCGAGACCGTGACGTTCCGGACCTGAGGGTTATTCGGATCGTCGAAAACGTTCACGGTGCTCTGGTCCATGATGGTGTTGTACGTTCCCCAGTTGCCGGTGGGGAAATTGGCATAGAACCAGTTCACCGCGTTCTGCTTGGCGCTGGTCGATTGGGCCGCAGTCGTTGATCCGAGAACCAGCGCACGGGCTGCCGCCAGCGATGCTCCGTCCACTGAAGCCTGTAGCCGGGCCTTTACGACATACAGCACCCCGACATCGATTGAAAGGCCCACCAGCGGGATGATGAACAGCAGCGAGATGATGCCCAAGAACAGCGAGACGCCGCTTTCGGTTCGTTGGCGACGACGGCTGACCGATTGCAAAGCGAACATCGCGTCCTCAGAAGAAATACTTGGCATACAAGCCTCCTCCCGGGAAACTGCCCAATCCAATATCCATGGAACTGAAATAAGTCTCGACCACGTAGACCACTTGACCGTCCTGCAACGGTGTGCGTACGCCGCTCGAGGTTTGCCACAGCGCGCGCATGTCCGATTGCTGCGGCTCCGGCAGTTTGGCGCCGGCGTCGACCAGATAGTTCTGTACCGCTCCCGCCCTGTTGATCGTCGCCGTCGGGTTCCCCAGAAGGTTCGGCGAATTGCTGGCGAGCGTTCCGTTGCCGAACCGGAGGCGTTGGGTGAAAACAAAACTATCGTGGTTCGTACATGTGGCGTTTCCCAGACTCGCGCAGTTCGCCTGGGCGGTGGTGCCGACGTACATGATCTGTGAAACCGTCACCAGGCCGTGTCCGCCGTTGCTCGTGTTGTTGGCCGCGTTGGTTGTCGTGTAGCCGGAAACATCGAGGAACAGACCTTGAGAAAGGCGTGCCGCCAGTTGCTGCATGTCCGGGGTGGAGAAATCAGCGCCGTGAATATAGAGGTCGGTAAGGTCGCGGCACATCTGGTTGGTTTGGATGCTGCGAACGAGATTCATCCCCGTCACCAGCCCGCCGAGTAACAAAGGAATGAAGAGCATGAGAACGAGAGCGAACTCGAGGATCTCGACACCACGTTCGTCTCTCGCATTGCGCTTTGAAGGATTCATGGATGGCCGTCCCATCAGCGAGGAACCGAATTGGCACCCGCCGGGTAAGCACCCAGCAGGTCGGAGGAATAGACGGAGACCGTGAATGGCGTAGCGGAGCGGAATAACGGCGTGCTGCCGCCGAAGCTTCCGCTCAACGGAGCGATCCACGACCAGGATACGTTTTGGACGCTCACCTCGACGATATTGCCGGGAATATTGCCGCCCGAAGTAATCGGAGTATTGATGGCCGTCGGGGAGTAGTATTTGACGAAGATGTGCTGAGGGTTGTCAGCGCTGGTGACAATACCCATCGAATACTGTTGTACGATGCTCGCAATCGACGCATCCTGCCCGAGCGTTCCCGAGCGCTGAAACGTCACTGCGTACCGGCAGCCCTCGCGCACCGCGTTCTGCAACGTGCTCCATCGGAAGAGCACGAGTCCGAAATCGACGAACGCGCAGATCATGGCGATAGTGGGCAGGAGCGTGAAGACGCTTTCAACAATGACGCTTCCTCCCGATCTCCGTTTCCTGCGCGCAGAGACCGGGAAGCGGACTGGTAGTGGGCTGATTGCGGGCTCCGGCGATTGCGATGAGTCTGCCGGTCCAGCACTCGCCGGTGTGGATTCCCGTTCACGTATCGCCGCCTGCAGCGGCTTCCGCGCTGGCATATGGCCTCCTTGCGGCATTCTGGCTAGTTGCTTTATCGTCCGAATTCGCGAGAACTTTAGGGTGATGTGGTATGCTTCCGCCCATGAAGCCTCTCTTATTGCTTTTCGTCACAAGCATGCTCGCCTTTGCGGCCGATCTCACCGGAACCTGGAACTTCAATGTCGATACCGACATGGGTTCGGGTTCGCCGACCTTTACGTTCAAGCAGGAGGGCTCGAAACTGACCGGCAGTTATAGCGGCGCGCTGGGCGAGGCTCCGGTGACGGGCAAGGTCGACGGCGAGAAGGTGGAGTTCTCGTTCGACGTGTCACCGTCGGGCGATAAGCTGACGGTGAAATACGCGGGCACTCTCGAAGGGGAAACCAAGATGAAAGGGAATGTGGATCTGGGCGGGCAGGCGCACGGCACGTTCACCGCGACCAAAAAATAACGGCGAACCCGAAGGCTCGCCGTTCAATGCAATGGACTGAATCGCCTGATTACAACAGGCGGAAATTCACTTCGATCTGGGCGGCCACCGGAACCGGCTTGCCGTCCTTCAGGCCGGGCTTGAAGCGCCACTTCTGCACAGCCTCGATCGCCTTTTGATCGAGCCCGAGACCCAACGCGCGCACGACCTTCAGGTCGCGGGGATAACCCTTCTCGTCAACGACTACGTAGAGCACCACTGTGCCCTGATACTTTGCTTTGCGCGCTTCTTCGGAATACTCCGGTTCGACCTTGAAAACCAATTGCGGAGCGGAAACACCGCCGCCAATCCTGTAGACGCCGCCCCCTACGCCGCCGCCTGAGCCGGGACCGTAGCCTGCGCCGCTACCCGGACCGACGCCGCCCCCTTTGCCATACCCGATACCGCCGCCTGATCCCGGACCGTTCGAAGGAATGCCGAGTTTGGCCAGCGGATCGCCATAATTGCTTGCCTGCACCTGCGGCAGAACCGCATCCGGGGGGGCAATGATCGTGGGCTCCATCGGGAGCTTTGGATTTTCGTTCCGGATAACCGCCGTGGGAGGCGTGAACTGCTTGTCCGCGACACGCGGCAACTTGCCTTTACTCGGAGGCGTCGGAGACCTATCGCCACCGCCACCGCCACCACCCATGGTCTGCTTCTTGACTTCCATCTTAGGTTGGTACGGCGCGATATCCGGAGCGAGCAGCGTTACGTGCTCCTTCACCATCTGCTGCACGGTTGGGTTCGATCCGACCACGAACAGTAGTGCTACCACACCGGCGTGAATCAGGACCGACGATACCCCGGCCTTCTTTTCATTGCCGCCGTAGAAGCCCCAAAGATCCTTCACCGGGACCGGCTTGGACGTGACCTCGAGAGGGGGCAGTTTCTTCGGATGAATCACCTCGTTCACCGTTGCGATGAACGATTTGATCCAAGGTTCCTCCAGTTCGGGGTTAAACAGCCGCTGGAGGTGAACGTCGGCGTCGTCCGCCGCAGCAGGGTTCACGGTGGGGTTATTCTCCAAATTATTCACCGCTCTTGGGTTACGCTCAACCGTACTCTGTTCCATTACACCTTCTCGTTCGCCCAGTGAAAAGGTCCTCTCGCCGTATCAGACGCTTCTGTGAACCTGCAAGTTGCAGGTTTTGGAAGATTCCGAAGGCGAGGAAGCTATCCATATTGTAACACCTGGAAGCAACACAGCTTCCAGTATTCTGAAATTCATAGTTCCGGTACGGGAGGTCCCGCCGGGTCGGCGAGGGAGGAAGATCTTCGGATTTTGGCTGAAGAACGCCCCGCCGTCGCGTGGGCTCTCAGTAACTCTCGGACCCGAACGGTGACCCCGAGATCGTCCATCCTCAGAGGCCATTGATGCGCAGCGCGGCCATCCCGCTACACTGAAACCAAAGAATCTGGGACTTTCACAAGGAGGATCACATGCCGGTTCATAACCCCAGTATTCTCGTCAATGGTCGCGGTGGGCAAATCCTGATTCAGGATGGTATTTACGAAGAGCCCGGCGGTCACGACGAGGGTATCCTATTCAATCATGGAACTGTTCCCGATGAATTATTGGAGGCGCACAATGCACGGCCTTCTATCGTTCCTGTCACTGGCTCGAGCGTAAACGTCTTTGGACACACGCTGTTCTGGATTGACCAACCGTCGGATTCGTGCATGACGCGGCGCCGGGAAGAGCGCTGATTTTCCATATTCCGCCACAGGCATTCGACGATCGCCGTCAGACGGTCCGTGTGGCAATTCCCCTATCCGGCAACGCCGAGGAACTCGGACACATGCCGCCAGAGCTGATCCATCACATCTGTCAACTCGTGTCCCGAGTCGAGCACAACGAGCTTCGCTTCAGGATGTAACGAGACGAATTCTTTCGATAGCCGGACCGGAACGACGTCATCATCGGCACCGTGCAGGACGAGCGTGGGCTGTGTCACGTTCGGGAAATCTTCGTAGTCTGACGCATCGCGGACAATGTCGTACGAAAGTGGTACTTCGCGGCCTTCGCCGTAATGCATAAAGTTCCGGGTGCCGTTACGCTGCCAGCGCTCCATCTCGCTAGTGTAGTGTCCCCGAATTAGCTGGTCTTTCGTTTACGGGTCTTTGGAGCCGTGCAACCGGGTTGGATCTGTTCAAGGGTTTGGCTGCAGCGCGCGAGTTTGCTGACTATGGATTCGATGGTGGCCGTCCGGACAAAGGGTCTGGGTTTCTCGTTCCAAGCGACGAGAAATTCGTTAATGGCGGCGATCAGGTCATCGACGCTCAAGAAGGAATCGCGGCGGATTCTTTTGCTGGTCAACTCGCCGAACCAACGTTCAATCAGGTTCAGCCAACTGGAACTGGTTGGGACAAAGTGCACCTTGAAGCGGGGATGTCGGTTGAGCCAGTCCTTCACCTCGGGCGTTCCATGGGTGCCGTAATTATCCATCACCAGGTGCAGCGGCGCCTTGCCGGAGAAGTCGCGGTTGATGCGGCGCAGGAACCTCAGAAACTCCTGGTGGCGGTGACGCTTATAGCAGTCGCCGATGACTTTACCGGCGAGAACATCGAGCGCCGCAAACAGAGTCGTCGTTCCGTGTCGCTTGTAGTCATGGGTCATGGTGCCGCAGCGCCCTTTTTTCAGCGGCAACCCGGGCTGGGTGCGTTGCAGAGCCTGAATTTGGCTCTTCTCGTCCACGCAAAGCACAATCGCCTGATCAGGAGGATTCAGATAAAGACCGACGACATCCGTGAGTTTCTCGAGGAATCTGGGATCACGTGACAGCTTGAACGTTTCTGTTCGATGTGGCTTGAGGTTGTGGCTACGCCAGATCCTGCTCACGCTGGACTTGCCGATCCCCTGCGCCACCGCCATCGTCCGACAGCTCCAATGCGTGCTTCCTTTGGGTTTGGTTTGCAGAGTGGCATCAATGACGGCCTTGATTCGAGTTGCGTCGTAACTCGGCTTCCGGCCCCGGCCTGGAGCAATCTCCCAAAGCGCCTGGAGCCCGCCGCCACGGAAGCGGTCACGCCAGAGACGAACCGTCTTACGGTTCACGCCGTTCTCAGCGGCGACCGCCATCTCCGTTTTGCCAGCGCCAAGTGCCAGGACAATGCGGCAACGTAGCGCTACCTGTTGTCGAGTTCCCAAGGCTCCCACCCAGCGTTGGAGTTCGCTGGACTGGTCCACTGACAGGACGAGGGGCTCGATGAGGCGGGGCATGACTGATTATGACCCATGGTTGATTTCTTGTCCAACTATTTGTGGGACACTACACTAGATCCCAACCATTCCTCCCACCGGCTTGCAAAAGCAAACGCGGGAGCGAGCAACACCACGCTCTGCACCTCCAAATGGCGGACGGCGTACAGCGCCGCCAGATATCCGCCCATGCTCGAACCCATCAGCACGACTGGCCGGCCGCCGGCCGCTCGGCCGACGACGTCGAGTTGCTTGGAAATCGTGAGGTGTTCGAAATCTCCCTCCGCCAGGTCCGGGATATTAATTGAAATGCCGTGTTCCCGGAACCGTGCTCCGAAGAAGCGGGCCTTGGTGGATTCCGGGCTGGACCCAAAGCCGTGCAGGTAAACGATGTTCATTGCCGGGTTGAGTATTCGAGTACGGTGGACGAACCGAACATGCGAAACGGCGCGTAGGTGAAGCGGTTCTCCGTCGTCATCCTGCTTCGTCGGTATTCTTTGTGCACGACCGAGGATGGCACGACCACCCCGTGATCGCTCATGACGTACACCACCTCGGCCTCGTCGCGCACCGCCGACGCCTCCGGGCCGCGAATGGATTTGAGCGTGATCTTCACCGGGCGATACCCGGATTCGGTGACCCAGATCTCGCCTGAAACACGGGGCTGCGACTCTCCTTTTTCATCCCAAACGGTGAGAGCGCCCGTACCCTCCTGCTGGCGATACAGGAACACCATACATTTTTCGGCTCCGTAGAGCCGCTCTCCGACCGGGTAGAACTCGTATTCAGGCTGCTGCGAACGCGCAAACAGCAGCAGGAGTTGGCCGAAATCGGTTACTGCCCCAACCAGGCCGTGTTTCTCGAAGCTCTCGAGCAGTTTGCGCCGGGAACGATCGTCCTTGGCTTGCACCGCGTTCATCAACTCCTTGATGGCGTCCTTGCCTCCGGAGACCGGCTTCCCATCCACGGAAACGACCTTCCGGACCTCACGAATCGAGGGTGGGTTGCCGACTTTGGCGTACGCGTACTCGGATTCCACCGTCCGGTCCTGCCACTCAGGAGGAGCGTTAGGATCGACTGGATGCACGATTCTGGGGCCGAACCCGTGGCGTTGGGCGCCTGCCGATTTCAACACGCGCTGCCGCAGAGTCTCCTCGCTGATGAGGTTGGGAGCGGCCTGTTCGAATACCGAAGCCTCTTCGGCTAGACGTACCAGAAGTTTCTGGATGCGTTCGTCGGCTCGCGCAGGTAAGATCGTTGCAAGGGCCGCCAGTACGAACGCGGAGCGCACAAAGCCAGGATGACACGACTCGCGAAACGCTGCATGGATTATGTAAAGGTGGGTAGGGAGCATGTTAGAATCAATGCGTTTGCAACAATTCAGGAGGGTTCATGTCTGTTGAACAGAAAGTGAAGCAGATCATTGTGGAACAGCTTGGTGTCGACGAGAATCAAGTCGATAGCACCGCGTCTTTTGTGGACGACTTGGGGGCTGACTCGCTCGACATCGTCGAACTGGTAATGGCCTTTGAAGAAGCCTTCGATCTCGATATCCCGGATGAGGATGCCGAGAAAATTCAGACAGTGAAAGACGCCATCGACTACATCGAGAGCAAGAAGGGCAAGTAAGCCCGCCTCTGCCTTTCTTAAATCCACGGAGAACAAATTGGCACGGAGAGTTGTAGTGACCGGTGTCGGGTTACTCAGCCCTGTTGGTATCGGGACTGAGGAGACTTGGCAGGCCATCCGAAACGGAACGAGTGGCATCGGCCGCATTACCGCGTTCGAGCCCTCTGCATTCAATTCGCAGATCGCCGGCGAAGTGAAGAACTTCGATCCCACGAAGTTCGTCGAGAAAAGAGACGTCAAGAAGATGGGGCGCTTCATCCAGTTCGCCATCGCGGCGACGGATTTCGCGATGAAAGCTTCAGGATTGAAAGTATCACCCGAGGTTGCCGACCGAGTCGGGATTTACATTGGGAGCGGGATCGGCGGATTCGAGGTGATCGAACGGGAGCACAAGATCCTGCTCGAGAAGGGACCTAGCCGGGTCTCGCCGTTTTTCATTCCGGCCACCATCATCAATCTCGCGTCGGGTTACGTTTCGATACGCACCGGCGCGAAGGGACCGAATTCCGCGACCGCGACGGCGTGCACCAGCAGTGCTCATGCTATCGGGGACTCATTTAAAATTATCCAGCGTGGTGATGCCGACGCGATGATCTGCGGCGGCGCGGAAGCAGCGGTTACCGAGATGGGAATTGGGGGCTTCGCAGCGATGCGGGCTCTCTCGCAGCGCAACGACGAACCTCAGCGGGCTTCGCGTCCGTGGGACAAGAACCGCGACGGGTTTGTCGTAGGCGAAGGTTCGGGCATTCTGGTGCTCGAAGAACTCGAGTTCGCGCAAAAGCGAGGCGCGCCGATTCTGGCCGAGGTTGTCGGCTACGGGATGAGCGCGGACGCGTTCCACATGACTGCGCCTTCCGTGGATGGCGACGGAGCGTTCCGGGTGATGTCGATTTCTTTGCGCGACGCCGGTTTGCAGCCGGGCGACATCGACTACATCAATGCTCACGGCACCTCCACCGAGGTGGGCGACAGGGTCGAGACGGTTGCGATCAAGCGCGTATTCGGCCAGGATACAAGAGTGGCCGTCAGTTCTACGAAATCGATGACGGGCCACCTGTTAGGCGGAGCCGGAGGGCTGGAAGCGGGTATTACGGTGTTGGCGATTCGCGACCAGGTCGCGCCTCCCACCATCAACTACGAAGTTCCGGACCCGGGATGCGACCTCGACTATGTACCGAACGAGGAGCGTCCCATGACCATCGATTATGCCCTGTCGAACTCGTTCGGCTTTGGCGGGACCAACGGCTGCCTTATCTTCAAACGCTGGCAATAATCTATTGGGCGGGCGTGCCGGCCACTGCCCGCTTCTGAACTACCGGTCATTTCTATGAAAATCGTCGTCGCAATCAAGCAAGTTCCCGTACGCGATTCCCAGTTGAAAATCGATGCGGACCAGCATTGGATTCAGGAAGACGATCTGAACTTCGAGATCAACGAACCCGATGCCTACGCACTCGAAGAGGCCCTGCAGCTCAAAGAAAAGCACGGCGGCGAAGTCGTAGCCCTGTGCGCGGGGCCTGCCCGGGCCGCACAGACCATTCGCGAAGCGCTCGCCAAGGGCGCCGACCGCGCGATTCACATCGAAGACGAAAACTTACGTCAGTTGGACACGCTCGGCATTGCGCACCTGCTGGCCGGAGCCGTCCGAAATGAAAAGCCCGATCTGATCCTCACGGGTCTGCAATCGGACGATCTCGGCTACGGGCAGACGGGCGTGGTGCTCGCCGACCTGCTCGGTATTCCGCACTCGACCATCATCATGCAGGTGGAGGTGCAGGACGGCTCCATCAAAGTGAAACGCGAGTTGGAGAACGGCTGGTTCCAGCACATCGAAATGCCGCTGCCCGCCGTGTTGACCATTCAATCCGGCATCAACAAATTGCGGTACGCGACGTTGATGGGCATCAAGAAGGCGAAATCGAAGGAGATCCGCAGGGTGACCGTCGGCGAGATCGGCGGAGCGCCGGAAGCCACGGCGGTTTTGAATCGCGTTTACGTGCCGCAGAAATCGAAACAGACGCAGATCTTTGAAGGCGACGCGAAGAAGGTCGCGGCGCAGTTGGTAGAGAAACTGAAGTTCGAGGTGCGAGTCCTATGAGCGGCGTTTTAGTGGTCATGGAGCAGCAGGGCGGTGCGTGGCACCGCATGTCGTGGGAGACGCTCGCGGCAGGGCAGCAACTGGCCTCGGAACTCGGACAACCGGCCTTCGCCGCGGTGGTGGGGCAGGGCATCGACGCCTTGGCCGGCGAACTCGCGCAGAAGAAACTGGCGAAAGTGCATGCCGTCCAGCACGACGCGCTCGGGATGTACACGCCGGACGCTTATACTGCCGCGCTCGAGCAGTTGATAAAGGCGCATTCGCCGTCGTACGTTCTTTTCCCGCACACCTACCAGGTTCGCGACTTCGCACCCAAGCTCGCGACGCGGTTCAACACGACGCTGATCAGCGACCTCGTCGCGATTCGCGTCGAAAGCGGAGCGGCTGTGTTTGTACGGCAGTTGTTCCAGGGCAAGCTCAATGCGGACTTCAGTGCGAAAGGCTCGGGCCCGGTGTTTGCGTCGGTACAGGCCGGCGCGTATCGCGCTGAGAATGTCGAAACCGGGTCGGCGCCGGTGGAAGCGTTCACCCCGCAAATAGACGCGGGACAGATCCGGACGAAGATGCACGAGCCTTTCCGCGAAGCAGCGCGCGCAGTGGACCTGACGGCGGCCGACATCATTGTCTCCGTCGGCCGTGGCATCAAGGAGAAGGACAACATCCCGGTGGTCGAGGAACTGGCCAAGGCGCTGGGCGGGGAACTCGCTGCGTCGCGGCCGATTTGCGATAACGGATGGCTGCCCATGGAACGGCAGGTGGGGAGTTCGGGACAGACCGTGTCGCCGAAGGTGTACATGGCGATCGGGATCTCCGGCGCGATCCAACACCTGGTGGGAATGAAGGGCTCGAAGACCATCGTCGCCATCAACAAGGACGCGAACGCGCCGATCTTCGAGGTGGCGGATTACGGAATTGTCGGCGATCTTTTTGAAGTCGTGCCGGCACTGGTCGAAGAGGTGAAAAAGGTAAAGGGCTGAGCGGCTTGCCCGTCAGAGGGCGACCCAAATCGCGACATACGGGTCCCCGAGCAGCAGGTTGTCCACCAGCAACAGCACGGTGCCTGAACCGAAGTTCGGCGCCAGCCGCACGCCCACCCGCCAAACCCCGGACGCGGAGCCCGTTTCGGGTTCCGCGAATTCGATGGAGCCAGTGTCGCGATAGCGGAGTGAGAATTCCGGCGTACCCAGCCCAACGCCGTTGAGAAAAAACGTCACTAAGGAACCGGGCTTCGCGGGATTGTCGCAGGCGTTGAACTGCCCCGTCTTCGTTGCGTGCCAGTGCCTCGTAGGCGGGGCTGAAAATCGCGCCCTTGCAACTGACGGTAGGCGAGCGAGGATCCACCGGCTGCGGGGGAAGAAATGCGCTTGGCGCGCGCGGCACAACCCGCAACGAGCGGGTCAGCGTCGGCGTATCAGCCGACTGGACAGTGGCCACAACAGCATCCCGAACCGCAACTTCGTTCGGAACCTGGACGTTAATTTGATCCGCCGGGGCATAAAGGAGTCGCGCCGGCACTCCGCCGATCGACACTTGGGGGCGGGTTCGAACGTGCCGAAGAGCGAGATCAACTGACCGGGGGCGATTTGGGTTCGTTTCGCATTATCGGCCGGGTCGGTGATACACGCGAGCGCAGATTGCGGAACGAACCCGGCAAAAGCGGCCGCGTCTGCCACTGCAGCGGCGACATCCCCGCCGGCTGAAGGCGCAATCCTGACCGTATCCGAGTCCAGCTCAAAAACGTAGCGGCTCGACCGCAGCATTCCAGATTGATCAAACGCCGCGACGAACGGAGTGTCGGGTACCGTGCCGGGCGCGCAGCCGCGAGCCGTCCCTCCCGTGCCGGGAAGATCGCTCGATCCCGACAAGCCCGCGATGATCAGTCGTCCGTTACCATCCAGCCGCAGATCGGTGATCCTGTCCGATCCGGTGCCGCCGAAGAAGGTGGACCAGATCAGCGCCGTTCCGCTGAAATGCACCTTCGTGATGTAGCCGATGGGCGGTGGCGCGTACACCCGTGGGTGGGGAGTCGGTATTACCGGCGGATAAGGGGTCGCGGAAGTGTAGCGGGTCTGGTAAGCCCCCGGCGTAATCGGATAGTCGGCGGGGTCGTGGTACCCGCGATGATCGCATCGCCAATGGAATCGATCGCCAGGCCCGAGGGTATGGCGCCGTAACCTCCCGTGACAAAAGTCGAGTAGCGCAGCGTCTTCCCGTCCGCGCTGATGCTCGAGAGCGCTTGATACGAACAGCCGATACCGAGCCATCCGGAGCCGGCGCAGGCGCGATCGTCGTGCGTCGCTTGAAATGCCCCGGCTGTGGCCGGAATCGAGTTCGAGCCGTAGATCGCGCTGGCGACATAGATGTCGTCATTCGGGCCGTAGGCGACGGGACCCAATCCGAAACCGCGAATGGCGAGCGTCATCTTCGTACCGCCCGGGTCGAGTTTGACGAGGAACCCCGTATTGGCATCGGTCGAGTTGCCGACGGCGCCGGGGTATTTGGGAATTCGGCACCGGACGCCTGATCGCGGACAGTCTGGCCGCTGACCAGCGCCTCGCCGCGGGCGTTCACCGCGATCGCGCTTGCGAAG
Source organism: uncultured Acidobacteriota bacterium (assembly GCA_963720745.1). GTDB lineage: Bacteria > Acidobacteriota > Terriglobia > Bryobacterales > Bryobacteraceae > TMP-7. The sequence continues at coordinate 337,803 of CAVRGO010000004.1, forward strand.
GTGTACTCAGGCCCGTCGAACCACAAACAAGTATTGAAGCTTTCCGGCGGAATCGAGCTTGAACACAAATGCCAGCGGGATCGGCGGAGGTCCCTAGTTGGGCATTGTCCCGGTCACGTAGATGGAGCCATCGGGTGCGACGGCAAGCGCATCCACGGGCTGGGCGGGTGCCGAGTAGAGAAACACGGGAGGCTCGCCCGCCGAACTGAGTTTTAGCACGAAGCCGTTTCCGTTCAACGCGCGCCGGCATACACGTTCCCGGCTGAATCGGACGCGAGTGAATGGGTTATGGCGCCTTTGGGAAGGTACTGAATGGTATCAGCCGCGAAAGCAAACCCCGCGAACACACACGTAAAGATAAGCGCGGTGATGCCGCGCCGTCGCACTTCCATGTTTACCCGCGAGGTGTCGGGAACGTCTTCGAAATGTGGTCGTGCCAGGCGAGCTTCTCTTCATCGACCAGCGCCCACAGGACTCCCAGCCCGGCCGACAGCACGCTCAGGTAGCCGGCGAAAAGCCGGTACACCCGCTGATCGCGATTCGGAGGGTTGCCGTCGAAGTTGAGAACCTGCAACTGGGTCCAGCGCATTCCTGGCGTGTCGCCGTTGGCGAGACAGAACAGGAACTGGTAAAAGAACCCCAGAGCCGCGGCAGCGCCGATGAACAGCGGAACCGTTTGCTTGTTGAGCGTGACGACACCGCCTGCCAACTGAAACGTCAGCAGAAACACTCCGATTGCGATGACGATGAGGCTGATGTCGAGCGCCGCAGCCAGGAAGCGGTGCAGCGGCAATGCCACGGGGGCATCGCAATACAACACGGCTTCGAGCGACGTGCGAACGCGCGGAACCCCGAGATCGAGCGCCTGTTGATCCGGATGCACGCGCCGCGGACGTGGACGGTGAAGCTGCGCCGGCTTCTGCGGGTCGCGCTCTTCGGGACGCAGCACCGGGATCGTCGTCACTGGGTGCATCTCGCGAAACAGGGGCCGCTGATAGGCCACGCGTGTAGGTTGCGGCTCTACCAACTCCTGCTGTTGGTTCTCGATCAGCGGCTGCGACAAATCGCGGATATCCGGGGCCGTCGCCGTCTGAATCGGGTAAGCCTCGGGTGCGGGCCGTGCATTGGCGAGATGCAGGCGGCGCCCACATCGGATGCAGCGATGGTCCTCATCGTTATTCCACGCACGGCAGTATCGACACTGCATGAAATCAAGCCCTCTCTATGAACGGTTCGCCTTGCGGGTGAACCGCGGGTCGTGTTACGGTTCTCGGTTGAGCAGCTTCCTACTGCCTTCCGAAAGTAAGGCCTACACTGTTCGTACCATAATCGGACGGTTTTGTCACGAACTTTATTTAGTTGCAGCTACTTGGATAGTTCTCTTAATCTTTTCCTTTAACTTTGCGGCCGCTCAACCCACAAGACCGGACCTGCTGCGCCCGCCCATACCTTCCACCCCTTCACCGGCCGGTTTGAGTGCCGCCGTGCCGAAACCGATCCGCCCCAATGCTCCGGCCCCGAACGAGATCCGCGTGTTTGCCGTTCACCAGGAAGCGGACGGTCCTCAATACCACCTGCGTGAACGCGCGGAAGTTGAGACGACGGATATGCTGCTGCAGGCCGACGAAATCGATTACAACACCGATACGCACCAAGCTGAGGCGCGCGGGCACGTTCGATTCGAGCACTTCGTGACGGGCGAGAAGCTGAACGCATCCCGCGCCGAGTACAACATCGACGAGCAGACAGGCAAATTCTTCGATGTCAGTGGAACCTCGCCCGCCAAGATCGATGCCCGTCCGGGCATCCTGATGACCAGCAATCCTTTCTACTTCCAGGGGAAATGGGCGGAGCGGCTGCAGGACCGGTACATCCTGTACGACGGCATCATCACCGATTGCAAAATGCCCGACCCGTGGTGGATCCTCCGCGCGCCGAAGTTCGACGTGATCCCCAACGACCGGGCGCTGGCGTACAATGCCGTGTTCTGGCTACGCAAGGTTCCCCTCTTCTATACGCCGGCGTTCTACAAATCGTTGAAGAAGAATCCCCGGAAGAGCGGGTTTCTGACGCCAAACATCGGCAACAGTTCGCGCCGGGGCAAGATGTTCGGCGTCGGCTATTATTGGGCGATCAACCGCAGCTACGACCTGACGTACCGTAACCAATACTTCACCGAGCGCGGCTTCGCGCATCACGTCGATTTGCGAGGTAAGGTCAACCGGAACACGGACTTCAACGCGATCGTCTACGGTGTGAACGACCGGGGTATCAAGATCGGCGATACGCTCGTCAAGCAGGGCGGGTTCCTGGTGTCGTTCGATGGACGCAGCCAGCTTCCAGGCGGCTGGACGGCACGGGGTGAATTCAATTACCTCAGTTCATTCGATTTCCGGCAGAATTTTACGGAATCGTTCCATGAGGCAATTTTTGCGGAGTCGCGGTCCGTCGGGTTCTTGACCAAGCACTGGTCGAGTTTCGGATCGAACATCGTCTTCGATCGCGACGAAGTATTCCAGTTCCGCAACGTGGATGATCCATCGTCGGCAGCCAACGAGAAGGTGATCACCCGCAAGCTCCCCGAATTCGAGTTCTTGAGCCGCGAGCGTCCGCTCAGTACGGGGGTGATTCCCATCTGGGTATCGCTGAATTCTTCGGCCGGGTTTCTCCGGAGGCAGGAGCCGTTGTTCACAACGCGCGACTTCGTCGACCGGATCGATCTCGCGCCGCGCGTGACCACGGCATTTCATTGGAAAGGATTTTCGCTGGTACCGTCGTTCGCCATCCGCGCAACCCATTACGGGTCGAGCGTCGTCGATAATCGTCCGGTTGGCGATAACCTGTGGCGCAACGGGCGCGAGTTCACAGCCGACCTGGTGATGCCCTCGCTTGCGCGTATTTTCGAAAGTCCGAAATGGTTGGGAGCGGGCAAGCTCAAGCACGTCATCGAACCGCGCGCGACGTTCCGCGACATCAGCGGGGTGGATGACTTCAACAGCATCGTCCGGTTTGACAGTACTGAACTGTTTGCCAACACCGAGGAGTTGGAGCTTTCGATCACGAACCGGCTGTACCATAAGACCACCAACGGGCGTGTGGAAGAAGTGCTTTCATGGCAGGTGATGCAGCGCCGCTATTTCGACCCGACCTTTGGCGGGGCCATCGTTCCCGGGCAGCGCAACGTCGTGTTGAGCAGCGCCGACCTCTCGGGTTACGCGTTTCTCGATCAGCCGCGGAACTATTCGCCGGTCGTCAGCTTGCTCCGCTATAGCCATAAGATCGGGGTCGAGTGGCGGACCGACTATGATCCTCTCCTGGGCCATGTCGCGAACAGCGTGTTCAGCGCGGATTGGAGACAGGACAAATACTACGTCTCTCTCGGGCACGCCATGGTCCGCACCGACCCCATTCTGTCTCCGAGCCAGAACCAGTTTCGCGCGTCTTTCGGACTGGGGAACGAGAACCGGCGCGGTTGGAACATGGGGTTCTTCGGCTACTACGATTACCGGCAACGGATCCTTCAGTACGCGTCGACGCAGGTGACTTACAACACCGATTGCTGCGGGTTCAGCGTGCAGTACCGCCGTTTCAGTTTCGGGACCCGAAACGAGAACCAGTTCCGTATCTCATTCGCCGTAGCGAACATCGGCGCGTTTGGGACTCTGAAGCGCCAGGAACAATTGTTTTAGCCGGAATTCCGCCCCGAAGTCCGGTCGGGGAGCGCGACTTTATCGCGGTTGCGAACGTCTAACGGATTCGACTGGTGGGGGTGACGTTGTGAACGGCTTCATCAAGGACATTCAGTACTCGCTGCGGATGATGCGGAAGACGCCCGGGTTCACCGCGGTTGCGGTGCTGTCGCTGGCGCTCGGTATCGGCGCGAACACGGCGATCTTCAGCCTCATTGACAATCTGATGCTGCGGATGCTGCCGATCAGTGATCCGCAACAGCTTGTTCTGTTGTCCGATCCGGGGACCTCAGGCGCCTCGATCGGCATTCAGACCGGGGATCGCAACCTGTACACGTATGCCGAGTACCAGGCATTGCGCGACCACAACACCGTGTTGTCGGGCCTGATCGCCGTGCAGGCCTTTCCCGAGAAGGACGACATCTCCATCGGAGGCGGCGCCGGTTCGAAGGAACCCGCCAGTATCAAGATGGTGACCGGCAATTTCTTTTCCGTGCTCGGCGTGAAGCCCGCGATCGGGCGGTTCTTCGCTGCGGACGAGGACCGGGTGACGGGAGGCAGTCCCGTGGCCGTCATCAGCTACGACTACTGGAAGCGCCGGTTCAACCGCTCGAACGAGATTCTGAAGCAGACGTTTTCGTTGTACCGCACGTCGTTCAACATCGTCGGAGTGGCGCCGCCAGGATTTTTTGGCGATGCGGTCGGCGAGGCTCCCGATATCTGGCTGCCGGTGACGATGCAGCCATTTGTGATACCGGGGCGCGAGATGTTGGTGCAGAAGCCGGGCGTAGTGGAGAAGGTGATGTGGCTGCGTCTCGCCGGGCGCCTTCGTCCCGGGGTTTCGGCGGCGCAAGCCAAAGCCGGGCTCAATGTCGACTTCCGCCGGTTCCTCGAAGCCGAAGCGGGCGGCTCGGCTATGTCGCAGGAGACGAAGAGAAACATCGCTGATACGCGCATCGAAGTCTATTCCGGGGCGCGCGGCAACTCGAGTTTGCGCGCGCAGTTCCGCGAGCCGCTGGTCGTGTTGATGACGCTGGTGGGATTGGTGCTGCTGATCGCGTGCGCGAATGTCGCTAACCTGCTGCTGGCGCGCTCCACGGCGCGGCAGCGCGAGATTGCGGTTCGCCTGGCATTGGGGGCCGGACGCGGGAGACTCGTGCGGCAGTTAATGACCGAGAGTATCGTGCTGTCGCTCTCGGGCGGTGTTGCTGGCGTCATATTCGCGTTCTGGGCGGCGCGCCTGCTGCTGGTGATGGCTTCCAAAACCGACAACACGATCCCGCTCGACATCGCGCCGGATTTCCGGCTGCTGGGTTTCGCGTTCGCCATCTCGGTACTCACCGGCCTGATTTTCGGCGTATTCCCAGCGCTTCGAGTCACCCGGACCGACGTCAACCCCGTGTTGAAGGACAATACACGAGGAGTCGTGGCGGGAACGGCCGGACGATCACCGCGCTTCTCCGTCGGCAAATCGCTCGTGGCTGTGCAAGTGGGACTCTCTCTGCTGATGCTGGTCGGCGCGGGGCTGTTCGCCAGAAGTTTGTCAAATCTCACCAGCGTCCGGCTAGGCTACGAACCGGAGCATCTCTTAATGGTTCCGCTCGACCCGACCGCCGCCGGGTACGCGTATCCACGGAACCTGCGCTTGTTCGAACAGATCCTCGACCGGGTGCACGAGATTCCCGGCGTGCGCTCGGCGAGCCTTTCGCAAAACGGTTTGTTTTCGGGATCTGAATCCGGTGATCGCATCTCCGTCGAGGGATATACATCATCGAACCCGCGGGATCTATCGGCGCGCTTCGACCAGGTGGGCCCGGAGTACTTCAAGACGGTCGGGATCCCCATTTTGTTGGGGAGGGAGTTCGGGCCGCAGGATTCGGGCAGTGCGCCGCGTGTTTGCGTCATCAACGAAACGATGGCGAAATTCTACTTCGGCAAAACGAACCCGATCGGTAAGCACATTCGCGATGAGTTCCCGGACACGCGCGTGACCTTTGAAATCGTCGGAGTGGTAGCGGACGCGAAATATCTGAAGGTCCGCGAAGAACCGCTGCGCCGCTTCTATATGCCGTTCTTCAACCCGCTCGGCGGAGACACGAGTTTCGCCAACATCATGGTGCGGACCAATGCCGATCCGTCGTCGGTGGTGTCGGCGATCCGCCGCGAAATTCTGAACGTCGACAGTGCGCTGGCGCCGGAAACCGGACGCACCGTTGCGCAGCGTGTCGATGAAAGCCTGGTACAGGATCGTTTGATCGCACGGCTTTCGGCGGTGTTCGGTTTGCTTGCGCTGGTACTCGCGGCGATTGGACTTTACGGAGTTCTCTCCTACTCGGTCGCGCGACGCACGGCCGAAATCGGAATCCGTATGGCGCTTGGGGCGGCGAGGAAGAACGTTCTTCAGTTAGTCCTCCGCGAAAGCATGATTATGGTGATCGCCGGCGTCGTAATCGGCGTGCCGGTGGCGATGGCATCGGCGCGACTTGTCGAGAGCCGCCTGTTCGGCTTAAAACCGATTGATCCGGTGACGATCACGGTGGCTTGTGTCGTGCTGTTATCGGTTGCGCTGGTTGCCGCCATTATTCCCGCGCTGCGAGCGAGCCGTATCGATCCGATCCGCGCGCTGCGTTACGAGTAAGCATGGCGCAGGTTGGCGCCGCTCCGCTATTTCGCGTGCGCGCAGGAGTTCAGTGTTCCAGGGGCACAGAGATTCTGGGCCTTCCAGCGCATCGACGAATAGATCCTGGTGCGCCCACTCGGATGATCGAAGAAGATAATTTCTTCAATCGGCCCCGGCTCGAGTTTCCGATATTCGCCGAGAAGCAGGGCGGCCTCAGCAAATCCGTCGGGTTCGCGTGCGGCGTTCAATCCGAAAATGTCCGCCTCGTATTCCTCGGTGCGTGTAATTGTATTGCTGATGGGAGTGTAGAGGAAGCCGAGGATCGAGAGTATCAGCACCGCCAACGGTAACACCGCCGGATCGCCGACTCCACTGATACGCCAGCGTGTGCCCCATCGTGCCAGAGACCGATCGAGCGACCACCGCAGCACCGCAAAGAACACGGTGATGACGATGAGCATGGCCATCACAATCTTGTACACGTGATTCAGAACGTAATGGCCCATCTCGTGGCCCATGACCGCGAGAATCGCTTCCGGCGAGCATCGATTCAGCAGATTGTCGTTCAGCGTGATTCGTTCGGTTCCGAGAAATCCGCTGACGTTGGCCGAAATGCGATTGCTCTGCCGCGACGCATCCACTTCGTACACGTTAGACACCGGAATGGCGTTGGCGCGGGCGACGCGCAGAATTGGATCGCGAATACGCGCGTCCTCGAGCAAGGTGTACTTATTGAACAGCGGCGCGATGAACACCGGTCCGATCAACATCGCAATCGCGAAGATCACGACCGCCGTCACGGCACCCCATAGGTGCCACGTTCGCGGTAGCCGGCGGACGACACTAAAAAGAGCGACAATCGCGATTCCGCCCAGGATGCAAGAGATCGCAAGCGCCTTCATCTGGTCCCCAAACCAGGCGCCGAAGGTCTGGTTCATGAGCTGGTACTGGCGCTCGCGGACGAAACCTTCGTAAATCGTCATCGGAAGCCCGAGCACAAATGTGAGGACGGAGAAACCGATCCAGTAAAGCCAGGTCTGAAGCGGCTTGAAGCGAATCGTTCTCACCGCGATGTCGCGCATGCGTGCGGAGATGCCAGTGACGAGCAGCAGGAGCATCACCGCGGCGCCGTATAGGAAATCCCAAAGGATCAGCCAGTAGGCGCCTTCGAAATATGCGTCGGAGCGGGCTTTCTTTTCGGGGCTGATTGTGTCGAGGTACGCACGGGTCGCGGTTTCCGCGTTGAATTGTGGACCCGCCTGGGCTTGGGCGGGGATGTTCAGTTGATGTCGAGGTTGTGGCGGTTGTGCCACCAGCGGCAGCGTGCCGAACAGGGCGAGGAGGACTGGAAGAAGTCGCATCGATGTCGTTCATCAGAGTACTACTGTTGAACTGATTTTTCCTGAGGAGTAAGCTCGGCGATAGAGGTACGTGTGATGCGAGAGATAGCGGCGTTCGTCATCGCAATCGCAATGATGGTTCCGGCGTACGCGCAGCGGCGCGGCGGCGGTATGCACGGCGGATTCGGCGGATTCCGTGGCGGCGGTGGTGGTGGTGCAATGCACGGCGGATTCGGACACGGAGGATTTCGTGGCGGTGGAAGAGGCTGGAGCGGGCGGCCTGTGTTCCGGGGCGGCGGTTTTCGCGGTTTCGGCTACCGGAACTACTACCGGCCGTACGGCTTCGGTTTCGGGCTCGGGTATGGAGCCGGGTATTGGCCCGCCTTTTACGACGGCTTCGGATACGGCGGACTCGGGTACTATGAGCCGCTTTGGGATGCGTCCGCACCGATGATGTCCGCGCCGGTCTACTACTACGCCGCGCCACCAGCGCCTGCCGCGGCCGCGCCGGTCGTCATCATCAACCAGACGCCTCCTCCACCCGTCTACGAGCAATCGCCGCGTTATAGGGAACCGAGCGAGAATGCCGAAACCCCTCCTGCTGCTCCGGAGCGAGAGCCGTATCAGCCGACGCGTTATCAGATCGTGTTCAAAGACCACCACACGGTGCCGGCACTTGCGTACTGGATCAAGGACGGAACGCTGCACTATGTGACTCCCGACTTTGCGATGAAGGCTGTGCCCGCGTCGTCGGTTGAGAAACGTCTTCGCGAATTGCCGAACCATTCCAGGTAACCGTTTCGACGCCTGAAGATGGAATAATCCGGCACGCTGGCGTGATGTGCTTCTTGCATGACCTCACTCACTCAACTCGCGGCTTCGGCCGTACTGGTCGGCGGATTAGCGCTCGGCGCGACGGCGCACTCATCCCGCGCGGCCACTCCCGTGGCTCCCGCCGGCAGCCGCCTCCTGTTTCGCACGCACGCCGTCGGGTACCAGGTGTATGGATGTGCGGCGAACGGGGAGTGGTCGGGTGCTGAACCAGTCGCGGCATTGGTGACCGCGAAGGGCGATGCAATTCGTCACTACCGTGACAGCAACCTGAAAACGCCCGCATGGCAGGCCGCCGATGGGTCCGTTGCGCACGCCGCATTGAAGGACGGGAAGCCGGATCAGACGGTCCCTTCGTCCAACCCGGATTCGATCCCGCAACTCGGATTGAATATAGCGCCATCCGACGGACAGGGCATGCTCGGCACGGTGATCTACGTCATCCGAGAGCACACGAAGGGCGGCACACACCCTTCCGGCGCCTGTCAACTGCCTGCTGGGACTCGCTACTCAAAGCAGTACGAGGCCGACTATCTCTTCTTCACGAAATAAGACGGCGCTACGGGAGTAGCTTGATGCGGATGTTTTTGTAGTAAACCGTGCTGCCCGGATCGTGCCCTTGCAGCGCGATGGTGCCCGCGCCGACTCGCCGCCCTGCGAAGTCGCGGGTGCCCTTCCAATCGGAAGGCTGTGTCCAGTCGACCACTTGCTTGTTGTTCACCAGCACTCGAATGTTGTCGCCCTTCACGATGACGTGTTCGGTGAACCACTCGCCGTCCTTCGCCAGTTGTTGCTTCACGTCCTGAACCTCATAGAGGCTCCCGGTCTTTCGCGGGTCGCCGGGGAAGGTATTGTTCACCTGCACTTCGAAGCCTTTGCCGGGCCAGCCCTCAGGCTGGAATTCCGTGAGGATGTAGATTCCGCCGTTCGATTTCGGCTTCGTCATCACATCCACCATGAGTTCGAAATTCCGGAACTCGTGGTGGTGGAAGTCACCCATGTAGAAACAGTGGCTCCTGTTTCCGTGGGCGACGATCGCGCCATCCTGAACCGAGAAGGTGGCATTGTTCTCGTTCACCTTCCACCCGTTGAGGTCCGTGCCATCGAACAGCGATGTCCACTCTTTCTCTTGCGCGACGAGCGGGATGAGGCCGATCAACAAAGCCACTGAGATCCGTTTCATAAAGCGCCTCTATGGTACTGAAGCGTCGGGGGCGGTTGCAAAACCCTTGCCCGCCAGGAGTGCTTGAACCTCGGGTTTGTCGAGATCGGCTTTGACGATGGCGCGCGCAGGCAGGTCGAGCCGTGCCTGCGGCGTTCGACCCGCTAGTTTATCCACGAGGCTTCGCACCGCTTCGTAGCCGATACGGAACGGGTTCTGCACCAGCATCACGTCTATCGTTCCATCTTTCAACGCAGAGATATGAGTTTCGCTGGAATCGAACGTGATCAGCCTGATCTTGCCGGACAAATGCCGGCTGCGTACGGCTTGAATAGCGCCCAGGGAACTGGGTTCGCTCGAAGCGAAAAGCCCCGCCAGATCGGGGTGCGCGGTGAGAATGTTCTCGGCGGCGGTACGCGAGCGTTCCGGGTCGGACATGCCGAACTGGCGCGCGGCGATAGTCACGTTCGGGAATTCCTTGGCCATGGTGGCTTCAAAGCCCTGCTCGCGAAGAACGGTTGAAGTACCGCCAGGCTTGTGCGCGACCATTCCAACATTGCCGCGGGTTCCGATCAGCGCGGCGAGTCTGCGAGCTGCCGTGCATCCGGCGCCGTAGTTATCGGTGGCAATGAAGCTGACATAACCCTTGGCGTTCACTCCGGAATCGAACACGGTGACGGGAATCCCGGCCGCTATCGCGCGCTCGACGGGGGCGGCCAGTGCGCGTTCATCGGTCGCCGAGATCGCTAGTGCGTCGACGTGCTGCGCCACCATCGCATCGACAATCTGGATCTGGCGCTGAAAATCGGTTTCCTCGTTCGGACCGTTCCAGGAGATCCGCACGCCGAACTCATGCGCGGCCCGATCGACGCCGCGATGAATGGAGACGAAGAAGAGGTGCGACGTCGCCTTTGGAACGACGCCAATGATCTTGGCATTTGACGAGCGGCACCCAAAACAGGACGCAAGGACGGGAGCGAGCAAGACATCTCGCCGCGATGGCATTCAGCCATGATAGAACGTCACGTCACCGGTGTCGCGGATAACGGGAATCGCACACGCACAGTGGTGCCGCGCCCCTTGCCGCTCGCTACCTCGATGTCGCCGCCATGCTCTCGCACGATGTGGCGGGCGGTGAACATGCTCCAGTTGGACGCGCGGACACGGGTGCCCGACGTTTTGAACCCCGGCTCGAAGATTTCGTTCAACTGCTCCTCATCGATGCCGCGGCCCGTATCGCAAATTTCGACTTCGATGCCGTCCTTCCGTTGGCGGGTGGCGATGCGGATCTCGCCCCCCGCTCCGTTCAACGCGCGCACCGCGTTGCCCAACAGGTTGGCGAACACCGCGCTGATCTGCTGCGGGCGGCAGACGATCGGCTGCACCGGTTGCAGATCGAGGTTCAATTTCGCGCCCTCGGGCAATTGAGATTCTATGATCGCAGCCACATCGGCTAGCAGTTCGTTAACGCTTGAATTCTGCACCTCGGCTTTGTCCAGGTTCGTGAAGCGCTGGATACGGCCGATGATCGCCTTCAGCCTCTTGGCGGATTGTTGAATCGATTTTCGGACGTCGGCCTGCACCAGCACCAGCCGGGACTGATCTTCCGGAGCGCACGTCGCCTGGCGGGACGCCAGCAGTAGAAGAGTGTCGACGCCGCTCAACAGCGCACCGATGGGGTTGTTCAACTCGTGGCTGAGCGCGGCGGCGAGTTTGGTGAACGAGGACGCATTCTCGGCCAGCAGGATTCTCATCTGCTGCTGCTGCAGGTCGAATTTGGCCCGTCGCTGTCGATACACCACCATGGTCAGGGCAGTGCATAGCAGCGTCAGCATGAAGATGAAGAGCAGGTAGGTTTGCTCCGGCCCGTGGCCGACATTGAGCAGGCTTGTGGCTGCGTAGGTCGAACCGATGTATATCGCGCCGATCGACAGTCCGAGCGCGAGGGTCTGGATCGGGAGCAGCGGCAGTACTGTAACGGCCACCAGCATGATGAGGGTGATTTGGCCCGGGATGAAGTCGCCCGGCATCGCGCCCGCCGCAACCATGAGAAGGGACGCCCAGACAAGTATCACGCTGAGGATCAGCCCAGAAGCTATGCCGATCACGCGCCACCAGGCTCGCAGGCGGTTACTGTGCGCGCAGATGATCGCGACAATGCCGAAGGCGACGATGAGCGCTGCTTGTTTTGCGCGGAAGGCAAGCGTGGAACGGTCCGGCGCGATGACAAACCGTGCCAGCAGCATGAATAGCGAGATGCCGATCTGCATGCTGCCGATCACCAGCAGTCCGGTGCGGCCGATTCGCTGTATGTCTTTTTGAAACGCGGGGTCCTGCTCGGCTGAACCCGGAAACAACTGCGTCCGGAATTCGCGCCACAGTCCGGGCGTGGCTCGTGAAGCCATCACGCTAGGATCGTCGCGGCGTTGGGCGCGCCAGGCGGCCGGTCACACTGTTTCGGGCACGGCTCGGACCGGGATGCAAATATCTGGAGGAACAAAATATTTTTTCCAAATACAGTAACTCCTGAGCTCCTCATCGCGTTATATAGGTAAATCCCCGTTACGACGGCGGGCGCTTTCACCCCTTTCACCCGAAAAGAAGCGCCCGCCATTCCTACTGCAGGTCTACAGGTTAGTCGAACATCCCCTCGAACAGTGGACTGCTGAGGTATCGCTCACCCGAATCTGGTAGTATCACAACGATCACCTTCCCTTGCATTTCCGGTTCCTTCGCGATTCGCACCGCCACGGCTGCGGCCGCGCCGCAACTGATGCCGGACAGCAGACCTTCTTCGCGAGCGAGTCTTCGCGCCATGTCGATCGCTTCCTCGTTTGTCACAAGTTCCACACGATCGACCATCGACAGATCGAGCGTGTCCGGTATGAAGCCGGCTCCAATTCCTTGTATCTTGTGAGGCCCGGGCTTCAGTGGTTCGCCTCGTAGCCGCTGCTGGATCACAGGGCTGTTCGTCGGTTCGACCGCCACCGAAACAATCGGCTTCTTCTTCTCGAACTTCACATACCGGGAGACGCCGCTGATGGTGCCGCCGGTTCCAACTCCGGAAACCAGCACGTCGATACCGCCACTCGTGTCTTCCCAGATTTCGGGTCCTGTCGTCTCGAAGTGAATCCGCGGGTTGGCCGGATTTTGAAACTGCTGGAGGAGTACGTACCGGTCGGGGTCCGACGCAACGATTTCTTCGGCTTTCGCGATCGCGCCCTTCATTCCCAACGGACCTTCGGTAAGAATCAGGTTCGCTCCGAAGACGCGCAGGACTTTTCGGCGTTCCGCCGACATCGTGTCCGGCATGGTGAGCGTGATCGGGTAACCGCGCGCCGCCGCGACGAAGGCCAGCGCGATCCCCGTATTTCCGCTGGTCGGCTCGATCAGTTCCTTGCCCGGTTTCAAGATTCCGCGCTTCTCCGCGTCCCAGATCATCGCGGCGCCGATGCGGCATTTAACGGAGTAAGCGGGATTGCGCCCCTCGACCTTGGCCAGCAGCGTTGCGGGAGCGCCGTCGGTGATGCGGTTCAATTTCACCAGCGGTGTTCGGCCGATGCTCAGAGAGTTATCGTTGTAGAACAAATTTGGCAGCCTCCATTTGCGTCGCGAGCGTGCTCGCGTTTTTCCCCTCTTGATAAATCAAATGTCCCAGTTTGGCACGTAGCGACCCTTGCGCTCGCGCCAGGATCGAACGACCTCGGCGAACGTCATACGGTCCACGATGCGTGAAACCGTTTCATCCACCTGACGCCACATGTCCGCGAACGGATCGGGTCCTTCGGGACGATTGGCGGCGCGGGTGCCGCGGCCGCCGTCGATGAATCGCAGCACCTCGCCCACAGTGATCGATTCGGCGGGACGGGCGAGCAGGTAACCGCCCTCGGCGCCGCGCCGCGATTCGACGAATCCCCCTTGCTTCAAGCCGGCGAGGATCAGTTCCAAAAACTTCTGCGGAATTTTTTGACGCCGGGCGATGTCGGCGATCTTGACGGGTTCGCCCGGTGCACTCGAAGCGAGATCGAAAATCGCGTGGAGCGCGTAGTCACCTTTGACAGAGATATTCATTCGTGGCCGCTACCCGCTCGAACGGCAACGATGGCGTTCAGCGAGTACAACACTGAGATTGTACGTTACTCTGCCGCCCGGTGTTAGGTCGATCTGGACTATTCCGATCGGCTTGCTCCTGAGAGCTGGAAAGCGAAGCAATGTCGCGGGAGATCAGAAGGCCCAGCGCCAGAGGTTCGCGCCGACCGTGAAGCCAGCGCCCACGGCCGCAAACAGGACGATGTCGCCTTTTGCTAGTTTCCCTTCGGTGATGGCGTCCTGGGTGGCCAGCGGAATCGTCGCAGCGGTGGTGTTGCCGAAACGATCGATATTGATGATGACTCGATCGCACGGCAGGCCGAGGCGCTCGGCGGCCGCTGTGATGATGCGGCGGTTGGCCTGGTGCGGAATCAACACCCGCACATCGGCGGCGGACAAGTTGTGCTTTGCGAGCAGGTCGCGGCAGCTTTCGTACATTTTCCGGACGGCGTACTTGAATACGTGCGCGCCATCCTGCTTGACGTAATGCAGGCGGTTCTGCACGGTCTCGAAGGAGGACGGCATGCGGCTTCCGCCGGCCGGCATCTTGAGATAGTCCCCGCCCGAACCGTCGATCTCGTTCTGGAAACCGATGAACCCTTCGCCGTCCTCCCCAGCTTCGACGAGCATCGCACCCGCGCCGTCGCCGAAAAGGACACAAGTGGCGCGATCGGTATAGTCGATGATCCGGGACATGGTGTCTGAACCGATGACGAGCACCTTTTGATGCGTTCCCGATTTCACAAGGTGTGCGGCTGTTGTGAGCCCGTAAACAAAACTCGAGCACGCGGCAATCAGATCGAAACCCCAAGCTCCCTTCGCGCCGAGTTTGTGTTGCACCAGGCAGGCGGTGGAAGGGAACATCATGTCCGGGGTAACCGTGCATACTATGATGGCATCCAACTCGTTGGGTGCGACACCCCGGTTGGCCAGGGCGATCTTGGCGGCCTCAAAGGCCATGTCGGACGTTGCGATGTCGGGGTCCGCAATGTGGCGCTCTCGTATGCCGGTCCGCTCCAGGATCCACTTGTCCGTTGTTTCCACCATCTTTTCGAGATCCTGGTTGGTCAGCAGGCGCGGGGGTGTATAACACCCGAGCGCCGAAATCTTCGGTGTAGGCAAGCATCCTCCAAAAAGACCAGAATACCGGACTTCGGTATCAGAAACCACGCTTTGCTTTCCGAGGCGGCACAAGACCGGACCGGGGAGGGTGTTAACATCGTACCTGGTGCCGAGGACGGGGCTTGAGACGGCGTGCTTTTTCGAAACGCCGGAAGAGATCTGCGGGCGCATATTTCGCGAGATTCGTCCACGCACTCCCGCGCCGGCGATTGCCGTGCATTTTTGCGCCTTCGCGAATGCGAATTCATTTATCCGCCTCCAAGAAAATCGGCTCGAGTTTCGCGTCAGCGATCTGTTGCAAAGCGCGCCTGCGCCGGTATTCGAGGCGCTCGCCGCGATTCTGATTTCGAAGCTGTACCGGAAAAACGTGCCGGCGGCGTATTCCGCGCGGTACCGCCGCTATTTGAATCGGCGCGACGTGCGACAGGCGCTCGAGTCGGCCAGGCAGCAGCGGGGCCGAAAACTGATCGCTCATCCGAAGGGCGAAAATTACGATCTCGAGGAGATATTTGAAGCGCTGAATTTCCGGTATTTCTTTGGGCTGATGTCGCGACCGGTGCTCGGCTGGAGCCTGCGAGTGTCGCGGGCGACCTTGGGTCACTACGATGCCGCGCATAATACGATCGTCATCAGCAAATTACTGGATCGTTCTTCGGTGCCGCAGCTGGCCGTCGAGTATGTGATGTTTCACGAGATGCTGCACGTGCGCCATCCTGTCGAGCACAACGGGACGCGGCGGTGTGTGCACACTAAGGAATTCAAACTGGCGGAAAAAGAATTCGAGCGCCTGGCCGAAGCCAAGGCGCTCTTGAAAAACCTCTAACTATGGGGAATCAGCTTATCAGGCAGCAAGCTCCATTGCTGGAGCTAACATTCTTACGTCGGCTGTAAGCCCATCAAGTGCATTGATAAGTGGCCGGATGTCCACTTGCGCGAGCCCCACCCCGTACAGGGCCAGCCGCACTTCGATCATGAACACCGCGTAGTAGTAAGTCGACCGGTGGCGAGCAAGAGCGGTGAGAAGATCGCCGTTCTGCCCGGGACAAAAGGCAACTACAAGCTTTGCTGTGTCATACAGCCGGTTGAAATCCCGCCTCAGCGATCGCAGATAGGTGCGAAAAACTCGTCGCCGGTCGCGGCGCAAGCTTCGCTCCAACCCCGGTGTATATCCCGGTTGATCGCGTAGGAATACGTAGTCCTCAGTATTAAGGAGACGCAGCATGGGGCGGTATTTGTCCGCGGAGAACTCCCGTGCCCACTCGAAGTCTCCTTCCGGACCACCGGCGTCAACGCGTCCGCGGAGCCAAAACAGGCCACCTAGACCGATGACAGCAAGGAATGTAACCAGCGAAAGAAGCAAGAACGCTTGCAAGCTGTGCGAACCTCCAACGTCGTACCGCAGTCAGAATACCGAATATTCGGCAGAATTGCAAACCTATTTTGGAGAATTCACACCATCAGTTCGGGACGCTTTCACTTCCTGCCGGCTTTGAGGAGTGTGGCGTTGATCGATTCGAGTTGACGGACCAACAATTGGCCTTCAGCCGGACTCCAGCGATGACCGATGGTCACATCTTGCTGCTCGCCGCGAGCACTCAATAGGACCAGCCAAATCACCAAACAGCCGACCACCACGATGATCGAGATTGTGCTGAATAGGTGGATCTGTTGTGGACCAAACAGATTCTCGGCGAAGCGAGTGATGGCGCGCGAGGCGAAATAAACGCAGTATCCGCCGGCGTAGACAAGGACATTGCGGCTCAGTTGTATCGGAAACCAAAACAGAAACGCCAACAGAAGGGCGAGGAAGAACAGGAGCGTGAATGCTACCACTCGGGAAATCAACAGGTACTGGGCGAGGACGGGAAACATCCCCGGTCGCGATTCCGGGTGCAGCGCCGCGAACCAGGCAGATAGAAGGATAGCTAAACTGAAGGCCAGCCAAATGAACTTCCGCCCGGAACTGGCGATACCGGGATACGATCGAAGGACAATCGAGAACAACTCGACGATGATCAGGATCTGCAAAAACAGCAGAATGGACTCGCTTCCCACGAAAGCCCAGAAGTACATATCGGTACCGCGGTGAACCACGAGCGTCACGCCGAACTCAGCGATTAACGCTGCGAGGAAGAGGGCAAAGAATTTGTACTGAGTCAATAACTGAGCGCGCCACAACCGGACCAACAGGGCGGCGGCAGTTACCTGTTCCAGGTAATAAAAGATGTGTTCGAGTTCTGGCAAGCTTAGCGGCATGCCGGGCAATCCGATTCTAACACTCGAAGCTTATCGGCCGGGATGTCTGATTAATGAACAGTGGCACAAGACAGGCCACCCGTGGGGCGTGCCGCCGCGGTACACGCCCGCTAACACCGTTCTTTGTACTGCAAGAACTGTTCATTTGGGAACAATCCCCCCAGAAACGCTCTTAGACGGGCTTGGCCCAGTACTAAATAGTCCATACCCACTCCAGGTGGGTGGAGAAATCGGCGCCCTGAGTCTCACATGAACTAGCGTGCCGGAGGCGTTCCGCCAGGATTGCCGGGGCAGGGATAGCAATCGGGCCAAGGCATGTCGGCGGTCGCAAGGTTCGTGACGGCCACGGTTTGAAGCGCGAAAAGAGCAATGAGGATGAGTCGTTTCAGCATTCTTTTTATCTCCGGGGTGCGATGTGACCTACGAGAGCTAGCATAAGTCGCTTACTCCGATAGAGGTCATTTTGGCTCATTTTTTTCTGAATTCAGAACAGTGCCTTCTGGAACTTTCGATATTTAGGTGCGGATGAGACAAAATGACCGTGCGCCAGTTCGCTCCAGTCCGGCTTCACAGTGGTGAGATTTACAACGCACCCCGACTGGTACTATCAGAACAGGAGTAGTATTTTTTGCTCTAACACAAGCCGCATAAATTGTGGTTTACTTGTGTGCAAGGGACGACTTAGGATGAAGGCGGTTAGATCCCGGGGCGGCTTGGAACGAGATGCGATTTCCGACTTGTGGCGGAATACACTCTCGCAGATTCCCGCCGTTTTCGGCCGTCTGGTTTACCTGGCCGCCCTTCGGGACCCCAACTCCGGTAAGTACGAACATCACGGCCTGGCGCTGGTGTTCGGCGACAGCGAATCCGACCGCGCATTGCGCAGAAGTCACACTCAAACATTCTCTGAATGGCTCTGCTTTAACCTCGAACAACAAAAGGCCGACCTGGACCTTTATCTCTCTGCACTGATGGATGACCGGCGGAGGGTTATCGATACCTGGCTGCGGGTGGAACCGTTCCGTACGCTGGTTCCGGGGTCAGCGACGAAAGCGGAATCGCAGTTGTATCTTTCCGATTTTCGCCTTCTGCTCGAGTTGCTCAGGGCCGAGTACGGCGTCGCCGTCCCGGATCGAGGCGCATAGCCACTCCCGAGACCTGCCCGATGACGTCGATCTGCGAATTCACATCGTAGACCTCAGGTTGACATTGAGATCCTGGATGCGGCTGCAGGATCAGCCGTTCGCCGACGATGTCGCACCAGGCGCAAGCATAACCTTGGCGGTGCTCAAAGAAGTAAATAGGACGATCGAATTCGTTCGTCCAACCGGAAGGGGCCGGTTTTCTCTTGCTTTCGTCGATCAGCACCAGGGAGCCGGGCTGCAGAATCGGGTACATCATCCAGTCGTCTGTTCCGATGAACCCATAACGGTGGCCTTTGAGGTCGAAGCCGTTCAAAAGCATTAAGGGAAGTTTGCCCCATCGCTGAATCATGCGGCTGAGGAATGTTGTCCGCCGAACATCGATACCGGGGTCGAGCGACAAAGGAATCAGGACTTCCGCCGGCCATTCGGAGTCGAACCCGATTACATGCGTTCGTTCAATGTCGGCCGAACCCGCGTCGACGGCGAGCTCGCCCAGGCTGATGCCGTACCATTCGAGTACTTCGGCGAAGTCCAGCCGGTAAATGGCGCACAGTGAATATAGGCGGTATAAAGAAGGTACTGTTCCTTTGTTTTCGATATCGGAAAGGCGGCTCAGGGCAACCGTAAACTCATCATTTTTATGACGGAGTGCGATTTTTGCACTGGCTTCTTCGACATCCCGGTAGCGGAGATTCAAGCGCTCCCGTGCGCGCTTCAGTCTCTGTCCGGCGTCGTCCATGGTATGATCTTTCGCCAGCACGGCCAGACGGTTTGACATGAGGATTTCTTAGGCAGTCCCCTTCTCTGTGCCTTGTTCGAATTATAACGACCACTCACTCACAGCAGCAATACCGGACGGATACAATTGTTCTGAATTCAGAACACGTTTTTTTTGCGGAGGAAATTTGAGAGTCATCGTCGGAATTTCGGGTGCAAGCGGTACGATCTACGGTTGGCGCCTGCTCGAGAAATTGCGGCAACGCACCGATACGGAAGTCCATCTGGTTTTGAGCCGGGCCGCGGAACGCACCGCCTTTCTGGAGATGGAGAAGACTGCCGCCGACTTCAAGGCGTTGGCTAGCGTATCGTACGCGGTCGAGGACATCGGTGCGCGGATCGCCAGCGGTTCGGTTCCGATCGATGCCATGGTAGTCGCGCCGTGTTCGATTCATACAATGTCGGCTATTGCCGCGGGTATCAGCTCGAATCTCCTGGTGCGCGCCGCCGATGTCACCTTGAAGGAGAGGCGCAAACTGATTTTGATGGTTCGCGAAACACCGTTGCACCTCGGGCATTTGCGCACCATGGTTGCCCTCGCGGAGATGGGTGCAATCATCGCGCCGCCCGTGCCCGGGTTCTATACCAAGCCGGAGACTGTCGATGATATTGTGAACCAGAGCGTGGACCGCGTTCTCGACTTGCTTGGGCTGCCGGACAGCGCGGCTCAGCGCTGGGAGGGCGGACGCCGTAACTCCGCCAACGCCGGTTCTGGCGAGGCCCAGTCATGAGAAAAGGGCGAGCGCGGGTCGCGTTCCAGGGTGAGGCCGGAGCATTCAGCCAGCAGGCGATCTATCAATTTCTCGGAAATGATGTCGACACTCTGCCGTGCCAGCGATTCGACCAGTGTTTCAAGTGCCTGGAACAAAACGAAGCCACCGCGGCGTGCCTTCCAATCGAAAACACGCTGCACGGCTCGGTGCACGAGAACTACGATCATCTGTTGAAGTTCGACTTCGAGATTGTTGCGGAAACCAACGTTCGCATCGTTCACAACCTGATCGCGCTGCCGAGCGTGAGTTTCCGGCAGGTGCGGCGCGTTTTCTCACACCCCGTCGCCATCAACCAGTGCCTGAATTTCTTTGCCGCCAATCCGCAGGTGGAACGTATGCCGTTCTACGACACGGCGGGCAGCGTGAAGATGTTAACCGAGGACCAGGTGAGTGATGCCGCCGCCATCGCCTCTGCGCTCGCCGCCGAGATCTACGGCGCGCGCATTCTGCGGAAGTCGATCGAAGACGATCCGCATAATTACACCCGGTTCTTTCTACTTCGCAGGCCGGGATCGCCAGTGGTGAAACTCGCCAGGAAACCGAGCGTGGCGCACAAGACGTCGATCGTGTTCAGCACGCGCAATATCCCGGGCGCGCTGTTCCGCGCCTTGAGCGCATTCGCGTTGCGCGATTTGAATCTCACCAAGATCGAATCGCGGCCGCTGCGCGGCAAGCCCTGGGAATATCTGTTTTACCTCGACCTGATTGGCGACGCGGGCGACGAAAAGCTACATAAGGCGATCGGTCATCTGCAGGAGCTTGCCGATTTCCTGCGGGTCCTCGGTTCGTACCCGAGCGTGTAGTTCTCGATCAGTTCGCGTTACACCAGGAGAAATCCGCCGTTGACCTCGACCATCTGGCCGCAGATAAAACGTGCGGACTCGGTGCAAAGGTACACGATCACGTCGGCGACCTCTTCGGAAGTTCCGAGCCGTCCCATCGGTGTGGCGGCGCGGACGCCATTCAACATCTGCTCGGTCGAGAATGTCCGGTGATAGTTGGTGTCGATCGTACCGGGCGAGACGCCGTTGATGCGGATGCCCATCGGCGCGAACTCTTTCGCCAGTCCCTTGGTCATAACGCTGAGCGCGCCTTTTGAACTCGAATAAGCGATAGCGCCCAATCCACCGCCGTTACGCGCCGCGACCGAGGAGACATTCACCACCCATCCTCGCTTCCGCTCCACCATGTGCGGAAGCACGGCTTGCGTAATCCGCATCGCGCTGTGAAAGTTGAGATCGAACACGCGGTCCCACAGCTCTTCGGAAAAATTCAGAAACCGCGTCCGCTCGAGGAGCGAGCCCGCATTATTCACAAGGATGTCCACGGGGTGGTTCCCGAGCCATGCAAGAAGCTGGTTGATTCCTTCGCGCCGGCTCAAGTCCGCCTGGCGAATCTCGCCGTCCGAACCAGTTTTCTTCACACGAGCGAGCACCTGCTCGGCCTGGGTCCGGTCGTTGTTGTAGTGAATCAGCACTCGCGCGCCTCGCTCCGCAAACTTCACAGCGGCTTCGGCGCCGATACCATTACTGGATCCGGTTACTAACGCGGTAAGACCCTGGAATTCGTTGTTATCAGGCATTGGTAAAAGGGGAGAATATCAAACCAGGCACGAGAAATCTTCCTACGCCTCAACCGGCGTTTCTCGACTAACGCCGTTTCTCCGCTGGTGAGGAATCGAGCACGATTGCCGCTCGATCAGCTTTACGCCGAGCGTCCGGTGCTCCGGCAGGTGAGCGTCGGGACCTTCCGCGAACGAGAGCAGCATCTCGACAGCCGCCTTTCCCATGTCGTATTTCGGCTGGTGAATGGTGCTGAGCGGTGGATGAATAACGCTGGCGAGTTCGACATTGTCGAAACCGATGATCGAAATATCGCGCGGCACTGCGAGCTCCGATTCGAGAAATGCTCGAATGGCGCCGAACGCCATGATGTCGTTCGCGGCAAAGATCCCAGTCACTTCCGGATAGCGCGCCAGCACCTGGCGGGCGAGTTCGTATCCGCCCTTAAAGGTGTGATTGCCGCTGAGCACGATGGGCGCCGGAGCATCCGTTCCGGTGAACGCCCGCAAGAAACCGCGAGTGCGATCTCTCAGGTTCCCGTGATCGCGCGGACCCGTGAAGTTGGCCACGCGCCTGTGTCCAAGGCGAAGCAGATACTCGCCGGCAAGGAAGCCGCCTTCGTTGTTGTCCGCTGTCACCGTCGAGAAGTTGGAACCCGACCGCGGGCGGTTCAACAGCACAACGGGTACGCCCGAACCCGCGAGCTGTTCCTGTTGCGTTCGGTCCATGCCGCCCACGGAGTTCATCAGGATGCCGTCCACCCGCTTCTCGAGCAGCGACTGAATATACCGCATCTGCTTGGAGGGATCGAGATCGCTGTTGCACAGCACGACATCGCACCCCGCCGCACAGGCCGCGTCTTCAGCGCCCCGAGCGACTTCCGCGAAAAAAGGATTTCGTATATCGCTGACGATCAGGCCCACGGTGTTCGAGCGTCCGGTGGCGAGCCCGCGCGCTACGCGGTTGGGCCGGTAGTTCAATCGTGCGGCGATCTGCAGAACCTTCTCGCGCGTCTGCTTGTTGATGCCGTAGCTGCCGTTCAAGGAGCGCGAGACGGTGGAGATATCCACACCGGATACCGCGGCGATTTCTTTCAGCGTG
Source organism: uncultured Acidobacteriota bacterium (assembly GCA_963720745.1). Taxonomy (GTDB): domain Bacteria; phylum Acidobacteriota; class Terriglobia; order Bryobacterales; family Bryobacteraceae; genus TMP-7. The sequence goes on from CAVRGO010000004.1 coordinate 360,270, forward strand.
ACTCGATTGGGTCGCAAACGCGTCCCAATATATTGAGGCTGAGACTAGGTGTCAAGCATGGGTCTGCTTCGGTTCAACACCGGCGGCGAACGACGAGCAGCGTCAGATCATCGGACAGGCGTGCCCCGCTTCGAAATACGGCCACGTCGCCGATCACACGGCCGCACGTCGATTCGAGCTCCCGGCCGTCGCAGTGGCATCGCAGTGATTGCACCAGGCTGTCTTCGCCGAACAGATTGCCGGAAGGGTCTTGTGCTTCGGTGACACCATCGGAGTACAGGACCAGAGTCTCGTTCGCGGCCAGAGTCAACGTGGACACAGGATACTCGACGCCGCTGAATAACCCGAGGGGTAGGCCCGCGGTATCCAGGCGGTCAACGGCACCTCTGCGAACCACGAACGGCGGACAGTGACCTGCGTTGGATATCTCGACTCCGTCCGCGGCCGCTCGTCCGCATACCAGCGTCGCGTAGTGGGAACTGAGGGTGCTGTCGCAGAACAGGCGGTTCGCGCGCTGCATCACTTCGGCCAGCGGCAGTTGCAGCGATAAAAGACTCCGGAGTATCGCGCTGAGATGTGTCATCAGCAGCGACGCCGCCACGCCCTTGCCCGCCACATCTCCGACGGCAAAGAACAGCGATTTGCGGTCTTCGAGCAGATGCAGTTCGCAATAATCTCCGCCCACCGGGCCTGCCGGCTCGTAGCGGTAGTGAGCGTCCCAATGCTCCAGGGCGAGGTCGCCCTTCGGCAGCAGCTTCGCCTGAATCTGTGCCGCGAGTTCCAGATCCTGCTCATGAGCGCGGCGCTCGCCGCCGGTCAAGTGGTCGAGGCAGAATCGGACTGTCGGGTTGGCCTGCAGGCGATCGGCTTCAATAGGATCGTGGCAGGTCTCGCAATATCCGAAGGTGCCGCGATCGAGCCGTTCCAGCGCGGCGTCGATTTGGGCCAGCAGATCGGCGATGTAGGCGGCCGGCGACGATGTCGCGGCGGCCTTCAGCCGGGCGCGCTTTTCGAGAAGTTGCGGCCGGAACGTTTGAGATGCCGGCACAGGAGCGCTATGCATAGGGCCATCCTTTCCGGCTATAAAGCCTTCTCGAGGTCGGCATCGTCGTGATCCAGGTCCAGCAAACCGGCGCGTTCGAGCAGCGCACGCGGATCGGGATCGCGGCCCATGAAGCAGCGATACAACTCCGCGGGGTCTGCGCTGTCCCCTCGCGCGAGAATGCAATCCCGGTATTGTTTCCCGACTTCGTGATTGAAGATCCCTTCGGTGCGGAACCGGGTAAACGCGTCGGCGTCGAGCACCTCCGCCCATTTGTAGGAATAGTATCCCGCACCGTAGCCAACGGGACTTGCGAACAGGTGAGTGAATCCGGCGATCATCGCGTAATCGTCGGGCAGCGGCGCGGGAGCGAAGCGTTCGAGAATCCGGCGGGCATAAGTAACAATGTCGCCGTCCCGCTCCGGATCGTACTGGCGATGCAGCGCGAGGTCGACGAAGCCGAACCCGAGCTGGCGCATCTGGCCATTGGCCGCACGAAACGTTTTCGCACGGCGCATCTTTTGAAACAGGTCTTCGGGAATCGGTTCCGCCGTCTGGTAGTGCCGCGCGAACAGATCGAGCGACTCGCGTTCCCAACACCAGTTCTCCATGATCTGCGACGGGAGTTCCACGAAATCCCAAGGCACGTTCGTTCCGGCCAGGCTGCGGACTTCGACGCGGCTCAGGCAATGGTGCAGAAGGTGCCCGAACTCATGGAAGATTGTCTCCACCTCGCGATGGGTAAGCAACGCGGGCTTGTCGTCCACCGGGGGCGTCAGGTTTCCGCAAATGAGTCCGAGGTGGCGCTGGCCAGGGTCAACCGCCGGAACGCCCGTAATCAATACGTCCATCCAGGCGCCTCCGCGCTTGTTCTCGCGCGGGAACCAGTCCGTGTAGAACCCGCCGACGTTCTGTCCGAATTCGTCTTCGATGGTGTAGTGCTTCACCGCGGGGTCCCATCCAGGAATTCCGGGCTGCTCTTTGACGCGAATGCCCAACACTCGTCCGAATATCTCGAACATGCCGTGCACCACCTGGTCGAGCGGAAAGTAGGGCCGCAGCACTTCTTCATCGAAATCGTACAGGGCTTTCCGCTGCTTCTCAGACCAATAGGAGACGTCCCACGGATTCAAACGGTCGCGCTCCGCAAAGCGCCGCAGTTCTTCGTTTTCAGCGCGGAAACGGGCCTCGGTCTTCACCAGCAGGTCGTCCAGGAAGCGCTGGGCATTCTCGCCGCTGTGCGCCATGCGGTCTTCCAGGACGAGGTCGGAGAAATCGCGATACCCCAACAGATTGGCCTTCTCGCGGCGTAGTGCCAGGATGCGGACCATCAGTTCGCGGTTATCGTACTCTCCGCCGGTGGCGCGCTTGTTATACGTGAGATACATGTCGCGCCGGATGTTCTCATCATCGAGATAAGTAGTAACGGCGATATAACTTGGCGCGTGCAGAGTGAACCGCCATCCGGCCACGCCCTTGGAATCGGCACTGGCACGCGCGGCAGCCAGTGCGCTGGGTGGAAGACCCGCAAGTTGCTTCTCGTCAGTTACAACCAGTTCGTATGCGTTCGTCGCGTCCAGCACGTTTTGCGAGAACCTGGTGGTAACCCGCGAAAGTTCGACATCGATTTCCGAAAGGCGCTTTTTGCCCGCCGCATCCAGTTCGGCGCCGTGGCGGCGGAAATCGTCGATGGTTTTCTTCAAGAACCGCGCGCGGGTGCTGTTGAGCGAGTGCGCCTCGCTGGTTCCGGCGTAGTCACGGATAATGTTCCAAAGCCGTTCATTGAGCGGCAGGCTGGAGTAGAACTCCGTCACCTTGGGCTGAACCGCCATATAAGCCGCGCGCAATTCGGGCGTCATGGCGGTGCTTTCGAGGTGACGGACGATGTTCATCGCGTACTCGAGCCGTCGGGTTAGACAGTCGAACTCGTGCATCGTGTTGGCGTAGGTACGCGGTCCTTCCGCCGTGATCAGTCGCTCCAGCCGTTCTTTCGCGTCGGCAAGGAGAGTGTCGATTGCGGGTTCTACGTGTTCGGCCCGAATGTGATCGAAAGGGATCCTATAGTCGATAGCTAGCAGAGGGTTCGGCATCGCGCGTGCTAAACTCAGAATATCTCATGAATCCAGATATTCATCTGGTCATAAAGCTACAGAACCTCGACACGCGAATTTCCCACTTAGAAAAAGAGATTGGTGCGCTTCCGAAGCACGTCGCTCAGATCGAAAAAACTCTCGATTCTCACCTCAAGCGGCTGGATGCCGATCGTGCTGCGCTCACCGCCAATCAAAGGGATCGTAAGAAACTCGAGGGCGACATACAGGTATCAGAGCAGAAAATCTCGAAGCTTCGCGACCAGACTCTTCAGGCGAAAACGAACGAACAGTACCGCGCTTTTCAGCACGAAATCGAATATTGCCAGCAAGAGATTCGAAAGGCCGAGGATCGCATTCTGGACCTGATGGCCGAATCGGAACCGCTGGAAGCCAATGTGAAGAGCGCCGAGACGGCCCTGAAGAAAGAGAAGTCCGAGGTCGAAGCCGAAAAGACGAAAGCGAAAGACCGGACCGCGTCGGACGAGAAGTTGCTGGCCGATGCGCGCCGCGAGCGTGCTGAGGCGGCGGCACAGATGAAGCCCGCGCTCACGAAACTCTACGAGCGCATCCGAAAGAAATGGCACGGGGCAGTGATCGCCGAGGTTCAGGAGGGACGCTGCACAGCGTGCCAGATCGGCCTTCGCCCGCAGCATTTTCAGGATTTGCGCATGAGCGACCAGATTCTGACCTGCGAGAGTTGTGGGCGCATTCTTTACTACAATCCGCCCGTCGATGTCGAAGCCGAAATGGCGGACCACAAAGCGGGGTGACGAACTCTGCGCCACGCGGTGATCGTTGCAGGACACGCTGTCCTGCTGCGCCCCAAAAATCTCACAGCCGACTCCTCCTGGGCGCTTCTCGATTATCAGCGCGGCGAACCTGCGTTCTACATTGAGCATGTTCGGACTGCCGTGGAACTCGCGGCGGCAGACCCGCTTTCGCTCCTGATTTTCTCCGGAGGTCCGACGCGTCCCGACGCCGGTCCGCGGACCGAAGCCAACAGCTACTTCGAGGTCGCTTCTCATTACAACTGGTTCGATCACGTCGACGTGCTGCAGCGGTGTGTCTTGGAGGATTTCGCGCGGGACAGCTTCGAGAACCTGCTTTTCGGGATATGCCGCTTCCGCGAATTCGCCGGCCTTTATCCGGAGCGGGTGACGCTGGTCAGTTGGGGCTTCAAAGAGGCACGGTTCGGCTTACACCGTGACGCGATCGGATTCCCCGCAGCCCAGTTTCATTACCGCGGACCGAACAATCCGCTCGATCTCGAACAGGCGCTCGCGTCGGAGCGTCGCGCGACCCAGTGGTACCGCGAGGATCCGTATAGCTCCGGGCCCCGCTTTCGCTCGAAACGTGTCGAGCGAAATCCAATGCGCCGGCAGAGCGGCTACGCTATCAGTTGTCCCGAACTGGCGGGTTTGCTGGCGCACGAGGGTCCGGAACTCTATCGCGGCGCACTCCCGTGGCGGAGGTAACGAGATGGCCGAAGTGGTGCGCGACTTCTACGATAGCCTAGCTGCGCATTATCACCTGATGCTCGAAAGTTGGGAGGCTTCGATGGTGCGCCAGGCGCCGCCCTCGCCCCGATTCTCGCGCGCGAGTGTGGGCATCCGCCGGGACCTCGAATTCTCGATTGTGCCTGCGGCATCGGGACCCAGATGCTGGGATTGGCGAAGCGCGGATTTCGGATGTCCGGTTGCGATCTCAGTCCAGCGGCCGTCGAACGCGCCCGTCGCGAAGCGGCGAACCGGGGGTTCGACATACCGGTGGCCGCTGCCGATATGCGAGACCTGAGCGGAGTCGGCGGTTCGGATTTCGATGGCGTCATCTGTCTCGACAATGCGCTGCCGCATCTCGAATCCGACGAGGCAATTGTCAAGGCGGCCGGGCAGCATGCTAGGGAAACTGCGGCCCGGCGGGATAGTTTTGGCGAGTATCCGCGATTATGATCGGTTGATCGTCGAGCGGCCGGCGGTGCAGGGTCCGGCAATGCTCCGCGACGAGGGGCGCAGGCGCCTGGTGTTTCAGGTGTGGGACTGGATCGATGAGCGACGCTATACGTTTCACATGTACATCACACGCGAGACGGATAGTGGTTGGGAAACGTGGTACTCCGCCTCGGTTTACCGGGCTGTTTTGTGCGAGGAGTTGAGCGACCTTTTTCTGAAGGCGGGTTTCACCGATACCCGGTGCTGGGCACCCGCCGAGAGCGGGTTTTATCAGCCGCTTCTGATGGCGCGGCGTCCCGACCTGCTAAGATAAACAATTTACGCATGTTCCGGTTTGAAACCGCGGGTGAATCCCACGGTGAGTGCCTGGTTGCAACACTGACCGGGTTACCCGCTGGGGTTCCCGTCTCTATCGAGAAAATCAATCGCGAGCTTTGGCGCCGCCAGCAGGGCTACGGCCGCGGCGGACGCATGAAGATCGAAACCGACCAGGTCGAGATCGTGGCCGGTGTGCGCCGCTCGAAGACTATCGGCTCGCCCATCGCGATGGTCATCCGCAACAAGGACTGGAAGAATTGGACCGACATCCTTCCGGTTGAAGACGCCGATGGCGCGGAGGACAAGCACAAAGCGGTGACTCGGCCGCGACCCGGACACGCGGATCTTGCCGGGGTACTGAAATACAACTTCGAAGATGCGCGCTACGTGCTCGAGCGGGCGAGTGCGCGGGAGACGACGGCGCGGGTCGCGGTTGGGGCGCTGGCGAAGGCGCTGCTGGCGGAGTTCGGCATCGAAGTGTTGAGCCACGCCATCGCGGTGGGTTCCGTCCGGCTGGAGCGCAAGGCAACGTGGGAGGAATTGGTCGCGCTTGCCGGTAAGGATGAAGTACTGCTGGGATGCGTTGACCCGGAGACCGAAGCGCGCATGAAAGAAGTTGTGGATGTCGCCTACCGTACCGGTGACACCGTCGGCGGCATCTTCGAGGTGGTTGCCCGCGGCGTACCGCCCGGCTTGGGTTCGCACATCACGTGGGATTCGCGATTGGACGGCCGCCTGGCGCAGGCGATCGTTTCGATGCAGGCGGTGAAGGGCGTCGAGGTGGGCCTCGCTGAAGAGGGCGCCATGGCCTACGGATCGAAAGTCCAGGATACGATTCATTACGATCGCGTCGCGCACCGTTTCACACGCGGCGCAAACCGCGCCGGCGGACTCGAGGGCGGCATCACCAACGGCGAAGATGTTTTGGTCCGCGGCTTTTTGAAGCCAATCTCGACGTTGCGGCGGCCGCTCGAATCGGTGGAGTTGACCACTCGCGAGCCGGCTCTTGCGGCCTATGAGCGGAGCGACGTCTGTGTCGTGCCGGCAGCGGGTGTGATTGGCGAAGCGATGGTTGCCATCGTACTGGCGCAGGCCTTCCTGGAGAAATTCGGCGGTGACTCGCTGGGCGAAACGAAACGGAATTTTGAGGGCTACATCGAACAGGTAAAGAACTACTGATGATCTACCCTATCGTCAAATACGGGCAGACCGTACTCGAGTCGGCGGCGGAGGAGATTCGCGATTTCGACACGCCGGAATTGAACAAATTGATCGAGGACATGTTCGAATCGATGTATGCCGCCAAGGGCGTAGGTTTGGCGGCGCCGCAGATTGGCATCGGGAAGCGCGTCGCAGTGATCGATACTTCAGCGGGTGAGGATCCGGCGCAGAAACTGGTGCTGATCAACCCCGAGATTATCGGACGCGACGGTATGCAAACCGGCGAGGAAGGGTGCCTGAGCATTCCCGGTTTCCGCGAACAGGTGACGCGAGCAAAACGGGTGACCATCCGCGCTCAGAATGCGAAAGGCGAGCCGTTCGAGATGACCGGCGAGGACTTGCTGGCGCGAGCGTTCCAACACGAGACCGATCACCTGAACGGCAGGCTCTACATCAGCCACGTGAGCCCGTTGAAGCGCGATCTGATTCGCCGCAAGATCCGCAAGATGCAAAAGGCCGGCGAGTGGAGCTAAATGAACCTGGTCTTCATGGGCACTCCGGCTTTCGCGGTGCCCACACTCGAGCGGGTGGTTGAAGCCGCTCACCGGGTTATCGCGGTTTACACGCAGCCGGACCGTCCAAAAGGCCGCGGACAAAAGGAAGCCATTTCTCCCGTGAAGGAGGCCGCGCTGCGCCTTGGCCTCGAAGTGCGCCAACCGGAGCGCGTGCGGCGGCCCGACGTCGTTGCGGAATTACAGACGCTCAGACCGGACGCGATGGTGGTGGTGGGCTACGGGCAGATTATCCCGCAATCGATCATCGACATTCCGCCGCATGGGATCATCAACGTCCACGCTTCGCTACTGCCGAAATACCGGGGTGCGGCGCCGATTCAGTGGGCCATCGCGCGCGGAGAGAGTCGCACGGGCGTCACAACGATGAAGATCAACGCGGGCCTCGATACGGGCGATATGCTCCTCAGATGGGAGACGGATATCGGTCCCGAGGAGACTTCGGTGGAACTTGGTCGGCGGCTATCCAAGGCGGGCGCGGATCTGCTGGTCGAAACACTGCGGGGTCTGGAGAGCGGTGCGATCACGCCGCAGCCGCAGGACGATTCGCAGGCGACGTTGGCTCCGATCATCAAAAAGGAAGATGGCCTCATCGATTGGAATCGCCCCGCTCGCGAAGTTCTGAACCGCATGCGCGGGTTCACGCCCTGGCCGGGAACCTACACTTTCTTCCGGTGCCAGCGATTCTACATCTGGAAGGCGCGTGAATCGGAAGGCGGCGAGCCCGGAGTGATGCGGGTGCGCGGCCGGGAAGCGTTCGTGGGATGCGGCGCGGATAGTGGAATTGAACTCATCGAAGTGCAACTGGAAGGGCGCAAGCGCATGCCTGTGCAAGCCTTCCTTAACGGTTATCCGGTGCAGGACAGAGAGGTGCTCGGGAATTGTTGACGATCCCTGTTGGTTACAGGTTCTCGGCCATGTACGCCGGAATCCGCAAGGTTGAGAAGCCCGATCTGGGCCTGATTGTTTCGGACCGCCTGGCATCCGCGGCGGCTGTATTCACGCAGAATCGGGTACAGGCGGCCCCCGTGAAGTTGAGCCGCAAACATCTGCGTGCTTCACGCGGAGCCGCTCGCGCAATCCTCGTCAATGCCGGAAACGCGAACTGCGCTACGCGAACCGGAGATGAAGTCGCAAGAGTTACGTGCGAGACTCTGGCAGCGAAGCTAAAACTGCCCGTCGAACAGATCCTGCCGGCCTCAACCGGTGTCATCGGCGTGGAGCTGAACCCCAAGCTGATCACGAAAGCGATTCCGCAACTGGTCAAGGGACTCGGCGGGGACCGTTTCGAAGAGGTGGCGGCCGCCATCATGACAACCGACACTGTCGCCAAAACCTCTTCGCTGGAAGTTGCTGTGGACGGCCGGGCGGTGCGAATCGCCGGTATGACCAAGGGCGCGGGGATGATTCAACCGAACATGGCGACCACTCTCGGGTTCGTCATCACGGACGCCGATCTCCGTGCGGCCGAGTTGCGAGAGATGCTGGCGGCGGGCATCGAGGCGAGTTACAACCGGATCAGTATTGATGGCGACACATCGACCAACGATACGGTTGCGGTGTTGGCGAACGGCGCTTCGGGCGTCGCGCCGAAAGGCGCCGGACGCGAGGCGATCGCACGGGCATTGACGGAAGTGTTGGCGGACCTCGCGCGGCAGATCGTGCGCGATGGCGAAGGCGCGCGCAAGATGGTAACGATCGACGTGACCGGCTTGGCCGATGACGAAGGCGCGCAGCGGATTGCGCGGTCGATCGCAAATTCTCCGCTGGTGAAGACGGCCATCGCCGGCTCGGATGCGAATTGGGGACGAATACTATCGGCCGCCGGGAACGCGGGTGTCCCGTTCGATCCAGCCAAGGTTGACATCTTCCTGCAGGGGCGTCCGGTTTGCCAGGGCGGGCTTGCTGCGGATTTTCAGGAAGAGGAGATGAAGCGGAAACTCGACGAGCGGGAATGCGAGATCCGGTTTGTGGTCCGTGGCCGTGGGCGTGGCACGGCCCGGTTCTGGACGTGCGATTTCACGGAAGATTATATCCGCATCAACGCGAGCTACCGCACATGAGACGTCGAGACCTGCTGGCGATTCTGGCTGTGCTGCCGGCTTCCGCCGCGCGAGCCGACCCTGCGTCGGAAATCTGGGACGTTGTCGCGAAGATGGCGGCCGCACTCGCCGAGGGCAACGCTCCGGGGTTTTTGAAGCGGCTGGATCCGCGGATGCCCGGTTATGTCGATCTCGTCACGGGAATCAACGGCATGTTGATGCAGGCTGACGCGCACTCCGGCATTTCTGCGATCTCGAACAACGGTGACGATCGCGAGCGCACGCTCGAGTTGGATTGGGAGTTGCGGCTCAAGCGCAAGGGCGACGATTTGCGAATCGACGTTCGCCGGCAGGCCGTCACCGTGAAGTTCACTCGCGAGGACAGCGGCTGGCGCGTCGTCTCAATCGACCCCCTATCGTTCTTCGCTCCTCCGAACTTTCGATAGTTCAATCGTGGCGGAGTGCGGCTATCGGATCGAGCGTGGCTGCCCGTCGCGCCGGAATCAACGATGCCAGTACTGCGGCGACCGTGAGGCCCACGGCAACCCCGCTGAGAATGATTGGGTCGGTGGGGCGGACTCCGTACAGCATGCTCGACATCAATCGCGTGAGAACGAGGGCCGCTGTGAATCCTGCCGCGAGTCCCGCGCCGATCGGACTCAGGGCCTGGCGCAGAATCATCGCGAGCACATCGACGCGCCGCGCGCCAAGCGCCATACGAACTCCGATCTCCTGCGTACGTCCGGAGACCATGAACGACACGACAGCGTAGACGCCGAGCGCAGCCAGCACTGCGGCAACCGCGGCGAAGAACACCACCAGCGTCATGGATGTTCGCGGCTGCCAAGTGACATCGCGCACCACCTGGTCCATTACGAAGATGTTCGAGATGGAGATATTGCGGTCGATTGCGGCAATGCGCTGGCGAATCGCCGGCCCGAGCGATGCCGGGTTCGACGCCCGCAGGACGAGGGTCATCGTCAGGAACGATGCGGGATCGTGGCGATAGTCGGGATCCTGAAGATATGGGATGTAGATCTCATCGTCCGCCGTTTCGGCCCAGCTTCGCTGTTTTACATCTTCTACAACTCCGACCACCGTGAGCCAGGGATGCCTTGATAGCGCGTCACCGCGATGAATACGCTTGCCGATGGGATCCTCGCCGGGCCAGAAATGGCGAGCAGCAGCGGCGTTGACGATGACGACTCCGGGTGTGTTCTCGTCGTCATGCGCCGTGAAATCGCGGCCTTTCGTTATGTGAATCCGCATTGTGGAGAAATAGCCAGGCATGGCTACCCGATAGACCGCGTTCGGTGTTTCGCCGGGGCGGGGCATAGGGCGACCACCGATGGTCAGCGTGGTGCCGAATCGATCGCCCGCGAGCGGAACGTGATTCACCGCGCTCGCCGATTCCACGCCGGGGAGAGCGCGGAACTCTTCGAGCGCCTCCGAATAAAATTGCGAGCGGCGGTCCGCGTCGCGATGCGAAGAAGCCGCGAGCCGGACCTCAACCGCGGCCACTCCGTCCGGATCGAATCCGGGATCGACGGCTCGCAACTTCCGATAACTCTCGACGAGCAGGCCTGCGCCCGTGAGCATCAACAGCGCGATCGCCACCTGTGCCGCGGCGATGACACTCCGGACCCGGCGGCCGGCTCGCGTTGCCACCTGCCCTCTTCCCGATTCTTTCAATCCGGCGTTGACGTCGATGCGGCCGACCTGCTGCGCGGTCGCGAGTCCGCAGAAGATCGCGGTGAGAATCGCTGCCGCGAAGTTGAACGCGAGCACCGTCGCATTCAGTTGAATCTCGTTGTTGCGGGGCAGGGTGAACGCTCCCACTTCGGGGATGCTCGCCACAAAGACGGGGACAATCCACCATGCGAGCAGCAGCCCGATGATGCCGCCCGCGCACGCCAGCAGCATCGACTCGGCAATGAACTGCCGCGCGATGTGAGCGCGTGATGCGCCGAGCGATTGGCGGATGGCAATTTCCTTGAGGCGCGAAGAAGCGCGCGCGATCAGCAGGTTTACGATGTTGGCGCCGGCGATCATCAGCGTGCACACGACCGCGCCGAACAGCACCAGCAGTACGGGCCGGATGCTCCCGACGGACATTTCGTGAATCGGCGTAACGAAATGAGTCAATCCGGCGTTGGTTCGCGGATACTCGAGGGCGAGCCGGCGGCTGATGGTGCTGACCTCAACCTGCGCCTGGTTGTACGACACTCCGGGTTTGAGGCGGGCGAATAGTCGTAGAAAGCCGGGACCACGGCCGCCGCCCTCTCCGGCACGATACCTGCTGACCGCGAAGATCGACGCTTTTGCCGCCCAGAATGGCGGGAAATAGAACCCGCGCGGCGTCACGCCGATGATTGTGTGGGCTTTGCCGTCGAGCGCGATGGTTTGTCCGATGATGTTCGTGTCACCGCCGAAGCGCTGTTCAAACAAGCCATAGGTGAGAACCGCAACTTCCGGCGCGTCCGCCCGGCCGTCTTCCGGTCTGAACAGTCGGCCGTATGCCGCGTGTACGCCGAGTATTTCGAACAGATTAGCCGACGAGCGGAGTCCGTCCAGGCGAATGGCCCGCTCTGAAGTGGTGAGGACCGGCCCCCAGCTGTTGGCCGCGGCGATATCCTCGAACGACCGGTTTTGGCTACGAAGATCGATGTAGTCACCCGGCGTGACCGGTTGCGCTCCGGACGCGTTCTTCTCCTCGCCTCCAAGGATGACGGCAACCTGCGACGGGTCATGGTACGGCAAGGGCCTGAGCAGGACGGAATCTACCACCGTGAACATGGCCGAATTCGCGCCAATGCCGAGCGCGAGCACCAGAACGGCCAGAACGGTAAATCGCGGACTCTTCAGCAGCGTGCGAAGAGCGAAACGGACTTCGGACATGGCCTTTGGACGGAGGGAGCGAGGGCCGGTTAGCCTTACTCGGATGATGGAACGAATGTCATTGACCTGAAACACGATAGCTCGTCACAGACGGTCACGGCGGGGAGTCCGTTGGTTAGACGTTACATTGCCACCGACGTCCGATACCGAGCATCGACACCTCTTCTCCACCGGATGGATGAAGCATCCGTGTCGAGGCAACACTGGAATTTCCTTTTGATTTCCGGGATGGGTTCTTCACCGACGCCTACGATCTGTTCAATGCCTCGTACTGGCGGCGGGGGCGCTCGCCTGCGCCTTCGCTACGAACAGTTTTTGTTGATTGTTTTCGATTCATTCTCGGAATGGGGATCGGCGACGACTATCCGGTAAGCGCAACCATCATGAGCAAGTACGCGGGAAAGGCGCGCCGCGGGATGCTAGTGACGCTGGTGTTCACGACGCAGGCGGCGGGGTTGATCTTCGGACCGCTGCTTGCCGCAGCGCTGTTGCTGTCCGGAATGAATCACTCGTGGGTGTGGCGCTTGCATCTCATTTTTGGCGCTCGGTTTACCACAACCGCCGTAGTATCCATGAGACGCCGCGATATCTTCTCGCCGGGTCGTTTGCACGAATTGGCCGTGCTGCAGCGTCCGTGCTCGGCGCCCGGTTCACCGGACCGGAGCAAGGAATATCTTCGGGACAGGCTACGGCCTCGCTGTTCTGGTTGGTTCCACCGCGAGTAGTCCGCTGGTGATTGCGTCGATCGCTCCGGGTGTATCGGGCCTGATTACAACAGCGGCGCTGTTGCCGGAAACCAAGGGCCGAAGCCTGGAGGAGTTGGCATGGTAACCGGCTTCGAACGTGCCTACCGCCTCCGAATGCGTCGCAGAATCGGGCCGGCAATCGCGCTGATGGACGATTCGAGATCGGGAATGTGCAAGGCCTTGCTGGCCACGTAGTACACGCCGAATCCGAACGGAACGGAAACGGCCACGTCGAGCAGTCTCGCAAACTGGCGAACTCCGAATCGTGCTTCCATGAAATGGCTGGATGTCCAGATGGCGATGCCCATCGCCGACGAAGCCGCGACGATTTTCGAAACGGTCGCCGCCAGATACCGCCCGTGAATGCCGCCGAGACGGTTTCGAAGCAGCCAGAACTGCGTTACGAAACCGAACAAAGCCACCGCGGAGGTGGAGAGTGCGAGCCCGGCGTGTCCCAGACTCGTGTTGTGGATCATCGAATAGCCGACGAGGAAGTTGATGCCGATGGAGATCAGGCTGATCATCATCGGCGTGCGCGCATCGCCCAGCGCATAGAAGGAAGGGCTGAGCACCTTGAGCGCCGCATATCCGGCGAGTCCGACGGCATAGTAAGTCAGAGCCTTCGCGGTCTGCTCAGTGTCGTAGACCTGGAACTTGCCGCCTTGATAAATGGCGCCGATGATCGACTTTCCGAGCACTGCGAGACCAATGGATGATGGGATGGTCAACAGAAACACCATCGACAACGAACGCGACAACGTTCGGCGGAACCCGTCGAGATCGCCCTGCGCCGCATTGCGCGACACCGCCGGTAGCGTGGCTGAAGCTATGGCGACACCGAAAATGCCGAGCGGCAGTTGCATGAAGCGAAAGGCGTAACCGAGCCAGCTTACCGGACCGTCAAAACCGCGCACTGGGTCGCTCAACTGCGATGCGAAGTTTGTGTTCACCATCACGTTGATCTGAGTCGCTGCATTGCCGAGAATGGCCGGGCCCATTAACTGAAGGATGTGGACCATCCCTGGGTGCTTGAAATCGAAAGCCAGGCGAAAGCGGAAACCGGACCGGCGCAGACTCGGCAATTGACAGATCAACTGCAATCCGCCGCCGCACACGACACCGATCGCCATTCCTGCGATATGCGAAAGGCCGACATACGGCCCCACCCAGAACCCGATGACCAGCCCGATGGTGACCGACCCCAGGTTGAAGAACGTTGAGGATAGGGCGGGCACGAAGAACTGGTTGCAGGCGTTCAGGATACCCATCGCCTGTGCCGCGAGCGCCACCAACAGCAGGAACGGGAACATGATGCGCGTCATCGTGACGGCGAGTTCGAACTTGCCCGGGACATTCGCGTAGCCCGGGGCGAGCAGCCACACCAGCGCGGGTGCGAACACGACTCCGAGCAGGCACAGCCCTCCCACTACGACGATCAGCGCTGTCGCTACCAGGTTGGCGAGATGCGCCGCTTCTTCCTTGCTTTTGGTTGTGAGGTATTCGGTGAAGGTCGGCACGAACGCGGATGAAAGGGCCCCTTCAGCGAAAAGGTCGCGCGTCAGGTTGGGGATACGGAAGCCGAGATTGAACGCATCCCAAATGAGGCCGGCGCCGAACAGGCGCGCCATGATGCTTTCGCGCACCAAACCGGTGATGCGGCTCATGAAAACCGCAACCGAAACGACTCCCGCGGATCGAACTACGTGGTCAGATGCCGCCGAACGCCCAGGATCGGTGCGTTCACTGGCCGTATTGTTCGAAGAAGTGGGCAATCGTCATGATCCCGGTGTAGTAATTCTCGATCCGGTATTTTTCGTTCGGTGAGTGAAGCCCGTCGTCGGGCAATCCGAAGCCCATGAGGATGGTGGGTATTCCGAGGTGCCGCGCGAAATCGCCGACGATCGGAATGGAGCCGCCGCTTCGGATGAACACCGTGGGCCGTTTCAGCATCTCGCTGAACGCCTTTGCTGCGGTCTGAATCGCCGGATGGTCCGGATTCACCATGATCCCCGGTCCGGTGCTGAGCACGCGAACCTCGGTGGTAATGCCGGCCGGAGTGTTCTCGTTGACGAACTTCTTGAACGCCGCGATGATCTTGTCCGGGTCCTGATTCGGCACCATTCGCATGCTGACCTTGGCGGTGGCCTTGGCCGGAATGACGGTCTTCGCACCCGCTGCCGTGAAGCCGCCGGCGATGCCGTGCACTTCGAGAGTCGGCCGGGCCCAGACTTTTTCAAGTACGGAGTAGCCCGGCTCACCCGTCAATCGAGTCGATCCGACTTCCTTCGCCAAAAATTCCTTTTCACTGAACGGCAGGCTCTCCCAACTCTTTTTCTCGGCCGGCGCCGGAGCCTGCACATCGTCGTACATGCGCGGGATATTGATGTGCCCGTCGGCGTTCTTCATCTTCGCCAACAATTCGATGAGGCCGAACACGGCATTGGGCGCCGCGCCTCCGTACAGGCCGGAATGCAGATCGCGGGCCGGACCGCTCGCTTCGATCTCGGTGTAGATCAATCCGCGCAAGCCGATGCACAGGGTCGGAATTCCTTCCGCATACAAGGCCGTGTCGGAAACCAGTGCCACATCCGCCTTCAGTTTGGCGGGATTCTCCTCGACGAACTTCGCGATCGATTCCCCGCCGATCTCTTCTTCCCCTTCGACCAGGAACTTGAGATTCAACGGCAAAGTTCCATTCACGGCGCGCAAGGCCTCCACAGCCTTGATGTGCATGTACATCTGGCCTTTATCGTCCGCCGAGCCGCGAGCGTAGAGATTGCCCTGGCGTTCGGTAGGTTCGAACGGTGGCGTCTCCCAAAGCTCGACGGGATCGGGCGGTTGGACGTCGTAATGGCCGTAGCAGAGCACAGTCGGCTTGCCGGGGGCGTGCAGCCAATCCGCGTACACCAGCGGATGCTTCGCGGTTGGGATGATCTCGATGTTTTCGAGCCCCACCTTCTTCAGACTGTCGGCGACGAATTGCGCCGCGCGATCGATATCGGGTTTGTGTTCGGGCAGTGTGCTGATGCTTGGAATGCGCAGAAAGTCCTTCAGTTCATCCAGCAGTTTCTGCTTGTTCTGTTGTACGAATTGGTCGGTAGTCTGAGGCATGGGGGCACCACCATTCTACTGTGGCGACGCCCCGCACGGCATTCGGACTCGTATAATTGATCGAATTCAGATGATGTCACCGGGTGATTCGAGGATCTTTCTTTGCCACTCGTCAGCCGACAAGCGCGCCGTGCGCGATCTGTACGCACGTCTGAGGGCCGATGGGCTCCAGCCATGGCTCGATGAAGAGGACCTCCTGCCGGGCCAGGATTGGGATCGCGAAATTACGAAGGCGGTCCGGACATCGGAAGTCGTTGTGGTGTGTCTTTCGACGAATTCAATCAGCAAAGCCGGTTATGTGCAGCGCGAAATCAAACAGGCCCTCGATGTCGCGGACGAGCAACCGGAGGGACGCATTTTTCTCATTCCGGTCCGGCTGGATGACTGCGCGGTTCCGGAGCGCCTCAGCCGCTTGCATTGGGTGGACATGTTCGAGACCCATGGTTATGCGCGCCTGCTCAAAGCATTACAGGCACGCGGACTCTCGATTCATGCGGCTGCTCCCGAGACCGTCCTCCGATTGACGGTTCACCGCGCCTACTTCGTCGGGAACCCTGTCGAGCATCTTTTCGTGAATGCGACAAACCTCTCGAACTCCGCGGTCGAGATCAGCCACATCTGGTTCGCGACGGATCCGGAAGTTCCTGCCTTGAATCCCCGCCGGGTTTTGCCGAAACGGCTGCAGCCGCAGGAAACCTGGGAGACGTGGATCGCTTCCGGCCAGTTATCGGCGGAATACCTGGATACGCCGTTCACGCTGGCCCGGGCGCGGCTTTCAACCGGCGAGGTAATCGAATCCGTGGAGAACGTCAATGTTCCTCCAGCCGGATTTGTGCCCGGCTCGTCCGACAGCCGCGAAGCGCTCCGGTCTGTAACGGAAACGCTCGCTATGATCTTTGTCGATTTAATGCGGCTGTTCTACGTCAGCATTTCCGAGGCGGCGAAGTCCGCTAACGCCGATCGGTATCTCGAGTTCCTGATCATTTCGGAGCGCCACAGCCGCGACCTCCAGGCCCAATACCACCTGTTCGGCTCCGAATTGGCCGGCATCCGGATTCAGATTGGAAAGCTGGATCGGCGGATCTCATGGCTGATGGAACGGTTCCGCGTGGGTTCGGCGGTCATCGCGCAGTCGGTTGAAACCGTATTCAATGCGCTGAGCGATATGAGCGGTATCATAAACGAACTGTGCCTCGAATCGCACCCGGACGTGTACGCAGCCAACCAGCAGCGCGTCCGTCAGTACATCGATAGCCGGTTGGGTCCGGCCGCCACCGCGAAACGGACTCCGATCGACGATTTGTTCAGCGTCCGGCTTCAGACGCAATCGGCCCTTCTCGAAAACGATACGCTAAGATCTATCGCCGACGACCTCGACCAGAGGCTCGGGATTCCGTACTTCATGATCGACCACCTGCTGTTGTCGTATACTCCGTTTGCTCTGAAGGCGAGATCGAAGACATGAAAATCAAACTTCTGCTGCTTTTGATAGCCGCAACCGGCATTGCGGCCACCGGCCAGACCACCGTAAAGGATGCACTCGCGAAGCACTGGAAAGTATCCGGCGAGTTCACGCTTGCCGTAGCCAACGCCATGCCGGCGGAGGGCTACGATTTCCGACCGAATCCGGAAGAGATGAGCTTCGGACAGTTGATGGCGCACATCGCCGCCGCAGATCTTGGTGCGTGCGCCAATGCGAGCGGCATGGCGCGCCCGGAACTTCCAGCCAAGATCGCTGAGTGGTCCAAGAATCCTCAGAAGGTCGCCGTAGACAAGGACACCGCCGTGGGTTTTCTGAGCTCGGCGTTCGACTTCTGCAACAACGCTGTCGCTGCTATGACACCGGAGCGATTCGATTCCGTACAGGGGCCCGCTGCCCGGAACTTGACCGGATTCGAGTGGCTTTGGAGTTATTTCACTCACACGGCGCACCACAGAGGGCAAGCCGAGGTGTATCTTCGCGTGAAGGGTATCAAACCGCCGGCCTACAAATTCTAGAAGGCGGAGGCCACCCTTCAGCGGGCGTCCGGGTTCATCACCGCGATATAGCCGAGGTTCCGGTACAACTGCTTGTAATCGAGCCCGAAACCGACGACGAAGCGGTCGGGTATCTCGAAGCAGCGATATTGTACCGGGACCTGCACGATGCGGCGGATCGTGCGATCGAGCAGGGTGCAGATGCCGATCGAATTGGGGCTTCGTCCTGCGAGTGTCTGCATCAAGTAGCGCGTAGTGAATCCGGTGTCCACGATGTCTTCCACCAGCAGCACGTCTTCGCCGTCGATCGTATCGTCCAGATCTTTCGCAATCCGAACCATCCCGGGAGCGCGAGCCTGGCCTGAGAACGTTGAGATTGCCAGAAAATCAATCTTCACCGGGATGCTCAGTTCTCGTGCCAGCGCGGTCAGGAAGAATACCGAGCCTTTCAGGATCGAGATCAGCTTTAGGCTTCGCTCGCGATAATCCTCGGAGATCTGCGCCGCCACGTCGCGGATCCGCGCGGCGATCTGTTCTTCCGTGAACAGGATGCGTTCGATACCGTCGGGCAGTTCAGCGCTTTTCATGCGATGCCACCAGACGGGCCTCGAGGCCGTACTTGAAGATCAGGTCCTGAAAATCCTTCTGGTAAAAGACCTGTATGTTGATGTGCGGATAAATCGCCTTCAGTAACTTGACCTTGCGATTCTTTTTCGTGACGAGGGCCTGCTTCATCGTGGTGAGTTCGACGTACAGGTCGAATTCCGGCAGGTAGAAGTCCGGTGTGAATGCTTCGATCACTTTGCCGTCCTTATCCCACTGCAACGGGAAACTGCGCGGCTCGTAATCCCACGCGATGCGATAGAAATCGAGAAGGTTGGCGAACAACTCCTCGCTCGGGTGACCGAACATCCTCCTTGCGAGTTTCACCTTGCCGGCGGGAGCAATGCCGTAGCGGGCAAGCTGAAGCCTCGATTGAAATTGAATCTGGGCCTCGGCAGCCGCCGAGAGGCGCCCGAAATCCGTAATGCCACGGGTTCTCGCGGCGGTTTCGACGATGGAGACGAGTTGCTCGGTATCGAGCGATTCCGCGTTGAGGACCATATCGAAATCCGTTATGGCCGGATTGATTCGGCCGAAGCGCGCCTTGCGTTTACCGCGTTCCGTTACCTGCCTGTCGGCAAGCCGCGCCGCGGCGGTAGGACGGTCGAGCCTTTGATCGACCATCAAGACGCCGATCCGGTATGTCTCCCGGGCCATGAGGAAGACGCGAAGTACGCCGGCCACGCGGCTCAGCAGCCGCTCGGCGCCGATAGCCGCGATCACGAGATCGTCCTCGAGCCCCAGGCGGGCGATGATGCTGGTGACGGCGGCGACCCATGCACGGTCCGGAATCTCGCCGCCGAACTCCTCGGCGATCATCGCGTCAATTTTCGCTGAATGGAGAAACTGCGAGTGCAGCCGTTGCGCGAGCGAACGCGCCAGTTCCTCGGTCCGGCATCCCGCTTCACCAGATACGGTGACAAAGGCCATCTGTGGACGCGCCGCTCCCGACGGCGCTGTGCTATGAACACAGCATACCAGCAGCACGCATCGCGTCCGCTATTCTGTTGGCTGAAGCTCATGACGGATCTTCCCAACCCGCAGGCTGATTACGAACAACGGAAAACGCGCTGGGGCAGCGGACTCGACGCTTCGGTGCGGCGCGGCATTCAAGTGGGGAATTTCCGTTTGGGAATAGCGCTGGCCGCGGTGCTGATGGCGGTTCCCGCCTTCGCCTGGCATATTCTATCCGGCTGGTGGCTGCTGATTCCGCTGGCGATCTTCATAGGGCTGGTGGTCTATCACGAACGTGTCATCCGGCGCCAGGAATTTGCGCAACGCGGCATCAGCTATTACGAACGCGGTCTGCTGCGGCTCGGCGACCGTTGGCCGGGCACAGGAAGCCAGGGCGAACAGTTCGACGGAGAATCGCACGTTTACGCACGCGATCTGGACCTCTTCGGCCGCGGATCATTGTTCGAATTGCTTTCGACAGCGCGAACTGCGGCGGGAGAGCACACCCTGGCGTCCTGGCTGCTTCGTCCGGCGTCGACCACCGAAGTACGCGAGCGTCAACGCGCTGTTACGGAAATGCGCGGCGACGTGCAATTACGCGAAGACGTGGCGCTGCTCGGCGAGGACATACGAGCGGGCGTTCACGCGGAGAGGTTGGCGGAGTGGGGCGCACCACCACCTATCCGCTTTTTTAAGGGCGCGCGCGCGGCAGCCCCGATCCTCGCCGTTTTTAGCATCATCGCATTCGTTGGCTTCATGGCGCACTGGTACGGTCTGCGGCCATTCATCGCGGCTGTGATTCTGGACGTCATCGCCGGCGCGCTCCTTCGGAAAGGGACAGCCGCGGTGATCGCGGGGGTCGATACCGCTGCGCATGACCTGCAAATCCTATCGCTGCTGCTCGAACGGATCGAGCGAGAGCAATTCGTATGTCCATGTCTGCGGAGGCTGCGCGAGGACTTGGATATTCGCGGGCTGCCGGCCTCGCGCCGCATCGTGCGTTTGCAACGGTGGGTCGAGCTTCTGGACTCCTCCGACCACCTTCTGGTCCGCATCATCGGTCCGGCGCTGTTGTGGCGGGAGCAGGCGGCAATGGGTATCGAGGCTTGGCGCCGGGAGACCGGGCCGCACGTGGGCCGTTGGATTGCGGCGATCGCAGAACTCGAGGCCATTTCTTCTCTCGCGTCGTTTGCGTATGAGCACCCGACGTCGACGTTCCCGGAACTGGTGGACGAGGGCCCGCGTTTTGAAGCCTTCGGTCTTCAGCATCCGCTGATGAGCCCGAAGCGGTGCGTTCCTAATGACGTTGCGCTTGGCGGCGAGCCGCGCCTGCTAATCGTCAGCGGCTCCAACATGTCCGGCAAAAGCACGTTGCTGCGCTCGGTCGGCCTCAACGCGGTCCTGGCTTGGGCCGGCGCTCCGGTGATGGCATCGAAACTCGTGCTGTCGCCAGTTGCGGTGGGAGCCTCGATCCGAGTGTTGGACTCGCTGCAAGACGGGAAATCGCGCTTTTACGCCGAGATCACTCGTTTGCGGCAGATCGTCGAGATGACGGGAACCGAAAAGCACGTACTCTTCCTGTTAGATGAACTGCTCAGCGGGACAAATTCGCACGACCGCCGCATTGGCGCCGAGGCGGTGGTACGGAGCCTCGTCGAAGGCGGTGCCATCGGGTTAGTGACGACGCACGACCTGGCGCTGACCGAAATCGTAGAAGATTTCGGGCCGATGGCGGCGAACGTACATTTCGAGGACCACCTTGAGGACGGGCGCATCAGTTTCGATTTCCGGTTGAAGGCCGGCATCGTGGAGCGAAGTAACGCACTCGAATTGATGCGCGCCGTCGGGCTCGACGTCTAATTCCCCCGACCGGCACCGTGCCGAGTGCTATATCCTGACGGTTATGGTCGCTTTGCCACGAATGGTTGCCGTACGCCAGAAGTTTGCGGACCGCCGCTTGTCCGATATTCCGGCCGAAGTGAAACGCGAATTGCAGACGTCGGGTTTCGCCTCCGCGTTGAAGCCGGGCGCAAAGGTCGCCATAGGGGTGGGCAGTCGCGGTATCGCGAATATCGCCACCATCGTCCGGTCCGTCGTCGAGTTCTGGAAATCGCAAGGCATGCGGCCCTTCATCTTTCCCGCGATGGGCAGCCACGGTGCGGCGACCGCCGAGGGTCAGGCCGATGTGCTGGCGCACTACGGAATTCACGAGGCGACCGTTGGCTGTCCCGTCAACAGCAGTTTGGATGTTGTGCCGCTGGGCACGTCGCCCGAGGGCATCGAGTGCTTCATGGACCGGAACGCTTTCGAGAGCGACGGCGCGTTCCTGGTGAACCGTGTGAAATGGCACACCGATTTCGAGGGCAAAATCGAAAGCGGGCTGTTCAAGATGATGGCGATCGGGCTCGGTAAATTTGCCGGAGCTCAACGCTATCACACGTATGCGTACAACATAGGACTCGAGAAGGTGATCCGCAGCATCGGGCGACAGGTTCTGTCGTCGGGAAAAATTCTCGGCGGCATGGCCATCCTCGAAGATGCCTATCACAACACCGCTAAGGTGGCCGCGGTGCCGGTCGCGGTGATGGAGCAAAGGGAACAGGAACTGCTCGAATTGACCAAGTCGTGGATGGGACGGATTCCGTTCCCGCTGGATGTGCTGATTATCGATGAAATCGGCAAGAACTATTCCGGGGCCGGCATGGATACCAAGGTTGTGAATCGTGGAGTGTACGGCCAATACAATCCCTGGAACACCGCCTATCCGATTCAGCGGCTGTACATACGAGGACTCAGCGATCTGAGTTATGGGAACGCGACGGGGCTCGGCCTAGCGGATGCGTGTCACGAGCGGTTGCTGGATCAGATCGACTGGCGTCCGACGCAGATCAACTCGCTGACGGCTTCGACGCTCGCGGCAATTCGGACTCCGGCGCACTTTTCCAGCGATCGTGAGGCGCTCGAGCGGGTAATCCCGACAGTCGGAAAAGTTGACTTATCGCAAGTTACGATGGGTTGGGTTCGAAATTCGTTATCGTTGGCAACGCTCGCACTGAGTGAGAACTTATTAGAGAAGATACAGGCGAATGCGGAGTTAGAGGTGTTAGGAAGGCCTCGCGAGTTTTCGTTTGACGACGAAGGGGACTTATCGGATTGCGGTGAATTTCTTGCGCTGAGTGAGTCCGTGCAGGCGGTGCACTGAGCGGGTGCTGCTCGAGAGGAGAGTCGGTGCAGGCGGTACCTCTCAAGCGCCGCCTGCCGTCGGCTCATGCCGCCACCGAAAGAACAAGGGTAGCGGGTTGGGTGTGGACATTAGCCAGCGTAGCCGCCCGATCCGACAGGGACCCTGGGCGGCCCACAGACGAAGTTTAGCCTTAGCTTCCCTGTGTGGCGGCGGAAGACATCGTGCTAGAAATCTTGCTGAAGATCGTGCTGATGCTGGTCGCAACCGTGGGCATGATCGCCCCGGCGGCTACGGCAACAAAGCCCGCCATGAGTGCGTATTCAATCAGGTCCTGGCCGCGCGTATCTTTCCAGATCCGCAGCTTCCAAACCATGTTCGCGATTCGAGTCATTCTTTAGTTCTCCTCTCCCTGCAACCCGCTGATGTGTTGCTGATGCTAAGTTAACATCGGACCGTTTGCTAAAGAATCAGCCAGACTCCTTAGAAGGTCGGTCTGAAAAGTCTCAGTTGAGCCCGTGGTGCCGTAGTAAGAATCGGAGTTAGTCGTCATGGGTGCTTCTGAATCTCGACATAGTCTCGTCATTCGGCATTTACTCCTTAGGGCTTAGTACCGCTGGGGCCGTAGTTTCGCCATTTCCGCCACAAGCTCGAAATCTGTTCGTGATGCGGAGGGATCCTGCCCCCTTTGCACAATCCGACTCTCTTCCAGGTGGCCCAGCAGCGAGGCATCCCGCAGATGATCCACCTTAACCGGGTCGATCCCGATAATCCGGCAGCACGTCGCGTCGACGGCGCGGAGGTCGCTGCCGCACACCAGGACTCCACACTGTTTAGGCTTTCCCTGGATAGGTCCATTGCCTTCCATGCCGACAATCCCGTCGACAATGGCGAATGTATTTCGGAATAACCTGTTCAACTCGAGGATCGACCGTGTGATTCCGATGTAATGAAGCCGGTTCTTGGGCCACCCGTACACCGATCCGGGAACGAGCCCAAACAGGTTCTTCATTGATAAGGTCGCGCCGGCCCAGTGGTGCGTTTTCAGTTTGGGTATCGAGACGATCAGATCCGCGCGCAGTGCGGTGTTGGGGAGAAAAATGCTGCCTTCGTCCGCAAATCCCTGTATTTCAGTGACATCGTCGCGGTTCAGGTCGGTGAAACGGTGATGGAATTCCGGGGCGGCTTCGCCGTAGTGCGCTTGTCTCGCCAGGTCGAAGGTGTCGCGGCGGTGCCCAGGGCCTTCACCGATCGTTACGGAGCCGGCTCCCAACGTGCGAAATACTTCATACGCTGCGGCGAGCACGGCAGGGTCCGTGTTGATTGCGGTTGCATTGTCGAATTCCACGAGGTTTGGCTTGAGGAGAACTCTCTTGCCGCGGACCTCGAGTCCGCACGCGCGAATCGCATCGAGCATCGGCCGCACCAGGTCGGAGGAATATGACAGGCCGCTGGATACGAAAACCGCAGATTTTTCGCCTTCGAGACGCTCTAACGGAATTGATGTCTTTCTGCTCATAGTGGTGTAACTGGCTGTGGCTGCGATTCCTGCCACCGGCACGAATGCACGGCGCGAGACTCTCCAGTTCACTGCGGCGCTCCCCTCGACAGCAGCCGCCAGTTCCCCTCCGGATCACCCATCGCGCCCAATGCCGCGAGCATCACGTCTGCTTCTTCAACCTCGACCGGTGACTCCGGAACAGGCACGCCGGCAAGTCGAAGGGCGATCTTCATCCACGCCGAGGCGAGCGGGGAGGCATGCCCGGCCGAGCAGCGGCGCTGTGCGTATTCGAGCGCGTCCGGCGGAGCCTGGTCCTGCAACCCGACCAAAGCTAGAGCGGTGGTTTCAATATAGGAAGGCAAGGCCACATGGAGGGCGCGCGGACTGCCATAGTTCCATCCTCCATCGGCGCAGCGCAGGCTGGCGAGCATGCGTTCGCCTGACCGAATCCGTGCCGCCAGGGTCCTGTTCTGCCTGGTTCGCGCCGCACGCCTCAGCGCGACCAGTGAATGGACGGTTGGTTCCACCCAGGCCGAAGTATCTTTCCGCCAGGGCCAACCTTTATCGCTGACGTCTCGTTCCACGGCGGCAACGCCAAACGCCCGGAGAGCCCGGTTCAGCAGTGAGCTTTCAGCACCCGCGGTATTCATTAGCCAGCCGGCGCCAGCATCTACTGCGGTGCTACTGCCGCGGACGTCGCCGAATGTCACAGCCAGCGCAGTCACCCATATGGATGCAGCCGGCAGCGCATTCGGGCGCCAGCCGCCATCTTCGTTTTGCCAGGATGAGACGAGATTCCAGGCTCGTTCGCAAGCCGGGGCTGATGCCGGATCGCCCCACAAGGCGAGAGCCGCATAGACTGTCGGTTCCAGCCAGGACTGTTTGCCGGCGAAATAGCCCCATCCGCCATCGGGGTTCTGAGTATTACGCAGGAATTCGAGCCGCGTACCATTCGGCTTCACGTACGCAGTATCGGCACCCCGGACTAAGAACTTTACCCTGTGTGGGAACCGCGTCCTTCTATTCAGCGCGCAGGTTTCGCACTGGGTCGATGCGGGAAACCCGCCAGGCTGGCACGAAGCTCGCGAGTGCCGATACCGAGATCAGCACGGCGGAGACACTGGCGTAGACCACGGGATCGGCGGGCGCAACATTGTAAAGTAGCGCCGAAAGTGCTCGCGTCGCTAAAAACGCAATTATCAATCCCGCGGCCGTTCCTCCGGCGACAATCCGCAGGCTTCGAATGAGCATCATCCCGATCATGCCGCGGGTAGTTGCTCCCAACGCGATTCGCAAGCTGATCTCGTAAGTCCGCTGTACGACGGAGTACGACACCAAACCGTAGATTCCGATGGTCGCCAGGATCAGCGCTACCGCCGCGAAACTCAGGAAAAGCCATGTCATGGAACGGACGTTCGCGACTGATTCATCCATCAACTGCTCGAGGGCCTGCACTTTCCCCACCGGGATATTCGGGATGCGAGCAGCGGCGAGTTGGCGGATTCCCTCGGCTGTGTCCTGGGCTGAACCTGCGGATTTGACGATCAGGTTCATCACCGCCGGGATCCGATGATCCGCACCCACCGCTTGCGAGTAGGGCATGTAGATGGCGCCGCGGACGGAGGCCGGGACGCGGTTGGCGAGGTTGTGTTGGCGGACGTCGGGGACCACCCCGATGATCGTCCTCCAGCGCGGTTCCCAGACTACCTTGATATGTTTGCCGATCGGGTCCTCCCCCGGCCAAAAGCGCCTGGCGGTTGAAGCGGTGATAAGCAGCACCGGTTCGGACGTGCGTGTGTCCCGAATGGTGAACGCGCGTCCGGCGAGGAGCGGGATATGCATCAAGCGCAGATAGCCCGGGGTGATGGCGCCGGTCCAAAGCATCGGAGCAGGGAAGTCCGCAGTTTTCGGGTGGCCCTGGATATCGACGGCGACGCTCGGCAGGGTGCCATCCAGCGGCACTGTGCTGGCGAGTGCCGCGTCAACGACGCCGGGTACATTGTAGGCTTCTTCGAGAAAGCGCGAGTAAAACTCCACGCACGGGTCCCGCTGTGCGCAGAACAACGAATCGGGGCTGATTTTCGCCGTCAGAATATGATGCGGATTGAACCCGGGGTCGACCATCGAGAGTGCGTACAAGCTGCGGATCAGCAGGCTGGCGCCTATCACCAACACCAGAGTGAGCGCCACTTCACCGGCGATGAGCCAACTTCGGAACCGGAGAGACGAGCGGGTGGTCGATCGTAGCCCTCCGGTTTTGAACGCTTCGACGAGGTCCAGCCGCGAAGCGCCGAGGGCGGGCACGATGCCGAACGAGATGCCTGCGGCGAGCGACAGGAGTGCAGCAAATGCGGCGACTGTCCAATCAATTGTTACGTGTACAGCGCCCACCATTTCGCTCGGAAGTGCCGAACGGAAGATGGTGAGCGCGAACCCGCCCAACAGAGCACCCGCCGCCCCCGCGCCCATCGCGAGTACGACACTTTCGATCAGCAACTGACGTACGATTCGCGAACGGCCGGCCCCCAGAGCGGCCCGTAGGGCGATCTCGCGTCGTCGCGTCGTCGCTCGCGCCATCAGCAGGCTGGCGACATTGGCGCATGCGATCACAAGCACGGTACCTACAGCCGAGAGCAGCACTAACAGGCGCCCCCGTGCGTCGCCCGCAAGGTCCCGCTGGAGTGACATGACTGACGCGGACGCATTGAAGTTGTGTGGCATCGGGAAAGGAAACATCCGCCATATCGGAGCGGCCAGGGAGTGGACCTCCGTCTTGGCTTGCTCGAGTGTCGCACCGGAACGCAGACGGCCGATCAATGGCACGAATTCGCTTCCCCAGTAGTCCTCCATGTCGGAGGGATCGAGCACGGCGGGAAGCCAAATCTGGACGCGAGGCGATGGAAACCTGAACTGCGGAGGTAGGACGCCGACGATCTGCCGGTCCATTCCATTGATGGTCAGTAAGCGCCCGATAATGTCCGGGTCGGAGTGGAAGCGCGTGGTCCAGAGTTCGTGACTGAGAATCGCGATACGATCGCGGCCGGCCTGACCCTCGCCGGCAGCGAAGGGCCTGCCACGCTCGACGTGCGCGCCCAGGACTTCCATCAGATTCGCCGACACATTGCTCGCGGTAATCCGGAAAGCCGGGCCTTGTCCGGTAACGTTCATTTCGGTTCCAGGGCTCACCGCGGCGATGTCCATGGTTCGGGAATGCTGTTGGAAGTAAACCAGGAGCGCCTTCGGATAGAACTCCGTAATGCGCACGAGGCGATCGGGGTCCGCGAACGGCAGCGGCTTCAACAGGATCGCGTTGATCATGCTGAACACGGCTGTGTTACCGGCAATTCCCAGCGCGAGCGACAGCACGGCTACGATCGTGAAGGCTGGATATTTTTGAAAGAGTCGCAGGGAATATCGAATGTCTTGGATGAACTGCTCAAGGAGGGGGAAGCCGCGAATGTCATGGCACTCGTCGGCGGCCAGGCCGACATTCCCCAACTCGCGGCGGGCTTTCGCGGCGGCTTCGGTCGGAGGGAGACCGTCGGCCCTGTATCCTTCCACTTTTTTGGCCGAATGAAACTCCAACTCCTCGACCAGGTCGTTGCGGAACGGCTCGCGCCGCATCAGGTAATTCAGCTTTCTGCTGAACCGGTTCATAGCCGACCAGAATTGCTCTCCCATCGTCTATCGATGGAAGTATGGCAAGGATATCGCCCGCCGTCAATCCCCCTCGTTAGTCGATGGGAATGTGGCTGATGTCAACGTCTCTGTTTCCAATCATCTAGCTGAAACATGTCAAGTTTTCGATTATGTTGACAATCGGATCTTCGACAGACCGGTTTGAATTGCGGTAAACGGATTGATATCAGCGTTATACCGTCAACTTTGAAAGTGACATTTGACTCTGTCACTGCCAAGCTTCGGGAGTCTCTTGAATCGAGTTCAGACGTCCCGCTGCGCTACAATACCGATACACGGTGCAACAAGTCGGGCGATACCAAATAGTAGGCGAGCTCGGACGTGGCGCCATGGGCGTTGTTTACCGTGCCCTGGACCCTGCCATCGGCCGGACCATCGCCATTAAGACGATTCGTCTGTCCGATCTGACCGACCCGGCTGAGCGCGAGCGACTGCGCGACCGGCTGTTCCGCGAAGCACAATCCGCCGGCATCCTGTCGCATCCGAACATCGTTACCATCTACGACATCCTCGAAGAGCAGGGGCTGGCGTACATATTCATGGAGTTTGTGAACGGCCCGCCGCTCGAGAAACTCCTGAACAGCGATCCGCCGCGCGATAAGAATTTCCTTCTTTCGGCGCTGCGCCAGACTGCGGGAGCGCTCGACTACGCCCACAAGAAGGGCATCGTCCACCGGGACATCAAGCCAGCCAACATCATGATTCACGATGACGGCACGGCCAAGATTACGGATTTCGGCGTCGCGCGGATCCTCTCGCATCAGATGACCCAGGCCGGGATGATGATGGGGACGCCCAGCTACATGTCGCCCGAGCAGATCGAAGGGGGTGACGTGGCGGGCACCGCCGACCAGTTCGGCCTTGCCGTTATCGCCTACGAAATTCTGACGGGTGAAAAGCCATTCTCAGCTGAGTATTTGCCGACACTGCTGTACAAGATCTGCCGCGAAGATTTCGTAGCGCCGCAACTTCTGAACCCGACGCTTGACCCTCAAGTTGATGCCGTTTTCCGTCGTGCCCTGGCGAAGAAGGCCGCAGACCGATTTCCCATCTGCACCGAGTTTCTGTCGAGCCTGGAATCAGCGTGTAGACTTCGTCCTGATTGGATGCCGCTTCCGCGTGGATCCAGCCAGACGATGGCTACGGTCGCCACGCTCGCGCCGGCACCTGTTCCGCCGGCGGCTGATGCGCCTGCCGGTGAGGGGGCCGCGCCCGTCGTTCCCCCACTTCCTCTGCTGCGTCACGAACGGCTGGACGATGCCGAAACGCACACGGTTCGGAACGTCGTGCTGGTATTCACTGCGCTGATCCTGATCGCCGCGGGAGCCTTGATCTGGTATCAGAAGCAGTACGCCGCGCCGCCGCCGGTCCCCGTCAGCGAAAACACCACATCCACCCCGGCCGCCGCCGACGACCGCAATAAGCCGAGCCCGACCGCACCCTCTGCGGCTGCGACCGCGAATCCTCCGGCGGCCGAGCCTGCCAAACCCGCCACTCCCCCGGTAACGACGCCAGAGGAATCGCAGGATACCTCTGAACCCCCGGCTGAAGCGCCGAGACCACGGGTTACCCGTCCCCAGGTTTCGAAGCGGACCGAACCGCCGGCGTCGAGGAAGCCTGTCGTCGATCAGATCGCCACGCGCATCACCACCACCCCGCCGGGCGCGCGGATTGTCCTCGATGGGGATGCCGCGCAGGCCTGCGTAGCACCTTGCTCCGTCATCCTCACAGAAGGACGGCACACCCTGCTGGCGCGTCTCGACGGGTATCGCGATGCGTATCGTATATTCGAGATCCCCCAAGAAGCGGACTATAAGATCGACCTCGACCGGAGGACGGGAACTTTGAGCGTGAGCAGCGATCCTCCCGGCGCAACCATCATCCTCAACGGGCAGCCCCGGTCACAGCGAACACCCGCGGTGTTCAATCTGCCGGTCGGGTCGTATCGCCTTCAGGTGGTCAGCGGAAACGTAAAGACCGACGAAGAGACGGTGGTGATTCGTGACGGCGGCATGTCGCAGCGCCGGTACACGCTCCAATAGCTCTGTCGTGAAGCTGTACTACTGCGACCACCACGAAATCGCACTGCCTCCCGGCCATAAGTTTCCTGTACGGAAGTACGCGCTCTTACGTGAACGTCTGGCGGCAGACGGATTCTTCGTTCTCGAGCAGGCTCCGATGGCGGAGATCCGCGCCATCGAGCGCGCGCATCACCGGGAATATGTGCGTGCGTTCATAGACGGCACATTACCGGCGGCGGTTCTGCGCCGGATCGGGTTTCCCTGGTCGGATGCGCTGGTGAGGCGAACCTTGGCTTCGGTCGGCGGGACACTGAGCGCCTCGGCGCACGCCCTGGAGCACGGGTTCGGAGGGAACCTGGCCGGAGGCACGCATCATGCCTTTCCGGGCGAGGGCTCGGGATTCTGCGTCTTCAACGATCTTGCCGTTACGATTCTGTCGCTCCGCGCCGAACAGGGACTCCGGCGCGCCGCCGTAATCGATCTGGATGTTCATCAGGGAGACGGCACGGCGCTGATATTCGAGAACGATCCGGATGTGCTGACCTTCTCCATGCACGGCCGGAATAATTTCCCGTTCCGGAAGCAGCGCAGCAAGATCGATGTCGAACTCGAGGACGGCACGCCGGATGACACTTATCTGGAAGCTCTCAGCCAGGTGCTGCCGCGAATCTTCGAGTTCAAGCCCGAGGTGATTCTTTATCAGAGCGGCGTCGACGCCCTGGCCAGCGACACTCTCGGGAAACTGGCGCTGACACAGGAAGGAATCTGCCGGCGAGATCGACTGGTGATGCAGGGATGCCGGAGATACGGCGCGCCGTTCGTCGTCACGCTCGGCGGCGGCTATTCGAACCCAATCGACTTCACCGCCGAGGCGCACGCGAATACATTTCGTACCGCGGCGGAAATCTTCGGGTAATTTCGATCGAGCTGTGATAATCTCCCTCCTATGCCAACGTGCTTCGTTGTCATGGGATTCGGAAAAAAGATGGACTATCCGACCGGGCGTCTGCTCGATCTGGATAAGTCATACAAGTACATCATCAAGCCCGCGGCTGAGGCGGCCGGTTTCCAGTGCGTGCGCGCCGACGAGATTCCACACGCCGGCAACATCAATGTCCCGATGTACCAGCAGTTGTTGAACGCAGACGTCGTGATTGCCGACGTTTCCACCTACAATCCGAACGCATTCTATGAACTCGGAGTGCGGCACGCATTGAAGCCGTTCACCACCATCACGATCGCGGAAGACAAATTGGTGTTTCCGTTCGATATCGGGCAGGTGGCGATCCGCACCTATCATCACCTCGGCGAGGGCATCGATTTTGGCGAAGTCGAGCGAATGCGGGACGAACTGCGGACGGCCATTAAGACCATCGAGTCGAACGCAATGTGCGATAGTCCGGTGTACACGTTTCTGAAAGACTTGAACCCCCCCGCCATTGCCAGACAGGAAGTCCTGCGGGCTGAGGCTGCCTCCACGAATTTCGGGACCGCCGCCGAGAATGCGACACAGCCGACGGTCCGGGCATTGATGGACCAGGTTGAAGCGGCGTTCGACCGCAGCGACTTCATTACTGCGAAAAGCCTGCTGTCGGTGATCCGTACGATGATGCCCAACGACGTTTATGTGTTGCAGCGCCTGGCATTGGCAACCTACAAGAGCAAACTGCCGACGCCCCAAGCGGCCTTGCAGGAAGCCAATGAAATGCTCGAGGGGTTGACGCCCGAAACCTCAACCGATGCCGAAACGCTGGGACTGTACGGGGCCGTCCACAAGCGCCTCTGGGACCTGACGGAAGCATCGCCGCACCTGGATAAGTCGATTTGGGCGTACGAAAAGGGATTTTACGTCAAGAACGATTACTACAACGGCATCAACCTGGCGTTTCTGCTGAACGTCCGCGCCGCACTGAACGCAGCGCCTGCACCGGCTGAAGCGATCGCCGACTTCATCCTCGCGCAGCGGACCCGCCGTCGGGTCCTCGGGTTGTGCAACGAGCGTTTAGCTTCCCAACCGCAGCCTTCCGACGACGAAGGCTATTGGATTCGCGCGACCATTGCCGAAGCTCTCACAGGGTTGGGCGACGACGCTGAAGCGAAGGAGGTGTTGGACGAGGCTCGGGCGCGTCCGGGTGTCGCGGCGTGGATGATTCAGTCGACCCAGGAGCAATTGGATCGTTTACGGCAATTACTGGCGCAGTCCCCGCTGAGCAGGATTCAGTGAATCAGCGCGACGCCTTCCACGATTCGTAGTATCGACGGACTCCATCGACGAATCCGGTATGCAGCGGGTTCCAGCCGAGCAGGCGCGATGCTCTCGATGCATCGACGTGCTGATCGAGCGTGAGGCACTCGACAACCGGTCCCATTTTCTGCGTGGCTTCCTCGATGGGTGTCGTGATCACGCGATCCGCTCCCTTGACAACCCGGCCCACGGCCTGCGCGCACTCGAGGACGCTTGCGTGACTACGGTCGTTGATGTTGAGAACTTCGCCGCGCAGGTCGGACTCCGCCGCGCGCCGGTACGCGAGAGCCAGATCCGCCACGTGAACCATCGTCCAATGGTAGGTGCCGTCGCCCAAAATATGAGGGGCGCCTTCGCGCTCGGCGCTTTCGAACCAGGTTGCGGTAAGGCCGCCCGATCCGCCGTATACGCAGGCAGGGCGTAGAATCAAGGTCCGCAACCGGCCGTCATCCGCCGCCTCCACCATCTTCTCGGTGTCCCGGCGAGGAGCCACCATGGCCGGCGGCTTCAAGGGCGAGCTTTCGTTCGCAGGCAGCGGACCGGTATTGCCGAGCAGCCAACATCCGCTGGTATAGATGAAGAGCTTTGGTTCGTTCGATGCCCGGCCGATCTCGATGAGAGTCCGGACGGTTGCTCGATCGAGTTCCATGTATTGGGGCGAGTATTCGGCTGCGGAGTGGATCAGCACATCGGCGGAGCGCGCGGCTTCCGTATAGGACCCGGGCGTCTGCATGTCGCCCATCACCGGCAGTACCTCGGCGGCGGAGAGTTGCTTCGCTTTCGATTCTGTTCGCGCGAGGCCGTAGACCTCGTGGGCATTGCGGGACAGTTCGCTTGCCACCGCGTAACCGATGTAACCCGTCGCGCCTGTAATGAAGACTCTCATGCCCGTTTGGAGATGGCTGACTGCTCCTGGGATGCAGAAACTTCTGCATCGGTTGTAGAGTGAATGGCGATGAAGACGAATCGGCGTCACTTTCTGGCAACAGCGGCGACAACCGCGGCGATCTCGCACGCCGCTGAACTCAAAACGACGGTTTCCGTTGGGGAGTTGGACCGTGTTGCCGCCCTCCCGGTCTTGCGGCGGTCCCAGTTCAAGTCTCCGATCGTGATTGAATCCATCCGCCTTCTGCAGCGCGGCGGCGAGCATTTCATTCATGTGCGCTCGAAGGACGGCGCTGAAGGTGTTTCGGTAACCCAGCCGGGACGCGCCGAGTATCTCGATGAGCTGGTCAAGAAGCTGGTCGCTCCGTTCTTTATCGGCAAAGATGCGCGCGACCTGGAGGATCTGCTGTGGGAGTTCTATCGGGCGGACAGCAACTACAAAATGTACGGGCTGCTGTTGTGGACCGCACAGGCCTGGGTGGAATTCGCGATTCTCGATATGCTCGGGCGGGTGTCGAATCAGCCTATCGGAGCTTTGCTCGGGGACATCGTGCGCCACGACGTTCCGATCTATGTCGCAAGCGGGCGCCGGGACACTACGCCCGAGCAGGAGATCGAATATCTACGCAAGCTGGTGGCGCAGTCCGGCGCGCGAGCGTTGAAGTTCCGGGTGGGCGGCAGAATGAGCCGCAACGCCGATGCGAGGCCCCGCCGCACGGAGACTTTGATTCCGCTGGTACGGAAAACGTTTGGCGATAGTTTCGACATTCATGCCGATTCGAACAGCTCGTACGACCCGCCGACGGCGATACGCGTTGGACGGATGCTGGAGGATATCAAAGCAGTCTACTTCGAGGAACCATGCCCCTTCGATCATATTGAAGACACGAAAATCGTCGCGGACACTCTGACGATCCCGGTGGCCGGGGGCGAACAGGAGTACAGCGATTGGCGTTTTCGGTGGATGATCGCAAATCGCGCGGTCGATATCGTGCAGCCGGACCTGCAATATTACGGCGGCTTGATCCGCTCCGTGCGAGTGGCGCGAATGGCGGCAGCAGCGAAGATGCCGACGACGGTACACATCTCGGGTGGCTTCGGTTTCGTCTATATGCTGCACTTCACGTCGATTGTGCCCGATGTAGGCAAATATCAGGAGTACAAGCTCGGCACCGAGAAGTACAGCAGTTGGTTCGGTGCGCCGATCACCGTGACGGAGGGCAGAATGAGTATCCCCAGAGGCCCGGGTGTGGGGATCACCGATATCGCCGGTCTGCTGAAAGACGCGCACGAAGTCTGAATCAGGATCGCGGGGAAGTCGGATTGCTAAGTAGGACATTGTGATTATGTTTCGCAGCGCCCCGGCGCTCGTAGGCTGTTGCTTTGTCTTCACACTGTTCGCCCAGGACACGACCTTTCGGACCACGGTGCCGATCGTCATGGTGCCGGCAACGGTGACAACCAAGGACGGGAAGTTCGTCGATGGGCTCGAACTGGCCGACTTCGTCCTGCTCGATGACGGGCGCCGGCAGCCGATTCAACTCGATACTTCGGATACCGTTCAGTTCCCGCTTGCGGTAGTCGTCGCCGTCCAGGCCAACAACACCGCTCCGGCTGCGATCAAGAAAATTCAGAAGATCGGCAGCATGATGGAACCGCTGGTTACGGGCGAGCGAGGACAGGCAGCGGTGATCGCGTTCGGCGAGGACATGAAGCTGATTCAGGACTTCACCAGCGATCCCGGCAAATTGACCGAGGCATTTCGGGACATACGGCCGCAGTGGAGCAAGAAAGCCCGGATGCTCGACGCCGTCAAGGAATCGGTCGAAATGCTCGAGCATCGCACCGCAAACGAGCGGCGCGTCATCGTTGTGATCAGCGAGAGTCGCGACCGCGGCAGCAAGGGAAGGCTGAATGATGTCGTGAAATCGGTGCAGAAGTCCGGTGCCGGGGTGTTCACCGTGGTGTACTCATCCTATGTGACGCCCTTTACAACGAAGCCCGAGGATCTTCCACAATCCGGAGGAGTCGATCTGTTGGGTGCCATCACGGAGCCGGCACGTCTTGCCAAAGCGAATGCCGCACAGGTTCTCGCCGATACGTCCGGCGGCAGGAAGGCATCGTTTGCGACGTTGCGCGGCCTCGAAGATGTGATCACGCGATTCGGGGAAGAGATTCACAGCCAATACATACTCACATACACCGTAAAGGCTTGTTCGCCCGGGTTCCACAATCTCGAAGTACGTCTTCCCACGCATGCGGAGGCGATAGTTCGCGCGCGGCACGGTTATTGGACTGATCCCGCGTCCTGCGGTGGCGAAGCAAAATGACAGTCTCACGGCGGCGCCGGAGCGGAGTCCCCGACTGAGTGGATTCCCGTCGCGCCCGACCACAGCGTCAAGGCCATGACCACCGTCAGCGCCTGTACCGCCGCGATCAGCACAACGCACGCGGGCCATCCACCACTTCGCCACAGGAGACCGGGGAAAGCCGCTCCCCCACTGCCTCCGGCGTAGTAGAAGGTGGCGTAGAGTCCGACAGCGAGCGCGCGGTTCCGGTCTGTAGCCACGCCGATATACGAACTTGCAGCGGCTTGCGCGATGAAGACCCCCGTGCAACAGATCGCGAGCCCCGCGACAACTGCCGTCAGACTCTGAACCAACGTGAGTGCGACGCCTCCGATTCCGATACCGATCGCCGCAGCGAGTGCGGCACGCTGGCCGTAGCGGTCGATCCAACGCCCGGAGACAGGCGTGATAGCGGCTCCGATGAGATAGACGAAGAACAGCGATCCGAGCGAGGCAGGGCGCAATCGAAAAGGCGGCGCGGCCAGGTAGAACGTGATGTAGGTGAAAGACGACGTCATCGAGAACAGCACACAGAAGCCGACCGCGTAAGTGGCCAGCAGTTTCGGATTCCGTAGATGTTCGGCGACGGCAGTCAATCCGGTCGCCTGTTCGGGATGATTGGGCCGGTGCCGCTCGCGGGGTAGCCATCGCCACATCGCGGCAGCTCCACCGAGGTTCAGTATGCCGAGCACAACGAAGACCCACGGCCATGCGAAGTGTGAGGCGATGAACCCGGAAATGAAGCGTCCGGAGAATCCGCCCACGACGGTCCCGCTCACGTACGCGGCAGTAGCCCGGCCCGATTCGCTGCCATGCCACTCGTCGTGAATGTAAGCAATGGTAACGGCGAAGATCCCGGGTGTGAACACGCCTTGCAGTAAGCGCCAGAAGAGCAGCGCATTGAGGTGAGGAGAAAGCGCCGCGAGTACCGTGCAGACACCCAGCGCCGCCGACGACCAGACAATGGTACGCTTTCGGCCCGTACGGTCCGATATGGATCCAGCGAACGGCGCTGCCACGGCGACGCCCATCGTGGCGACGGTAACCGTCAAGCTGACCATCACTTCCGAAGCGTGGAAGATGCGGGCCAGCATTGGCAGCAGCGGCTGCGTGGCGTACAAGTCGAGGAATGCGCAGAATCCGGCGAGCACAATCGCGAAGGTGCGACGTGACTTCGAGATCGGGGCCTTGTTCAGTAACGCCCCGCGAGAAGAGCGTTCAGGAGAATCTTGAACGTCTGGTAGCTTTGGGCGCGATATTGCGGCCGCATTCCGAAAAGAACGACGTGTCCCTTGCCCATCCGGACATCCACCAGCGAGGCCTTTCCGGCGATGTATTTTTCACCGAGCAGCCATCCCGAGGCGAGCACGTTTGCTTCTGGATAACGTGCGACGACTGTACCCGCGCCTTCGGGCACGTCCCACGCGGGACTCCCTTCCGACCAGATGTAGATGCTCTCGGGTAGCCCGAATCCGAGGGGGTTTTTCGTATCGATCGTGCTGTGAAGAATGGAGCCGGGAGAATAGAATTCGCGGTTCGGAACATCTTTCACGACGTTCTTGACCTTCAGCCCCAGTGCGCGGACGGCATAGTCGGTGGAGTGGTTCAGGAAAATCAGAGTGCCGCCATTGTTCACGAAAGTCTTGAGGGCCGTGCCTTCACCCAACCCGCCCTGGTATTGGGGCGGCATCTGATCTTTGCGATACCCTTCGGCGATGGTCGTGGGAGATTGATCGGGAAATATGATAACGTCTGCCCGATTGATTCCGATGCCGTTCACATCTCCGGTATCGAAGCTCGTGTAGGGGATTCCGAATTTCTCGAGCAGCCAGCGCGTCCAGCCTTCGTCGATGCACGGCACCTGGCTCTTATAGATTGCGACGCGAGGTTTCGGGATGAGCTTCATCGGCTTGCCGGGCGGTGGT
This sequence comes from uncultured Acidobacteriota bacterium, assembly GCA_963720745.1. Lineage (GTDB taxonomy): Bacteria > Acidobacteriota > Terriglobia > Bryobacterales > Bryobacteraceae > TMP-7. The sequence goes on from CAVRGO010000004.1 coordinate 397,541, forward strand.
TGGAAGTAGAAATCACCGGAGCCCGTATCGCGGAAGATACCCGGGCTGTTTTGCCACGCCGCTCCGAGCAGGCGCCAGGCCTCCACGTCGGAGCCGGGCAGCACCCCTTGCGGGCGTGGTTTGTCGATGAAGAACGGGAACGCCTTCGCAGCCTGCAACTGGGCTTCAAACGGCTTCTCGATGGTATCGACTTTGACGCCCATCAACAGGGGCAACGTCTGCGCAGTCACATCGTACGGCCGTTTCGGCGGACCACCGGGATACAGCCGCAGATCCGGATAGTCCTGCTTCTCGAGCAGCGTCTTCGCCCAACTGCTGTAGGGCTGCTGCATCCGGATGACGTAGGTGCCCTTTTTGTACTGTGTCCCACCGGCTTCGAAAGCGTCGCCGGCGCGGTCGATATCCACCTGGCCGAAATGCAGTGTGTCCAGCATCCGCTGAGCCGCGCCGGGATCGGCCTGTTCCATCGGAATAACGAAAGCGTAGGGCGTAGCGCGAGCCACCGCGCGGCGTCCGATCTCGTAGAAGCTTCGAAGCATGTCCTCGCGATGGACCGCCGCCTGGTACAGGCACGATTCCCAGGCGATCAATTGGTAATCGATGATGTCGCGCAGGTGCCATTCGCCGCCCATCCACGGCTGCAGGTAGTTCCACGAACGCTCCCGCGGGTTGTAGCCGAGGGCATTCGCCTGGATCTCGTCGGCCGTGATTTTTACCGGACTCGCCAGCTTTGCGCTCGCGGATTCGCTAAGGATGCGCAGACCGCCATGGTAGGCCTGGTAATGGCGGGCGGGCGTCCAAAAATCGTACAAGGCATTGATAGCGATGCCGGGCTTGCCTGCCGCTGTCAGGTCCGCCGCCATCGTGGACCCGACGGAATTACAGAGTTGCGCGATGATCGGGTCGATGTTTGGCTCGATCGGATCCATCCATGGCGGGACGAACATGCGTGACGCATACTCGCCCTGCTGGTGAACGTCATAGACGATCTGCGGATGCCACACGTTGTGCAACTTCGAAACCGTAAGTTGCGTTTCGACCTGCGAGAAGATGTACCAGTCGCGGTTGTTATCGTGGCCGATGTACTTCTGATACAGTTCCGGCGGCGAGGTTCCTTCCCACTGGCTGCCCATCGTGTAGCGATACCATTTCGTGACGAGGTCGAGGCCGTCGGGATTGAGCGAAGGGACCAGAATAAAGATCGTGTTGTCGAGTATCGCCTTGAACTTCGGATTGTCTTCCGTGATCAGCCTATAGGCGAATTCCACGGCAGTGTGCGTCGAAGCAACTTCAGTCGCGTGGATCGAGCAGGTGATCATCACGACGGTTTTGCCCTGATGAATCAGCTCGCCGGCCTGCTCCGGCGTGGTTTTGCGCGGGTCGGCTAACCGCGTTTGGATTTCCTGGTATTTGTCCAGATTCTTGATGGTCTCGGGTGAAGAAATCCAAGCTGCGATGAAGGGGCGGCCCTCCGTGCTCTTGCCGAGTTCCTTCACGACGATCTTGTTGCTGGATTTCGCAAGCGCATCGAAATAACTGACCACTTTGCTCCAGTCGAGCAACTGGCGATCGACTCCGATGGCGTGGCCGAAGTGGCTGTCGGGGGTGGGAACGGCGGCCGGGACTGCCTGAAAGAGCAGCAGTCCCAACAACGCAAGGCGGGCTAGCATTCGCGATTCAACTCCGTCCAGAGCGCTTTGTACCAGCGCAGAAACCGTTCGGGCTCCTTGCTCTCCGCAGCTTCGCACAGCGTGTATCGTTGATAGCCGCTGCGGCGGAGTAAGGTGAACAATTCACGCCACGGATAGTCGCTGGTCAACTCGTTGATGTGGCAATTCTTGATCCAGGGCCGAAGCAGTTCGAAACTGGGGCGTACGCTACCGTTGATGACGTCCGTGGGGTTCGAGTTCCAACACAGACCCACATTGTCGTGATGCGTGGCTCGCATGATGGCCGCGGAAATTGGCGGGTTCTGCGTGTCGCGCCCGTGAACTTCCATCCAGATCTCGATCCCTTTCTTTTGCCCCTCGTCGCCGACCTGGTGCAGCGACTCTCCGATGGTGCGAAACGTGGTCTCCGGAGGCACGCCCTGCGGCAATCCGTTCGGACGGACTTTAATGGCGAGGGCGCCTGTATCGTGGGCGAGATCGATGAACTCTTTCGCGGTTTCGACGTTTTTCGCGCGAACGGCGGGATCGGGAGACTCGAATTCGCAGGTGGTTCCGAAACTCAACAGACGCACCTTCGAGGCTGCGAATTTCCGTTTCACCGCCTGGCGCTCCGCAGCGTTGAGCGACGGTTCGACTCCGTGTTTATGGGTGGTGCGAAGTTCGACGCCCGCATAGCCGAGTTCGCCAAGAGTGCCGATGATCCGGTCCAGATCCCAGTCCTTCAATACGTTGTAAGTAACTGCGCCGAGCAACATGGGGGTAAGCCGTTATTGTATCGAACGGCGGCGTGTCACCCGTCCGATGCCAGATGTAACGTTGGCGGGGAGTCGATTGGTACCTCCGCTGTGAATCCCATCCGAAGAATCTCGGCTCTAAGGCGATTCGAACCTCGATTCTAGGTCGGTTCGCTTATGCCGTCCGCGAATCTTTCCGCACATCTGGCCGAAGAGAACGAGTGGGGAAGGAGGGCATGGCCGCATCGTGAGGCAAATTAACCCAATTGAAGCCCATTGCCGCCGCGTGGCTGCGCTCGCATGCGAGATTGCTCGCCGGTTGCAACTGCCCGTGGATTTCGTATGCGAGGCAGCGCTATGGCATCACGCGGACCGCGCACATGTTCCAGAGGACGGGTTTGAGCGTCTGATTCAAGACCTCCAGAGCCTGAACCTCGCCGTCACACAACCGGCCCCGCAGCCTTCGGTGCTCGACCCACTCGCCGCGGCCACGATCGAAGTGGCGCATGCGTTTGAGCAAGGGATCGAACTGGCGCCATACGAGGCCCGGAGCGTCGCTGAGATCCTGGACGAAATCGACGTGCTCGATTTCGACCCGAAGCCGGCGCAAGCTTTACGATCCATGGGATTGAGCCAACCGCAGGTGCCCGCGGACCTCGCCGCATACCCCGCAGTACTCTCCCGGGCATTAGCACTACTGCGCCGGGAGGACGTTTCATTCGCCGATGTCGGCCGGCTGTGTCAGTCTGATCAGGTGCTGGGGTCTTCGCTGCTTAGCGTCGCCAATGCGGCACTGTACTCGCCGCTCACACCGATCAAAACGATCGGGCGTGCCATCGCGCATATCGGAGTGGAGGCAGTCAAGAAGATCATCCTTACGGTCGCCGCCCGGCCGTTATTCGCGTCATCGAAGCTGCGGATTCTATGGCAGCACTCGCTCGAGGTCGCGACAATTGCGGAACGGCTGGCCCGCACAACGAACCGGCTGGATCCGGGCGAGGCGTTTGTGGCGGGGCTGGTGCACGACATCGGGCGCCTGGCGATGGAATCGTTGCCGCGCGAGGCCATTGAAACGCACCATCGGATTGCCGAAGATGCGCAGTGCGTAGTGCTCGCGGATATGGCGGTTATCGGCATGGACCACGGCGAATTCGGAATGCGAGTCATCGAGAAATGGGGTCTGCCAGGGGATCTTGTGTCGGCCGTCAGGCTCCACCATCGCCCCGAGTTGGCCGATCAACTGATGCCGAGCCTCTTGTACCTGGCCGAATTCGTCTCAGAATCGGACGAGGATATTCCATCGGCGATACGGATGAAAATCGCGATGAAAGCGGTTGGCGTCCCGAACATGGGAGATTTGTTCGAGCGCAGCGCTTTTGACCGGCGAATCGCAGCAGTTCTCGCCGCGGCGGTGTAGGCACCATACTGACGCGCGGCCGCCCGCGACGCGTGGCATTCCCGCTGCACCTGCAACTCCGGAGTTTCTGATCATAATGTCAACATGCCGCGACGCGCATGCGTTCTCTTCGGCCTGTTGCTTCCGTTTATCACTGCCGGTCAGGCACCGGCCAGCCGCTCCGCGATCGATCCGGCGGAGTTTGCGAAGTCACTGGCTTTCGAGGCCGACGAAGTTGGCGGTCTGCCGAAATTCTGGATGGGGGGACCGGAGGGCACGATCCATGTCGACGGCCAAATCGCGCATTCCGGGCAACGCGCGGTACGTCTCGAACGCGACGCCAAATCGGACCAGGGGTTTTCAACGATCACGCGCGTGCTTCCGATTGACTTCGCAGGGAAGTCGTTAGAACTCCGCGGGTTTATCCGAACCGAGGCCGTGAGCGGCTTTGCCGGGCTCTGGATGCGGGAAGACGGTGACCGTCCCGCCCTCGCCTTCGACAACATGCAGGGCAGGAACCTCAAGGGGACCACCGAGTGGGCCGAATACTCCATCACGTTGCCGATCCACGCCGATGCAGACCGGCTGTACTTCGGTTTTCTGATGGTGGGCACCGGCAAGGCCTGGGTGGACGATCTTCAGCTGCTGGTGGACGGAAAGCCCATCCAGCAAGCGCCGTCACGCCCCCGTCCACTCACGATTCTCGACCAGGACCACGAATTCGACGCGGGATCGAAGATCGCTCTGACCACACTGCCGAAAGCGCAAGTAGACAACCTGGCCTTGCTGGGCAAAGTCTGGGGATTCCTCAAATACCATCACCCGAAAATTACCGGCGGCGAAGTTCATTGGGATTATGCGCTGTTTCGTATCATGCCCAATGTCCTCTCCGCTAATGCCGACGTTCAGAAGACTCTGCTGAAGTGGATTCGCGATCTGGGTGAAATCAAACCCTGCCAGCCCTGCGCCACGTTGAAGGAGACGGACCTCGTGATGCATCCGGACCTGGGCTGGATCTCCGACGAGCGACAACTCGGAACCGAACTCGCTGAGACGCTCCATGCAATTTACGTCAACCGTTCTCCCGCGAAAAAACAGTTCTTCCTTTCGAAGGTCCCCAATGTTGGCAATCCCTCCTTCGACCACGAAGGCAGCCACGCGGGAATTCACTTACCCGACGCGGGATTTCAACTGCTCGGTCTGTTTCGGTTCTGGAACATCATCGAATACTGGTATCCGAATCGCGACATTTTGGGCGAGGACTGGAACCAGATTCTGCGCGACTTCATCCCCCGGATCGCCCTCGCGAAGGACGCAAAGGATTATCAACTCGAGTTGATGGCACTGATTGCCAAGGTCCACGATACCCACGCGAATTTGTGGAGTTCTCTGCAACTGCGGCCCCCGGTCGGCGATTGCGGGCTGCCGGTGACGGTTCGGTTCGCGGAAGGTGTGCCGGCAGTCAGTGGATACTCGAATCCGGAGGCTGGTCCGAAGACGGGAATGAAACTGGGAGACGTGATCGAAGCCTTGGACGGGGTGCCCGTCAAAACGTTGATCGAGAAATGGAAGCCCTACTACGCGGCGTCGAACGAGCCTACTGTTCTTCGCGACATCGCGCGTTCATTCCCGCGTGGAGAATGCGTTGAAACTACGGTCCGGATTCGGCGCGGCCGGGAGACCCAGGAACTGAAGGTTCGACGCCTGCCGGCCGCCGAGATAACACCCAGGATCACGCACGATCTGGACGGCGAGACATTTCGCAAACTCTCCGGCGACGTTGCTTACCTGAAACTCTCATCGGTGAAGATTCAGGAGGTGCCGAAATACCTGGACTCCGCCGCTGGCACGAAGGGGCTCATCATCGACATTCGAAACTATCCGTCAGAGTTCGTAGTTTTTGCTCTTGGGCAACACTTCGTCGATCGCCGATCGGATTTCGCTCGGTTTACCAATGCCGATGCGTCGAACCCGGGAGCCTTCTACTGGACGCCGCCGGTGCGGCTCGAGCCGCAGAAACCGCAATACGCCGGGAAGATCGTGATCCTCGTCGACGAGGTATCGCAAAGCCAGGCCGAATACACATCGATGGCTTTCCGGGCGGCCCCACACGCCGTGGTAGTGGGCAGCACCACCGCAGGCGCGGACGGGAATGTCTCGGACCTCCCGCTTCCCGGGGGATTTCGATCGATGATCAGCGGGATCGGAGTGTTCTACGCCGATAAGCGGCCGACGCAGCGAGTTGGCATACTGCCGGATATCGAGGTAAAGCCCAGCTTGGCGGGGCTTCGCGCCGGCCGTGACGAGGTTCTCGAGCGGGCGCTGCGGGAAGTTCTCGGTCCTCAAACAGCGGAGGCGGAAATCCAGAAACTCGCGCGGCCGTGATTAGCGTGCCGTCCAGCCTCCGTCGATCAGAATCGTGTCTCCGGTGATCAGCGACGCGGCGGGCGACGCCAGAAAAACAACGGCACCCGCCACATCCATCGGCTTTCCGATTCGGTGCAAAGCGGCGATGCGATCCACCACGTCGGCGCGGAATGCGGGATCGGAAAGACATTCGTCGGTGCCCGGAGTTTCGATAAACGTCGGCGCTATGCCATTCACCGTGATGTTGTACTTGCCCCACTCCACCGCCAGGCATCGCGTCAGATGCACGATGCCCGCTTTCGTCATGCAGTACACCGATTCGGTGGGTAGGGCGGCAAACCCGGCCTGTGAACTGACGTTGATAATGCGGCCGTAGTTCTGCCGGATCATCACCCGGCCCGCCGCCTGGCTGGTGAAGAAAGTCCCCTTCAGGTTCACGGCCAGGGTATTATCGAAGTCCTCTTCACATACATTTTCGGCAAGGTTGCCCGGCGCGATGCCGGCGTTGTTCACGAGAATGTCGAGCCGGCCGAAGTGCGCAACCGTTTTGTCCACTGCTTCGAAGATCTGATCGAGGCGTATGACGTCCATTTGCAGCGGCAATGCGCGCCGTCCGAGCGATTCGATCTCAGCGGGAAGGCCGCCGTGGGCGTTTACATCGCGCAACCCGAGCGCAACGTCGGCACCCCGGTGAGCCAATGCCAAGGCGATTGCCCGTCCGAGTCCCCGGGCCGAGGCTGTCACTAACGCGATCTGTCCTGCGAGATCAAACTGCGGGAAGTCGTTCATAAGCGGTCAGCCTAGAGCTTATCAGAGGGCACTCGCGGGTCACGCCCAGTTGTGCGGCATTGCAATGTACTCTAAGATATAAAGAACTTAAGGAGCGCTATGACGATCTTCGACCTCCTGTTCATCGCCGTGTTTCTGACGAGCCTGGGAACGCTTTGCACGGCTGCGGTTCTCGCAATCCGCGGGCGCGGGAAGCGGGCCGTTCGAATTCTTCGCATTTACGGTCTCTGCATAGCCGCGTATTTCGGCATCATCATTGTTACGTCGTTGTTGCTGCCCAGGCGAGTGCTGAACGTCGGCGAGCCTCTTTGTGCGGACGACTGGTGCATCGGTGTGGAAAAGGTCGATCGAACGCCGGCGGGTTCGGGAACGCGATATCACGTAACGTTTCGATTGCACAGTCGCGCGCGGCGTGTGTCGCAGCGGGAGAACGGCGTGAGGGTCTATATCGCCGACGACCAGGGCCGGCGGTTCTTCCCGGCGCCGGACGACTCCACCCTGCCGTTCAACGCCTTGCTGCAACCGCAGGAATCCGTCTTTCCAACGCGAAGCTTTCAATTGCCACCGGACGCGCGAGAGCCGGGCCTCGTCATATTGCGTTCTAGCGGCTTCCCGATCGGATGGTTCATCATCGGCTACGACACGTGGTTTCGGAAGCCGGCGATGGTGCGTTTGCCCGGGCGTTAGAAATCTTCGCGCTCGCAGGTTTAGAGCAAAGTCCTCGCCCCGGTGCGCGCGGCCCACGTCGTGCGCGCTTGCTTGAGCCGTGTGCTCACCTCGATATCACAGAGGTCGTCGTCGAGCGTTTCCAGGATCTCGTATTCAAAGGCCTCTTCGCCGTGAGCGTTCCACTCCGTCTGTAGGCTTTTGTCGATACAGTTGCCCAGCCGGAGACCGAACCACAGGCTGTTCCGCTTCGCGTCCAGATTCGGAGTGGATCCAACCCACAGTTGGCCGCTAGCGGTGCAGCGAACCGCATAAGCACCGCGGTGCGGCTTGGGCTCCTTGTAGGCCCTGATTGCTTCCTTCTTCGACACGTTCATAGACATCCCTGATCTCCTGATCGTCTTTTCACGGACCAGCGCTAATCCGTCCTCAGGAAGACCGGCTCCGCGATTCGGATGGCATGTTCCCGAACGCCCGCCGGCCAGGCGCTGACACATTCTTCGAACTTGGACCGTTTACTCGCGAATAGCGCCCGAATCGCTTCTTCATAACCGGGCATGTTCCCCGCCATCGTGGACATAAAGCGATACGCGGATTCCTGTGCCTCTCGCACGCGTTCTGTAGCCGCATTCGCGCGCCGCGCTTCTTCTACCAACTTCCGGATGGCGACCGATGCGCCGCCGGGCTGACGGTTCAGCCATTCCCAATGGCGCGGCAGCAGCGTCACCTCACGTGCGACCACGCCGAGCTTCGGCCGTCCGGGCCCCCTCGGCGGCTCCTTCGAGGGTACCTCCGGCCGGGGGTTCGGAAGCCGCGCCAGAACATTCGCCGGAGTCCCACGCAAGTCCACGTCAATTACTTCGCTCGTGAGGTCGTCGAAAATTAGCAGCGGCCCACGCTCGCCACGGTCGGCCGCGTTCTTCACCTTGACCGCAACTTTCCTCAAATCGCCGCATGCGATGCGGCGTGCGCCCTCGAACGCCGTGTAAGTGCGGTTTTGTCGAATCGGCGTGCTGGCTGCGGTTTCCATGATTTACCCGGACAAAACTATTTTACCCGGATAATAACTCGTAAATCAAGTTCCGATGTTCATCGACAAACCACGAATCGAGAAGAGGCAGCAGGCGCCGCTGTTCCTCCGCCGGCAGATCGAAGAAACTGGACGGGATCACCCTGCGGCAGGTATCCGCACCGCACCGGCAGGTCCAGACCGCGCCGCCGTGGCAATTCACCAGATAGTCGTGCGTGATCTCGTCTCCGCCTTCGATGCGCCGGAGTGCAATGACGCGGCGGATTCCGTCGATGGTTTTGACATAGGTATTCGGTTCGCAACTCGAGTTGATGTGCCGCTCAGGCGAGCGCATCAGAACCACCGTCACGCCCGCGAGGTAATCGCAGTGTTCCTCGCGTTCCCCAAGTTCGGGCCGCAGCGGATGTTCGGAATCGACGATCCGCGAATCCTCGAGCGAGAGGACGATGTCGCCGGGCAGGAAGGCACGCGCCGCGAACACTCCCAGACCGTGTATCGACGAGGGGCGGACAGCCACGCCGCTATCTCTCGATGGTTCCCGTTCTTCGCTCATTAAGGTTGGGCGGCGACCGTCACGGCTCGACCGTTGTACTGGATGGTCTTCTCCGGACCTCCCACAAACACGACTCGAAACGTTCGCGATTGGAGCATGCCTGGGAAACCGCCCTGGCGGGCACCGATCGTCAACGTCTGCGACGAGTCATTCCAATCGAACGGAATCGTCGCGAATTGACCCTTCTCGTAGTCGTAGGTGTCGCCTTCGTCTTCATACAACATGAAGTGCCCGTCGGCGCCCCGGTACACTCGCAGTTCGATAGGATCGGCGGGCTTCTGGCTCGCGTACTCGACCTCCGGTCCCATCGGTATGATGGAGCCGCTGCGGACGTACAGCGGAATCCGGTCGAGCGGAGCGTCTGCGTCGATGGCCTTACCGCCACCGAGGTGCGAGTCGTTCCAGAAATCGTACCATCCGCCTTTCGGAAGATAGAGGTGCCGCTTTGTCGCGCCAGGCTCGGTGACCGGACTCACGAGGATCGCGGGGCCGAACAGAAACTGGTCGCCGATATCCATCGCCCGCGCATCACCCGGAAAATCCATAATCAGCGGCCTCATCGGCGTATAACTGTCGTGCGTCGTCATCCAGGCGACCGAGTATATGTACGGCATCAGCCGGTATCGTAGTCGATCGAAGCGCACGAGGATGTCCTGTGCGTCTTTCCCATACGACCAGAGTTCGTTCTCGTTCGGCACTCGTGTTCCATGCACGCGGAAGATCGGGCAGAACGCGCCGTATTCGAACCACCGCACGAACAACTCCCGGTAGCCGGGGTCATCCGGGTGTCCTACGAAGAAGCCACCGATGTCGGTGGTCCAGTACGGCATCCCGCTCAATGCATAATTGAGACCGGCGGGAATCTGGCGGCGGAAAGCCAGCCAATTCGAAAGGATGTCGCCGGACCATGCCGTTACTCCATACCGCTGCGAGCCCGCGAATGCCGATCGTCCGAGGATGAACACGCGCTTCCGGTCGGAAGCGGCGCGCTGGCCCTCGTACACGCCCATAGCGGTCATCAGCGGGTAGATATTCGCAAAACGATTGCCGCTGCCGATCGCCAGTTTGTGGTTGAGCAGAATGTTTCGTTCCTGGCCCTCTGTTTCGGGTTCGATCGTGTCCAGCCACCAGGCGTCGGCGCCGATCGAGAACAGAGCGCGATTCATCTCCTGCCAGTACCTCCGGCGCGCTGCAGGGTTGGTCGCGTCATACAGCGCCATTCCCACCGGATGGAAGCCGCCGACCTTCGTGCGATCGACGAACCAGCCGTTTCGATCGAACTCGTCATAGATCGGAGTGCCTTTGTCGTAGTAGGGCCAGACGGAAATCATCAGGTGAAAATTGTTGCGGTGCAGATCGTCGATCATCGCCTTTGGATCCGGGTACTTCGAATTCCAGACGAATTCGCCCTTGTGGTTCCACCAGAACCAATCCTGCACAATGTTGTCCACCGGGATGTGCAACTCGCGATAGCGGTGCGCGACACCTAAGAGTTCCGCTTGCGACTCGTACTTGTTCTTGCACTGCCAAAAGCCATACGCCCACTTGCCGTACATCGGGACTTCGCCCGTCAGTCTGCGGTAGCCGGCCACGATGCGATCCATCTCGGGCCCGTAAATGAAGTAGTAGTCGATCATGTCGGCTACTTCCGAGTTCACATACAGCGAGTGAACGAACCGATTGTTGAAGCGCGTGCGCGAGGTGTTGTTCCAGAAGATGCCATACCCGTTGCTCGAAACCAGCAGGGGTACGGCGATCTCAGTGTTCTCCTGCGATAGATCGATGGATGCTCCGCGGTAGTTCCAGACGCCCGCCTGATGCTGCCCGAGCCCATAGAAGCCTTCTTGCGAGCCGTAGATGGCGGCGACCTCCTCGGCGTGATAGGTGGATTCTCCGTTTACCTGGACGGGAGTAAGGCGGCCAGGCCCCAGGGTTACCAGTTTGTGGCCCAGCGCGTCCTCAAAACTGATGGTGGAATCGTGCAGGCTGACCGAGGCCTTAACCCGTCTTTCGCAGTTGGCGGCGTTGGTGGCACATAAGTCGTTCAGAATCAGTGAAGGGATGTAAAAGGTCTCCACCACAAGAGGCGGGTTTCGAGAGGGGCTCAGTCGGGGAAATCAGGCGGCGTGGAGCCTGGCCATGCGCTCGTAGCGAAAGTGATCGCGGATCTGAAAGCGAAAATAACGGCCCTTCGAATCGGCGCTGAGAAAGGCTTGGTTATCGGCGGCCGTGAATTCGAAGTATCGATAGACCTCGCCAGTGTTTCGAAATCGCAGATACAGCATCTGCTTCGAATCGTCATAAGCAGCCGCCGAGAGCATCTTCGATTCCAGCGCCACCCATTTCATACGGCAGTTTCCTCAGCCAAGCCGGATCCATTCGTTGGGGTGGCTGGCAGTTGCGATGATTTGATGCGCGGCGGCGGTTGCGGAGGCAGCGTGATGCGGATCTGCTCCATCAGGGCCTGAACATCGGGTTCGGGCTGAGTGTGGCGCGGCAGCACCAAACAGCGTCCGTCGAGCATTGGGATCCACACATCCACCATCTGGATGGTGGAAAGTTTTTCGAACACCGACAACGGCGTCAGACCCGGCGCATACGTCATCAGGCGGTTCCTCAGCGTCACCTGCAGACAGTAAGCCAGGAATGCGATGAATACGTGCGCATCGGCGCGATGTTCGAGCTGATGATAAATGGGCCGTATCCCCAATTCACTTTTCAGCGACCGGAACACGCTCTCGATCTGTGTCAACTGCACATAACGTGTCCACAGCACCGCCGGGTCTTCGCCGGTGAGATTGCTGCGCAGCAGATAATGTCCATCGCGCTGCTCGGCGGCTTTGAGCTTTGCCCTATCGGTGTGAAAAGTGAAGGTATCGCGCGTGACCTCTTGATCCTTCTCCGGAAGCTGAATCTTCACGAACCCGAAGGCGCGGCCCGCTTCCTTCTTCGCGGCACCGATACGTAGCAGCAGTTGGTCGCGCTTGGGCAAACTCCTGCGCATGGCGCGCAGTTTGCGCAATAGGCGCGCCAGCCGTTTGCGCCGCATCGCATTTTCCTTGGCCTGCCTGCCGCCGCTTTTGGCCAGCACATAGAGTTCGCCTGCATGCTCATACAGCTTCACCTCCACCGAGTCGCGCACCTGTTGCCAGGGAAGGTCCAGCCATTTCTTCTCGTGCTGATTGATCTTGCCTTTGGGCGTGCCCACCAGATAAAACGTCTGCCGTTCCGGTGCGCGCATCTCTTTGAGAATCGCCTCGCTCGGTATGCCGCGATCCATCACCCACACCCGCCGCGCTTTGCCGTACGCCGTTTCGACCTTTGTAAGAAATTCGCGCAGCGTTGAGCTATCCGCGGTGTTGCCGTTCATCACTTCATAGGCCAGCGGAAAGCCGTCCGGCGTCACCACCAGCGCGATCACCAGTTGCACGCAGTCCGGACGCCCGTCCCGGCTGTACCCGCGCCTGGCTTTGGGGTTCTGCTCTATCTCTCCTTCGAAATACGTACTGGTCAGATCGTAGAGCAGCACTTCGAAATCAGCTCCGAACAGATCGGCCCACTTCTGCTTCAGAAATACGAACAACTCTTGTTTGTGTTCGAGCACGCGATCCAGGCACCGATACAGCCGGTCTTTCTCCGCCACTTCAAAGCCCGTACGCATCAACTCGTCCATCGCCGAATTCAAATACCAATGGCGATGCACTCGGAATTCGCTGCCGGGATCCAGCAGCCGATTGACCACCAGCAGCCGCAACACCTTTTCCCAACTCACCGTTTCACGGCCTTCCGGCAGACGTTGTTGCCAGAACTCATCGAGGTCCAATTGCTGCCAGAGTTCACAAGCCAGCCAGCAACTGCCGAATATGCGTGGACGCTTCAGTTCCAGACCGCTCAGCCGCACCTGCATGCTGTCGATGGCGTCGGCCGGGAGTTCCCGGTCGTCGGGAAACAAACTCATGGACGTGAAGCGCTGTTCAGCCTCGTCGAACACCTCCAGCGTTTTTCGCCATGCGGTTTGTTGTCGATCGTTGATCTCGCCGAGATAGAGAACCGTGCGCTGCGCCGTCCTGCCGCCGGGCAGACGCCGGTTCTCGACAATGCTGAAGTATCGATGATCCTTACCGTCCTTGCGACGATTCGTGTTACGCAGAAACATGTCTCAGCAGCAGCATGCCAGAGATCAATGTCTCAGAAAAGAGGCTAGGTCTTCACCGCGCCTGTTTTCGCCTGTTTCTGCCCATACCGACCTTGAAAACAAAAGAAATTCTCCGGCCCAAAACCCGAAAATCCGCTTGAACTGCGAAAGTCGGGTTAAGGCGCGCACCGGACAGGTGAACTGCGCTATTGTCGGCCACAAACGACACCTGAACCGGCGTCCATCGCGCGGCATTGACGACGTAACTCAATTGGGTTGGAAAGGTCGCTCCGGGCGACTGCCGTACGTGAATGATGGAATCCGAGAGAAACTCCAGCCAGAGCTTTCCGGCGCCGAGCGTCAAAATCGCTCCGCCGGCCCTCTGCTCTACCGTTGTTACCGGATTGAGCGGTTGCCATTGTGCGAACAGAGCAGGGGCGGCGGCTAGTACAAGAGCCAGGGCTTTCATCAGCTTTCAGCTTCCCACCATCGGGCATCGGCGGAAACCGCCCTGACTTGATACTGCAATCTTGATCAGATTCGGAAAAGCGGCGGTGCGATATGCTGGCGGGCAAGGCAGATTCGAAATGTTCAAACGCGCCATCCTGTTCATTGCCGCCGCGGCACTCACGGCATCCGCGCAACTCGTTACGGTGGAAGTCAACGCCGCAAAGGCCCTTGTTAAAATCCCGCGCACGATCTACGGAACGTTCCTCGAGCCGATCGGCAACTCCACGTACGGAGGCTTGTGGGCTCAGATTCTCGAGAACCCCAGCCTGGAAGACAACCTTTGGAGCGCCGAACGGATGCACGCGAAACTCGAGGCCAACCCGGCCCTATACCGGGCATCTGGTTTGGGGTTGCCGCTGCCCTGGGAACCGCTCGATCAGGCACAGGGCGCGCGCTATGAACCGTTGTGGAACGACGCTGCCAATTCGCACCGGTCGCTGCTTTTGATGGCGCTGCCCGATCGCGAAACGGGCATCCGGCAGGAGGTCTATCTCCCGGTCCACAGAACGCTGGAATATCGCGGCAGTCTCTACGCGAAACACGTGAGCGGACCGGCGCGCATCGAAATTTCTTTGCGCCAGCGGAACCGGGCGGACGTCCGCTATTCGTCCGCGAATGTCGACGCGGCTAGCGCGCAGTGGGCGAAGTACGAGTTCGTGCTTCGGCTAGAACCGGACCAGGTCGTGTCGCTTCAGCCCCTGGATTTCGTCATCGCTGCTGCGAACGGTACACGCGTCCTGTTGGATCAGATCTTCCTTTGGCCATCCGATGCCGTGGAAGGAATGGATCCCGAGATGATCGCGCTGTCGAAGTCGCTTCGAACCCCGATCGTGCGGTTCGGCGGGAATTACACGTCGGCGTATCACTGGCGGGACGGCATCGGCCCGATGGACAAGCGAGCCTCGATGTTGAACCTCGCGTGGGGAATGCCGGAGTACAACCACTTTGGGACGGACGAATTGCTGGCGTTTTGCCGGCTTATCGGCGCCGAACCTCAGATCGCTCTCAATCTCGGTACGGGTACGCCGGCCGAAGCGGCGGATTGGGTTCGTTATGTAAATGGGAAGTGGAACGGCGGCAAAGGCGGATTGGTGTGGGAACTCGGGAACGAACTCTGGGGCAACTTCCAAACCGGTTATCCGACGATTGGAGGAATCGCAGATCTGACGAAAGCGTTCGCCACTGCGGTACGCCGCGCGGATCCGAAATCGATTCTCATCGCCACCGGGCAGGATCCGGATCATTTCCAAGAGTGGAACGCCCAGCAGTTAAAGAACGCCGACCTTTTCGACTATCTCTCGACCCACTTCGTGGTCCGCCCGGCCGACGTCCGAACCAAGACCCCGACGGACGATTTCATTGCGCACACGGCGTTTGCACTACCGGTGGAACTCGAGCGGAAACTGCGCGCCATTCGGACGCAGATCGAGGCGTCACCCAGCGCGGGCAAGCGGGTCGGCATCGCATTTACGGAATGGCTGTTCTGGGGCCGCGACGACAGGACTCCGCGATTCATGAACATGGGAGGCGCCATCGCGACGGCGGGGATGCTGAATACGCTGCTCCGCACCGCCGATTTCACTCGAATCTCAGATATGACCGGGCTCATCGAGTTCGGTGGCATCTGGAAGAAGCGCGGGCGAGTTTTCGGCGTGCCGGCCTATTGGGCGTTCCACATGTATTCGAACACGGATGCCGCTAATACCGTCGAGGTGAGCACGAATAGCAACACCTACGATATCCACGAAGGGAACATCCGCCTGTCTGAGATTCCGAAGGTCCCGTACCTGGACGTCGTCGCTGCTCGGAACGATGCCGGCGATCGACTGTCATTGTTTTGCATCAACCGGCACCTGCGAGATGACACGCGGGCGCAGATTCACTTGACGGGATTTCATGCAGAGAAACGGGTGCGTATCGAGACGCTAACCGCACCGAGTATCTATGGGGTGAACGATGAATCGGAGCCGGAGCGCATTCGTCCGGTCGAGAGTTACAGGGATGGAGGCGCAGACGGAATCACCTATGTGTTTCCGCCTGCCAGTGTGACTGTCCTCGAGTTCGAAAAAGCTAAATAGACGTGCTATTCAGTCCGGCGGCGGCGGAACAATGCAAGGCCCGCCAGTCCGGCCCCGATAAGGCCCAGAGCAGCGGGTTCTGGGACGGAAGATACCGAAGAGATATCTGTACCAAGAGCCAGGCCGAGCGCGCCCTCACCCGGACCGTCTATGAGCGCCGGGCATGTGCCTGGGGCCGAACATTTCAGCACGTCATTACCGAAATAAGCTGTCATGTACAGAGGAAGTGCGCCTCCTACAGACACCATCTGGTTAGGCCCGGCAATCCCGTCGGCGAAATTCAGGGACGCCACACCGTCAGTACCATATGTGGAGATATATCCTGTATCTGTTCCGCCGCCGGTATTAGAAACTACCGACACGCCAGAATTCGCGAATAAGATGAACCGGGGAGCATTGAGATTCGTCGAGATGAACGTCGTTGCAAGCAGCGACGTTGTGATCCTTTGAACAGTGTCCTCGCCGCTGCCCGTGTCGCTTCCTGGCGTGCTGACAACGAACAGATCTCCACTTGTCGGATCGTAGGTAATGCCACGCGCTTTCGGCACTGCGACGCTGCCGAGCAGGTTACCGCTCGAATCATACTTGATCACCTCGCCGCTTCCCAACGTGGAGACGTATGCGTTCCCTGCTGGGTCAAACGCGACGCCGAACGGCGCGCTGCCACTTGGCAGACTCGCAAACGTGGTGACTGCGCCCGGGTTCATGGGATCCACCTTGAAAACCGCATCCCCGAGCACATCGGCAATGAACAGGTTGCCGGACGCATCGAACGCCAAGCCTGCGGGTAGTTGGAACTGTTGACCAATCTGGCCTTGGTACGTTCCTGTCAAATCATATGCTGTCACGAGACCAGTATTCTGGTTCGAGAAGTAAAGCATGTCGGCGGACGCGAACGGGGCAAGGAACACTGCAGCCGTCGCGAAGGAAAGTAAGCGCATGTCTCCTCCGATAGAGTGGTGCGTAATCGCGTACAGCAGATTCAGTGTAACGCAGACGGGTTACAGCAGGCTAGGCATCAGTTCCAGTTCTGGTACTGTTGCTCTCGGGTGTAGGCGCGCTATATCGATGATAACATCCGCGACGTCCTCGGGTTGCATCGCCTTGTCGAGGGTTTCACGCGGAGGCATCACAGGCCGCTTCTCGAGAATCTCGGTTTCGACGAGCCCCGGACAGACGACACACGTGCGGATCCCGTTTTCTTTCTCTTCGATCCGTATCGCATGTGCCAGTCCGAGCATGCCCCGCTTGGTGGCCTGGTACGCTGCGCCCGATACATCTGGCACCTTCCCGGATATCGAACCAACATAGATCAGGTGACCTTTGCGGGCTTCACGCATGGAGGGTAGTACTGCCCGGGTCGCATAGTACGCCCCATTGAGATTCACCCGGATCATCTCGTCCCAGACTTCGGCAGTCAGGCGCGTCAAGGCGCGTTCGCGCGTATTTGTTCCAGTGGCGTAGACCAGGATATCGATGGCTCCGAACTCTGCGCGCGCCGCCGCGGCGACCGCCTCCATCTGCGCCGGGTCCGACGCGTCGGCAGCGAACACCGAGACCTGTTTCCCGTGGGCCCCCAACTCTTGCCGGAGTTCCTCCAGGCGCTCCGTCCGCCTCGCGCTGGCCATCACACGCGCGCCTTCATTTGCAAATGCGACCGCCGTAGCTCTTCCAATTCCGCTCGAGGCCCCGATGACGAGGACGGACTGACCTTCCAATGAGATTGGCATCAGTCGAATTTTACCTTGTTTGTTCCGTTGTTCCACTTCACACGCCGGCCGTGCTTCAGCGAGAGATTCGCCATCTGAACAACCAGCGCCGCCTGAAAGCCGAGCGCCATCGGGGCGGTAGGCCGCTTTCTGGTGCGAATGCACTCCAGAAAATTCTCCACGTGCAGGTCGGTAGCTTTGCCAAAGCCGAACACGGATGACTTCGTTACGGCCGGAGTGTCGTCGGCACCTTGCATATAAACGCGCAGATCCTCGCGACCGATGTCCATCCTTGCCTTGTCGCCGTCGAGCGAATTGAGCTGATCGTTGCGGGGTTTGTAGCGCATGGCTGCGTAATTGACGCTGAAGGCTGCGATGAAGTCCTCGGGATACTCCGCCACTGCAACCACCGACTCCGGCGTATCGAATCCAGGCCGGTGCGGCTTGCCGCCCGAGGCGTTCACCGCCGACGGGTAGCTCGCATTCATCAGCATGTGGATCCCATCGAAGACGTGCGCGCCTTGGTCGGCGACGATGCCGCCTGCGAAGGCCGAGTACTCCCGCCAGTTCCGGAACACATCCGGATTGAACGGGATCTTTGGACCGGGTCCGAGCCATTGCTCCCAATCGAGCTTGCCTTCCAACTTCCCGGCGGGCCGGCTGCCCAGGTAATTGTTCAACCACCAGGACCGGATCATCCGCACGTTGCCGAGCGTGCCTGCCGCCACTATTTTGCGGGCCTCTATGTACAGGTCGTAGCTGCGGCGCTGCATCCCGACCTGCACGATATTCTTCGAATGCCGCTCGGCCTCCACGAGTTCCACGCCCTGCTCCGGCGTTTGGCACAGCGGCTTTTCGACATAGACATCCTTCCCGGCGGCCAGCGCGTCGAGCACCATGCGATGATGCCAGTGCTCGGGCGTGGCGATGAGAACCGCGTCGATGGAAGGATCCGCCAGCAGATCTTTATAGTTGCGATACGCTTTCGGCGCGGCCGGCTGCGCCTTCGCTGCCGCGGATAATGCATGTTCGAGATTCGGTTCGTAAACGTCGCAGATGGCGCCCACCTGCACGGACGCGTTCTTTTGAAACACCGACATCACGAACGTACCGCGACCGCCGCTGCCAATCACGCCGAGAACGATGCGGTCCGAGGGAGCGGCGGCTGAAGCTGTGAGCCCTAGCGCGCCGGACGCCAAAAAGACCCGGCGATTCATACCAGCCCAGCCTCGGCCATCCGTGCGCGGAGGTATTCCGCATCGCGCTTCATCTTCGCGATCACTTCATTTCTCGGCGCTGTGAGCCGGTTGTTGCCGTGTTCCGCACCCCCCAGTCCCGAGTACTCGTAATGCACTTGCACGGGACCGTCGAAGTTCTGTTGCTTGAGCATCGTAAAGAACCGGTGAAAGTTCACCGTTCCCTCTCCGGGCGGGCACCATTCGACATTCCATTCGCCGCGGCCATTGCGCGCCCACTGAAAGTCCTTCAGTGCGACTCCGCGCATGTAGGGCACCGACAGTTGTTCGCTGCGAATCCAACCGCCCAGGCCGCCTTCGACGGTGGCGTGTCCAATGTCATAGTTGATACCGACGAGTTTGGGATCGAAGTCGCGCAGAATCACCCAAAGATCCCAGATCGGAGCTCCGACCTCCATGCCGGAGTGCGTGTGGTACATCGCAGTCATGTTGTATCGCCGGTTCAGATCCGCGAGTCCCCGGACCCGCGGCTTCAGCGCCTGGAGTTGAGCCGGTATCGGTTTGGAGTCGTCGTACTTGAATCCGCCCCAACGATAATTGCGTACGCCGAGAGCGCTCGCGGCCTTCAGAATGGCCTCGGCATGCGGCGATCCGGCATCGACGATACCCGCGGTAATCATCATCAGTTCGAGGCCCGCTTTGCGGATCGCTTCAGCGGCCCGGGGAAGGTCGTCGGTAACCCTTTCGGGTTCGACATGGCCACCCTTGCGGACTGTCAGGTCGATACCGTGATAGCCGCACTCACGTGCGACGGTAGCCATCTCGCTCCAATCGGCGGTCCATTGCAGATGCTTTGAGAAAATTGCGAGTTTCAGTCCGGCGGAAGCGGCTCCGCGAATCGCTCCGGCCGCTGCCATTGCACCGATGAAACTACGACGGGTGAGGTGGGAATGGAGCATACGCACGCTCCATTTTGTCACCAAGCTCCTCTTCGTGCGTGATTGCTTCGGCGTTACTGCGCGGCCGGCGCTCCCAGGTACGCCACCAGGTCGGACATCTGGCCCGGGGTGAACTGCGGCCAACTCATATCTTTCTGCTTCAACTGCTCCAGCATGTTCGGCCCATGCTTCCACAGCGCGGACACCATGCTGACCGCCGAGGTATGCAAGCCGGCAAGTTTCGGCGCGTTGCCGCCGCCATGACAGGTGCCGCACCGCTTGGCCTCGAACACACGCTTGCCGCGGGACGCATTTCCCTGCGAGGCAAAAAAGCTGTTTGCCCATACCGAAGAGAGGATCTGCCGCATTTCCGATTCGGTTACCGGGCTCGATTGCTTCATGAGCGGAGCATGATTCCACATCTCGGCCGCAATCTCGGTCAGGGTCTGATGCCCGATCTTGTTCTCGAGCGCATTGGCGCCCTTGTGGCAGCCGGCGCAACCCTTCTCCGCAAACAGGTGTTCGCCCTCGCCGCCTCCGAGTGGAATGTTAAAATCACCAGCCGCGACGCGCGCGCCCGGCACGTTGCGCAGGTACACGAGCATGTCCGTGAGGTCCTGCGCCGTGAGTTGAGGCCACGAGATTTTGCGCTGCGCGAATTCGGCTTTCATCTTCCCGACGTGATTCCAGAGGGAGGCGACCAGGGCGACGGGGTCGTGAACGCCGCCCCAGTCGGCGACTTTCGGCCCGGGTCCGCTCCCGCTGTGGCACTCCGCGCATTTCTTCTCCGTGAACACGCGCTTTCCACGTCCGGCGTCGCCGGGACGCTCGAAATAACGGGCCGAATAAAAGAACGCGAAGAGGTTGGCCGCATCCTGGTCCGAAACCTCCGGACGCGGAACGCCGGCGGTACCCATGGCGGACCACATCGCGGGTGCATGATTCCACATGCGGCTCGCGATTCCGGAGGGCGTGTAATCCCGGTCGAGTTGCGTGCCCAGATTCGGGGCTCCTCCGCGCCCCTGCGCAGGCACGGCGCTGCCGACGGAGTGGCAGTTATTGCAACCCTGCTTGACGAAGAAGTCGGCGCCCTGCCTGGCGTCTGCCTGAATCGCGGCGCGCGACAACGGCGCGCACACGACAGCCGCTACTGCGATCAGAAGTGCCTGGTTTCTCATATGATTCCCCTTTCGCCCCGATTGACGGGGTTTCCACGGTTATCAAGATCATACGCAAGGCGTCTCGAACGCGCAATCGAAGCTGCCGATTTCCGATGTTACGGCCCGATCAACCGATCCCGAATCCGGGCCTGGAGCACCATCCTTTATTACTTGACAGTGAACCGGCCTGGCAGCAAACTCGTATGGAAATGGGGAGCCCCATGAGACGCTCATTGAAATTTGCAGTTCCATTCCTGTGTCTGGCAAGCGCTCTGCTGGCGCAATTGCCTCCGCTGATCGACCGCGAATTGTTCTTCGACGACCCGGAGATCTCCGGCGCGCAATTGTCGCCGGACGGCCGGTTTATCTCTTTCATGAAGCCGCTCGACAAGACCCGGAACATATGGGTCAAGAAGACCGAGGAGCCTTTCAATTCGGCCAAGCCGGTGACGGCCGAGACGAAGCGCCCGATACCCGGCTATTTCTGGAGCCGGGATGGAAAATACATATTGTTCGTGCAGGACATGGCGGGGGACGAGAACTACAACGTCTACGCGGTGAACCCCGCCGACGCTCCTGCCGAAGGAGCGCGCGTTCCTTCCGCACGGAACCTGACCGAGGCTAAAGCCGTCCGAGCGGTGATTTATGGCATTCCGAAGAGCTCTCCAGACCTGATTTACGTCGGCTTGAACGATCGCGACAAAGCGTGGCACGATCTCTACGAGATAAAGATCTCGAGCGGCGCGCGGAAACTGCTTCGGAAAAATACAGACCGTGTAACGGCCTGGTACTTCGACCATAAAGACCAACTAAGACTCGCGAGCCGGTCCGCCGAAAACGGCGATACCGAGATCCTGCGCGTCGACCCGGATGGTTTGAAAAAAATCTACTCTTGTGATGTTTTCGAAACGTGCAATTCCGTCGGGTTCGACAAAGAGAATAAGAACGCCTGGTTCATCACGAACAAGGGTGATGCGAACCTGATCGCGTTGACCTCGCTGGACCCGAGCACCGGCGCGACTAAAATCGTCGAGTCGGACCCGCTGAAGCGAGTGGATTTCGGCGGTCTGATCACCTCGGATGTGACGCACGAAGTGATCGCGACAGCCTACCAGGACGAAAAGGTGCGGTTCTATTGGAAGGACAAAGGGTACGAGTCGGACTATAACCGCGTCAAGAAGCAGTTGCCTGGCCGCGAGGTTCGGTTCGGGTCGAGTACAGCCGACGAGCGGCTGTATCTCATCACGGGCTACAGCGATGTCGAACCTGGGGAAACTTATCTATTCGATCGCAAGACCAAGAAACTCACGCTGCAGTACAAGATTCGGGAGAAGCTCGATCGGAATGCTCTCGCGTCGATGCAGCCGATCCGGTATGAATCGTCAGACGGGCTGGAGATTCCGGCTTACCTGACGCTTCCGAAAGGCGTGGAAGCCAAGAACCTACCCGTTATTGTGGTGCCCCACGGTGGGCCTTGGGGACGGGACGGATGGGGATACAGCGCGCTGCCGCAGTTCCTGGCGAACCGGGGTTACGCCGTTTTGCAGCCGAACTTCCGCGCCTCCACCGGATATGGAAAGAAGTTTCTTAATGGCGGGAATCTTCAGTGGGGCGACAAGATGCAGGACGACATCACCTGGGGCATGAAGTACCTGGTCCAGAAGGGAATTGCGGATCCGAAGCGGCTCGGCATTATGGGCGGATCGTACGGCGGCTATGCGACATTGGCCGGCGTCGCGTTCACGCCGGACACCTACGCCGCCGCGGTGTCGATTGTCGGCCCCTCGAATCTGATTACGCTGCTCGAATCGATTCCACCGTATTGGGAACCGATCCGCGCGATGTTCTATAAGCGGATGGGCGATCCGAGGACGCCCGAAGGACGCGCGCAGCTGGAGCGTCAGAGCCCGCTACATTCCGCTTCGAAGATCAAAACGCCGCTGATGGTCATCCAGGGCGCCAACGACCCGCGTGTCAACAAGGCCGAATCCGACCAGATCGTCGTCGCGCTTCGCGATCGCAAATTCCCGGTGGAGTACCTGGTTGCGCCGGACGAAGGCCACGGTTTCGCGCGGCCGGTGAACAATATGGCTTCCTTTGCCGCCGCCGAGAAATTCCTGGCCAAGCATCTCGGTGGGCGCTACCAGGAGAGTATGCCGCCCGAAGTCGCGGAGCGCCTGAAGGTGTTGACGGTCGATCCCGCTACCGTGACGCTGACCAAAAAAGTCGATCTCGCTTCGGTGGGTGTTCCGAAGGTTGCCGCCCAGTTGACTCCGGGGCTGTACAAATACGCGGCGAAGATTCAGATGGGCACGCAGGCCGTGAATCTGAGCATCGCCACCGAAGTGAAGGAGGTGGGCGATAAGTGGGAAGTGACGGATACGATGTCTACTCCGATGGGCGACGCAACCGATGTTGCGACTCTCAATAAAGACAATCTCACGCTGGTGAAACGCGCGGTGAAGCAGGGTCCGATGACGATGAACCTCCAGGTGGAAGGCGACAAAATTGTCGGAACCATGTCGATGCAAGGCAAGGACAAGGCGGTAGACGCCGAACTCGGCGGACCGCTGTTTGCCGAAGCGGCCGGTGCTCCGCAGGTGATCGCGTGCCTGCCTCTTGCCGAAGGCTACTCCACCGCCTTCCGGAATTTTGACGCGCAGAAGCTGAAGGTGAAAGTACTTCAGTTGAAAGTCGCGGGGTCTGAGAGCGTCACCGTCCCGGCCGGTACGTTCGACACTTTCAAGGTGGAATTGTCGTCTGCCGAAGGTGGACCTGAGAAGGTCACGATGTGGATCGCCAAGGAATCGCGGAAGCCCGTGAAACTGGCGGCAACATTGCCACAGATGGGCGGCGCGACCTTGACTGCGGAGCTACTGTAATCGATCGTAGGGCTGCCGGGGCGGACCGGCAGCCCTGACACCGGCGGCTTACGTCGGTTCCTTGGTCATGATCGCTTCTACAGTGACTACGGAACGGCTCGGTATCTCTAGGCGCCCGTCCGAGTAGAGTGCGGGAGTGAGCTTAAGGTCGTCGCCTGCGCGGTCTGAGGTTAAATACGTACGCACGCGCTCGGCGTCTCGCGTCTGCCGGCCACTGCGAAGCTCCAGTTGGACCGCGCGGGCTTCCGCCGTCATGTTGACGTACACCGCGACCGCAGTCCGGTTGTGCGAATTCTTGTACGCCGATCCCATGAGACCGTGAATGTCGTGACCCTCGGCGGCCAACTCGACCCGCCGCATGCCTGGCCGGATGAACCGGCTGAAGTTGCCCAGCGCCCACAGGAGTTTCGCTGGATAGATCGTTTCCGGATCGCCGGGCTTTTTCCAGTCGGTGTAGATCAGCCCGTCCTTGTAATCCTCCGGGGAAAGGGCCGTCCACCACTGCCAGGCGCTAGCACCCGCAACGGCCAGATCGAGGTGAATGATGCGAGCCACCTCCACCGCCGTGTTCATGGCGAGATCGCGCCCACGGCCGCCTTTCCCGTCGCTGCCGGTGAGAATGCAATACTCGCTCATCCAAAGCTTCCATCCGGGGTATCGCCTCATCTTCTCGCCGAGCGTTCGCCGGTTCTCGAGAAGAGGACCGCTGACCAGGTCGGACCCGTAATCGTGATAGCTGATCCTCTGCGACAGCAACGGCGCGATCTCCGGATCCGCCGCAAACTCCTCGAGATAGTTCCCGTACGGTGCGCCCCAGGTTTCGGTTGCCTTCGCATTCAATTGCCACAGGTCGGGAATCGATCCGCTCTCAACGAGCGCCAAGTGAGTCGGACACCTCCGCTTGTCCAGTTCAGCCGCGATTGCCCGCGCAATGCGCTTGATATCGGCGTTCGAGGCGCGCATCCCTTCCTGTGAACGGCCGGTCCAATCCCACTGGGGCTCGTTGATCGGGCTCAGGTAGTCGAACCGGACCCGTAGCGCGGGGTCAGGATGGCGGCGGAAATGTTCCAGGATGTCGACCAGATAGCGGGCATACTGATTTTCGAAGCCCGCCCTCAGGTTGGTTGTGCCTTCACGGCCGCAGTACGTCAACCCGTTGCGCGTCATGCGAGCGGGGGGACTGTTCACGAACGCGAGAAAGCGCGGCACATCGCGAGCCTTTGCGGCTCCGAGGAACCACTGCTCGCCCGTTTGCCGGGTCCAATCGTACCTGCCCTCGGCGACTTCGAATGTTTCAGGCGATCGCCAGCGGTGGGTAATGTTCGGATTGATGCCGCCGCCGATGTTGAAGCGCCAGCACGAGAGTCCGATACCGTCTTTTGTCGAGAAGAGAAGGTCGGCGACGCGATTGCGGTTCGCTAGGGACCAGGTGCCGGCCCGCTGCATACTCCAGCAATCCGAAGCGCCGAAGTTGTCGATTTCCTGATGTTCGATATCGAGGTGGATAGTGTCATGCGTCGTACGCGGAGCAGCCGATGCGGAGGTCACAACAGCGCCCGTTGCGACTTGCAGGGCGCGACGCCGGGTCATCGAGGGTGTAGGCGGCACGCCCTAAATTTATCACCGGCATCAGCCGGACGACGATGGTGATACTCCGCTTCAGATTACGCGGCGACCCGCCGATATGATTACCATGCGGGTTCGTTACGCGCGCACTCTAATCGCGTTAGCTTTCTGCTGGGCGCTGGCCGGGCAAGAACGGGATCTCACCTCCCTCACTCTCGAGGAGTTTCTGAATGTCGAGGTTACCTCGGTTGACAAAACTCCGCGAAAGCTGTCGCGCTCTGCAGCGGCGGTGTTCGTTATTACAAATGAGGACATACGTCGCAGTGGGGCAAACAGTCTTCCCGAAGTGCTCAGGATGGTTCCCGGAGTTCACGTTGCGCACGTAACCGGTACGGAGTGGGCAATCAGCATACGGGGTTTCTCGAACATCTACAGCAACAAGTTGCTGGTGATGATCGACGGTCGTCCCGTGTATAACGCGCTTCTGTCCGGAACGCTTTGGGACGAAAACATGGTGATGCTCGACGACGTCGAGCGCATCGAGGTGATCCGGGGCCCGGGCGCCACTATGTGGGGCGCTAACGCGGTGACCGGGGTTATCAACGTCATCAGTAAGGATGCGCGCGCCACCACCGGCGGTATGCTCGGTGTCACTGCCGGCACCTTCGACCCTGGAATCGGACGGCTTCGGTACGGTGCGACAACGGGCGACAATGCCGCCTGGCGCGTATGGGGCCAATACTCACTTTACGGCCAGCCGACGAACGCGAACGCTATGGTTGCGCCGAACCCCTGGAAGAACCCCCGGGCGGGTTTCCGTCTCGACTGGCAGATTCGCCCTCAGGATTCGCTGCTCGTCGAGGGGGAGGCGATGGCCGTTCGCGCGCCGACTCCATTCGTCTCGGGTGGGGAGGCCGACACCAGAACAAATGGTGGCTACGTGATGGCACGGTGGACACACACGAACCTGCGCGGGGACGAGACGGAGTTACAAGTCTCCGAAGGTATGGACAGCATCGATGCGGGACTGTTTACGTCCCAGATCGGTTCCCTGGATCTGGATGTGCAGCACAAGATTCAGTTACCAGCGGGCCATATCCTCATCGTTGGAGGAGGCGCAAGATCGAACGCAATCGAAACAAAGGGTACAACCGCTTTCGACTTCGATCCAGCGGACCGGACCTATAGAGTCGTAAATGGATTCGTGCAGGATGAGTGGGATGTGCTTCCGGACAAGCTGTTGTTGACCGGCGGCGTCAAGTTGGAGCACTACAGCCGCGCCGGCAGTTCCGTGCAGCCCACGGCGCGGGTAATGTGGACTCCCACACGGCGCCAGGGTTATTGGGCTTCCGTTTCGCGGGCGGTGCGCATACCCTCGCATGTCGATTACACGGTGCGTTTTCCCTTCGTTCTGGCTGCATTGCCGCTACCGGTTCAGTTGATGGGCTCCGACGATTATCAGCCCGAAGTACTGAATGCCGCGGAAGCGGGTGGACGGTTCAGAATCGGCCGGTCCTGGGCGGTCGATCTCACGGCGTTTCATCATCGCTATTCAGGTCTGTACAGTTTCTCCGTACCGCTATCTGCCACGGGATTCCCGACACTCATCACTGGTATCACCGGGGGGCCCGTGATCCCCGCGCTCACCAGCAACGCCATGGACGGTCGGAATCGGGGTGTTGAAGGCGTGCTGCATTACGACGTTCGTCCCGGCTGGCAGATCAGCGGGTCATACAGCAATTTATTCGCGGCAACGTCGTTCCGGGCTGGCTTCAACGCGCTGAATTCGTTTGCTCTCGAGAGCTATACGCCCAAGCATCAATGGCAGGTTCACTCATCCTGGACGGTGCGGCGCAACTGGAACGTTGACGCAGCCTTGTTTCGTGTCGGATCACTTCCCGGAGGTGTTTTGCCGGCCCACAGTCGCGCGGACCTCCGCGTAGGGCGACGTTTCGGAGAAATGGGAGAGGTGTTCATCTCGGGCCAGAATCTGCTTCGGCGATACGAGCAGGAACTGTCCGGCGAACTTCTCTATTCTCCGGGCCTGGTGAGGCGCAGTATCGACGCTGGTTTCCGTTGGAATTTCTGAGACCACGATGGTGGATTCCGGCACATCGAACGTTCGTACCGGTTCCTGCCGCTCGCGGGCGGCCAGCGGGTGGTTATTCACCGCG
This sequence comes from uncultured Acidobacteriota bacterium, assembly GCA_963720745.1. Classification (GTDB taxonomy): domain Bacteria; phylum Acidobacteriota; class Terriglobia; order Bryobacterales; family Bryobacteraceae; genus TMP-7. Next base: position 425,094 of record CAVRGO010000004.1, read on the forward strand.
CTGGTCACCCTACTTATAGGCACCGTGACGGCGAACGCCGCCTCCGAACCGGCAACCGCTACCGAAGAACAGGTCCGCGCCGGCTTTCTGTTCCAACTGGCACAGTATGTTCATTGGCCCGCCGCCGCGTTTCCCGGTGATAACGCTCCCATGCGCTTCTGTGTTCTCGGGCAGGACAATCTGGTCGGTACGCTCGATGCCTCACTCCGTGGTAAGACGATTCAAAACCGAACGCTGGTCATCGAGCGCATCAAGGACGCGGAAGAACTGAGCGGGTGTCATGTTGCCTTCGTCGGCTATCGTCGCGAAAAGCAACTGCGCGATGTATTTGCCAAAGGTCTGCATCGGCCCATTCTTCTGGTCGGAGAGGCGGAACGGTTCGCGGAGATCGGGGGCATGGTCAACCTCGTGATCGAGTCGGGCCGCGTCGGGTTCGAAATCAACGTAGAGACGGCATCTCGCGCGCACCTCGAATTCCGCTCGCAACTGCTTCGCTTCGCCCGAATCGTTTCGCCCGGTCAGGGAGGCACGCAATGAAAGCCTTCCGCGATTGGAAACTGCGGACCAAAATGTCCGCTGTGGTGTTGGTTACGAATGCAGTGACCTCACTGCTTCTCGTGTCGACGTTCGCGACGTTCGAATTGATTCAGGCGCGAAGAACGCTGGCGCAGGAGTTGACTTCGGTTGCCGACACCATCGGCGCCAACACGACCGCCGCGCTGAGCTTCGATGACCGGCGAACCGGGCAGGACAACCTGGACGCGCTCCGCTCGGATTCGCGGGTGCTCGCCGCCGCCATCTTCACATCCAACGGGAACTTGTTTGCAGAGTACCGCCGGGACGGTTCCGCTGCGGTGCGTGGACCGGGTACTCGAGCGGCCGTCGTATTTCACGACGATACTGTTCAGTTGACGCGAGACATCCGCTGGAACGGACAACTACTTGGCCGGATTCTGTTGCGCGCCGACATGACCGAGTTTCGTATGCGTCTTCTCGGTTATGCGCGGGTTGCCTGCGTGGTGCTGGCCATATCGCTATTTGTGGGATTCGCGTTCTCTCGTTGGCTTTCCGGAATCGTGGTTCGTCCGATTCTCTCGCTGGCGGGAGCGGCAAGGCACGTCACCGACCAGCAGGATTTCGGGGTGAAACTGACGAAACAGTCCGAAGACGAAGTCGGCGAACTCACGGCCTGCCTCGACAACATGCTCGCGCATATTCACGCGCGCGATCAGGAATTGAACCTTCACCGGGAGCATCTGGAAGACCTGGTGCGCACGCGCACCTGTGAACTCGAAGCGGCGCGAACTCGCGCCGAAGAAGCGGCGCGGCTGAAGAGCGAGTTTCTGGCGAACATGAGCCACGAGATCCGGACGCCGATGAACGGTGTCGTGGGGTTGACCACCCTGGCCCTCAATACGGAACTGCCGTCCGAAGCCCGGGAACATTTGGAACTCGCGAACGAGTCCGCGCAAAGCCTGCTTGCGGTCATCAACGACATCCTGGATATTTCAAAGATCGATGCGGGTCGGCTCGCACTCGAATCCATTCCGTTCCAAATCCGCCGGGTTGTCGGGCGTCTGCTGAAGACGCTGGCGCTTCGCGCACACCAGAAAGGGCTGGAACTGGTCGACGACTTCGATTCCGATGTTCCGCTGTTTGTCGTGGGTGATCCGACTCGTCTGCAGCAGGTGCTGACCAACCTCGTCGGCAACGCCATCAAGTTTACGGACGAAGGTGAAGTCAGGGTTTCGGTACGCATCCTAAAACAGGACGGCGCGCGGATTCATCTCGGTTTTGCGATTAGCGACACCGGCATCGGCATTCCGCACGACAAGCGGGAACAGATCTTCGAATCGTTCACGCAGGCCGATGGGTCCACTACCCGGCGTTTTGGCGGAACCGGTCTGGGCCTGGCAATCGCCAGCCGCCTGGTCCGCGGCATGGGTGGATCGATTAGCGTCGAGAGTGAACCTGGCCGTGGCAGCACCTTCCGTTTCGAACTTCAGCTAGACATTCCTCCCGATGCGGAGGATCCTCCGGAACTGCGGGGCAGCGAACTACTAAACGCACCGGTGCTGATCGTGACGTCTCATCCCGCGGCAAAGGTCCTTTGCGGGTATGCAAATAAGCTCGGAATGCTGCCTACAGCGGCGGAATCCGGCGTCGAGGCCATGCGTTTGCTTTGCGCGGCTGAAGCATCGAACCAGCCCTATTCGTTGCTGTTCACCGAGTACCACACGCGGGATATCGACGGGATGGAATTGACCCGCGCTCTAACGCGGTACGGCGATTCGACGACACCCGTCCTGATGCTGAGTTCGATCGACAGTTCCGAGTTTTCAGCGCGATCTCCGCACTCGGGGCTCGGTCTGCACGTCACGAAGCCTGTGGGATTTGACGAATTTCGCGATGCCGCGCTGGCCGCGGTTTCGCACTCGACGAGCGCGAAAATCCAGCCCAGTGCCCTGCTCGCATCACTGAACGATACCGACCGGCCATTGCATATCCTCGTTGCGGAGGACAATGCGGTCAACCGGATCGTCATTATGCGTGTGCTCGAAAAGATGGGCCACACTACCGTGGCGGTCGAGAACGGATCTGAAGCCGTCGGCGCTATCGCATCCGACAGCTTCGACCTGGTGCTGATGGATTGCCAGATGCCCGGAATCGACGGCTTCGAGGCGACGCGCCAGATCCGGGCCTCATCGTCGCCACACTTGCGGAGAATCCCAATCATCGCCCTCACTGCGCATGCCCTCGATGGGGACCGCGAACGCTGCCTCAATGCCGGAATGGATGACTATCTCACGAAGCCCCTTGACGTTCGCGAACTGGCTGCCAAACTGACGGCGGTTGCGTCGAAGCATGACCCGCAGCTTCTTCGCGAGCTGGATTCAACGGTGCATCTGTAAGCACTGTTTCCGAGCATGAGTATCCGGGGCCATGTGATTATAATGATCTAAGCGCATGCAGACCTTACAGAAGGATCTTCCGATCCCGCTGTATCATCAGCTAAAGAACATTCTGCTGGACAGCATCGAGTCCGGTGTATGGAAGGCCGATCAGAAGCTGCCGACCGAGTCGGAACTGGCGGCGCGCTTCGGTGTGAGTAAGATCACCGTGCGGCAGGCGATGCGGGACCTTTCCGAAATCGGTTACGTCCGCCGGGAACAGGGACGCGGTACTTTCGTTGTCTTCCCCAAACTCCAGCAGGGGCCACGTGAACTCACAAGCTTCACCGAGGAAATGCGGCGCCACGGTCTGGCTCCATCCTCGCGCGTATTGGAACAGCGGTTGATCCCGGCGACGCCGGGGATTTCGCAGATCCTTCAGATTCCCGAGGGCAGCTCGCTATTCCAACTGAAGCGGCTTCGTCTTGCCGGAGGTGAGCCGATGGGGGTACAATCCGCGCACATTCCGGCGCATCTCGTGCCGGGCCTTGAAGACCTGCGTTTCGAAAACGACTCACTGTATGAAGTGCTGCACTCGCGCCACGGACTTCGTGCCTGGACCGCGAGGGAGACCCATTCCGCCGTCACGCTCGGGCCTGCCGAGGCGGCTTTGCTCGGCATCTCCGCCGGTTCCCCCGCTTTGGCAGGCGAGCGGATCGGTTTCCTTTCCGACGGGCGGCCGTTCGAGTTTGTCCTCTCGCTCATGCGCGGCGACCGGTACAATATCGTGCTGGAACTGTCGAAGGCAGCCACCACAACGCGCGTCTATTTCACTTCGGGACCCGGACGAGCTTGAATCGGATCATGATTCGCTGGCTATCGATTGCACTGCTCTCGCTACCTGTCTTCGGCGCTGATTTCTTCCCGGTTGCCGTCTGGTACGGAGGGGGCCAAGCCCGCGCGCCGATGCTCGAAAAGAACGCCCGCGCGAAGAAGGAGATCTGGCGCAAAGATATCCGGCAAATTAAGGCGCTCGGGTTTAATACGGTCCGGACGTGGATCGATTGGGCCACGGGCGAGCCGCGCGAAGGGCAGTACAACTTCGAAAATCTCGATATAATTCTCGAACTCGCCGAGGAAGAGGGGCTCCACGTCTTTCTGCAGGTCTACATGGACTCCGCTCCAAGATGGGTCGGAGTGAAATACCCGGATTCGTTCTTTGTCTCATCGAACGGTGCTGTCGTCAAGCCGGAATCTTCTCCGGGATATTGCATGGACCATCCCGGGGTGCGTCAGGCCGATCTGGGGTTCTACAAGGCTCTTGCCGAGCGTGTTCGCCGCAGTCCGGCTTTCATTGGCTGGGATCTGTGGAGCGAGCCGCATGTTATCAATTGGGCAAACCCCACCTACATCCCCGATCCCGAGTTCTGTTTCTGCAAGAACACGATCGCAAAGTTCCGCCACTGGCTCGAGAAGAAATACCGCACCATTGAAGCGCTCGACAGTGCGTGGTACCGCCAATACGATGCCTGGGACGAGGTGCAACCCGGCCGCATGAGCACGATCCTTTCATATACCGACTACATCGATTGGAAGATGTTCATCGCGGACAAACTGGGTGACGATCTGCACGATCGCGCACAAGCGGTGAAGCGTGTTCTGCCGGAATCGATCGTCACCAGCCATGCCGCCGGAGTCGGGCTGTTTGTTTCACCGAACCACTGGGAAGGGCAACCGGACGATTGGACCATGGCGCGGCAGGTGGACTACTATGGCACGTCGTTCTATCCCAAACACTCAGCTTTCGTCGATCGGGACGTGCCCTGGCGCGCCGCGCTCCTCGATTTCACGCGTTCGTTCGGATTCGCCGGGAGCGGGCGTGGGTTCTACATCGGCGAGTTGCAGGGCGGATTCGGTACCATCGCCTTGAACGTCAGCCCGACGGTGACGCCGCAGGATCTTCGGATTTGGATGTGGTCCGCGCTTTCGCGGGGAGCTAAAGGCGTGAACGTCTATGCGTATTACCCGATGAGTTCCGGATATGAAAGCGGCGGTTTCGGGCTCATACAGTTGGACGGCACTATCACTGAACGCGCCCGCGTCGCCGGATCCGTTGCGCGAGTTGTTGATCGCAATCAGAAGCTGTTCTTGAACGCCCGTCCGCCGAAATCGGAAGTCGCGGTGGTGTACAACCCCCTCGCTTATTTCGTCGGCGGACGCCAGCGATCCACCGCTTTTGCCGGTCCGCAAGGAGAAGTGGCCGGTATCGAGCGCGATTCTTTGCTCGGGATTCATCGCGCGCTGTTTCCGAGAAATCTGCCGCTCGATTTCATTCACATTGGTCATCTCTCGCAGGAGTTGCTGAAGCAGTACAAACTGGTGTACGTTCCGTATCCGCTCATGCTGCCCGAAGCCGCCGCCGCTTCGTTTGACGAGTACGTCCGCAATGGCGGAACTCTGGTAGCCGAGGCGCGATTGGGATGGAACAACGAGCGTGGCTATGCGGCGGACCGCATCCCGGGCATGGGACTTTGGAAGGTGATGGGATGCCGCGAGACCGCGGTGCAAACGGGCGCGAAAGGTCGCACTGCCCTGAACTGGACGTCGTCTGAAATTCCGGAATTGAAGCCTGGCATCGCACTGCCGGCGCGTTGGTACGAAGAAACTCTCGAACCGCTTTCGCCCGGCGCGCACGTCGTGGCGCAGTTTGCCGATGGCCGACCTGCCGCCGTCATCTCACAATACGGAAAAGGCAAGACCCTGATGCTCGGTTCGTACGTGAGCGCTGCTTATCAGACCATGCCCTCGCCGGGGGCGGAGCAATTTTTTGCCGGTTTGGTTCGGTGGGCGGGAATCGACTGGCCCGTGGAAGCGTCGGGAGGCGATCTCGAAGTACGGACGCTCGAATCCGGAGGCGATACGCTGGTGTTCGTGTTCAATCACGGCTCGCAACCGGCGGATGCGGTCGTGGCACTTCGGTCCATACATCCCGGCAAGGCTGTCGATCTCGTAACGCAACAGGCCGTCGATCCGAACTCCCTGAAACATCACATGGCGCCTTCGGACGTGTGGGTGCTCAGGCTCAGCCGCTCATGAAGACTGTCCTGGCGGTTGATCTCGGCGGCACGAAGACCGCGATGGCATTGATAGACGAAACGGGACACATCGCGCGTAAGGAGAAAGTCGCCTCCGCCCATACGCCTGAAGCCACGCTGGAGCAGATAGCGGAATTCGCGCCGCAGCCGGAAGCGATCGGCATGACCGTGCCGGGAATCTACGACCGGCACACCGGAACGGCGTGGGCTCCGAACCTATGGGGATGGGATTATGTGCCGTTGCGGGCCGCGGTCGAAAACCGGTTCAGCGTCAAAGCTTCGATCGCGAGCGATCGAACGGGGTACGTTGCCGGCGAACAGTGGCTCGGGGCCGCGAGGGGATTCTCCGATATCGTTTTCGTGGCGATCGGAACGGGCATTGGTGTCGGAATCATCTCGAATGGGCGGGTGATCGAAGGAGCGCACGGGATTGCCGGAGCCGCCGGATGGATGGGCGTGGACCGAAACCGCACCCACCAGTATGAGCATGTGGGCGGTTGGGAAGCCGAAGCCGCCGGACCGGCGGTGGCGCGACGGGCGGGCATGGATTCTGCGGAATCCGTCGTGCGCGCGGCACAGGAGGGCGACGTGCACGCCGCCGCCGTTCTTCGTGAAACGGCCGAAATCATCGGGATCGGCGTCGCGAACCTGATCAGCATTCTCGATCCGGAGATCGTCGTGTTGGGCGGCGGCTTGATGCAGGCATCCGAGTTGTTGCTGCCGGCGATCCGGGCGACGGTGCCGCGTTGGGCACAGCCGCTCGCCGCGGCGCGGGTACAAATAGAACTCACCCGGCTCGGCGAAGACGCGGGACTGCTCGGAGCCGCCAAGCTGGCCTTTCTCGAGGGATAAACATGTCAGCAAAGAAATATTACGAACACATCACAGAAGTACTTGGCGCCATTCATCAGCGCGAACAATCGAAGCTCGAACAGGCGGGTGAACTGCTCGCCGGAGCCATTGCCGGCGGGAAACGGGTTTACCTGTTTGGCAGCGGGCATTCGGTGATCCCGGTGATGGATGTTTTCCCGCGATACGGGAGCTTCGTCGGATTCTTTCCGTTGTACGACCCGCGTCTCATGTGGCACAACGTGGTCGGCCCCGGAGGCGCGCGCGAGTTGCTCTGGCTCGAGCGCCGCGAAGGCTACATTGAACAGTTCCTCCAAAGCTATGCCTTCGAAGCCGGGGACTGCATGATCGTCTTTTCGCATGGTGGTTTGAACGCGGCTCCCATCGAAGCAGCACTTTACGCGAAAGCGCGCGGGTTGCATGTCATCACGGTCTCATCGCTGGCGAATGCCGCTGTGGCGAAGGCGACCCACTCGAGCGGGAAGAGGCTCGCCGACGTTGCCGACATCGCTCTCGACAATTGCGTTGCTCCGGAGGATTCGCAGGTTGACGTCGGCCGCCCCGAGAAGGTCGCGGCGGGTTCGACCATGGCCGCCGTGTTCATCGCGATGTCGCTTGTGGCTGAAACCGGTGCACGGCTGGTAGCAAAGGGATTCGAACCGAACACGTTCGTTTCGCCGAACGTCGGAGGCATAGCAAAGGATCACAATCCGCGTGTGTTCGACTCCTTCACCGAGAAGTTGTACGATCGTTCGCCGTCCAGGCATGCCAAGACCTGACGAACGCAATAACGTTGCGTTACTGAGCGGGGCAGCGTTTGCCGGGATGTTCGTATTCGGCATCGTCATGGCACTGCTTGGCGCAATTCTGCCACCGCTCTCCGGCCGTCTTCGATTTGAGATCAGCGACATCGGCACGCTGTTTCTCTTGATGAATTTCGCAATGCTTGCCGCGAGTCTCATCCTTGGGCTCGTGATGGACCGCTTCGGGATGAAACTGCCGTTATCGGCCGGAGCGCTGCTGGTTGCCGCCGCCCTCTTCCTGATCATCCGCGCCGTCGCGTTTCGCGAACTTCTTCTGGCGGTCGTGTTGCTCGGGGCCGGAGGCGGCGCACTCAATGGTGCCACCAATACCCTCGTCGCCGACTTGCACGATGATCCCCGCCGCAAGAACGCCGCGCTCAGTCTACTCGGCGTGTTCTTCGGATTCGGCGCACTGTTTCTACCCTTCGTTATTGGAGCGCTGCTGACGAGTCTGGGCGTAGGACCGCTCCTGGCGATCGCAGCGTTGTTGTGCGCGGCAACCGGTGGATTCGCAATGGTCCTTGGCTTCCCGTCCGGCAAGCAGCAGCACCGGCTTCCGGTCGCCGACATGCCGCGTTTCCTCCGATCGCCGATTGTGCTGGCTATGGCGTTCCTATTGTTTTTCGAGTCGGGTGTCGAGTTCACGCTCGGAGGCTTTATCTCCACGTTTCTTACGGGCATGGGGCTCGATGTGGTGCAGGCTTCGTGGATCCTCGCGGCGTATTGGGGGTCGATCATGGCGGCGAGGGTCCTGCTGAGCCGAGTCCTGCTCGGGTCGGACCCTCATCGAGTTGTACTGTTGAGTGCGCTCGGCGCTTTGACCGGCGCTGTGCTGACCGCGTTCGCTCCGCAATCCTGGCTGGCCGGGTTGGGCATAATGCTGACCGGATTCTCGCTCTCCGGTATCTATCCCACGGTCCTCGGTATTGCAGGGGCCCAATTCAAGACTCACTCCGGCACGGTGTTCGGGATCCTGTTCGCAGTCGCGCTTACAGGCGGAATGATTGTGCCCTGGGTGGCTGCGCAGGCAGCGGCCGCAGCCGGACTGCGATGGGTATTCGGCATTGTGGCGTTCGCGTTCGCAGCCATATCTGTATTGAGTCGCGTTGTGGCCAGGAGTGTGCGAGCCCGCGCCGCTTGAAAGACGGCGCGACCTCGGGCACCTATACGCGTTTCAGCAATGCTTGCACTGCATCCGCACAAAGAACAGCCGCGTGTCTCGACTCCGCCGACAGTCCGCCTACCGACTCGTCGATCGTCTCCGTGCTCAGCGACTTCAGTTCGTCTGTGGTGCGCCCAATCATCAACTCCGTGAGCGCGGATCCCGCGGCAATGGAAGCCGTACAACCCCTGATCTTATACAGCGCCTCCGCGACTCGACCCCCTTCGAAGCGGGCGCTCAAGCGAAGAATATCGCCGCATGCCGGGTTCGTTACCTCAACCACCACCCCCGGCGCCCCGAGTTCACCGACATTTCGCGGATTCCTGAAATGGTCGAGGAGTTTGGAGGAAAACACAGTTATGATTGTAAAGCGACATGGCGGTCAAACCAGTTCTCATGGTGGTGGCAGCGGTCATTGAGCGCAACGGGCAGGTGCTGATCGGCCAGCGTCGCGAAGGGGACCGGCACGCGCTGAAATGGGAATTTCCGGGCGGCAAAGTGGAGCCGCGGGAAAGCCCGAAAGAGGCGCTGCGTCGCGAATTGAACGAAGAACTCGGAATTGACGCCGACATCGGTCCGGAGATTGTCCGCTACGAGTTTCAGTACCCCAAGCGTTCGCCAATCCTGCTGATCTTCCACCGCGTCGTTTGCTTCCGCGGTGATGTTCGCAACGATGCCTTTCAGCAGATCAAGTGGGAAGTGCGCGAGCGCCTTCCTCAATACGACTTTCTGGATGGCGACCACGACTTCGTAAGGCGGTTGGCTCGCCGCCAGTTTTAGCAGGCGACCAGATTTTGACTTTTTTCGCTCTCCAGAAGAACCCCCAGACCCGTACGATATTATGATGGTGTAGATGACCCGGGGGGAGTCTTGAGTACTATGAGTGTCTCACCGGCGCCCGGCGCCGGATTGAGTACCCGGCACCGTTCGCTAATGCTGGTGATGATGTGCACGGTGTTTGGTGCCGCCGCACAGATGTTCATCAAAGCCGGCGCCAATACGCTCCCGCACGTTACCGGAATTGTTCCGACCTTGCTGGCGATGGCCATGAACGTTCAACTCGTGGCGGGGTATTCTCTGTACGGTCTGAGTACTGTCTTGCTGGTTCTGGCGCTGAAGGACGGCGAACTGTCTTTGCTGTATCCCGTAATCGCGCTGACCTATGTGTGGGTGGCCATTCTCTCGATATTGGTTTTCCACGAGAATATGAATCCGTTGCGAGCCACGGGAGTCGTCGTAATTGTCATCGGTGTTGCGGTTCTGGGCAAGGAGAAGCGTTGAATGGCTACTCCGGTCTCGTCGATGATACTGGTCGCGGTGGGTTCGTTCATCGGCTCATTCGGGGCGGTGTTTCTGAAATCGGGCGCGAGCCGCTTGCGCCGGAGTTTCAGCAGCCTGGTGCGGAACTGGCAACTGGCCGCCGGAATCGCCTTTTTCCTGCTCTCCTCGTTCTTCTTTGTGCTCGGACTCCGTGAGGGCGAACTCAGTGTACTGTACCCGATGGTTTCGCTCGGGTACGTCTGGACGCTGCTCTGGTCGCGCCTGTTTTTTGGCGAACGGTTCACCCGCGCGAAATTCGCCGGTGTGGCGCTGATTCTTTTCGGTGTCGTTTTGGTCGGGCTTGGGACGGAGCGTACTCGCCCCGCCAATAAACCCGGCACCGCGTTGAACGGCACCGGCACAATCCTGCGTCCATAGACACTCTTCCGTTTTCGGCAGCGTTTTGCGAAACGCCACACTCGACTTGCTACTCTAGAGGTAGACCTCTCTGGAATGAAAACCTTCTACATCGAAACGTTCGGCTGTCAAATGAACGTTCATGATTCCGAAAAGGTGATCGGAACGTTGATGGCGCAGGGCTATAGCCAGGTTGATGCTCCGGAGTCCGCCGACCTCGTCCTGTATAACACCTGTAGCATTCGTGACAAAGCCGAACAGAAGGTTTTCAGCCGTTTGCAGCAGTTCAAGAAAGAACACGGAGCAGGCAAGGTTTTCGGTGTACTCGGGTGTGTCGCTCAGCAGGAAGGCCAGCGCGTTTTTGAAAAGGCGCCCCATGTCGGGCTGGTCTGCGGTTCTGCGAGTTATAACCGTTTGCCCGAACTGCTCGTGCAACTCGAAACCGGTAGCCGCCGGGTTACGGGCTTAAGCCTGGATACCGACGAAACATTCGAGACACCGTTCGCACGGCGTGACAATCCTCACCGAGCCTACATTACAATCATCGAGGGTTGCGACAAATCGTGTGCGTATTGTGTGGTGCCCTTCACCCGAGGTCCGGAGCGCAGCCGAACGAGCGACAGCATCATTAACGAAGCTCACGCCCTCGCCGCATCCGGATACACCGAGATCCAACTCCTGGGGCAGAACGTCAACAGTTATCGCGACAGTGGGAATGCCGGAATCGATTTTGCGATGCTGCTACGGCGCATCGCACAGGTGGATGGCATCCGGCGGGTGCGGTTCACCACTTCGCATCCGCGGGATTTCGTGAAGGAAATCATCGATGCCATTGACGAGCATCCGGCGTTGTGTAACCACGTCCATCTTCCCGTGCAGTCGGGTTCCACGCGCGTGCTCGGGCGGATGCAACGTCTTTACTCGCGCGACGAGTATATGCGTCGCATCGAATGGATGAAGGCGTCGAACCGGAATATCGCGATCACTACCGACATCATCGTGGGTTTTCCGGGTGAAACGGAGCAGGATTTCGAGGAGACGCTGGATCTGCTGCGGGAGGTCGAGTACGATTCGATTTTCAGTTTCAAGTACTCGCAGCGCCCGAACACGCCGGCGCTTCAATACACCGATCATGTCAGCGAAGAGGAGAAAGGTCGGCGGCTGACCGTTCTTCAGGAAATGCAGCGCAATATCCAGATCCGGCGCAATGCGGAAGCAGTCGGGACGGTGCAGGAGGTATTGGTAGAAGGATTCAACAAGGCGACGGGGCAATGGATCGGGCGGACGTCGCAGAACAAAACGCTCAACTTCATCCGTCCGCACGGAAATGGCGGATCGCTGGCTGGCAAGTACCTGGATGTGCGGGTTACGCGCTCCGGGCCAAACTCGCTAGCCGGGGAAAGCGTAAACTAGGGCGAGGACAGGGGGATCCATGGAAGTCGAGATGAAAATACGGGGTTTGATGATGGACCCGGTCACGAACATGCCAATCGTAGTTCTGAAGGATATCAATGGGAATGCGATTCTTCCCATTTGGGTTGGCATCTATGAAGCAAACGCCATCGCGCTGGAGATCGAGAAAGTCTCGACACCCCGCCCTATGACGCACGACCTGATCAAACTGCTGCTGCTCGGGATGAGTTGCGGCGTTCGGAAAGTGGTCGTGAGCGAACTGAAGGACGACACGTTTTTCGCGATTATCTGGCTGGAACGCGAGGGCGAATTGATCAGCGTGGATTCACGGCCGAGCGATGCGCTGGCCTTGGCGCTTCGCCTGGACTGTCCGATCTATGTGGACGACTCAGTGCTGAAATCCTCGAAAATGGCGGCCGCCGTGAGCGACAAAGTGAACAACGAAGAACTCCGGCGCTGGCTCGAGAACCTCAACGACGAGGATCTCGGCCGCTACAAAATGTAGCCCCGGATCCCATTGGCCTACGACGCAGTAATCGTGCCGGGCGGGGGTGTTCGAGCCGACGGGACTATCCCCGCCTGGGTTGAGAATCGCTTCGACATTGCTCAGGAGCGTTGCGGAGGCGCCGCAATCCTCTGCCTCAGCAGCGGGACCGTTCATAAGCCTCCTCCCCTCGACCGAACTGGCCGGCCGGTACTCGAAGCGGAAGCCGGCGCGCGATATCTCCTGGCGCACGGAATTCCGGCCGCGCGCATCTACACCGAAACGGCCTCGCTCGACACCATCGGCAATGCGTTCTTCGCGCGTGCGATGCATACCGATGTCCGCCGATGGCTGCGACTGCTGATCGTCAATTCGGATTTCCACATGCCGAGAACGCAGGCGATCTTCCGCTGGGTTTTCGAACTGGCGCCGCAGCAGGGTTATACGCTCGAGTTCGAAGCGGTGCCGAACATTGGCATGGAAGCGGCAGACTTGGCCTTCCGGGTGGCCCGTGAGCGGGAAAGCCTCGAAAGCCTGCATCCGGTGATCGACAGCATTCGTTGGCTCGAGCAGTTGCACGAGTTCCTGTTCACCCGTCACGGTGCCTATTCGGCTGCGGCACTATCCGAACCACGCGAGGTTTCGCCCGAGTTGAGCCGGGTGTATTGATTCGAGCAGACTCGTTCGGGCGAGATCGGTTATAAAGAGAGTTACACCGAATTCGTCTGCAGCACCGCGGGAATGCGCATTCTCCTGGCTCACAACTCGCTCTACTTCCCATCCCACGCCGGCGGGGACAAGTCGAACCGGTTGTTGATGCAGGAGCTTCACGCGCAGGGGCACGCCGTGCGGGTGTTCGCACGTGTCGAGCACTTTGGATCCGATGCGCATCAGGCCCTCATTCGCGACTTGAAGGCGCGTGGAATCGGATCGCACGAGTTCGATCATGGACTCAGCTTCACGCTCGCGGGCGTCGAGGTGCATGTTCTCTCGCGCCGGTCGCGCTTGCAGGTCCACTTCGCCCACGAGATAGAGAGATTCGACCCGGACGTCATTCTGACCTCCACCGACGATCCGGCCCAATTGCTGTTGCACCGTGCGTTGGAGGCGGGGCGCGCCCGCGTCGTTTACATGGTCCGAGCCATCATCGCGACGCCGTTCGGTCCGGGGAGTTCGTCACCGAATGCGGCGAAGACTGCAAATCTCCGTCGCGTGGATGGCGCTGTTGCAGTTAGCGAGTCGGTGGCGGAATACGTCAGGAGGTACGCCGGCCTCGATTGCCGCCACTTTCCGATTTCGCTGATGGATCCTGGCGAATCGCCGCAACTCGGGAAGTTCGAGAACAGGTTCACGCTGCTGGTGAACCCGTGCGCGGGTAAGGGAATTACGATCCTGTTCGATCTTGCCGCCGCGTTTCCCGCCTCCGAGTTCGCCGTCGTTCCCGGATGGGGCACAACTGCCGAGGATATGCAAAATCTGGCGCGGTGCAACAATATCGTCGTACTGCGGCCTGCCGACGATTTCGACGAGATCCTGAGCCAAACACGGATCGTGCTGGTGCCGTCGCTCTGGGCCGAGGCTCGCTCGCGCGTCATCCTGGAGGCGATGTCGCGCGGAATCCCGGTGATCGCCAGCGATGTAGGAGGGTCGGCGGAAGCAAAGCTGGGCGTGGAATATCTGCTACCTGTGAATCCGATCACCCGGTATCGTGCCGCGGTGAGCGAATCGATGGTGCCGCTGGCGGTGATCCCCGAGCAGGATACGGTACCCTGGCGTGCGGCGCTGGGAAACCTGCTGACGGATCATGCGCACTACGAAGATGTGGCAGCGAAGTCGCGTATGGCGGCCCTCGCATATATGGGTTCGCTCAGCGTGAAGCCGTTCGCCGATTATCTCGAATCGATCGTGCAGTCGCCGAGGACACGAGAAGCGGATGGGCCGGTAGCGTCCGTGGCCGCCACCTGGTCGGCTGAGAAGCGCCGCCTTCTGGCTGCGCGTATGAAACGGAAGAAGGAACGGTGATGTGGATTTCTGAATCGCTCGTCGAGAGACTCGATAACGGGGAGGGCAGGGAAGAATTGGCGCGGGAGGCGACTGATGCGGTGCGGCAGTTATTTCCAGATGCCGATATCGAGATCTTCTGGGACGGTATGTGGATGCGGCGAGTCGGCCACCTGTACTTCCCTGACCCCGAGATGTTTCGAGGCGACGAGAAGAAGCGCGCACGCTGGCCGGACCTCGGCGCCAAGTTCCTGCGCGACGCTGATGATTACTGGTTCCATTGCTACAGACCCGCGGCCGGCGATGTCGTTGTGGACGTGGGCGCAGGCCGGGGCGAGGACGTGTTCGCATTCTCGCGCGCAGTCGGTCCCGATGGGCGTGTGTGGGCCATCGAGCCGCATCCGGTTTCGTTTGAAGTGCTGGAGCGGTTCTGTGCGCTGAATCGGCTGGATAACGTGACGCGCCTGCGTTATGCCTGTGTCGCAATACCCGGCAGGCTGCAGATCGAGACGCTGCCGGTTTGGGAATCGAACTACGTTCGCGGAGGCGAGCCCGCCGAAACGAGTCATCCTGTCGAAGGGGTGCGCCTGGACGACCTCTGCGCCGAACGGGACATCAGACGAATCGACTTCCTGAAGATGAACATCGAGGGCGCGGAGCGCGATGCCTTACCGGGGGCGGCGGAGTCAATTCGCCGGACGCGCTTCGTGTGCATCGCCGCCCATGATTTCCGAGCGGATCGCGGCGAAGGCGAGCAGTTCCGCACTATCGCCTTCGTCCGCGAATTCCTGCAGGATGCCGGTTTCCAAACGCTCACACGCGATACCGACCCGCGCTACTACGTCCCCTATCACGTTCACGGGTTCCGCGAGCAATGTTCCGGCGCAGATTGACCGTTGTCCGCCCCTGACCTCGAATCCCCGCAGTTTATAGCAGAGCCTGCCAAATGCCGGCGTACCGATCCTGGTTCCCCGAGGTGTATCCGTCGACTCGGACCGGCGCGAATCCCTGATTCAGGAACTGCTGGTTATTTTGCAGATAGTCGGTTGAAGTCAAACCGTGGCGCGCCATATAGGCGGGTCCGCCCACCTTGGCCCAGATCGCCGCATACAACGTCTGATTTCCGACCGCGTAGCCCCCCACATCCGTCAAGCGGTAGCCCTGCCCGGTGTACTGATCGAATGCCTGCTGATACTGGTCGGCGGTCAACCCGTGACGGGCGACGAACGGGGTTCCGTTGTTCTTCTCCCAAATTGCAGCGTAGAAGTCTTGGTTGTTGATGCCGTAGCCGGAGACGTGAGTCAGCCGGTATCCCTGAGATACGTACTGGTTGAACGCATCCTGATACTGCTGTGCCGTGAGCCCATGCCGGGCGATGAATGCCGGACCGGAGGCCTTAATCCAGAGCGCCGCATAATGCGCATCGCTGCCGACCTGGTAACCGCTGACATCCGCGAGGCGATAGCCCTGCTTCGCGTAACTGTCGAAGGCCTGTTGGTACTCCTGCGCGGTCATGCCGTGCTTTGCAGCCCACGCCTTCATCCCGTGCGCCGGCACTTTCGTGAATACGGCGGCATAGCGGTCGCTTCCCTGGAGATTGTACCCGCTGATCGATGCCAACCGGAAACCTTTGGCGGTCAACTCATCGAAGGTCTGCTGATACTGCTGGGACGTCATGTTGATCCGCGCAACATAGGGCGGATACCAGCGCGCGATGTACGTCTTGTCCATCGCCGACAGGTCCCGATTCATGCCGACAGAGTACCCGTCGGTTGTGAATTCTTTCGGGATCGGATACATCATGATCGACTTCCCGTCGAGTTGCGAGAACTGCGTGATGTTGCTCGAGTACTTCGCGAACAAGTTGTTGTCGACGTCCGCTTTGGTCCAGTTGTTCGGCGGGCCCATATAGTACCGGTACACCGCGTCTTTGTTCCACTGAATGTTGCCCGCTGGATTCTGGTGCTCGTGAATGCAGCCCAACGCATGGCCGAACTCGTGGACCACAACGCGAGAGTACTCGTTGTCGGCGGTATCTCGAGTCAGCCACCCGAAATTCATGGTTGCCTGGCTGCCCGGAACGCTCAGGCAGTCAGTCCCGATATTCGACCATGACCCGTCCTCCACGAAGTCGATTCGGATTTCCGCCTTCGGATCGGTGCCGAACGATAGGCCGATGTCGGCGTACTTCAACCACTGCTTGGCGTGGTGGATCACCTTTTCCTGGATTTTGGAATCGCCACTCAGGAAACGGCACCGCAACGTCCTGCCCACTTGCCACATTTTCGGAGTGACAATAGCCAGCATGGGCTGATCCTGGAAGTTGTCGAGCGCCGGCATGGCTGCGGCGCCGAATCCGAAAGATCCTCCGGTGGTAGCCTGTTGATCCACGGGACTGATGATGGCGTTGGTTGTGTTCTCCTCCATCGTGCGGCGGGCCGCATCTTGCCGCAACTCTTCGGGGAGATATTTGTCTACGCAGACTTCCAACATGTGTCGTCCTTCCTTTCGCGCCGGTTCACGGATACTCCGCGGAAGCGTATCATAGAGGGCGTGTTCGTTCAAGGAAATTTGGTATTGGTTTCCGAACGCACGCCGCGGACTGATTAGCTCCGGTTGAATGGTGAAATCGCTGTGCTGAATGTGACACTCACCGCGGACAAGATCCAGATCGGCGCACGGCTTTCGGTCACATTTCAGCGGACACTTCGGCTACCGGAAGATGATCGCGAGTACCCTCTGCCGCCCGGGTTGGGCGCCTTTCCCCTTTACCCGTCGGCGTCCTTTCCGCAGACGCCCGCTGAGTGGCGCCACCGCGGCGACGCACTCATTCCGATTTACCAGCGCGAGGCGCTGTGGCTCGGATTCAACGGGGCCGATTGGAAACCCAACGCGGTGCAGATCGGGGTCGGAAATATCAATGCTGTTTCTGGAGAAATGTGGGAGGAGAGACTAAGTAATTCCCCACAGAATTATTTAGTTTGCCCGCAGCAGCCGTGGCTCGACGGCTTCAATGCCGGAGAGGACCGCATCCGGCAATTCGTAGCTGTGCCGGTGGGTTCAGGCTATTCAGTGGAAGCCCAATTGAGTGCCGCACCGGAAGCCGGAGGAATTCGAATAGTCGTCTATGAACCCCATCCGGGCCGCTTTCCGGACGAACCACCGCCAGTAAGGGCGATCAGCTTCGCTGCGAGGCTAGCCACGCCTGCCCCACCCTCCGAAATGGGACTGGGCGCAGGCGGCTTCATGCGCCAAAAAATCTATCCCGATCACCACGGAATCGATACGTGGGACTCCGATAACCGGGGCTCCGTTTATATTCATTTATTGGACAGCACTAGCTTTCGGAAATTCACCGGACTCGAACCTCCCCCGACCCCCGTCGATGCCGCGACTTACACGCGGTTCGGCTTACCTTGGTTCGACCTGTACGATGAAGACCTTCCGAGCATTGAAGCACCGGAGCGTCTTCGAAAGCTGAAATCACTCCGCGAACTGGAGAAAGAAAAAGATCCGGATGCCCCGCCTGGACTCGAACAATCAGTCAACGTGAAACCGGGGCACGTTTGGAAATTAAAGCATTAGAATTCGGACAGGTAAGTCGTAATTAGACTGCGCCGAACATACGGAGGAAACGGTGCCCGAGGCTTGCCACATCTGGTATACTTGCCAAGTATGTGACCATTCCCTCAAGTTCGTAATCTTACAAATCCAGAAGTTTTCGTCTTACAATTCGCGCTGCGTCCGCGTAACAACTAAGTCACTAATCAGGAGGTAACGTGCGATCCGTTTCCAAACGGCTAGTCGTGTTTGCCGGGTTGCTTGCTGTGCCTGCGACGACGAATGTCGCTCATCAGACACCGCAACATCAAAACCCGGAAACGAACGATCCCCGGCTGGTCCGGCTCCAGGAATTCCTCGCGGAGAAGGACTGTCCGATTAGTAAGTATGCAGCCGATTTCATCGAGGCTGCCGACGCTAACGACCTCGATTGGCGCCTGCTCCCGAGCATCTCTTTCATCGAGTCAGGCGGCGGCAAAGAGTACATGAACAACAATGTGTTCGGCTGGGACTCGTGCCGTCAGAAGTTTCCGTCCGTCCGCGCAGGCATCCACATCGTCGCGTCCAAACTGGCCATGTCCGACCTGTACCGGAACAAAACACTCGAGGGGAAACTCAGGACCTACAATCCCAACGCGGAGTATTCGTCCCTGGTGAAATCGGTGATGCGGGCCATCTCTCGCGGCGAACCCGCCGTTCTCAATTGAAGAACGGAGCCACGGAGCTGCTTTCGAGTAGCCGGCGGGCACAAGAAACACACTTGAGCCCGCGATCCAGAGAACCGAACGGGCTGCTTCCGCAGTGTTCGCGCAGACTTAGACCCCGATACTCCAGCAGGCAGCCCCCGATTGTTGTAGTGCCGGCGCGAGCGATGCCGGTTGAACCGTACTATTCGATTAAGCGTACGCCGAAATACAGACCTCCGAACAGCAGCACGGAGGCGACGGCGATGACAAGGTACATCAGCATGCGTTGCTTTTTGGTGGTTTCCTTGTCGAGATCCTTCTTCATTTGCTCGTCGAGGCTATCGAACATGGGACCCTCCTTTGATGAGGCCGGTAATTCAAAACGAGCTATGCAGTTCAGCTAGCAGAATTATAGATCCAATTTTCGCGGAT
This sequence comes from uncultured Acidobacteriota bacterium, assembly GCA_963720745.1. GTDB lineage: Bacteria > Acidobacteriota > Terriglobia > Bryobacterales > Bryobacteraceae > TMP-7. The sequence goes on from CAVRGO010000004.1 coordinate 444,148, forward strand.
TGCACCAGATTTGTATCGTTTCCCGCCATATCGGAATAGCGATCCGTTCTCTGCTTTTAAGTCGCTACCTTTGAATGACTTGCGTTCGCTGCGCCTGGGCCGCCAAAAACCGGGGCGCTAGTGAAGAACAATCTTAGCCAACCCGGCGTTTCCGGCCGCATCGTAGACCCGAACTACCAACAGATGCTCGCCGGCTCGCAAATTGTCGAGGTGGATGCGGAATGCCTCTGACGGAGAGTCCGTCACGCCGTCAGACGCTTCTACCGGATACCAGGGCCCGGCGTCGAGAGAAAACTCGCAGCGGCGCAGCGGCGAAGTCTGATCCACCGCTTCCACCGTCTCGTCGAGCGATCCGTTCGTACGCGCCGGTGTACCAAGCTTCACCACAGGCGGAGTGTTGTCTATCAACACTGGAGCGCTCGTCAGGTCGGCTTCGCGTGAATACTCAGCCGGATTCGACGGCCGGTCGGAGGCGACTACCCGAAAATAGTAGCGGCCGTCAGCCAGAACATCCGCATCGAGATTCAGCGTGTTCTCAAAGAAGTTTGCACGCAGCAGCTTCCACTCGCGCTCTTCTTCGCCACGGAAATAGATCGCATAGACCAGACGATCGCCATCCGGATCGTCGGCCTGCCAAGTGATTTGCGTCTGCTGCCCGGGAGTGCGAGCGAGCATTTGCGTGGGAGTTCCCGACGAAGTTTGCGGCGATTCTCCCGTATCGGTCACCGTAATGCTGAATGCGCTGTTCGCGGCGGCTGTCCCTGCCGTCGATGCCGTCTGCCCGGAGACATTTTTTGGCTGCGAACTCACGTTGATGCTGCGGAGCGTGGGCGGAGTGTTTTGCGGGACATATGCCGCCGTGACTGAATCAATGCCGGGCGCCGACCCATTCGCCGACTTGAATTCGACTCGCCACTGTATGTAGCGGGCATTCGGACTCGTGATGACCGCCTTCGACGGATCGTTCATCGGGTGAGACCAGTCGCTCCACGTGCTGTCCGGACGCGCCGAGTTGCCTGTACGCGTGCGAAACGCCACCGAACTTCCGGCGGGCAAGTCCGCACGCCAGTTCAGACGACCCCACCTGGCCACCGTATTCGCGTCGTGTACCGGAGCTTCGTAGAATCCGTCGCTCGCTGAATCGCCTGTCAACCGGTACAGCTTGCCCATGTTGCCCGTCGCCGCCAGTAAGCCGGCCTGTGAGGACGCGAGCCGGATCACTTCGCCTTCGCCGGTTTCCGCGATCAGTGTCGCTTTGAGATCAGTGGTCAGCCGGTACAACCTGCCCTGCGCGTCCGTCGAAAAAATCAGCCGGTTGTCCACTGCCGCGAGGTCGTAGATATTTTCTTCCTTCGAACTCCAAACGGTCTCCACGGTATTGTCAGGGCGGATTTTGTAAATGGCCGACTTCTCAAGTCCCGGAATATCGAGAGCCGCGGTGGGTTGAACGATCGCCGATGTTGTTTGCGTCTGGGCTCTGGGCTGGTCGGCCTTGGGGTTCTTCAAATCGGGTCCCGATTGGGCGGAGGTTTCGGAATCGGTTACGGTGATGCTGGTTGCCGGAGCGGTTACCTGAACTCCGCCCGCACCCGACGACGTACCGTAGAGATTACCGGAGCGCTTCGTCGTCGAACCGCCGAGCGCCGATGCGTACACGGTGCCGTCCCCGGTGGGAAGAATGCTCCGAATCTCCGGCAGATTCGCGTCGTACAGCACGAATGCCTTGTTTGGCCCGGTCAGCCGGTACAGGATCCCGTTCGGCTCGCTGCCCGCGAGCAGACGGCCCTGCGAATCGATGGCGAGCGAAGTTATGTGCGCCTGCCCGCTATCGAAATATACCTGCCCCTTGCCGTCGGATTGAATTTGATAGATCTTCCCTTCGCTTCCTGTGCCGGCGAACATCGTACCGTCCGGAGCAATGACGATCGACCAGATGTACTTCGCGGCGGGTGCGAAGAAGACAGTGGCCTTTCCGTTCTCGATCCGATAGATCTTACCGTCGGGCGACGTCGCGGCGTACAAAGTCCCGTGGCCGTCAATCGCAAGCGCGAACACCTCCGGTTGTTCGGCCGTCCAGACAATCGTCCCGCGTCCGCTACTGTCTACCTTGTAAATCCGCCCGCGGTGGCCGGTGCCGAGGTAAAGGGAACCGTCGGGTGCTTTTGCGATGGCCCAGATCTCGGGCTGGTCGGAGGCAAACACGGTCTCGAGCTTCGGAGCGAGGCTCAACCGGCCGTCGCGGCTCAACGCAACGTTTGAGAAACGTCCGCGGAGAAAGTCCTGATACGAGTTCATCTCCCACGTTGTAGTCGTGGAGGCGAACGCTGCGCCGGCGCTGAGCACCAGCATCCACCAACGTTTGAAACCTGTCATTCCTTGATTTCCACTTGGATCGTCTTCGACCCCGTGACGACCGCGTCTCCTGCAGGCAGCTCCATCTCCGCGACTTTCGATCCGCGCCACAACGCAGTTGTCGCAATCGACGATTGTGTCTTGGAAAGAATCATGCCAACGGATGGTGGCGGATCCGGCAAGTCCTGCCCCTCCGCGCTGTAAGCCGCTTCATTTCTCCAAACCCGCACATAAGCTTTATCGCTGCCGCGCAGCCCGTTGATGAACGAGATGAGTTGCGCCGGACTCCGCGGGGCGGTGGTGAGCAACTGCTGATACTCGTTCAAATTGGATGACGTAGCGTCGGCCACTGTAAAGTACAGCGTTCCAACGGGGGCGCCGACCGGAACCTGGTAGCTGACCTTGCGAGTTGTCTCCGTGCCGTTTTCGCCGGCCAGCATGGTCGTCAATTCTATGGTGTCCCCCGGCCGCGCCTGACGCCGCGAGGCCCATACCTGCTCGATCTGGAATTGTTTTTTGCGATCAAACGACTCGACTTCGATTTGGATGCCTTTCAGTTTCAGACCGTCGAACCCGCTTTGCATCACGTAGGCGAGTGGGATCGCCGTTCCCAACGAGGCTTGGAGCGGAACGTTGAAATCGCCGGTGTAGGCGTTGTTGAGCTGAATTGGCGGCGTACTGCCGTCGAACTCGATCCGGCCGCGTACCTTGAAACTCGCGGTTCCCAACGTGCGTTCGGTGGCGTCGATTGCCGAGTAGAGTGCCACCTGCAGCAGCAGCGGGGCGAGTACGCGGTCGTCGATCATTTCCATCCGGTAGCTCATGGCGCGAACTTTGCTCACGGGATCCGAAACATTGATCGAGAACGGCACCATATCGGCCCGTTTCCCGAGATAACCGGCGATCGCAACGCTGCGATCCTGCGTGATTGAACCCATCCACTCCCGGGATGCCGAAATCTTGAAGGATGTCGAGAGATTGGGAAGCAGGGTGATGACCTCGGCGCGTGCGAACGGCATTTCCGTCGTGCCGACGGACAAGAACCGGTGGCCGAAGCCGAATACGCTATTGCCTTCCACGTGGGTGACGGTTCCCTCCGCGCCGATGCTCATGTCGCCTGCAAGCAGTTGAACGCTGATCATCGAACCGGGCTGAACGAGTTTCGGGTCGCCGAAACCTTCGGTGGGATTGCCCCCGCCTGAAAAGCCCTGAACGGGTTCGAGACCGAGCGAACGCAGTTGGGGAGCGAAGTGGTCGACCGTTGCGCGAGTGAAGCCGCCGAACGAAAGGGGGGTCGCAATGTCGACGAGTCGGGTTTGTCCCGAAAGAACGTCCTCGGGCTTCGAAAGTAGGTGAATCGGCTCCAGGATCGGCAACCGTGTGGACGCACGCGGTGCGTTCTGCGCAACCGGCCGGGCTACGTCGAGCATTTCGCGAATGGGGCGTATGCCTGCGATGGGCTCCTTCGAGAACGCGAACGTCATAGCCACCGCACCCACGAGTTTTCCGTCGATATAAACCGGGCTTCCGCTCATCCCCTGCATCACCCCTGTTTTTTCGAGCGGGCCGCCGGACAACCGCGCCAGGATCACCGATTGCTTCGGACCCAGGTTCTCGAGAATACCGAGTATTTCGACATCGAAGTCTTCGATCTTGTTCCCGTGAAAAACGGTTTTGCCGATTCCTCGCATCCCCGCCTTCACTTCGGAAAGGGGCATGGTGGGAACCGGGGCCGACAGTACTATGGGCGCAAGTATCGCGGCCAGGGCAAGAGCATACTTCACATCTCCATTGTAAGTTGGCGGGCGAGAGTAGAAAGTGTAGTGTCCTCTGTCAAATCGCGTCAAACTGATAGCACATGCCAGAGCCCTTCGAAATCCTCGAACACACGGCCGACATCGGCTTCCGTGCTTGGGGTGCGAACGCCGCCGAACTGTTCGAACATGCTGCGAGTGCGTTGATGAGCATCGCTGCCGGCCTCGAAAATCTGTCGGCATCCGAGCATCGGTCTGTTGAAATTCACGGGCATGATTACGAGTCCTTGATGGTGAATTGGCTCAGCGAGATCCTGTACTTATTCGACGCCGGCCAGCTCGCCGCGGTCGAGTTTCAGGTTCGGGAGATCAAGCCTGAATTGCTTCGCGCCGCCGTTGGTGGCGAACCGCGTAACCCCGGCGAACACCCTTGGAAATTGATCGTGAAGGCGATCACGTATCATCAGATCGAAGTGGCCGAGCGCGACGGGCGTTGGGAAGCCCGGGTGTTTGTGGATGTATGAGTCTCGCGGACCGTTTGGAACGAATCGACGATTGGCGATGGCGCATTCCGCGCGATGCCGCCGCGGGAATGCGCACCGACGTCATCGTTTACGCAAGCCGGCCGATTATCGATCAGATCGCGCGCGACCGGTCGCTCGAGCAGGCGGCAAATGTAGCGATGGTCCCGGGAATCGTGGGCCCGAGCCTCGCGATGCCGGACATTCACCAGGGCTATGGCTTCCCGATCGGAGGCGTCGCGGCCACGGATGTCGAATACGGCGTGGTTTCGCCGGGTGGAGTGGGATTCGATATCAACTGCGGCGTGCGGCTTTTGCGAACGAATCTCACCAAGGCTGACGTGCTGCCGAAGATCCGCGATACGGTGCACCAGGTGTTTCGAGACATCCCGTGTGGAACCGGCGGGTCGGGCCACGTGAAGGTGAGTCCCAAGGAACTCGATCGGGTTCTGGCGATCGGGGCGAAATGGATGGTCGCGAACGGCTACGGCGGCGAGCGCGACGCGGAGTTTGCAGAAGCGGGCGGAGCGTTGCCCGACGCCGATCCGGCGAAGGTGTCGGAGCGCGCAAAGGAACGCGGCCGTCCGCAACTCGGCACGCTCGGAAGCGGGAATCATTTCCTGGAGATCCAATATGTGGAGCGCGTGACCGATCCGGGCGCGGCACAAGCGTACGGCGTTACTGAAGGGCAGGTGGTCGTGCTCATTCATTCCGGTTCGCGCGGATTGGGCCATCAGGTCTGTACGGATTATCTGGCACAGATGGACGCGGCGATGAAGAAATACGGAATTCAGTTGCCCGACCGTCAGTTGGCGTGCGTGCCGGTGAAATCAAAGGAGGGGCAGGCGTATCTCGCCGCGATGCGCGCAGCTGCCAATTTTGCGTGGGCGAATCGTCAGGCGATGACTCACTATCTGCGCGGGGCGTTTGAACGCGTATTCGGCAAGCAGCCCCGTATCGATGTGATCTACGACGTCTGCCACAACATCGCGAAGCAGGAACGATATGAGATCGACGGCGTTTCTAGGAGCGTGCTGGTGCATCGAAAGGGCGCTACCCGGGCGTTCCCCGCTAATCATCCCGAACTCGTTCGCGACTACGCCGCGGTGGGTCAGCCGGTATTCATCCCGGGCAGCATGGGCACCGCCTCCTGGATCCTCGCGGGGCAGCCGGGGTCGGTGAAAGAGACGTTCGGTACGGTTTGTCACGGGGCGGGCCGGCTGTTGAGCCGCACGGCGGCGCAGAAGGGACGTGATCTGCGAGACGTTGTGCGTAACCTCGAGGAGGCCGGAATCTACGTGAAGAGCGAGACCAAGGGCGGAATCCTCGAAGAGATACCCGAGGCATACAAGGATGTCGACGAGGTGGTAACGGTAGTGCACAACGCCGGACTCGCGAAGAAGGTGGCGCGCCTGCGTCCGATCGGGGTGATCAAGGGCTAGTGCAATGGCGGTTCGATGTATGCCTGAGGCTTGAACATCAAGCCTGAAGATCTATCGATCGGTGTGTCGCCGGGCGTTCCGATATTGAAACAATCGAGTCATGCAAGAGACGGAGTTCGCGGTCAGAGTTTTCATCCTCCTTCTGCTCGTCGCTTCCACTGTGGCGATGGCGACGAAGTGGATCCGCGCACCGTACACTCTTGCGCTGGTCATCATCGGGCTCATCATTTCCCCGATGCACTTCCTTCCGGTAGTGCACATTTCGCCGGACCTCATCCTGCTCATTTTTCTTCCCGCTCTGTTGTTCGAGGCAGCCTGGAATCTGAATCTCGAGCACCTGCGTAAGAACGCAGTACCGATTCTCATACTCGCCGTCGGCGGCGTGTCCGTGTCGCTCGGGGTAGTGGGACTGGTTCTCCACTACGCAGCGGGACTACCGTGGAGTTCATCCCTGCTATTTGGCGCAATGATCTCGGCGACCGACCCGGTATCCGTCCTCGCGCTGTTCAAGAAGTTCGGACTTCCTACCCGACTCTCCACCATCGTCGAAGGCGAAAGCCTGTTTAACGACGGTACCGCGGCGGTTTTGTTCCGGATCGTGGCGGGGCTGGTAACCGCCGGCGCAATTCCATCGACGGGTCAACTTGTCCTCAGTTCAGTTCGGGATTTCGGCGTGGTGGTACTCGGCGGCATCGCGGTCGGAGCCGTCGTGGGTGTTCTGGCCTCGACGATCACGTCGTACTTCGACGACCGGCGGCTGGAGATTACGCTCACCACCATCGCGGCGTACGGCGTGTACCTGCTTTGCGAGTCACTGCACGTGTCGGGTGTCATCGCGGTGTTGGTGGCAGGGCTGGTGCTCGGCAACTATGGGCGTCGCACGGGCATGTCGCCAACAACGCAGATCGCAGTAACGGCGTTCTGGGAGTATATGGCGTTTGTCGCGAACTCGCTCGTGTTCTTGTTGATCGGACTGGACGACCACATTTTTGATTTCGCTTCGAATTACGTTTGGTGGGCCATTGCGGCGATGCTCGCGGGGCGGCTGGTTGCGGTTTATCCGCTGCTCGCGCTGACGAATTGTTTCAGCGAACCCGTGCCCTGGCGTTGGAATCACGTGCTCTTCTGGGGCGGGTTGCGGGGGTCGCTGTCTATCGCCCTCGCGCTGAGTCTTCCCACAGCGGTTCCGAACCGCTCCCAACTCGTCACGATGATTTTCGGCACGGTCATCTTTTCTCTATTGGTGCAAGGGCTCAGCCTAGGGCCGCTGCTCTCGAGGTTGAAGTTTGCAGAGCGCACCAAGGCATTCGAGGACGCGGAAATGGTGCGCGCTGAAATGGCGTGTACCGCCGCTGCGCTGCAGCGGTTGGAACGTCTGCGAAAAGAAGGCGTTGTGCCCAGGTCCATCTATGATAATCTCCGCCAGCATTTCGATGAAGTATACAACGCACAGAGTTCGGAGCTTCTGAAACTGCGAACATCGAATCCTGTTCTCGCCGAGCAAGAGCAGCGCGATCTGCGCCGCACGCTCATCGATGCCAAAAAGATGAGACTCATCGACCTTCGCCGGAACGGCGCCGTTTCTGATGAGGCGTTTCACTCTCTCGAGGCTCGTTTCAACCAGGAGATTGATGGCACCGCGCGGCACGAGTAATCCGCACGTGTAGCGGTTATCAGGAAAGGAATCGGGACGCGCAGCCGTCGGCGTAGATGGCTGCTCGCGTTTCCGGCAGCCGGGGTTGTTCCACGAATTCCGGTATGAAAGCGGCCCTCGCGGCGGGCGCGACGCTGGCGGTTCTGGCGACTCCGCCTAGTGTCGGCACAGCCCCGAACCGAAGAACTCGTGTTCGTCGAAGGCACTGCGCTTCGGTACGTTCGAGGAGGATCGTGTATACCGATCGTGCTACTGCACGGCAGCGGACTCGCTCTCGAGGATTTCATCACGTCGACGAGGCGTTACCCATCTCGTCGCGATAGAGCGATCAGAAACAGCAACACCAGCGCGGTAACATCGAACCCGGCTCCGGCGGCGTGCGAGAACTCCCACTGGTTTCTCAACGCCATCCAGTTCGGCGTCAAAATCGTCCAGTTCTGTGTTTGCTGATTCACCGGGAAGGTGTACGCCCAGAACACCGCCTGCGACGCGGCCATGCAGAGGAATGCAGCCAGGCCGAGACCAAATGTTCTGCCGCTCCTCCACAAAAGGATAGCGAGCACCAGGTTGAGCAGCACCGAGCCAATCACGGGAATTCCCAGGAATGCCCAGCCGCGATAAATCTGTTGGACGATCAGGTATTCCTGAGGCGAGAGGCGCAATTTCGTAAACAACTCAAAGACGTGGGCCAGACCGGCTGCGGTGGTAATGGCGGTCAGCAACAGGCTACAGAACAGCACGATTCTCATTGCACGTGGATCCTCTCCGTTAGACTGCGATTCGGGGCCAGAGAAACTGCCTTTTCGCGTTCGTGAGTGCCCGCCCGAACTGATCGACTGGTTGGCTTTCATGTCCGAAAACGAGTAGCGTCGCGGCTGGATTCGCTCTATCCTGGGCGCATGGTATTGGATGACTCCGCGTGTCATGCAGCCGTGCAGGCGCGCGATTCCCGGTTCGACGGTATGTTCTACACGGCGGTGAAAACCACCGGGATTTACTGCCGGCCCATTTGTCCGGCGAAGACTCCGAAGGCCGAGAACTGTTGCTTCTTCGACACCGCCGCCGCGGCGGAAGCGGCCGGATTTCGCCCGTGTCTTCGCTGCCGCCCCGAACTCTCCCCCGGCAGTTTCGCGTTGAACGGAAACGCCGATCTTGCGCGGCAATTCCTGAATGCGGTCCAAACGGACGGTTTGTTCGGCGAGAGTATCGAAGCGGCCGCCGAACGACTCGGAGTCTCTTCGCGCCACCTGCGCCGGGCGGTGGAACAACAGTGCGGTGTTTCGCCCCTCGACCTGGTACGCACGACTCGTCTTCTATTCGCCCGGCGCCTGTTATCCACCACGGCACTGCCGGTTTCGAGCATTGCCTTCGGTTCCGGCTTCGGCAGCCTGACACGTTTCAATCACGCATTTCGCGCACAATACGCGACGACACCGACAGAGTTCCGCACACGGACAGCGTCGGCGCGGGCCAACGGGTCGGCTGTCCGGCTAACGCTGGCTTGCCGCGAACCGTACCCCTGGGATGCAGTACTCGCCTATGTCGCAAAGCGTGCGATCCCGGGCGTGGAGTTCGTCGCCGATGGCAGTTACTGGCGAACGCTTCGAATCGGAGGACGCACCGGATGGTTGAGAACGTCGCGGGCGAACGGAGGCATCCTCGTCGAGGTCTCCGACGATCTCGCAACACGACTGCTCGCCGTGGCGGGCCGTGTGCGTCGAATGTTGGATCTCGATGCAAATCCCGATTCGATCCGTAACGTTCTTCGAGGGGATCCTGCGCTGAGGCGCCTGGTGGATCGGACGCCAGGACTCCGCGTGCCGGGAAGTTGTGACGGATTCGAACTCGCCGTACGCGCGATTATCGGTCAGCAGGTCACGGTAGGCGCAGCGACCACGCTGGCGGGACGCCTGGTCCAGCGCTACGCAGAACCTGCAGCCGGCGTGCCTGCGGGACTGACGCATTGGCCAATCGCTCCGAGTGCGCTTGCGTGTGCGAACGACATTGCGAAGATCGGCATTCCAGGAACACGCGCCGCGACGATTCGGGAATTTGCGCAAGCGGTCGCAACCGGCGAGCTCGATTTCCAGCGCCCCAACGCACTCGAGCGGCTTGCGGCCATTCGCGGCATCGGACAGTGGACCCTGGAGTACATCGCCATGCGCGTGCTCCGCTGGCCTGACGCGTTTCCGTCCGGAGACCTGGGGCTGCGCCGGGCTCTCGGCCTAGATCAACGGGAACTCGAATCCCTGGCTGAACGATGGAGGCCGTGGCGCGCCTACGCGGCGATGTATTTGTGGAACAAAACTGTGGAGGACGAATAACAATGAAGACCGACAACATCACATACTATTCGACGATGCCGTCGCCGATCGGGCGTCTGCTGCTTGTGGCTACGGACAAGGGGCTCTCCGGAGTATTCATGGAAGATCATGCAGGTGGGCCCAACCCCGAACCCGACTGGGTTCGAGACGACGAACATCTCAACTTAGCAAAACGGCAACTGGAAAAGTATTTCGCCGGTGAATTGCGCGATTTCGATTTGCTGCTGGACGTTTCAGGCACCCCGTTTCAACTCGAGGTGTGGAATGCTCTGCGGCGCATTCCGTACGGCGAAACGCGCAGCTATGGCGACCTCGCACGCGACATCGGGCGGCCGAATGCGGTACGCGCGGTGGGCTTGGCCAACGGCCGCAATCCCGTTTCGATCATCGTGCCGTGCCATCGTGTAATCGGCAGCGACGGGTCGCTCACGGGCTACGGCGGGGGATTGCCGCGCAAGCAATACCTATTGCAGCACGAGGCGCGAACCGTCGGTCTCGTGCTCCAGCCGTGATTACGGCCGAGCGCCCGGGCGCGGTAGCATTCAAAATACATGCACCGCCTTTTCGCACTCGGTTTCATTGCGATTACTGCTGTAACAATTCTTCTCTCCGCACCGGCGAAGAACCGGCCCGCGCACCGCGCAGACGCAGGCGAAAGCATACTCCCCGGCGGACGTCTTATCCATCCCGCCGGAGATCAGTTCTTCACGGGACCGGGTGCTTTTGGAATCGCTGTCAGCGAGAGCGGCCGCTGGGTGGTGACCGCGGATGGGGGACCACGTTTTGCAATCTCAGTGCTCGACAACGAAACGAACGGCGTCCGGCACTTCATGACGAAACGGCGCGACGAGCATGAACAGGAGAAGGACGATGACGACGATTGGCGCAGTGTCTTCATGGGCCTGGCATTCGATGGCGAGTCGCGCATCTGGGCGTCGGAAGGCGAGTCGGGGAGAGTCCGCCTGATCGATCTCGCAACGGGCAAGAAAGTCCGCGGCTTCGATCTGAATCAGAACGGATTCAAAGACAGCTACTCGGGCGATCTTGTTTTCGATCGCGATCGCGGTTTGCTGCTGGTTGTCGATCAGGCAAATTTTCGGCTCGCCGTTGTGAACGCCCGCGATGGCCGCGTTGTCTCCTCCATTCGCACGGGCAGGCTTCCGTTCGCGGTCGCAGCCGACACAGCGCGTAGAGAGGTTTATGTCACCAACCTCGGCATGTTCGAATATCGAGCCGTCCCGGGCACCGATCCAAAACATCCCGAGGAGACCGGCCTGCCGTTTCCTGCCTTCGGCTTTCCATCGAGGGAATCGATGAATGGCGTCCGTCGCGCAACTGAATCAGCCATGGTGGACGTTCCGTCTCTCGGCGATCCGAATGTGCCCCAATCGAACTCGGTGGCTATTGTGGACCTGCAGGATGCCGCTAGCCCCAAAATCCGCGCTCTCGTGCGCACGGGATTGGGGTTCGGGAAATCGAGTGCCGGCGGCAGCAGCCCATCGGGTGTCGTCGCCTACTCTGGAAAGCTCTATATCAGCAATGCAAATCAGGACACGATCACCATCGTGGACATCGCAACCGGACGCGTTGATGGTGAGGTCCCTTTGCGAGTGCCAAGGTATGAATCAGTGCGCGGAGTTCTACCCATCGGCCTGACAGTGGTGCCGCACCGCAAATGGCTCCTGGTGGCTGAAGCGGGCATCAACGCTGTCGGAGTAGTGGATCTGGCTTCGCGTAAGCCGATCGGACACATCCCTGTCGGCTGGTTTCCCACGCAGATCCGGCTACACGGGGAAGCGGTGTTCGTCTGCAATGCCAAGGGCCACGGCACCGGACCGAACAGTGACCCTGAAATCGCTAAATCCGGCAGTTTTCAGGGGCAGATGCGGCGGGGAACAATTTCGCGATTCGCGCTGCCTCGCCCCGATGCTCTTGCGGCGTTCGCAAAGGAAGTGATCGCGAATAACGGTTTCGACGAACCGTTCGGAGTCCGCCCGCAACTTCCCGCCGCGCTCGACCACGTCGTTATCATCGTCAAAGAGAATCGCACTTACGATGAAGTTCTCGGCGACCTGCCCGGTGCGGCGAATGGCCCGAGAAACGGCCAGAGCGCGCTGGCCCGCTTTGGCCGTCACGTCACACCCAATCATCACGCCATCGCCGAGCGGTGGAGTTCAAGCGACAACTTCTACGCCGATTCCGAAGTCAGTGTGGACGGTCATCACTGGATCGTCGATTCTTATCCGAACGCGTGGACCAACACGAGTTGGATGGCGTCGTACGGCGGCCAGAAAACGTTCCGGCTTCCCACGACCGCTCCCGGCCGGCTGATCAACGCGGAATCGAATTCGTCCGTACAGCCCGAGGATCAACTCGAAGCGGGTACCTTATGGCATCATCTCGAACGGCACGGTGTGCCCTTCCGCAATTTCGGCGAGGGATTCGAACTGGCGGGAAATGATGAAAGCGGAGGCACCGAGCCAACCGGGGCTCGATTCTTTACCAATGTCCCCATGCCGGATCCGCTATATCGAAACACCTCGCGCAACTATCCCGGGTTCAACACGAACATCCCCGATCAATACCGCGCCACGCGGTTCATTAACGAGATGAAAGACCTCTACGGTGACGGCAAACGTCCGTTCCCGCGCCTGATTTTCATTCACCTTCCCGACGATCACATCGCGCGGCCGCGTCCGAAGGACGGCTATGCCACTGCGGAATCCTATGTTGCGGATAACGATCTGGCCCTCGGCCGCATGCTGGAGTATCTTTCGACGACACCGGCCTGGAAGCGCATGGCAGTATTTATAACCGAGGACGACGCGCAGGGCGGGGTGGATCATGTCGATTCTCACCGCACGTTGCTGCTCGTCGCCGGACCGCACGCGCGCAAGAACTGGGTATCTCACACGAACGCGAGTTTCCCGGCAATGCTGCGTACGGTATTCGAGATTCTGCGCCTGGCGCCGCTGAATCAGTTCGATGCCGCTGCGCCCTCACTCGCCGAGTGTTTCACGGAAACCGCCGACGCCGCCCCTTACCACGCGTTGCCTTCCGATCCCGCCATCTTCGATGCCCCGAAGGCGAAGGCCGCTCCCGGCAAGAGTCGGGTCCGCATGGACGACCCACGTTTCCTCGAACAGCAGCACCGTCGCCGCTGATTCCGAAATTTTACAGACCGATCAACAGAACGTTTCAAAAAAGCGTGACCTCACGCTTAAAACCTGCTATGCTTTCCCCCATCTGTCTTTTGAGGGAGGATGTTCTTGCTGAACCAAGGCGTTCAATTTGTGCGTTTCACGGCACTGGCCTTGCTGCTTTGTGCCACGGCGCTTTCTCAATCCCAAACGGGGTCCATGTCCGGCACGGTGCTGGACGCTAATGGCGCAGTGGTTCCCGGCGCTTCCGTGGATGCGACGAACACGCAAACCGGCGTTACCATTCGCACTGTGTCTTCGGAGTTTGGATTGTATGTATTCCCGAGTTTGCCCCCGGGAACTTACACCATCAATGTCGAGAAGCCGGGATTCAAAAAACTCGTGCGGACCGGCATACAAATCTTCATCGCCAACCGTCAGGCGCTCGACCTGCAACTGGAAATCGGCGACGTTCAACAAAGCGTGGAAGTCACCGCAACGCAGCCTTTGCTCGAAACGGAAACCAGCCAACGCGGCCAAACGCTGACCCCCAGGATGTATCAGACTCTGCCGATGTGGTTTGGCGGCCTTCAGAATCCGTCGGCTTTTCTGGGTTACATGGCTGGAGTGAACAACTCGTCGGAACTCAGCATTGCCGGATCGACTGGCCGTGCGCGCGAGCAGTTGATTGACGGCACCAGCAACGTCATCCCCGAGTCCGGCGGCACCGTATTCAATCCGCCCTCAGCGGAGGCGTTCAGCGAAGTTCGTTTGCTGACAGGGTTGTATTCGGCCGAGTATGGGCGGGTCGGCGGAGGCGTCGAGATCTTCACAACGAAATCGGGAACGAACGATTTTCACGGCACCTGGGCCTACAACATGCGGCGCGACATCTGGGAAGCCGCGGGCTGGAGTGTGAACCAGAACCGCAACAACAAGCCCGGTTTCCGGCCGAAAGACCGGCTGAACGCGACCAGCGGCGGCATTGGCGGCCCGGTCTGGATTCCCAAGGTATACAACGGCAAGAACAAAACGTTCTTCTACTTCTCGAGTGACAACGATCTCCGCCCGGTGACCCCCACTTCGATCGTCAACACTGTTCCGACGACGCTCATGAAACAAGGGAACTTCTCGGAGATCCCGCAAACCATCTACGACCCGGCGACAACTTCCGGCACGGGCGCGACCGCGACCCGGAGTCCGTTTCCGGGGAACATCATCCCCACCTCCCGGTTCAGCAAAATATCGCAGAACATTCTTGCCGCGATCCCAGCACCGAACGGATCGGCACTGACGAGCAATCACTCCTTTGTCAATACAAGTCAGGTGACGGATCACGTGTGGGCCTTCAAGATCGACCACGTGTTCACCGAACGCAACCGAATTTCGTACTTCCAGTCGTGGGACAACCAACTCACGCATTCGGTGGGAGATTTCGATGGACCGCTCGGCACAGCGCTGGGTGACCAGTACCAGAAGCCGCACATCTACCGCATCAATCATGACTTCATGTTTTCCCCCACTCTGCTGCTGCACACGACCTTCGGATACTCGACGACCGTACAGGTGTGGTTCGTGCCGGCTCAAAGCGGATTTGCCTCTAGCGTCGGCTTTCCCGGCATAACCGGAGATTCCGATGCGACCCCGGTGATCGGGTTTGCTGCGGCTGATGGTTATACCGCCTGGGGCATGCAGCAGGGCAAGGTGAACAATGGCGGCCAGAACAATTACACGCCTCAAGTCAGCCAAGGGTTGACCTGGGTGAAGGGCCGGCACGAGTTCAAGATGGGCTGGGACTATCGGCGCCCGCAGACGCTCGGGCACGATCTGGCAGGTACGAACGGCAACTATCAGTTTGCGCGAGCCGAGACCGCGCTTCCCGGAGCCACGGGAACCACCGGGAATTCCTTCGCGAGTTTCCTGCTTGGGTTGCCGGACAATGTGAGCGCGGCCGCGACTCCTGTACAGGACGGCCACATCACGTATCAGTACTACGCGGGTTTTTTCCAGGACAACTGGAAAGTGAATCCTAGGCTCACGCTGAATCTGGGTATTCGATACGAAGTGCCGATCAACTGGTCCGCTCCCACCATGGGATCGGTGTCGCTGACGACGCCCAACCCCGCCGCGAATAACCTGCCCGGCGCCTACGTGTTTCCCGGCAGCGGGCCGAATCGCCTGGGTGTGAAGCGCTTTTGGCCGACTGACTTTTCCGATATCGGTCCCACCGCCGGCTTCGCGTTTCAACTAACGCCGAAAACCGTCCTGCGCGGCGGCTTCGGCATCTTCTACGAGGCCACCGGCAATGGTGGTTGCGGCTGCACCTTGGGAGCGAATGGTTCTTTCGCGCAGGTGTCCGATGGTCTGAATGCTCCGTTCCAGTGGGATGGCGGCATTCCGAAACCGGCGAATTATCAACCTCCGCCGTTCCTGAGTCCGAACGTCGGCAACGGTCTCTCGGTCGACTACATGGGACCGACCTACGGCCAGGCGCCTAGAATCTATAACTGGAGTTTCAACGTTCAGCGCGAAGTGAAGAAGTTCCTGTTCGAGGTGGAATACGCCGGGAACCGCGGCTACCGTCTGAACTCCACCATCGATTTGAACCAGGTGAATCCGTCTTTCCTGTATTTGGCGCAGGCCGGCTTGCTGCAGCAATCGATCACGGCGCCCGATGTCGTTGCCGCAGGGTACACGAAACCGTTCCCGACGTTCACGGGGACACTGGCACAGGCGCTGCGTCCCTATCCGCAGTTCCTGAACGTCTGGTCTCGCAACAGCGGACTCGGCCGCACCTGGTACGAATCGGGAATGATTCGCGTCCAACGGCGCTTCGGCGATTGGCAGTTCAGCGCGTCTTACGTCCGGTCGAAATCGCTTGGCCAATTGACATATCGCCAGATCTTTTCGCAGAACCAGGTGTACCCGCAAGACAACTACAACCTGGCGCTCGCCAAATCGTATCTGCCGTTCGATCAGCCGAACGTATTCAATTTCCTGAGCACGTATGATCTTCCGTTCGGCCGGGGCAAGCGATTCCTCAGCACGCAGAGTCGCTGGCTCAACGCGATCGTCGGCAACTGGACCATCTCCGATACTCACAACTATCGCAGCGGCAGCCTGATTGCGCTCAACTGCACCAACACGTTGGGTAACGGCGTCCTGTTCACCTCCGCGCGCATGTGCAACGCCAACGGAGGAGACATCCGGACGGGCTTCGATCGCACGTCGCTCGATCCCAATAACCCGGCAAGCATCTACTTCAATGCGGCTGCTTACTCGGTGCCGGGTCAGTTCTCGTTTGGAACTTCGTCGCAGTACAACAGCAAGTTCCGGCAACCGCCGATTCTGGTGGACAACCTTTCGCTCATCAAGAGCGTGAGTTTGTGGACGAAGGGCGACGACACGCTGGTTCGCATCCAACTCTACGCCAACGCATCGAATGCCTTCAACCGGACCAACTTCGGTGTGAACGGCACGGTCGGCAATGCCAACTTTGGCCGGGCTACAGGCCCGCAGTATGGACCTCGGCTCATCACGATGGGCGCGCGGTTGTACTTCTAACTCGAAAGCTTTTTCTGGCGCAGGCTGTGGAGTGCGAACTCCCGGCCTGCGTCATTTCCCTGGATGTATCCGCTCCTCAGATCGGAATCGTGAAGTAAAACGTCGACCCCTTACCCGGGTGCGATTCCAGCCAGATTCTCCCGCCATGCTGCTCCACAATCTTCTGGCAGATGGCTAAGCCGATACCGGTTCCCGCTACGTCGCCTCCGTGGAGCCGCTTGAAAAGGCCGAAGATGCGGCCGTGGTATTGCGGGTCGATACCGATGCCGTTATCTTCGATAGCGAATCGCCACTCCGTCTCGGATTTCGTGGCAGAGATGCGGACCCGCGGTGGATGACTGTCGCGGCGATACTTGATGGCATTCGCAATCAGATTCTGTAAAACCTGGGAAAGGTGAGCCCTCGAGTATCGAACCACGGGCATTTCGCCGCTCTCGATCGAGGCTCCCGACTCCTGCACGGTCGAACTCAAATCCTGGATCGTGTCCCGCAAAACCTGGGCGGAGTCTACGTCCTCGACGCGGTCGGTGGTGGTCCCGGCTGTTTCGGTATAAGCCAGCAGATCCTCCAGCAAGAGCTTCATCCGCCGCGCGCCATCGCAGATGTATCGCAGGAAAGTATCGGCATCCGAGTTGAGCTTTCCCCGGTAACTTCGCTCCAACAACTCGCTGTAAATGGACATGTTACGGAGGGGTTCCTGCAAATCGTGCGAAGCCGCATAGGCGAACTGCCGCAGGTCGGCGTTGGCGCGGCGCAACTCGGTCTCAGTCCGCTTCTGATCCTGAATATCGGTTGACGTAGCGTACCAGCGCTCGATGCTGCCATCCGTTGAGATGGCAGGCAAGGCACGCCCCAGCAGCCAGCGATACTCGCCGTCCTGCCGCCGCGCCCGATACTCCACCTCCAGTGGCGCACCGGTGGACAAAGCCGTTTCCCACAGCGCCAGGGTAGCGGGCGTGTCTTCAGGGTGACAGGCCCGAAGCCATCCGGTACCGCACGATTCTTCAAAGGTCAGCCCGGTGTAGTCGTGCCAGCGCCGGTTGAAATATTCAGCGTAGCCGTCGGGCCGTGTCACCCAGACGAACTGCGGCATGGCATCGGCTAATTGACGGAATCGCGCTTCGCTGGCGCGCGTTGCCTCCACAGCCTCCCGCTGCTCGGTAACATCCGTGTTCGTGCCAAACCAGCGGACCACGCGGTCCGCTTCGTTGCGGATCGGCAGGGCACGACTGAGAAACCAGCGCCACTCGCCATTCTTTCCGCGCAGCGGGAACGTATCCTCCCACGGTTCGCCACTCTGCCAGGCCTTCGTAATGCCTTCGACGACACGATCCACGTGATCGGGATGGTGTACCTTCTGCCAACCCCACCCTTCCATCTCATCGAGCGTTGTGCCCGTGTAGTCGTACCAGCGCTGGTTGTACCAGAAGGTCCACCCGTTCTCGCCCGCCATCCAAGCCAGTTGCGGAATCGAATCGGCCAATGTGCGGAACTGCTGCTCGCTCTGGCGCAGCGCCTTTTCGAATAGCTTCCGCTCGCAAATGTCCGCGACCACGGCGAGATAGCCGCTCACGTTGGTTCCATCGCCGCGCAGACGAGCCATCGAATAACTGACGTCCACCGGTTCCCCGCTCTTTGTCATCCGCCGTGCTTCTCCGCTCACCGAATCTTCGGTTCCCGAGAGACTAGCCCGGATTCTGGAAATGTATGCCTCCCGTTCCTCATCGGGAACGTTCGGCACAGGGCGTCCCATCACCTCGTCCTTCCGCCACCCGTACAGGCGCTCGCTAGCTGGGTTCCAGAAGGTAACGTTGAAATCGGCATCGCAAGTCCAAATGGCCAGCGGGGACGATTCTGTAATCGCCTTCAGGCGTTCATTGGCGCGGTGCAATTCGGCGGTTCGCTCCTGGACGCGCTGCTCCAACTCCGCATTCAGTTTGCGAATGTCGTCGGGGCGCGGCAGTTCCAGCGCTTTCGGAATGAGATAAATGAACGCGGCCGCGGTCGGCAGTGACGAGACTGCAGTCAGCGCCTTGAATAGCGCCTCGAGCCGGTAAAACGGGTGCCACAACGTGAGAATCGACATCACGTGAGTGGTTCCGCATGACAGGATAAACATCCCGAACAGGACAAACATCCATGAGAACGCCAAGTCGCGGCGCCTCCGAGCGAAGTAGATGAGCCCGAGCGGAATGATGTAGTACGAGAATGCGGTGATCCCGTCGGAGATCACATCCGTCCAGAGAATGTCGGGCCGCCACAAGAAGCAATGGCCGTGCGGCACGAACTGGGAGTCGAACAGGTTCCGAAAGAACTCGAACATGGGGAGCCCCGTATGCTATTCAGGATAGCGGCAGAGTTCTACCGCGACGGATGGGACTTTTACCCGCCCATCGTCAACACAACCCGAAACCTGGCCCGGCCGCTCAACATCAGTTGGTAGGCTTCGGTAACGCGCTCCAGTGGGAAGCTTTCGTTCATCGAGCGCACTCCCGTTTGGACGCTGAAGGCCAGAGTATCCTCTGAATCGATCGACGTTCCGGAATACCACCCTTTCACCGACAGGCATCGCGCAATCAGTTGGCCCGGGTGAACCGTGAGAGAAGGCGGCGCGCCGATTGTCATCAGCGTGCCGTTCGGGGCGAGGCCGCCGACGACGGATGCCATGGCATCTCCATCCGTGACGGTTGCCAGGATCACTCTTGCGCCACCCAATCTTCTGAGGGCCGCCGCAGCGTTTTCCTGCGTGCTGTCGATGTAGACATGGGCGCCGAGTTTCCGCGCGAGCGGTTCCTTGTCTTTGCCGCGAGCAATGGCCACAGTGCGGCAGCCCGCTTTCGAGGAGAACTGAACCGCAACATGGCCGAGGCCGCCCAAGCCGGTGACGGCCACCAGATCCGCGGGCCGTGCTCCGCTGTTCCGCAAGCAGTTGAACGTGGTGACGCCGGCGCACATGAGCGGCGCGGCGTCGGCCGGTCCCAGTTCGTCCGGCACCATCGCCAGCGCTTCTGAACGCGCGATCATGTACTCGGCGTAGCCTCCGTCGTAGGTGATGCCGGTGATGGAGGTGAACGTCTGGCAACCGAAGAAATCGCCGCGGCGGCAAGAATCGCAGTAGCCGCAGTACCCGCCATTCCAGCCGACGCCGACGCGTTGACCTACCGCCCAGCGCGGTACGCCGGGTGAAACCGCATCGACCACGCCGACAACCTCATGGCCGGGTATCCGGGGATATTGAACTATCGGCAACGTGCCGTCTTTGGTTATGGTGTCGCTGTGGCAGATGCCGCACGCTTCAATGCGGATCCGCACCGATCCGCGTCCGGGCTCCGGTATGTCTCGTTCGACGATTTCAAATGGCCCGTTGGCGCGAGCCACCTGCACGGCCTTCATTTTCGGCATGACTCCTCCATTCAACGATCTTGCCATGCCACGCCACGGTGCTGGCCGCATGGATGACCCGCGGTAGGATGATGGCGTATGCAAGTTCACGAGTGGCCGCCGGTGGCAGTGGTGGGCGCCGGCGCGGTGGGATGTTATTTCGGCGGAATGCTGGCGCGCGCCGGTGTTCCGGTTACCCTGATCGGGCGCGGTTATCACATGCATGCGATTGAACGTCATGGTCTCCGCCTAGAGGGGCTCCGGGTCCGCGAGCAGATACCTGTTGCAGCGTCGACAACCTTGGACCACGTTCGGGACGCGGAGGTCGTCCTATTCTGCGTCAAGACCGTCGACACGGAAAATACCGCCCGGCAAATCGCGCCCTTTCTGCGATCCGGCTCTGCCCTTCTCAGTTTGCAGAACGGTGTAGACAACGTGGACCGGATTTATTCCGGAACCGGAGTCCGTGCCGTACCCGTGGCGGTGTACGTGGCCGCCGCCATGACGGGGCCTGGCCAGGTGACGCACACCGGTCGCGGCGATCTGGTGATCGGGCATCGTGCAGGCTGGCCGGCACAGCCCGCTTTGCCACCCTTGGCAGCGATGTTCGAACATGCGGAGGTTCCGTGCAGGATCTCCGACTCGATTGAAACCGAGTTGTGGGCCAAGATCGTCATGAACTGCGCCTACAATGCAATCTCGGCACTGACTCGCTCACAGTACGGCCGCCTCGTTCGGTACGAACCCGTCCGCGAGATTCTGCAGCGTGCGGTAGTCGAAACCGTCGCAGTGGCTCGCGCTGAGGGCGTCATGCTCTCAGAACCTGAAATGACCGAAGGAGCTCTTCGCTTGGGCGAGGCGATGAGCGGCGCGACTTCCTCGACCGCACAGGACATTGCACGGGGGAAAACAACGGAGATCGATTCGCTCAACGGCTATGTGGCGCGGCGTGGTGCGGCGCTCGGCGTGCCTACGCCGGTGAACGACACGCTTACGGCCCTGGTGAAACTTCTCGAATTGCAACCGTCTGCGAACGCCGCGTCCGACGCTTAGCGAGCAGCCTGGATCCACCGGCGTACGGGATTGCGAATCAACACAGCGATAAAAGTGCCGCTGATGACGACTCCTGCCAGGAATCGCCACCAGTCGTTGGTGATGACCGTGCTGATGGCGTCGCCGGCAGCATCGATAAGAAACAACCCGATGGCGGCCAGCCAAGCCCACTTCTTGCCGGCAAGCAGACTTCTCGCAATGACAAATGTCGCTGCTCCCACCGCGAGCAACAAGACTCCAGAACCTCTTCCCATCCGCTGAAACAGTGCCTGACCTGGACGATTGAGTTCCCAAAGCCTGTCCATCAGCGGGTTGGGGAACAGCAGCGATAGACCCACGATCGCGGCAAGGCCCGTTGCGGCGAACAGGAACGCCGCTACGATGACAACCGATTTGGGCCGCGGTTCGACCACCTTCTAGTTGGAAGACTCGCGCTATTGCGACAACACCGGCAACGCACCCACTCGATTCTCGTTCGTACGGTTCTGCTTGGTCTCCGCGTAGGCCTTCTGCACCTCTTCCGGGAAGGTCGCGATCATCGCTTCCACCCGCGCAATCAGATCTCGGACGACTTCCGGGTGCTCGGGCGCGACATCATAGCTCTCGTCCACATCCGTTACGACGTCGTACAATTCCGGGTTCTTCAGCGTAATGTTTTTGCGCCCACCCGGCGGCGCTGGCGCATAGGTGATCGAGTTATATCGCGACAGGTGCAGTTTCCACTTCCCGCGCCGGACGCACTGAAGATACCAGCCATCGAAGTACAGCAGAGGGTCGCGCTCGATTTCGGGCTTGGCCCCGGACAGCAAGGGCCAGATATCGATTCCGTCCAGCTTCGCACTCGGCAACTCGCCGTTGCACAACTTCGTTACTGTGGGGAAGATGTCCATCATCGATGCCGGACCCGCGCACACCTTCCCCTCGGGCATGTGTCCCGGCCATCGGGCGATGAATGGTTCGCGGATGCCGCCTTCCCATGTCATTCCCTTGCGGCCGCGCAATTTTCCGGGACTCCCCTGGAACCACGGGCCGTTGTCGGAGGTGAAGAATACCAGCGTGTTCGAATCCTGACCCGTACGTTTCAGTGCCGAAAATAGTTCGCCAACGCTCCAATCGATCTCTTCAACGACGTCTCCGTACAGCCCCTGCGCCGACTTGCCGCGGAAGCGCGGCGATGCGGCCAGCGGAATGTGCGGAAACGTGTGCGGGAAATACAGGAAAAACGGAGCGTCCTTCGATTCTTCAATGAACCGCACGGCGTGCTCGGTGTATCGGGGCGTCAGCGTCTCAAGCGTGGCCTGTTGTTCGACCACCTCGGTGTCCTGCATCAGCCAGCGAGGATTCATGTCGTTGCTGTACGGGATGCCGAAGTAGTGGTCGAACCCGCGAGCCGTGGGCAGGTACTCCGGGTGATGTCCGAGGTGCCATTTGCCGATGCACATGGTCCGGTACTCTTGTTCTTTGAGAACGTTCGCGAGAGTCACTTCAGATTTCGACAGACCTTCGGTGTCGCGTGGGAACAGCACATGCGGAACACCGACCCGTGTGGGATAACGCCCGGTCATCAGCGAGGCTCTTGAAGGTGAGCAAACAGGATCGGCCGACCAGAAATGAGTGAACCGGACACCTTGGGACGCCATGCGGTTCAGGTTCGGCGTCGGAATGGGCGAGCCGAACGGTCCTGTATCGCCGTATCCAAGGTCGTCGCACAAAATGACGATGATGTTGGGAGTAGTACGGGCCGCCAGAATGGGGCTGCAGGCGGACACCGCCCCCGCAGAGGCTCTCAGGAAAGTACGACGGGTCGAAATCGAACCAGGCATGGCTGTGATCGTATATCAAAGCCATGCCCGCGTGTTAGTTGCTACATCACTCGCCCGCCGTTGTTCCGCAACTCGATTCCGCCATTGACGGTGCTGATCTTCAGGCTCCGGCCGCCGTTGCCGATGCGCCCGTTGATGCTCTTCGGTCCCCAACGTCCGCTGACGGTCAACGGGAAGTCGGTGGAGATGCCTCCATTCACGACACTCGCTTTAACATCCGCGCTGATGCCGGGCGGCAAACTCAAATTGACGCTGCCGTTCACCGTCGTGAACTCGAGCGTGTCGTCCCAGGTTGCGGCGCCGAGGCTCGCCTCGATGCTGCCGTTCACCGTGTGGGCGGACGCAAGACCACTGGTGCTCACCTTCACGCGCCCATTCACAGTGTGGGCGTCAACGTCGGATTGGAGGCTCAACGCCGTCACGTCGCCATTGACGGTTTTCGCAATCAGCCGGACACCCTTGGGTACATGGACTGTGAAATCGACCTTCACGTCGTTGTCGCGCGTACTCATGTGGCCCTGGTTGCCCGGCCTGCATTCATTCGGCCGTCCACCATCGCTGGGGTACACGGCGCAGATGGTGACGCCGCCCGAATGCGGCACGGTCTCGACTCGCACCGAATTAATGTCGCTGCGCCTCGCCGACTTCCTGCCGTCCACCTGAACGTCCGGCGCTGTCGTGTAGTCCGCCTGAATGACGCCGTTCACACCTTTGATTTCGATTGATTGTCCTGGGGTGAGCTTACCGGTCCAATGAAAGTCGCCTTCTACGGCGAGTGCCGGCCAAGCCAGCAGGGCCAGCGTTGCAATCAGCAGAAGTTTTCGAGTCATGAGTTCTTTCCCTATTCTGAGTACCTCAGAAGTCCCGGCCGGTTACCGGCGACAGCCGCATTATTCATACCGCAGTGCGTCACACGGCTCGAGTCGAGCCGCCCGCACGGCTGGAATCACACCACTTGCGAGGCCTACAAAGAGCAGAATCGCTGTCGACAGCGCTACCGTCGCTAACGATACTTGCATATGAAGGTCCGCCTTTCCGGACGTATCCTCAAATAACGGTCCCATCAGAGGAATGGTCCCGATCATGGCCGAGATGCCGTAAGCGAGTCCAATACCCATCAGACCGCCCGAGAGCGTAATGGTTAGGGCCTCGAGCAGAAACTGCGTGCGAATATGACGCTTCTTCGCTCCCAACGCCTTTCGAAGACCGATCTCTCTCACCCGCTCGTCGACCGAGACCAGCATGATGTTCATGACGCCCACACCGCCGATGCCGAGCGTCAGCGCACCGATGAACATCAACAGCACCTTGAGCCCGATCGTGATTCCGTCGATGATAGGACGGAACTCCTCGCGCCCGAACATCTGCAGCGCGCGGGTGTCGGTGGGCGAAAAGCGTTGACGCTTGGCGAAAGCTGCTCGCACCTGCGCCTCGGCCGCCATCTCGAATCGGGGTGCAACGGGACTGAAGACCAGCACGCTGGCGTATCGGGTGTTCCACATATCGCCGGCCGTACTGTAAGGGATCCACACGCATTCATCGTCGCTGGTGAAGTAATTCGACATTTGGAGTTTTCGGTCCATCGACCCCACGACGACGAACCGCATTCCTCCAATCAGGATCGTCTCTCCCACGGCCGAGCGTCCGCTGAAGAGGCGTTCTTTCAAACGTCCACCCAGGAAAGCGACGCGGCGCCGCTCCTGGTAATCCTCCGCCGAGAGCCACCTTCCGTCGTTCGGCACTTCGTTGCGAATGTCGCCGTACTCAGCAGATACGCCCCGCACAGCGGTGTTGACCATGCGCTCGCCATAGCTAATGGGATGCCAGCGGACCGTTTCCATCGAAAGGGCTTTCACCAGGCTCGCTTCGGCGCGGATCTGATCGACATCCGCCTGCTCGATCTTCACCGGGCGTCCGGCGCGCTCGCCGCCTGCCTGCTCGCTTGTCTGTCCGGGCCACACCACGACGGCGCTCTTGCCGAATGCATCGAAGCCCCGAACAAGAGCAAAGCGGAACCCATCGCCGTAAGCGATCAGCAGCGTCACCGCGACGATGCCCCACACGATGCCCAACATGGTGAGCGCCGTCCGGGTGGGATTTCGCTTTAGCGCATCCCAGGATTGCAGAAATAACTCGCGCAGCATGTCAGCCTCCTGCCTCGAACCGGAGCGCCTCAATCGGGTCCACGGCTGCTGCCCGGTTGGCCGGGTACAAGGCAGCAAATAACGCCACTGTGCCCAACAGGACGAACGACAACAGGCTTGTCTGCCAAGTGGGCAATAGCCCGGCGAAGAACGGCGGCATCGGAAGCATATTCACGAGCCCGCAAATTCCGTAGGCGATTGCGAGCCCCGCCGCACCGCTCAACAGCACCACCGCCATTGCCTCCGCGAAGAACTGGCCGAGAATGGCCTTCGACGTAGCGCCGACCGCTTTCCTTACTCCGATCTCGCGGGTCCTCTCGCGTACGGCCACCAGCATCACGTTCATCACACCGATACCGCCGAGGAACAGCGTCACGACACCCACCGCGCCCAGGAAATACTTCATTCCGTCCGTCATCTGCCGGAATGCCTTCGCGTCTTCCACCGTGTCCCAGATGTGCGCCGCTTCCCTGTCGGCGGGATCGAAGCTATGCAAGCGGGCCAGCGACCGGCGCACCTGCGCTTTACAAGCATCATGTTCGTCCATCGATTTTGGACTGACGAGCAACCGGTCGATCGAGTGAGGCTCCTGCGGGGGCTTTTCTGGAAAGTCCCGCATCATCGCGCTGAACGGGATGAAGACTTTCGAGATATCGCGGCCGTCGTAACTCGAATCCTGCTCTTTTGCCTTCATGATGCCGACCACCTGGTACGGGAATCCGGCGATCGTCACCATTTCGCCCAGAGCTTTGCGATCCGCGAAGAGTTGCTTTTTTGCATCGGTGCCAAGGAAGGCGACCCGCCGGCCCTCCGCCTGGTCGGCTGTGTTGTAGAACCGTCCCTCGCCGACATCGAGCGAACGAACCCATGCGAATGCCGGCAGCGATCCTGTCACTAGTAGCGCGCCACTGTTGTATGCGCTGCGAACCGGTGTGTCGCCCCGCCCGAGCTCCGGCAAAACAAATTCGCAGGACGGCGCTTCGGCCTCGACCGCGAGATGATCCGTATCGGTCCAATGAACACCCCGTCCCGCACGGACGCCGCCCGCCTGCAGACTCGTGCGGCCCGCGAAGACGATCATGATGTCCTTGCCGAATGAATCCGCCTGCTTTTTTTGACCGACACGGAGCCCCTCCCCCGCTGCCACCATGAGCGTGATGGATACGATGCCCCAGGCGATGCCAAACATTGTGAGCGACGTGCGCACCTTATGCGCCCACAGCGCGCGCAACGCATCGAGCAGCAGATCGCTGAGCGTCATGGCTGTACTCTCCTCGCCTGTTTCGGGAAACGCCTACTGCAGCACGACCTTGTCGCCGTCTTTCAGCCCGGCCAGCAGTTCGGATTTGACGCCATTCGAGATTCCGAGTTTTACGGCTACCTTGCGTTTACCTGTCTTGTCCGCGGAATCCGGCACCTCGATCGAGGCGCTGCGGCTTTTATCGTACAGTACCGCTGTCTCCGGAACGAGCAGAACCCCGCGCTTCTCCTCGAGGATGATCTCGGCATTGGCGCTCATGTTCGCCTTGAGCACTCCGCCGGGATTGCGAATCGATACACGCACCTCAAAGGTAGTGACATTGTCTTTCTCGACGCCGAGGGGCGAAATTTTCGTCACTTCGCCGTCGAATCGTTTGTCTTTGTACGACTCCACAACGATACGCGCGCGCTGGCCCATGTAGACCTTGCCGATATCGGCCTGGTCCACCTTCCCGAGCACATAGACTTCGCTCACATCGCCCATCGTCATGACTAGCGTCGCTTGCGATCCCATCACGAGAATTGAACTGACCGCATCGCCGACTTCGACGTCTCGCGACAGCACCAGCCCCGTCATCGGACTGACGATCGTCGAGTTACGGAGATTTTCCTCCGCCTGGTCGAGCGCGGCCTTCGCCTGTGCCACCTGAGCCTGAGCGCGCTCGATCTCGGCGCGGCTGACTGCCAGATTTCGTATCGCCGAACTCTGTTTGTTCAGAGCGAGTTGATACGCTTTTTCGCCGTCTTCGGCAATCGCCTTCGACACCAAGCCCTGCTTGTACATGGTGGTAGCACGGTCCATTGTCGATTTGAGGAACGGAATGTCCGGGCCTTCGGCTTCCACCTTGTTACGTTCCAGGTTTGCGCGAGATGAGTTCACGGCGGCTTCCGCGGCCTGCATCATGGCGTGTGCCTCGCGAACGCGCGCTTGCAATTCCTCCTTGTCGAGTTCCACCAGCACATCGCCTTCCCGGACATACTGGCCATAGTCGACAAGGATTTTCTGTACGATTCCGCTGGCCTTCGATTTAACTTCGACCTTTGTCTTCGGTTGTACCTTGCCGGTTGCCACGACGGACCGTGCAATGTCGCCGCGTTCCACCGCAGCGATTTTCGACGGGTCGATGAGAGGTGTGCGACGGAGTGAGCCCATTAGTGCGAAACCCGCGCCGCCGATTACAAGCAATACAACCCCCAGTGCTATGAACCGGTTCCGTTTCTTGCGCTTTTTATGATTCCCGTTGGGAGACATGAATCAGGCCCTCAAACACGGGAGTACGGAGGGCGGCTGTCGAATGTTCCGCAAACTACGTGCCAACTTGTGATGGTTCTGTTACTCTACCTGGGAGATGCCCGTTCGGCGGACCGTTGTGGACGTATTTGCAGGCATCGTTCGAGATCCTTGGTTTCATCTCGTCCGGCGATGGAACTGGAAATCCGCGGTGACCAGCGGCATCATCCGCGCCGGTATCTTCTTCATATCGAATCTGAGCGCGGGATTCGGCGCGGCAATCGGCGCCATGCTGGCGGAGTTCAGCTATCGCGGACTTCTCGCGGGCGCCAGCGGATCGGTAACGCAGGCGCTTCGAAAAGCCGAGCCGCCTTGGGCTGCGGCAATCGCCGCTGTGATAGTGTTGCCGTCTTGCAATCACGCTGTCGAATTCCTGGTGCACTGGTCGCGCGGAACTCCCAAACTCGCCACCAGCATCATCGCCTCTGTGACGTTTACCATCGTCTCCACGCTGTTCAATCTGTACGCCATGCGCCGCGGCATCCTTATCACGGATGACGAGACTCGCAAAACGCTGGCCGAAGATTTCGCGCATCTCCCGCGAATCATCGCCGGATTCCTCGCAGTAGGTCCCGCTGCCGTGTGGCGCGCCGCACGCCGCAAGGTGTAAGCATCCGGATTTTCCGAGCTTATAGGCCAGTGCGCGCAATCTCGCCGCACGCACGTTCTTGAGAGCGCATCAGCAGGAATTCGCACTATCAAAACACGGGCCCTTCTATGGGCACCTCGCGAAAGGTTTCAATTGCTGATGAATAGACGTCTCTTCATACTCTCGATTGCGCCCGGTCTCTTGCTGATGATCGGCGCGGGATCCGCCCTCGCTGCGAATGGTCCAGTCCACGGTGCGATATTCACGACGCTGTCCGACGGGTCCGCTGTGAATGCGAACCACTTCGCATCCAAGTGTGTCGTGTTCTTGGACGGTGGTCCGGGCAATAACGCTCCGGCAAACGCGGCTGGCCTCGACGATGGCGACTATTACTTCCAGGTCACCGATCCCAGCGGCAAAACCCTGCTGAGTACCGACATCGTGGCGAACCGCCAGTTCCACGTCTCGGGTGGAGTGATCGTGGCTTACACGGGCCAGGGCGGCTATCCCCACCCGGTGGGAATCGATCGGGATCACGCCGATCGCAGCGCAATCACGATCCGTCTGAGCAATATCGCCTGCCCAGCCGATTTTGTGGATTCGGCGAACGCTGGCGGCACCTATAAAGTTTGGGCTACGCCCGTGAGCGACTTCGTGGGAGATACCTCATTAATCGACAATCCTTCGGGCGCTGGCACCTATCACGGATTTGTCGCGTCGAAATCGAAAACCGACAACTTCAAGGTCGATGATTCGCCGAGTTTCTGCCTCTCGGCCCAGGTTCTCTACGACCCGGGTTATGGCGGATTCGGGCCGGGCATCAACTGGCAAATCAATATCACCGACCCGCAGGGTGTCACTAACCCATACTTCACGGACGACAACGGACAAGTAATGACGTGCGGCTTACTTCCCGGCACTTACACCGTCGATGAAGTGCTGCCCTCCGGCACGGAACCAGCCGACCTCATCGTGAACGGGCAATCCATACCGCCCGATCACGTGTACTCGTTTACGTGGACGACGAAAACCCCGTCGCCAGTCATCGTTTTCGAAACCTGGCCTGCCGCCGGCCCGATGTAACCGCTCGCTCAAGAAATGTGCCCGGTTCGCTGACGATCCGGGCACCCCTGTGTCAGTTTCTTGCCCCTAATTGCTCCCGCCCCGATTCCGACCGCTGTTCTTCACCGTTCATCGTCAACGATCTGAAATGGCCCGCAGCGTGCCATCCACTTGCCGGAGTACAGACCATTGCACGTATCAGAAACTCTCGGTGTCGACCGCTTGGAGCAGGCGGCCTCAGCGGCTACATCACCACCAAAGTCCCGACAGATCGATGTTTTTCTTATCGCCGGTGTCGCTATAGCCGTCGGAGCCATAGTCGCCGGCATTCTTATGACGGGAATCGGATTGCGCTACTTCGTGCAGCCTACCGGAGTACTCGTGGTGTTGGGCGGGAGTCTGGGTGTCATTTTGGTAACCACTCCCCCATCCGCGCTGTTCAATTCGGTACGCAGGACAGCCAGCCTGATGTCTGCCGCACCCGTGGATCGGGAGCAACTCATCGAAGAAATCGTGCGCTACGCCCGGCTGTCGCGGCGGGGTGGACTGCTCGGACTGGAATCAGTGGTGGCTGAGAGCCGGTATGAGTTCCTGCGGGATGCCCTCTTATTGGCAATGGACGTACGCGACCGCGCCGAGTTGCAGTCCGCCTTGGAACTCGAACTGAGGCTTCGCGAAAGGCAGGGTGAAGCGGACGCAAAAGCGCTCGAAGTCGCCGGTGGATTTGCGCCCACCATCGGCATCATTGGTACCGTGATCGGGCTGATCGACGTGATGCGCCAGTTCACGAACGTTCAGGCGATCGGGTATGGGATCGGCACAGCCTTCGTGTCAACGATCTACGGCCTGGTTCTCGCAAACCTTGTACTGCTGCCGCTGGCTCATCGAATTCGCGCGCGTGTCGCCGAAACTCTCGAAGACCAGGAGTTGATGGCGGAAGGCACCCTGTACCTGGTGGATGCCGTACATCCTGCACTGATTCGGATGAAACTCGATGCGTTTCTTCGCAAACGCCCTGTCGGGAGAGGTCGTGAAACCGCGCGCCCGCAACCCGTTTCGAGGGCATTGTGACATGCTGCGGCTGAAATACTTCGAACCTTCGCAGGAGAAGCGTGAGCGCTGGCTGGTGAGCTACGTCGATGTGATGACAATCCTGCTGATTCTGTTTATCGCGGTTGCGGCGCAGGCTGTGCAGCGGGGAGTGCAATCATCGCCTCAGCCGCGTGCGGCGAAGACCGAACCCGCGCGGGCTCCAAGACCCGATTCTGTTTCGCCAGCGGTAATGGCCGTCAAACAGCAACTCGAACGTCGCGGGCTCGACTTGAAGATCGAGAACAGCGCCTTGATCATCAGTTTGCCGCAGGCGATTCTGTTTCCTCCGGGTCAGGATGAGATCACACCCGGGGCGCAACCGATCATCGGCCACATAGCTGGGCTCCTGCGCGGGATACCGAATCGAGTTGCGCTCGTCGGACATGCGGACTCGACACCCATTCACAGCCATCGATTTCGCAATAATTGGGAACTATCGGCCGCAAGGAGTTTAAAACTGCTCGACTTACTCACGACACGGTACGGAATCCCGGAAGAACGGCTGTCGATTGCGAGCCGCGGGTCCTATGCGCCGAAACAGTCGAACGATACGGTTGAGGGAAGGGCCGAGAACCGGCGTGTCGAAATCGTCATCCTGGGTGATGCATCGGGTGTCGGTATTGGAGCCGAGTCCGCCCGCGCCGGCATGTAACTGATCGCGCATGTGATATCCAAGCGGTTCGTGAAGTGCGCAGGCGGATGTATGCCGGCCGGTGTTGCCGCCGCCGTCCTGTACCTGCTCTGGCCGGCGCTCCACGACATCTCGTCCGGTGATTTGGATGAACTACACCGTCGAGTATGTCGGGCTCATTCTGTGTTCCGGGGTGTCTGTTCGTTTGGCGCGAGGGGCTCCGCAGGCTGACGCCACCGGCCTTGATCTGGAAGGCCGCCGCTGTGGAGGTACTCGCGAGGGTCCTGACAGGGAAACCTGGCGACAGCCTACCTATTGTCGATTGCAAAACTGAAAGCCCCGCCGGATGGACCAGCGGGGCGGTTATTCCGTGCGGGAGCCGAGGATGAAGGCCGCTCAAAATTGCGGGCGGCTTCTCGAAGCCTATGCCTGCTTCTTCTCGTCGACGCTCTCGTCGCCCTTCAAAGAGTTTTTGAAGTTGCGAATGCCCTCACCTAAACCTTTAGCCACCTCGGGAATCTTCTTTCCGCCAAAAAGCAGAACAGCGACTGCCAAGATGATGAGGAGCTCAGGCAGGCCAATAGACCTCAACATGCGGCCTCCTTCTCAGAAACTACACTTTCATTGTAAGGACCGAATTTGAACAGCGTCAAGTTAAAGAACTCTAACCGTGCGCGGACGCGCATCATAGCTACAAACGCCCGCAACTCCTTGGGGATCAAACGGTTTTGCTGCTGTTGCAATAGTGCCAACAAATACTCGCCAAATGTCCCCAAATACCTACTGGACCGGCAGGTTCACCGGCTTGGATTCGTGACCGCCGATCTTGATGACCACCGGCTGCGCACCCGCCGATATTCCTGCCGGAACGGTCACATTCACCTGATATAGACCTGCAAAGCCGGGCGCCAAGCCGCTGAAGATCACGGTCGCGGGTTGTCCGCCGATGGTGACCTCGGGTGGCGTTGTCGTCGCCGTCAGAGGCGAGGCCGGAGCCTGTTCCCCGCTCGCGGGCTGATTATTTACTGGGCCGAGTCCGTTCGCAAACAGTTGAACCACCTGCCCGCGCGCGACGGGGTGGCTGGACGTCACGACCGTATTCGATTCGTCGAGCGCAGCGGCATTTCCCGAAATGACGAAGATCCCGGGCGAGTAGTCGGAGAGGGGAAGCGTCACCACGTTCCCGTTCGAGTAATCGATGGTCACCTTCACCTGTGCCGCCGTTTGACCTTGCAATTCCCAGGGAACCTGCACGTTCACCTGGTTCGGACTCACGTAGGTCAAATGTCCAGGCACGCTGATGCCAGCCGACGGCACGTCGAAGCTCACGTAAGCGTAGTCGATGGCCAACGGCAGGTTCACCGTCTCGGCGTAGTCGGAGAAATCGCTCAGCCCCGTCCCGAAGATCGAAACGTAGGAGCCCGGCGCCACCGCCTGGCTCGACGTGAAGGAGGCGCCGTCAACGATTCCGCCGTTCGCGATCGTGGGCTGCACCCGTGCATAGCCCGAGAACGTGTTGCGGAATCCGCCGGCCGACGCCGTGAACGAAACGTTCCCCGGCTGTGAGCCGAGAATGGCGGAAGCGGCAGCGATGCCGTACTGGTCGGTGGCTGAATCCGCATCCTGCAAAGTTCCGCCGCGCGCGCTGAACGAAACCGGCGCGCCACTCACCGGCACACCGTAGGAATCCACCAGGCGAAAAGATATGATTCCCTGCGGAATAATCGTGCCGACCGTTCCGTCGAAGCTTACGCCCGAGAGTGGAATAAGGTTGTTCGCGACTCCGTCTCCGACTAGAAAGAGATACGGCACTCGCAGCGAAACGCCCTGGCCCTGGATGAGCACTGCGCCTGAGTACGCCCCTACGACCGGCATTGACCCCGTCAGCGAGATGGTGATGGTTTGCGATGCGCCTGCACTCACAGAAATGCTGCTCTTGTCCACCTGCACTGTCGCCCGCGAACTCGGGACGGCGGCGGACACGCCGATGTTCAGGTCCATTCCGGAAGTTCCGGCGTTCGTAATTTCGAGTTGCTGGGTTTTCGGAAGCGACTGCCCATTCAGCGCGCCGAACGAGATGCTCGATGGCACTGCAGTGACCGTCGTGTTTACTGCCGCGGCTGTCTCGAGCAGTCCGGAACCGATCTCGCGTACGTCCACGGGGTTCCCGGCATCGTCCGTCTGGACCGTTGCCGCAGCGGTGTTGGACAGCGCCGATTTCACCTGTGCGGGTGTGAATCCCGGATGCTGCTGTTTCACCAGGGCCGCGGCGCCGGCAACCATGGGCGAGGCGAAGCTCGTGCCGTTTGCCACGGCATATCGATCCGAACTGTAGACGATCCCCAACGGGTCGTAACTTTCGGCGGCCATATAAACGTTGGTGCCGATACCGAGCACGTCCGGCTTCAGCGCGTTGTCGCCGGTGGTCGGCCCGACCGATGAAAAATAGGCCACGTCGTTGGCGGTCGAGGATTGCTCAATCCCCGCACTGGAGATGCTTACGATGGCTCCCGGATTGGCATCTACGTAATTCTTCAAAGCGACCGCCGACGAGTTCGCGATCATCGCGGCGGGAATCGGGAAGTTCGACAGTCCGCCTGGCGAGATGGTGGCGGATGCGTCGGACATGTAGAAGATGACCCCGACAGCCCCGGCGTTCTCTGCATTGGTCATCTTCGTCGAGAAGGTGCAATTGTCGCGCTCGATCAGAGCGATGGCAGCGACGAGGGATGCGGCTGGAAGCGCCGCACACGCGTGACCGTCGTCACCGAGCGTTGTGATGTCCACAAGCGGTGCTGTTACCGAACCGGTCGGTATCGTGCCGTCGCCCGGGTCTGCAACGATGTTCTGCAAATTGCTCGGGGCGCCCGCGCCGGTGGCACTTACGACTTCCGTAAACTCGTGGCCGTTCGTCGCAGCTCCGGCCGCGATCACCGAAGGAGCATCCGCCGGGGACGAGATCGACCCATAGGTTGGCGGCACGTTCGGGTTCACGCCGTCGTACCCCTCATTCCCGGCCGCAGCGACGATGATGATACCCTGGTCCGCCAAATTCTCGAGGGCCTGCGCGAGCATGTCGCACGGAACTCCCGACGGATTCCCGCAAGCGGAGCCGGAATCGAGCGGCCCGGAAAAAGCGGGACCGCCGGTGGAGAGGTTGATCACATCCATTCCGTCGTTGTACGCGTCTTCGGCCGCTTGTATGATCACCCCGTCGTATGTGCTGTCGTTGATGCCAGGCGACCCGTAGATTTTATAATTGCCGAGGTAGGCCTCGGGCGCCAACCCGGAAAAGGTAACGAGACCGGTGTTGGAAGCAGCGGCAGCACACGATGCGACCGCCGTGCCGTGCCCGTCGCGATCGCGCGGAGAGTAATCGTCGGGCCGCGAGTCCGCGGCCGGATTCGGGTCGCTTCCGGCCGCGAGCTGGCGCACGTAACTCCTGGCAACGATCACCTTGTTCGTCGTGAAGGCACAATCGCTGCCGTCGCATTTCGGAAATCCGGCGGGCATCGACAGGGATGAATTCTGAAAGGCCGGATGCGTCTGGTCGATTCCGCTATCGAGAATCGCGATCTTCATGCCTTTGCCGGCGTTCTGGATTCCACCCAGCGAGTTCCAGGCCGCGGGCGCATTCAGCAGTTGTGTGGCACGGTTCAGGCTTTTGCGATAGCGACGCGCGGGAATGACGGCTTTGACGCCGGGCAGGCTCTTCAATTCGGGCACCCGCTCCTTCGGCGCGATTACGAATATCGCATTGAGAACGGTCTCCACCGAGCCGGTGACTTCGATCTTGCGCTGCGCGAGTTCGTTCCGCAGCGCTTTCTGTTTCTGCTGGATGGACGCCCGGTAATCGAGTGCAGCTTCGGCGCGCATGGCAGTGGCCGATTTGAACCGCTCGGCCACTGGCGGATCTTCCAGAATCAAGGTGTAGCGGTTAGGAAGGGTCTGGGCGACAGCCGGAAATAACGCCGAGCACAGAAGTATCGCCGCAGCCGCATAGCTGCTTCTCAACATCGTTCGTAGTCCTATCAGGTCAAACACGAACGATAACAGAGTCTCTCATCAAACTAGCGATGAATAGCCAACTTCTCAGGCAGAAAGGGCCGTGCAACTGCTGCTACGCGGCTGGTCTAGTGATCGCGGCCGAGAGCCGGCAGCTCGATGCGCAGTTTCCCGGACGGCGCATAGTATTGGAGTTCGAGCGCCGAACTCCTGGCCTTTGACGGCATCGCGAAGTAAAGATATCCGGCCACAGGATCGGAAGTCTTGCCTTCGGGAAGCGCCTTGTCCGTGAGTTCTTCGCGCATCACTTCGCGGTCGCGGTCCGTCGACCCAGGCCGGGGACCATCCATCGGTCCGCCTGCGCCGCCGATGCCCACACCCACACCTGTATCGGTGTAAACACCCCGCGTGCGGCGTCCCGTGACGGGATCCGTTCCGCTACCGACACCCACGGTTGCCGTGGGGTACAGCGTGATATCGCTTGCGCGGGATGGCGCGGGAGTATTCTTCCGCTGGATGGCGGCGGCGATGGCGCGGGGATTGGCGACCCTCAAAACCTCGCCTTGAGCACCGACACGCAACGAAAAATCAGCAGCCGAAAGATCCACCATCGCGCCCGAAGCCGGATATAGGCCGACCTCGACCACAATGTAGCGTGTCATATCCGTCGAAAATGTGCTCTTCACCTGATCGGGCGTGAGCACGGTGGCCGCTACTGTTGCGGACTGGGCGGTCTCGTGATGCGGATAATCGGATGGCGAGGGCCGCGGCTTCAGCCCCGTCGAAGCATTCGATGCGAGAAGCACCGCGGCGCAGAATCCGGCCGCGGAGAGCAAACGCTTCAAGGCCTCACCTCCGAATGTTCCAAGTCCGCCACGAGTTTGAGGGTTTTACCGCTGAGGACGTACACCTTCCGGCCGAACTTCTTGTCGCCAGATCGCACTTCCAGTTGATACGAACCCGGTTCGAGCCACATCGACTTCAACTTCTCGGCCTTGCCCGCGAGCGCCCCGTCCAGGTACACCCATGCGTCCTTGTCGTCCGATCGAAGCTTGATCTCGCCCATGTTCGGGTGATATCCATAACCGGTCAGGAATCCCGGATACATGTACGGTCCATAGAAGAACGGGTCGTACGCGTAGGGCCACGCATAACCCGACCACAACCATGGGCGATAGCCATAGTAACCCGGGTAGTAGCCCGGTCCCGACATGTGCGAGTAGCCGGCACCGACGTAAATGCCCCCGAGTCTTACGCGCGGCCAGTGGGACGTTTTCGCCGGCTTGTCGGCTGAAGCAGCAACCTTGTCATCGGAAGCGCTGGATCCTTGTGCAGGTGCATCTTCGGCCAGTACGACGCCGGCGGTAAGGAGAGCAATTAGAATAGCGAACCGAAGCCGAGCCAACATTCGGGCACCTCTCGTTCCAATGGTACGACGTAGCATATACCACCGGGTTTCAGCCATTCTGTCGAGGCTGGTGCCGAAGGTGATAAGATTCCTGCGTTATGCCGTCAACAGATGTCACACGCCGTCTCTTCGTCGCGACCTCCGCCGGCGCGGCGCTGGCTCGGGGAGCTTCGAATGGCCGTCTCAAGGCCGGAATTATCGGTTGCGGAGGGCGGGGCACACAAGCCGTCGTCGACATGCTCACCGGGAATCCGGACGTGGAACTCGCGGCGATGGCCGACGTTTTCGAGGACCATCTCGAAGCCTCCCTGCGGGAACTCCGCGATGGGCAGTGGGTGGCGAAGAATGTCGAGCGCGGCGGCTCCATGTGGAACAAGATCGAGGCTACTCCGGACCTGGTCTCTTCCATCACGTCGCGCGTCGCCGTGCAGCCGGATAAGCATTTCACAGGCTTCGACGCGTATCGCAAGCTGATTGACTCGGGCGTCGACATCGTCATGCTGACGACGCCTCCAGGCTACCGGCCGATGCATTTCGAGGCGGCGATCGACGCGAACAAGCACGTGTTCACCGAAAAGCCGATCGCCACCGATGCAACCGGCGTGCGTCGCTTCATGGCGGCTGCCAAGAAGGCCACCGAACGGAAACTGACCGTGGTGGCCGGAGCCCAGCGCCACGCCCATCGCGATTACGTCGAGACGGTCGAAAAAATCCAGAATGGCGCGATTGGAGACATCGTTTCTCTGAACGCCTTTTACTTAAGCGGGCCGGTTTTTCATGCCCGTGCCCGCGATCCGAAATGGGGCGATATGGAATGGGAGCACCGCAACTGGTACTCCTTCCTGTGGCTTTGCGGCGACCAGATTGTCGAGCAGCACTTCCACAACATCGATTTCATGAACTGGGTGATGGGGACGCACCCGGTCAAAGTGGTGGCGAGCGGCGGCGCTGCCTGGCGACCGCGCGAAGAACTGTACGGCAACATCTATGACCACATGAGTTCGGATTACGTTTACCCGAACGGCGTTCGCATGACGAGCCATTGCCGCCAGTACCCGCAAGGGACCTATCGCAATGTCAGCGATCTGATCGTCGGCACCAAGGGCCACAGCGACGGAACCGATCTCGGGACCCACGACATCAATCCGTACGTCCGCGAACATCAGAAGTTAGTCGCGAGCATTACGGGCAAGGGGCCCTATGTAAATGAGGGCATGTCGGTTGCTGAGAGCACGTTGACGTGTGTCATGGCGCGTGAATCGGCGTATTCCGGGCAGGAGGTCACCTGGGAGATGATCATGAATTCCCAGCAGGACTTGATGCCGAAGGCATTCGATTACAAGCTCAAGATGGATCCAGCGCCGCTGCCGGTGCCCGGAACGTATAAGTTCGGATAGCTTTCCTGCCGGCATTTCGGCCGCGGGCCGCGATCGACATGAAAGGGCACCGCCCGTCCGCGGTGCCCTTTTTCATCCCGCCCTAAGACACTGCAGGATCCGTCCGATCAGATGTTTAGATGATCCTTCGGTTTATCGCCAAACAACTCCTGCGCGTGTCGTTGACCGTTCTCGCCGCCGGACTGTTTGGATGCACCGTGGTCCGGATGGCCCCGGCGTTCGGCGTGAACGTTGACGAGTTCGACACGCGATTGAACCGCGAATCGATCGAAGCAATGCGTGCCGCGCGTGGTGCACAGCCTGGAATCGTTCAGTTTTACGGGCACTACCTGGCGGGGTTAGCCAAAGGAGATTTCGGCGTTTCGACCTCGATGAACCGGCCGGTAGCCGAGTTGCTCCTGGACCGGCTACCCCTTACCCTACGGAACCTGGCAGCGGGCACCGGCCTGGGCATCGCGGTGGGGATGTTCTTCGCCGTTCTCGCGGCCGTGTTTCGTACGCCGGTCATTCGTCTGCTTCCGGTCACCGCGAGCGGAGTGCTGCTGGCTATACCGTCCGCCGCATTAGCGCTTCTGTTTGTGATTGCCGGATGGCCGGGATCCCTGGCTCTGGCGGCGCTCGTTTTCCCGCGAGTTTACCGGTATGCCTTCGCCATCCTGGCACGGTGGACGGACGCTCCGCACATTATTGCGGCGCGCGCGCGCGGATTATCGCCTTGGCGTGTCCTGATCGGGCATACGTTGCCGGTTGCGGCTCCGCAACTGCTTGCTGTCTGCGGCATGGCGGTCTGCATCGGATTTCCGGCACTGGTTCCGATTGAAGCCGTGTGCGATCTGCCGGGCGCGATGCAACTGGCGTGGAAGGCAGCGCTGGCGCGCGATTTGCCGGTACTGGTAAGTCTGACGATGATCGCGGCGGTGGTGGTGTCGATCGGTAATGCCGCGGCGGATCTGAGTGCCGAGGCGGCAGGGAGGCCTGGATGAAAACGCTTCGATGGATCGCAATCTCCCTGCTGGCTGCTATCGCTTTGGCTGCGATTGCCGCGCCGTGGCTGGTCCGGCACGACTATGCGGAACAGAGCCGCGAAAATCCCGGCATCGGGCCGTCGAAGCAGTTCCCGCTCGGTACGGACGAGTTGGGGCGCGACCGTTTCAGCCGCCTGGTTTACGGCACGCGCGTGTCGCTGCTACTGGCCCCCGCGGCCGCGCTGATATCGACGGGCGTGGCGCTGTTGTTCGGTGGGATCGCCGCGATGGCCGGAGCGCGGTGGGAGCGGGTCGCGATGAGCATCACCGATCTGCTGCTCGCGCTGCCCACCATTCTGATCCTGCTCACGGTTCGTGCGTTGATGCCGCTCAACGTATCTCCGTGGTCGTCGATTCTGATCACGTGCGGACTGCTCGGCGCGCTCGGATGGCCGTCATCGGCTCGTGTGGTGCGCGCGGACATGAATTCGCTGCTCAACTCGGATTTCGTGCTGCAGGCGAAGGCGACGGGGCAGTCGGTGGCACGCACTGTGATTCGTCATCTGCTGCCCAACTTCCGCCCGGTGCTGGCGGCCCAATTTTGGGTGCTGGTGCCGGTATTCATTTTGAGCGAGGCCAACCTGAGTCTGCTCGGCCTCGGCGTTTCAGAACCGCTTCCGTCCTGGGGCACGATGCTCCGGGAACTCGAGGACACTTCCACGGTGCTCCGGCAACCCTGGGTTTTGGCGCCGCTCGCGGCGCTTATGCTGACTATTCTGTGCCTGTATCTGGTAATGCCCTCGGGAGAGGAATCATGAAAACAGCATTCGTCAGTATCCTGCTGGTGGCAGGGTTCGCCGCCCCCGCGATTGGAGGAAAAGCGGGCGATTCGCCGCGCTTCGGAGGCGAACTGCATTTTGTCATGCGCGGCGAGCCGAAGAGCCTCGATCCTCACGTCATCTCCGATGAGCCCTCCGAGATCCTGCAATACCTGACAGCGGGCGTTCTGATCCGCACGAATCGTGCGACGCAGGCGCTGGAACCGGCACTGGCGGTCAGTTGGAAATCACTGGAGGGCGGCAGGGCTATTGAGTTCAAACTGCGCACGGGGGTGAGGTTCTCCGATGGAACCCCATTCACCTCCGAAGATGTCGCCTTCACGATCCGGCGCATCAACGATGCGTCGCTACACAGTCCGATTGCGGATACGTTCCGGTCGGGCCCCGGCGATATTACAGCCGTGACCCGCGGCCCGAATACGGTCGTCGTCCGCGTGCCTGCTCCGGTAGCGAATCTGCCGGAGCTTTTCGACCAACTGACGATCCTTTCGGCGAAGTCTCCGAAGAGAATGACGGCGACGGCCGGCCCCTTCGAACTCGCGGAATATAAAGCAGGATCGTATCTGGTGCTGAAACGAAATCCGAACTATTGGAAACGCAGTGCGGAAGGACGGCCGCTGCCCTACCTGGATTCGATCCGTCTGGAAATTCAAACAAATCGCGAACTGGAGATGATGCGTTTCCGCCGTGGCGAACTGGACCTGCTGACCGCGATTGACGGCGAGAACTACGAGCGTCTCGCGGCGGAAGGGAACAAGGCGGCGCGCGACTTGGGCCCGGGTCTCGATTCCGAACTTTTGTGGTTCAACCAGGTCTCTTCGGCTAGGGTACCCGCCTATAGACTCGCATGGTTCCGATCGACGGAATTCCGTCGCGCGATCTCGGCTGCGATCAACCGGGAAGACCTCTGCCGCCTGGTATATCGGGGCCATGCCCGCCCCGCCGGTGCTCCGATCTCCCCGGCGAATCGGGCCTGGTTCGATGCGAAGGTGCAACCCATGGCGTACGCGCCGCAATCGGCGCTCGCGCTCCTGTCGAAAGCCGGATTTCAACAGCGAGGGGGAACCCTGTACGATCGTGCGGGTCGTGCAGTGGAGTTTTCGATTATCACGAATGCGGGAAACAAGGCGCGTGAACGGATGGCGGTGCTGATCCAGCAGGACTTGGCGAAGATCGGCATCAAGCTGAACATCGTGCCCATGGATTTCCCGTCCTTGATCGAGCGGATCACCCGCACCTTCCAATACGAAGCATGCCTGTTGGGACAAAACGTCGATACCGACCCGAACACGATGCTCAACGTGTGGCGGAGTTCCGCGCCGAATCATCAATGGAACCCGAATCAAAAGAAACCCGAGACGGCCTGGGAGGCGGAGATCGACCAGTTGCTCGACCGGCAGGCCTCGGCGGTGGATCCGAAGAAACGCAAAGCCGCGTTCGACCGCGTGCAGGAGATTGCCGCCGAACAGCAACCGTTCATCTACCTGCTCTTCAAGAATGCGCTCGTGGCGGTCTCGCCGAAACTGTGGAACGTTCAACCGTCGGTCCTACGGCCGCAAACATACTGGAATGCTGACTCCATCGCTCTTATCGCTCCATAACGCGGTTGAGTGTGCGCCGCTGCTACGCGCGGCCATCGACCTCGATTACCCGAACAAGCCCGGGGCGTTGAAGAACATCCGGCTTTCGATCAATCCGGGCGAAGTGCTCGGCCTGATCGGGGAGAGCGGGTCGGGCAAGAGCAGTGTTGCCTTGGCGATTCTGCGACTGCTGCGCCATCGCGGCGGTACCATCCGGGGGTCGATCGAGTTCGACGGCAGGGATCTGTTGGGAGCCCGCGAGTCCGAGATGCGAGCGATCAGGGGCCGCGAGATCGGGCTGGTTTTGCAGAGCCCGCTCGCTTCGCTGAATCCGGTCCTGCGAGTCGGCACGCAACTCGCGGAGGCTTGGCGCGCGCATCGGAAGTCGTCTTCGGCGGAGACTCGCGCCGAATTGTTGCGATCGCTCGAGATGGTGAGTCTTCCGCCGACCGAGGAGTTCCTGGCGCGATACCCGAAGCAGTTGAGCGTCGGCCTGGCACAACGGGTACTGATCGCGATGGCCATCCTGCATCGTCCGAGACTACTCATTGCCGATGAACCGATGAGCGCGCTCGATGTAATCACGGGCGCCGAGATTCTGCAACTGTTCGGCCGGCTCAATCGCGAGTTGAATACGGCGATCCTCTTTATCTCGCACGATCTGCTATCCGTGGCCTCGTTGTGTCATCGCGTGGCGATCATGCGGAATGGGGAGATTGTGGAATCGGCTTCAACGGGCAGCATATTCGCCGATCCGCAGCACGAGTTTACCCGCGCGCTGGTAGCGGCGCTGCCTCGGCTGCCTGACCGCATCTTCGCGGCTCGGGAGAAGTCCTCAGTGAACGGTGGCGAGACGGCGGCAGCGGTGAAGTAGCCTCCGTCGCGGGCATCTGATACAAAAAAGGCGAATGCAGTCACTCGTCAAGACTGCCTTCGCCCGGCCTATCGCATGCTCCGTCAGACGGGGCCGACCGTCAGACGGGTATTGCACTGACCCAAAGCCTTTCCGTCAGCTTTCCCTGAGAACTCTTATGCTGGCCAAATGTTTATATCGGCCGAAATTCGGATTGTTTTAGGATTCGGTTTCTTCGACGAAACGTTCGACGGAGATGGAGTAGATGGCAGGCTTGCCGTGCTGGTCGCTTCGGAACAGGACGCGCTGGCTATTCGGAGAAAATACGACGGCCAGGCTCCGCGGGTCGCGCGCTCGATGCTCGCACAAGGTCAGCTCGCGTTTCACCGAACGCAGCAGGATGAGGATGTGCGGCGAGGCCTTGCTGCCGCTCGCGCCGACAAACACAGTGCCATCGGAATTCGGCTGGAATTGAACGAACTGCGTTGTCTTTGCGAGCATCTTGTCCTGCCCGCGTTCGAGAACGTATTCGCGAATGTTGTTCAATTGTCCGGGGGTGCTCGGCAAGTTCAGATACAGCAGCGATGCGCCATCCGGCGACCAGTACGCGGGTCCAATGCCGCCTGACGCCAAGGCGAGTTGGCGATCCTTTCCCGCCGCATCCCGGTAGCGGATCGAGTCGCCGTACCGGTACGCCAAACCGCCTCCCGGCCGCGGCAGGACCATAGATATGTCATTTTCGGTCTCGACGAGCGTAGTGGCCGCGCCCCGTGCGACGTTGATGAGTTGCACCCGGCTTTGGCCCGGCTTTTTCTCGACCACACAGACGTGACTCCCGTCGTGCTCGATGGCGCACGGCCCCAAGCGATCGTATGGCGGCGCGGTCGCATACATCTCGCGGTCGCGGAAATTGGATAAGGTCAGGTGGTGTAGCACCGAACCGTCGATATATACAAATGCGCGATCGCCGGGAAGCAGAGCGACAGATGCGGGATCGAGGTGTTCGACATTCGTCAAGCGTTCACGCTGGCCGTTGCGCAGTTCCATGCGGTACACATTCAGCGGACCACCTTCATCGTTGGAGTAGAGCAGGAAATTCCGCCCTCCGACGCCGCGGTTCCACGGAGCCGTGAGATAACTGCTGAAGGTCGGATCGGTCAACCGGATGATGAGGAATTCCGTTGCCGCGTCCACGTAGCGGCGGGCTTCTGAAGGCAAGGGTTGCGGCCGCACGGCCGATTTCTGCGCGGCATGGCACACCCCCGCGGCGAGCATCACGAACGAACGCCGCGACCACTTTGGCAATTTGGCGCAATCTACCGCCATGCGACGTTGGCCCGCACCATATATCTGTGATCGTAGCAGGCCGACGCGACAGGCGCGTGGCTGCACTACTTCGAGGAGTGCGGAGTGGACTGGTAGTGTTCGGCCAGCAGGTCGCGCCCGAAGTCGCCGTTGAAATCGCGCCACACAGAGTGGATGTGATTGGCGTTGTTTTGC
This sequence comes from uncultured Acidobacteriota bacterium, assembly GCA_963720745.1. Lineage (GTDB taxonomy): Bacteria > Acidobacteriota > Terriglobia > Bryobacterales > Bryobacteraceae > TMP-7. The sequence continues at coordinate 487,772 of CAVRGO010000004.1, forward strand.
GTGTTGTCGTATTCGATCAGGAACGTCGGGCTCTGAACGCGATAGTAATGCCCCTGGCCCCGTTCCTCGGCGCCGGCCCAGGCGAAATACAAGTGCGTTCCCGCTTTGCGGAATTGATCCTCGCGCGCCTGCGCTATGTCCTCCGGGAAATTATGAATGTACTCCTCGACGAGAGCCGTCAAAGTCTCCCGCTGCTGCGCGTTCATCTTCGACGCCTCGAGCCCGCTGGGTTGACCTTCGAGCGCGGCCTTCCGGGTCGCCTCGGTGAGGATGTCCTTGTAGGCTGTTTTGGTCACGATGGCGGTCGTCTTCTGTTCGGGCGTGAGTTCGACCAGTAGCGCGCGGCCGAGGTCTTCCTCCCGTCCGAGCACCCGAAGCCCGGTCCTGGGGCCTTGCCGCACTTCGGCCGGATTGGCCCCGAAGAAGTTCGGGCTGGCGACAACCACTCCGTTCACGAGGGTGAAATTGAGGCTGACGTGATGCCCCTCGACGCGGTATCCCCAAGTGCCCTTCTCGGAGGGCTCGCCGAAGAGCGTGAAGTAGTATTTCTCGGGGTTCCGGCGCTCGCCGTTGTCGTTTTCCAGTTGCCGCAACACATCTTCGAGACTCATGATGGTGGTGGCTTTGATGTATCCGCGGTTGCTGAGCCCGGCGCTCAGAAGCGCATGCGCGAGATGCTTCTGAAACGGAGTCATCTCGCGGAACGGCAGGCCTTTGCGTTCTCGCGGGATATAGTGCCAGTTCAGACGCTCGTCATCGGCGAACTGGAAGGTGGCTTTGGCTCGCTGCTCGGGCGTGAGGGACACCAGGAAATTGTGTGCCGTATCGGTGATGATCGCGGCCGAATGGATTCGGTAGTACGCCGAGGTCAGCAAAAGGATGCCCATACCGGCGATGAGCAGTCTCCAACGCGTTGGATTCACTGCGCGCCCCTCCCTGTCCTGTCAGTGTACTTCAGGAGGGGCGTTCGAGATCGGGCAGTTGTCGAATCGGCGAAGCGCCTCCTATGGGTTCGGCATGCCCGAGATGCCCCAGTGCTTGTTGGGCTTCGGGCCGAGTTTGAATCGCAAAGTGCCGCCGTTGACGATGTCGGTGTGGCGGATCCACGCGCGGTCGATCGGCTTGCCGTTCAGCGTTGCCGATTGTACGTACACATCGGACGGGTTCGAGCGCGACGCCTCCACCGTGAACGTCTTTCCGTTTTCGAGATGGATTGATGCACGATCGAACACCGGGCTGCCCAGCGCATAGACCGGCTGTGAAGGATTCGTCGGATAGAACCCCATCGAGCTGAAGAGGAACCATGCCGACATCTGTCCGTTGTCCTCGTCGCCGAGCCAGCCGTCCGGACCCGGACGATAGAACCGAGACATGATGTTGCGCACCCACTTCTGCGCCTTCCACGGTTGTTGCGCGTAGTTGTAGAGATAGATCACGTGGTGGCACGGCTCGTTTATGTGAGCGTACTGGCCGGTGTTCGCCAGTTTGGCCTCCGTCATCTCGTGGATCACCTGCCGGTATCCGCCGACGTGGAACTCGTTGGTCGTGCTGAACAACTCGTCGAGTTTCCGCAGGAAGGCCTCGCGCCCGCCCATCAGTTCCATCAGGCCAGGAACGTCCTGTTGCACGGACCACAGCCATTGCCACGCGTTACCTTCCGTGAAAACGCCGCCCCAGGCCAGCGGGTCAAACGGTTCCAGCCAACTGCCGTCCGCCTTGCGCCCGCGCATGAAGCCAACCTTCGGGTCGTAAACGTTCCGGTAGTTTTTCGAATGCGCGAGAAACGTTCGGTAGTCGTCTTCGTGGCCGAGCGCGCGCGCCATCTGCGCCACACAGTAGTCGTCGTAGGCGTACTCCAGCGTGGACGCGACCGATTCGCCGATACCGCGATCGGCGGGAACATAACCGAGCTTGAGGTAATCTTCGATGCCGGTCCGCGCATGGAAGATGCCGGTGCCTTTCTCGGTGGCATCTTTCCGAATGGCCGCGTAGGCTTTCTGCGCGTCGTAGTCCCGGATGCCCTTGATGTAGGCGTCGGCTACGACGGAATCCGCGTGGGTACCGATCATGATGTTGGTTTCGGCGGGATCGGGCCATTTCGGAATCCAGCCGGCTTCGTCATAGATGTTCACCATGCCCTGGATCACTTCATTCACGCGTTTCGGCGAGATGACAGTCAGCAGCGGGAACTGGGCGCGGAACGTGTCCCAAAAGCCTGTATCCGAAAAAATCGGACCTGGGTGGACTTCGCCGTCGTACGGGCTGTAGTGAACGGTCGCGCCTTTTTCGTCCGTCTCGCTGAGAATGCGCGGAAACTGCAGCGAGTGATACATGGCGGTGTAAAAGGTACCGCGCTCCGCGTCGGTGCCGCCTCGAAGTTCGATCCGGCCGAGTTCTCGTTCCCAAACCGCCTTGGCCTGCGCTGCGACTTTGTCGAAATCCGCGGTTCCGATCTCCTTTTCGAGGTTTCGCTTGGCCTGCTCCGTACTGATCAGAGACGTGCCGACACGAACCGTGATCGTTTCGCCGTCGTTCGTTGAGAATCCGGCGTACGCTCCGACGTGCGGCCCGGACCGTTGGAGGCCGTCGTCTCGGCCGCCCTTCCCGTCCCACGTACCGTGGCTCGTGAGCTTGTGATCGAAGACGGCCACGAAGTACAAGGCGAAGTTAGCAGCGGTTCCCCGCGAGGTGTGCGAGTTCTTGCCCGTAATCGTGTTGGTGGCGGGATCGATCTGAACAGAACTTCCGCCCGGAAAGGCATCGAGTACCACCCAGGCCTGACTCGTCTTGGGGAACGTGAATCGGAGAATTCCCCCATGAGTCGAGGGAGCGACGTCCGCGCGAACCTTGTAGTCGTCGAGCAGAACGCTGTAACGATAGGCGCGAGCCGTCTCGTTCTCGTGGCGGAAGTTGGATCCGCGCTGGTCCGGCAGAACTTTCAGATCGCCGGTTTCGGGCATCAACGAGAACGGGCCGTAATCGGTCGTCCATGCGGACGGGCGATGCGTCGAAAGGAACCCGCGAATGTTCGGCTTTGCGTATTGATACGGCCAGCCGCCCTCGGACGTCTGAGGCGTCCAGTTGCTCATCGCGTAGGGCAGGAACGTCGCCGGGTAGGTATTCCCCCGCGACAGCTCGAATTTCGAATCCGTGCCGACCAAGGGATCGGGCAGATCCGCGAGACTATTTGCTTTTGGCACCGGTGCGGCGAGCAGAGTCGCGGACAGGAGTAACGGAAAAACGCGTTTCATGTTCAGGTGCAAGGAATCCGAAATTCCAGTGTACGGCCCTTCTGCACAGCCGGGTAGAATGGCTCCTATATGAACCGAGTGGGTATCACTGCACTAACTGTATTTACGGCGACGGCGCTGATGGCGGCCTCGACCGGAAACCGCCAGGTGACGCAAAACGCGAAGAGTCCATCGGCGGACACCAGTATGACGGTCAACGGGAAGACCGTAACCATTGAATACAACGCCCCCTCCGCGCGAGGACGCAAGGTGGAGGGCGGCTTGATTCCGAACGGCCAGGTGTGGCGTTTGGGTGCTGACGCCGCCACAACGCTCACCACGACGGCGGACATTATGCTCGGCGACCTGCACGTTCCCAAGGGAGTGCACACCCTGTATCTCATCAACAATAACGGCGCCTGGAAACTGATCGTCAACAAGCAAACCGGACAGTGGGGCACGGAGTACAGCGAAGGACAGGATCTGGGCCGCGTGGATATGCAGGTGTCGAAGGTGAGCAGCCCGGCCGAGCAACTGAAGATCACGCTGAAGCCGACCAGCGGTTCGAACGGAACCCTCACCGTGGAATGGGGGAACTCTCGGGGCACCGTTCCCGTGATGGTGCATTAATATGCCCGTAGGGTAGTTGACCGAAGTACGTCGGAGTTGAAATGATCAAGATTGAACCGCATTTCAGCTCCGATACTCCTGTTTGTCGCTGCTGCTGCCGGTCTGGCACAGACCATCGAGACGGCGACTAGCGAGACTCCGTCCATCCGGATCCCCCGTGTCTCCAGAGCGCCGAAGCTGGCCGACTTTCTCACTGGAACACCCCGCGAAACTGAACTGACGGTTACCGACTTCCGTCAGATGGATCCTCGCGACGGTGCCGCGGTTTCGCAGCCCACTACCGCCTATCTCTCCTACGACGACCTGAACCTCTACGTTGCATTCATCGCGAAGGACGATCCTTCGCTCATTCGAGCCCGACTGGCCAAACGCAAGCAGATCCTCACCGACGACCGCGTCACCATCAATATCGATACGTTCCACGATCACCGGCACGCTTACTGGTTCGACGTGAATCCGTACGCTATACAACTCGACGGAATCACGACGGACGGCTACGGGGACGATTTCAGTTGGGAAGGACTCTGGTACACCGAGTCGAAAATCACCGAAGATGGCTACGTCGTTCTGATCACGGTGCCGTTCAAGACCCTCCGCTTTCCCGATACTTCGCAACAGGAGTGGGGCGTCATGCTCGGACGCTTTATTCAGCGGAACAACGAATTCGCGATGTGGCCCTACATCACGCGCCAAAAGCTGCCACAGTTTGTCGCGCAATTCGGGCACATGGACGGGCTCGAGAATATTTCGCCGGGCAGGAACATGCAGTTCATTCCTTACGGACTGTTGAGCGGATCCCGGTATCTCGACAATCCTGCGGGCGGTGTGCCGCAGATGGTGACGGAACCGGGCGGGCGCGGCGGATTGGACGCGAAGGTGGTGCTGAAGGACGCGCTGACTCTCGACTTGACGCTGAACCCCGATTTCAGCCAGGTGGAATCGGACGAGCCGCAGGTGACCGTCAACCAGCGCTACGAGGTTTTCTTTCCGGAGCGGCGACCCTTCTTCATGGAGAATGCGTCTTATTTCACCACTCCGCAGAACCTGTTCTTCTCCCGGCGTATCATCGACCCGGAGTATGGGATTCGTTTGACGGGCAAGGTGGGGCGATGGGCGATCGGCGTTCTGGCGGCTGACGATCGTGCGCCCGGAAAGGGCTTGACCGAAAACGATCCGCTGAACGGGAAGCGTGCCGCTGACGGAGTGCTCAGCATCCAGCGCGATTTCTTCAAAGACTCACATATCCGGCTGTTCGCAACCGACAGGGAGTTATCTTCCGGCTACAATCGGCTCGCGTCGCTAGATACCCGCCTGCACCTGAAGCACAATTTCTTCCTGAACGGACAAGCGGTGACGACGCAATCGAAAGAGATCGGCGGGAATCGCAGCTTTTCCGGGAATTCATATTACGCCCAACTGACTCACTCGGATCGCAAGATCCAGTATTATTCGACCTACACGGACCGCAGCCCGGGATTCCGCGCGGATCTCGGCTACATTCCGAGGGTCGATATCCGTGAGTTCAAAAGCCGGCTGGGTTATAAGTGGTGGCCCGAAAAGAAAATAATTATGGATTTCGGACCCGCGGTGATTGTATCGCGGAACTGGAACAGGGCCGGCAAAGTGCAGGACTGGGAAACTGCTGTCGAGTGGAACATGGATTTCACGCGGCTGACCAGTTTCACGCTCAGCCGGGGAGAAATCTTCGAACTGTACAACGGGTACGGTTTTCGCAAGAGCGCGATGAATTACGTGTTCAGCAGCGAGTGGTTCAAGTGGCTCGCGATCAGCGGCACGTACGCGAACGGCGACGCAGTTAACTACTATCCGGGCGCCGGTTATGTGCCGTTTTTAGGAAATGGGCAAAACGGCAATCTCGGATTGACGTTCCGTGCCGGGCCGCGTCTGAGGCTCGACGAGACTTATATCTACAGCCACCTGCAGGCCAAGACCAGCCCGCAATTCCCTGAGCCGCTCACGGTATACACCAATCACATCGCTCGTTCGAAGGTGAACTATCAGTTCACGCCGGCGCTGTCGTTCCGTGCAATTCTCGACTACAACGGCGTGCTGCCGAACGAGTCTTTTGTCCAGTTCGACCGGACCAAGCGTCTCGGCTACGACCTTCTGATGACCTACCTGGTCCACCCGGGCACAGCGCTATATGTCGGGTACACGGACATTTATCAAAATCTCGCGCTCGATCCGTCGCGTCCGCCGTACCTGCAACTGTCGCAATTCCCCGACATGAACACGGGGCGCCAATTCTTTGTAAAGATCAGCTACCTGTTCCGCTTCTGATCTGACGGCGCGTCCCGGCCGATCAGTCGACTGCGCCGTGTCCTGCTATCGTCATATATAAAGTGCAAAATGCCTGATTATCGCTCACGAACCACGACACATGGACGGAACATGGCCGGGGCGCGCAGCCTTTGGCGCGCAACTGGGATGAAGGAAAGCGATTTCGGTAAGCCGATCATTGCTATTGCCAATTCGTTTACCCAGTTCGTCCCCGGTCACGTTCACCTGAAAGACCTGGGACAACTCGTCGCGGCGGAAGTGGAACGTGCCGGAGGAGTCGCGAAGGAGTTCAATACCATCGCCGTTGATGACGGTATCGCCATGGGACATGGCGGCATGTTGTACAGCCTCCCGTCGCGCGAACTGATCGCCGACAGCGTCGAGTACATGGTCAACGCGCATTGCGCCGATGCGCTGGTGTGCATTTCGAATTGCGACAAGATTACGCCCGGCATGCTGATGGCCGCGCTGCGGCTGAACATTCCGGCGATTTTTGTTTCGGGCGGTCCCATGGAAGCCGGCAAGGTGATAGAGGGTGACCTGGTGCGGTCCGTGGACCTGATCGACGCGATGGTAGCCGCCGCCGATCCGAAGGTCACCGATGCCGAGAGCGACGAGATGGAGCGCTCGGCGTGTCCTACCTGCGGCTCGTGTTCCGGGATGTTCACCGCGAACTCGATGAATTGCCTGACCGAAGCGCTCGGCCTGTCGCTTCCCGGCAATGGGACGCTGGTGGCCACGCACGCGGACCGCAAGAATCTGTTCTTACGTGCGGGCTGTCAGATTGTCGAACTCGCGCGACGGTACTACGAGCATGACGATGCCACCGTGCTTCCGCGCAGGATCGCGAGCTTCGAGGCGTTCGAGAACGCCATGACGCTCGACATCGCAATGGGTGGTTCGACGAACACTGTATTGCACTTGCTGGCCGCGGCGCAGGAGGCGGCCGTTCCGTTCACGATGGCGGATATCGACCGGCTATCGCGCCGCGTGCCGAACATCTGCAAGGTCGCACCATCGTCGGCTACCGTGCACGTCGAGGATGTTCACCGCGCCGGCGGAGTTTTTGGAATTCTCGCTGAGCTCGACCGCGGCGGCCTCATTCGTCGGGACGTGTATACGGTGCACTCGCCGACCATGGGACGCGCCATTGAACGGTGGGATGTGACTCGAAGCCAGCAGCCCGAGGTGCACGAATTCTACCGTGCTGCGCCCGGCGGCATTCGCACCACGGTGCCGTTTAGCCAGAATGCGCGGTACCCGACACTCGACCTCGATCGCGAGCAGGGTGCCACCCGGGATGTCGAACACGCGTTCAGCGTCGATGGCGGACTTGCAGTTCTGTACGGCAACATCGCCGAGGATGGGTGCATCGTGAAGACCGCCGGGGTGCATTCATCGAACCTGGCTTTTTCCGGGCGCGCGAGAATCTTTGAAAGCCAGGACGAAGCTGTCGACGCCATTCTCCGGGATCGCGTCGTGGCCGGAGACGTGGTCGTGATCCGCTATGAGGGCCCGAAAGGCGGACCGGGTATGCAGGAGATGCTGTATCCCACGAGCTATCTCAAATCGAAAGGTTTGGGCAAAGTCTGTGCATTGATCACCGACGGCCGATTCTCGGGAGGTAGCTCGGGATTGTCGATTGGGCACATTTCTCCGGAAGCGGCGGAGGGAGGCGCGATCGCGCTGATCGAAGAAGGCGACCGCATCGAAATCGACATTCCTGACCGGTCAATCCGGCTCGACATTACAGAAGAGGAAATGGTGGCGCGCCGTGAGCGTATGGTTGCGCGAGGCGCGGGTGCCTGGAAGCCCGCGGCAAGGCAGCGGCAAGTCTCGCGCGCGCTCCAGGCCTATGCGGCTCTGGCTACCAGCGCATCGCGTGGAGCGGTTCGGGATCTGGCATCGTTGTGTGGACAGGCGTAGAGTCTGTGGGTTTGTTGAATTCGCCCACATCCGGGTGTGGGATTTCGCACGATCAGGGAAGCTTGCGAGAATTCGACCGTAGAAATCAATAAGATCTATATGGTCGCAAAAGTGCACCTACAGGAGTGGACATGGATCGATCTGGGTTTCGGGCGTGGCTCCAGCCTCTCGTTCATCTGGCAAATAACCCATTAAGCCTTCTGGGTGTCGTCGTCGTCACGACAGCGACGATTTTCATCATTTTCTTAGCACCGACACTTTGGGGCGGCACCGTCGAGAACCCGTACATGGGGATCGTGGCGTTCCTCATGGTGCCAGCGTTGTTTATCGTTGGTTTGTTACTCATTCCGCTCGGCATCTACCTCCGAAGACGTCGGGCGCGGAGGGAGGGAACGGACCTTGCTTCGTTCCCTCCTCTCGATTTGCGCAACGCCGATTTCCGGCGACTGCTGATTTTTGTTGGAGCTACTACTATTGTGAATGTGGTCATCGTCGGCCAGTTCGCCTACGGCTCGGTGAACTACATGGACAGTGTCGAGTTCTGCGGACAGACCTGCCACACGGTGATGCAACCGGAGTTCTCGGCTTATCAGAACTCGCCGCACTCGCGTGTGGAATGCGTGAAGTGCCACATCGGTCCGGGCGCCGGTTGGTTTGTGAAAAGCAAGTTATCGGGAGTCGGCCAGGTATTCGCGGTTACTTTTAACACTTACCCCAGACCGATACCGACGCCGGTCCGGAATCTGCGTCCCGCGCGCGAGACTTGCGAGACCTGCCACTGGCCCCAGAAGTTCGGCGGCGATAGGCTGCGGGTCCTCACCAAGTTCGCTGACGACGAAACGAACTCGCAAACCAAGACCGTCCTGTTGATGAGAATTGGCGGCGGCAGCGGATCGGGATCGGTCGGGATTCACGGCGTCCACTTAGGCGCCGGAGTCGTGATGCGCTACTACCCGGCCGACGAAAGCCGGCAATCGATTCCGGTAGTCGAGTACAACAAGGGCGACGGGAAATGGGTTCGTTTTGTTGCCGCGGATGCGAAGCCCGAGGTGGTCGCAAAGGCCACGCCGGAAAACATGCGGACCATGGATTGCATGGATTGTCACAACCGGCCGAGCCATACGTTTCAACTGCCCGAGCGCGCGCTCGATAGCGCGATGGCCGATGGGTTGGTATCGCCGGGACTCCCGTTTGCGAAGAAGAAGGGCCTGGAACTGCTGAAGGCCAGCTACCCGTCCCATAGCGAAGGGATTGAAAAGATCACGGCCGGTTTCGAGAGCTATTACAAGCGGTCCTATCCGGCGGTATACGGCGAGCGGGCGGCGGTGGTCGAGAAGTCCGCACGTTCGCTGGCGGCGGTCTTCGGCCGCAACATTTTCCCGCAGATGGATGTGAAATGGGGCAGCTACCCGAACAATTTGGGCCACACCGATTTTCCGGGTTGCTTCCGCTGCCATGACGAGCAGCACACTGCGGCGAGCAAGCAGACGATCACCCAGGATTGCTCGGCGTGCCACGCGCTGCTCGCGATGGACGAGCCATCACCGAAAGTTCTGACCGAACTAGGAGTCAGATCAGCGACCGCGAGTTCGGGCGCACAGCATTAGCACTGAACAGTTGAACCCCCCAACGCGCCGCGGCCGGACTCCGGTTCGCGGCGCATCGTTTTAGTACTCGAAGGGTTGTTGGGGCAATTCTCGCACCACCTCCATAGGTGGGTGGGATTTCGCTGAAAAATTCTACATGATGCTTTGTTTCTCAACACTTTAGACTTGGATACTCAAATGCCCGTATGGAGGTTGGAGGCTTCATGAATCGATACCTGAAGATCGCTATTCCGGCCGTTGTTGCCGGTTTCGGGCTTCTCATTTCCGCCAATGTGTCCTACGCCAAACCCGAGTACACGAAGAAGGAAAAGAAGGGCTGCGTTTACTGCCATGTCTCGGCGAGCAGCAAGGAACTGAACGACGTAGGCAAGTGCTACAAGACCAGCAAGAGCCTGGACGGTTGCGCCAAGAAGGGCTAATTCGCAAATAAAAAGGAGGCTGCAGGATATGAGGTCGCTCCTAAATGTGGCCGCTCTGCTGTTAGCGGTGGGGCTGAACGTAGCGGCGCAGAACGCGGCAAGCGAGGTTTGCGCCAGTTGCCACGATAAGGGGCAAAAGATGGCGGGGACGGTCCACGCGTCACTCGCCTGCAGCCAATGCCACCAGAAACACGAAGAGTACCCGCATCCGCAGAATGTCGCGAAACCGGCCTGCGCGAGTTGTCATGTAACGGCGGGCGCGGACTATGCGAAGGGAGTGCACGGACAGGCGGTTGCCGGCGGAAATCAAGGCGCGCCGGAATGCTCCACGTGCCACGGCAGTGCCCACGAGGTGGCGAACCCACAATCGGCGGCGTTCCGCAAAAACGTTCCGGACACCTGCGGTATGTGCCACAGCGATGTGGCCGATCAGTTTAAGAGTTCGATCCACGGCCAGGCCATCGCGCGTGGCGAGATGGGCGCCGCGGTTTGCACCGATTGCCACGGCGAGCATCTGATCCTGAGCAAGAAGAACGTCAACTCGCCGGTTTACGGCAGCAACGTCCGCGAGACTTGCGGACAATGCCATTCGAACGTTACGCTGGCCCGCCGGTTCGGAATGCCCTCCGATCGACTGACGACGTTCGATGCTTCATTCCACGGCCTTGCTGCGAAGGGCGGTTCCCAGACTGTGGCGAACTGCGCCTCCTGCCACGGCATCCACAACATCCTGCCTTCGTACAATCCGAAATCGTTGATCAACGCGAAGAACCTGCCGCAGACCTGCGGCAAGTGCCACCCCGGCGCAGGCACGCGATTCGCTCTCGGCCCGGTTCACGTAAGTGCGGGAAAACAGCCGTCGGCCATGAGTTGGGTGCAATCGTTCTATCTGTTCGTCATTCCTTTCACCATCGGTGTGATGCTGCTGCACAATGGCGGCGATTGGATCCGCAAGTTGATTCGCTTCTATCGTGCGGGCCCGGCATCACGAGCCATGACGCCGTCCGGCGAACTTCGGATGTACCCGTATGAACGGCTCTCCCACGCTCTGCTGGCGTCGTCGTTCATCGTCCTGGCCTGGACCGGCATCGCATTGAAATTCCCGAGCCATTGGTGGGCCGCTCCACTCACAACCGGCGAGCCCCAGATGGAGATCCGGCGCAACGTACACCGGATCGCCGCAGTGGTGATGATGATCGTCAGTTTCATGCACCTGTTCGGCCTCATCTTCAGCCGCAGACTACGGGAACACTGGTATGAAATGATCCCGCGCTGGCGCGATGTGCCGGATGCATTAAGCGCGATGGCGTATAACCTCGGCCTGCGCAAAGACAAGCCGAAGTTGCCGCATCACGGCTATATCGAGAAGGCAGAGTATTGGGCCGTCGTGTGGGGGACGATCGTGATGATCGTCACCGGCGTTATGCTCTGGGCCAACAACTGGTCCCTCGAATGGCTGCCGAAAGCATGGCTCGACATCGCCACTTCGGTGCATTGGTACGAAGCGGTTCTTGCCACGCTAGCGATCGTTGTGTGGCATTTATACTCGGTGATTTTCGATCCGGACGTCTATCCCATGGATACGGCATGGTTGACGGGCAAGAGCCCGCGCCGGCGCGAACCCGAGGACGAAGCAGAACAGGACGAAACGGCGGAAGCCGAAACTACTTCCGCGCACGGCGATTGAGGTACCGATCAGCTCTTCACGGCGGTCTTCTGATCCCACAAGCGCGGAGGACCGCCCCGATCGCGATTCACAACCCGGTCGTACATATGCTGATCGAAAGTCGTTCCCAGCGATTCGTTGTATAGGCTCGTCAGACCGAGCCCTTCTTTCAGATCTTCCTCGAACGCGTGCAAAGCCCGGAGATCCCGTGCGAGCGCAGGCTCGATTTTGCCGCTGGCCGTCCGGATGAAGCTCTGAAATCCTCCATTGACCCCGTAGCCGATTTCGCCGCCGATCAAAATACCCGCCTTATTCACGTGCGGCCGGTCGCCCGGACGATCCTCGATAACGGCCGCGCAGCGCCCGCGGATCACCCGTGCACTCGACCCTTGGGACTCCACGGTGAATCCCGCTGTGCGCAGATTGTCCAGATGCTCGGAAAATGTGACCTGACGTGGCTTCTCGCGGCGAAAGAACATGCGTATTCCGATTATACGAAACGGGCTCTGGTAGCATTTGATCGATATGCACCCTCACCTGTTCCGGTTCGTTCTCATGCCGCCATGCCTCCTCGACTATAAGACCGCCTCCGTTCCCGGCAGGAGGCTTTCGAACTAGCCATGCCCTACATACTCTCGCTCGATGAAGGAACCACCAGCGCCCGCGCGGTGCTTTACGACGAGCGCGGTATCCGGATCGCGATGGAAGCGTATCCTGTGGAATCGCGCTATCCGCAGCCGGGCTGGGTAGAGCAGGATCCGGGCGAGATATGGAGGTCGCAACTACAGGCCGCGCGCGATGTGCTCGCCAAGGCGGGAGTTGTGGCGGGCGATATTGCAGCGATCGGAATCACGAATCAGCGTGAAACCACCGCAGTGTGGGACCGCAAGACCGGCCAACCCGTCGGACCCGCGATTGTCTGGCAGTGCCGGAGAACGGCCGACTACTGCACGGAGTTGGCGAATTCCAACCTGGCGCAAACAATCCAGCAGAAGACCGGGTTGGTGATCGACGCCTATTTCTCGGCCAGCAAGATCCGCTGGATCCTCGAGAACACGTCGGGAGTGCGGCAGCGGGCCGAAGCCGGCGAATTGGTTTTCGGCAACATCGATACCTGGCTGATCTGGAAACTTACGAACGGGGCCGAGCATGCTACCGACGTGTCCAACGCTTCGCGAACCATGCTGATGAACATCGGCACCGGCGACTGGGACGATGAACTGCTCCGCATCTTCGGTGTTCCGCGCTCGATGCTTCCGCGGATTGTCCCATCGAGCGGCGTGTGCGGCCACGCCAGACCCGAGCACTTGGGCGTTGGAATCCCGGTGGCGGGAATTGCCGGGGATCAGCAGGCAGCGCTCTTCGGCCAGGCATGCTTCCGTCCAGGACTGTCGAAGAACACCTACGGCACGGGATGTTTCGCGCTGATGCACACCGGCGGGCGGCAACCGGTATCGAAGCACCGGCTGGTCGCCACCCGGGCTGCGTCTCTCGATCGAGCGCCGCAGTACGCGATTGAAGGCAGCGTGTTTATCGCAGGCGCCGCGGTTCAATGGCTGCGGGACCGCCTGGGTTTGATTCGCAACGCCGCCGAGACTGAAGGCATCGCCGGTTCAGTGCCGAATACCGGCGGTGTTTATTTTGTCCCGGCCTTTGTCGGATTGGGCGCTCCGCACTGGGACTCGCAGGCGCGGGGAACGCTGTGCGGCATCACTGCCGGGACATCTTCGGCGCACGTGGTTCGCGCGACCCTCGAATCCATTGCTTACCAAACCCGCGAGTTGATCGACGCGATGCAGGCGGATAGCGGCGAGCACCTCGCCGAACTCCGCGTGGACGGAGGCGCCGCAGTCAACAATTTCCTGATGCAGTTCCAGGCGGACATTTTGGGCTGCCGGATCGTGCGCCCGGTGGATATTGAGACGACCGCTCTCGGTGCCGCCTACCTGGCGGGTTTGGCCACCGGTTTCTTCGGAAGTCCAGCCGAGGTGGAGAGCTTCTGGCGCTCGGAACGTGTATTCGAGCCTACATTTGGCGCTACCGAACGCGAAGAATTATTCGATGGATGGAAGAACGCAGTAGCTCGGGCGCGTCTATAAACCGACGGGGATTTGCGGAGGTAAGTTCCGCGCGCTAGAGGTTTTTCGTGTAGTCTCAGCTTGAGGAGGGTCTATTTGATGCCGAGAAGCGCATTGGTTCTACCGCTTCTGTTCGCAACGGGACTGTTGGGTCAAACGGTGGAAACAATACCGTTTCGAGCGGTCCTGTCGAGTGCGAACGAACATCAGAGCGTGGCGTCTCAGACAACCGGAGACGCAACATTGCGGTTTCACGTGATCCGCGATGCCGACGGCAATATCACGTCGGGCTCTGTCGACGCAAATGTCAGCTATAACTTTACCAACCCGGGAACGATTACGGCGATGCACATCCATAAGGGTGATGCAGAGACGGATGGACCCGTTGTCGTCCCCTTTGCGGTCAGCCAGACAGACGCCAACGGCAAGGGATCGCTACCCGCGGTTCAAACCACATTTCCTGGCAGTTCGGTGACCCTGGACACGATCAAGGACATCATCGCGAACCCGAGCCAGTACTACTTCAATGTCCACTCGACCGATTCGCCCATGGGCGTAATGCGGGGACAATTGCAGCCCGCGGAGATGATTGTCCGTGAGGCGTTGATGATTCCGGAAAATGAAACGCCTCCGATCATCGGAAAGGATTGGGCGGCGACGGGAACGCTGGTGCTGTTGGTAACTCGCGATCAGAACACCTTGAATTCGGCATACGCGATTTTCGACGTAGCCTATCGCGGCTTCCCGTCCGATGTTCAGTTCACGGGCTTGCACATCCACAGCGGTGCGGCGCAGGTGGCTGGCCCCGTGGTGATCCCCAGCGGCTTGCAAGGTCCGGTGAGCCCTACTGCGGCTGGCGGTACCGGCGTTCTTCACTATGAGAGCGAAGTCGACCTCACCGCGGCCGGTGCGTTCGATGCCGTGAACGGCGTGATTAACAATCCGTCGAACTACTACATGAACGTGCACACGACCGAAGCGCCGGGCGGCGCGATTCGCGGGCAGTTGATGCGCACGGACAAAATGGAATTTCAGGTGGATATGAAGACCTCGAACGAGGTGAACCCGGTGACGGGGCTCGATGCCAGCGCGCCGGCGAAGATAACCGTGTACACTTCCCGAGGCAGCACCGGCGATGTCACGGCGGGCGCGGTAGCGTTCGACGTAAACCCGATGTTCCCAGCGGGAACTCAATTCACCGGGTTGCATATTCACGATGGCGCTGCCGGGACGAACGGCAGCGTGACCATCGACTCGCGCTTGAGCGGATCGCCCATACTTGCCGGCACCAACGGAACGGGGAACATCTACAGGATCGTCACGGTGCCTCCAGGACCGGGCTTGGTTTCCTTGAACTCCATCGTTCGCACACCTTCCAAACAGTACGTGAACCTGCACACGACTGACTTCCCCGGCGGCGCGGTGAGAGCGCAGCTCGGAGCGGCGGGCAGCATCCCGACCATCACCAGCGTCGATACGGGCATCGCAAACGCGCCAGGAGTGCGGCTATCGCCCGGATCGCCTTTCCAGATCACGGGAACATCGCTGGCTAGTGTCGCAACGGACCTCTCCGGGTTCAACGGCATTCAGACGCTTCCGACATCGCTCAACGGTGTCAGCGTTACCATCGGCGGCAGCAAGGCTGGCTTGACTTCGGTTTCCGGTACGACCATCAAAGGACAGGTCCCGTACGATGTTTCGACCGGCGACCAGTCCCTGGTAGTCACCGCGCCGAACGGCAGCTCGCAGACGTTCATCGTTCGGGTTGAACAGGCCGCTCCCGCTATTCTCTACGGCGTGACCGGAGCGGCTGCGGTATTCGACAGGGCCGGCAATCCGCCCGTAACGGGGAGCAACCCCGCCAAGCCGGGTGATGTGATCATCATTTCGGTGGTGGGGCTCGGGCAGACGAACCCGCCGCTCGGCAACAACGTCATCGTGCCCGCGAACGTGGCATACAACGCCAGCGCCATCGCAGCCCGCATAGGCGGCATCAACACTGCGGTGCTTGCGGCGAGAGCGGCTCCCGGCCAGAGTGGCGTCTACAACGTGTGGGTGCGCGTGCCGAATACGTTCATCTCAGGAAATGCCCCAATGCTTCTGCAAACGGGCCTGACTGTGTCCAACGTAGTCGCACTTCCTGTGCAGTAACCATCTCAAAAGGGCCGCGAATCCTCTGCTTGCCGGTGCGATTCGCGGCCTTCACTTCAGCTTCCTGGCGAAGAAGTCCACCAGTGCCGCGTAGGCTTTCATCCAGTGATCGTGTCTCAGAAAATCGTGCACTTCATCCGGGAAGATGAGTTGTTCGAACTCCACCCTTTGCGCGCGTAAAGCCTCGACCAGGCGAATGGTTTCGGTGAACGGCACGTTGCGGTCGTCGTCACCGTGGATGAGAAGGACGGGCGAGCGCCAAGTCTTCACTGCCGCCATCGGCGACGACTCGAGCGCCAATCTTGCCTCCGCAGATCCGGGTTCAAACGCGCGCAGCTTCGACCAGTCGTGCACCCCGTGGAAGTCCACCCCGGCTGCGAAGAGATCCGACCCGCGAGCAAGTCCCAACGCGGTGAGATAGCCTCCGTACGAACCGCCCCACAACCCGATCCGATGCGGGTCTACGTCGGGGCGGTTGCGCAAATAGAGACCGGCGCCTGCGACATCGTTGTATTCACTCGCGCCGGCGGCGCCGTAATTCTCGGCTTCGCGAAACTCGAGGCCGTATCCGGTTCCGCTGCGGTAGTTGACACTCAGCACGACATAGCCCAGCGATGCGAGGTATTGGTTCAACGCATACGCATTGTTGTAGTAGTACATGTAGTGCCAGCCGAGCAGCATCTGGCGGCGGGATCCGCCATGAAGGAAGACAAGCGCCGGGGCTTTCGCCGCAGAACGTGCTCGCGGCAGGAATAACTGGCCGTGGATCGGGGTTCCGTCCGCTGCGGGAAAGATGACGGCTTGAGGTTCGCAGAGTTCGCCGGCAGGGTAGTTGGCGGGGATGAGCGAAGGGTCGAGATCGTGGGCGGGCCCCGTTCTCTTTTGGATCGCCACACGCGACGGTAGCCGGGCGTCGGATCGTAAAAACGCCCAGGTGTCCCCGCTTAATGACACAGGCTGCCACTCAATTCCTTTTCCAGCGGTGATGGCGACCGGTGTAGACAGTTGCGCAACGTCGATACGCCAGATATGGCGACGGTCGATATCGTCCTGGTTCGAAGAGTAAAACACCTCGCGGCGATCGGACGACAGCGTCGCATGCTCCACTTCGAACGAGCCGGGAGTGAGTGGCGTCGCCTTACCCCCGGCAACCGGCACGGCGTAAAGATGTGTCCAGCCGTCCTGCTCCCACGGGAATATCAGGCGGTCGCCGGCAGCCCACAGGAGGGAGTCAGTCGCTAATGAATGAAACGCGCTTCCCCGGCCGGAATCCGCCTTCCACACCTCACGGCCTGAGCCCAAATGCACATCGGCGACGCGGATGGACCACGGATTTGCGGCGCTCCTCACGGGGCCGAAGCCGCGAGGGCCGACTCTCGCAGGAATACGCAGGAACGCGACCTGTTTTGAATCGGGCGACCATGTTGGAGAAACGTCATTGTCAACACCAGGATCGAGATATACGATACTCCGGCTCTCGAAGCGGTAAACAGCAACGAAGCTGTGCTCCGTCCTGAGCGTCACAAAGGCGCAAGCACTTCCATCGGGAGATACGGCAAGCTCGCCGAAGTCGCCGCGTAATCGAACGAGCAACTCCGGTTTGTCGCTCTCGCTCAAGCCCGTTGCCCAAAGTTGATTGCCTTTCAGAAAGAGGACGCGATCGGTTCCCGAGACGGGTTCCGCGGAGCGGCCCTCGGCGAGCTTGCGGACTTGGCCGTCGGCCATGGCGAGCCATACAGCCTGCTCGCTTCCAAACGGCGCACTTGCCGGGTTCGGAATCTCCGCGCGCCCGGTATCCAGGTCGCCTCCTCGGACGAACACCAAACCGCTTCCTTTCGGAAGCCATCGAATGCCGCCGATATCCTGCCCGTCGTCGCTATCGAACTTCGTCAGTTGGCGCCCGCGGTATTCAGGCGGCTCGGCGATCCACACATTTCGCACGCCGCGTATGTTCACCTGCCACGCCACGCATCCGCCCGGGCCGGCGGTAAGTTCCGACACGAAGGGACGCGACATGATCGCGTCGAGAGTGACGCCCGGCGCTGCAATCGCAGCGGCACTCAGTAAGTAGGCGACAAGCATCTCTATGTGCATCGCATCTTTCACTTAGTAAGTCGCGTGAGCGTGATATTACGAAACTCTACCGGCCCGTGGTCGCCCTGTAAGATGATAGGCCCTGGTTCGCCTTCATTCGGATCCGCCGCGATAGCGGTTAACCCCTCGACGATCTGATGGTCGATAATGCGCTCGTCATTGAGGACGACCGTCACTATCCGGCCGACCAACCGAATGTCGAGAGTCTGCCATTCGCCGGGCGGGCGGCTCGCATTCTTAGCGGGTAGGATCCGGCTGTAGAGCGCTCCGTTTCCGTGCAGCGAAGGCGATTTGCCGTAATCGTCGTAAATTTGCACTTCGTACCTGCCGCGCAAGCCGATACCGCTGTTTGAGCCTTTTCCGATCTTGTATTCGACGTGCAGCGCGAAATTCCAGAAATTCTTGTCCGAGACGAGATCGGGCCCACCCGCGTCGCCGTTGTTCAGAATGCCGTCCTTGACCTGCCAGCCGATACCGCGTTCGGGGAGCCGGGAATGCCACCCGGCAAGATCCTTTCCGTCAAAAACCTCAACCGGTTTGCCGGGTTTCCAGGAACCGTCGTCTCGTTCCGAAATCTCCGGCGCGCGCACGCCGATCCACTCGAGTTTTCGATCCGGCAGGCCCTCGACCTCGAACGATCCGACCAGTTTCCCGTTCACAAGCTTCGCCCGGTAAACGCCTTCTTGCGCCTTTCCAGTTTGCGGCCCCGCATAGTGCCGCTCGAATACAAACTTCAGTTCGGCATCGTGAATTTCGAGGTGAGGGATGGTATCCAGTTGGCCCCCAGGGGCGCCAACGAACTTACCTTGCGGCGAAGACGTTTCAGCGCCCGATAGCTCGAGCCACCATGCGCGCGCGCGTGATTCGTGAGGCACGGTGATATCCCACCGGCCGTTAAGCGATTCAGCGGAACCGGCAGCCAGGCAACTGGTTGCCGCTGCGAGAAGAAGGAGAAGTCGCGCCATGAGGGAAGTATACCTGCGTGGCTTCATCAGTGACATCTGCACCTAACGCACCAGGAAGTGGTGCTATTGTTCCAGTTCTCATATCCCTAGCTTCGCCACTATTTCTATAACTCGGATTTAATAGTCATAGCACGTTTATAAATGATTCATCTTGAACAAACTCAACTTCGGTTAAGAACGTGCAATAGCGAAGCTCATGTCGAGTTTGAGAACGCACACGAGCTGCGCATATTTACTCTTGCTCGCTGCAGTGTTACTCCTTGTGAGTAACGTTCAGCCTGCTCTGGGGCAAGCAATTAGTGGAGACCTTGTCGGAACTGTGATGGACCCTAGTGGTGCAACGGTTCCGAGTGCAACGGTGGAGGCAATCAACGATGCAACGAACGTAAAGGCCACCACAATAACGAGCGACAACGGAACTTACCGGCTGAGTAACTTGGCGCCGGGAACGTACATATTAACGGTCAGCGGAACCGGCTTCGGGACCAGCACGTTGAAGAACGTTCGCGTAGCACTGAATCAGGTGGCAACCGCGAACGTGACCTTGCAAATCAGCAGGGCGGCAACCACAGTGAATGTCACCGAAGCGGCGGCGGTAATCGATACGACCACGGCTCAAATCCAGAACACGTATGAATCCCAGGCCGCGCGGGATCTACCGTCGGCGTCGGTCGGACAGGGAGTATTGAACTTATCGCTGCTCGACGCAGGCGTTGCAAGCAGCGGCGGAACCGGCACTGGAACGGGTCCTTCAGTGGGAGGCCAGCGCCCCCGCAATAACAATTTCACCGTTGACGGTGTGGACAACAACAGCAAGTCCGTCACGGGACCGCAGGTCTTTGTGCCGAACGATGCGGTAGCAGAGTTTACTCTGCTGCAGAACGTCTTCTCGCCAGAATACGGACACTCGTCGGGCGGCCAGTTCAACACGATCGTGAAGAGCGGAACCAACGAATTTCACGGTTCGCTTTATGAGTATCTTCGGAACCGGAATTTGAATGCTCTCGATCAGACGTTCGCACGTCAGGGCATTTACGAAAATCCACGTTACGACCAGAATCGCCTGGGCGCGACGTTCGGTGGCCCGATCATTCACGACAAGCTGTTCTTCTTCGCGAATTTTGAGTACAATCCCCTGGGCCAAGCCAGTACGCAGGGAGCCACGGTCTACACTCCGACTGCGGAGGGCTACTCGATACTCGCCGGCATTCCCGGCGTTAACCAGACCAACCTGGGCGTTTTGAAGCAGTACGCTACAGCCGCTCCGACCGCCTCGGATAACATCTCCGTCAACGGCGTGACCGTTCCGGTCGGCGTCCTGCCGGTATCGGCTCCGAACTATCAAAATGGCTACTTCGGTGTGGGTTCAGTGGACTACAACATTTCCGAAAGGGATCAACTGCGCGGCCGTTTTGTCTACAACAAGTACAGCAGCATCGACATCGCGGCCACACTGCCCAGTTTCTTTACGGCCATACCCGCGACAGATTATTTAGCGACCCTGGCTGAGTATCACACGTTCTCGCCGACCATCACTAATGAGTTCCGGCTCGGCTACAACCGTCAGAATCAGGATTTTCCCGCGGGCGACTTCGCATTCCCGGGATTGGACGCATTTCCGAATTTGACATTCGACGAGTTGAACCTGCAGTTAGGCCCCGATCCGAATGCACCGCAGTTCGGGATCTCGAATCTCTATCAGGGAACCGATAACCTGACCTGGACGTGGCACAACCACACGCTTAAGTTGGGCACTGAGTTTCGTAAGTCGATTTCTCCTCAGTCCTTCACGCAGCGAGCGCGGGGAGACTACGAATGGTCGAACCTGGAGGGATACTTACTCGACCTGACGCCGGATTTTGCCCAGCGCACCCTGGGGAACGTGATCTACTACGGCGACCAGATCTCCACCTACAGCTATTTCAACGACAACTGGCGCATGCGGCCGAACCTATCGCTCAATCTCGGTGTTCGATACGAGTACAACACGGTTCCCTATTCGATGCGCCTCCAGATGCTAAATCAAATCGCGAGTGTGCCGGGTGTTTTGGAATTCGGCCAGCCGAATTATTCAAAGAACAACTGGGCTCCCCGCTTCGGGTTCGCGTATTCACCTGGAACCAGCGGCAAGACCTCGATTCGCGGCGGTTTCGGCATGGCGTACGATGTTCTGTTTGACAACATCGGCCTGCTGGCGCTTCCTCCGCAGTTGACCACGACTGTGGACGTGAGTGGAACCGGCGGTTCCGCATTTCTTGCGAACGGTGGAATTGCCCCCAACTCCTCCGGCGGGCCTGCTTTAACCGCGGCCGAAGCGCGGGAGGCGACATCCGGATACATTCCGGAGAACATGAAGACGCCGTACTCCATCCAGTGGAACCTGAGCGTGCAGCACGTGTTCAAGCAGAACTACACGTTCGAAGCTCGGTATCTCGGGACCCGTGGCGTGCACCTTTTCGTTCAGACTCATCCCAACGTGATGAGTCCAATTACGCCCACGCGCAACATTCCGACTTACCTGTCAATGCCGGATCAATCGACGCTGAATGGGCTGCAGTACACCGTCGGCGACCTCAGCGACATGTCGAACATCATTCCGTCGTTTGAAGCGGCTGGGTTCACGAACAGCGCGCTCACCGAATGGAGCCCGCAAGGTTACTCCCGCTACCAGGGTCTCGCGCTGCAGTTGACCCGTCGGTTCTCTAGCGGCCTGCAGTTCATTGGCTCGTACACCTGGAGCCATCTGATCGACAACAGCACTGCGGAATTCGCCACGACCTACCTTACCCCGCGTCGTCCGGAATTCTTCCAGAACCTGGCTATGGATCAGTCGGATTCCGCGCTGGACCGCCGTCACCGGTTCACGTTCTCGGCGATCTACGATGTTCCGTGGTTCAAGAACAGTAACTGGATGATGAAGAACATCGTCGGCAATTGGGAGATCGCGCCGATTTATACTTACGAAGCCGGACAGCCATGGACGCCGCAAAGTCTCGTGGACGCCAACCTGAATGGCGACCGCGCGCCCGACCGAACCATCGTGAATCCGGCCGGCGCAGCGGGTACGGCCAGTCTTGTTTATGGCGTTACCCGCACCGGTCAGCAAGTCAACATGAACGATGCGAGCGCGGCGAACTCGGCGCTGATCAACAACGTTGTTGCCTATGTGGCGCAGAATCCGGACGCGCGGTACATTCAGGCCAACTCGGGAGCCTATGCAAACGCCGGGCGGAATACGGAAAGGTTGCCTGCAATCAACAACTGGGACCTGACGCTCTTGAAGCGGTTCACATTTCGCGAGCGTTGGAACCTGGAACTTGCCGGCCAAGCCTTCAATCTATTCAATCACCCGCAGTACATCGCTGGTTATGTGAATGACGTAGGTTCGATCGGCAGTTTCACGAACAGCGCACTGGCCTTGGTCAATGTTCAGAATGGAGCATTTGGCCAGCCGAGCCAGGTGTTCAGTAGCAGTCCTCGCGTGATCCAGGTCTTCGCGAAGATCCGCTGGTAACTCGTCCGAATACGGGGCGTGGCATCCGTCCACGCTCCGTTTCTCCCCTCAGTTTCTCCCGCTTGTAATTTTCCGTTAAGATTCAACGTGGCCCTTATACGCCCGTTTGCGCTTACCTGCCTGCTGCCGACTGCGTTCGTCTTCGGTGCCGCGCCGTCGGTCGTCAAAGTGGAGCCGCCAAACTGGTGGGCAAACCATTCGGTCAATCCCGTTCGCATGCTGATTCGCGGTTCGGGGTTTGGGTCGGCAAAGGTCGAGGTGGCGGGCGCCGGGTTTACGGCGTCTCGCATTCGCAGCAGCGAAAACGGCCACTACCTGTTTTTCGATCTGACGATTCCCGCAACGGCCGCACCCGGTCCCGTGAAGATATCGGTCACCAGCCCATCCGGTTCTGCCACTATCCCGTTTGAAGTATTACCCGCGCTGCCCCCGGCCGGGCGCTTTCAAGGCTTCTCTCCTGCCGACGTCATCTACCTGATCATGCCCGACCGGTTCGCGAATGGGGATGTTTCGAACGACGATCCTCCGCAATCGCCGGGTTTGCTGGACCGTGGCAAGCCGCGTTACTACCACGGCGGCGACTTACAAGGCGTAATCGACCACTTACCGTATCTCAAGGACCTCGGCGTAACCGCACTGTGGCTGAATCCGGTATACGACAACGTCAATCACCTGAATACCCGAGAGATATATGATGGCCAACCGATCACCGACTATCACGGGTACGGCGCGGTGGATTTCTACGCAGTCGATGAACATTTGGGGACGCTGTCGAAGTTTCGTGAATTGGTCGATGCGGCGCACCAAGTCGGAATGAAAGTTATCCAGGACCAGGTGGCGAACCATTGCGGCCCGTTCCACCCGTGGGTGACCGATTCGCCGACTCCAACCTGGTTTAACGGCACCGAGTCCAAACATATCGCAGAGACCTGGCAGACGTGGACGTTAATGGATCCGCACTCGACTGTCGAGATGCGAAAGCCGACGATCGATGGATGGTTCTTGAATATCCTTCCCGACCTGAACCAGAACGATCCCGAAGTCGCGCGGTACCTCGTTCAGAACACATTGTGGTGGGTGGGGATTACCGGGCTGGACGGAATCCGGCAGGACACATGGCCCTACGTGCCGCGTACCTTCTGGCATGCATGGATGGTGGCGATCAAGATGCAGTACCCGAGAATGCGTGTAGTCGGAGAAATGTTCGACGGTGATCCCGCGCTCGTGGCATTCTTCCAAGGCGGCGCGAAGCGGTTCGACGGCGTCGATACAGGCGTCGATTCACTGTTCGATTTCCCGCTCTACTACACGCTGCGCGCCGCGTTCGCACAGGGTAAACCGATTCGGGAGATACCGTCGATGTTGGCGCACGACTACTTATATCCGAACGCCGGAATGCTGGTAACGTTTCTCGGACTTCATGACGTGCAGCGGTTCATGAGTGAGCGGGGGGCCACCGTCGAAGGGTTGAAGCTTGCCTTCACGGTACTCATGACGACTCGCGGGATTCCGTTGATCTTCTACGGCGACGAAATCGCCATGTCCGGTGGAGTTGACCCCGATAATCGGCGTGACTTTCCGGGCGGCTTCCCCGGCGATCGCGAGAATGCGTTTGAGAAGAGCGGCCGCACGGAGGAGCAGGAATCCGTCTTTGCTCATGTGCGTGCGCTTACGCGTTTGCGCGCAGCGCACGACTGTCTTCAACGCGGCTGGTTGCTGCAACTCATGGTTAGTGACCAGATGTATGCGTATGCGCGTTCCGGGCAGTCCTGCCGCGCCATTGTTGTCGTGAATAATGATGCGAATTCGGCAACGTTCGCGGTTCCACTCGCCGCGTTGCGGATGGCGAACGGAACGGTTCAAGATTCGCTCTCGGGTCCGGATGCGGAAATCGCCGCCGGTGTTCTCAAGACGACGCTGCCCGCGCGATCCGCTGCAATATACATCAGGCCCTAGCGACTCTGTCCTTCCCTGCGAAGCGCCCCGCGGGACCGCGGTATAAGTGACTTATGACCCGCCGCGACGCTTTCCTGGGTGCTGTGATCATAACCTTGACCGGTGCCTTGATCTTCGTATACCGGTCGCGATCTGTGCCGTTGAGCGAGGATCCTCCTGCAATGGTGCGTGAGATCCGGCTGCTGAAGGAGTTGGTCACAGTGCGGTACAGCATCCAGAAGGTGGCGGGTCTGACGGAGAACAAAACTCCTTTCGGATCGGAGTCGATCCTACTCATCGTTCAGGCCAAGGTGCTCGGGGGCGTGGATCTGTCAGAGATGCGAGAGCAGGACATTCAACTGAAGAGTGCAAAGGCGGTTTCAATCGGCTTGCCGGCGCCGGAGATCCTCCACGTCTACTTGGATGAGAATCAAACCAAAGTGTGGGATCGAACCAAGACATGGTGGACTCCGTGGGTACCCTACGACAAGGACCTGGAACAGAAGGCACGCCGGGCCGCGCTGGATTCGGTGAGGAAAGAGGCGCTCGATATGGGGATCCTCAAGGATTCGGAGTCGAGTGCGGAGACGACGATTCGCGGGTTGCTCCGGCCGCTGGGATTTGACACCGTGGAGTTTTATCGAGCGAGAACGTAGTCTCAGGCTGACTTCCGCTCGACTCGCCGCGACGTGGCGCTTTCATTTGCGTAGGCTGCGCCCGTTCGTTCGATGTGCGCCCGTCCCCATTCGCAGATCGAGTTCAACGCCCGCTTGAGCGTGCGTCCATAGTCCGTCAATGAATACTCGACCTTCGGCGGCACCGACGCGTAGATCCGCCTTTGAACGATGCCGTCTTTCTCCATCTCCCGCAGTTGCTGCGTCAGCATCTTCTCGGATACGGCGGGTATGCGTCTTCGTAGTTCGCTGAAGCGCTGCGTGCCGTTGCTATGCAACCACCAGAGAATCAGCGGCTTCCATTTCCCGCCCATTACATCGAGGGCTGCCTCGACAGGGCAGTTATAGAGTTTGCGTTTTATCGCCATAGCTTTCCTTCGCGATTGTAGCTTACTTTTGGGTAGGTACTTGACACTTTGAAAGTGAAAACCTACGATAAACTTCGACGGTTCCTGTCAGGAGTGGGCAAATGAAATACGGAGTGTTGGGCACAGGGATGGTGGGGAAGGCGCTGGCGATCAAATTGGGATCGCTGGGGCACGACGTGATGATGGGGTCGCGATCCGGGGCCAAGGACGAATCGCTTGTGGCCGCTCTCAGCAGCAGTCCCCGGCCGATCCGTCTCGGGACGTTCCGCGAGGCTGCGGCATTCGGAGAGCGCTTGATCAGTTGCACGACGGGCACTACATCGGTGGATGCTCTACGCGCTGCCGACCCGAGCGATTTGAGCGGGAAGGTGCTGATCGACGTCAGCAACCCTTTGGATTTTTCCAAAGGTATGCCCGCGACGCTAACGGTTTGCAATACGGATTCGCTCGGCGAAATGATCCAGCGCAGCTTTCCCGAGTTGAAGGTGGTGAAGGCTCTGAACACGTGCAATTGCGCGGTGATGGTTGACCCCGGGCGGGTGCCCGGCGAACACGATCTGTTCATTGCAGGCAACGATGCGTCCGCTAAACAGCAGGTGACGGAAATGCTCCGCGAATTCGGCTGGCGTTCGATCATCGACCTCGGCGATATCAGCTGCGCACGGGCTACGGAACAATTGATGCCGATTTGGCTACGGCTCTACGGCATGTACGGCAGCCCCGACTTCAACTACCGGATGGTGAAGAGTCCCAACATCGCAAATTGATAGGAAACGATTTGCCGTGTCAAGGAAACGATTTGCCGTTGCCCGGGCGCGTAGTGCTGCTATAATCGCCGCTAATCAGACTGGGCATCCGTGCAACCTGCCAAGCGCGACGATCGCGTCATGGAAATTCTGGAGGGAGCACTGCGTCTGCCCGCCACTGAGCGCATCTCTTATCTGCAGAAGACGTGTGGGGGCGATACCAGGCTTCTGTCCGAAGTATCGGATGCGCTGAGTTGGGAACTGAGAATGGGCAGTTTCCTGAAGGAGCCTGTGGCGCAAGGTGTTCTGGCGGCGCCGAACCCTGAGGAAGAACTCGGGAAAGAAATCGGCCCGTACCGTCTAATGCGTGTTTTGGGCGAGGGCGGTATGGGCGTGGTGTATGAAGCGAGCCAGTTCCACCCCATCCGGCGAAACGTCGCGCTGAAACTCGTCAAGCCGGGCATGGACTCCCGGCAGGTAATTTCGCGGTTCGAGACGGAACGGCAGTCCCTGGCGATGATGGACCATCCCAACATCGCCAAAGTGTTCGATGCCGGGGCGACAACGACGGGGCGGCCCTACTTTGTAATGGGACTCGTCAAAGGAGTCCCGATCACGCGTTTTTGCGACGAGCGGAAACTCAGCGTCCAGCAGCGCCTCGAGTTATTCGTATCGATCTGCCAAGGCATCCAGCATGCGCACCAGAAAGGAATCATCCACCGCGACATCAAGCCTTCAAACCTGCTCGTGGAAGAAGTGGACGGACAACCTGTTCCACGGGTCATCGACTTCGGAATAGCTAAGGCAACCGGGCCGCAGGTCGATGGCCGGACCGTCTACACCCATGCGGGCATGGTGGTGGGCACGCTCGAATATATGAGCCCTGAGCAGGCAAGCGGGTTCAACGACGACGTTGACACGCGAACAGATGTCTACGCGCTTGGAGTAGTCCTCTACGAACTGCTGACAGGTACGACCCCTCTGATCATCGAGCGAAGAAAACACGCGGACTTTGCGGGAATACTGCAGGCCATACGCGATGAGGAACCGCCGGCGCCCAGCACTCGCCTGCGTCGTTCGACCGATACGTTGAGGGCGGTCGCCGCTGAGCGCAGGAGCACGAGCGTGCAACTGGTGAAAACCGTTCGCGGCGATCTCGATTGGATCGTGATGAAGACGCTCGAGAAAGACCGGCGGCGCCGATACGAATCCGTCAACGGGCTCGCGCGCGACTTGCAACGGCACATGGCAGGGCAGCCGGTAGAGGCGGGCCCGGCATCGCGTACTTACCGGGTGAGGAAATTCGTCGGCAGGCATCGGCTCGGTGTAGGCGCAGCGGGCCTGGTTGCATTGAGCCTGGTGGGCGGATTGGCCGTATCGATTCGCGCGTCAAACATTGCCATCGCGGAACGCGGACACGCCCAGGAGCAGGCACGCCAAGCGCAGAGGGAACGGGCACGGGCTGAGCAACAGGCGGAACTCGCCAGGCAGCGCCAGGCCCAGGCCGAGGCGATGCGAGCAGTTGCTCAGACGCGCTCAGACGATGTTCGTGGTATTGCGAACGAGTTGCTTTCTGGCCTGCAAGAAACCGTTTCAACGCTGCCAGGCGGAACCGCGGCTCGAGAACAATTGGTCAGCCGGGCCCTCGAATACCTGAAACGTTTGGAGAAGGACTCGGCGAACGATCCGGTCGTACAGGCGGAAATCGCATTGGGCTACAGGCGTTTGGGCGATCTGTATCAATTCCTGTACCGCCCGGGTCAGGCAGGCGCCCGCGAGAGGCTGAAGAATTACCGGTCTTCGATCGGCCTGTTGAAAAATCTGGCTCCTGCCCATCCGGAGAAAGTTGAATGGCGGGTCGCACTGGCAGCGGCGTACGAAGGAGAGGGCGAGGCGCTGTTGGAACTCGGGCAAGCCAAACCGGCAGGGGCCTCATTGCAGCGATCGTTCGAAGTGAACCCGAATCCCCAGACGATCCGAAACCTGCTTTTGCGCAGCGAGGCCTTGGCTGTGCGCGCAAATGCGCTCGCAATTCGCGGTGTAAACACGCTGAATCAGACTGACGATGCACAAGCGGTTTCGCGGGATCTGGAAGAAGCGGTCCGGACGTTGAAGGCGTCCGCCGAAGTTGATCCAAACCGGCCTTCACGATGGCGGATTCTAGGGAACATCGAAGGAATTCAAGCACGGGTGTGGCTGCTGACCGGCAACGCACCGGCAGCGCTTCGGCAAGTCGATCATGCTCTCGAAACACTTCAGCATGAGATGAGCCTGGCCCCCGGCGATTTTCTTGCCAAGCGTGATGAGGTGACGGCGCGCGGCCTGCGTGCGACGATTCTGATGGACTTGGGGCGCAAGGATGACGCTACCCGGGAGTTGCAGGAGGCCCTTTCCGCGGGACTTCGGCTGCTCGAGGTGGATTCCGAAAATGTCCTCGTCCGCGAGAATGTGAGCGACGTAGCCACGCAATTGGGAGACATAAGTCTAAATGTGGGGAACTTCTCGAAGTCGCGCGAGTACTACGAAATCTCGGCGAGAGCTTGCGAGGCGCTACTGAAGTCAGATCCGAATAAGGACATTTGGCTGTACTCATTGGCTTCGGCCTATATCAGCCTTGGGAACACTTACTGGGACATGAACGACGCCGCGCGGGCCGAAGAGGCTTATCAAAAGGGGCTCGATGTCGCCACCCGGCGCGCCAGACTTTCCAATTTTGACTCGCCGTCGCAACGGCTTGTCGCAATCGCAATGAGACAGATCGGAAGCGCGAGGACTAAGGGCAACCACCTCGACGCGGCAATCGAGATTCAAGAGAAAGCACTGGCGATCCAGGATCAACTGGTGAAATCCGAGCCGAAGAACGCAGGCGCAGTTATCGAGTTATCGACAACTCTTGGCGAGATCTGGGACAGTTACCTGAAGGCCGGACGGACGCGGGAAGCACAAGCGTCAATTGAGCGGGCGGTGACGGAGGCGGAACGAGCATACAAGATTCGCGCTGGAAGTACGCGAATCCAGGAAATTGTGTCGGAGGCGTACTCACGCTTGGGGCAGCATTGGTATCGGACAGGTGATCCGTTAAAGGCTGTTGTCGCGCTAAGACATTCGGTCGAGATGTATGCCGCGTTGACTGAGCGCCGCCCCGACGTCGTCCAATATCGGCGGCTCCAGGCCCACGCTGTTGTGGTACTCGGGTTAGCCGAGGGCGCGGTTGGCGGCGCGCCCGGCCTTCCACCGGTCGAAGCCGCCGACTGGCGAAAGCGCGCTTGCGCCACGCTCGCCCACGTTGCGGATATGGTCGCGACGATGAAGCGCGAAGGCGTTCCGTTGAATTTCGATTTGTTGAAAAACGAAGCGATGGCTGCGGCGCTGAAGCCTTGCCCGGCTGTCTCGAAATAACTATCGCCTCGCTACCGCGGCCGGGTGAACGCATCCGACCGCCGCCCTATCGCCGTTTGAGCACCCGCGCTGCGGCCAATCCTGTCTTTTCGGTGAGCGGAGTCAATCAGGAAAACCGGCCGGTTGCTGCCCAGAACCTGCGTGGTCGCGGATGATGTGCTTGCGGGGCCTATCGGGAACAGAGCTTCGGATGTATACGAATCAGGCCCGGCGATACCGAGGGAAACGTCGCCTGTGGCAACGCCACTTGGCACCTGGAAATTGATCTGATATAGCCCGGCTAACCCGGGTGCCAGCCCTGAGTAAGACACAGTAGCGCTTCGGCCGCCCACCAGCACGGTGATGGTATTCACCGTCGTGCTGAACGTTGATGCGGGGCCGGCGTCACCGTCGGGAATCGTAGGAGTTACAGCACCAAGTCCGGTAAGATACACCGAAATGTACTCGCCGGCAGTTGCGGGTTTATCGGTGGTGACGAGAGAGTTATCCGAGGCGTGGAGCGCTGCCGCGTATCCCAATCCGCCGACCGGAATGGTGAACACACCTGGTGACGTGCCGTTGGTGAACACAGTAACGACGTTCGAAGTCGCGCCATTGTTGTTGACCTGAATCTCGGCAATGCCGCCCGTGATGCCGTACGGCACGATCACCGATGCTTGACCGGGGCTCACGTAATAGATTGGCGCGAGCGTTCCGTTGATCGTCACCTGAACATCGGCCAGAGTGGTGGGGAAGGGAATTGTCGGCGAGACCGTGGTGGTGGCAGCCAGATTCGTTCCGTAGAGCGTGATCAATTCTCCGGGTGCGACGCCGGCGGTGAAGGGCGCTGAACTAGCGGCATTGAGAACGCCAGCCGGGTTGAGGTACACGCCAGTGCCTGAGAGCGGGGCCACCGGCACGGCCGCTGAAATGCCGAGGTAAGGACCGATGCCGACGCCGACCCGAAAGCCGCCCGTGCCTACTACGTACTGCGTGGCAGTTCCCGTATCGGTGTAGTTTCCATCCGAGCCGACCGAATAGGTGTCGGCATAGGTGTAATCGATGGCACTCGTGCTGAATCCGGAAAGACTCCGCTGGTGCGCGACAACCGATCCGTTCGCCGCGCTAAATGCGCCGTAGTAGGTGCTGAGAGTTCCGTATCCGCTACCGATGGTCGAATCGTCGAGATCGATGCCCGCCTGATAGTAGAGTCCGCTCAGCGAGGGCGTTCCCGATGGCCGGCGGACGCCCACAAAGAAGTCCCATCCTTCGGGGGAGCCGCCGAATACGAAGTTGCCGTCGGGAGAGAGGTACAGGTATTCGTTCCCCGCGAGCAATGCATTGTTGTTGGATTTCGGGAACATCATGTTCGCCGCGCCATTGCTGAAAATGTACTTCACTCCGGTGAGGTTCTGGCTGATTGCAGACGACCCGGTGCTGCCTGCGTAACCCCGCAATTGAACCGTGCCGAGATTACCGGCGCCATCCGGATTCATTTCCCACTGTGCGTCGTATGCGTTGTAAGGAGATCCGTCCGACAATTCGATATATGCAAGTGAGTAAGAGCCCTTCAGCGCGGAGACAGTGGCATTCGGTGCGGTCAGGCGAGCGGCGACAAACAAATCGTTGAATCCCGCCTCCGTGCTGCTTCCGACGAAAACATCATTCGAAACGACCCCAAAAACTGCGTCGCCGGATGACAGCGGGCTGCTGATGGTACCGTAACCGCCGGCCGAAATGGCGTATGTGCCCGATGTGCTGAAGGGCTGGAGCACGCCGTTATCGGAATCCAGACCCGAGCCAGAAATTGTGTAGGTGCCCGTCCCGGAAAACGTGATCTGTCCATAAAGGGCGATTGCGCGGCTGAGATCGCCCTGATTGTCGCCGATCACGTAAATAACATTCCGGAAATACCATGTCCCGGAAAGCAGACTGTTACCACTCGAATCCCAGGTTTGGCCCGAAACAGCCGTCGAAAATGAAAATAGAAGGAGAGCGAGTGCAGGTCGCATTGAGTCTAGAAGATACTAACCCGGGCATACGTTTCAAGTTGCAACAAAGACCGGAAGCAGGAGCATATAGAGCCCACAAAGTTGGTGGGGTTCATGGAATTGGTAGGCGCGGCAGGACTCGAACCTGCGACCCACAGCTTAGAAGGCTGTTGCTCTATCCACCTGAGCTACGCGCCCGTGCGATACAGTTCGATTTTACTACTCGCCTCCAGAGCATCGCTTGTAACGGGACGAACCGCGAATCAAAGACTCAACCGGTTATCACTCGCATCGCAAAGAGACGGCGGGGTCCACGCGTGCCGCTCGTCGCGCCGGCACATACGCGGCCAACAGAGTCACGACAATGAGTGCGGCGGGAATCCCGATGAACGTCGGTAGATCCGTCGCCGCGATGCCGAACAGCAGGCTGGACATCCACCGCGCCAGAACGAACGCACCCAGAATCCCGACCGCTGTGCCCTGAACGGCGAGCCGGATACCGTGGCCGACCACAAGCCGCAGAATGCGTGTTTGCGTGGCCCCCAGCGCGACGCGGATGCCAATCTCTCGGGTCCCTTGACTGACCATGTATGCCATCACGCCGTAAACTCCCACGATCGCCAGCGCCATCGCGAAACCCGCAAATACGCCGAGCATCGTCGCCGAGAAGCGGCGCCGCGCGAGAGATTCGCCGACCCATTGTTCCATCGTGCGAACTGAATAGATCGGAAGGTCGGAGTCGAGCCCCCGAATCTCACTCGTGACCGCCGCCGTTAATTTGGCAGCATCCGCCGCACTGCGTACAGCCACGGTCATAACGCGAGTCGGAGCCTGTTCGTGCGGCAAATAGAGCGCAATGCGCGGTTGCGAGTCGAGCGATTCGTGCTTTACGGTGCCGACGACTCCGACTACCGTTCTCCACGGCGCATCGGAGTGAAGCCCCCCTGGGCGAAGCCGTTTTCCGATCGGGTCCTGGTTGGGCCAAAGTTCGTCCGCCATGTGTTGATCGATGATGACCACTTTCGAACTCGTATACGTATCGCGATCGTCGAACATGCGGCCGCGGCGCAACGGAATCTGCATCGCCCGGAAATAGTCGCCGGCGACGAAGCGCATGTCAGCATTCAGAAATTTCTCGCCTGCAGCGGGGACCCGGCCTTCGATATTCACCGGCCCCCAAGCGAATGACTGGCTGAGCGGCAGCGATGAAATACCGCCGGCGGCGGTGACGCCCGGCAGATGACGCAGGCGCTCCCATAATTGCCGGTAGGTGTTCATGACCGCAACGCGATCGTTGTAGCGCCGGCCATTCATCGTTAGCTCGAATGTGAGGACACCTCTTGGGTTGAACCCCGGCGGAACATCCCGAAGTCTCAGCAAGCTGCGAATCATGAGTGACGCCGCAATCAACAGAACCACCGAAAGCGCAACCTCGGCGATTACCAGGAAGGGACGGCTGCGCTGCCCCCGTCCCCACACGGTACTCATGCCCGAGGAACCGCGGCCCGCGTCCTGCAATGTTTCGCGGAGGTCGGATCTCGCGGCATTCAGCGTCGGCGCAAGTCCGAAGAGAACCGCAGATACGAGTGTGGTGCCCACGGCGAATATCAGCACGCGAAAATCGATCGTTATCGAATCGAGCAGCGGCAGACTCTTCCGGCCCAGCAGGTGAATCCAACCCAGACTCCACAAGCAGAGAACCGTTCCTGCTGTGCCGCCCGCCGACGCAAGCACCACGCTTTCGGTGAGCAGTTGCCGTACGATGTGGCGTCGGCCCGCACCGAGCGCGGCGCGAACCGCAAACTCCTTGCGGCGAGTCACCGACCGCGAAAGCAGCAGATTCGCCACGTTCGCACAAGCAATCAACAGCAGCATACCGACGGACGCCAGCAGAATCATCAGCCCCGTTCGAATACCCCCGGCGACCTGCTCGCGAAAAGGCACAATGCTAAACGTCAGCCCACCGTTTGGCGGATAGATGTTCGGAAAGTCGCGGCGCAAGCGCGCGGTGATCGTGTCCATTTCGGCTTGCGCCTGTTGGACGGAAACACCGCGCCTCAGCTTGGCGACGATGTTGTAGTCCTCATGATCGCGATCTTGCGCCGCCGCGGCTGCGAGAGGCAGCGGAAGAAAAAGTTCCGCCTGCTCCGCGCCCTCTAGTGTTGGAAGCACATCTCGCGGCAGGGAAAACGACTGCGGCATCACGCCGACAACTTGATACGGTTGACCGTTGAGCAGAATCGTTTTCCCAACAACACGCCTGTCCGCACCGAATCGCCGCGCCCACATGCCGTAGCTGAGCAGCGCCGTAGCGGAGTGTCCGGGCGTGTCCTCTTCGCGAACGAATAATCTGCCGAATGCCGGACGCGCTCCCAGCATACGTAACAGCGACGACGATACCCGGACCGTTCCCACGCGCTCCGGTTCGCCGCTGCCGGTGAGGTTTGAGTTTCCGCCGATGGCGATCGCTACCTGCTCAAAGCCGCCATGGCTGGTTTTGATGTCGAAGTACTGCGCTGTGGAGAACCAGTCCTCGGTGATATT
Organism: uncultured Acidobacteriota bacterium; assembly: GCA_963720745.1. GTDB lineage: Bacteria > Acidobacteriota > Terriglobia > Bryobacterales > Bryobacteraceae > TMP-7. Next base: position 521,989 of record CAVRGO010000004.1, read on the forward strand.
CAGGCCGGGGGAGCGGTTCCACAGGATTACCAGCCGGTCCGGTGAATCGTACGGCAAGGGCTTGAGAAGCAGCGCATTCGTGACACTGAAGATTGCAGTGCTCGCCCCGATGCCGATGGCGAGCGAAAGTACCGCGCTCAACGCAAGACCGGGATTGCGGACGTAGCCGCGAAGCGCGCGCCGAACCTCGGAGACCATCTTCTTAATGACGGAAGTGGCGGATGGAGGTGAGTACCATCGCCAATCCAAGCCGGTCCGCGGCCTCCACGGCTTCGTTGTCGCGCACCGAGCCTCCCGGCTGAATTACCGCGGTGATGCCCTGCCGCGCGGCCTCTTCAATGCTGTCGGGAAAAGGAAAGAACGCATCGGAAGCCATCACCGTTCCCGTCAGCGGCAGAATCGCCTTCATGGCGCCGACCTTCACCGCATCCACTCGACTCATCTGCCCGGCCCCGGCGCTGATCAGTTGTCCGGCGCGCGCATAGACGATAGCGTTCGACTTGACGTGCTTCACCACTTTCCAGCCGAACAGCATTGCGCGCCACTCCTCCTCGGTCGGAGCGCGCCTGGTCTTCACGATGGCCTGTTCCCGCGTGAACCGGTGCCTGTCGGCTGTCTGTGCCAGAAAGCCTCCTGAAATCGATTTCACCACCAGTTCGTCGCCGTCGACAGGTTTCACCCGGACGAGTCGCAGGTTCTTCTTCCCCTTGAGAATTTCGAGTGCATCAGCCGAGAATCCAGGTGCAGCGATCGCTTCAATGAACGTCTTTGCGATTTCGCGGGCCGTGTCGCCGTCCAGTTCGCGATTGAATGAGAGCACGCCTCCGAAAGCGGATACCGGGTCGGCTTCGAACGCCTTTCGGTAACTTTCGGCGAGCACCCCGTGCTCCGCGCATCCGCACGGGTTGGTGTGTTTAATCACCGCCGAGGCAGGGCTGTCGAACTCCTGAATCAACTGCCAGGCAGCATCCAAATCGACGAGATTGTTGTAAGAAAGCTCCTTCCCGTGGAGTTGCTCCGCGTCGGCCATGCCGCCGCGCTTCAGCGAATACAGCGCGGCATACTGGTGCGGATTCTCGCCATAGCGGAGCGGCAGCGCCTGCTCCGCGTGGATGTCCAGGATATGCGGAACGACCGAGGTTGCGTCTCGAAAGTCACCGTTCTCCATACTGATGCGCGCCAGGCGCGATGCGATGGCTCGATCGTACGCTGCGGTTGTTGCGAATGCGCGTTTCGCCAGTTCCCAGTGTGTGTTGCGGCTCAGTTCGCCACTGGTGCGGAGTTCGTTGAGAACCGTAGGATAATCCTCCGAAGAAACCACGACCGCCACATCCTGGAAGTTCTTCGCCGCGGCCCGGATCATCGTGGGTCCGCCGATGTCGATGTTTTCGATCAGTTCATCCACGCTGGCACCGGCTTGTGCGGCGATTCTCTCGAACTGGTACAGGTTCACGACCACGAGGTCGATGCGGGGAATCCGATGCTCGTCGATCGCCTTCATGTGATCCGGTTTCGAACGCATGGCGAGGATGCCGCCTGCGATGCGAGGGTGAATGGTTTTCACTCGACCGTCGAGCATTTCCGGAAATTCCGTGACGCTGGCTACCTCTCGTACGGGAAGCCCCGCTTCGGAAAGGACGCGAAAAGTTCCACCGGTGGAGATGAGTTCGATTCCCAAGCCGGTGAGCCCTCGCGCAAAATCAACAATGCCGCTCTTATCGGTAACGCTCAGTAATGCGCGTTGAATGGTGGCCATAAACTCCTTATTTTCCCACGCGAGGTGCGTCACAATATAGATCGTGACCTACGACGTTACGCTCATACCTGGTGACGGGATTGGACCCGAAGTGACCGCCGCGGCACAGCGTGTAGTTGATGCTACGGGCGTGAAGATCAACTGGCATCGCTGCGAATTGAACGAAGAAGTGATAACGCGCCGCAACGAAGTGCTGCCGCCCGAGATCTTGAATTCGCTTCATAAGACGAAACTCGGCTTGAAGGGCCCGGTTACGACACCGATTGCCGGCGGTTTCCAAAGCGTGAACGTCGCGCTTCGAAAGGCGCTCGATTTGTTTGCCAACGTTCGTCCCGTGAAGACACTGCCCGGCGTGAAGACGCGATATCAGGATGTGAAAATCGACCTGGTGATCTTTCGCGAGAACACCGAGGATCTTTACGCAGGGCTCGAACATGAGGTCGTGAAGGATGTGGTCACGAGCTTGAAGGTCATAACGCGCGCCGCGTCCATGCGAATCGCCGAGCATGCGTTTGCTTTTGCGCGGGAGAACAAGCGCCACAAGGTGACCTCCGTGCACAAGGCCAACATCATGAAGCTCGGCGATGGACTGTTTCTCCGTTGCGCCCGCGAAGTGGCCCTCGACTATCCCGAGATCGAATACAAGGAGCTGATTGTCGACAACGCTTCGATGCAGCTGGTGATGCGCCCGGAAACGTTCGACGTGCTGTTGATGCCGAACCTCTATGGTGACATCGTTTCCGATCTCGCCGCCGGTCTTGTGGGCGGGCTCGGCATCGTGCCCGGTGCGAACATTGGCGAGGATTGTGCCGTATTCGAAGCGGTTCATGGAAGCGCCCCCGACATCGCGGGCGAAGGAATCGCAAACCCCACAGCTGTAATGCTCTCGGCGGTGATGATGCTTCTGCACGTCAAGGAGCACGACGCGGCCGCCCGTTTGCAGCACGCTATCGAAAGTGTCTACGCCAAAGGAGAGCGCCTGCCGCGCGACGTCGGAGGAAAGGCGGGCACTGCCGAATTCACGGACGCGGTCATCCGCGAACTCCGCTAGTTTCGCCGGAGAGTGGGCAGCAGGTTCAAACGCCAGAGTGGGGCGTGCAACTCTCTAACGAGTGCGCGCGGAAATTTCATTGTAACCGGAATAACACCGCAGAACGACACAGATAGCTACCCTAACGAATCCTACTTATGGGCGGTTCGCCGGATGAGCGGTTTCGCCCTAAATATGCTCGCAGGAGGTAGTTACAATGTGGAGAAACATTGTCTGCCTGGGCGCAACTGTAGCGATGAGTTGTTGCGTGTTCGCGCAGACAACGTCTGCCACCAGTCAGACCAGCAACCGACATTCTCATCAATACCAAAACGCTCAGCGAAGCACGAATCAGTCTACCCGCACCAATTCGACCGATTGCGCGCGCATGAACAGCCCTGCGGCGCGACATTCTGATGCGGCGCTGCAGATGCTCGAGGCGACTCGCAACGCCCGGAATGCGTTTGCGAACGAGAAGAAACAGCAGGCGCTCCAGGACGTTGATCGTGCAATCAAAGATGCCGGCCGCGTTCAAAACGGGACCAATAACCAAGCGTTTGTTCCGCTGTACCAGGAACTCGACCGCTCTTCCGTTCTGAAACCCATGCTCTCGGCGCGGAGCCGCAACTCGCAAACCGCGATGAATGGATCATCGCAGCGGGACCGGTCGTCGCAGAACGCAACGAATCAGAACGATACAGCCGCGAACAGCAACACGGCCAAGAATCAACGCCGGGGACAGGCGGCGCGAACCAACACGAACCATAAGGCTGGGCGGTGAACCGTGTCGTCGGTGAGTACACCAGTCTGGGCATCGACATGAATGTGGCGCAGCCGCACTTGCAAGCCGCGACGAAGGTGCTCCAGCAAGGTGACCTCAAAGCCGCCGATCAAGCACCGAAAGCTGTCGAGGACGACGTAATCGTCGCTTCTGTTGCCGCGGATATGCCGCTGTTGTGGCCCCGCGAAAACCTGGTGCTCGCGCGCACAAATGCTGCGCCACGCGGCAACTATACGCAAGCGAAAACGGAATTGAAGGCTTCGTCGAAAGCTCTGTCGGATTATGAGCGACAAAGCGGTACTCATTCCAGCGGTGCCGCTAATCTGAAATCGCAGGTCGACAGCTACTGCCAGCCGATCCAGCAAAACCATTCGGAGGCGGCCAACAAAATCGAGTCGTGGTGGGACCCGACGTCTGATTGGATAACACCTGCGAATGGAACCTCCAACGGCGGTTCACATTCGTGAGTAGAGGTAGAACGGGCGCCGTACCTAAGCGTGAGGCCCCTGCCCCGGCCTTCCCCGCACTAACGGGCATTCGATTTCCTCTTGCATTGTGGGTCGTGAGCTACCACGTGGGTGGTCCTGGTGGGATGCTCTACCCCATCACTAAGCACTACCCGATTGACCACGTCATCGCACAAGCGTACATGGCGCTAGGAACCTTTTTCGCCCTCAGCGGCTTTCTGTTGGCCCACGGCTACTTCTCGGTCGTATGGAGCCGCGTGAATGTCGGACGATACGCGGCCGCTCGTTTTGCACGGGTCTACCCGATGTACGCGGTCAGCTTGGCAATCCTGGTCCCGATCATCTATCACGGAATTCAAAAACCCGAACTGGGAAGTGTGTGGGACAGGGTCGGCATCATCTTCAATTACTGTCTATTGCTCCAGGGCTGGACAAAGCTGCCGGTCGATTGGAACACCCCGGCGTGGTCGCTTTCCTGCGAGCTGTTCTTCTACGCCTGTTTTCCATTGATACTCGTTCTGCTCGGCCGGCGCTCGTGGAAAAAACTCGCCGTCGTAACTGCATTTTCGGTCCTCATCCCGATTCTCGTCCACACGGCGAATCTGCCCTACAAAGCTTTCATCTACTTCGGCGATTTCCTGATCGGCATCGCCGTGGCTATGCTCTACCAACTTCTTCAGCAGCGGGGAACCAACCTTCTCGGGCGTGGGCACCTTCTATACCTGCCTGCGCTGGTTGCCGGGATGGGCTTGGTCATTGTCGCGGATTCTGTTCACCCCTGGGTGCTTTTCGATGGCCTAATGCGATTCTCGAACGCGGCTCTGATACTCGGGTTGTCCTTTGGCGGTGGGCCTTTGCACCGTCTCTTGAGTTCAAAACTGATCTTTACCGGCGGTATGGCGAGCTACGGAATCTACATCCTTCACGTTCCGCTGCTTTGGTGGTACAAGCGCACGTACTTCTATCTGGGGCTCCCGCCGGTCGCTGCGGGTATGGTGTTTTTCGCCTTGGTGGTGATCCTCAGCTTCGCCGCCTGCCGTTGGATTGAACTGCCCGCCAACGACCTGATTCGAAGCAAGCTGAACGCGCTGCTGCGGCGACGCTCATCGAGCCGTTCGCGCACCGCCGCACCCGCGTTCTATTCGAGATTTATGCACTTACAGGATGAGTAGTCGCGCGAAAGTTTTTGCTGAGTGAGACTGGCTCGAATCATCTCTACCGGTATGCGGTTCTCTTTCAGTACGGCATCGTGAAACTGCCGGTTGGTCATCTTGCCCGAGCCGACAAGTTCTTTGTGCAACGCGTAGAACTGCAAGCCCCCCAGTAAGTACGCTGCCTGGTACAGCGGCGAATAATCGCCCGCAAATGACCGGCGCACCTCGCCGATCGCGTTATCCCGCTCGTGGCCGACTCGATCCACCAGAAAGTCAACGCATTCCTTGGGAGACATCTTGCCGAGATGAAAGCTGAGCGAAAAGATGATCCGTGCGCACCGGTGCATCCGCCAGAACAGCGCTCCGATGCGGTCTTCGGGCGACTTCTGGAATCCCATATCCCACAGCAGAAGTTCCCAATAGAGCGACCAGCCCTCCACCGCGAACGGCGTTTCAAAAATTGCGCGGTACGGGCGGTATCGCGCGCTCATGAACCCCTGCAACTCGTGACCGGGAATCAGCTCGTGAAAAACCGTGGCGCGCGAGAAATGAATATTGTTCCCACGCATGCTCATCAACTTCTGTTCGTAAGTCATCGAATCGACGGGGTACGAGACGCTGATCACCTGGCCTCCGGTGAAGAACGGATTCACCAGTTGGCGCGCGGGCGTCATCATCTGCATGCGCCACGTCTCGCGGGCGAGCGGCGGAATCGTGATGAGGTCGTGCTTGTCGAGGAACCCTTCCGCTTCGCGCTCGAGATCGCGGATAAGGGCCGGCTGTTTGCCGGGCTCCACGTACAGGTTTTTCACGTGCTCGAGAGCTTTCTTCCAATCGTCGCCAAACCCCAGTTCGCGAGAAGCCTTCCTCATCTCCGCTTCGCACCATGCGAACTGCCGGTTCGCGATGGCGATGAGTTCCTCGGGCGTGTACGGAACCATTTCATGAGCCAGTTCGCTCATCAGACCGTCGCGTCCGATCGGGCTGCCAATTATGTCATCGGTGGTATCGCTTCGAGCTGAAGTCTTTGCCTGCGCTGTCTCACGCCGGGTGCCGCCGCCCATTTCAGCCAGATCGGCGCCGCCGCCCTTGACACCCGCAACCTGTTCGCGCAGAAACACAGCATAATCCTGCATGCTCGCATCGGCCCGCTTGAATGCTTCAGCGGACCACCACGTGAACATCGGATCGTAGCCGTTGTAGAAATCGAACCAGCGCTTCAACACTGTGCGCAGTTGGGCGGTCTCCACCGCTGCCCGATTCGCGATCACTTTCGCGGGCGGCGCGGTCTTCAGTGTCCGCTCGGTTGCCTGACGAACCGTCTTCACCTGCTTTTCGAGTGCATCCAGGACCGCCGCCGCACTCTTCGGCTCGATCGGATCCATCCGTTGACGCGACTCTTCGAGTCCGATGATGCTGGCTGAAAACGGTACCAGCGACGCGGCTGCCGCCTCGTCCTTCGCTTCGAGATCGAGGCGCCGAAGTTCGTGCTCCAAATAATTCCGCAGCAGAACGTAGTCGATTTTTCCTTCCTGGCTCATGGGATCGAAATCCAAAGCCGGGAGACGGCTCAGCCATGCCGCGTAGAATTTCTTCAAGCGTTCCGACCGCGCGGGCGAGAGTTCGAGCGGATACCTCTTTAACAGCAACTGCCGGTCCGCCGTGAAGCGCTCGACATATGGACGCATTTCGCTTCGTTGATCGGCAATGTCTGCCGGAACGTCGGCCCCGCTGAGCGGAGCGATGGCCAGCGCCGCCGTCAGCAGTGCTGCAACGGGCCGCGCGAACAGATCGCGGATCATCTGGCCCTATTTACTTCCGCGGTCATCACTTTCGCCGGATGGGTCGCCTGGCTCCGCTCGATCACCGCTTGGGCCTGTTCGAGTTCGCTGCCCGTCAACTCGAGCCGCGGCGGGCGTACGCGCCGGTTGCCCATCCCGACCGCCTCCTGAACCAGCTTGATGAGCTGCACGAATTTCGGGACCGTATCCATTCGCAGCAACGGCAGAAACCACCGATACAATTCGAACGCCTCTTGCGCAGCTCCCCGGCGTGCCAGTTCGAACAGATCGACCGACTCTTTCGGAAACGCATTCACGAGGCCAGCGATCCAGCCGACCGCACCCGCATACACCGCCTCGACAATCAGGTCGTCCACACCGCAAAGGATTTGCAGGCGCCCGGCGGGAACCAGCGCGCGCAGCGCCGCGACACGACGCACATCCGCGCTCGATTCCTTGATGGCGTGCAGGTTCGCGTGCTCGTCCAACAACTCCGCCACTTGTTCCGGTACGAAGTCGACTTTGTAGGCGATGGGATTGTTGTAGAGCATCGCCGGCAATCGCGTCGCCGACAATACCGCGCTCACGTGCGCCTTGTTCTCCCGCCAATCGCCGATATAAACGTACTGCGGAAGAACCATCAACCCGTTGCAGCCAGCTGCCTCCGCCGTCCTGGCGATGGCGACGGCTTCGTCGGTGCTCAACGCCGACACGCCGGACACAACGTGTGCACGATCTCCGATTGCGCCGACGCAGGTTCGCAGAACCGCGGCTTTCTCTTCCAGGTTGAGTGTCGCGCCTTCGCCCAGCGACCCGAGCGCCACCACTCCCGTGCAGCCGTTGTCCACCAGCCACCGGCAGTGCCGCGCGAGGAAATCGTGATCTACCGACAAATCGCTTTTGAACGGAGTCGTGATCGCCGGGATCACGCCGCGCCATTCCATCGCTATTCCCATCCTGTTGCCTCCTGTGTATTCGTGTTTTCGTGCAAAGCAAGCGCACCGATGCTTGCTGGAAGAACGGGCGGCCTTACCGTCGTGTCCGTCCATCCGAAAAGAAACCTCGCGGCCGTGCCGCAGATTCGGCCCTGACACGGTCCCATGCCGCAGCGCGTGTGCAGTTTCGCGGAGCGCATTGACGAATGGCGTTGCAAACGCTCTAACGTAACATCTTCGCAACGGCAAACGATTGTCGAAGGGTCGGGCAGTTGCTTCAACTCCGCGCGCAAGCGAAAAGTCGCATTGAGCCGGTCCGCGAACCGCTGCGCCCGCTCGCGAACTCCGAACTTCTGACGGGCACGGTCCGCATTGCCGGCCGCCGCATAGCCCGCAATCTCGCCCTCCGAAACCGAAAGCTCCACGCCTCCGATGCCCGTGCACTCACCCGCGCAATACACCCCGTCCACGGACGTACGCTGCCACTCGTTGACAACCACTCCATTCACGCCCACGTGGCACCCTAACAATGCGGCGAGTTCGGTATTCGGATGAAGGCCGTACGCAACAGCGGCATAGTCGCACGCCTCAACCAGGCTCCGGTTCTTGCACCGGATTCGCACCCGTTCCACGCGCTCATCGCCTTCAGCACTTTCCACCCAGGAGCCCGTGTAATAGGGAACGCCGGCCAGCGTCGCTTGCAGTGATGCAGCTTGCAGGAGTTTGCTCACGCCCATGCGCATCGCAAAAGCGGCAATCGCACCTGCGGCACATTGTTCGAAGATCCCGCACACACGAGCCCCGGATTTTCGCAGATACGCCGCTACGGCCAACAACAGCGGACCGCTTCCGGCAACGACAACCCGGCGTCCCGAGATGTCCACGCCGCATTTGACCAACGCCTGAAGACCGCCTACTCCGGTCACCCCGGGCAGCGTCCACCCGGGGAAGGGAAGAAAGAGTTCGCGCGCTCCGGTCGCGATGATGACACTCCCGTAGGAGACCTCGTGCGGTCCATCCTGGGATTCAAAACCGAGTGTCTTGGCTGCCGCATCTCCGAAGATCACGCTCGCGCCGGTGAAAACCGAAATACCTGAATTACGAAACGAACCCAACCATCGTCGCGATTGGCTGTCGTGAGCGTCAGATTCGCCACCGCGCCAGATCTGGCCTCCGGCGGCAGGGTTGTCGTCGATAACGGCGACACACGCACCCACTTCAGCCGCGCGCACCGCTGCCGCGAGCCCCGCCGGACCTGCGCCCGCCACCACCACGTCGTATTGCGCTTTCATCCGGTGGTGACCACCATTCCTTCGCGAGCCTTGACCTGGCAGCTTCGCAAGTGCGCCCGTCCATCCACCGTCACACGACATTCGAAGCAGATACCCATGCCGCAAAGCGGAGCGCGTGCCTGTCCGGAGACAGACCGGCGAGCTGGGCGTCCGGCCTTGAGCACTGCCGCGGCTACGGTTGCGCCGGCAGGAATCGATATCCGTTTCCCATCCACAGTGAGGGTAATCTGCTCATGCATGTGCGAAACTCCTCTCCGGCGCATATGCTTCCCGCGGAATCACCGATGGGCGCCCAAGCATGCCGTCCACCAGCAACCGTCCCGTTGCCAGTGAGGTGGAGATGCCGAGCCCCTCGTGGCCGGTCGCAAGATGGACGTGCTCGAATCCTGGACACCGTCCGATCAGCGGCAATTTGTCCGGTGTCGCCGCACGGAAACCCGTCCAACAACGGATCGCGGACAGTTCCTTCAGACCCGGCATGTAATCCAGCGCGCGATTCAACATCCGTCGCAGAATCGAGTGATCGATTCGCGACTCCTCCGTTCCGTATTGGCGCGACGAGCCGATCAGCACTTGTCCGGTAATCCGAGGCTGTGCATTGAACGCGACTGAGTCGGTATTCATGCTGTGTGCGCTCTTGAGATACCCGAGTTCGATGAGTTGATGATTCAGAAATCCAGGATACCGATCTGTAATCGCCAGGTGTCCTTTGCGCGGCGTCACTGGAACGTCAGGAAACAAACGGCGAGCGGCTGCGCCGGTCGCCACGACGATCTCCCCGGCGTTCAACCGGTCTCCATTCGGAAACTCCACCCATGTCTCCCCACGCTTCGTCACAGAGTGCCCGGTATAGACCTCAGCGCCTGACGATTCGATCAGGAACCGTGCCGCACACGGGGGATAACACACACTATCAGCCGGCATGAGCAGGCCGCCCGCCATTCCCGCCCGAAGATTCGGCTCCGCCTCAGCCAACTGCTTCGAATCCAGAACCTCCACCGGAATGCCGCGCTCGTAGTAGAACCGGTGCTTCCGATGCACCTCTTCCATTTCCTCGCAGTCGGCCGCCACCCACAACGAACCGCACGGCAGGTACTCGGCATCCGCCGGCAAACTTGCCGAAAGCTCTCGCCAGAGCGCCTGCGAATAACTGGTCAAAGCGAACTGCGCTTCGGAATCGTCCATCACGGCGAGATGACCCATGCCGGCTGCGGTGGCTCCACCGCCGATTGTCCCGCTCTCCTCGCACACTGCGACCCTCATGCCGGCGAGATGCAATTCGTAAGCGCATGCCGCGCCGACGATGCCCGCGCCTATGACGATCGCATCGAATTGGCGTTTGTCCGGTTCAGCCACTATCGACACACTGCTCCTTATACAATAGAACCTCCGCGATGGACCGAATTCGTGTGATCGATTCCCATACCGGCGGTGAGCCGACGCGTGTAGTGGTGGAGGGCGGTCCGCCGCTCGGCAATGGACCGCTGCGGGACCGCCTCGAGCGCTTTCGCCGGGAGTTCGATGCGTTTCGTTCGGCGATTGTGAACGAGCCTCGAGGTTCCGACGCAATCGTCGGCGCGCTGCTTTGCGAGCCGGCCGACCCGAGTTGCTCGGCGGGTGTCATCTTCTTCAATAACGTTGGCTACCTGAATATGTGCGGCCACGGAACCATCGGACTCGCGGTAACGCTTTTACGCATGGGAAGGATCGGGCCCGGCGTTCACCGGATTGAAACACCGGTTGGCGTTGTCGAAGCGTTGTTGCACCCGGGCGGGTCCGAAGTGACCGTTGCGAACGTTCCGAGCTACCGCCACGCCTCCGGAGTTACGGTGGATGTGGACGGGTTCGGGCCAGTTACTGGCGACGTGGCCTGGGGTGGAAACTGGTTCTTCCTTACCGCTGGCTCACCCTTTGCGCTCACACTGGCGAACCTGGATGCGCTCACCGACTATACGTGGCGCATTCGGAAGGCCCTCGAACAGAACGGGGTTACCGGCCGCGACGGCGGTGAGATCGATCACATCGAGGTGTTCGGCCCACCACTGGCGCCGGGTGCACATTCTAAGAATTTCGTCCTCTGTCCCGGTCGAGCGTACGACCGTTCACCCTGCGGAACGGGGACCAGTGCGAAACTGGCGTGTTTGTATGCAGATGGAAAACTGTCGGAAGGGCAGCTCTGGCGTCAGGAGAGCTTGCTCGGCAGCCTGTTCGAAGGACACGTAACGGTTCGCGAGGGCGTGATCTGCCCGCACATCAAAGGTTCTGCGTTCGTTAATTCCGAGTCGTGGCTGCTGTTGGACGATCGCGATCCGTTCTGCTGGGGCATTCGATCCTAACGAGGCCGCGGCTCAAACCGCTCCCCCCAAAAAATGAAAAACCGGCGAATCTGAAGCCAGACTCGCCGGTTGAGCAGGTAACTTTATGAGCGATCAGGATTGGTGCGGCTGCATCGAGATTTCAAACGGTTCGTCGGTTTCCGGGCTGTCGGGCTCCTCGGTGCTCGAGCCGCCTTTTTCATGTTTACGCTGCAATTTTTTCGCTAACTTCTCCTGCTGGCGCTCCTTGCGCTGTAGCTCTTTTTGCCGTTTCTTGAATGATTGTGGTCCGCGTCCAGCCATGGAATGTGCTCCCTGAAATGAAATGGGCCGACCACCTCTGGCGGTGGAAGCCACCGGGCAGGCGGCCCGAATTACGTTTAACGGCGCAACTTGACGCCGCAAAAACTCAGCCGCGACGCACTGGCTTACCAGCGCGATCCGCGACCGCGACCGCCGCCGCCGCCGCCGTTACCGCGACCGCCGCCAAAGCCACCGCCGCCGCCGGCGGGCTTGGGACGAGCTTCGTTGACGTTCAAGCTGCGGCCATTGAGTTCCGCTCCGTTCAGTTGCGAAATAGCCGTTTCCGCATCGCGGCGCTCGGTCATTTCTACAAATGCAAAGCCGCGAGGTTGACCGCTGTCGCGATCCGTCACAATGTGCACGCGTTCAACAGCGCCGTACGCCGAAAACGCCGAATAAAGTTCGTCCTGAGTAGTCTGATAACTCAGATTTCCGACAAAGATGTTAGTCAAAATAGGGTCCTTTGGGGGATAGATTCGTCTTTGTCAGACTGCGCTGGATCAACTCGAAGAGGTGAAGTGGGCGGCCAGAAGGCACTCGCGATAGAACGGAGGCGGGCAAAGACACTCTCAGGATACCACGGTTCTGTCCTCCCTCAGGAACAAAACTTGTCAACAAAACGGGGGCAAAGTAACGTGCTCCGGCCAAGGCCGGGAAAGTTCCTTCTATGCTTGCAGGCCCGGCTCCGGCGAGGGGTCAGAAACTAGAGGGTTTCCCAAAGGTTCTCAGCAAACGGCCACTCCGTATCGGTCCACGTCCGCACGACGCGATAGCCCGTGCAGGCCGCCATCCGCGCAAGATCCCCCGGTTCGTACTTGTGCGACGATTCCGTCCAGATAGTTTCGCCTGCCGTGAACTTCACCGCGCACTCGGGTTCTGCAATGTGAGCTGTCTGACGCGTCTTTGATACCAGGTGCATTTCGATTCGTTTGTTCGTCGCGTCATAGCGAGCCTCGTGGCGGAACCGGTGCAAATCGAAATCGCCTCCGAGTTCGCGGTTGATTCGAGCCAACAGGTTGAGGTTGAATGCGGCAGTCACTCCGAGCGGATCGTCATAGGCGGCAAGCAGGCGATCCACGGGTTTCACGAGATCTGCTCCCAGCAGCAGCCAGTCGCCCGGCGACAACAGCGCCCGCAGTTCCACCAGCAGTCCCTCAGCGGATTTGTGATCGAAATTGCCGATCGTGCTGCCCAGGAATAATACCAGCACGTGTTCGCGATTCCGGATGAGTGCCAACGCTCGACGCACCCCCTCGATAAATGTCGCCTCTATGGGCGTTACGTGTGCCACGTCCGCCAGTTCCCGTCCGCACGCATCGAGCGCCGTGGCCGAGACATCGATCGGGAAGTACGAAACGCGGCTCTGCCTCCTGCGAATCGCTTCGAGCACGTGTGCTGTCTTCGAGCCCGTCCCGCTGCCGAGTTCGATCACCGAGGTGCGGCGTTCCAGGAGTTGGGCAATCGCGCTGGCGTGGTTTGAGAGCAAACGGGCATCCGCGCGAGTCAGGCCGTACTCCGGCAGCCGGGTGATCACGTCGAATAGCGCGCTGCCCACTTCGTCGTAGAAGTATTCCGGCGACAGTTGCTTCTGGCCGGCTCGCGTCAGCCCTGCCCGAACATCTTTCGCGAATCCGGATCGCGGTTCTTCAATTCTCGACGAGGCGGAAAGTGGCATAGACATACGGGTAGTTCGGACGGAACCAGTTGCGAAACGACCTCCGCAGTAGTGGGGCCGCGGTACGTGGCGACGCGCCTTTCATCACGAAATGGTGGTCGTCGAAAAAATTAGCAGAGTATCCGGGGTAGAAAGGAAACGCTTCGAAACCCGGTAGCGGGCCGAAGACGCTGGAGGTCCACTCCCAACCGTTGCCAACAAGCTGCGTGATCCCGAACTCGCTCGTTCCCGCCGGAGTGGCGTTCACCGATATTGGATCCCAGAAGTGAAAATCGAAATTCCCGTGCTTCATGTCGGGACCCGCATTTCCCCACGGGTAATCGTTTTCTCCGGCACCTCGCCGTCCGTAAGCTGCCCGATGGAACTGTTCTTCCGCCGGCAGCGTTTTCCCGGCCCAGCGTGCGTAGGCGGTCGCCTCGTCATGAGTCGTGTACACCGGCCAATCGAGCGGCAGCGGTATGAGATCGAACATCCCCCGATAAAACCACCGGCCGCCCTGCTGGGTCCAAAAGTGCGGAGCTGGCGCTCCTTCGTTCACGAAGCGCAGATATTCGCCGTTCGTCACCTTGTGCTGGGAAAGCATAAACGGCGGTACGTGTGCTATCCGTTGGGCGAATTCATTGTCCCAACCGAACTCGCCGGCAGCTTGACCGATGGTCGCCTCACCTTCGGGAATTTCGATGAACGGGTTCAAGACATTTCCCGATAGGTTGCTGTGGGTGTGATGCACAACTTCCCGCTTGCGGGCGTAATCCATCTCGTGCATCAGGTAACTTAACGTCTCCGCGTGCATCAAGCGGTGCTCGATGGCAACGTTCACAATCTGCGGTGGAGCGTGCTCAATCGCCTCGTCTACCCGCGCCCTCACGCCGCGGTTGTACACGAGCACCTCCGCAACTCGCGGCCAGTCGCGAGGCTCGTCCCTAGCCGCCGTCCCAGGCTCCGGATCGATGCCGGCCTCGAACAACCTATCGAAGGTCGGATGGAACGAGCGGAATCCCAACGACCAGCGGCAGATCTGGTTCCAGTCAAACGCCTCGACGTGCCCGAGATAGAAAATCAGCCGGTGCCGTTCCGCGATCGGGCGGTCGTACATCGCGTCCGGTTTGATCAGTTCGAAGAGCGCGTCGGTTTGCGCTCGCGCTGCGCTTAGTCGGTCTTTAAACACCGGCACTTGAGCAGTAGCCGAGACGTTCATCCGCGGGGACCTCCGATCTTTGACGCGATGCGCGGCGAGTTGTTGCCCGCATCCAACTAACGATACCGCGAAACAGACGGAAGACTCAGAAACCCGCCGTACGAATCCAGAAACTCTCTTCCCATCGCTTACCCGGTCCAAGAGAGGACAGTTCCGGGTACTTGCCGTCGTGGGCCAAATTCATTGCGTTCGTAATTGCGGTCATTGGCTCAAAACAGATGAAGTCACGGCCCGGAGGCGCGAAAATCACCGCCACCGGGTATTTCGGGCCGTATAAAACCGATACGCGTTGTTCGCCGCTCTCCACCCAGAACTCCGCGAGTCCATCTGTGCCACGAACCAGGTTGGTAAACACATCGTCCAGTTGAGTTGAAGCCAGCGACGCGGGATCCGCCAAATCCACTGGCCGGCGCTCGCCTGTCGGAATCAACGCTTCCGACAAAATCACATGGTCCCGTGCGGCAACATGAACGCGCCACGTATTTCGTTTCGTCGCACCGACGCGAAAGTAAGGATGAAAACCGAGGACCAGTGGCATCGGTTCTTTCGAAAGATTCTCAATTGCGGTGTGGACTTCCAGCTCGCCATGCCGCAATCGATAAGTCATCTCGATGGAGTGGGCAAATGGGAACTGTGCCATCAGATCGGGGTATCGCCAGAACTCCAGCCGGCTGGTAACCCACGCCGACTGCTGGTCGGAGCCTTTGCTGACGACTTCCCATAAATGCGAACTGGAAAGGAGGCCGTGGATCGGGTGGTGGTTCGAATCGTACCGGAAATTCTTCAGGGCCGGATTGAGGATGTAGCTTTTGCCGTTTGCATAGAACCCGTCGTGATCGAGCCGGTTGGCCCACGGCGCGAGAAACGGCACACCAAGGAATGTCGGCTTCTGCTCGAATTCCGACAAGTTCCTATACGGAGACCACAGAACGGCCTGACCGTTCACCGTCATCTCATAAGCCGTATTTCCAATCGAAGGTACGACGGAGACGCTGGCGTGGTGCTCCCGGTCGATGAGATGCACCACTTCTATGCCATCGACGGTCGCGATTTCAGCCGAGTATTCGGCCGCGGAAACAAGCGGAAGAGCCGACATGAAGGTGATGATCCCTACTGTTCTGGCTCTACGGGATCGAGATCGGTGTATTTTTGGCAGCACCAGCATTTACCTGGAGATGATGTACGGATATAGCATACATCGCACCAGTAGCTGACCTGGAGCCGCTTACCATCGCGATAGACGAACAGCGAGGGGATGTGAATCTTGTTGATTTCGAAAGTGCCGGTTCCGTTCCATCGGCCCAGTACCTCGAAATCGGAGTCTCTCAATCGCGCATCGTTAAGCACCTTCGTAGTAGGTTCGTCGCCATGCAATTGAATGTGCCGGTGATCCTGCAGTTCAAGGTAAGGCGCCTTTCCGGCTTCCTGTCGCAGGTGGCCGCGCAATGCCGTGCCCGGCGGTTCAGTGGCGTAGCAAAGCGCCAGCGTAGTAACTGCTATTGTCCAGAATAGAAGGTGCCGCACTACTCAGTATTTTACCGCCCCAACAGCAAAACGCGCGACACCGGTTTCCCGGAATCGCGCGCTTTTTGCGTTTCAACAGAGTTACTTCGTCTGAAAATCGTTAACGGATAGAACGTTTCCGTTCTCCGTTCCTGTAACGGTCACATGCATCACTTGGTTGCCCGCAGCCCCGCTCTCGTTGGATTTGAGCTGCGACATGACTTTTGCATTGCTTGCGCTATCCAGCGGAATGGTCCGGCCATCGTCGGTTCGCAAGTAGAAAGTCGTGCTGGTCGGCGAAATCATGCACGACTGGTCCCAATTTGTGGTCATTGCGCCCGGGTGACTCATGGTCGAGTTCATGGTGCTCGAATTCATGGCGCTTGTCGGACGGTCCGCTGAACCGGCTGTAGAGTTATTAGCCGAGGTTTGGTCGGTGGTGCCGGCGGCGTTGCGGCCGTTGTTTGTGCCGGTGATCGAATTGTTGGCCCGGTTATTGGTGGACGGATATGGACTTGTGGTAGTCGTGTCCATCCGGTTGTTGTTCTTCGGATACGTCTGGTAGTTGCTGTTCGATCCCGCGCGATCGCTGTTGTTAGTCGCGGTCGATTGCGTAGACGACATCCGGTTGTTATCCGTCGGCGAAGTCTGATTGTTATTCGTCGGGTAAGTCTCCGTCTTTTTCGTCGCCGGCTGACTGTTGGGCGCTGTGTTCGGATTTGTCGATTGATCGTTGTTGTTTACACTTCCGGCGTTACTCGTCGCGGATCGATCGTTGATACGGTCAGCTTGGGAAGTTCCTGCCGTTGTCTGATTTGTAGTCTTGTCAGTTATGGGACGATTCGGCTGGTAAACATTGTCCCGAGCTGCCGGTGTGCTGCCCAACTCACCCGCAACGGGCGATTGCGTCGCGGTTCCTGCGATTCCCGATTGTGTCGTCTCGCTACTCGTCCCCGCTTGACCGTTGATATCCGTCGACGTAGACGATCGGTAGCCTGGGGTCATGTTTGAGCCCGGCTGATTTTCTTTCAATGTTGTACATCTCGCGTCAACGAGAGTACCCATAAATGTTTGCGAGCCAGTGGAGTTCGTGGATGTCTGGCTAGTTTCTGTTTGCGCCAGGGCGAGCGCCGCGCAAATTGGAACAACCGCCAGAATCTTCGCTAATTTCATCACTGCACTTACCTCCTTTTCCCACAGGATTCAAGTGCAAACAGTTGGCCGAATTACAAGCCCTGAATTATCAGCTAATTCGATGGAGCATGCACTCGGTCGGAATATCGGGGTCCGGCAAATAAATCCCGTTTTAACTTCACTAATGAGGTAATGAATTTCCGAGGAAAGTAGGATCATTTCGAACGTTACCACCCTACGTTACACGTCCAACAGGGTGAGATGCGAGTTCGGGCAAGTGAATTCGGGGAAGAAGCGGGGTAAGGAGAGTAGGGCTTCAACAAAATCGGCGGTCCGCCAGTAATGGTCGAGACCGCCGCCGTGTGCGTTAGTACTGTAGATTCGCGGAATGGCCCGCAGGTTTCATGTTCTACAGAATTTCTTCAGACCAGTTCTCGAGGATCTTCTTCACAGCTGCTGTAAATTGATCCGCCAACGCGCCGTCGATCAAGCGGTGATCGAAAGTCAGAGCCAGATAGCAGATAGACCGGATAGCTATCGCGTCATCGATGACGACTGGCGATTTTTCCACGGAACCAACTCCGAGTATGGCCACCTGAGGCTGGTTGATCACGGGCGTAGCGAAAACACTGCCGAAGCTTCCGAAGTTGGTGATGGAAAATGTTCCTCCCTGCACTTCATCCGGTTTCAATTGCCGCGACCGCGCGCGAGTAGACAGGTCCACGATCGAGCGCTGCAATCCCACTATATTCTTCTCATCCGCATTTCGAATTACGGGAACGATCAGACCATTTTCGAGCGCCACCGCGATGCCGATATTGATTTCGTTGTGATAGATGATGTTCGTCCCCTCGATCGAGGAGTTCACGAGCGAGTACTGACGCAATGCCGCACTGGCTGCCCGCGTGACGAACGGGAGGAATGTCAGTCCGAAGCCGTAACGCTGCTGGAAGTCGCCCTTCATCTTGTCGCGAAGCCGCGCAACGCGGGTCATATCCACTTTGTGAACAGTGGTCACATGCGCGGAGGTGCGTTTGCTGAACACCATGTGCTCGGCGATGCGCTGGCGCATCGCGCTCATCGGCTCCACCTGGTTGCGCGCGGCTTCGGCGCGCGGCAATGGTGGCATCTCGGCCGGCGCCGGCGGAACGGCAGGCATCATGGACGACGGCTGTGAGGGTGCAGAGTAGGCCGCCGGCGCCTGATAGGACGGAGGCGCAGTGACGCTCGCCACTGTGCGGGCTGCCTGTTGCGCCATGTAGTTTTCCATGTCCTGCTTGGTGATGCGCCCGCCCGCACCGGTGCCCCGCACTTGCTTCAGATCGATATTGTACTCGCGAGCCATCTTGCGTACGAGCGGTGACAGCGGACCCTGCACCTCTTCGGAATTGGCTCCCACCTGCGGCTGTGCCGGGGCCGGTGCACCCGGAGGCTGCGGCGCATTGATGTTCTCCCGGGCGGTGGCAGCGGGTGGTTGCGGCGCGGGCGGCTTTGCTTCTGCGGCCACCTGTGCGCGAGACGGGGCTTGCTCGGCGGGTGTGGCCGAGGCTCCGCCCGCTGAAGCCTGCGCCGACGGTCCCACGCTGGTCGAGCCCTCGTTGATACGGCCCACCACGGTGTTGATACCGACCGTCTTGCCTTCCTCGACGAGAATCTCCGATAAAACGCCCGCTGCCGGCGACGGGATTTCCGTATCCACTTTGTCGGTCGAAATCTCGAAGAGCGGTTCGTCGCGCTCGATGCGCTCTCCCGGCTTCTTCAACCACTTGGTCAGCGTACCTTCAACAATGCTTTCGCCCATTTGGGGCATCACGACATCGATCATGTGTTCTCCGTTAAGTAAGCACCGGCTGTGTTATTTCGAGCCCGAAGTGACGGGCGAAGATGCCGGTCAGTCGAGTTACCACTTCCGCGCGGGTGGCATCGATGCCCAACCGACGCAGCGAGGTGACAGGCTTCGTCAAGCCGCACGGGACAATGTACTGGAAGTAACGCAAATCCGTATCTACGTTCAGCGCGAAGCCGTGAGACGTCACCCAGCGGCTGATGTGCACTCCGATCGCACAAATTTTCGCGCCGTCAACCCACACACCAGTGGCGCCATCAACGCGCCCCGCCGCGATTCCGGACTCCGCAAGCGTATCGATGATCACCTGCTCGATACCGCGCACATAGGCAACAACGTCGCGTTTCCATTCTCGCAGATCCAGAATCGGGTATCCGACAATCTGTCCGGGCCCGTGGTATGTAACGTCTCCGCCCCGGTTCGTGTGAAAGAATCCAATGCCCGCGCGCGCCAGCAGATCCTCACCTGCGAGCATGTTCTCCATATGGCCGTTGCGGCCCATGGTGATCACGTGCGGATGTTCGACGATCAGAAATTGATCCGGTATTTCGCCGCGCTTGCGCTTCGCCGCTAAATCGGATTGCAGTGCGAGCGCGTCGTCGTAGAGCATTCGGCCGAGGTCGCGAAATTCACAGCTTCGCATCGCTTCTCAGGGATTCCTCAGAAATTGATGGCCAGTCCGTAGACGGAATTGAACGCGTCGCCCAGGGCTTCATAGAGCGTCGGGTGGGCGTGAATAGTGTGCATCAGGGTTTCCACCGTTGCCTCGGCTTCCATCGCCGTCACGGCTTCCGAAATCAGTTCGAATGCCTCGGGTCCGATGATGTGGACACCCAGAATTTCGCCGAACTTCTCATCGGCCACCACCTTTACGAAGCCTTCGTGTTTGCCGAGGATGCTCGCCTTGCTGTTGGCGCCGAATGGGAATTTGCCGACCTTCACCTGGAAGCCCTGCGCCTTGGCCTGTGCCTCAGTTAATCCGACACTGCCGATCCCCGGTTCGGTGTAGGTCGCGCCCGGGATCCGGTTGCGGTTGATGGGTGTCGCGGGTTTTCCAGCCATGTGCGCTACCGCCACCATCCCTTCCATCGTGGCCACGTGCGCCAGTTGCGGTGTGCCGGCGACGATATCGCCGATCGCGTATACGCCCGGTTCGCCGGTTCTCTGATATCCATCTACTTTGACGAACCCGCGATCCAACTCTACCTTTGTATTCTCGAGGCCGATGTTATCCGTTATCGGCTTGCGCCCGACCGCGACCAGAAGACAGTCCGCCTCCATGGCTTCGGTTTTGCCGTTTGCCAGCGTGACGTCGAGTTTCACACTCGCCCCGGTGTTCCTGATGTTCTCCGCCTTCGCACCGGTCTCGCAGCGAATGCCGGTCTTCTTGAAGTAGCGCTCGAGTTCTTTCGAAACCTCTTCGTCTTCCACCGGCACCAGTCGCGGCAGCATTTCCAACACAGTGACCTTCGTGCCGAAGCGGTTGAAGATCGAAGCGAACTCCACACCCACCGCTCCCGCGCCGATGATGATCATCGTTTTCGGAACTTCGGCGAGGTTGAGGATTTCAATGTTCGTCAGAATTCGCTGTGCGTCGGGCTGAAGACCTGGGAGCATGCGTGCAGCGGAACCCGTGGCGAGGATTATGTTCTTCGCGGTGTGAACCTGGGTCCCGTTTTCCCCCATGACTTCTACTTGTCCCTTGCCCTTGAGCGTGCCGTAACCCTTAATCCATTCGACCTTGTTCTTCTTCATCAGGCCTTCGACGCCTTTGGCGTGCTTGGCAACTATCTTGTTCTTGCGATCGTTAACGGCCTTGAAGTCGAGAAACGGATTATCGCACTTCATCCCCTGCGCTTCAGGATGAGTGAGGATGTCCCAAACGTCCGCCGAATGCAACAAAGCCTTCGTCGGAATACAGCCGACATGGAGGCAGGTGCCCCCGAGTTTTCCATCCTTTTCGACGATGGCAGTCTTTAGACCGTATTGGCCGGCCCGCACTGCCGCGGAGTAGCCGCCAGGGCCGCTGCCGATAATAATGAGGTCGTAGGTCATTGTTCCTTAACAGTTTAGCAAGGGGGTCAAGCGGTGCCCGAATTGCTCCTCTGTTAAATTGGAAGGATAAGAACTTAGGAAAATCGATCCTGGTTCGCTTTCCATGCAAAAACTGTCTACTCAGCCGTACAAAGGCACGCGCGATTTCCTTCCAGAGGAGATGGCAGTGCGGACGCGAATTTTCGAGACCCTCTTTCGGACCGTCGAACTGTTCGGATTTCGAAGGTACGACGGTCCGATCCTCGAATCCGCGGCAATCTACGAAGCGAAGTCGGGCGAGGAGATCGCGAATCAGCAGTTGTACCGGTTGACGGACAAGGGGGGGCGCGATCTCGCTCTGCGGCCGGAGATGACGCCTTCGGTGGCGCGCATCATTGCCGGGAATGCCGATAAGGTGGTGCTCCCGGCGCGCTGGTATTGTCACGTGAACTGCCATCGCTACGAACGGCCCCAGCGCGGGCGCGTCCGCGAGCATTGGCAGTTGAACGTCGACATTTTCGGAAGCGAGGATGCGCGCGCGGAGATCGAAATCTTCGACGTGATCGCCGCGCTCTTGAGTGCGCTTGGCGCTACCCCCGACATGTACGTGCTGCGGGTGAACGATCGGATTCTCGTCGAAGCGGCGTTGCGCGGATACGCCGGCGTGCCACCGGAGAAACTGCTGGACGTAGGGATGGTGATCGACCGTTGGGAGAAGGTGAGCGAAGAGGATCGCCTTCGAAACCTCGAGGCTCTCGAACTATCGGCGGATCAGATCGCACGTCTCGTTTCCCTGACGAAGATGAACCTCGATGAGTACTGCGAGGCTGCAGGCAGCGACGCCGCATCCCGCTCACGCGTGGCGACCATCGTGCGGCAGGGGCTTTCGACGGCCCCCCTGCGTTTCGATCCACTCATCATGCGGGCTCTGAACTACTACACTTCGACCGTCTTCGAAGTGTTCGACACCTCGCCCGAAAACCGGCGCTCAATTTTCGGCGGAGGGCGGTACGACGACTTGGCCTCGCTGTTCACCACGAAGCGGATTCCCGGTGTCGGTTTCGGTATGGGCGACGTCACTACGTGGAATTTCTTAGGAGGCCACGGTCTGCTGCCCCAGCCGGATTTGAGTCCCGACGTTTACGTGTTCGGCACAAAGCCGGAGTACCGGAGCGCCGTGGCGCGCATCACTCGCGAGTTGCGCGCCGCCGGGTTGCGCACGGCACCTGCGCTCGAGGACTCGTCGCTACGCGACGGCCTGAAGTACGCCAACCGCTTGGGGGCGCGGCATGTAATCGCGATCGACGAGCGCGAATTCAGCCAGGGTTCCGTCTTGATCAAGGATATGCTGCAAACGACACAGGAGACCGTGGCGCAGGATGGCATCGTCGCCTTCTTCAGCGATCAGAAATAGCAGCCTCGCTCAGGCCGAGGAGTCCTTGCGTAGCTACTTGGGCGACCCGGCCTTCCTGTAATATCGCACGTAGTCAACGAGGATCCGTCCGGGCAGGCGCGAGTTATCGATCGTATCCGGCTTGTCCGAACTCAAAGCAATCGACGTCAGCCAGATGTTGACTTCACCTTGCGGCAGCGCCGAAATGTCCACCGTCTGCACAAGGTCGCCGTCGAAGAAATATTTCACGGATGCCGGCGTATATTCGCAACCGTAGATGTGATAGTCGAGCAGCGGGAGCGTTGATACGCGCTTGTGTTCGTATGCAACGTGCTCGCCTTTCCACTCATGCGTATTCACCGCATACGAAAGCGGATCGATGGAATCGTTTTCCATCGCGTCCAGTTCCAGGTCTGCTGCCGAGGTCTTCGCGCCGCCGGATCCATCGTGCTTCATCAACCAGAACGAGGAGTGCCAACCCTTTCCGGCGAGAATCCGCATCCGGGCTTCGTAATAGCCGTATGTGAAAGCCGAGTGACTGATGACGCCTGCTCCGGTATATGCTTCGCCGCCTGTCGCGGCCACACGGTCTACGGTGAGAAACAGGTTGCCGTCATTCACGGAAACGTTTCTAGGTATTTGCGTGCTGGCGCCTTTCGTGTCCGTTCGGAAGTCCCATTTCGAGCGATCGAGCGATGTGCCGTCGAACTCGTCGGACCACGCCAATTCAAGACCGTCCGGCACCTTGCTGCCGCGAGGAGCGAGGGCGCTCTTGCCGACACCTCGCGACATCGCCTCTTTCAATTCGGGGAGGTAATTTTCGTACACTCCCCGCGGCGTCGTGTCGTGCTTTCGCGCAATCGCGGCCGCCATGCCCACTACTTCGCCCATCATTCCGGTGGTGCGCATCACCCGGACCGTGCCCAGCGCGACATGAGTAACGCTGATATCACGGCCTGCCATGAACAGGTTCTCGATATTCCGTGAGTAGAAGCAGCGGTAAGGGATCGCATACGGCTTCTTCTTACCGAAACTGGCCACCGACCGGAACTCGGCACCGGGAAACTGCTCGGTCTGTTTTGCGGTCGGAACATGCAGGTCGATGGACCATGTTGCTGTTACCGACGCGTCCGGGAACTCGCGATCCTCGACGATGTCCTGTTGTTGAAGAACGACGTTGCCGAGCAGACGGCGCGACTCTCGTTTCCCGCCGACGTAGGCGACCCACGAGAGCCGCAGGTTCTCGTACTTCGACTTATTCGCACTGTGATTCTTTTGGAACGACCAGTTGCCGTAGATTGCCCGAAACGCGTGATCGCGGATTGATTCAAATTCGCCGACCTGATCGCGGTTCTGGCCCGTCTCCCAATCCCAGTCGCCACGCGTCGCGTTCTGCGCGGTCTGATCGTTAAAGGGCAGGGCCCACGGCGTTTCAGGGAATCCCGTCGAGTGGCCGGCGTCCTCGGAATACCACATCACGGACGTGCCCATCACGAGTTTGTCGGCGGTGGTCGGTGCCATGGACTCGCCGGTCTCCGCCTGGCTCTCGCGCCCGTACCGGTAGTCCGCACCGGCCATGTATCCTACGGATCCGTCGCCGGTGCAATCGGCGAACAGCGGAGCGCGAAACCTCAACTCCCGGCTGCTCATGATATCCCGCGCGACAACGGAAGCGATACGATTTCCTTCCTTCTCCACCTTGTAGGCGCGGGTGTTCAGAAATAGCCGGACGTTCTTCTCCGCCTTCACGACACCAAGCTTCTTCTCGTCGTCGTAGTTTGCGGCGGGTCCGGCGTTGCCGGCGTGGCCAGGATCCATTTCGGCAACCACGATGCCGATCGACGGATACGGCGGAAGGTTGATGGCGCCGCCGAGGCTGACGCGCACATCGGAACTGGTGTTGCCGCCGAGTACCGGACGATCCTGAATCAGCGCGACTCTCAACCCGAGGCGCGCCGCGGCCACCGCGGTCGCGGATCCGGCCATGCCTCCTCCGACGACCACCAAGTCGAAAGAACCGGCTTCTTGCGGGGACTGCGGAAGGTTCAACACCCGTCTTCGAAATGCCGCCAGTACGGGTCCGTTGTCGGGTGGGCGCAGTTCGGAATCGGTGGTCAGCAGGATCGCATCGCAGCGTCCTTCGAAACCGGTCAGGTCGTGGGGGATGAGTTCCGATTTGCCTTTGGCGAGTGCGACCGTTCCACCGTTCTGCCAATGCCACTGCGCTCCCTCGGTCCCGAAGGTGACTGCGAGTGGTTTGCCGTTGACTACGAGCTGGAATCGTCCCGGTGCACCCGGAGCGTTCCACGGCGCAACCCAATCGCGCGTGCGCACCCATACCTGGTAAGGCCCGGACTCAGGAATCGCGACTTCGGTGCGAGCATCGCCAACCGGCACACCCATGCCGTGAGCCAGCAGGAATGCGGAGCCCATCTGGTCGGAGAACTGTTGATCGACGACCCAGCCTCCCGTGTAGTCGAAACTCTCCGCCTCGACGAGGACGGTCTGTGGCGTGGTGGCGAACGCGACTGGGATCAACAGGACGACGAGGCAGGCGAACTTCATCAGGAATCTCTCCGGAGAAAGCCAGTATCTCAAAAACGTCCAACCAGATCCGGTTCTCGTGAGGCGAGCCGGCATCACACAGGCGGTATCCGCCCCGGCGACACCCCGGGCCGAAGCACGTGAGCGGGTGTGATCTCAGCAATTGAGCGAGTGCCGCACTGCTTCATCACCAGAGTCAGTTCGGCGCGGAGCATCTCAAGTACCCGGTCCACGCCCGGCTGGCCGAACGCAGCGAGTCCCCATATATAAGGACGCCCAATACAGACCGCGCGCGCTCCGAGTGCGAGTGCCTTGAAACGTCTGTGCCCCGGCGGAATCCCCCGTCGATCAGCACCGGAACGCGGCCGCGTGCTGCTTCAACCACCTCCGGCAAGCAATCGATGGTCGCCCTTCCGCTCTCTTCGGCACGGCCGCCGTGGTTGGAAACGATAATGCCGTCGGCGCCGTGTTCGATGCACAACGCTGCGTCCTCCGCCGTCACGATGCCCTTGATCACAAGTTTCATTTGCGTCATGGCGCGCAACTTACGGACATCCGCCCAACTTAGCGAAGGATTGTAGGTTGCGAGTCCAGTGACGTCAAGGCCGGCAAACATTGGTTGCGGCGGAAGAAATCCTCGGGCTTCGTTCCGTGGCATACTGGGCACTCGCGCTTGTCCTGACGTTTGAAGCGTTCGAGCGTTTCCGTACGCCGTCCGGCCATCGTGTCGACGGTCAAAGCGATGGTTGGACAGCCCGCCGCTTCGGCGCGGCGGACAAGTTGTTCGGCAACCGTCCACCGGGTGGTCGTGTACAGTTGGTACCACGGCGGATGTCCGAGCGCTTCCGAGACTTCGGCGAGGGAGGACGTCGTCACCGTCGAGAGGATCTGCAGGGTTTTGCGAGCGTTAGCGGCGCGTGCCACCGCCACCTCGCCTTCCGGGTGAAAAGCTTTCTGATTGCCGACCGGCGAGATCGCGATGGGGCTCTCCCAAACGACACCGAACAATTCGGTTCGCAGGTCCACGGTTGCCGCTCCCACCAGCCGGCGAGGACGAAGCTTGATTGCAGTCAGGCCCTCGTGGTTGGCGCGAAGCGTCTGATCGTCGTCGACTCCGGTGGTCAGATAACCGAAATGGGCGGGCGGTAGAACGCGCCGGGCGATCGGCTCAAAATCCATGACGCTGAGCGCCTCTTTGGGATCGTTCAAGGTGTCGGTCTGCTGCGCCAGGCTGAACGGACTCGCAGCGAGATAGGAAAGGAAGCGGCGGCGGGCCAGCGGGAGCATGGGGGTTAGTGTACAAGCGGGTATCGCGGCGGTCAACTCTCGCGCCGATTGATATGCTGGAGCCAGGACAATTCAGACAATACGATCCGAACGGTTTCATTCGGGCCGCATTGGAAAGGGTCTTCGATGAGCGACTCGAATCCTGTCGACCGGCGCATGGTGCGCGTTCGAATTGCGATGCTGGCCGTAGTATTCGCAATCGCGCTGGCATCCGTCTTGTACTACCTGCGGGCGCGATCCTATGAATCCACCGATAACGCCTTTATCGACGGTGACGTCATCCAGGTGAGCCCGCGCGTTGCCGGCCAGGTGCTTCGGGTTTGTGTCACTGACAATCAGCACGTGAACAAGGGTGACGTTCTCGCCGAAATCGACCCGCGCGATTATGAAACGCGGCTGGCGGAAGCCAAAGGCAAACTCGCCGATATCGCGGCGCGCGTCACCAGTTCGCAAACGGCCGTTCAACTCACCTCCACGGTGACGGGTGCGGTGCTAGTGCAGGCGAGCGCCGGCTATGACGCCACGCGCGATCAAGCCGAGGTTCTGAAGGCGCGCCTTCAGCAGGATGACGCGAGCATTCATACGGCGGAGGCCTTGCTCCAGCAAAGCGAGGCACGCGTGAAGGCTGCCGAGGCGGAAGCGGCTCGCGCCGCGGCGGACGCCGAACGGTATCGCCAGTTGTTCGCGAAGGACGAAGTTTCGAAACAGGTGTTCGATCGCGCGCAAACGGATGCGCGGAGCACGTCGGCGAACCTGGAGCGGCAAGTCAGTCGGTGATTGCTGCGAAATCGCAACTCGAACAGGCCCGAGCCGCACGAGCATCGACACTGGCAGTGTTGCGTCAAACGGAAAATCAGATACGGCAGGCGGGCGGACGGATGCGGGAGGCGCAGTCGGCACCGGAGCAGGTGCAGGTGCGCAAAGCGGAGTTGCAGGCCACGCGCGGTCAACTCGAACAGCAGGACGCCGCCGTACGGCAGGCGGAGCTGAACCTATCCTACACGCGGATTCTCGCGCCCGACTCGGGCTACATTACGCGCAAATCTGTCCAGGCGGGGAACTTCGTTCAGGTCGGACAAGTGTTGATGGCGCTGGTCTCCGACCGTATGTGGGTGGTCGCGAATTTCAAGGAAACGCAGTTGACGCACATGCGGCCGGGGCAGGCGGTCACGATTCGAATCGATGCGTATCCGCAGCAGAAGTTGCGGGCACAGGTCGCGAGTGTCCAGAGCGGCACGGGGGCTCGCTTCAGTTTGCTGCCCCCCGAGAACGCCACGGGGAACTACGTGAAGGTGGTCCAGCGCGTTCCGGTGAAGATCACGTTTGTCGACCCGCTGCCGCGCGAACTCAAGATCGGGCCGGGGATGTCGGTGGTGCCTGAGGTTCGCGTGCAATGAACCCCACTGTGGCCGCCTCTCAGTGGCGTCCCAAAGTGAACCCCTGGGTGATCGCCGGATCGGTGATGCTGGCGACCTTCATGGAGGTGCTCGACGCCACCATCGTTACCGTCTCTCTGCCGCACATCGCGGGGAACCTGTCGGCGACGAATGAAGAAGCTACGTGGGTGCTGACCAGTTACCTGGTTTCGAACGCGATTATCCTGCCAGCAAGCGGATGGCTCGCCCTCTACTTCGGACGCAAACGACTGCTGTTGATCTCGGTGACGCTGTTCACGCTGTCGTCGTTCCTGTGCGGTGTCGCGCCGACCATGACAATGCTGGTGCTGGCCCGCGTGCTTCAGGGGATCGGCGGGGGCGCACTGCAACCGCTGGCGCAGGCGATTCTGCTCGAAAGCTTCCCGCCTGCCAAACGCGGCCAGGCTATGGCGGCATTCGGAGTTGGCGTGATCGTGGCCCCGGTGATTGGCCCCACGCTCGGAGGATGGCTGACCGACACATATTCCTGGCGTTGGGTGTTCAATATCAACATCCCCATCGGCCTGTTGGCACTCTTCCTCATGCAGCGTAATGTGGAGGACCCGCCCTACATCCGCGACGCCAGGCCGGGCCGGATCGACGGAATCGGCTTTGGGTTGCTGGCGCTCTGGATCGCCACTCTTCAGATCGTTCTTGATAAGGGTCAGCAGGACGATTGGTTCGAAGCCGCATGGATCCGCTGGTTCGTGCTTATCACAGTGGTCGGGCTGGTTGCCTTCATCGTTCGCGAACTGCGGACGAAGGAGCCGATCGTCAACCTGCGCGTCTTTCTGAACCGGAACTTCTGGTTGGGCACTTCGCTGATGACGCTTTTTGGCGCCGCGCTCTACAGCACGGTAACGATGGTCCCGCTGTTCTTGCAGACACTGGTGGGTTACACCGCGACGAAGAGCGGGATTGCCAGCAGTCCCCGCGGGTTGGGTTCGCTGGTAGCGATGCCGCTGGTAGCGCGAATGATCGCCAAGTGGGATGCGCGGTGGATGCTCGCGATCGGAGTAAGTATCTTTGCGATCTCGAGTTTCCTGATCGGGAACCTGAACGCAGAAATCGGAATGGGGAATATCGTTTGGCCGATTGTGCTGCAAGGGTTCGGGATGGGCTTCATCTTCGTGCCGTTGACGACTCTGACGGTGTCGATGCTGGCGAATGCGCAGATGGGCAACGCCACCGGCATGTACAACCTGATGCGGAACCTGGGCGGCAGTATCGGAATCTCGGTCGCCACCACGTATCTTGCACGCGGTGCGCAGGCGCATCAAGTCTACATGGTTGCGCACATGACGCCGTACGATCCGGCTTACCAGATGCGTTTGCAGGGGATTCAGGCGGCGCTCACTCCTTACACGGGCGCTCCGCAAGCGCAACTACAGGCCCATGCAGTGTTGCAAGGCATCGTGATGCAGCAGGCGTACCTACGAGCGTTCATCGATAACTTCCACTGGATCGCGATACTCGTAGCGATCTGCGTGCCGGGAGCGCTCTTGATGAAACGCGTGGTTCATAAGTGATAGGGCCGGCATTGCATGTGGCGGGCGATCCCGTTGCGCATCACGCCGTGGCGCTCGCCCCATCCAACAATGCCTTTCGACCTCGGTGGGAATCAGCTACGCCTTCGGGACCCTCCGGTAGAAGCTGAGCCGCTAAAAATCG
The DNA here is from genome assembly GCA_963720745.1 of uncultured Acidobacteriota bacterium. Lineage (GTDB taxonomy): Bacteria > Acidobacteriota > Terriglobia > Bryobacterales > Bryobacteraceae > TMP-7. The sequence goes on from CAVRGO010000004.1 coordinate 551,503, forward strand.
ATGGCGGCGAGAATCTCCGAGGGACGCTTGTCGAATGCGCGACAGATGGCGAGGAAACTCTCGATGCTCGGCAGATTCGCGCCGCGCTCGATGGAACTGATCTGCGAGACGCTGAGTTTCGTGGATGCCGCCAGATCCTTCAACGACCAGTCGCGCTCGACACGCAGCATCTTGATCTTGTGTCCGAGCCGTTCGCGCAAGCGGTCCTGCGCCGTGCGGCCGAGTCCGTAATTCTCGACGGCGTTCTTCAGGGTCTGCCGGAGTTGCGCCAGTGAGAATGGCTTGGCGAGATAATCGAAGACCTTCAGCTTGAAGGTCGCGCGCATGTCCTCGAGCGAGGGATAGCCGGTAATGATGATGACGCACAGCCCGGGCCAGCGCGCCAACAACTGCTCCAGGACTTTGTCACCCCGGAACTCGCCCATCTTCATGTCGAGCAGGACGATGTCGGGCAGGCGTTGTTCGGCGGCAACGAACAGGTCCTCCGGATGGCCGAACGCGCGGACGCTGTAGAGTCCCTCGTCGCGCAGGAAATCCTCGAGATAGTTCCGGAAGTCGGCATCGTCATCCAGGATGGCGATATCGATAAACGTGTTGGGGCTTTGTTGTTCTGACGCCTGATCGGCCGTCGGTTTCACTAACGTATCCTCGTCATGCTGTGCGATTTACTACAGTCACGGCGTTAGCCGCACGTGCGTGTGCCGGGAAGCGCACCTCCAGGGCGGCCCCTCCTTGCGGGCGATTGAATGCCGCGATGGTCCCCCCGTGCTGCGACACGATCCCCTCAGTCACGGTCAGCCCGAGCCCGGTTCCCCGCGCATCGAGACGTGTCGTTACGAACGCCTCGAATATCTCCGGGAGCACATCGGCGGGAATCCCAGGGCCGTTGTCCTCAACTGTGATGGAAACCCAAGGTTTCTCGTTCCACACAAAGCGGCGCGAGCAGACTCGGATCTCACCGTGCGACTTGCTGCCCGTCGATTTTACCGCATCGAGCGCGTTCCGCAGCAGATTCACGAAGACCTGGACTAAACGGTCGGCGTTTCCGACGATCACCAGGTCGGAAATGGCTTCGTTCTGAAAATCGACATCCGAAGCGCGTTCATCGATGGCGACGAGGCCCCAGGCCTCATCGATGAGGGGCCGGATAGTGACCGGTTCCATATGCTGCTTGCGGGTACGGGCGAAGTCGACCAGCCCTTCGCTGATCTTCCGGAGGCGCTGCGTCACGCGTTCCATACGATTCAAGCGCTCCAGGGTGTGGGGATCGTCCGTGGTCTCGCGCAGTTTCTCGATGGAACCGTGCAGGACCGAGAGCGGGGTATTCAACTCATGAGCCACGCTGGCGCTGAGCAGGCCCAGGCTAGCCAGCCGGTCCTGCTCTTCCAGGCGCTGCAGGGCCGCTTCCAGATTGTCCTCGTGCCGGCGGAGTTCCGAAATGGCTTCGTTTCGCGAACGCATGATCTGGCCGATCTCGTCGCCCAGAATTTCGCGGTCGGGGATCATTTCGTTGTCCCGGTCACCGCCCTGGGTGGCGCGATCCGCCTCGAGCAGCAATCGTAAGGGACGGTACACATACAGCGGCATGATCGCTGATTCTAAAACCAGAACCGCCATTACATAAATGACGCCGAGGACGATGAATAGCGTCAGCCGGGCTCTCGCCAGGATGTCGTTGAACGAACCCATGTCGGTTCGCAGACGGTAGTAGGTGCCGCGGTCCGGGTCGCGGCGGTACGTATAGGGGTTGCTCGAGTCCCACCAGATTTCGCCGGGGTTGGCGTCGAGCCAGGCTCGGACCGGACGCGGTACCTGCAATTCCTGCGCAGTGCCGGACCGAAACTCGTAGGTTTCAAGCCCCTTGAGTTGGGAGACGGGGACACCCGAAGAAAAGACCTGCCGCACAAGTTCCAGTTCTCGCTTGCGTGCGTCGCTAACCTGCTTTTGAAACAAAGGGATAAGTGAAAAGTAAGCGGCGATGGCGAGGACCAGGAAGAACAGGTTATGAAGGACCATGAGCTTCGGCCGGACCTTCAGGTTCCCGAAGGCTCGGGCGATTCTCAGCATGAAGAGGGCGCCGTATCCATTGCTGCCTGACAATAAAGTTTACCCCTATTGCGGAAATTTTACGGTCGTGATAGAAAATATATAGATCCTGTAAGTAGTACAAGGTTGGGTCCGGACAAACCCGCTGGGAAATGATCGGGTCTCGTTCCGGGCGACCTCTGGAGTTACCGCACAAATATGGCTTTGATCTTTCCGAAGACAGCCGACAAGTACGTCCGGTTGGGAGCCGCCGTCGTGGGCCTGCTGGTTCTCGGCGGCGCCGGACTGGCCGGATACTTGACGCTGCCGACCACGGTGGAACCCGGCTACACGCCGGTCCAGCCTGTTCCGTACAGCCACAAACTGCACGCCGGCAACCTCGGAATGGACTGTTTCTACTGTCATTCGACCGTAAACAAAGCGGCCTTCGCCGCGATTCCGGCCACCCAGGTTTGCATGAACTGCCACGTACGGGTGAAAACGCAAAGCCCGCTGCTGACGAAGGTTCGCGACAGCTATGCCACCGGCGAGCCGATTCCTTGGGTGAAAGTACACCGGCTTCCGGACTATGTCTATTTTAATCACCAAGCCCACGTTACAGCCGGAGTAAGTTGCGTTAGTTGCCACGGTCGCGTGGACCAGATGATCGAGGTGAAACAGGTACAACCTCTCAACATGGGCTGGTGCCTGGAGTGCCATCGCAACCCCGCCCCGAATGTTCGGCCGGCGGACTTGGTGACGAAACTCGATTGGGTGCCGGACCGCGATGCCGCCACAATCGGCCGCGAGATCATCGCCCAGAAACATCTCAATCCTCCAACGAACTGCTCGGGGTGCCACCGATGAAGCTGATTCGCATCAGGAGTGGCGACGCTCCGTTGACCGGGAAGAAGTATTGGCGCAGTTTGGATGCGCTGGCGGACAAGCCCGAGTTTCGCGACTGGGTTCACCGCGAGTTTCCGGAGGGCGCCACGGAGATGCTCGACGGGCAGTCGCGGCGGAATGTCCTGAAACTGATGGCGGCCTCCTTTGGCCTTGCAGGTCTCACCGCGTGCCGGCGTCCGGTGGAGAAGATCCTTCCGGCCGCGAAGGGGATCGAGGATTACATCCCCGGCCAGTCGTATTTCTACGCGACCGCGATGCCGTTCAGCGGAACCGTTGCGCCGCTGTTGGTTGAAACGCACGACGGACGTCCGACCAAGATCGAGGGGAACCCCGAACATCCCTACAGCCTCGGTGCTGCCTCGGCCTTCGCACAGGCATCCGTACTTAGCCTCTACGATCCCGACCGGTCCTCGACCGTGCTGAAGGATGGCCGCGAATCGAACTGGCAGGAATTTGAAAAGTTCGCTTCGGATCACTTCGGCAAACTCGGCGACGGCACGGGCGTGAGATTCGTCAGCCAGACGATTGCTTCTCCTTCGTACTCCGCGGTGAAGAAAGCCGCACTCGAGAAGTGGCCCAAAGCGAAGTGGATCGAGTACGAGCCCGTCAACAACGACAATGCGCTCGAAGGCGCGAAGCTGGCGTTCGGCGAGGCTCTGACGGGTCATCCGAACTTCGAGAAAGCGAAAGTGGTGGTCGCGCTCGAATCGGACTTCCTTGGCCTGGACGCGTCGACCGTTCTGCCCGTCAAGCAATTCGCTAAGGCGCGGCGTGCCGGCGAACCGGGCGAGACCGAGATGAACCGGCTGTACGCCGTGGAATCGAACTTCTCGATTACGGGCGCGATGGCGGATCACCGGCTGCGGCTGCGTTCGAGCGAGGTGCTGTCATTCGCGCAGGAACTGGCGCGTGAGTTGGGTGTTCTACCGGCGAGTCTGAAAGTTTTGAACGGTGGAGACAAGCGACAGAAGTTCATCGCGGCTGCCGCGAGAGATTTGAAGGCGCATGCCGGCGCGTGTCTCGTCGTGGCCGGCCGCCGCCAACCGGCGGCCGTTCATGCTCTCGCTCTCGCGCTTAACGAGAAGCTGGGGAATTTCGGCCAGACGCTGACGTTCACGAAATCGGAATTCGAGATTTCCGCGACCGCTTCGCTGAAGGTGTTGGTGGACGAGATCTCGCGCGGCGAAGTGAAGACGGTCGTGCTTCTCGGAGGCAACCCGGTATACAACAGCCCGGCGAATCTCCGGTTCGAAGCGAGCCTGAAGAGCGTGCCCGTATCGATTCACCTCGGGCTGGAACAGGACGAGACGGCAGGGGCAGTGAAATGGCACTTGCCGGAGGCGCACTACCTCGAAACGTGGGGCGATGGCCGCGCGCCGGATGGCAGCGTCACCATTCAGCAGCCAATGATCGAGCCGCTATACGACGGTAAGAGCGCGATGGAAACTGTCGCGATGCTGGCCGGGTACAAGTACCGCAACGGTTACGACATCGTCCGCAACTACTGGTTGGATCAGTGGCCTGCGGCGGGACGCGACAAGACGTGGCGCGAGTCCGTGCACAACGGGATCGCGGCGGGTACGGCGTATCCTGCGGTAAAGCCGCCGGCTGTCAAGATAGCTCCCGAGCTTCAGCAGGCGCCGGAGCCGGTGCGGGGCATCGAGGTCGCGTTTCACCCGAGCTATTCAGTCTACGACGGACGGTTCTGCAACAACGGATGGCTTCAGGAATGTCCGGAGCCGATCACCAAACAAGTTTGGGGCAATGCAGCCCAACTGAGTCCGGCGACCGCAAAGCGGCTAAACGTCGAGAACGATGACGTGATCCGTCTCGAGCGTAGCGGCGCCTCGGCCGAATTCGCCGTGATGGTGCAACCTGGCCACGCGGACGAAGCGATCTCGTTAACGCTCGGGTACGGCCGCAGCAAAGTTGGCCGCGTGGGGATGGGCGTCGGATACGACGTATATCCGCTCCGCACATCGGAGGCGCTGTGGTTCGGCGGCGGTTGGAACGTTTCCAAGACCGGCGCGAAGTTCAAGCTCGCTACGACGCAGGAACACCATTCGATGGAAGGACGCCCGCTGGTTCGCGAGGCGAGCATTGAAGAGTACAAAAAGAACCCCAGGTTCGCCGAGGAAGCGGTGGAGATGCCGCCGCTGGAGTCGATCTATGGCGACTGGGATTATTCGAAGGGTTATCAGTGGGGCCTCACCATCGACCTGAACGCCTGCATTGGCTGTAACGCGTGCATGGTTGCGTGCCAGGGCGAAAACAACATCCCGATCGTAGGCAAAGAGCAGGTGATGCGCGGCCGCGAAATGCACTGGATCCGAATGGACCGGTACTACACGGGCGGCGAGGCGGATCCCGAGGTGGTGTATCAAGGCGTGGCGTGCCAGCAGTGCGAGAACGCTCCGTGCGAGAACGTCTGCCCGGTGGCCGCGACGACACACAGCCCCGAGGGCTTGAACGATATGGCGTACAACCGCTGCGTCGGAACCCGCTACTGCGCCAATAACTGCCCCTACAAGGTGCGGCGGTTCAACTTCCTGAACTACCACAAGCACATGACGGAAGTGGAGAAGATGGCGCAGAACCCGGATGTCAGCGTGCGCATGCGCGGCATCATGGAGAAATGTAATTACTGCGTTCAGCGGATTCAGGAAACGAAGATTCGCGCCAAGGTGGATGGCCGGCGCCAGATCAAAGATGGCGAAATCCTGACCGCGTGCCAGCAGACCTGTCCCGCAGACGCGATCGTATTCGGAAACATCACGGATCCCGAGAGCCGGGTAGCGAAGCTCAAGAAGCAGGAGCGTAACTACGGGTTGCTGGCCGAACTGAACGTAAAACCGCGCACAACGTATCTCGCAAAACTGCGCAATCCCAATCCGGAGCTGGCATAGCATGGCCGATCTTGCGATTCGTCAAGACCTGAATCCTGTCAACCCGCCGCTGGTGCTGGGCGATGCGACGCATCATCGCATTTCCGAGCAGGTGGCGAGCATCATCGAAGGCAAGACACCCCGCAACTGGTATATCGCCATCGGGATCACCAGCATGATCACGCTGATGCTCGGCGCCATGCTGACCTACCTGGTGGCAACCGGCATCGGCGTGTGGGGCAACAATGCTCCGGTGTTCTGGGGCTGGGACATTACGAATTTCGTGTTCTGGATCGGCATCGGTCACGCGGGCACACTGATTTCGGCGATTCTGTTTTTGTTCCGGCAGAAGTGGCGCACCTCGATCAACCGCGCAGCGGAGGCGATGACTCTGTTTGCCGTCGCGTGCGCGGGTCTATATCCGCTGTTCCACACCGGGCGTCCCTGGCGCGCCGCGTATTGGCTGTTTCCGATGCCGAACATGGATCTGCGATTATGGCAGAACTTCCGAAGTCCGCTGATGTGGGATGTGTTCGCGGTCTCCACGTACGCGACGGTCTCCGCTCTGTTCTGGTATGTGGGGCTGGTGCCCGACCTGGCGATGATCCGCGACCGTGCGAAGAATCGCGTCCGGCAATTGGTGTTTGGGGCGCTGAGCCTGGGATGGTCGGGATCGGCGCGAAACTGGCGCCATTACGAAATGGCGTACCTGATCCTGGCGGGCCTTTCCACACCGTTGGTATTGTCGGTCCACTCGGTGGTGAGCTTCGACTTTGCCACCTCGATCCTTCCTGGCTGGCACACGACGATTTTCCCGCCGTACTTCGTTGCCGGCGCGGTGTTCAGCGGATTCGCGATGGTGATGACGCTGCTGGTTATCGCGCGCTGGGCTCTAGGGCTTCAGAACCTGATCACGATGAAGCACCTGGAAAACATGAACAAGGTGATGTTAGTCACCGGGACTATCGTCGGTTACGCGTATGCGACGGAGTTCTTCATCGCCTGGTACAGCGGCAACCCTTACGAACGGTTCACTTTCATCAATCGTGCATTTGGGCCATATGCGTGGGCTTACTGGACGATGATTTCCTGCAACGTGATCTCGCCTCAGTTCTTCTGGTTCAAGCGTCTGCGGACCAGTATTCCGGTGATGTTCGTGCTGTCGATCTTCATCAACATCGGCATGTGGTTTGAGCGATTCGTGATTATCGCCAGTTCGCTGCACCGCGACTTTCTGCCCTCGAGTTGGGGATACTTCCGGCCGAGCATCGTGGACATCCTCACGTTCACCGGAACCTTCGGGCTGTTCCTGACGCTGTTCCTGCTGTTCATCCGCTTCGTGCCGATGATTGCCGCTTCCGAAGTGAAAGGCGTGCTGGCGGCACAGAAGCACGATCGCGCGCACGCCAAGACTGCGGAGGTGTCGCATTGAGCCTGAAAGCACTCTTCATCAAGCAACGGGACCTGGCGCCGAAGTTTTACGGACTGGTCGGCGAGTTCGACGATGATCGAAAGCTTGTGGCGGCAGCGAGGGCGGCGCGCGAGTTCGGCTACACGCACATGGACGCGTACTCGCCGTTTCCCGTACATGGCATCGACGACGCGATCGGCATTCCGCGGTCGCCGCTCGGCTTCATCGTCTTTTGCGGAGGAACGCTCGGCCTGATCTCGGCGACTCTTCTGGTGTGGTGGACGGGCGCTGTCGATTATCCGCTGGTGATCGGTGGAAAGCCGCTGTTCTCCGTCGAGTTCTCAGTACCGATCATGTTCGAACTCACGGTACTCTTCTCGGCATTCGCGGCTGTGTTCGGCATGTTTCATCTGAACCGGCTGCCGACTTACTACCGGCCCATCTTCAATTACTCGCGATACGCCGGTGCTACCGACGATAAGTTCCTGCTCGCCATCGAAGCGACCGATCCGGTGTTCAATCCCGACGAGAGTGCCGCGCTGCTGCAGCAGTTGGGCGCTACCGTCACCGAGTTGGTGGAGGCGTGATGAACACGGACAAGCTTTGGATGCTCGGGTATTGTCTCGCGCCGCTGTCCGCGATCGTGGCCGGTTCTCTGCTGCTGACGAGTTGTGGATTAGGAAAGCAGCGCGATCCGGCGGTTCATATCTTCCAGGACATGGAGAAGCAGGAGAAATACAAGGCGCAGTCTTCGAGTCCGTTGTTTGAGGACGGCCGGTCGAATCGCCGTCCTCCCGCGGGAACCGTCGCGTGGGGACATCTGAAGGACGCCGATATCCTGCACACGGGGTTTACGGCGGCGGGACTGTACACGGGCAAGAATCCGCTGGCGATCGACGCGCAATTGCTGAAGGCGGGGCAGGCGCGCTTCAACACGTACTGCTCGCCGTGTCACGACAAGACGGGGACCGGAAAGGGCATCGTAGCCGTGCGGACGCCGTCGTGGCAGCCGTCGAACCTGACCGACGCACGGGCCAAGAGCCTGGCCGACGGAGACATCTTCGACACGATCACCAACGGCCGTCGATCGATGCCGGCCTATAAATATCAGATTCAATCCGAGAACGACCGGTGGGCGATTGTCGCCTACGTTCGGGCATTACAGCGCGCCCAAAGCGGCACGATCGAGGATGTCCCGGAAAACATAAGAACGGAGTTGAAGTAGCCGATGCATCACGCACAACCACATCGAGATAGTTTTTACCTGGAAGAGAGATCTTGGCAGCGCGGGCGCAATGCCATCTTCTTCATTGCGTTGCTCGGCGTTATCGGGTGCATTGCCGCATTCGGCGTGGACCGTGCGCAGTTCCTGCAATCGTACCTGGTCAGTTTCTCTTTTGCAGTGACGATCATGCTGGGCGGCGCATTCTTTGTAATGATCCAGTTCCTGACCGGTTCGGCATGGAGCGTCCCCGTGCGGCGGCTGATGGAGACCACCATGGCCGGACTTCCGGTGGGTCTGCTGCTCTTTCTGCCGGTGGCCTTCGGGGTACACGAGTTGTACGAGTGGACGCACGCGGACGTATTGGCCAAAGAGGCCGTGGTTCGCAGCAAGTCCGTCTACCTCAACCCGCTGATGTTCACAATCCGTGGACTGGTGTTCTTCGGTCTGTGGAGTCTGTGGGCGATCGCCATCTATCGCCAGTCCACAAAGCAGGACCGTGAGAAATCGATCAACCAGATGAATGCGTGCTCGCGCTGGAGCGCGCCGGGACTGCTGCTGGTGATGGTAACGGGCACATTGGCGAGCTTCGATTGGATCATGTCGCTAGATCCGAAATGGTATTCGACCATCTTCGGCGTCTACTGCCTGGCCGGCGGGGCGCTGGCGTTCTTCGGTGTTCTGACGCTGATCGCGCTCGGAATGCGGCGGGCGGGAGTGCTTTCGAACTCGATCACCACCGAACACTATCACGACCTCGGTAAGTGGATGTTCGCGCTGACGGTCTTCTGGGCCTACATCGCGTTTTCGCAATACCTGTTGATCTGGTACGCGAATCTTCCCGAAGAAACCATCTTCTATCGCATGCGAATGCACGGTTCCTGGAAGGCGGTAAGTGGTGTGCTGCTGTTCGGGCGATTCATACTGCCGTTTCTGTTTCTGATCTTCCGGGCGAACAAGCGAAACCTGAAGTTTCTCGGAATCGCGGCAGCGTGGATCGTCGGCATGCATTTCATCGATATGTACTGGTTGATCATGCCCGTATTCCACAAAGAAGGCGTCGCGGTGAGTTGGATGGATTTCGTGGCTCTGGCCGGTGTTGCCGGCGTACTGGCATACGCGTTCTGGGCCAGGCTCCGGCGGAAGGCGCTGGTGCCAGTGGGCGACCTGCGATTCGCGCAAGGGCTGAACTTCGAGAACATTTGAGGATCGAATGAGCGAAGAGCTGAAACCAATCACAGCAGCCGACGCCGGCTTCGACGCCGACGAACCGAATGCGCGAGGCATCTTCGGATTCCTAATCGCCACCGTCGCACTGTTCATGGCCGTTGTGGTCGGAGTCACGTACTACTACAACTACGTTCGTGAACGCGAGGAATACCAGAAGGTTCTCTCGGTAACATCCGATGAACTCAACCAGGTGCATGCTCGAGAGAACTGGAACCTCACTCATTACGGATATCTGGACAAGACGAAAGGCGAGGTGCGGTTGCCGATCGACCGCGCGATGGCGTTGCTGGTCTCCGAGGCCGCGACAGGGAAACTGAAGTACCCGACGGCCGATCAGGCACCGAAGAAATTGGAACCGGTCGCGATGGCTGCCGCCCCGGCGGTGACGAAGTAATCCTATGCTTCACTGGTCCATCTGGGTGAAGGCGACGGTTATCGCAGGGCTAGGCCTGGCGGCGGTGGCACGCGCTGAACAGCCTCTTCCTACGATGCTCGAAGGAGTCGGCGTCGATGAGAAGATCGGCCGTAACATCGACCTGAACCTTACGTTCACCGCCGAGAACGGATATCCTGTCGCGCTGCGGCAGTTCTTCAACCAGGGCCGCCCGGTCATCCTGAATCTCGTCTATTACCGCTGCCCTATGCTGTGCAACCTCGTGATGAACGGGCAGACGGCGGCGCTGCGCGAAATCCCGTGGACGATCGGAAACGAATTCGAAGTGGTGACGATCAGCATCGATCCGAGCGAAGGGTTCGATCTGGCCCAACAGAAGAGGCAGGTATACCTGGGCAACTACGGGCGTGCGGCCGCGGGATGGCATTTTCTTGCCGATCGTGAGAATCACGCCAAACAGTTGGCCGAGCAGATCGGATTTCATTACCGCTACGACGAGAAGATCGAGCAGTACGCGCATGCCGCGGCGATCATGATTTTGACTCCGGACGGCCGGATGTCGCGCTACCTCTACGGAATCAAGTTCAAGCCGAGGGACCTGCGCTTCGCTCTCACCGAAGCCGCGGAAGGCAAGGGTAAGTTCACGATCGACAAGTTGCTGCTGTTCTGTTATCACTACGATCCGCAGTCCCGCTCGTACACCTTATTCGCAACAAATGTCATGCGTGGGGGCGGGGTGATCACCGTCCTGGTGCTAGGGGCGATGCTCTATGCGTTCTGGCGGAAGGAACGCGGCAGGGCTTCGCGCGAGGAGACTTTGGTAGCCGCAAGATGAACTGGTTACGCTCACTATTCCTGCCGCCGCAAGGGTCGGCATACGCCAAGGACGTGGACTCGCTGTTCATGTTCCTCGTCTATATGAGTATCTTCTTCTTCGTCCTGGTGGCCGGTCTGGCGATCTGGTCGGTGATTCGCTACCGCCGGAAACCGGGCCGCAAGACGCCGCACATCACCGATCATGTGCAGTTGGAACTGGCCTGGAGCATCATACCGCTGGTGATCGTTATGGGCGTGTTCTTCTGGGGTTTCACCAACTACATGCACGCCTCTGTCGCGCCCGGAAACGCGCTCGAGATCTCGGTGACCGCCAAGAAATGGGTCTGGCAATTCGAGTATCCCGATGGAACGAGGACGCTGAACGAAGTGCACCTTCCGGTGAACAAGCCGGTGAGGTTCATCATGACCAGCGAGGATGTCATCCACGACTTCTATGTTCCCGAGATGCGGGTGAAAATGGACGTCATTCCCAACCGCTACACGGAAGTGTGGTTCCAGCCGACTGTCGAAGGACTGCACCGTTTGACGTGCGCCGAATATTGCGGGAAAGGCCACTCCGACATGATGGGCAAAATCTATGTCGAGAACGACGCCAAGTATAAGAAGTGGGTGGAGGAAGGCGGCGACGAGTGGAAGACCATGACGCCCGTGCAGTACGGAGCGCTGCTGTATGAAAGCAAAGGCTGCGCCACCTGCCACAGCATCGATGGCACCCGTATCGCGGGTGGAGGCCCTAGTTATAAGCAGTTATTCGGGCACATGGTGAAGATGTCCGACGGTAAGAAGTTCGTCGCCGACGAGAACTACCTGCGGGAATCGATGATGAACCCGTCGGCCAAAGTGGTAGCGGGTTACGAGAATATCATGCCGGTGTTCCAGGGCCTGCTTCGCGAGCGCGAGATCAGCGCTCTGATTCAGTTCATCAAGGCGCAGAAATAGACATGGCACACGCTGCAACGGTTGACGCCGTACCGAAAAACTATCTGAACGAGGACAAGGGGCTGTGGTCGTGGATGACCACGGTGGACCATAAGCGCATCGGCATCATGTACCTGGTGGCGGTGATGACCGCCTTTCTGCTGGGCGGGATGTTTGCGCTGCTGGTGCGCCTGGCTCTACTGAACCCGAAGCACATGCTCTTCGGCCAAGTCCTGATGACGGCGGAGACTTATAACAAGGTCTTCACGCTGCACGGGGCGATCATGGTGTTCCTGTTCATCATCCCTTCGATCCCCGCGGCGTTGGGCAATTTCATTCTGCCGCTGATGCTCGGGGCGAAGGACGTCGCCTTTCCCCGGTTGAATCTGGCCAGTTTTTATATCTATGTCGTTGGCGCGCTATTCGCGCTGACGGCCATGATCACCGGCGGCGTGGACACGGGTTGGACTTTCTACACGCCGTACAGCACGACGACTTCGGGCAGCGTCGGCGTCATGACCCTCGCCGTATTCATCCTCGGATTCTCATCGATTTTCACGGGGATCAACTTCATTGCCACCATCCATAAATTGCGCGCGCCGGGCATGGGCTGGTTCCAGATGCCGCTGTTCTGCTGGGGTATGTATGCGACGTCGATCATCCAGGTGCTCGCCACGCCGGTGCTCGCGATCACGCTGTTGCTGCTGCTAATGGAGAAGGCGTTCAGCGTCGGCATCTTCGATCCGAAACTAGGCGGCGATCCGGTGTTGTTCCAGCACTTCTTCTGGTTCTATTCGCACCCGGCGGTTTACATCATGATTCTCCCTGGCATGGCGATCATTTCAGAGGTGATCCCGACTTTCTCACAGAAAACGATCTTCGGATACCGCTCCATCGCCTTCTCGAGCGTCGCGATTGCGCTGATCGGCTTCCTGGTGTGGGGACATCACATGTTTGTCGCCGGCCAGAGCCAACTCGCCACGGTGATCTTTTCGTTTCTTACCTTCCTGGTCGCTATTCCGTCGGGAATCAAGGTGTTCAACTGGCTGGCTACGATGTGGCGCGGCAACATATCGCTGGAAGCTCCGATGTTATACGCGGTGAACTTCCTGCTGCTGTTTGCCATCGGCGGATTGACCGGCATTTTCCTCGGTGCGTTAGCCACCGATGTTCACCTGACCGATACTTACTTCGTCGTCGCGCATTTCCACTACGTAATGATGGGCGGAACCGTAATCGCATTCCTGGCGGGACTGCATTACTGGTGGCCGAAGATGACGGGCAAGATGTACAACGAGACGCTGGCGCGCATCGGCGCCGTGCTCGTATTCATCGGATTCAACGTCACGTTCTTCACCCAATTTCTGTTAGGCAGCCGCGGAATGCCGCGCCGCTACTATAACTACCTGGATCAATTCCAGCCGCTGCACGCGTTTTCGACTTATGGGTCGTGGATACTGGGAGCCGGGCTGTTCTTGACGTTGTTCTACCTGGTCGGTTCGCTGTTCGGGAAGAGTCACGCACCCGCGAACCCGTGGTTAGGAACGACGCTTGAATGGAAAACACAGTCGCCGCCGATCAAGCACAACTTCGAGGAGACGCCGGTTCTCGACCGCGCTCCGTACGACTACCGGAAACCGGTCGTTCCGGAATTAGTGGTCGCCGGGGAAGGGAAGTAAAAGGATGAGCACTCAAGCGGTAACGCTCGACCATCACGGCCACGACGATCCGACGCTGCAGCATCATTTCTCGACGAAGGAGCAGCAACTCGACGCGTCGAAGATCGGGATGTGGCTGTTCCTGACTACCGAAGTTCTGATGTTCGGAGGCCTGTTCGTGGGCTTCGGGCTGATGCAGGCCAAGTTCCCGGAGGCATTCCTCCACGCCCATCACCATCTCGATCGGAGCCTCGGCGCGCTGAACACGATCGTCCTCCTGATCTCGAGTTTCACGATGGTGATGGCCGTTTGGGCCGCACAGAACAGCAAGAAGAAGCAGTTAGTCACGTTCCTGATTCTGACGATTGCATGCGCGGCCATTTTTCTCGGCGTGAAATACATCGAATATTCGCACAAGTTCCACGAGGGGTTGCTTCCGGGCCGGTTCTATCATCACCCCGGCGACGCAGTGCCCGGTCAGTTCATGTTCTTCAGTTTTTATTTCATGATGACCGGGCTGCACGGCTTCCACATTCTGGCGGGAATCGTCGTGTTGTCGTTCCTGCTGGTGAAAGCCATCCGCGGCCGGTATAACTCGAATTACTACACGCCGGTGGACTTAGTCGGGTTGTACTGGCACTTGGTCGACTTAATCTGGATTTACTTGTTTCCGTTACTATACTTGATCCAATGAGCGCACACGATACCACCACTACGAATAAGCACGCGCATGGCGGTCCGAAAGTCTACATGGCGACGCTGGGCGCGCTCCTGGTGCTCACGCTGCTGACCGTATTCGCCGCGAGTTTCGATTTCGGGAACGGCAATGTCGTGATCGCCATCGGGATCGCGACTGTAAAGGCGTCGCTCGTCGCGCTGATTTTCATGCACCTGAGGCACGACAAGCCGATAAACGGCATCATCGCCACTTCGGGATTTCTGTTTTTGGGATTGCTGCTGCTGTTCTGCCTGACGGATATCGATGCCCGGTCGAATCCGTTGCCGGGAACGCTGAAAGTACCGTTAAAGCCCGCGCCGGCCGCGACTGCATCCCCCTTGATAGGGCCCGCGGCCGAGCATCATTGATTCTCCTCGCGAGATCCGGCGGCCGTTTTGCAACGGCGGTCGCCGGAAGTTTCCTCGACGCCGCGCAAGCGCCGCAGAAGCAGGCTCAGGCCACTGCTTCCGCCAGAGCCTTGACGCTCTCCTCGAGCATTTCTCCCAAATAGGGATCTGCCGCCACCTTCTTCAGCGGTTCGAGTGAACGCTTCTCGAGCAACCTCATCATCGCGACTTCTTCGCGAGATAGTCCGTGCGGCCCCGGTTGCGCCCTCGCGTCTCGAATAAAGTCGAATAGCGATCCGTCGGTGTACGCATCCAGAACGGCCGGGTGAACATAGTATTTCCGGCAGGTCGCAGCACGATTGCCGAGCCTCACGGAGGTCTGCTTCACGGCTTCCACGATGTTCTTCTTCGCTGCCGACTGGGATGAGGCAGGACCCATGGCCTCCAGCACCTCAACCGTTTCGCGCGTCCCGCTCCACGTTCGAAAGTCTTTCGCAGTGAAGGATTCGCCCGTAATTTCCCGAAGATACGCGTTCACGTCTCCCGATTCGATGCGGCAGCGCTCGCCGTCTTCGTCGATGTACTGGAACAATTCGTGTCCGGGGATGCACTGGCATTCGCGAATCACGCGCGAGAGGCGCCGGTCCGTCAGTTCGATATCGTGGACCTGGCCGCTTTTGCCTTTGAAGTGAAAACGGAGTGTAGCGCCGTGGATCCGCACGTGACGGCTGCGGAGCGTGGTCAGTCCGAACGACTCATTCTGTTTCCGGTACTCTTCATTCCCCACCCGGATGCATGTTTCTTCAAGCAGACGGACGACTGTCGCCAGCACCTTTTCCCGCGTCAACTGCGGACGTCTGAGATCGGCGTGGACGCGCTCGCGAATGGACGGCAGCACGGCGCCGAAGGCGGCCAGGCGCTCGTACTTCGTCGCATCCCGAACTGCGCGATACAACGTGTGATAGCGATATTGTTTTCTGCCGCGTTGGTCGTAGCCGATCGCCTGGATATGACCCTCTGGGATCGGACAGATCCACACATGCGTCCAGGCGGGAGGAATTACCAGTGAACGAATTCGTTGCAGTGCTTCGCGATCGTTCAATGTCCTTCCCTGCGGCGACACATAGGTAAATCCCTGCCCTCTTCGCCGCCTCGAAATCCCTGGAAGTTCATCGGTAACATAGCGAAGTCCGGCAATTCTTGCCGATTCGTACGGATCCGAAGGTAAAACCGCACGAATTCTCTTTCGCCTTGCACGATGCCCAGCCATAACTGCGCGATACCCAGACATAACAACGACGTGACACAGAGCACGCAACGCACCAATTTCCATCGAATTAGCAGCGCAAAATTGGAGGATTGTACCTGTTCAAACTTCCTTTGCGATTCGGGATCGCTTCGCGAGGTAGGGGACTCGCGGCCGGGCGGGCCTCGCCCGCTGGGGATGCCGGAGCCCGGAAGCGCAGAAGCAGCAAGAAGTTATATACTCCGGCTTGGAGGAGAAATGTCCAGGCTTTCATTCCCGTTCCTGATTCTTGCCGTCGCGCTCCCGCTGGTGAACTGCGGAGGTTCTGCACACGATCCAAACGAGAGGTACTACCTTGTTGCGACCAATACGAAAGTACCCTACTGGCAGCAGGCGTTCGCTGGTTTGAGCCATGCTGCGAGCCAGCTCCAGATCAGAGCTGAAATGGTAGGTCCGGAGACGTACGATCCAAAAGCGCAGCATGAGCAGTTTCAGAGCACCCTTGCCAAGAAGCCTTCCGGCATTCTCGTTTCGGTGTCCGATGCCAAGATCCTGAAGCCGGACATCGACGCCGCGATTTCGCAAGGCGTACCCGTCCTCACGATCGATTCCGATGCCCCGGAAAGCGGCCGCGTGATGTTTATCGGAACAGATAACTACAAGGCCGGTGTGATTGCCGCAACAGTGGCGGCCGAGAAACTCAACGGCAAAGGCAACGTTGTCGTGTACACGATTCCCGAGCAGACCAACCTCATCGAGCGCCTTCACGGCTATAAGGATGTGTTCACCGATCACCCCGGGATCAAAATCACTGAGATCGTCGACATGAGGGGCGATGCGCGGGTGGCTTTCGACCGCACGATGGAGATGATGGAGAAGGGAACAAAAGTCGACGCGTTTGTCTGTCTGGAAGCGATCTCCTGCCCGGAAGTTGCCGAGGTGCTGAGCCGCAAGAATGCGACCGACAAAATCGTGGTCGCGATGGATACGGATCAACGGACGCTCGAAGGCATTCGCAAAGGTTTCATCTCCGCCACGGTCGCCCAAAAGCCTTACACCATGGCCTATTTTGGTTTGAAACAACTGGATGATATGCACCATCATCCGCTGTCGCCGCTGTCGAAGAACTGGTCGCAGGATACCTTTGCGCCGGTACCCGTCTTTGTCGATACAGGCACGACGCTGATCGATAAGAGCAACGTCGATCAGTTCGCCCAGGCCAGCAAGTCCGCCACTTCGCAGTAGTACCCGAACTACGCATGCCGGCGGATCTCCCGGGTCCGCCGGCTGTGTTCTACCACCCTTCCTAAAACCTCGGTTGCAGTTTGATGAGCCGGAAGTACTGCGAAAAAATAGGTCCATAACCCTATTGCCTGAACGCGACCGGATGCCGCAAGATAAAGCAGAAACTCATTCAATCCGACGAGGTACGCGAGTGAACACAGATACCCAGGCCGACCGGAGGACGTCCGATCGCTTCTCCATTGAGCGTGAGGTTCGCTACAAAATCCTGAACAAGAAGACCGGCGATGAAAACGGGAACGGCAAAACGATTAACATGAGCAGCACCGGTGTGCTTTTCACCTCCGAACAGATGTTGCTGCCAGGGCGCCGAATCGAGGTCTCTATCAGTTGGCCGGCACAGTTGAACAGCAAGTGCGCTCTGCGCCTGGTGGCGCGCGGCCGCGTTGTTCGATTCGACGACGGCAAAGCGGCCATGGAGATCCAGCAGTACGAATTCAAGACCCAAGCCAAAAACCCGCTGTTGCCCATTCAGTAGTGCCGGACGTCGCGGCGGACCCTGCTAGGCTCTGCCGCGTACGATCGTCGCGTCTTTGAGTTTTTCCAGTTCCCGGCGCGCGATGGAGGCCCAGGAACTGTTCGGGTCGATTTTCAGGTAAATCTTCCAGTGACGGACGGCTCTGAGCACGTCCCCCATCGCCTGGTACAAGAGTGCCAGGTTGTAATGGGCGTCTCCGTACTGCGGGTTTAAATCGAGGGCTGCGAGGTAGTGCTTCAGGGCCTGCTCGCGGTTTCCGCGTTCGTCGTACAGGTTGCCTAGGTTGAAATGCGCCAGCGCATAACCGGGATCAGCCTGGATGGCCCTCTGGTAGTATTCCTCGGATTTGTGCAACTGGCCTTGGTTGAAGAAAATCGTGCCGAGGTTCACCAGTGCGCCTGTCGATTGGGGATCTAGCTCCAACGCGTGCTCATAAACCGCGATCACGTCGTCGATGGGAGCGGCGGTCTGCTCCATCTCGAGGCCCTTCTCAAAGAGCAGTTCCGCTTCCAGCCGTTTCTTGTGACGCCGGGCCGATTCGGCGCTCTCCTTCCCCTGCTCGCGCGGGAATGAAAGGAGCTTCTTCATCTCCGCCGGACCGAAATCGAGCAGAAGCTGACCCGACACCGCCTCGATCGTCCCTCCATCGATATCGACGCGGACTCGGTTGCCTTCGCTATAGATTCGGAATTGGGTCAACGGGTCGGCGGCGGACTGAACCCGTTTTCGGAGCGCCAAAATCGCGCGCCGCAAAGTAACGGCGGGCACGCGGCTCCTCCGTAGCTTCGCTAACGTATTCAGGGCAAGCAGATCGGGCAGGGCAAACTCACTCCGTTCCGGCACGAGTCCTTGCCGCTCCCAACTCCGAAGCTGGCGCTGGGAGATTTTCAGGACCCGCAGCGCTTCCTCCCGGGAGTAGATCTGCCTGGTCGTAAGATCAGACACCGCAAGCATTGTAGCAGGCACGGCGCGAACTCCGTATCACGCCGTGCCGGTTTAGTTTTGCGTCACTGTTTTTTCTCTGGACCCGCAAGATCGACGCCCTTCACGAAGAACATCTTCGGCAGTTTGCGTCCTTTGGGAGCGCTGATGTCGAAGCTGATCATGGTGCCTGGCTGCCACAGTTTCGTGACGGTCGGCAGATCGGTAGCGGAGAAGGTGAACAGTTGTGGGATGTTGGGGGCGGGGCAGGGCTCTAGTTTCACTACCAGGGGTTCGCCCTTTTCCGGCGCCAGTTTCACCGTGACGGCAACACCCTGCACGGCGGTTCCGAGCCCGAACTGATACGCAGAATTGATGTTGTGGGGCTTCTCGAGAGCCTGCACCGGAACTGGCGGGTAGGGACGCAATGGCGCACTAAATTGTTTCATGCCCGGCCCGCCGCAGTCGCTGCCCACAGCCAGTCCGCTCGTGCCGATTGTCGCGATGCCGGCGATGAACAGCAGAACCTTATGTTTCGTCATCATAGAATCCTCCTTGTGAATACTGACATTTGGAGTTGCGCCAAAATCGTGAATCGCACCCAACTCATCTCAGCCGGAATGCGACTGCATCGGAATCGGGGACGTTCGTCAGATAGGCCAGCACATGCCCATCGGGCGACCAGTCGAAGTCCACAACCTGGCCGGGTTCCGCTACAGCAAATTCCTTTTTTGGGCTGCCGCCGTCCACCGGTTGTGTCCAAAACTCGGTAACTCGCTCGTGCGTCTTCATCCACGTGAACGCTGGCTTGGTCGGATGCCAGCGCAAAGGCGAATTCGGATCGATGCCCTCAAATACTCGTTTGGGATTACCGCCCTGCATCGAAAAGAGTCCTACAATCCAATTGCCGCCCGCACGCTCGGTTGCGTACTGCGCCACAAATGTAGCACCATCGCGGGACATCGCCGGGAATTGCGAGATATGCTGCGTCAGTTGGCGCGGTGTGCCGCCCGGAACGGACACGCTCCACAGAGTCCGGGCACCCTGGCTCATTGCCTGGTACAGCACGGCCTTCCCATCCGGCGTGCACTGTGGGAAGGTCGGGTTTACGACCCCCTCCGTTATCCGGGTAGTAGCTTGCGACTTCGGGTCGAGGCGCCAGATATCCCAGTCCGAGGCACGCCGCGAAACATAAACAATCGCCGAGGTGCCGCAGGGCGATGCGTACAGGTCCTTTGCCTCGCCTGAAGTCAACTGCCGGCGTCCTCCGTTGGGGGGCATGGCGATGGTCCACAGATGCACGTTGTCAGCGGCGTCTACGGGCACCACCAACTGTGTTTTGCCGAACCATCGCAAGCCGGAAAAATGTTCACGGCGATCGCCGTCGGATAACGAGTGCAGGCGCTCCACTTTGGGCGGGATCTCTCCGGGTTCGGCAAACGAAATCCACGAACGCGCCGAACCGCGGACCGTCACCAGCGTTCGCCCATCGGCCGTCACAGTGCCATCGACGTATTTGAAGGGGTCGCGGGTCAGCGGAGCCCCGGATCGATTCGTTGCGGAGATAAGGAACAACTGCGCGTTTCCTTGAACTCGGCTCGCGGCTACAACGATTCCTCCAGCCACCCACATGGGACGGCCCATGAATGCGAACTCGGAGGAAACCGTCCGCGCCTCGTGCGATTGGACGTTCACGGCCGTGAGCGTCATGCGATACGTCGATGCGCGCGCCGTCGTGTAGGTCACCGCAAGCACACGCGTTCCGTCCGGGGACCAAGCCGGCGCAGCCCGCGAAATGCCCTCCGGTGCGCCTCTTCTCAACAACACCTCTTCGGACGAATCGGAGAGATTGCCGATGATCAGTGACGAATCGGGCGTGGTCCTGACGAACGCGAACCGCATGCCGTCCGGCGCGAACGTGACGGCGGAATCGACGTCCGAATGGATCGACACCGGCTGGCCGCCCGACACCTCGTACCGAAGAAGGTCCGAGTCGAGCCCGCTCTTGTACTGCACGCAGTAGATCGACCGGTTGTCGTTCGAGAACGTCAGCCCGACGTAGCGGCCGGTAGACTCCTCGGAGAGTTGACGGTCTTCCGAGCCATCGGTCCGCCGCACCCACAGGCTCTGGGCGCCAGGACTTCCTCGCACATATCCGACGTACCGTCCGTCCGGCGACACCGCATCCAGCCGCACGTCGCCAGAATCGGTCAGTTGACGGGGCTGTGCGAGCAGACTGGACGGAACCACGTCCGAACTCTTCTGGTTCCAAACTATCGTCGCGATGATCGCGGCAACGACGACGATTGCGGCCGCGACAACCCAGCCCCACGGATGTTTCGCGTTGCGACGGGTGGACCGCGCGGATTCTGCTTTCGCTCGCTCCAGGGTCTCGCGGACTTCGGTGATGCTTTGCGGTCGTTGACCGGGATCCTTTTCGAGCAGTTGCTGGATCAGCGTCGCCACCGCCGGCGGAGTGTTCCGCATTGGCGGTACGGGGGTGTCGAGAATCGCCATCGCTGCGTGAATGGGAGTCTCGCCGGAAAACGGACGGCGGCGCTCGAACATCTCGAACAGCACGATCCCGAAGCTCCACAAATCCGCGGGCGGACCGACAGCCCCGCCCTTTAGCTGTTCGGGCGCGGCATAGGCGAGTGTCCCCAGCATCATTCCCGTGGCCGTCGCCATCGACCGGCCCGAGTCCGCCCCGGCCGAGGCCGCCTGCGCCTTTGCCATCCCGAAATCCACGACCTTCACCAACCCATCGGCGCGGATCATGATGTTTTCGGGTTTGATATCGCGGTGCACGATCCCGAGCCGGTGAGCCGCGGATAGCGCCGCTGCCGTCTGTATCGCGATGGAGAGCACTTCATCTTCGGTGAGTTCGGCCCGGTTCAGGCGCGAGCGCAAGGTCTCGCCTTCGATGAATTCGGTGACCAGGTATACCGTGCCTTCTAATTCGCCGACATCGAACAGGGTCACCACGTTGGGATGACTCAGTCCCGAGGTCAACCGCGCTTCGCGCTGAAACCGCACCGCCATTTCCGGGTTCCACCGGTGTCCGAGCGCCAGGCGCTTGATGGCGACCCGCCGGCCGAGACGCGTATCCTCGGCCTCATATACGTGACCCATGCCGCCACTGCCGGCCTTGCGCACGATCCGGTATGCCCCCAAGAACTGCCCCGGCTCGAACTCCTCCTCGTCGCTCACCAGCGATGCCGCGATCTCGCTGAAACCTCCGGTCAGCAACCCGCCCGACTCCTCTGCCCTGTCTATGAGGCGCGCGACCTCGCGGCGCACGTCCGCATCGCTCCCGCAGACGTCATCCAGGTACCGTGCGCGGTCGTGGTGCGGGCGGGCCATCGCCGAGTGGAAGATCTCCTCCACCTTGCGCCAAAGTGCCGGTGTCATGGCTGGCGGGACGACAATTCGTTCCGCAACCATGCCCGGGCGATACTCCAGTCGCGGATCACGGTGTTCTCCGAAACCTTGAGCAGTGACGCGACCTCCGCCACTTCCAGTCCGCCGAAGAAGCGCAATTCGACGACGCGGCTTTTCCGGGCATCGAATTCCGCCAACCGCCCGAGTGCTTCGTCGAGCGCGATCATATCGGCCGAGCAGTCGTTAATAGCGATGTCCGCGTCGTTCAGGTCGAGCTTCGCCGCTCCGCCTCCCCGCTTCTGGCGCATTCGTGTGCGGGCGTAATCCACCAGGATTTGCCGCATTGCCGACGCGGCGATTCCGAAGAAGTGGATGCGGTTTTCGAACGCGGCTTTGCCGTGGGTGAGACGCAGGTAGGCTTCGTTCACCAGGGCGGTGGTTTGCAGGACGGACCGGTGGAGTTCGTTGCGCATATACCGGGCCGCGATTCGCTTCAACTCCCCGAGAACGAGGGGCATCAGGCGGTCCATCGCCGATGCGTTCCCGTTCTGAAAATCGAGCAGCAATTCCGTGATATTCGTAGCGGGCCCAGCGCTCATATTAGGCCTATTCTACTGCGGTCCCGCATTCTTTGAGATTGCCCGTTGGGTCTCGATCGCAGATCCGGCGCATTCCCTGTCGAGGGCGCTCTTAGCTGCCCCGGAGAAAAAGACAATGCTGATCAAATTCAATATCCCTGTTGAAGGGAAGCCCGATCGATACGACCTGACCGCTTACCTGTTTTCATCTCGTGGCGATCTGCTCGGCTCGGCGCCCGTCAAGGACGAGGCGGCGGCGATCGAGGCCCCCGACAAAATCGACCCGGCGGTGCGACTCTTTATCGGTCCCAACGGGTTGAAAGACATCACCCCGAAGAAACTCGACCGCATCGGTGCATACGAACCGGCGGTTCAGTTCGATGCTGCCTCGCCCGAGCAGAAGGTGGCCGCGGTACCGCAAGATGTGGCTACCCGGTTCCTGATTCGGAGTTGCCGTGTCCGGGGACGCGTCATGAACGAACTGCCGGGGTTCAATTTCCCGGTCTGCCACGCGCGGGTTCACATTTATCACGTGACGCCTCTGCGCGATCGGGTGCAGTCTCTCGGCGATTTCCAGATTCTGGACGTTCGCGCTGCCCTGCTCGGCGCCATGCGACTCGGTCCAGCGCACATTCCGTTCGATCCCGGCGACCCGCCCAAGGGTCTCTTGCCGGTACCGAAGACGCCGGCCCTGCCGGTGCCGCTGCCATCGCCGCCTCCTCCACCCGAGGTGCAGATGATGGACCGTTTGCACGAGGCCTCGGCGGTTCGCGATTACCTGTCCGAAAACGCCGTGATTCTCACGCCGTTCCTCTGCCCGCTGATGATCTACGACCGGCTGGATCTGACGGAGATCGGGGTCGTGATGACGAACGAACAGGGGCGATTCGACATACCCGTCTTTTACACGCTCGGCGACAACGTGAATCTGTACTTCGAAATCGAGTACGTCGTCGATGGCGTTTGGACGAACATCTATTCGCCTGAGATCGTTTGCGCAACGCGGTGGAACTACCGGTGCGGAACGGAGGTGAGTATCCGGCTGCACGATCGACGGGTGCACTATTGCGGCGAACCTCCGCGGCTGCATGGCCCTCTCGTAGGAGTCGGGACCATCGGGCAATCGGTGAACGTACGCAACATCCCGCAATCGGGCGACAACGCCGGCCGGGTCCCCGATGGCACTATCTTCCGACCATTCGCTGGATCTCTGGAGCCATGGGTGATCTGGGGCGATGCACTCCACGGAGGGATCACCCGCTATCGCTGGACATACAAGCGGCTGACGGACGGGGACGGGACGCCACTCCGCGAACCCTACGCGACACACGTCGTGTTGGAGCCAGTCGATCGAAGCTATTCTGTGAGCGTTGGGGACAGCCTGGTGCTCCGGCACTATCCGCTGGGCCCGGATAGCACAAGCAGCTTTGTCATTCCTCCGGACGAAGCGCCTGAGGGCGGCCACTGGGCCGATGCGAATGCCCGCCGCGAACGGGCCTCAGCGTTCTTCAAGTTCGACAGCACCGAACCCGATCGGGCCGGACTTTATGAGTTTCGTCTCCGGCTGCTCAACGATGCAGGCGAGGACCTGACGGAGAACTTTCCGGAGTTCCAGGTGCTGGGCCCGGATGCGGATTTGAGTTTCGACGCGATAGAGACGCGTTTCGAACCAGCGCCGCCCGAGTTCGTCGATCCCCTGACGCATGAGTTCAAACTCCTGCTCTGGATCGACAACAACCCGGTCGACAGCGCGCTCGACCAGGTGTCTATCCGCCACTCGAGCGCTGGAGATTGCGGGTTTATCCAATACGAAAAGGGAGACGAGGTCGACATAACCTTTCGGGCCTATCATCCTTACAACCAAGCCGACTGGAGCTTCGCGCTGACGAAGGGTAGCCACCTGGCCGGAACATTCAGTGGCCAGACCGGCTACAGCGGCGGCCCATTCATCGCGGGAGCATCCGGCAGATATCACGGCATTCTCGCGGTAGCGGATCTTGTCGGAGACTGCCCGAATGGCCGGGCGGCTTTCTCCATGCGCCTGGATGTGCTGCCCCGGGCGACTGACGGTTGGAACACGCCGTCAATTGCGACATCGGAACCGCCGGCCGTCGCATTCGCACTCTCGCCCGATTAGGGCGGTTTCTGCGCCATGACGTTGTGTCTCGCGCGATCGTCCGGCGCAATCACCAACGGGCGGAGGCGAATGCACTCCGCCCTGACCTTTGGAGGAAAAAGCAAATGAAGTTCACAAATCGTTTCTTTGCGCAGGCGCTCGTGCCGGCGCTGGCTCTGGCGATGTTCGGGGCCGCGATGGCTCCGATGGCGCGCGGCGGTGATATCACTGCCAACGACATCACCTGCACATACGGTGCGCAATACGACATCAACTGGGACGGGCACGCCGGAAAACTGATCCTGGATGCGCCGTCCGTGTACGGCAACGTCGGGCGGCTCACGTATCTCGGCAGCGTGTTTAGCGTCCGCTACGAGATTCTTCTGGACCCGCAACAATACGTCGACGGCTCCACGGGACCGGGTTATCTCGGTATTCCGAGCTACATCAAACACCGTATCCTGTTCTACGTCGATTTCAACAAGACGCCCAAGGATCCTAAAGACGACCAGCGATTCGAGGGGTACTTCTTCACGGCCAGCCGCGACGCCATGGCGGGCATCACGTGGTGGAGCGGAATTCCTTTTGGATTCTATGCAATCCACCGGTCGTGTGTGCCGGGCTAATCCGAACGAAGGGCTTTCCGGGGTGGGAATAAAACCTGCCCCGGGTGTCTTGAAGGTACTAAGAATGATCGAAATTCAGCCTCGAGCGGAGATTATCCGGTTTTGCAAGTCACTTGTAATTTGGATGGTGGATCTCAGTGAAATTCGGTGACCTTAGTCACTTGACAGAGCCTTATCGGAGGATCATACTGAAATCAAAAATGCTGCAACTCACTTTCAAGAACGGTTCCGGGACGGAGTCGTCCGGCGCTGTTCGAAACTCCTCGAATCGCCGCCTCAACCTCGCCGAACTCAGAGCGGGCGAACACGCTGTGCTCGACAGGTTGGATCTCCCCGAAGACGTGTCCAGGCGGTTAATGGAGTTGGGCTTTTTACCGGGTCACGTGGTGACTCCTTCGCATTGCGCTCCGGGGGGCGACCCGCGCGTTTTCCGCGTGGACGGTTCCGAAATCGCTTTGCGGCGCGAAACGGCTTCGCGTTTGTGGGTTGTGCCGGAATCGGTAGCAGCCGATTAATGCTGTAAGCGGCTGCGCCAGCTTCACTGGTCGCGCCAGGCGACTTCGATGAACGATTGTCACGGTTCCGCCGCATCCTCCGCAACGCTCGTATCCCCCGAGGGTCAGACCCGTCTCACGACGGTCGCAATCGTCGGTCCTCCGAACTCCGGAAAATCCACACTGTTTAACCGCCTCACTGGAATGCGCCAGAAGGTGGCGAACTTCCCGGGCGTGACCGTCGAACATCATAACGGGCGGGCCCGCGTCGGCGACAACGAACTCGACCTGGTGGACTTGCCGGGAGTGTATAGCCTCGCGCCGCGCTCCGAAGATGAGCAGGTGACGCACGATGTGCTGATGGGGACCATGCCGGGCGTCGCCAAACCGGATGCGATTCTCCTGATTCTGGATGGGACCAATCTCGGACGGCATCTCGTGCTCGCCGCGCCGATACTCAGCCTCGGGCTGCCGACACTCGTCATTCTGAACATGGTGGACGATCTCCGCTCCCGGGGCGGGGAGATCGACGACAAGGCGCTGGCTGCGCAACTCGGGGCGCCCGTCGCGTTGATCAGTGCGTTCACCGGCGAGGGCGTCGAACAGGTAACGTGGTTCCTTACCGGCGTGCTGAACGGCACCGCGCGCCGGCGCACCGCCTTGGTGGAACTGCCGGTCCTCAACAACATTCCGAATTGCCGGCAATGGGCGGCGCGCGTCGGCCGCCGTGCTGATTACCACGCCCCCGCGCCTCCGATCTGGACAAGACGGCTCGATTCGGTGTTTCTGCATCCGGTGCTGGGACCGGTGATCTTCGCGATCGTCGTCATATCGGTTTTTCAGACGATATTTGCGGGCGCCCGCCCCATTATGGATGCGATGCAGAACGGTATCACGGCCTCCGGCCAGTGGGTGGGCGGGCTGATTCCGAACCCGGCGCTCCGCTCGTTGGTGGTCGATGGAGTTTGGACGGGCGTCGGCTCCGTCGTTGTCTTTCTGCCGCAGATCCTGCTGCTGTTCCTGTTCATCGGCATCCTCGAGGACTCCGGATATCTCGCTCGGGCGGCGCTGATCGCGGATCGCACGATGTCGAAGTTCGGGCTTCAGGGAAAGTCGTTCATCCCGCTGCTGTCGGCCTATGCCTGCGCCGTGCCCGCGATCATGGCGACGCGCACCATCGAGAACAAGCGCGATCGAATCGCGACCATTCTCATAGCGCCGTTCATGACGTGTTCAGCGCGGCTGCCGGTATACACGCTCATCATCGCGGCGTTCATTCCCAAGGGGCAGTTGCTCGGCCCATTTCTGGGCCGTCAAGCTGCCGCGATGCTCGGGCTGTACGCGGTCGGTTTTGGCGCAGCGCTCATCACCGCGCGCATGTTGAAATCGACGATCCTCAAAAGCGGCCGCACTCCATTCATGCTGGAGATGCCGCCGTATCGTTATCCCACTTTCCGATCGATCGGTTTACGTCTTTTCGATCGTGCCCGCATCTTCCTGCGCCGCGCCGGCACCGTCATCCTGACAGTCGCGATCGTGCTGTGGGTCTTCGCGCACCTGCCCCTCTCGCACGGGCAGGCTCCGAGCATCGCCGACAGCCTCGCCGGGACGATCGGCCGCACAATCGAGCCCGTGATCAAGCCGCTCGGGTTCAACTGGAAGATCGGCATCGGGCTGGTGAGTTCGCTTGCCGCACGCGAAGTAATCGTCGGCACGCTTGGCACCATTTACGGCATGGAAGGCGACGAGCACTCGGTCGGGTTGCAGTCCGCCTTGCATAAGGACCTTACCGTGGCGGGCGCGTTCGCGCTGCTCATCTTCTTCGCGTTCGCGATGCAGTGCATGTCAACCGTGGCGGTGGTGCGCCGCGAAACGGGAGGCTGGAAGTGGCCGATCCTGCAGTTCACTTACATGAGCGGACTCGCCTATGTCTGCGCATTTGTGGTGAACCAGGTCCTCTCGCGCTTCGTCTGAACGTCGTTAGCTCTCCGGCGACGTGCCGTCCCATTCATGAGCCGAATCCGGCAGGAACGTCAGGCCGGAGCTCTGGCCGCTCATCGACACCAGCCAACCTCCGGGCACCTTTGCCCGCGCGACTCCGGGAAGAGTCGATGATAGCGCCTCCCAGATCAGGCCCGGTTTTCCCGGGTTGCCGCCGTTTGCAGCGGCTGCGTCTTTTGACGTTTCCGTCGTTGGGTCCGATGCGCCGGACACTTCTACGGTCGCCGAGCGCCACTCGTCTTCCGGGCAGCGATAGGTCTCGCCCATGTACGAGAATCGAACACTGTCGCGCTCGGAACTGACGAATTCCACCAAGGCTCCGAAGGAGATGGTCTCATCTGGTCCTCGCTCGGCCAACCCCGTTCGTTTGTTGAGCTTGGTGGCTTCAATCGTCTTTCTCAGCGACAGTTTGGGCAAGCGTATCTCCTCGGAAGCGGCGGAATCGCGCGTACCTATCGTAGCGCCCCTGGCGCGCGCCCGCGCGAGCGCTCCTGCTAGCATGGTGAATAAGTCGGGTTCTCCGAACAGACATCATGCGCAAAGTGATTATTATCGGCTCCGGGTGTGCCGGAAATACGGCTGCGATCTATGCTGCGCGAGCCAACCTGCAACCCCTTGTCGTAGCGGGCCACGAGGCAGGCGGACAACTCTCGCTCACCACGCTGGTTGAGAATTTCCCGGGGTTCCCTGAAGGAATCAACGGCCCCGAACTGGTAGAGAACATCAAAAAGCAGGCGCAGCACTTCGGCGCCG
Source organism: uncultured Acidobacteriota bacterium (assembly GCA_963720745.1). Lineage (GTDB taxonomy): Bacteria > Acidobacteriota > Terriglobia > Bryobacterales > Bryobacteraceae > TMP-7. Next base: position 579,950 of record CAVRGO010000004.1, read on the forward strand.
AATACATACACGGCTCCGTTATCGAGGCCGACCTATCGAAGCGTCCGTTTCGCCTGTTCATCGAAGGTGAATGGTACGAGACGGAGACCGTCATCATCGCCTCCGGCGCATCCGCCCGCTGGCTCGGACTGCCGAATGAAAAGAAACTCGTCGGTCATGGCGTCAGTTCCTGCGCGACGTGCGACGGATTTTTCTATCGCGGAAAAAGAATTATGGTCATCGGCGGCGGAGATTCCGCCATGGAAGAGGCCAACTTCCTGACGCGCTTCGGCTCCGAAGTCGCCGTTGTTCACCGCCGCGATCAGTTCCGCGCCTCGAAAATCATGATCGAGCGCGCTCGCCAGAATCCGAAGATTCAGTTCATTCTGAACACCGTCGTCGACGACATCTACGACGTGAACGCGGGCGTCGTCACTGGAGTCAAACTTCGCAACTTGGCCACCGGCGAAAAGTACGAACGCGACGTCGATGGATTCTTCGTGGCCATCGGACACGTTCCGAATACGGCTCCGTTCATCGGCCAGATCGATCTCGATCCCGATGGCTACGTCGTTTCGAAAGGCGGGGCGCGGACCAGCGTACAAGGCGTCTTCCACGCCGGCGACGTTCAGGACCGCACTTACCGCCAGGCGATCACCGCCGCCGGGGCGGGTTGCATGGCCGCTATCGAAGTCGAACGGTTCCTGGAGGAATTGGGCGAGTAGACGGTTATCCTCCCGCCGATGCACCCGCCGCCTGCTTCTTTTCCGGTGGCGACGGTGCCTGCGCTTTTGTAGACGGCCGCTCGACGTCTTCCTTCTGAGCGAGCACCGAGCGGAACTTCAACAGGTTCTTTAGCGCGTCGAACCAGAACGGCGTGCCGAGACTTAACAGGATCCACGACAGCAGCAGCCCGGGCAGACTGGTCCACAGCGGGCCGAAATCCGCTTTACGCTCGCTACCCGCGATGTCGTTTTGATCGAGGGTCAGTTTCATTCCGGGTGTGGCTGCGCTAGCGGCCGCAATGCGCAACCCCCCGTTTTCGTTATAGACCCGAAAATTCGGATTCGCGGCCAGCCCGAGCCGTATCTCAGTGAGCGGATCGTTCTGGAATCCCACAGTCGTTACGCCGGTGCCGGCCGTGATTTTCAGCGTGTGCGTCTTGCCGGTGGGCAGGCTGTATTTCTTCGGATCGAACCGCACTTGTTCAACGCCTTGCCAAACCAGGTGGTCTGGGATCACGGCCAGCGAAGGAGACCGCAGCGTCGAGAGGGACGAATCGATTTCTGCGTGCTGCTCCTCGATGCGTGTCTTGATCTCGGCGAGCGACTGCGGATCGCTCATGTCCTTCGTATTCGTATCCAGGCGCGCATCCAATTCCTTGGCCTGATCCACAAGTGATTGCCGGTACGCATCGTCGGCGGACAGCCGTTTCAACAACTGAACGGAATCGAGTTGAATCGCGAGCACCACCAGCAGAGCGATCACACTGGTCCAGAGTTTTGCCTCCAATGTGAAATGGTCCGAGATGCGCTGCATGGTGTTGTCGTACCAGGAGAAGATTTTGCCGGTGAAGTCGTTTACGGAACTCGTGAGGATCGCGCGGCTGTGACATTCCGTTGTTGCGAGCTGCGGGTTGGCCTGTTCCTCGGCAAGTAATTGCGTCCTGATCTTGTGCAGGACATCGCCCGGTTCGCTAACGCCGTTGTTCCCCATGGCCGCAACCAGCGCGTCTGTGGCAGCCTTCAATTCCGGTGGAGCGTCGGGGCGGTTTGCGAACTCGGCCAGCAGTCCTTCATTTGCCGCCCACTCGAGGAGGATCCGGATCAGTTCTTCGCGCTGAATGACCGTCGCCGGATTCGTATTCGGGAGCGTGCCTCCGGTGAACGTTTGCGGAATGAACCTGCGCAGCCACGCCAGCGCGCCCGCGGTACGGCCAAAGTTCCGGATGCGCGAAGTGATGAACCCGAGGGCTGAGTTGGGCCGCGACACCATCGGATGCCGCAGCACCAGCTCGGCAATGTACCTCGCGTGCGTTTCGAGGGAGGGCTCGAGTTGGCGCACCAGATCCGCCACGCCGTCTCGCAGGTAGCGCGACCGCGCAAAGGTCGAAGTGATAATGATTTGCGTGACCGCCGTCACGACCGTGCTGGCGAGCACCATCACCAACGCCAGCCCGAGCAGAACATCGATGTACTTGAGAATCTCCATCCTTCACCTCGCTCGTGTCCAAGGGATGTCAGGAGACTCTATCACAGCCGCAGGCAGAGTCAAGCGGCCGGTTCCGGGCGGTCGGTTCCGGGCTTCCGGGTCCAGCGCGCGGCGATCAGGAGTAGAAGTTTTTGTCCCAGGCGTGCTTGCGTAGTTTTGCGAGCACGTCCTCGGGCAATGGCCCGGCGGTCGAGACTCCGCAACTCGATTCCACAGTCTTCACGCGGCGCATGCCGGGGATGACCGAGGATACAGCCGGATGGGAGATGCAGAACCGGAGCGCGATTTCCGGCAGCGTTCCCGGCACACCTTCGAGGTCTTTCTTCAACGGCTCCACGTGCTCCACCACCTGCCGTTTCCGGTCCGCACCGCGAAAATACCAGCCGCGGAAATCGCCGCGCGGGAAAGCCGTCTGTTCGTTAATCGTACCCGTCAATGCGCCTTCATCGAGCGGCACGCGCGCCAGCACGCCGACATTTTTCTCCCGAACCAGCGGGAACAAATTCTTCTCGGGGGACTGGTCGAAAATGTTGTAGATCACCTGGACCGTGTCGATGAGCCCAGTGTTCACGATGCCGAGCGCCGAATCCGGTTGGTGATCGTTGATGGAAATGCCAACCGCTCTCACTTTCCCGGACTTCTGCAAATCCTCGAAAGCCCGCCGCCATTCCTCGCGATCGATCCATTCGGGATTCCACACGTGCAGTTGTTGTAGATCGATCGTCTCGACGTTCAGGTTTCGCAGGCTCTGTTCCGTGCAGCTGATGATGTAGTCGTACGGGAAAACCTGTTCGATTCCGATGCCGGGCTGGGCGGGCCATAGCTCATTTTTGGGCGGAACCTTCGTCGCCACCCACACCTTCCCGGGCGCGTCCCGGACAATCTGGCCCACGAGTTTCTCACTGTGACCGTCGCCGTACGCGAGCGCCGTGTCAATGAAGTTCAGGCCGAGTTCGATCGCTCTCCGCAAGGCCTTCAGCGATTCGTCGTCTTCGCCTCCGAGCCACTGCTTTCCGCCGATTCCCCAGGCACCGTATCCAATTTCGCTAATTTCCCAATTCGTTCGACCGAGTTTACGATAGCGCATGTCGCTCTCATTATCCGATACGTACCGGCACCGCCCGCGCCGTTCGTCTAATCTGAAAGAGGTTTTGTATGTTTCGAGGCATTGTTCTCTTTCTTGTAACGGTACTGGTCGCCTCGGCCGCTGCCACGATCCGCCTTTACCTGAAGGACGGCGACTACCAACTCGTGCGCGAGTACCAGGTGGTTTCGGATCGGGTGCGCTACTACAGCACGGAACGCGGCGCCTGGGAGGAGATTCCGCTCGAACTCGTCGACCTTAACAAGACTGCTTCGGAAATGAAGAAGCGGGAGGAAGAGGTTAAGGAGGACACCGCCGCTCTGGCCGCCGAAGAAAAAGCGGAGCGCGAGCGTGCCCGCGAGGTGGAGCGCATTCCTGTCGAGAACGGCGTGTACCTGATCGACGGAAAAGACCTGAAGGCGATCAAGCCGGCTGAGACGAAAGTTGTGGGCAACAAGCGCCGGTCCATTCTGAAGGTGATGTCGCCGCTGCCGATCGTCTCGGGCAAGGGCACATTCGAGATCGACGGCGAGCACTCCCCGAACATCGTCACCAGCGCAACCCCGGAATTCTATATACGCCTCAGCGCCGAGGATCGGTTCCGCATTCTGCGCCTGAGCAGTCACAAAGGGAACCGCGTGGTGGAGAAGTTCGATATCATGCCGGTCACCAAAGAAATTGTCGAAGACCAGGACGAAGTGCAGATCTTCCGCCAGCAGGTGGGCGATGCTCTCTATAAGATCTGGCCCATGAAGGCGATCGAACCGGGCGAGTACGCTGTGATTGAGGGCGTCCCCGCTACGGACGGCAGCATCAATATTCAGGTGTGGGACTTCAGCTACGCGCCCGACAAGCAGGCGAAGTCGACCGGGAAGTAAATAGCGGTAATGTCCGCCTCGTTTTCCGCCTGACGGTAGGTGAGATCGACCGCTCTTGGTTTGCATGCTTCGCTCCCATACTTCTCTTGAGAGCTCGCGAATGCCGGAGCTGTTGCCGTATATTCCGTATGGTCCGCCCATCGGCGTAGTGGTTCGTTGTTTCCCTTGCCCACAGGTTTAGCCGGTCAACAGCGGTCTGCACCGGTTCCGCTTTGCCGCGCGTCGCAGGCGATGTTTTAGCCCTGAAGCGGCGGCGCAACCGCCCACCTGAAAACCATTCGAACGCCCGGTGAAGATCCGGCACGGATTGGGCCGAGATAAGCGTCCAACAGCCCAACAGGGTCGTCGTTCGGTCGGGCTATGTGCAGCCTGCAGTGCAAAGGGGAGAACATCATCGTGACGGCATACGAACGGGCAAAAGCCATCCCCTCTATGGTCTTCGATACCGGCGATGGTTACCCTCGACTACTTGCTCACGTCGAGGGCATCCTAGTCTTTCAGAATGGGCGGCGCTTCCGATCACGTTTACGTTTTCGCATTCGGGGTCGGCAAGCCTTCCGTTGCGCTCCGAACCGCCACGAAAGATCTCATCCAAGTCGAGCAGTCAAAGGACGGGGTCGTCGTGAGCGTGCCGCCAGCGAGGTATCCGGACCGGACCGCAGATTCCCGCCGAGCGTCACACCGAAGGAATATCTGTTTCTAGTTGACCGCTGACCCGACTGCTGGAACGTTCAGTTTCCAGTAACGCCACTTCGCGCCCGGTGAGGTGGTGCGGGATTCACTTAAGCCAAAGCGGAGCTGGAAGCTGAACTGAATGGATAAGTCTAAATCGCGGTGGCGACCATTCGTAATAGCTGCGAGCGCAGTCGGAGGTTTGTGTTCGTCGCGGCGTAGGTCCACGTCGAAGCAGCCTTCAACGACGAGTAGCCTGCTGTCTAGGCGAAATGAAAGCCCAGCGTAATCGTGACTAGATGACCGGGGATTGCCATGGGTGTCCACCGTTCCGAATGGGGAATCTCGAAGCAGGTCACCAGTCACCGCATCCACTACGATCATGGAGGAGCAAGACGTGCCGCAACTCCATTGCGCGATGGTGTACCGCCCCGCGAAATTTGGCCCTTCTCGCGCATGGTACTGGACGGATTCCCGATACCGGGCATCTGCGTCCGGCGACAGATCACTGTCTTCTAGTCGGCGGGTCGGTTCGAGAGTCTTCGGCCTTGTGAACTTGGGTGCGGCTGGTTTCCCTTTGAACGACAAAAAGGGCGGGTAATCCTCGAACTTCGGCAAGCGATCGGCCGCCACCGCCGTCGACGCTAATGCAAGAATGATGGCCGCAACGCGCACACCAACATTGAATCATGCTGCAAAGTGCGAGGGCACAGCCCGTCGACAATTTACAATTTACGATAACCGCACTTTTCGACAACCCTCTTGTTACGTCAGCGTTACTCCAGCCGAGGGCCGCGACGAGCTAACATCAGCTTCAGCCGGATAAGATCTCACGCCTTGCGAGACTTGGTTTCGAAGGGAGCTTCTCGTACGTATATGGCTGGATGACGACATTCGCAGGTGCGGCTTTGAGCGCCGCATTCGCCGCATCCAGAAGCCGCAACGCTCCAGCGCGGTCACCCAGGAGCCGGCAAATTGCCGCTTTCGCGTGATAGATCTGGGCCGACCCATGAACCTCCCCACTGCTGCCGAGTACAGCCAGCGCATCATTCAGCATGGACCGGGCCTGCTCATAGCGCGTTAGGGAGATGAAGAACCACGCGGCTCTTCCGAGTAGGAATGCAACGTTCGGATCAGCACCAGTCGAGTCCTGCGACTTCGCGTCATCGATTGCTAGCAAATAGAGGCGCTCTGCTTCAGCATCGTTGTGCCACTTCGCGAAGTTCGCCGCCGCAAGCTCGTAATCGAGCCAGAGGGAGTTGATGTGGTTCGGAGCACGCTCCTTGATGGCGACGTATCGATGCATAAATTGTTCGGCGGCTGAAGTTTCCTGCCGCTCTCCGTAGAGCCGCGCCAAACTCAACAGTGAATCGGACAAGAGCATATCGTCAACAAAACGGCTGCCTTCAATCGAATCACATAATTCGACGACCATGCTATAGCTCTTGGCTGCGCATGATAAATCGCGTGTCGCCTGACATGCGTTGCCCAGGTTTTACCACGTACTGGCTAACTGTTGTTTGGCCGATTCGTCGTGTTGACTGCTCAAAATTGCAGCCACTCGGCGGTAGCAAACGATGGCGCGTCGGTTTAGTTTGGGCTGCTCATCGAACGCGGCACTGGTCCTATACAGCGTTCCCAGAAAGCTCAGGATCTCGCAAACCTCGGTACCCTCGGGGTCGACGTATCCTTCGGCGATGTGCAAGGCTGCTTCGGCCGCGTCAATTGCTTCAGAGAACTGCCGATTCTGGTAGTACTGTTGCGCGCGTGAAAACGCTGCGTGCCAATCAGTGTCCGCCGCCCAAACCTGATGGAAACCAGAGAACAATGCGACGACCGACATGAGCACCAAGCATCTCATACCCTCACAAGTTATCGAATCTTGACGGTCCGTGCCACACGCCGGCGGTTGCGAATGACGCCACGCGGTCGGTAGACCGGTATTTCGGAAAGTGGCGCCCCGCGTTCGTAGGACAGTACGGTTACCGGCGCCACTTTCCCGTGAGCCCGCTCTTTCGGGAACCACGCGCCCGTGCCCTGTTTATGGCTTTGTCGTTTACACCCGCGAACTGGACTGCATCGTCCAATCAGACTCCGAGCGGCGGACGGATGTTAACGGCCCGAGCTTTCGGTGCGTTGGGATCGATGACGAAATAACCGGAAACTGATTGGAATCCAGGTGCGACGGAAACAAAGAAATATGATCCCGACGGCAGGTGCCGAAATCGGAAAGCCCCTGAGCGGTCACTTTCCACTTGACGCACCTGTCGTTTCGTTCCCTCGCGGCGAACTTGCACCAGCGCCGCCGCTCTCGGCAATCCGTCATGGGCGCCGCGAACGATACCTCGAAACTCGCGAGCAATGACCACCGCGTCCTATGTATTGTCGATATGGCCGAACTCGAATCCGCCGACATGTCTTTCAGCGGCGGACATTGAGGAATGAAGCCGTTTCTCCGGCGCTTACCGCCGAAATGCAGAACGCGGCAAGGAATAAAAAACGCGAGGTGACCGCCATCACCGCCAATTTATCGCTCGATAGCAGACGAGACGGACGAAAAACCGGCGTATCGGACAGGTTCGCTCAGTATGCCTGGCCGCGATTGTCTATACCGTGAATGCGAGCCGTGCCGGGCGGTTCAAGGTCGAAGAACACTCGCCACTTGCCAACGCGCAGGCGGCGCAGACCTTCACGATCCACAAGGCGCTTTACGTCCCCTTCTCCCGATTCGCCGTAGCGACTCAGCGCGAGCAGGATCCGCATCGCAACCTCGCGGTCGAGCCGCCGCAGGTCCGCTCGAGCCGCAGGCTCCCAAATAAATCTCAAAGCCCGAATTCCCGCAGAACGTCCTCGTGCGCGATTCCCGCTGACGGGTGTGCACGCGCTGCATCGATGCGTGCCAACATCTCTTCATCGACTGGCGCTTCTTGGGAACTGAGGAATTCTAGGAACCGTTTGGCGGTCGAAATCTCGGCATCGGGCAGCCGATCGATCAGATCATGAAGTTGTTCTCGGTCAGCCATAAGCCCTGGTTTCAGGTTACGCCAATTCTGAGGCTCAATGCGCAAGTGTGACGGTCGGGATACCGCGTTATCGTCCATTGACAGCCTGGCGCTACCACGAAACGAACACTCAGTGACGTTTCGATGGATATCGCATACGCGTACGTGCCCGCCCGATCTGACATCACGCGCCGGCAACCTGCTCGAAAAACGCCAGGGACCTCCGGGCGCATTCTTCCCACCGGAACAGTTGAGTGGCCCGTTGCCGGCCCGCTCTGCCGATCCTCGCGCGCAACTCCGCATCCCCGAGCATCCGTTCCAAGCCCGCCGCGACATCGCTCGGGCTTCGCGGATCCACAACCAACGCGCCTTCCCCGGCGATCTCCGGCAAACACGACGTGCTGCTGGTCACAACGGAAACCCCCGCCGCCATGGCCTGCGCGACCGGAAACCCGAACCCCTCATACAGCGACACGTACGCAAACAGTGTCGCTCCGGCGGTGAGCGCGGGAATGTCCTGCTCCGAAACGTAGCCGAGATACCGGACGCCCGCCGTCTTCTCTGTGCGCAGGCGGCCGAGCGTTGCTTCCGATTGCCAGCCCGCCGGTCCCGCGACGATCAGGTCATACTGCGCCCGGATATCCGGCCGCACCAGGCGCCACGCGTCCAGCAGAGTATCGACGTTCTTCCTCGGTTCAATCGTCCCGAGAAATAGTACATAGGGACGCTCGCGCCGCACTGGCGTCGCGGAGAAGAAACGATCGTCCACGCCGGAATAGATCACTTGAATGCGGTCCGCGTCGAGCCCGAGTAACCGAACCGCATCGTTGCGCGTGTTCTCGGAAACCGCAATCAAGCGCGTTGCCCGCGTTAGAATGTGCCTGGCGAAACTCTCATCGGCCGTCACATTCGCCGCAGTGTGCACTTCCGGCATCAAGCGGCAGGTCATGTCGTGAATCGTCGCCGTCAACCTGCAATTCCACGGGGCAACCCGCACCTGGTTCGACGCATGAAATACGTCCGCGCCGCGCGTCATCCAGTCGAGCACGATGCTGCCGCCGAGATTCACGCCATACAGCGTCGCCAGCCGGCTGTAGGTAGCAATCGGTCCCAAAATCGAGTGCTCGTGATCGAGCGAACCATTTGTCCGGAGAAATGGGAATGCGCCCACCATGCCCGGTGGTGCAATCCTGCGGAGTGCGCGGAGCCAGTGCCAGGTGTAGCTCTTGATACCGGCACTGCGAAGCAACAGTGAAGTCGCGTCGATAAGTATCCGCATTGGGCGTTCAGGATTCTCCGTCCGGTGGCCGGACCTCTGACTACATCACATCCGGCGCGGCGAAATCAGTGGTTCGTGAATAGGTATTTGCCCCCGCTCTCGGCGACTGTGTGGAGCGCGCTGCGTCCTACCATCTTCTCGAACCGCGCGACCGAGGGCTTCTCCACGAGGACATAATATCGCTGCGAGCCTGGCCACAGGCGCTGGAAGTCCCGATCGTCGATGAATACTCCCTGGGGAGCGTCCGGAGCGTTCGAGCCGTACTCCAGGTTGTTGACCCGCCCGTTCAACAACAGTGCGGTGCGATTCGCGTAGAAAATGACAGACGACCACGTGTAGTATTGGTCGTCAAGAATCAATTCTCCGGGCGGCGCCCTCTTCAGCGCTTCTGCAAGCGGTCGCGAGGACAGGTACGGGTCGAACGTCACCATTGCGAGTCGTGCCGCGTGCAGGAACAGCACCATCATCACCGCGAGCCCGGCCACCAGCCTGATCCCTTGCATCCGCCAGGCAACCACCGCGCCCGTAGCAAACGCGATTCCCGCCAGCACCAGAGGCAGCCGCAGATAGGCGAACGAGTTCAGCGTCAGGTCGCCCATGTGACCCAGCGACAGCGTGTACAGCGAAGGATTCTGCGTCAGCGCGCTCGCAATGTCGCCCGGAGCCGGGACGCCGCGAACCGCGATGAGTATCGCGGCAATTACCAGGGCCGCTGCAGCCGATACGGCGGCCAGCACCTTGCGCCCGCCTTTCGTCCAACCATCCTCTTTGAGCGTCAATGCGCCGCCGATCAGTAGCGCGAGCGCCGGGTAGCACGGCATCGAATAATATTCCTGCGTTGAAGAGAACGTGAAGAAGACGAGAATGAATCCGGTCCAGCACACCGCCAGCAGCCGCATGCGCCCTGCGCGGTCTTTTCCAAAAGCGCCCCGCAATCCGCGGATCGACGCGGGCAAAAACACGCTCCATGGAAACAGCCAGAGTAAGTGGAATAACCAGAAATACAGCCGGGGAACGGTGTTGTAATCGCGGGGAAAACGCCGGTTCAGGAAGCGCAGTAAGTGCTCGTTGATGAAGTAGAACCAGAAGAACCCGTGGTATCGGCCCGGACCGCTCTCGAGCGTCCATGCGAAATAGGGCGGATTCCGGATTGTCGCCAGAATGTGCCACGGCGCCGCGATCGCCAGTGCGATCAGCGAACCCCAAAACGGATGCAACCTCCGCCAGGCGGCGCGTGAAAACAGTTGCTTCGTCAGGAATAGATAGAGCAGCGCCGCACCGATCGGAAACACCGCGGCGATCAGCCCCTTCAGCAGTAATCCACTTCCGATCGCCGCCGCCATGATTGCCGACCACAAGCCCGGCCTCGGCTCGCCGGGATCCAGCGTTCGCAGAAACGCCCACATCGCCAGTGCGATTGTCAGCGTCAGAACCACGTCAGGTATGAGGATGCGCGTGAACAGGAATAGCCCGATGCACGTCGCAATCGTCAATCCCGAATACAATCCCGCTCTCGGGGTAAACGCCCACGCCCCCATCCGCGCAACCAGCCAGCACAACAGCACGACCGCCACGGCGACGGGGATCCGCGCCACCCAGTCCCGTGTGCCGAACAGCTTGTAGCACACGGCGATCATCCAGTATTTAAGTGGAGATTTTTCGAGATATTTAACGCCGTCCAGACGCGCCGTCACCCAGTCGCCCGAGTCCAGCATGTTGCGCGAAATCTGCGCCTGGACGGCGTCCACATCGTCCATCAGGGACGGTGGACTCAGCATCCCGCCAACATAGATCGCGGCTGCTACGAAAATGACGATGAGTTCGTATCTTAAACGGAAGTAAGCATTTCGCTTCGTTCCTGCCTGGCCATTGATGGAACGACGTTCCATCTCCTCATCCAGAGGAACAACACCAGCAAACCCCATAGGTGATACCCGAGGTTAGCACGGCGGTCCATGTGGGCGCGAATCAAAGCGTCGATCTCGCTCCAGCGGAAAACGCCCGAATCCTCGACAGTTCGGCGATTTACGGAGTCCATTAGCAGCGGCTTCAGAGTTGTCCGCAGCCATTCGTGCGCCGGAATGTCGAATCCCTCTTTCTTCCGGGTCAGAATCTCGCGCGGCAACTTCTCCCGCATCAACTCGCGCAGCAGGAACTTCAGACTTCGGCCGCGTACTTTCATCGTCTCCGGCAGACGCCCGGCAAACTCGATGATGCGGTGATCGAGGAACGGCGGCCGAACTTCGAGCGAGTGCGCCATGCTCATCCGGTCGCACTTATATAAGATGTCGTCTGGCAGATAATAGGACTGGTCGAGCCAAAGATAACGGTTCAGGTGTCCCGCCGTTACCCCGCTCAAAGCCGCATCCAGAAGCGCGCCCGTCGATTGCTGAGCGTTAGCCAGGTGCAAGCGCTCCTTCTGTGCCTCGGAGAAAGTTCCGTTCCAGAAGATATGTGCCTCGGTCGGCGGCAGCAGCGACCCGTTCAGGAACCGTACCACCTTGTAGTCGAACCCCGCCTTCTCGTTCGACACCGGCAAATAGCGCGCGAGTTTGGCGGCCAGTCTGCGCGCCGCGGGCGGCATCGTTCGCAGCGATCGGGCGTACCGGTCCGCCAGGTAAGTTACGTATCCGCCAAATAACTCGTCGGCGCCCTCCCCGCTCAAGGCCACCGTCACGTGCTTACGGCTCATCCGCGACAGATACCAGACCGGTACCGCTCCCGCGTCCGCGCTGGGCTCGTCCGAGTAATACGAGATCTCCTCGATTACTCCCGGCAAACTCGCGTCCGGAGACAGATCCCATTCGTGATGGTCCGTCGAGTAGGCCGACGCAATTTGCCGGAAGTACGGGCTCTCATCGAACTTGCGCCCGCGAAATGAAACCGAGAAGGTCTTCAGGCGCGATGGACTCGTCTCCGCCGCATAGTGCAGGATTGTCGATGAATCCAGCCCGCCGCTGGCCCAGACGCCTAACGGCACATCCGAAATCAGGTGTTCGCGAACCGACTCGCGCAGCAACCCGTCCAGTTCTTCCTTCGCCGACTTCACGGTAATGCGCGAATCCGGCTCGATATTCAGCCGCCAATATGCATCCGACCGCACCGATCCGTCGCGCCACTCCAGCCAGTGCCCCGGCGGCAGTTTCTCTACTCCCTCAATCAACGTGTAAGGACACGGCACGTAGTTGAGCGACAGGTAATGATGCAGGCCGTTCGCGCTCAGGTTCCGTTCGATTTCCGGATGTTCGAGAATTGCTTTCAGTTCCGAGCCGAAGTAAAGGTCCCACCCGCGCTGGGCATAGTACAGTGGCTTGATCCCGACCCGGTCGCGCGCCAGCACCAGCCGCCGCGACGACTCGGTCCACAGCGCAACGCCGAACATCCCGCGCAACCGCCTGAAGCAGGCCGTGTCCCATTCGACAAACGCCCGCAGCACGACTTCCGTGTCGCAGCGCGAATCGAAACGATGCCCGAGCGTCTCCAGTTCGTTCCGCACCTCGACGTGATTGTAGATTTCGCCGTTAAAGACAATCGTGAGGTCGCCGTCGTTGGCGTGCATCGGCTGTTCGCCGTGCTCGAGATCGATGATCTTCAGACGCACCGCGCCTAGAGACACGGTGGACGATTCCCAGACGCCTTGTTGGTCTGGACCGCGATGAATCAGCGATCGCGTCGCCCTTCGTATCCTCGAAGGATCAAAAGAACGTTCTCGATGCGTGTACCCGGCTATCCCACACACAAGCATCCCCTATCGTCCGCCGCAGCGAAACGACCCCGAACATAGTTTCCGCTTAACGCTGACTATATCACACCCGTAAGTCTATTGATTCAAGAACTTATATCCGCGGGGCTGCGTGCCGGCGCACAGCGGCGTGGAACTTATGCACGGCTCGGGCCGTCCGCCGCATCATCACTTTCGCTTCACCGTCGAAATCGCCCGGCTATCGCACCGTGATTTGGAAGTCCATTACCAACAGGAGCGAATCCGGCAATACCTTAATCTCCTTCACATCGAACCGGCGCAATTCCTGCCGGTACTGCGCTCCAGGCTTCTGTTCTTCGAACAACCGCTTCGCATCTCCGGCCAGATTGTATTTGAAGTTCTTTCCCAGGCTCTCCGCCATCACGGTGCGGACTCTGCGGATGTAGAAACTGTCCCGCCCCGGACTCTCTACCCGCACATCCTGCAACGCCAGCGCGCCCCCCGCATAGCGCGGCGACGCGATGATCCGCACGTCGAACGAATCCCCGAGCCCGAAGCATCGGCCAAACAGATTCCTTGCCGTGCGCCCGCTGAACCGCGCCTTCACCACCAGCCGTGGACCATCCGCTGACAACGCCGGCTGTTCCAGGTAGGCGAAGTTGCACTTGTTTTTTGCGTCGCCGCGAACGTACAGGCGGCCGTCTTGAGTGAACACCTGCTCGCCAAGAATGCGCTGGAGCGCCGAGAAATACAACTGCACCTCGGCGCCATCGCACGTATTCGCAAACAGTAGGGTCAGCCCGAGTACGAGCGCGGCCGTCCGCATCCCCTATTCCATGCGAAAACGAAACTGCCCGGAGCCGGCCTGCACCGTGAACTCCTGCTCGTTTTCGCTCACCGCGCCGATGCCCTCCGGCTTTGCGCCCTGCGCCGTTAACGCCTGGCCCGATTCGCTCAACTTCGCGCCCGTCATCCCAAGTTTCGGAATATGAATCTCTGCGTCGCTTCCCACCGGTATCGTCACCGCCATCTCCAGAGGCCCACGCGAGCGATCCCACGACACCGCCACCGGGCCGCGCTCCGTATCGATCGAGCCCGTTGCCCATTTCAGATCGCGCACGATTTGCGGCCGGACAATCACGCGCTTGTACCCGGGCTGCTGAGGATCGACGTTGATCCCCGCCAGCGCCGTATAGAACCACGCCCCGATACTCCCGAACATCGGATGGTTGTGCGAGTTCATAGACGGCCCCGTCTTCTCTTGCCACAACTCCCACAACGTCGTCGCGCCCCGTGCGATCATGTATCCCCAACTCGGGTACGATGTCTGCGTCGCGAGCTCATACGCGAGATCCGACCGCCCCATTCGCGTCAATAGCGGCAGCGCATACTTCGTCCCGAGAATCCCCGTGGTCAAGTGCGTGTCCTTCGTGTACACGATGTCGTTGACCAGATAGCCCTGCGCGGCACCGCGCGCCGGTCCTTGCGCGATGTTCAAGTACAGCGCCATGATGTTCGACGTGTGGGTTCCATTCCCGTACGCGCCGAGTTCTCTATTCCAAAACGTCTTGTTGAACGCCGCGCGGATCGACTCCGCTTCGCTCTTCAACGCCGCGGCTTCGCTCTGCTTCCCGAGCACCGCAGCCGCCCGCTCCGCGAGCTCCACGCTGTACAGGTAGTAGAACGTCGACGTCAGCGGCTTCGGCGTGAATTCGATCGGCACCCAGTCGCCGTAGTTCGCGTGCGACACGATGTAATCCTTGCTCAGCCCGCGCAGGTAACCAACCCATTTCATCATCCCGTCGAAGTTCTTTTCGAGAATCCGGCGGTCGCCGTACTGCTCGTACATGTAACTGATAATCAGCGGATATGCCGCGCCCCACGCCGGATCGCTCCGGTCGCCGCCCCATTTGAACGGCACCGTGTCCGGAATCATCCCCGCGTCGCTCTGCGCATCCCGCATGTCGCGCACGAAGTTCGTGTAGAACGCGGCCATGTCGAAGTTCACCATCGCCGACTCGGCGGCCAAGTGCGCGTCAGCCGTCCATCCCATCCGCTCGTCGCGCTGGTTGCAATCCGTCGGAATGCTGTGCAGGTTCGATTGCAATCCCCACTGCGTGATCCGCTGTATCTGGTTCAGTAATTCCTTCGACGCCGAGAACCCGCCGATCGGACGCACATCGCTATTCACGATCTTCGCCACCACCGCACTCTTCGCCGGAACTCCGGGATAGCCTGTCAATTCGACATACCGGAAGCCGTGGTAGGTGAATCGCGGCTCGTATATCTCGAGACTGCCATCGCCCTTCAAGAGATAAACATCGGTCGCCTTGGCCGCACGCAGATTCTCGACATTGATCGTCCCGTCGTCGTATAGCAGTTCCGCAAACCGCAGCCGTACCTTCGTGCCCGCGGGCCCGCGCACCTGCAAACGAACGAATCCGCTGAAATTCTGGCCCATGTCGTAGACGTACATGCCGGGCTGCGGCGACGTGACTTTCAATGGAATGATCTCCCCCACCTCCCGAACCGGCGGCATCATCATCGCCGAGAGTGCTTGCGTGGGCGACGGCACCACCTTCGCCGTTTCCCACCGCGAAACGTCGAAACCTGGACGGTCCCAACCCGGCATCTCGAGCCGCGCATCATAAACCTCGCCGTCGTAAACGCTGTCGGAAATCAGCGGACCTCCGTGCACCTTCCAACTGTCATCGGTGCCGACCATCTCCGTCCCGCGATCCGTCTCGACCACCAGTTGAACGATTCCCAAACGCGGACCGAAACGCCCTTCGCCGATCATCAAACCCACCGCGTTTGCGCCGGTCTGCAGCATTCGCGTAACGTCATAAGCGACATACAACACTCGCTTCGAATAAGTGGTGTAGCCGGGATCGAGCAGGTGATTGCCCACCTTGTGCCCGTTGATGCGAAGTTCGTAATATCCCGCCGCTCCGACATACGCACGCGCGCGCTTCACCGCTCCGGCGATGGAGAACTCCTTCCGCGCGACATTCTGGCCGGGAGAAATCCACTTCGCTTTCCACTCCGAAGACGACAGCAGCCCCATCTCGAAAAACGCGGTCGAACTCAGCGCGCTCTCAACGCCCTGCTTGTCCCAATACTTCACCTGCCACGTGTAGCGCGTGCCGCTCTTCAGCGCCGGACCGTTGTACTCCACTAGCGTCGACTGCGGACTCTGCACCTTCCCGCTGTCCCATTCAACGTTGTCCCCGCGCCGCACGACAATCTGGTAGGCGCTCTGCGATTCGCCCCGTTGCGTATGTTCCAGCACCCACGACAACCGCGGCTTACTTACATCGATACCGACAGGATTCGTAAGATACTCGCAACGCAATCCCGCGGGCGCCAGCGGTCCGGCGATTAACGGCAGCACGGATAGAAAAATGGCGGATATTAAGATCGGTTTCATAATGACGGCTTCGCCCGACATTATATGCCCGGCGATATAGTAAGAGCGCCGTGTTTATAGCCGCCCGACGCATGCTCGCGCTCGCCGCAGTGTGCTTTTCCTGTTTCGCGTGGGATACTACCCCGCACCGCATCATCACGAAAGCCGCGCTTGACACTCTCCCCGTGACGTTCGCAGCCGAGGACCAGAACCTCATCGATACCTACTGCATGTATCCCGATCGTTACGTGGAAATGGTGAATGCCGGGTTCGCGCGCAAAGGCCCCGGGCCGCGCACGCCCGAAGAGATCGCGCCCTATTGCGTCCGCCCGGACGGATTCGCGATCCACAGCGCCGCCTTCGTGCGCGACACCGACTTTGGATCCTTACTCTACGTTTCCGAACGCCTCGTCACCTCGCTATCGGAACACCACAACACCGACGCGGCGAAATACGCCGGTGTGCTGGCGCACTTCATCGAGGATTCTCTCAGCCCGCCCCACGCCGTCCTTTCCGGCGAAATCGATCCCGCCGTGCACTCGATTCTCGAACGCGCGACACCACCCATCACTCTCGGTGCAAGGAAGCCGAAACGTTGCGGCGCAGGTCTGTTTGATTCCATCGGGAACGTGCTCGATCGCCTCTACGCCGCGGCGGACCAGAACCGCACTGACCTGCCGGACATGATCCGCGCCGCCGCTGCGAAAGACGAAACCACGCTGAACCGCTACCGTGCCCGCGCAGCGAAGTCCGCCGCGGAACTCCTGGCCGACACGCTCTACACGCTCATCGAAATCGGCTCAAAATAGTCCGGCGCCGCTGCTGCAATGAACGCTGCCTCAGTGCCGTGCCGGTTGAGCTTTCATGCCCCCTATCGTTTCCGCCTGCTCCCGCGTCAGGTTCGCGGCCTCCTTCGCCAGAACTCTGTCCGCTTCCCGCCACCGTTCTCCTCTCCAGTGGGAGCCACACCACCGCCTGCACGAAATCGCGCTCCGATCGTTTCCCCTCATTCAGCAGCGAACTGAAGCGTTGCGCGACCTCTCGAGCCCTTCTCCGTATCCTTCGGCAAGTCCCGCCCTTCGATCCGCCGCATCGGGATTTCATGCAGGGTCGGCCCGTAGCGCTCGGCGGCCTTTTGGATCAGTTCGAGGCCGGCGCCCGGTCGAGCGCCGGTAAGTAATGGCAACTTGCACCGCCAGAAAAGGATAATAAGATCTGAAAAACAATTAACACAAATCATCACTTGGCGCATGATGATCATTGGCCGCTTAGGAGCAAGAGCGAGCGGAGAATCACACCTCGATGCAGCGCATCTCTCTTTTTCCTTTATAAGGGCATCGTTGGGGCGCGGAGCCGTGTGGCTGCACCCAACTCAGCGCTCTTCCAATAAGGAGCACAAATATGGGGTCACTAGTGTTTGCTTTCGTAGCAATTTTTGGTGCTGCTGTGCCTGCCTGCTGCTCTCTGTCAAATCGGTGGGGCAGCATCTCGCGTTCCTGCGGATTCGCAGAGTGGAGCCTCGTTAAAGCGACTGGAGTTCTCCCACGGCGCGGCGTCACACGGCGCGGACACGAGGTATACCGTCAAAAGAACGCGTCCAAACGCAGCGGCCCGAGTTCCTCCGAATATCGTGTTCATACTCGCAGACGATCTCGACTATGCGATGATCGCCGACCATGCCGGAAAGGAATTAGACGGTACGGTCTTCATGCCCAATCTCAAAAACTGCTCATCGCGCGTGGGGTGACCTTTCATTCCCATCACGTCAGCTATTCGGTGTGCTGCCCCTCCCGGTCGACCATCCTGCGTGGTCAATACCCTCATAACACCGAGATCATCGGCAATGCGCCGCCGCTCGGGGGATTTTCGAAATTCTACGGAACCGGCAAGGAGAGTTCCACCGTTGCCACGTGGCTTCAGTCCGCCGGATACAAGACGGTGCTGATGGGAAAGTACCTCAACAACTATCCCGAGACAGCTTCTGCGACCCACGTGCCGTCCGGGTGGACTGAATGGTATGCCCACAATTCCGAGCCGTCGTTCTACGACTATACGTGGATTGAAAACGGCGTCGCAGTTCACCATGGAAGCGCACCGGCCGACTACGAGACGGATGCCATTGCCGCAAAGGCCGCTGACTTCATTACCCGAACTTCGCCTCCGTTTTTTATGTATTTGACGCCAAAAGCTCCGCACGTCCCGGCGATACCTGCTCCCCGCCACCAAAACCTGTTTCCGAATGTGCTTGCCCCTCGCCCACCTTCGTTCAACGAGCCCGATGTGAGCGATAAGCCGAGTTGGATCCGATCTAAGCCGCTGCTGACCGCGACTGAGATCGACTCTTGGGCACCGCCGGAGGGGTTCGAGGGAATAGATCGCCTGTATAGAGACCGGCTGCG
Organism: uncultured Acidobacteriota bacterium; assembly: GCA_963720745.1. Taxonomy (GTDB): domain Bacteria; phylum Acidobacteriota; class Terriglobia; order Bryobacterales; family Bryobacteraceae; genus TMP-7. The sequence continues at coordinate 598,566 of CAVRGO010000004.1, forward strand.
TTCCATGATGGCAATCGACGATCTCATGGCGACCATCGTCAGCAAGCTGGAGGAGGCTCACCAACTGGACAACACGTATATCTTCTTTACTTCCGATAATGGATATCACCTCGGTGAGCACCGCCTTACTCCGACAAAGAGCACCGCGTATGAGGAAGACATTCACGTTCCCTTAATTGTCACGGGGCCGAATATCGTACCCGGGGACCGGTGGCATCTTACACTGAACAACGATTTTGCGCCAACCTGGGCGGAATTGGCGGGCTCGCCAGTGCCTGGCTTTGTCGACGGGCGGTCACTTGCGCCACTACTCTCGGCGCAGGTTCCGCCGCGCGACAATTGGCGTGCGGCCGTAATGGTCGAACACTATAACGGCGCGGCTTTCGTTCCGGTGACGTATCACGCACTCCGCCCGCAGACAAGCGACTACGATACTACCTACGTAGAATATGACTTGCCTGGAGACGGGAATGAGAATCACGAGCTCTATTTCAACGGGGCTGACCCTTACCAGTTGACTAGCCGGTTTGCAGGGGTGCGGGGTGGGTCAAATCCAATGCTCGCCCAACAGGATTTTCCGGCCCGGCTGGCGACACTGCTACAGAATCTGAAGGTGTGCGCAGGAGAAATGTGCCGCACACTCGAAAATGAGCGACCAGCGCGATTTCTGACCCCGCTGATCGTCACTCCGCCTCATGATCAAGTGGTTGCGGCCGGGCAACCTGCTACCTTTTCGGTCACTGCGCAGGGTTTCAATTTGAGATACCAGTGGCAGAAGTCAGTGGGCGCGGCTTCGTTTGAAGATATCACCGGCGCGATCTATACCACGCATCGCACGCGTCTGCTGTACCCCAGTGACTCCGGCACTCAGTTTCGGTGCCGGGTCTTCGATGCCCGTTGGGTTTGTCACTTCCCAAGCGGCGGCTGTCACGGTGCAGTGAACGACGCACTATCGGAGGCGGCGAAATACGCGGGCGTGCTTGCGAACGACCGGCAAACGGCCCTCAGAATTGCGGATGCACTTCCGTAGTGCTTCCGTCATGCGTTGGCCGGCGTTGCACCGAACCGCCGTGCGAACAACGTGCGCAAACGCGTACTCCCGTTCGCCTCCACCGCGCCCTGCAGTGCCGTGACCACTTCCTGCGATACCCGAGCTTCCGCCAGCGCCTCCACGGCCGCCGCCGATCCCTCGTCCTTCACCAGCCCGATCAGGTGCTCGAATGCCTGCGGCAATCGCGCCAGCCCGATCGCCGTCACCAACAGGTCGGCGAACGAAGCATCGTGCGCCCGCTCGCGCGCATTTCGCAAAACCTCCAGCGCCCGCTCGCTGTGCGTCAACCCGAGCGAAAGCGCCGCCTCGCGCGCCGAATCGTCGCGACGCTCGAGAAAGCGCGCGACAAACTCGATCCCCGCCTCGCCTTCGATCGCGAGGATCCCCGAAAAGCACGCGCCCAAAACTTCCGGATCGTCGTCGCCCGAGAGCGCGCGCAAGCGCAGCAGCAGTGCCGCCTCGGGCCGGTTCATCCGCCCCACTGCCCGCGCCGCCTCCACTCGTACCGTCCGGTCCGCATCCGCCAGCACCTCGACCAGGCACGCCAGTACAGTGTGATCCGTCAGCGCGCGGCACCCGACGACCGCCAGCGCGCATTTGCCCCGCAGCGCGCCCGCCGAATCCTGCTGGCCCTGCCAGACCGGCTCCATCTGCACGTGCCGCAGCCCTCGCAGATACACTGCCGGATCGTCGTGCCCGAGATCCGCCAAGGCCTGGATCACCGCGTTCTTGCCCCAACACTGCGGGTCCGATTTGACGGCCTCCGTAAACAGCCGGTCCGCTGCCGTCAACAAGTCCGGGATGAGTTCGGTCGCTCCGAATTGAGCGCCGATATGTGCCGCCTTGGCAACGATGTAGTTGCTCCGGTTCGCCAGCGCCTTGCGGATTTCACGCACCGTCTCCGGCGACGCACCTCGCGCTCGCAATTCGTCCAACTTCGCAAGCTGCGCCTCGTAGGTCTTCTTCGACATCCCGGTCTATTTCCCGGCCCCTCCGAGAAGCGCCGGAAGAACGACATTCCCCATAATTGCGTTGGGCGGCGTGTCCTCAGCCGAGTTGTAGTTGCCGCCGGTGAACACACCTACCAGCCGCAGCGTGGGCGCGATGAAGATCTTCTGGCCGCCGTTCCCCGTCGCAAGTATCGTATCGACATACTCGACCTTTCCGCCGCGCTCAATGGGGAACGTTTGGTGCCACCAGAAATAACCATACTTCTTGCTGCCAATCTGCGTTCGGGCCCGCGTCGAACGCTCCACCCAATCCCGCGAGAGAATCCGCTTGCCGTTCCATTCACCTTTGTTCAACATCATCACGCCGAACTTCAACATGTCGCGGGGCCGCAGGTACAACTGGCCAAACGTCCCCGCATTCGCCGGTACTGTCTCGTACGGCCAGCGGTAGTTACGAAACCCGAGCGGCTCGAACAGCTTTTTCCTCGCGAAATCGATCAGACGCTCTCCCGTCACATGCTCCACAATCCGGCCCGCCAGGTGCGGACCGGCCGAGCAATACCGGGCTAACGTCCCCGGGTCCGCCGTCATCGGCACGTCCATCAAATAACGTGCCCAATCCGCCTTCTCATACAAGAAGGTCTCACCCGCCGGCGAAGATGGGTTGCGGTCGTCACAGGCGAGTCCCGTCCGCATCGACAAAAGATCGCCGACAGTGATCCTGGCCTTGCGCGGATCCGGGTTCTTGTAGGATGTCACCGCCCAGGGTAGTAGCTCCACAATCGGCTGCGAGTCGTCGCGAATCTTTCCAAGATCCATCGCGATCCCGATCAGCGCCGAATGAAAGCTCTTCGTCGCCGACCGCAACTGGTGCGCCCGCTCGCGATCGAATCCGTAGAAATAATCCTCGAAGAAAAGCTTCCCATCGCGCCACAACAAAACGCTGTGCACGTTCGGATACCGCTCGGTAACGACGGCCCGGTCAACTTGTTCGAGAACCGCCGGGTCGAAGCCTACGTCCGCGGCATTCCCTGTCTTCAAACCGTCATGCGTATCCTCGGGCGGATGATACCGGTACCTTGAATGCGCGCGGCTTCGCGGCGCCGCCACGGTGAGTGCGGCAATCTCCGGGGGCACCGAATGCCGGCGGATCGCAAGAAAGTCTTGCGCTTCGTAGAGCCCGGTCACTACACCCTTTGCATTGCGCTGGAACGTCACCGATTGTCCGGCTCCGTTGCGGAACCGGTCCCCGGATATTCGCTGAACCGGATACAGCGCATCATCGATGATGGCGATCAACGCGTTCCCCTTTGGAACAAGGGCCACCGTTGTTCCGCGGTAGTCGTACACCCCCGCGTAGTCGCTCAGCGGAGTGTCCGCCTTGGCGTGGGCGGCGTCCTTCGAGCCGGTCTGTCCGGCGGCGGCCATCACCGTAACGAATACAGCGAGAATCGCGGCGCGGCAAATCGGAACGGGAGGGCTGGACATCATCGCGTACTCTATCCTGACGAAACCGTTCGCCCGTCTGTTCCATAATGAGAGACAAGAGTCGTAACTATGACAGCAGTCACTCGTCTTCTTCTTACACTCGCCCTCGCCGGTTCCGTCCTCGCAGCGGCCGATTTTGCGGCCGGAGTCGCGGCTTATGAAAAGGGTGACTATGCCGCGGCCCTCAAACAGTGGCAGCCCCTGGCGGACGAAGGCAACGCTACAGCTCAGTTCAACATCGGCCTACTGTATTACGACGGGCGCGGCGTTCCCCAGAATTATTCGGATGCGGCGCAGTGGTTCAAGCGCGCGGCGGAGCAGGGCTATGCCAAGGCCCAACTGAACCTCGGAGCGCTGTACGGCGTCGGCAAGGGAGTCAAACGCGATTACCAGCAGGCGTACAAATGGCTCAGCATCTGCGCCGCATCGGGGCTCGACGCTTGTGCCACCCAACGCGACCTCGTAGCCAAGAAGCTCAGCGGCAAGAAACTCACGGCAGCCCAGGAACTCGCCCGTGAATGGAAAGCCAAGCCCGAGGGACAGGAAGCCGGCCGGTCCCAATAGCCGCGGTTTAACTTTCCATCCACTACCATCAGAATTTGGCGATGCGCAACAAGGGCCGCTGCGGCAGTAAACGCCGACGCGAGGTAGACCAGCGTGACTAGTCCGGCGGCTATCCGTCCACACAAGCACAACCCCGAAAAAGGAGATGGAAAGATGAGTCGGGTGATTGCGGGAACGGTTCTGGTAGCCTGGCTTTGCTCCGTCGTCCGCGCCCAGTCCGCCGTGAATGCGAAACCCGCGGACGCAAAGCTGGAATTCGAAGTGGCCTCGATCAGACCCTCGGTGCTGCCCCGCCGCAGTGTGATCCGGCTTGGCCGGCAAGGTGGCCCGGGCACCGGCGATCCCGGCCGCGTCACCTACACCCTCAGTACGATCCGCGATCTGGTCCTGGATGCCTATAGCGTAAAGCGTCACCAGGTCTTGGGCCCGAAGTGGCTGGATTCCGAACGATTTGACATCGTGGCCAAGGTCCCATCGGGCGTCACGAAGGAACAAATCAAGGTCATGCTGCAAAATCTCCTGGTGGAGCGTTTCAAGCTCACCCTGCACCGCGAAAACAGAGAACTGCCGATCTACGCGCTGGTGACAGGGGCCCAAGGTCCCAAACTGAAAGCTTCCGCCGCGACCACCGATGTGCCCCCTACGTCCGATTCGCACCTTTCGGGGGCTCGACGCGGCGAACCACCCCTCACGCCAGGTCTCGCAAAAAACGGAATGAAGATCGGCCCCGATGGCTGTCCCGAGATGCCGCCCATCGCTGCCGGCCGCGCCGGTAATTTCATGATGATGACGCCCAGCGGCGAGTGCATGATCTCTCACGGCCAGAGCATGGATGGCTTCGCAACGCAGCTTTCCAACCGGTTCGACCGCCCGGTAATCGATGAGACCGGTTTGACGGGCAAGTACGATTTGAAACTGCGCTACGACCCGTCGAGCATGCCGGGGGAACGCGGCGGTCCTATGATGACTAAGGACGGCACGGGCCTACGACCGGGCGGCGACGATCCAGCAATCCGCGCCACGCCGAGCGGCGATTCGCCTCCGAGCATTTTCGACGCCCTGCAAGAACAGCTTGGACTCAAGCTGAAACCCCAAAAGGGGCCGGTTGACGTGCTCGTGATCGATCACGTCGAGAAGACGCCGACGGAAAATTGATACCGTCCCGGGAATAGGCCCGAAAGCCCTGCTGCCGGTGCGGCCATCCACACTGTTCCGGTCGTGGACGTACAGCGGTGTGAGCCATCGCCGGATGAGAATGTCACGAGTTCACAGTGCTGGATCGCGCTCGCATCTCAGCGTCGCAGACGCATTCATTCCGGATCTTCCTCTTCGATGATCGTCACCGCCGAGCCGTTCAAGGCCAGAACGCTCCCTTCCTCGGCGGCGGGAAGTCCCTCCACCGAGCGTAGCTTCCTGCCGATCGCTCTCTTCCGGGAACAACCCTTCCGTTGGCAGGAACAAGGATTCCGAAGCCCGTGCTCTTGGGTGGGTTCAGGTATTTACTGGTGATGCCGGTCGCGCATGCCGGATGCGGGCATCCAATTCCTTTCTGTCCGCGGCGGTCGCTTCGACGTCACCGCGTTCCTGAGCGTCCTTCAGCCGGTAATAATCACGCTGGCATGAACGGATCGGCGATCCGACTCTAGCTGATGGTATTCTCGACCGGCTTGTGCATAACGCACACCGGATCGAGAGAAGGCGATTCGATGCGCAAGAGTGAGGGCAGGCCGAACGCATAGTGACGAAACCATCTGCAGCGGTCCAAGACCATTGGGGCGTAATCCCCGGCGGACTGGTTCATACTGATGATGGCTAACGCCTTAAGCAGGCTCCCAGTGCTTTCAAAAATCTTGGTCGTCTTTCTACTTGATGAGTTGGGTCGCCTCAAATCTCGAATTCAGTCAGTCACCCGCTCTGCGGGGGTGTCTGACTACGGGGCTGCCATGAACGACGAACATTCGGTCTCGCCATCGTGGACTGGTCTACAGGAGACAGGTCTAGCGAGAGCTCGCGATGCCACTGGAGGAGTTGAAGAACCAGCGCGGAAAGCAATATGCGGGCGATTACGCGCAGAAGGTCGGTGGTCTCAAGCCCATCGGAGACATCGCGGCGCGCTGAGTTCGGACATATGTGATCGCAACGCGCTGGTCCGCGATGCAGGATCGTTAGCGAGTTCACCGAACGTCAGGCGGTGAGTCGAGCGGTACGTGCAGAATCGGCCCTTCTTCCCAGCACCGTTCACAGCATCGTATGTCCTTGAATCGTCGGGTGGAATCGCCGAATCGACGCCGGAATCTTTGCACCCCGATGACACAATGAAGGTGGGAAGTGAATTGTGCCTTCATCCGCAACCGCCGCCACCAGCGACTCGATGCCGCGTGG
>CAVRGO010000005.1:0-143920 GCA_963720745.1 uncultured Acidobacteriota bacterium
GCGCCGCCTCACGAATACTAAGATCGGTAACGCCGGTTCAGGTCTATGGACCGGCCGAGTTTTTCCTCACCGTGACGACTCGGAACATGGTGGCGCCCCCACGCGGCCATGATTACCTGGCGGACTTCTTTTCCCAATCGGTGGCGGAATTAACTTCAGACCGCGACCGACGACGTCGCTCTGGAGTGTCCTACAGATAGCTCAGCCACCAATTGTGGTGGCGGGCTTTGATGCCGGCGAACCAGCGGCATAGAGGGTAGAGAGCCAGCACGAGGGAGAACCAAACTACGTAGACGACCCAAAGGTCAAAGCCGAAATCGGGAGGAAAGGCGGCCTTTGAGCCCCCCATGTTGGGCAAGGGGCCAAACATGATCGAAGGGCGGCCGTAGCGGATGGCTTCCATCACGGACGCGATGGCGTGGGCGGCGAAGAAGTGGATCACGAAGTAGAAGAAGGGGACGCGGCCGAAGACGATTAAGGGATTGGCAAAGTGCCACTCGAGGGTATCGAACCAGGCGAGGCAGAGGAGCGCCGGGCCAAGGGTCATGAGGAGAAAGTCCAGAGAAGGGGGATATTTTGTGCAATTGAGAAACGAGAGGACAGGGTGCAGTTTGGACGACCAAGGGAAGAGATCGCCGTAGACGTTGATCGCACGGAGGACCAGGAAGGCGAGGGTGAGTGCGGCTCCGGTATGGAGGAGGAATCGGCGCCGGGCATCGGGCGGGAGCAGGAAGACTTGGCCGAAGCAGTAGCCTGCCGCCATGACAGCGATCCAGGGAATCAGCGGATAGGCAAAGAACACCGGCGCGCCGGCGACCATGACAACGCCGGGGCGATGGAGAATGGTCCAGAGCGCGCCGCCACGGACCGGGTCGAGCGTATTGTGGAGGCCGATGGTGAGGACCGATACGATTGCGAGGATGCGGAGTGGGAGCTTACTGAGAAACGCGAGCGCGATCATGCAGGCGCCGAGGGCCCAGAGAACGACCATCAGGACCGGGTTCCGAAGACTGAAGCTGAAATAGTAGGCGACGCGCATGACTACCAGCTCAAGCAAGATCAACCAGAGGCCGCGAGTCCACAGAAAGCGGGAGATCTTTTGCGGCGTTCTCTGCGCGAGGAGGAACGCGCCCATGCCGCTGGCAAACATGAATGTCGGGGCGCAGAAGTGGGTGATCCAGCGGGTGAAGAAGAGAATCGGAGTGGTGCGGGTGAGATCCTCGGGCGGAAAGCTCATGGCGCTGTTGTGTACGAAATCGCGCACATGATCCAGGGCCATGATGATCATGACCAGGCCGCGGAGCGCGTCCAGAGAGGGGACGCGGGTGGCCTTTGGTTGAACACCCATCGCAACAGTCTAGCGAATCGAATCTGAGAGCAAGGGGCGGGGTGTGCGAATTGGAGAGTTCTTCCAAACTGTGGAGTAGGGAGGCATCATGGTAAGGATGAACGATGAGGAGCGTTGGGCTGCGGTGATGCGGCGCGACGCGAGGGCGGACGGGGAGTTCTATTACGCGGTGCGCACCACGGGGGTGTACTGCCGGCCATCGTGCGCTGCCCGGAAGGCGCGCCGCAAGAACGTCGCATTTTATTTGACTTGCGAGGCGGCGGAACGCACGGGTTTCCGGGCGTGCAAGCGCTGCAAGCCGAATCAAGCAGGTTTGGCGGATGAGCACGCGGCTGTGGTGGCGCGGGCATGCCGGGCGATCGAGGAGGCGGAATCCGCTCCGGGGCTTGACGCACTCGCGGCCGCGGCAGGGATGAGCCGGTTTCATTTTCACCGGGTGTTCAAGGCGGTCGCCGGCGTGACGCCGAAGGGGTATCGCGATGCTCGACGGGCCAGCCGGGTGCGCTCGGAACTTGCGGCGAGCCGCCACGGTAACCGAAAGCGATTTACGACGCGGGTTTCAATTCGAGCGGCCGATTCTACGCGCAGTCCTCGGAGATACTCGGGGTGACGCCACGCGACTTCCGCGCGGGCGGCACGAAGGCAGAGATCCGGTTTGCGGTGGCGGATTGCTCGCTGGGATCGATCCTGGTGGCGGCGACAGCAAAGGGTGTGTGCGCAATCCTGATGGGTGACGACCCGGAGGCGCTGGTGCGGGATCTGCAGGATTGCTTCCCGCGCGCGGTGATGACCGGAAGCGACCGCGAATTTGAGGCAACCGTGGCGAAGGTGCTGAGCTTCGTGGAGGCTCCGGGGCTCGGGCTCGATCTGCCGCTTGATGTACGGGGGACGGCGTTCCAGCAGTGCGTGTGGCAGGCGCTACGCGCAATCCCTGCGGGAGCGACGGCGAGTTACTCGGAGATCGCCGAACGGATCGGCTCGCCGAAGTCGGTGCGGGCGGTGGCGCAGGCTTGCGCGGCGACCTCGATTGCAGTGGCGATTCCGTGCCATCGTGTGGTGCGGCACGACGGCGGGCTCTCGGGGTACCGGTGGGGCGTGGAGCGGAAACGCGTGCTGCTCGATCGCGAGGCGGCGCGCTGATGGATTGGGAGCGCATCGAGGGCGATTTGGACGCGTACGGTTGCGCGGTAATTCTGTTGCGCGGTAATTCCAGGGGTATTGACGGCCCTACAGTGCGGGGAGATCGCGCTGAGCTACTCGGATGAAACGCGGTTTCGCAGCCGGGTGGTCATGGGCGGCATGGGTTCGGCCGCGGCGAGTACAAGTACTCCGGATATCCGCTGCCGGATGCCGTGGAAGCGTTGCGGGGCGAATTGTATCCACGGCTCGCTTCGGTCGCAAACCAGTGGAACGAAGCGATGGGAATCGACGCGCGTTTCCCGGCGAGTCACGAGGAGTATCTCGGGATTTGTGACGCGGCTGGGCAGACAAAGCCGACGCCCCTTCTGCTGCAATATGAGGCGGGCGATTATAACTGCCTGCATCAGGACGTGTACGGGGATTTGCTGTTTCCGCTGCAGGCGGCGTTTTTGTTGAGCAGGCCCGCAGCGGATTTCACAGGGGGGAGAGTTTTTGCTGACGGAACAGCGCCCGCAGATGCAATCGAGGGCGGGGGTGGTGTCGCGGGGACAGAGCGATGGGGTGATCTTCGCAGTGCGGCAGCGTCCGGTGCGCGGGGCGAAGGGGTGGTTCCGGGTGAACCTGCGGAATGGCGTGAGCCGGGTGCGGAGCGGGGTGCGGCATACGCTTGGCATCATCTTTCACGATGCACTGTGATGGGCGCCCGGGACAGTTCCCACCCTCGACACCCCCGGTCGGTCCTGTGCTGGCAATGGTCAGCGTACTTACCAGGGGCTGGCTCTGGGTTGCCCCCGCCGGTCGTTTCCGCACGGACTCCGAGCGATTCGACGCCATCGCTGGGGCTGGCGGCGAGGCTGGGCTAATCCCCGGGAGTTTCATAAGAACAGGCGTTAACATAAAACTGGGAAGCGAGGAGCACAGACATATGCAGAGAGTGCGCGTTGCGGGTTTTGGTGTTTCGCTGGATGGTTTCAGCGCGGGAACGCAGCAAGGACTGAACGATCCGCTGGGCAAGCGCGGTCCGGAAATCTTTCGGTGGTTCTTCCATACGAAGACTTTCTGCGCGATGCATGGGAAGGACGGTGGGTCTATCGACCTGGATGATGAGTTCGCACGGCGATCGATGGAGAACTTCGGGGCCTTCATCCTTGGTCGCAACATGTTCGGTCCGGTGCGCGGCCCTTGGCCCGGCGGTTCATGGAAGGGATGGTGGGGACAACCCGCCGTACCATGCGGAAACGTTCGTGCTGACGCATTACGAGAGGGAGCCGCTCGTGATGGAGGGCGGAACGACGTTCCACTTTGTCACCCGCGGAATCGAAGAGGCGTTGAGGCTCGCGAAACAGGCAGCCGGCGACAAGGACGTCAAAATCGGAGGTGGTGTTCCACAGCGCGGCAATATCTGCGCGCGCGCTTGATAGACTCCTTGCACTTTGCACTGGCACCTGTCGTACTCGGTCAGGGGGAAGCACTGTTTACCGGTCTCGACCTGCCAACTCTTGGATTCTCCGTAACGGAGCATAAGGCTACTGAGCAAGCGACCCACTTTGTGCTGGAGAAAGGGTAGAAGGAAAGCCAATTTTGAGGATGAAGAGAACAACGGCGGACAGCGGCAACAGCAACAACACAATTCTGTCGCGAGAACAGCGCGAACAACTACTCGAAATGTTGAAGGCCCGTTTCGAGAAAAACAGGAATCGCCACGAAGGTCTGGCATGGGTTCGAGTGCAAACGAAGCTGGACGCCAGCCCTGAAAAGCTCTGGTCTCTGAGTGAAATGGAGCAAACTGGCGGCGAACCGGACGTTGTGGGGCGCGATGAATCGACGGGCGAATGCATCTTCTACGATTGTTCGGCAGAGAGCCCGAAAGGTCGGAGAAGCCTCTGCTACGACCGTGAAGCGCTGGAGTCGAGAAAGCAACACAAGCCAGAGAACAGTGCGCTCGATATGGCAGCCGCTATGGGCATTGAGATCCTGACGGAGGATCAGTATCGAGAGTTACAGAGACTTGAAGCATTCGACACTAAGACCTCGAGCTGGATCAGAACACCTTCGAGAATCAGAAGACTCGGGGGCGCCCTCTTTTGTGATCGCCGTTACGACACTGTTTTCGTCTATCACAACGGCGCAGAGTCTTACTACGCCGCCAGGGCCTTCCGCGGCTCACTCAGAGTCTAAGGTGGGTGGGGAACTTCAACCAACTTCCGGCTAGAACGAGGGGACACAACCGACTTTAGGACTACCCCTCCGTCTTGGCGCGAAGTGGAACTACACGGAAGGCGCAGAGTTCTCGTACCAGCTGAGGACACGCAGCGCCCGCAGCGTGTTCCACCGGCTGGGCCGGTTATCGCCGCCCTCAAGCTCAAAGTGGACCTTGCCGGGATGCGTGTTCTCCAACAACCAGACTCCGTCGATTCGATATCGGTTCCGGACTCCAGGCGCTTGCCCGATGCCGACGCTGGCGGCGTCCATGACGCCGTCCCGTCCAGCTCCCTTGAGGCCCCTGTCGGTGTACAGAGTGATCCAGCGAGCCGATCTGGACATACTGACGCAGGGCTGCGTTGCCCACGAGCTTAGCGGCTTCAGGGCGGCGGCGGCAGACTGCCCTTTGAAACCATCTTCCGGATCTCGGAGGGTTGTTTAGGCGTCACCTTTGGGCGGCGTCCCCCAATGCGTCCCTCCCGGCGCGCGGACTCCAAACCTTCATCCGCTCTCGCAGCATGCCCTTTCGAATTCAGCGAACGCCCCGCCCATCTGCGTCATCGTTCTTCCCGCCGGAGCGTTTGTGTCGATGGCATCGGTCAGCTGCGAAATCCCACCTCGGAATTGCCGAGCCGCTCCAGGATAGTGAGCGCCGCGATCAAGTTCAGGTCTACCTGGGCGAGTTCGCTCCAGTGTGCGCTGCGGTTTCGCAGAACGTTACGTTGGCCTGGCCAGGTTTAAACAGCAAAGACGGCGCGACTCCGAACATTGCACGGAAAGTACGCGACAGATGTGCGGAGTCTGCGAATCCGGCAAGGTGAGCCGCTTCGGTCAGGCTCGCTCCGCGCATCGCCGATTCCGCCCCGGTGCGGAGGCGGCACCACAAAACGTAACGCCGCAACGGCACGCCGGTCGCTTCGCGGAAGCGGTGTGCCAGCCGACTGGGCGATCGATGCATGGCCTTGGCCACAGCCGCTAACGTGATCGGCCCGTCGAGACTCCGGCGGATGAGCGTGACGGCGCGGGAGACCAGCAAATCATCGCTCAAGTAAGGGCTTGGGGGCTGTCCAATCAAATCGTGCACCAACAACTGTGCCGCGACTGCGTCTCCGGTCGCAGCGCGACGAGCAACTGAACGCAGGTGCGGGTTGAAAGTTAGAGGTACAAGACCGCGCTCTTCTCGGCCGGGATAGCGCAGCCACTCGCTGCTCTCGGGATACAGATACAGAAACGCCAATGGACCAAACGCAGGATGTGCGTGCGGCGTATTCGGCGAAACCAGGAGCATGTCCGCGCTGAGCAGGCCCGTCTCCGGACTTTCAAAGGTAACCGGACCGTCTAGCCCGAACGCGATTTGAGCGGCGTGGTGTCGGTGCTGACCCGACGCATGGCCGGGTCCGAGCATCAGCAGATGCTGCGGCCAAACATAAAACTGAAACGGCGCCGCCGCCGACATAATAGCCAGTTTATTCAAGTCCGGAAAAGGCTGCACCGGATATGCTCGGGGCATGGCTGCAGATCCGCCAAACGAAAAACGGCGCCTACCTCGACGCATTGGCCCATGCCACGTTGGGCACGTACAAATTGACCAAAGGAGGACTGTTGTTATGAAGAACCCGCTCGATCTCGCGGAACTGAAGAGCGCCATGGACAAGGTCCATCACTCAGGGATGCCGGGAGTCATCGCTGAAGTGCGCGACCACGACCAGGTGTGGCGCAGCGCTACCGGCGTCGCCGATGTCAGCACCAGACGTCCCGTTACTTATGATATGCGGCACCGCATCGGCAGCATCACCAAGACCTTCACTGCCGCCGCGATCCTGCAGCAGGTCGAGAGCGGTAAGATCGGGCTCGACACGCCGATTGGCCATTATCTGCCGCGTTTGGTGCCAGGAGAACGTGGGCGCGCGATCACTGTCCGAATGCTGATCAACCACACCAGCGGTCTGGCGGATTACCTTCCGTACGCGTACCCGTCACTCAAGGCATTCCCCTCGCTGGCGGAAACGACGCCCCAGAGCTTGGGCGACAATCGATTCACGAGGTTTCACTCGACAGAGCTAATCGAGATGGGAGTCACGGCACCCGCAGTCGGTACCCCGGGTGGCACTCCCGGAATTTATTCCAATACCAACTACCAGCTCCTCAGCCAACTTCTGGAGCGCGTGACCGGCACCCCTGCGGAGAATTGCATTACCCGAAACGTGATTAAGCGCGCGGGGCTCCAGGACACCGAGTTTCCGGGCGGACTGCACATCAATGGACCGCATTCGCAGATGTACGAAGCCTGGTTCGGTATGATCGAGCCGCCGCGCGACTACAGCGTCTACGACATGTCATGGGTGGGACCGGCGGCCTCGCTGATATCGACTGTCGCGGATCTGAACCGCTTCTTCGGTCTACTGCTTGCCGGCGAGATCGTTAACCGGTCATCGCTCGCGCAGATGCAGCACACCGTCCCTGTTATTTCATTTGAGGGAAAGAGGATCGAGTACGGCCTTGGCCTCCACAAGATGGAGGTCCCCGACCATGGCACCTTCTGGGGTCATGACGGCACGGTCTGGGGTGCCGGGGCGATGTCCATGACGCGAGCCGACGGCAAGCGACAGATGTCCGTCGCGGTAAACCTCATGCGGTGGAACAAGCTAGACCGCTCGGGGAAACCACAGCACCATCCCATCGATGACGCGCTGCACGCTCTTTACCAGTTGGCGATGTGCGGTTAGCCCGGACGCTCTAAAAACTGGTCGGATCTCTTCGGGCCGAGTCGCACATTAAGCTCTCGTGGCTGCGGGGTGCAATGGCATCGGGAGTGTGGTGGCCCCGCTCGTTCTGTGTCGAATTGGCAGGCCGCGGACGCTTTGTTATTCGCTACGACCACCGTGATACCGGCAGTTCCACGAGCTATGGCCCGGGGGGAGCAACGTACTCGACTGAGACGCTTGCCGACGACGTACTCTCAGTGCTCGACGGCTATCATATCGAGGCCGCGCACCTCGTCGGGATGTCCCTCGGGGGGTATCTTGCTCAGATAGTGGCTCTCAAAGCACCTCGAAGAGTCCAGACACTGACGCTGATTGCTTCCAAGCTCCTTGCCCCAGATGACCCCGCGACACCCCCTATGGATCCTCGGGTTGCGGCCTACCACGCGCAAGCCGCCGACCTCAACTGGACCGATCGAGAAGCCGTTATCGATTATCAGGTGGGCGCTTGGCGTCTGCTGACCGGATCTGCGCATTCGTTTGACGAAGCCTATATCCGCGATCTGGCCAACGAGGATTGGGGCCGCACATCCAATCCACTGACAGCGTTCAATCACGCCCGTCTCACAGAACCTATAGGCTGGGTCGGTCGCCTTGAAGAGATCCACGCACCCGCATTGATCATCCATGGAACGGAGGATCCTGTGCTTCCGTTCGCGCATGGGCTGGCCCTGCATGCCGGGCTTCGAAATTCTCGCCTATTGATGCTTGAAGGGGCGGGGCACGAATTACATCCTCTGGATTGGTCTGTCATCATCGGCGCGATATTTGAACACACTACGAACCCTTAATGCCGACGGCGGGCCACGACGGCATGCCCATTTTGTCCGGGATCACCCACCGCATACTGCAGAAGGAGTAACACGATCACGGCCCCTTATCCTGCCTGCTTGTGCAGCAAAGTGTTTATGGTTCGCATCGAATCCGGGTCACCGGTGCGGTGGGACGCGTAGGCGACATAGCCGTCCGGCCGCACCAAAGTCATACCCGGGTCTCGCGCTTTTCTCACGTCGATGACCTCACGGAGGTTGCTGCTGAGTTGATCCATTTGTTGGCTTGTGACGTTCGTGATGACAAGAAATCGAGTCCGAATTCCACTTCCTCCGCGCATGGATTCGTCCAGGTAGCGCCTCCCCGGACCTTCGACGATTGGGCTCGATGGATAAGCAATCCCCAATTCCGACAGCCGGTTCACAAAAGCGTGTTGAAACGGCGCGAGGCGCGACACCATGGGGATGATCGCGTTCCGCAAAGCCTGCGCAAACCGGTTCGGCGTTCCCATCACTTTCGTCAAAAGGTCGGTTGTCTCGATCACGCTCTGAATCACGGGCACAAGCTCCGTCGTGTATGTGTCCAGCAACGAGTCAGTCCCATGGCCCTTCAGGCACAGATCCAATTTCCACACCAGGTTCCAAACATCGTGCAACCCGGTGTTCATCCCCTGTCCGCCGAACGGACTGTGGATATGCGCCGCATCGCCGGCGATGAACATCCGGCCGACACGAAGCTTCGCCGCGTGCCTGTGATGGATGCGGAAATAGCTACTCCAATGCAGGCCGCGAGCTTCGAACCCCTCGGGTGCGCGCTGTTGAAGAATGGACCGGACCACTTCGAGACTGGGCGCCTCCCCTTCCGGCCGTTCGACCGTCGCCACCAGCCTGCGCCGCGTCGCACTCATCGGGAAGATTGCCGCGGGACCGAACTCGCTCGGGCAGAGCTGCAGTTGGTCCGCCGGGAGCGACTCATTTGTTTCGATATCGGCGAGCATGAACGAATCCGGGTATTCACCACCCTCCATCGTCAGCCCCATCACCTTTCGAACCTTACTGTGCGCGCCGTCGCAACCGACAACGAAAGCCGCGCGGACTTCGAAACTCCGTCCCTGATGCTCCAATGTGACGTCCACGCCGTCCGCGTCTTGCGCCGCGCTCGCAAACGTTGTCTCATACTGCACGGCTCCGCCTTTTTTCTGCAGCTCTTCGAACAGCAGACGTTCGGTGACGTTCTGTGGAACCATGGCGATGAATGGATAGGGGCTTTCGTCCGGTGCGAATGGCATTCTTGCCAGCGTCCGTCCATGAGTGATGATCGCCACCGACGTTACACGATTTGCCGCCGCAACAAACGGCGGAGCGATCCCCGCCATGTCGAAGATCTCCATCGTGCGCGGGAAAATCGCGAGCGCCTTCGAATGTTCGGACTGGCCCGGGCGCGCCTCGATGATTTGATACCGGAGTCCGCGTCGTGCGCATTCGTTCGCCAGAAACAGACCCACCGGGCCAGATCCGACAATCAATACATCGGTGTCGAGTTTCTTGTTCACGTTTGTTCTCCTCGAAAGTCAATAGTTGCCGAGTCCCGTCGTGTCGCCCAAGGAACCGCACCGCTACGAAGCAACGCGCTGCAACGAACTTCGTGAACCGTCAGCGGAGCGGTCAATGGCCGCACTATCGCCCAACCCTTCACGAAACCCCTGCCGCCAACTGGACCATGCGGGTTGCCATTCTAATTCCGCTTTCGCCTTCCGATTGGAAGCGCCCCGAACCTCCGTCATCATCAAGACGCCCGTCGCGCCTACCGCGAATCGGGCAATCCACGCCGGCAGTCGCATCGGCTGTTTGGCGCCAGTGATTTCAGCGAGCGTCGAAAGCCACTCCGCGACGGAAGCAGGATCGTCATCCACGATGTTGTAAATCCCGGGCACGCCGCGCGTCACTGCCGCCGCCGTGGCTCTGGCCGCATCATCGACGTGAATGAATGACCAGACCCCTGTGCCCCCTCCCACGACCGGGAATTTACGCTGCCGCACTAGTTCCAACAACGGGCCGCCCTCGCTCAGCCCGTTGCCAGGCCCGTACAGACTCCCGTAGCGCAGGACGATGCCGTCGATGCCCAAGCTATTTTGCACCGCCGACTCCAGGTACTTGATGGCATGCAATGTGTCGCATAGAGCCGCAGGCGGGTTCGAATCGAGCGGGTCGCGCTCCGTTTTCACAGCGCCGCCGGTTCGCGCATACCACCCCGCGTAACTCTGCGCGATGAATCGACGCACGCCACTGGCTCGGGCGGCCGCCAGTAAGTGGTCGGTGCCCTCCGTTCGCAAACGGTTGGTTAAATCAAACTGTTCCTCGAACTTGCGGATATCGAGTGCCGCTGGGATAGCCGTCAGCTCATCGATGATCACCTCGGGTTGCGCTCGCTCCACGGCATCGGCCACCACGCGCGCGTCCAACGCATCCGCGACGATGGCCGTGGCCCCACGTTCTTCCAACTCGGCGCGCTTGCCGGCCGAGCGTGTCATCCCGGTGACGTGATGCCCATCCGCCACCAGCATCGGAACCAGGCGTCGCCCAATCGCGCCTGTCGCCCCTGCCACGAAGACTCTCATGATCTGCTCCCTTGCTGCGCTTTGGCATTGGCCTGATAGCTGCCCGGCACTTCGCGAAAACTGACCATCAGACGATTCCATCCGTTAATCGACACAATCGCGAGCGTCAAATTCGCTAGTTCTTCCTCCGTGAAGCGTTGTCTCACTTCGTCGTACACGCTATCCGGAACATGCGACTGGCTCACCAAAGTGACAGCCTCCGTCCACGCCAGCGCGGCGCGCTCGCGATCGGTGAAGAAAGGAGTCTCGCGCCACGCATCCAGCACGTATAAACGTTGCTCGGTTTCTCCGCCCGCGCGCGCGTCCTTACTGTGCATATCCAGACAATATGCGCAGCCGTTGATCTGCGAGGCGCGCATTCGCACCAATTCCAGTAGCGACGCCTCCAATCGCGAAGACTTCTTCACATAACCTTCCAGCGCCAACATCGCTTGTAATGCGCCCGGCGCTGCTTTTTGCATTTCGATTCTTGCTTGCACCCTCATCTCCTCTAGCATCAGAGTAAGGCGTCGCCGACTGAACATGAAGATCCATAATGGGAATATAGAGTGGGCCACTCATGGGGAAGAGCGAGACGTTCCAGGACCTTTCACTTGCGCAACCCGGTGAGGGCGAAGAACTCGGCCGCTGGCTGTATACGCAACTCCGGTCCGCCATTCTGGACGGTCGCCTCAGACCAGGCACGCGCATGCCCTCCACGCGCAATCTGTCACAGCAATACGGCCTGGCGCGTGGCACCGTGGCGTCCGCTTTCGATTGGCTCAAGAGTGAGGGCTATGTCGATATGCGCGTCGGCTCCGGCACCTTCGTTTCGGATTCCATCCCTGAGGACGCGATGCCGCCGCTCGCCGCTGCGGACATGTCAGGCCTCTCGGAGCCATCGCGAGCGAGATTGTCCGGTCGCGGCGTTGCCATTACGGCAGACGTACGAACACTCCCGGCTTCTTACTCCGTGGGCAAAGCGTTCCGCAGCTACGAGCCCGCCATCGAATTATTCCCTTCCGATCTTTGGTCACGCGTCGCGGGCAGGGTGCTGCGCCGCGCCCCCCGTTCGCTCTATGGACAAGGTGACGCACGCGGATACTTGCCGCTCCGCAAGGCCATCGCGGAATATGTGGGCGCCGTGCGCAGCGTGCGCTGCGATGCCGGCCAGATCATCGTGACTTCCGGCGCGCAGCAAGGCCTCGACCTGGTCGCGCGCCTGCTTCTCGACTCGGGCGATGTCGCGTGGATGGAAGATCCAGGCTATCCAGGCGCGGTGCTGGCGCTCCGTGCTTCTGGCGCTCGCATCCTTCCTGTTCCCGTCGATGATAAGGGACTGGTGGTGGACGAAGCCGAACATCTCGGACCAGGCGCCCGCCTTGCTTATGTGACCCCCGCCAATCAATTCCCGCTCGGAGTCACGATGTCTCCGGAGCGCAGAGTCGCGCTACTCGATTGGGCCGCGCGTCAGGGCGCCTGGATTGTGGAAGACGAATACGATGCGGAATACCGTTACTCCGGGAGTCCCGTCCCCTCCTTACAGAGCCTGGATCGAACTGGCTGCGTGATCTATATCGGCACGTTTACCAAGATGCTGTTCAATTCGCTGCGTCTTGGATTTCTGGTGGTTCCGGAGCGCGTTGCCGATGCCTTCGCCGCCGCGCGCACATTCCTGGACCGGCATCCTCCCACTCTGGAGCAGGCCATCCTGACCGACTTCATTCTCGACGGCCACTTTGGACACCACGTGCGGCGCATGCGCCAGGTCTATTCGCAAAGGAGCGAAGCGCTACTCAATGCTGCCCGCGAGTTCCTGACCGGCCGGTTAGATGTAACGCCCGCCGCCTCCGGCATGCGCACCGTCGCCTGGATTCGCACGGGCCAGCGCGACACCGAAGTCGTGGAGCGCGCGCGGGCGCTTGGACTTGAAACCTCCGCGCTCTCCGATTTCACGGTGCGGCACTTTCATCCCGATGCCCTGGTGCTTGGGTTTGCAGGATGCTCTCCCGCGGAACTGAAACGCGGAGCCGCTGTTCTCTCTGGGGTGTTCTAAATACTTCCATGGAATAGAACACCCCCGCCGCGTAGCACCCTGCCTTGCGGGGCGCGTTGCAGGCTAGCCCTGTTCTGGCAACTACGCGACCGATCCGGAGACGGGGAGACCGTGGCCGGACATGCAGGAATCGTTTCGCAGGCTGGCGGTCGGCGCGGCGGAGGCAGCAGGATACCGGCGGTTCGTGCCGGATGCATGCCTGATCGACCGGTACGAGCGAGATCGGATCGCGGCTGACGATGCATCAGGACAAGAACGAAGTCGATTACGAGGCGCCGATCGTTTCGGTGTCGCTAGGGCTGCCGGCGGTGTTTCAGTTCGGCGGCAAGTCGCGAAAGGATCGTCCGAGCCGAATGAAGCTGGAGAACGGTGACGTCGTGGTGTGGGGCGGTGCGACGCGACTCGCGTACCACCGGGTTAGTTCACTGAAGGAGGGCGAGCACCCGCTCACCGGGCCGTACCGAATTAATCTCACGTTTCGAAAGGCCTTCTAGAATTCAATAACGAGCTCGTTGGGCGAGATCCGTCGGGACGCTTGGCCGCTCCGCCATAAAACGGGGGATCGTATACTCAGCACAAAGCCGCTGCATGCTGCAATCGACCCTTTGCTGGCAATGGCCGACGTAGTCACTGGTGGGCCGGGCTTTGATGCGTTCGATGGCTGCGTTGATGGACTCGATGGAGATTTCGGTGAAGGCGAACGCTCATTCCGACAGGAATCCGAACGGCATCCCGGGATGAACCCGAACGCCATCGGAGCGTAGCGACGCTGGCATTTCGATCGTGCAAAAAGTGTTCGGCTTCGTCAAGAGAAACTTATCCGAAAGCGAAGCGGAGGAAAAGCGGCGCTAGCAGCCCGTGGTGGAAGTCAAAATGCGACATAATCACGCGCCTAAGTCATTGATTTGATTGAGGCGGTTTTCCCGTCTCCGAATTTGCCCCATTTCTGCCACGGGCTGCTAGCGGAGGAAGGGGCGCGGGGAAGGGGCGCAGCCCTTGTCCCCGCCTCAGCACGCAGTCACCCCGAGCGCAAAGAGCGCTCGGTCGAAGCCTGGTACGGCTTCTTGGCTTCTCATCAAAGCGACTAAAGACCGATCATGGGAACGGGAGTGGATCTTGCCTTATACTGGCCTGGTGCCACCGACTCACAAGATATCGCGCAGACCTCCTGAGGGTGCACCCGAAGGCACGCTGTGGTTCGGCGGACCGGTTGACAGGTTTAGAATCACGCTGCGCATTTGCGGTGAAGAAGTTGAGCCCGATCAACTTTCGGCCCTTTTCGGCTGTGCCCCAACAATGGCAGAGTGGGAGGGGCAGCCTGGTTTCCATGGACGACGGTAGTCGGATTGCTACCAGGGGCCGCTGGTCGTTGACGATCGGGTCGAAAGACTGCGACGAACGAGACGACGTAGAAGACGTTGTCAAAATGCTGTTGGCTCGGCTGCCATCTGACGCGGATCTGTGGGCCACTCTAACAAGCACATTTGAAGTGGATGTCTTCTGCGGCATTTTCATGGCTTCTTCCAACCGCGGCTTCGGAATTTCGGCTGAAGTGTCCAAATTGCTGACGGATCGATACCTCAACATCGGTTTCGACCTGTACTTTGACCCTCCTCAGTAAATGCTCATCATCGGAAATGGGATCGCCGATACGGTCGATTGGTGCCGGAAAACTCTGCCCGCATACCCGCTGCCGGATGGTGAGGGCTTCGGCTCTTTCCTAGGCAGTTGCCTTTTGAGCGAGTTTAACTTCCTCGATTAACGCTACTCCGTCAGGGAGGAGCGATCACCCTGTCTGCTGCAAATATTAGCGACGGGCGTTTTGCGTCAACGGACCCGTCGATCCAATATTGGCGTGGGGTGGCGGCAAACAGTCCAGCGGACGTTACAATCTAAGAAGATCGCACTTGCGAGTTCATCTGAATCAGGAGAGAGGATTCCAGTGCCGTTTGTGGATCTCAATAGTCTGAAGGTTGTCGAGCGGCTGCCGGGCTGGAAGGGGCGCTATTTCCACTCTGCCTCTATGACCTTTGCACATTACCAGTTCGTCGCCGATGCGTCGATTCATGAGCACTTCCATCCCGAAGAAGAAGTCTACGAAGTCATTGAGGGTGAACTGGAGGTGACCATTGACGGAAAGTCTCAGGTAGCGAAGCCGGGTTTGGTTGCGATTGTGCCCCCTAACATGCGTCACTCCGTTAGGGCACTCACTGATGGACGCCTGATCGTCGTGGACTACCCTTCACGTACGGATTTCGGCTAGCTTGGGTATCGCCTTCATCCGCGCCAGTAATCGCCATCTCGCCCTTTTGGCGCGGTATTATTTTGTGGGAGAGATTCGCCGACGCCCGCTTCCGCGCGCACTTGGCAAGGTGCCGGAGCCAAATCCACCAATTTCATCTGGTGTGGATTCCTCCAAAAAGCCCAGGGATCCTGAGAATCCGGGCCGATATGCCTACCCTGTCGGCAAGCTGCGTTGCAACCGATGGCAGCAACGCTGGCACTGAATGTCTACGCTCAAAACCCTCAGGGAGTTCTGGGTCACCGTCGCCACTTTACCTTGCTGTGCTGAACCCACCCCCGGGGGTACCGGAAGATAACTCTGAATCTCTCCTGGTGGAACCCCACGTAGTTGGACCCTCCAAAACTCACCATCGTTCCGTGCGTGGCAGCGATCCCAACCCTTTCGCGCTGACCCTGTCGCGCGAGTCCCCGCAACTAGAAGGTGAGCCCCACGAGAACGTCCACCTGATTTTGCCGCGATTGCAGTGAGAATCCGTAGGGACTGTTTTGATCGAACGTCACTCCGCCCCAATGCGTGTATCGCACTTCAGGTGCTACCGATAGCCGACCTACCTTGAGCCGTGCGCCTCCGCCGACTGCGACACCGTGAACCGGATTGTTCCTCACATAAGGTGAAACATCGTTCGCGCGAAACGAGAACTGTTTGATCTGGCCCGTTTGTAGATCGGCCGTAGAGCCACTCAGTCGCACATCGATGCCGTTCGTATATCGCAGGACGTAGCCACCGGCTACAAATAACCGCACAGGGGAAAGGCGCGGAAGTATGTACATCTTGGCGACAATCGGAAGCTGCCAGTCGTTCGCCCGAACGCGGAAGTTCGTTACTCCTGCGATGCTGCCCGCCGCCACGTCGTACCCTACCCTGCGGTACAAAGCGTCAACCTCTACCGCGAACGACAATGGCAGTGCCACCTCAACCATCGGCCCAACGGTGTATCGTTTCGCCGCGGACGTCTGTTGTCCGTACCCGTCCACCGGGGACAGCAACGGCACGCCGCCCTTCACCCCAAACGAAACAACCTGCGCAAAACCAACCGAAATCGGCAGCAGAAACAGAAAGACAAACCGATCCATATTCGGTATTGCCTTTGCAATCCCCAGCCCATTCCCGAAACGCCCGAGGAATTACGGCCGGCCCGTCCAACGAGAACCGCGATTTGGAGCTGCTCGGGCGGGACGGCATCCACTCGATCAAAGGGTACTCGTGTGGTCAGCCGCTTTAATGGAAGGATGCGGAAGCGAACGTCAATTACCGGCGAGGGGCTTTGTATACCGTCTGGTAGCCGGGTGCTCCGATGCCAACCAAGAAACCGATGCCGGTTCCGAGGGCGATGGCCCCACCGATGATTTCTGGCGGGAAAGGGCCATCGCCGTAACGGGCACTGATGCCTCCAGCGATTGCGGCTGTGGCTCCGCCTCCGATGGCTGCCCCGATCAATCCATCTCTCACCCGTGCGGAGGTGCGCCTTACTTTGATACTACGAATTTGAGGGCGCTCTAGTCCGATTTCCTTGTGGTCCGCTGTCAACCTAATTTCTGTGTCCGAGCTCCGGACGAATATTCCTTCTGACTTGCTGCGTTGGGTTTTGGAGTAGACCTGGATTCGATCTCCGGGTTGAAGCCGCTGCCTGAGCTGCGTCCACTCGTCTGTTTGCGCGGAGGCGGCGAACGTTGCGATCAAAGCGAGCGCGACGGTGGATCTCATCGTCCCAGCATATCAAGGGCTGGGGCGGGGACACGGGAGTGCACGCGATGGTCGGCGCCCAATCGCCAATGAGCTGGCGGCACGTGCCGCGAGCACCGAACGAACGGAATAGTGCATTCGGGCTGAAGCCGACGCATGCGTGTGCTCCACGTTTCAGCACCGAGACGATAGAAGCTCATTGCGCACTTCTTCACGGTTTGCCGAGCCTGCGGAGCTGCTGCATCGAACGCGAACGCGATCGTCGATCACCCTTGACAACGGCGGTTTATCGACTCGACACGAACACGCGGTCAACCGATCCCAACGACGCCACGCGCATAATCCAGGCCGGCGGCACGCGCACGAACGGTTTCAAGATCGGCACTACCGGTAGCCTGACCCGGGAATGGAAAGTCTCTGAGGGGCTATGCCTATCAGGACGCGTTCATCACCAGCGCCACGACGTCGGCACGATCCGGTGCCCAAGTAGCGCAAGTGCCTCACAACACCTCTGTAATGAGGACGAGCTAGTCTAGCAGCCCGTGGTAATAGTGAGATGGGCGAGTCGAAACATGTGACCTCTGAAATGTTCTGAGCGTCTATAGGTCATGGCGATGGGAACGAGGCGGAAACGGGAGCGGCAGCAGGATCTGTGGATCGCAACCAGCGATGTGGTCGAGACCCCAGCCAATGTGTTCTATGACCGGCTGAATCAGATTCTGGATGAGCACAAGTTCGATGCCAAGGTGGAGCGACTTTGCCGCAAGTTCTACAAGGAGAGTCCCTACGGCCGGCCCAGCATGGCACCAGGGGTGTACTTTCGTTCTCTGCTGATCGGTTACTTTGAAGGGCTGGATTCGGAGCGCGGGATCGCGTGGCGGACGGCCGACTCGCTGTCCTTACGGAAGTTCCTGGGCTACGCGCTGGATGAGGCCACACCAGACCATTCCACGATTTCCCGGACACGGCGTTTGTACTGGTTGGAGACGCATAAATCAGTCTTCCGCTGGGTACTGAAAATTCTGGGTGCAGAGGGATTGGTCAGTGGGCAGACGGTGTCGATTGACGCCACGACGTTGGAAGCGAATGCGGCGCTGAAGAGCATTGTGCGGCGGGATAACGGGCAAAGCTACACCGACTATTTGAAGGAATTGGCGAAGGCGGCGGGGATGGAGAACCCGACGCGGGAGCAATTAGCGCGACTGGATCGAAAACGGAAGAAGAAGGGGTCCAATCAGGAATGGATGAGCCCCAGCGATCCGGATGCGCGGATCACGAAGATGAAGGACGGGCGCACCCACTTGGCACACAAGGCTGAACATGCCGTGGACCTGACGAGCGGCGCACTGCTGGCACTGACGCTCCAACCGGCCAACGAAGGGGATACGGTTACGATCCAACAGACGCTGAAAGAAGCGCAGACTACGGCTCGACAGATCAATGAACAGGGCCTCGAAGAGGTGGTAGCGGATAAGGGTTATCACAGCGGCGCGGTGTTGGCGAAGGTGCATGCGCAGCAGGTGCGCAGCTACATCTCCGAACCGGATCGAGGAAAGCGGAATTGGCGGGGCGAGGGGAAGGCCGAAGAGCAGAAACGGACGTATGAGAATCGGCGGAGGCTGCGAGGAGAGCGCAATCGTCGGCTGCAGAAACTGCGTAGTGAGTTGACCGAGCGGAGCTTCGCGCATCTGTATGAGACTGGCGGAATGAGGCGGGTCCACCTACAGGGTCAGAAGAACATATTGAAGCGACTGTTGATACATGGAGCCGCCTTCAATCTCTCGCTGATCTTGCGAAAGATGGTAGGCGTAGGAAAGCCTCGGCGGTTACAAGGGCTTTCTTTGCACCTCGTTATGGTTGTCGCGCGCATTTTTTCGTGCCTATGGCTCGTCTCGAGGACTCTGGAGAGGGCAGAAGGCGACTTTGCGATACCAAGTGAAGATGTGGGGACTTTATTGTCGCTAGATTCCGATTTATATTGGCTGATTGGCTTTGGGCTCGGAGCTTGGGCAACAGTCACTTCTGCCACGGACTGCTAGGATTGCAGTGTGTGACATTCGCGGCGGACACGATTTAAGCGCCGCTGCAGGGAGGAGAGAACACGGCCTCGCCGCTCCCCGTGTTTCAGCGTCACCCCGCGAGTTCAGTGTCCGAGAATCGGTCTTGTTAATCCCACAAGAATCCCGGTCAACGCCGCGGCTCCATGAATATCGGTCTGCGCCACGAGAAGCAAGCAGAGAGCCATGGCTATTGTTGTCATGAGTTTTGACGGAGATGACCTTTTTCGAAGCGGCCTCGCCACGAGCAATGATCCCGCCAGCGAGCATGTGACGACGGAGTTTCCTGCGCCGACTGGCTCCCAGCGCAAGCCCAGTAGCTCCCCAATCAACGCCCCGGCAATGCCGATCATGAGCCAATCCGAGCGGCTCCAAACCTGCTCACAGAGGCTCCCTATCCCGAGCAGCAATGCTATATTCGTCACGCCGCCGGCGGTCCAGCCATCTTGAAAGAAAACCGCCGTTAGAATGCGCAACCATTCGCCCTTCATGATTTCCATCGTGTTTCTTTGGAACATCTCCAGCAGTTGCGGGTGGCGGAGTTGTGCAAGGAGGCAGACCGTCAGGGCAAAACAGACCGAGCAAGTCAAGATCGGTCTCCGGCGTTCCCCTTCCCGCAGTGCGATTGCCCCGTCCAGCCACACAACGCCGAGAAAAGCAGACGCCAGCAACGAGGAAATATTCATACGATTACGAACGTCGGCGCGAAGCGTCTCTATCTTCCGTCGGCGAAGTAATCTCAGACGATTTGCGCAACCTGGTTCGGAGCCTCCTTGTCAATCCCGAAATGATTGAGCCGCGGTAGAAGCTGGACGTGACAATGAGGAAGTACATGCGAAAGTTCCTCAATCGCGAGGCGGACCCAGCCGATACCAGTCTTCCCGCCGTGCAACAGCAGGACGCCGGCCAAGACCTCTCCGTAGTTGCGGTGGCTGGAATCAAGACGGGCGATCTCTTGGTGTTCACGCAAATTCTCTGCAAGCAGACCGAGCATGATCTGGCGCTCTTTCGCGGTTAAATAAAGCGGCAGGAGCAGCTTCATTAACCATTTTGGAAGATTCCTGGCACGATCCGGCCCGGTGCCCTGCGAGAACTCGACAAAGGCATCAGTGTATCGCTCTTGAGCCAGCTTCTCCTCGTATCCATGCATCCAGCTCACAGGGATCGACTGGTTGATCGAGACCCCCGGTTCGTAAACCGCGATTTTGTCGAGCGCTTGGTTGCGTCTGGCAGCTTCCAGTGCGATCAGGCCGCCGAAGCTGTGGCCCACCAGGAATGAGGCGCCGGTCTCGTGCTGCAGGGCAAGCACGTCGTCGACTTCTCTTTCGATGCTATACATGCAGTTTTGAGGGCTGCTGAGCCCTCGACCGCGCCGCTCCATGATATGGACGGTGAACTTCCTGGCTAGACTGGACGCGAATGCGATGTAGCCAGACGCTACGGAGAGTGCGCCAGGGATGACCAAGACCGAGGGGCCCGCGCCTATGGAGATGTAACTAATCGTCGCTCCGTCTTTGGATCGGACGCTCGATTCGGTCCTGGCGCGCATTTTCATTTGAGTCTCTGTCATGACTTTTCTTCCTTCATCCTGATCGACAAAGCCTGTTGCAGCCGTTCCGTCATTTGCTGGTACTGCACGCCGTCTACGCCTGCTGACTGTAGGAGGTCGGCAAATCGAGAATCCAGAATGCGCTTGCCCGTTTTTACGAGCGCACTCCCCGCCGCGGTGATGGTAACCAGTCTTTTCCGTCCATGCTCGGGACTCGGTGCGGTTGTGAGGTATCCAGTTTTCTCCAGTTCGATCAGCATGCCGCTGACGGCGGGATCGCTATAGCCGAGCGCAACTGCCAGCTCGTGCTGAGTGATCGTGCCGTGATGTTTCAAAACAAGTAGGAAGAGAGCCCGCTTATAAGAAATATTGAGGCGTTTGCGGAGCAGCCCGTCAGCGCCCCGATCCAAATCGAAGACGAGTTTGTGCAGTGCGTAAGCAGGTGAGCGATGCGACATATCTTAAGCTCTTAATATTAAGATATTAACACAATGCGTCTCTCTGGATCTGGTCGCCGCCGGCGGCTGTCGCAAGGGCGGACCGTGATGCTACGTCTGTTCACATTTGGGTGCTCGAAGACTAATTCTGGGTGGACCTAGACCTCGAATCCGTCGCGCAGACGCCGCCGGCGTTCGGCGGCAGCCGCAGCGCCCCGGGGCCACCGCCAGAAAGCCAACTGCATGTCGGCTCGGTTGCTCCACGCGCCATGCCCGGCGCACGGCGGGCCGAAATTGGCGCGAACTGTTGCACCCTCACACGAGGGCGGTATCAATCCGGCCAAAGTTGGCGCTTTCTTTCGCACCTCTCGCACGCGAGCACGGTATCATCCGCGCTGAAGGCTGGAATTCAAGCGGGCATAGGCGTTGATCGCGGTGCATAGACCCGAGCTCGCGCGAGTCGATACGGGCATACATGAGAGCTGAGAACGACGATCCGCCTGAATACCCGACAAAACGACGCGCTAGGATGCCCTAGGAACGATTTCTCAGGCCAGGTGAATGGTCTGGACTGCTTGTACTATCAATCGTCGTGCCTGCTTTACACATTTCCGTCCAGCATATATAGGCCTAGCTTCAGGCCCAAACTGTTTTTTCGTGTCGCACCTCTCGCACGCGAGAAGGTGCTAACCGTGGTGTCATTCGGCTAGAAGAGAAGGCTCGCTCGCGGACGCTCCGACAGTTGTTGCCGTGCATTCCGGGTCGCAAGAGTTCCCGACCCCGAAATACGACCAGCAGCCTTCGTGCTGAAAGACGCACATGTCCTCGCCTCAGATTGTGCCGGCTAGAGTGTCGAGCCGCTCGTCATTCGGACATCGAGGCGATTCGTACCCACAAGCGGCTTCTCGTATTAAGCATCTTCGGCCTGGGGTTCATTTGTGCCGCAGTTCGGTGACGGCGGGTGCAGTCACGTTCGTGTACTCGTAGCGGATCTCGGTGTGACTCTTGCCGTGAGTGCCCCCCAAGTCCATGTCGTTGATCTGCTTGAGCGGTAGTCCTCTGGACTTCGAGACCCAGAGCTGCGTGTCGACGGTATCATCGGGGGTTTGATTGTGAATCTTGTAGAGCGTAGCCGCTTCGCCATTCACGGCTTCGTCGCGCACCACCGTGCATATGCCGGCCTTTGCCTCGCTCTCCTTTTTTGACGCCATAAGGTTCTCGGGCGGGACGGCACTCTTTCGCCACCGGCCGCTAACCATGATGAATGTGGCGCCGTTCAGATAGATGGTTTCGGCATTTCGAGCCTTGCCCCCGTTGAAGGCCGCGGTTTCCGTCATGTACAGATGGGCAGGCACTTGGAAGACCTTGAGGGCGGCCGCAATCGGGGCCTCGCAACCGGTCGCTGCGGTAAGGGGCAGGGCGGCGATAAAGAGGGCTGCAATTGGAATGAGGGCCAGCTTTCCCATGTCTCTAGTTTCTCCTTATCATGAGTTGCGTAAAGAGGGTTCCGGATAGCTCACGCTTAACTGCGCGAGAAGCCAGGACCGGGCGAATTCCCAGTCCCGTTTGACGGTGGCGACTGAGATGCCGAGCACGCCGGAGATTTCCTGCTCCGTCAAGCCTCCGAAGAATCGCATTTCGACGACCGAGGCGGGCCGAGGGTCGAGCTGTTGCAGGCGGCTAAGGGCGTCGTTGAGTTCTGAGATACGGCCATCAAGGACAACTTCATGGTCGAGCGCTTCGTCAAGTGGGACGCAGAATTGGCCGCCGCCGCGTTTCAGGCCGTTGCGGCGGCGGGCATGATCGACAATGATCCGGCGCATCTGCTGAGCAGCCAGGTGTAGAAAGTGGAGGCGATTCTCACAACTCACGGCAGGACGGGAGAGCATCCCGACACAAAGCCCGTTGACCAGTGCAGTCGGCTGGAGGGTGTTGGCGTTGATTTCCTTGCGAAGATACGCCGAGGCCAGGCTCCTCAGCTCACGATGAACCTTGGAGATCAATGTGCGCCCGGCTGCGTGGTCTCCGCCGCGCCACTCAGTTAGCAGGAGGGTAATGTCGCCGCGATCCTGAGATTTGCGCTCCGCCATACCTCATCGTGCCATAGCTAAATGCGCGGCAGTAAGGCGCGGGCAATCGTAATGGACTTGTCGTTGGCGCCGGATACGGGGCCTACCACGATTCGGATCACGGTGTCCCCTTTCAGAACGTTCAGACCCAGGGGGCCGAGACGAATGGCCCGGTCGCCCAGGTTGGGAATATCAGCACCGAGTCCACCGCCTTTGCTGTCCGCGCCAATTCGTCCGAAGATGCCTTTGGTCGCGGCCACGGCGAACATTTGCTCGCGTCCATCGGGATCGATCGCGAGCATCAGAAGCGGGGCCTCGCCGCCCTTCGCTCCGTCGTTCCCAGACTGGGCGGCGACCGCGCCCAACATCTTAGTGACCGTATCTGCCACGTCTCCGTTGTTCATCGTCGCGCCTGTTTTTGCCTTGTCGATCATCTCGGTAGCGTTTTGGGCAGCGAGTCTTTCCGCCAGGCCCGGAGGGCCATAGTAGGTGCACGAGAGGTCCGCAACTTCCATGCGGTCTATGGGCTGGCCGAGGAGCTTCGAGGCCTCGTTTTTTGGTAGGACCTCGCAAGGCTTGTATGCTTTGGGTTTGGAATTCGAAGAAGGAATAGGTGAAGGAATGGAATGGAGATCGACGCCGTAGGTATCCGCCTTGGCAATGACAGCCTGCTTCACTTTATGCGCCGCATAGTACCCTGCAGCGAGGAGCAAGATTCCCATCGCGGCGAAACAAAGTAAGACAACGGCCACCATTTTTGCAGTGGAACCCTTAACGGCCCCTGCGGCTGCTGGTGGAGGGGCAGGCTGGACGGCCGCGTGCGGTTGTCCACATTGGGGACAAAAGCTCGCGCTGGCGGCGACGGGAAATCGACAATTCGAACAGAAACTGGCCATGGAATCCTCTCTGTATTGAATTGCGCGAGCCGCGACAGGAATAGCTCAGTTCATTTCGCGAAAGCTTCGAGGCTGTGTTGGAGTTCGTCGCGAAGACCCCCATTGGCGCCGGCAGGGAGGAGGCCGAGAGCCTCGCGCTCCGTCTCAGCAGCTTTGACAGAGTCGCCCGAACGGAAGTAGGCCCACGCGAGGGTATCGAGAAAGAAAGGATTGGTGCGGCGGGTAGCCGCGACCGCGTTCTCAGCAAGGTGGAGGGCTTTGGCCGGCTGGCGGAGTTCGGGCTGTTCAACTTTCAGAAGAGCGTCGGCATATTCGTTCCACTCGACGGCTCCGGCCGAGGGCTTTTGCGTGGTTCGATCAAGTAGGCTGAGGGCATCCTGGGCGGTCTGGTAAGCGGAAGATTGGTCGCCGGCCTGCTGCAGCGCTTGGAAAACGCGAGAAGAGTAACGGCCAGGCGGAGCGGCGAGCCGAGGTCGGCAGGATCGACCTCAACGGCGATTTCCATGGTGTCAGCGCCGGTGCAAAAATCCCCATAGTGCCGGTCGAAAAATCCCCACCCCCTGATAAAGGCTAAGGCGAACGCCGACTCTCGAAGAGAGGAGGCGCCGAGACCTGTTAAGGGGGAAAGACGTGAACGACATCGTTGAGCTGAAGCGACAAGGGCTCAGCATACAAGCGACCAGCGGTATCACTGGCTTCGACCGCAAGACGGTTCGGAAGTACCTGCAGGAACCCGACGGGGTGCCGGGGTACAAGCGCCGGCCGAAGCCGGCGAGCAAACTGGAACCGTTCAAGCCCTACCTGGGCGAGCGGTTGGAGGCCGGGGTATGGAATGCGGAGGTGTTGCTGCGCGAGTTGCGGCAGCGGGGCTATGCGGGCGGGTACACGATCCTGACCGACTGGCTGCGGCCACAGCGCAAAGCGGCTGGGGTGGTGGCGGTGAGGCGGTTCGAAACGCCACCCGGCAAACAAGCCCAGGTGGACTGGGGACATCTTGGCAGCATTGAAGTGAATGGTGTGGAGCGGAAGCTGTGGGGCTTTGCCTACACGCTGGGCTGCAGCCGGTCGATGATGGCCGAGGCCGCGCTGGACCAGAAACTGGGTACGCTGTTGCGGCTGCACGAGGAGGCGTTCCGGCAACTCGGTGGAGTGCCGGAGGAGATTCTGTACGACCGGATGCGGACCGTGTGGCAGGACATCGACGAGCGCGGCGAGATCGTCTGGAACCCCGTGTTTCTGGACTTTGCGCGCTACTGGGGTTTCACTCCGCGGCTGTGCCGGCCGTATCGCGCCCGGACCAAGGGTAAAGTCGAGTCCGGGGTGAAGTACGTGCGCCGGAACTTCCTGTGTAGTTTGCTGGGACGCGAGCCGGGCGGTTTGGAAGAGTTGAACGCGGAACTGCGCGACTGGGTCTGGTCGGTGGCCAACCAACGGGTACACGGAACCACGCATGGCTGCGTGCTGGAACAGTGGAACACCGAGCGACCGTATCTGCGACCACTGGACGGCCGTCCTGCGTACCCGTACATGGACGAAGAACTGCGGAAAGTCTCCCCCGATGCCTTCGTGAGTTGGGAGGCCAGCCGGTACTCGGTGCCCTGGATGTATGCCGGCAAGCAGGCCTGGGTTCGCGAGCAGAACCAAGGCGTTGTGGAAGTGCGCTACGGGGCACAGCGCATCGCCCAGCATGATCGAGCGGCACACAAGCATCTGCTGGTGCGCAAGGCGGAGCATCATGCCGGCATCCCGCTGGGAGCGAGCCAGCCGCGCAAGACTCTCATTCACCTGCGGGACACGGCACCCGTGGTGGAAGTCCGACCGCTGGAAGCGTACGAGGCTGTGGCCGCCGGAGGTGTCCGATGACGGCCATCGAGCGACTGCAGGAAGCCTTGAGCGCGTTGTCATTGACCGCGGTGGAAGCGCGGCTGGACGCATTGCTCGAGCAGGCGGCCAAGGTCGAGCCGAGCTACGGAGATTTCCTGCTGGATGTCCTGACGACCGAGGTGGAGGCGCGCAGGCAGCGCTATCTCAAGACGCGTTTACAACTGGCGCATCTGCCGTATGTGAAGACGTTCGATCAGTTCGACTTCAGCTTCCAGCCGTCGATCGACTAGCGTCAGGTACGCGAGTTGCGAACCTTGCGGTTCATCCATGAAGCCGCCAATGTGATCCTGCTCGGGCCACCGGGTGTCGGCAAGACGCACTTGGCGGTGGCGTTGGCCGACCAGGCTATCCGGTCCGGGCTGCCGGCGTGCTTCATGACCGCTCACGATCTGGTGAACGATCTGGGCCGTGCTTATCGCGAAGGCCGTCTGGACCGGCGCATGAAGGTGTATCTGGCCCCGAAGGTTCTGATCATCGACGAAATGGGGTACCTGCCGCTGGATGACCTGGGCGCCAAGATCTTCTTCCAGTTGGTCAGTGCCCGCTATGAGCGAGGCAGTATCATTCTGACCTCCAACAAGAGTTATGGCGACTGGGGCGGAATCTTCGGCGATCCGATCATAGCGACCGCCATCCTGGACCGACTGTTACACCACTCGACGACGATCAACATCCGCGGAGAGAGCTATCGGCTGAAGGATCGGAGGCGGGCCGGGTTGTTGCCCACTCGGGAGCAGGCGGATCGGCCGGAGGCCGCGCTTTCCGCAGCACCGTCCTCCGCTCCGCCCAAAGCGCGCCGCTCAAGGGCGGCGCTGGGCTCCGCTGCGGTCGGCGCTACGGAAAGCAGTTTCTGAAGGACCTGGGGTGGGGAAATTTCGACCGGCAGAATGGGGAATTTTCGGCCGGAGTTGACAATGGCTTGCGCCACGGAGCAGAGCGGCATATTTGTCCGCCCTCCCCACGCTGCACTGCGGCGAAGAACTGTCTCCGCAGGTGCGAACCTTGCTCGCTCGGTACGGTATAACCCTCCGTCGGCACCAGATCTTCATGGGAACGGTTCGTTCTATCGGATCATGTCGGAAGGGTGCGCCAGCCCCCTTCTTCTGGTGTCGGACACATCGCAGGGCGGCTTAGCCCGACTTTCGCAGTTCAAGCGGATTTTCGGGTTTTGGGCCGGAGAATTTCTTTTGTTTTCAAGGTCGGTATGGGCAGAAACAGGCGAAAACAGGCGCGGTGAAGACCTAGCCTCTTTTCTGAGACATTGATCTCTGGCATGCTGCTGCTGAGACATGTTTCTGCGTAGCACGAATCGTCGCAAGGACGGTAAGGATCATCGATACTTCAGCATTGTCGAGAACCGGCGTCTGCCCGGCGGCAGGACGGCGCAGCGCACGGTTCTCTATCTCGGCGAGATCAACGATCGACAACAAACCGCATGGCGAAAGACGCTGGAGGTGTTCGACGAGGCTGAACAGCGCTTCACGTCCATGAGTTTGTTTCCCGACGACCGGGAACTCCCGGCCGACGCCATCGACAGCATGCAGGTGCGGCTGAGCGGTCTGGAACTGAAGCGTCCACGCATATTCGGCAGTTGCTGGCTGGCTTGTGAACTCTGGCAGCAATTGGACCTCGATGAGTTCTGGCAACAACGTCTGCCGGAAGGCCGTGAAACGGTGAGTTGGGAAAAGGTGTTGCGGCTGCTGGTGGTCAATCGGCTGCTGGATCCCGGCAGCGAATTCCGAGTGCATCGCCATTGGTATTTGAATTCGGCGATGGACGAGTTGATGCGTACGGGCTTTGAAGTGGCGGAGAAAGACCGGCTGTATCGGTGCCTGGATCGCGTGCTCGAACACAAACAAGAGTTGTTCGTATTTCTGAAGCAGAAGTGGGCCGATCTGTTCGGAGCTGATTTCGAAGTGCTGCTCTACGATCTGACCAGTACGTATTTCGAAGGAGAGATAGAGCAGAACCCCAAAGCCAGGCGCGGGTACAGCCGGGACGGGCGTCCGGACTGCGTGCAACTGGTGATCGCGCTGGTGGTGACGCCGGACGGCTTTCCGCTGGCCTATGAAGTGATGAACGGCAACACCGCGGATAGCTCAACGCTGCGCGAATTTCTTACAAAGGTCGAAACGGCGTACGGCAAAGCGCGGCGGGTGTGGGTGATGGATCGCGGCATACCGAGCGAGGCGATTCTCAAAGAGATGCGCGCACCGGAACGGCAGACGTTTTATCTGGTGGGCACGCCCAAAGGCAAGATCAATCAGCACGAGAAGAAATGGCTGGACCTTCCCTGGCAACAGGTGCGCGACTCGGTGGAGGTGAAGCTGTATGAGCATGCAGGCGAACTCTATGTGCTGGCCAAAAGCGGCGGCAGGCAGGCCAAGGAAAATGCGATGCGGCGCAAACGGCTGGCGCGCCTATTGCGCAAACTGCGCGCCATGCGCAGGAGTTTGCCCAAGCGCGACCAACTGCTGCTACGTATCGGTGCCGCGAAGAAGGAAGCGGGCCGCGCCTTCGGGTTCGTGAAGATTCAGCTTCCGGAGAAGGATCAAGAGGTCACGCGCGATACCTTCACTTTTCACACCGACAGGGCAAAGCTCAAAGCCGCCGAGCAGCGCGATGGACATTATCTGCTGCGCAGCAATCTCACCGGCGAAGACCCGGCGGTGCTGTGGACACGTTATGTGCAGTTGACGCAGATCGAGAGCGTGTTCCGGTCGCTGAAAAGTGAATTGGGGATACGGCCCATTTATCATCAGCTCGAACATCGCGCCGATGCGCACGTATTCATCGCATTCCTGGCTTACTGTCTGCAGGTGACGCTGAGGAACCGCCTGATGACGTATGCGCCGGGTCTGACGCCGTTGTCGGTGTTCGAAAAACTTTCCACCATCCAGATGGTGGATGTGTGGATCCCAATGCTCGACGGACGCTGTTTGGTGCTGCCGCGCCACACTCAGCCCGAACCCGATGTTCAGGCCCTGATGGAGCAGATCCGCATCACGCTGCCTCCGCAACCGCCGCCGCGCATCAAATCATCGCAACTGCCAGCCACCCCAACGAATGGATCCGGCTTGGCTGAGGAAACTGCCGTATGAAATGGGTGGCGCTGGAATCGAAGATGCTCTCGGCGGCTGCTTATGACGATTCGAAGCAGATGCTGTATCTGCGATTTCGAAACACTGGCGAGGTCTATCGATACTTCGAATTCACGGCCGCCGATAACCAAGCCTTTCTCAGCGCCGATTCGAAGGGCCGTTATTTTCGCTTTCAGATCCGCGATCACTTTCGCTACGAGCGCATGGCCAGGCTCCACGCCGCCTGATTTCCCCGACTGAGCCCCTCTCGAAACCCACCTCTTGTGGTGGAGACCTTTTACATCCCTTCACTGATTCTGAACGACTTATGTGCCACCAACGCCGCCAACTGCGAAAGACGGGTTAGGTACCACCCGATTGGCGAATGAACAACGAAGACACTTCTAGCAGCCCGTGGCAGAAATGGGGCAAATTCGGAGACGGGAAAACCGCCTCAATCAAATCAATGACTTAGGCGCGTGATTATGTCGCATTTTGACTTCCACCACGGGCTGCTAGCCTACTTCGAGTCCCCGATCTCTTGCATGGGCCGTATTTCGAGCTCGCTCGGCCCCGACATCGGGTTCGGGCAGCGCTTCACCCACGCGACCGCCTCATCCATATCCCTGACGGTCCAGAGCCAATACCCGGTCGTCAGCTCGCGGGGATGCGCGAACGGCCCGTCAATGACCGTACGGTCGGCACCATCGAACGCGACGCGCTTGCCTTCAGACGAAGGCGTGAGGCCGTCACAGTCGCCGGGCTTCATAATGCCGGCCGCGACCAATTCATCATTGTACTTGCCCATCGCCTCCATCATTGCCTTCGTCTCTGGCGTCAGCTTGAAGCCCTTCTCGCTCTCCTCAGTCGCTTTCACGAGTACCATCACACGCATCGTCAATTCTCCTTGTGGCGTTAGACAGATTTGTCCGTGGGGATTGCTCAGCAATCGCCGCACCATTTCGCTCCCGACCACGGAGCGCACCTCCTTGTTCTCGCGCAGACCGATACACGATTCGTGCCGCGGGGTGCTCGTCCGGTGTCCACTCCTCGAAATTGACCGATGCGGCTCGACATGTGTTGACGATCTGCTGGAGGGTGCGATGTCCGTTCTGCGCCGGATCTTTTGAGCAATTCGCAGACTGTTACTTCGGCGAGCGTCATCGCGCCTCCCTTACTCGTCCCGATATTTGAGCTTGGGATACCAATCAGTGCCACGCCCCTCTGGCGTCCAATCCAGCATCAGCCAGAGAGGATCGGGGTCCGGACCGCCACGCGGATCTTGTCCGGGGTCGGCCATCGCCGCGCTCATTTCGGCGCTGTAGAAATGCCGAATTCTTCCATCGCGCCGGCTGAAGACGCTGAAGCCAGGAACGTCGGCGTCTTCAGGGGTTACGTACGTGCGTGTATACTCGCCGGACTCGTCTGAAATGACGGATAGATTCGCAAAGCCGCGTTGTACCTTGTATTCGTTCAGACGCTCGATAGGGGAACGGGCGGTGACGACCATAGCGACGCGTTCCCTCAGATTGACGGCGGTCCCATTCCACGAACTCAGGAACGATGTACACATCGGACACGGCTCTTTACGCTGCGGACCGTACATCATGCTGTAGATCATCAGAGTACTTTTGTCACCGAATAGTTCGGAGAGACGAGTGTGGCCCTGTTCGGAGACAAACGCGAAGTCGCGAGGAACTTCACCACCCGGGGGGAGCTCGCGCCTTTGCAATGCTACACGCTCGATGTGCCTTCGAAGCTCAATTTCTTCGGCCAGGAGCGCATTGCGAGCCCTCCGGTACGCGCCGCTCTCATTTGGAAAATGCATCTTGTTCGTTCCTGCCAGTTGCTCAGCAGGCGCGAGGGTTTGCGAATCAGCCATCAGTCCTCCTATCCTTTTGTCATTTGCAGGTCGATCACCGATCGTTCCGGCGTGATGCGGTGGCATCAAATGAGCGCTATGCGATAGGATCAAGTATTTAGCGGGCACGGAAGAATCACGCGGTTGTATGCGAATTCAGCCACGACTGCAAGAATTTCCAATTCAAAGACGCGCTTGTAGAAACCAGCTTCTCTAAGCCATTGGTCGAGCAATGGCTGGACAACATCCGCGCTCTCTGGCCGGAGTGCCGGGCGCGTATTAGCTCGGACGGACAGGCGATTCTGGTGAAGCACGTTCAGCCGGTGGCCACATGGCGGCCAGGCATGAGCCAAAGGCTGGGGATTACGTGATCCTCGAAATCCGAGACTCAGGCATCGGGTTGGACGAAGAAACAAAGTCGAAGATCTTCGAACCGTTCTTCACGACCAAATTCACCGGACGAGGCTTAAGTTTCGCCGCAGCTCAAGGGATCGTGCGAAGCAGCAAGGGCTGGATTTCTGTTGCGAACACACCCGGCGCCGGATCAATATTTCAAGTCTACATTCCGGCAGTGCCTGCGGCCGTACATTCTCACCATAAAGACGTCTTCGTAAACAGCTCCGCAAGACCCGAGTTAGAGACGATGCTCGCGATCGATGACGAGGAGATAATTTCGAAATCTAGCGCGACTGGCCTTGGAAAGGGCCGGTTATCGCGTCTTGCTAGCCGAAGGCGGTGAAGCCGGCCTAGGTATTCTGAAGCAGCAGGGCCATAAAGATTTCCCTCATCCTTCTGGATATGGGAATGCCCGGCGTGAGCGGAAGGGAAGTACTCACACAGATTCGAAACTCAGGCAGCACCACGCCTGTCGTAGTCTGCAGTGGGTACAGCGAGCCGGATGTATTGAGCACTTTCGCCGGTTGGGAGTTCACCGGCTTTATCCAGAAGCCTTTTGCCGTCAAGGATCTGCCGGGTAGGCCCGTTTCGTTTCGGATATGTCGCGAATGATCGCGAACACCCCTCCGCCCCTCGGCGAAAAACGCCAAACCAACAGCGTCGAGCGCGGCGTGATGGTTGAGGAGGTCTTGCGGGGACTTGGCTGTGTATGTGATTCGAAGTACACTGGCGAGCCAATGATAATTGCCGAGTGAACCTGCCGCAGGCAGGCCTGAGAAACCCATGTATCGCACAAGCTTTGGCCATGCCGGCGGCCGCGGTCCAGTTTCGCGCCATGATAGCAAACGCCGAAACCTCGTACGACAAGCAGGAACGGCGGACTCCCAGCCCACGTCTCAGAATCAGATCCCCTGGATTCAGAAGTTCCTATGTCTGGCATTCAAATGGCGCTTTTTCCCCAACCTTTCGCGAAGTCTCTGCCGGAGGGCTTTGCATATCGGGAAAACGTAATTTCTCCTGAGGAAGAGAGCCGGTTAATCGCCGAGATCGCATCGCTGCCATTTAAGGAGTTTCAGTTTCAGGGGTTCGAGGGGAAGCGCCGGACGGTCTCGTTCGGGTGGCGCTACGATTTCAGCCAGCATAAAGCCCTGCCGGCCGATCCGATACCGGAATTCCTTCGGGACGTGTGCCGGAAGGTCCAGGATGAGTCGGGGTTCGAACTGCGGGACGTGGAACAAGTTCTGGTAACAGAATACGCGCCCGGCGCGCCCATCGGATGGCATAAGGACCGGCCCGTTTTCGGAAATGTGATGGGACTTTCGTTGGCTTCGCAATGCACGTTCCGTCTGCGAAAATTAGAGAGCAAGAGCCGGTGGGATCGCGTTTCGCTGCGCGCCGAACCGCGCTCGGCTTACTTGCTGTCGGGCCCGGCGCGGTGGAAGTGGGAACACAGCATTCCGCCGGTGGATGCCCTGCGCTATTCGATTACTTTCCGGAACCGCCGGTCGGATGATGGTGCTGTGAGGACAACGTGAAATACCGGGAGCGAGAACTTGGGCCATCGATTGCGTTCCTCCTGCCTTCTCTCAAGCTTAAGGAGCCATCGCTCCAAGGGCCTTCAATTGAGGACCGGCTGCACCGGTTCCTGATGGAGCAGTTCGGCGGGTAAACCGCGCAGGCTGGATACATCTTCGGCTACTGGCGTGAGAACGGTCGCGATTCCTATGGTGAGCACCGCGAGTTCAACGTCGCCGCACCGGAGACGGAGCAGATTGCAAAGCTGAAAGAGTTTCTCGCCGCAATGGCGCGCGAACTCGGCGAAGGGTGCATTTACTTCCGTGCCGACGGCAAGGCTTCGCTGATTTACCCGAGCCACGATGGGGAATTCCGGCATTCAGAGAGCTCCCGGGATCAGAGCCAAGCGGACTGATACGGCTGCCGCTGGCCAGGGCCGACGCTGGGCCGATAGTCCGGTTGCGAGCGACGCTACTCAGCAGCTCTCAACTGTTCGAGCGGCTGTTCTCAGATTCGGGCGATCGCTGCTTTCGTGGGCCGCCAGTTCGATTGCCACGTGTTGCAGTGAATGACCAGGTCGTCGTTTTTAGTGCCGATCCCGAATTTGTCACGGGTGAGAGTAACGGCCAACTAGGATTGTTCGGGCCGACTGTGTCCAGCCGAGCGGGGTTGTTCATTTCCCCTCAGATCGATCACTTTCGCGGTGGACCGTAGTGGCCTTCTTGTCATCGCGCAAAGCTACAAAGCGAGAATGCCGCAAATGATCGTCGGGCGTCCATTCGCGAAATTCGAATTGTCCGACGAGCACCGGCTTCAGCCATCGGCACTCGTTCATCTTGTTCGCCGTGAGCCCTTGCCCCCAACGGCCGTTGCGTTTTTCCGGCAGATTGACGAAAGGACACTCCGGAGTTTCCAGGGGCCGGAGCTTTTCCATCAATTGTGCACGCAATGTCGGCGTAAAGCCGTTTCGGGTTCGCGCCGCGTAGAGGAGGCGCTTCCCTTCGTAATAACCGAAGACGAGCGTGTCGAAGGTTCTTCCGCCGACGGTGTACCCGCCGATGACGAACTCCTGCCCTTCATTCACGCGCATTTTCTGCCAGGCACCCGAACGGTCGCCCGACTCGTAGCGGGTTCCGCGCTGTTTGGCAACCAGCCCCTCGAATCCCTGCTCTTTGACGGCGCGGATCAGGTCATCCAGCGCTCCGGGGAGGACAGGGGAAGCACGGATTGGCTCGGCGAGTGGGGGCAACACGGCTTGTTCGAGCCGCGCGCGCCGATCTTCCAGTGGAAGCCCCCGCACGTCGCGTCCGCTCAGCACGAGCACATCGAACAGATAGTAAATCAGTGGCGTTTTCAAGGAGCCGTAATTCTGAAGCGCATTAAACGAGGGCTTTCCCTGATCGTCAAGGGCCACGATCTCGCCATCGACAACGGTGTTGTCCGGAGGGGACGCAAGGGCGGCGGCGATCGATGGGTAACGTGCTCCGAAGTCATTCTCGTTTCGCGACCATACCTGCACTTTGCCACTCGCTTTTGCCGCAATCGCACGATAACCATCCAGCTTCAGCTCGTAGAGCCACCTCGCGCCTTCTGGTAATCGCTCGGCCCGCAGGAGTAGCATCGGGGCAATGAATTCCGCCCGGGCTTTCGGCAGACGGGACACATCATCAGGGTCTGAAACAGCGGCTTTCGCCGTTCTCTTGGGAGCCGGATCTTCGACGGTCAACTGCTTCGGAAGCGATTGTTCCAGCTCGAGGAGCGGAGCAAACAGATCGCCTTTAGCTTGCACCCGCTCGAGTGCAGCGTCCGGAGGGAAGCTCAACGCGGTTGCATCGCCGTTGCTCCGAAGGTCCGCCAGTTCGTCCCATGTGACCGGCAGCGAGACGTACGGCTGTTCGCCCTTGGCGCGGAGCGAGTACGGGCCGACGGTTGTCTTGAAATCCGAGTTTTGACTCCAGTCGATGAAGATCTTCCCGTGGCGGAGATTCTTGGCCATCTCGGAGACAACCAGTTTTGGCATCTGCCGTTCAAGCGCGACTGCGACCGACTGCGCGAAGGAACGCGTACGTTCATACGTCACCTTGGTATTCAGCGGGACGTAAATCTGCAGTCCCTTGGAGCCTGACACTTTGGGGAAGCATTGAAGTCCGTTTCGCTTCAGGAGATCCTGCAGAGAAAAGCCGATCTCCGCGCACGTGACCAGCGTGGTGCCCTCGCCCGGGTCGAGATCGAAGACCATGGCATCGGGCTGGTCGAGATGACCGGCGCGATGCAGAAAAGGGTGAAGCTCCAGGCTCGCCATGTTGGCGCACCAGACCAGCGTGGGCAGGTCATCCACGCAGATGTACCGGATTGGCTTGCCGCCGGTCTGACGCGGTACATCGGTCGTGTGAATCCACGCTGGCGTGTATTTTGGCGCGTCCTTTTCATAGAATGCTTTGCCCTGCACGCCCTCCGGGGAGCGTCTCATCGTGACCGGGCGCTTTCGAAAGTGAGGGAGCAGCCAGGGCGCGATG
Organism: uncultured Acidobacteriota bacterium; assembly: GCA_963720745.1. Taxonomy (GTDB): domain Bacteria; phylum Acidobacteriota; class Terriglobia; order Bryobacterales; family Bryobacteraceae; genus TMP-7. The sequence goes on from CAVRGO010000005.1 coordinate 35,124, forward strand.
CGGATGTAGTAGTCGATGACCTGCGCTTTGGTGAAGCCGCCGGGATAGAGGACCTTAATGAGGTTGGATAAAGTCAGCGAACGCCCTTCGATCTCCACCTGCTGCGCTGCTCTCATCCCTGCCTCCTGCCGCTGGGTTCATGCAATAGTATGCCCGCTTTGGACGGCGGATTGCACGGGCTGAGCCGCTGCGGCAGAGCCTACAGCACACACGAAGCACCCTTGCTTTTGGTGTTGCTGGCCTACTTTTCGCTATAACTGGATCGTTCTCGTCCAGACATCGGCCGGTTTGTACGCAAGGCGGGTCTCACCTCGTGTTTTCAATCCGTCCAGGACAGCCGCCGAAGCACCGAGGCTTGTCGTTCCGGGGTACTGCGCAGGACCATCGCTCGGAAACTCGACTTGTAGCTGTGCGCCGATTGCAAACCCTGAGCACGGACCGTATGTTGGTCCATATTGCTGATCCGGAACGTGCGCTTCCAGCGATGCAGAGATCATCCAGGTGGCTCGACCTTTACGATTTCGCTAGCAGAGTCCACCGTTCCGCTCATCACGCAAAAGTGGCGCACTTCCCACCGGAATCAGTGGCCCACTAGTCTCGACCGGCTACCCAAGAGGCAGGAGTGGAGATTTGGCATAGAATTTGGGTCTCATCCGAGCCACCTAAAAAGCGTGCCTTCGGGTCATCGCTGGACGATATTCTGCGGGAGGAAGGCCTCCTCGAAGAGGCGCGTGCGATCGCGATCAAAGACGCCGTTGCCTTCCAGGTGCAAAAGGCGATGGAAATCGAACACATCAGCAAAGTCGAGATGGCACGGCGCATGAAAACCAGCCGCGCTGCCCTGGATCGATTTTGGCTCCTGGGAATTCCTCCGTCACTCTGCAAACGTTGAGCCGAGCGGCAAGAGCTATCGGTCGCGATCTTAGGATCGAGCTCGTCTGATATTGACATCTCGGCTTTGACCGGCAGGGAGTAACAATAGCTGTAGGCAGGTGCCCCGCCCACCCTGGTTTGTCACCTGCGCTCGTTGAGCCAGTCACTTGCCGATAGTTGCTCAGCGATGGCTGCGGTTCTTTTTGGTCAAAGGTGAGTGTTGAGCAGTTCCGAGCACTCGCACCAGGGTGCACTCCAGCCCATGCCGGACAACGTCGAGGCGACCGGTCTCTAACAGGTGTTCCGGAAAAACCCTGCCCAGCCCGCTTCAGCTTCATTCGAGGCGCAGATCTGGTACAACCGGTCTCCACAGCAGCGACCGATTTCAAGCAAGTTCGAGAACGTCGTCGTGCTCAGTGACGACTTCTACCAGGAGATTTTGGCCCATACCGTCCCGAGCGACCTTGAGGCAGTGAAGTTGCTTGGGGCTTCACCGGCCATTCTGGACTCTACGCACAAACCGTCGCCCGAAGGTTGTTACAGCGTGTGGCTTCTGGGTGGGGCGGATCTCGCGACAGCCGATGCAATTCGCAAACTCCAATGTTTTCAAGACGGGCACCGAGGTGCGCGCGATGAGCCCACTGAAGATTACCGTATTCTTTGAGTTGCGAATCTTAGGGTGGACCGTACACGAGAATGTACATCGGTCTCCGCCCGGCCGTGGTGAGCGCGTATTAGCGGGCGCGGCGGTTGTTGTCCGACGCGCGCCACTCGGCATCGACCACGCCCTGGCGACTGAGTCGGTGTAGCGCCTGGTACGGGCCGGCGTCTTCGCCGCGCCGAGGTCACGCCCGCCTGAGGATCAAATTGGCCGCCCGGCCCAGGACGCCGCCCTCGAACTCCTCGTCGTGGGCGTCATACTTGCGATGATGCTGATTCTGTCTGTGCGTGACGCGTGGAGCAAAGACCAGGGACCGGTAGGCCCGGTGAAGTCTTACCGATAGTCCTGCAGTTCGATGCCAGTGCGCATTTGGGCTCTGAACAGCAGCTGAATGAGCCCAAGGCGGTTCGCGGCGTTGATGGTCGCGTTTCGCAGCCACAGCCCGTAAGCACTCCTGGGGACGAAGCTCGCAGCGAAATCGCGCGCCCCCTTCTGCTTGCGCTCCACATAGGGCCGCAGGCGCTGTTCATAGATTTCGAATGCGGACCCGTAGCCTCCCTGCGCGACAACCAATTCCCCAGCGAGCGTGTAGGCTTCGGCCATCGCCATCGCTGACCCTTCGCCGGCGAGCAGGCTCGGACACGCGCACGCGTCGCCGATCAGGGCGACGCGGCCCTTGGTCCAACTCGGCATGACGATCTGACTGACCCGGTCGAAATAGAGATCGGTGCTTGCCTGAAGCGCGTGGAGCATCTCGTCGGTTTCCCATCCACCGCCAGCGTAGAGGCGGGTCAGGACCTCTTTCTGACGCGAGGCATCGTGGACGGGGGCTGCGTGGGAATCGGATTCGGCGAACACCAGCATGAAGACCGTCTTGTCCTCGTCGACAGTGATTCGCCAAATCTGCCGGCCAGGTTCCCCGTAAGTCACGTACGCGTCCGGATCACGGAACCGGTAGCCTTTTGCGGTGAACGCGGCAACGTAGTATCCGAGAAAATGTTCGAATCGCGTTTCTTCACCAAAGCAGAGTCGTCGCACGGCGGAGTGGAGGCCGTCGGCACCGATGACCAGATCGAACGTCTGAGCCTCACCTTCGCGAAGCGTCACCTCCACGCCGCGCGGGCTGTCTTCGAGGCTGGTCACGCTGTTCCCGAACCGCACGTCGACTCGGTCCTTGACCGCTTCGTAGAGCGCAGAAGCCAGCGCCGAACGCGGAAGGCTCATGCCCCGGCCCTTGATGAGCTTTTGCACCGCGCCCTGGTTGAAGCCGCTGATCCGCCGGCCCACACGATTGACGATCCGGAATTCCTGAACCTTGAGGTCATGTCGGCGGAGTTCGTCCAGCACGCCCATCTTTTCGGCCACGTCGTAGCCGAGGCCCCAAAAGTCGATGACGTAGCCGCCGGTGCGCGGTTCGGGCGCCTGTTCCACCAGGGTCACCGCATATCCGTATCGATCGAGCCACCAGGCCAGACAAGAGCCTGCCACCCCAGCTCCTGATACCAGAACGCTCCCAGGCATCCGACATTCTCCTATGGACCGCTTCTCTGATCGGGGATTCAACCCGGCGATTGAGAAACTGAGAACAGGTACACCAGTGTAACAATCCCCAGCACGTACCAGGCATAGTGCGGCCGGCCGGGGATCCGGTAGTCGCAAGCAGGTCGGTGAGCATCTACCTGCTCGGGATCGCGCTATTGGTCAGCGCGTGCGTCATCCCGTTCCTTCGCGGAGCCAAGATCACCGGCGACGGACCCGTACATTGAAAAGAGCTATGGCTAGCGTGAATGAGGATCTACGTTTTTCTCGGATCCCCACAAATGGAATCCTACTGAATGTAGCGGAAGCCGGTCCGCTGACTGGTCCGCTTCTTTTCCTGCTCCACGGATTCCCCGAGTTCTGGATCGGATGGAGAAACCAAATCGCACGGCTCGCCGAGCGCGGCTTCACGTCGTTGCTCCGGACCAGCGAGGCTATAACCTCAGTGACAAGCCGAGAGGCGTGGACGCGTATGACCTCGATGAACTCGCCGCAGGCGTGCTGGGCCTCGCGGACCATTTTGGGCAGGAGACCTTCGTAATCGGTGGCCACGATTGGGGCGCGACGGTCGGCTGGTGGCTCGCGAGCGGGCCTTGGAGCCGCATTCGGCAACTCGTCGCGTTGAATGCTCCTAATCCCGCGGTGTGGCTTCAAGCGATGCGCGACAACCGGGTGCAAAGGCGGAAGAGCAGCTACGTTCGCCTGTTTCGCGTCCCCTGGCTGCCGGAACTTCTAATCGGACTAAATCGATCGAAGGCGCTATCGAAGGGCTTCCACGACTGCACTTGGCCCTATGCGTTCACATCAGCCGACCTGGAGAAGTATCGAAAAGCCTGGTTCCAGCCGGGAACGCTTACTGCGACGATCAACTACTATCGCGCTTTGTTAAGGAAGCCGCTGATGTCACCGTCTCAATACCGAGTTGGTTTCCCAACCCTGGTGATCTGGGGGTAACAGGATGCGTATGCTATCCGGGAGTTAGCGGCAGCCAGCGTTCGTCTGTGTGCCAAGCGCCGACTAGTTTATTTCGAAAACGCAAGCCACTGGGTTCAGCACGATCGACCTGGCGAAGTGTCGCAGCTGCTTGCGGAGTTTCTCATAAGCGGCGAGGCCAGATGATGATGCTAATCCAAACGTGTTTAGTTGTTTTCACCTGCGAGGGTGCGATCACTCATCGTCAGGCGTCGACTATTCCTCTTGCCGTACACATCTCGTAACCAAAAAGGCCCGGGATTCTGCTTTTTGCGGAGCCGCAGGGGATGGCTGGCACACCCGACTTTCGATCGGCAACAACGCAACGCCGCTTAGCAGACCACAAGACAACCCGTTCTGCTCGGCGCCGGGTTCAGCATGCGGCTTTGCACCTTCCTCACGCGCCGGAGGTCCTCACGCTTGGAGCCGGATCATCCGCAGGCGTCGTCGGCGAAACAGTCGAAGCGTTTCCGGTACGGGACATTGCCAGTTGGTAAAGGGCCGACAGCGCGTCATCAATGGGATGCTGGCGCGGCCGTCCCGAGGAGTCCAGCTTGTTCCATCTGATGTTATTGATCGCGAAGCACATCTGTCGCTTGCCATCGGCTCTGGTCATAGTCATCGCTCCGGCGCCCCAGACCGTCCCGTCATGGCCCCAGAAAGTGCCTTGGCCGGGGATCTCCTCCATGTGCAGGCCGAGGCCAGAATCGATCTTCTTCCCCTCAAAGGAGATGACCGGGACGGTGTGCTGCATCTGCTCCAGGGACGAACGCTTGACGATCTCGCCGGCAATCAGCAAACCATAGAAGCGGTTGAGATCCGCGACCGTCGATATCAGCGAGGCTGCCGGCCCCACCCAGGACATGTTGTAGACGCTGTAATCGCGCGGCGGGTCGATCATGCCGAACCAGGATTCGTACATCTGCGAGTGGGGCCCGCTGACATGCGGTCCGGCCGGAAGTTCGGTGTCCGGGAGCCCGGCACGCTCGATGACGTTCCGGGTGATGCACTCTTCCGCGGTGATGCCGGTCACGTGCTCTAGGAGTTCGCAGAGGAGTTGATAGTTCGTGTTCGAATATACCCCCGGAGTGCCGGGGCCGCTACCCCCATCTCAATCAGTTAAGCCCGTGGAAAGCGCGTGAAGCGGTTGTTGTCCAGGCTTTCGGGCGTCGTTTCCGTCACCGAAGGAAGCGCTTTAAGCGACGGGTACGCGTAAGACAGGTATTCCGCCAGGCCGCTCGTGTGGTTGATCAGCATTCGCACGGTGATCGCGTGCCCCCGCTCTCCGGGCACCAGGCACGGCAGGTAACGGCTGATTGGCGCGTCCAGCCCGATCTGACCACTCTCGACCTGCTGCAGGACCGCGGCGGCGGTGAACGTCTTGCTGATGCTGCCGACGCGGTGCCGCATGTCCGGGGGTAACCGGACGCCCGTTGCTGACATCGGCCACACCAGCGGCGCCGCGCCATACCTGGTGGCCATCGCGCACCTCGCCGAACAATCCCGGCATGCCCGCCTGATGGACCTTGTCCATGGCGGAGTTCAACGCAGTGGGATCAAGTGAGTTCTTCACAACCAACCCCGGTCGTCTGGTTCGCTTGCACACGGTCACCACATGCGAAAGCTGGATTCGCGTCGGGCACGCGAATCGGACACACCCGCATTGTCGCGCCCGATCTAAGTACACTCAAGCCGGTCTCGCCTCCGCAAGCGGGCTCAGCCGTTCTGTTTCACGATTCGGCGCAACCGGGCGCTTGCCCGGCACTACGAGGATTTTGTGGGCGGGTGTACTTGACTGCGAACCGCGTCCGAACCTCTCGGTTTCTCTTCTGATGTCGGGAGAGTCCCGCACTTATTACTCCGAGTGCGGGCCTAGACGGCATCGCGTCTGTGTTGATCCGAATCACGCGCAAAGCCTATTCGAACGGGTCGATGCGGCATCCGTACGCACGCCCGGGCCAACAAACGACCACAGCGACGCTGACCAGCCGCTCCAAAGGCGGCTACGCCCAGATCGGCCCAGCATACAGCCTTGTAGGTCGCTCCTGCTTAAAAGCGTGGCCGACTGGCATTCAGCACCAATAATCAACCAGATACGGACTGGAGCCCGGCCTGTCAAAGCGGGCAATACAGGTTTCCGCTGGCATTCCCGCCATAAAGAATCAGTAGCTTACGAGCCTTTGCTCCGATTACTCCGTTTTTTGGCTCCGATGAGGGTCGACTAGTCTATAAGCTATTGAAAACATGGAGCGGGAGACCGGATTCGAACCGGCGGCGTCCAGCTTGGGAACAAGTCGGATGGATGTGTCTACAACAACTTAGCGTCTCTGGCGCGCTTTATCGACTCACCGCAAGTCTCGCCGTATCAGCAATTTCCTCTCTGACCCCCTCTAATCGAGGTTTTTTCGAGGTACAGCGCACTGTCATTCGTACCTCGTTTTGCGCGGCATTCCATGGCATTAGCATCCGGGTCCTCATCGGCCCGGACGACAACCATGGGAGTCCACTGTGCCTCGTTCATTTTCGCCTCCGGCAGATCGCCGCCGCTCGTCGGGGATGGCGTCCGCTGCCGAGATACTTCAATTTGAGCACGCCGAGTTCCTCGTCTCCAAACAGAAGTTGGAGCGGGCGAAGGGCATTGAAGTAGTCCGCATCAAACGCGAGCAACGATCGCAGGATTTGTGCTTCAGCTCACGGCCGTTTGTCCTTTGCGGATTGCCTGTTCGGCGCCTGCCGAAGGATCAGCTCCTGTACGAGAGGAGGAACGGCAGGTTCCTGCTTCAGATCACCGGCCACCCTGAGTTCGGTGTGCCCTACGGGCAGGACCGCCTGGTTCCGATATTTCTGGCGACTTTGGCGGTCCAGCAGAAGAGTCAGACAATCCGATTCCGAACCGCGGCGGAGATGCTGGAGAGCTTCGGAATGCACACGGGCCGGAAAGGAGTATCGGAGGCTCGTAGGCGCATTTGAACGGATCTTCGGCGCGACGATCTTCTTCGGAACCGACACCACCCACGGCCGAGCGACCATGGTTCAACGGTGCCGATTCAATTTTATGCGCGAAGCGCAGATCTGGTACAGCCGCGTTCCCGACCAGCGAGCCCTATCAGCGGAATTCGAGAACGTGATCGTGCTCAGCGACGAGTTCTACCAGGAACTAATCTCGCACCCGGTTCCGAACGACCTCGATGCAGTGAAAGTCCTCGCGGCTTCGCCGGCCGTTCTGGACCTCTTCATGTGGCTTTCGTATCGATGCTTCACTGCCAAGGGAGAAGAGTCCATTCCTCTATTTGGCGATTTTGGTCTGGCCAATCAGATCGGGACGACCGGTTACTCCCGTCCGCGACGATTCCGAGCGATGATCGAACAGTGGCTCGATAGCATCCGCGCACTCTGGCCTCACTGCCCAGCGCGTGTCAGCAAGGATGGGCAGGCGATCATCGTGAACCGATCACATTCCGTCTTTCCGAGAGAGGCACAGCATCGCGAATCTGGGCTGTGAATTTGAATGCAGGATAACCGTGACTTCTTGTCACGTGCATCGTCCGCCACGGCCTACGGTTTAGGAGGCGGAGTGCGAGACGCCCTGGAAATCCCGGTCGTGATCAAAGCTTCGGAGTGGTGGCCATTTTGATCACCCCCGAGCTAACAGCAAGCACCTTGGGCCAGAGCGGCCTCCCGCCTCCTGCGTGTACCATCGCGCAGTTGGCAGCGACCCGATACTCGATTGCAGAGGAAATGTGGAACAATCAACCTGACAATGAATTCCTCTGATCGCACTCGCAATAAACTCGCGAGGGAAGCGAAGGCTATCGTTGCCCTTGCGTTCAGGAATGGGCCGATCGAAGACCTTCACGCCGGGAAAACCATGTCCGACCTGTTTTGGGCGTCAGGAGTACTCGCATGTCACCGATCAGGAGATGCAACGTATTATGTAGAATGCCGTTGGCAACGTGTACAAACTCCTGGTCCTTAGAACCGAAGACTCTCCCGAATACGAGCGTCAGGTGCAGTTTGGGGAACGCTACACCCTCGGCTGGGATGATCCGCCAGTTGTCTAGCATCACGCCATCGCCGACCGCTGCCTCGCGCACCGCGAATTCGCCGGTTTTCGCAACGCCAATGTCAACCGCCGATGGCTCTGAGCTGTCCTGCCTGCCCAAGGTGTCCCAAGGTTGTGTGACGGCGGATCAGTCACGTCGGAAAGCGACTACGCTGTAAGCAGTGACGGAAAAACGGAAAAGAGTGGAAATATCCGCGTACCAGCCGCTTTTGGACGGAATCGTCGCACTGCTTGAAGACTCGCGGCGGGCGACGAGCAGGGCCGTCAATTCGATTCTGACAGCCACGTATTGGGAGATCGGCCGCCGGATTGTTGAGGAAGAACAACGCGGACGCCGCAAGGCCGACTACGGCGATCAACTGGTCGAGCAACTGGCGGCGGATTTGACGGCGCGGTTTGGGAGAGGCTTCTCCCGGACCAATGTCTTTCAGATGCGCCAGTTCTTTTTGGCATTTCGAGAAATCGTCCAGACGCCGTCTGGAGATTCTCCGGCCGCTGCAATTGTCCAGACGATGTCTGGACAATTGCCTTCATTCCCGCTTTCCTGGTCGCATTACGTTCGACTGCTGTCCGTGCCGGAGCCACCCGCGCGCAAGTTCTACGAAGAGCAAACCCTGCGGTCCGGATGGTCCGTTCGTCAGTTGGATCGGCAGATCGCTTCTCAGTTTTACGAGCGCTCAAAGGCTGCACGGCGGAACCTCTCCGCAAGGAGACAGCCGGGCGATGAACTGACGCCCGACGAGCACATTCGAGACCCGTTCGTGCTCGAGTTCCTTGGCCTGAAGGACGAATATTCGGAGCACGAACTGGAGGAGGCGCTCATCCAAAGGCTGGAACACTTCCTGCTTGAACTTGGCGACGAGTTTGCCTTCATGGCACGCCAGAAGCGGCTGCGTGTCGGCGACGACTGGTACCGCGTGGACCTGCTCTTCTTTCATCGCCGACTTCGCTGCCTGGTTCTCATCGATCTGAAACTCGGCCGCTTCTCTCACGCCGACGCCGGCCAGATGAATCTCTACCTGAACTATGCGCGCGAGCACTGGACGCGTCCCGACGAAAACCCGCCTATTGGGTTGATTCTCTGCTCTGAACGCAATGAGGCAGTTGCGCATTACGCACTCGGGAACCTGCACAACCGAGTTCTGGCGCGTGAGTATAGGTTGAGTTTGCCAGAGGAGAGCGTCCTCGTACGGGAGATCTCGGACACCCGCCGCGCACTCCAACTCCGCAGCAGACTGAATCCGCCGACCAACGGCTAACCTCGTCCACTCGCGGTTGCCAGCCGCCTCAGTACCTCGAACTTCGCGCTCAGAGGCACGCTGGCGCAGTGGGTGGTGAAAGCCGGATCTCCACGGCCACATCGACTCGGGTAGCACTGTCGTTCAGCAAGACGGCGGCATAACTTCCGTCTTCCGGTGCGACAAACTCCATTGCGTGTCTCACAGTCTGGAGTGCTTCCGTATACACCAACAACGGTTGGTCGGGGGAACAACTGCAACGCACCCACGCTTCATAGTCGGACATCCTGGCAAGAAATACGTCAACGGGACCTTCAGACCGAAAAATGAACTGAAGAGACTCGCACTCGCGGAGTTCGAATTCGTATGGCAACTGGCCCTCAGGCGGGAGTGTGATCGCTTCACAGATGATGGCTTCCTCTGTGCGGACGGGCAAGTCGGCAAATCTTTGTCGAGAGCCTGCCGGTCTTTCGGAGTCACGGCGTTGCAGTCGGACAATTGGCAGCATTTGATCTCCCTTCGACGAGTAGAACGCAGAATCCGACCACTTTTTTTACGACTTGTTTAGCCCACGAACCTTGAAACCGTACGATTACGCCCGGCTGCCGGCGCGCCGGACGGCCAGGATTACTCAATCGCAGACCGGCTGTTTTACCAGGCCCGCGGCATGTTGGGATCGGCACGGCATTCTGCATGTCTTCAATGGCGTTCTGAAAATCGAGGACGTTCGTGCGTTCCTTGCCGGGATAGGTGCGGTTCAGTCGTGAGAGCGTCTGCACTGCCTGGAGTCCCGCGAGCTTTCGATCAACGTACATGGCACAGAGCTTCGGCTGATCAAAGCCCGTCTGGTACTTCTCGGCGACGATCAGAATCTGGTATCCATTTGTGCCGAACTTGCGAGGTAGCTCTGTTTCGGAGAACCCGTTTACCTCGGCCTCTGTGTACGTTTCTCCGTCCAATTCCAGCTCGCCGGAAAATGCCACTAGGGCCATTACATCGTTGTATCCACGAGTCGCGATGTAGTCGCGGACGCCAAAATAGTATCTGAGTGCGTGTTCGCGGCTGCCGGTCACGATCATGGCTCTTGCCTGACCTTCCAGCTCCGCCATGACATGACGGCGGAAATGCTCAACGATCACCTCCACTTTCTGACCAATAGCGGTCGGATGCAGCGACGCAAAGCGAGCAACGCGGCGCTGCCCGCGCCATCCGTTCAGTTCGGGATCGTTCTCGATGGCCTTTTCGAGCTGATAGTACGCCTTGTAGGTCATGTAGTTCTGGAGCACATCCAGAATGAATCCCTCCTCGATGGCCTGGCGCATGGAGTACAGGTGGAAGGGATGAGGGAGGCCGTCGGGGCCGTTAATCCCGAAACGCTCCAAAGTGACATTACGGGGGGTGGCCGTGAATGCAAAGAAGCTTATGTTTGATTGCGGCCCTCTCGCCTTCTGATAATCGCCGATGAGTTCCTCTATGTCCTTGGCCGTATCGCCCTCTTCGCGCGTTAGGGCATCGCTCATCGCCTGAGCCCCCTTGCCAGACTGACTGCCGTGCGCCTCGTCCACGATGACAGCGAACTTCCGCGTCCCCTGCCCCGAGAGTTCCTTGAGATGGTCGGTTGAAAACTTCTGAATGGTGGTGATGACAATGCGTGCACCGGCCTTCAGTGCCTCTTTGAGCTGCCGGGAAGTCCCGTCAATCTTCCGGACCACGCCCTTGGTCTGCTCGAACTGCGAAACCGTGTTCTGGAGCTGGCGGTCGAGGACAATTCGGTCGGTGACGATGATCGCGGAATCGAAAATAGGCTGGTCGGCGTCGTCATGAAGGTTGATAGCTTGGTGAGCCGTCCACCCTATTGTGTTGGACTTACCAGAACCGGCTGAATGCTGGATCAAGTAATTTCGTCCTGGCCCGAAGGCCCGAGCGTGCGCCATCATTTTGCGCACGGCGTCAAGCTGTTGAAAGCGCGGAAAAATCAAAGTCTCGCGCACTTCGGGCGTGCCGTCCGGCTTGGGGGTCTCCTGACGGTCGAGATGAACAAAGCGCCCGATGATGTCGAGCAAGACTTCCCGCGAGAACACGGCCTTACTCTCAGGTTGATCCGCATAGAGATAGGCAACTCGAAAGTCATTCTCGATATCGGGATTTCCCGCTCCACCATCCCGCCCACGGTTGAAGGGCAGGAACCGGGTCCGCCCATTTTGCAACCGAGTCGTCATTGAGACGTTGTCTTCATCAACAGCGAAGTGGACGAGCGCGCCACGCTTGAAAGTCAGAAGCGCCTCACTAGCAGGCGACCGGTCGTATCGATATTGCTTTTCGGCGTGCCGGAAGGTGGACCCCGTTAGGAGGTTTTTCAGCTCCGCCGTGAGAACTGGCAAGCCATTGACGAATAGCACGACATCGATAGCGTTTTCGTTCTTCAGGCTATAGCGTACTTGGCGGACTACGGAAAGAATGTTAACTCCATACAGGCGAACCAATTCTGCATTCAGCCCAGACGCAGGCCTGAAGAAACACAACGAGAATTTGATGCCGGGAATCATTTTGATGCCCTGCCGAAGGACATCTAGTGTGGAGCGCGTCTTCAACGCCTTTTCCAACTGCTTGAAGAACTCGGCTTCAGCCGCGGTAGTGTATTGTTCCTGAAGCTTGAGCCATTCATCGGGTTGCGTTTCTCGAACGAAACTCAAAACGAGTAGGCGGTCCATTGCCGAGGCACGGTCATAGTCGTTGGAGGTGCGCTCGACATAACCATGGTCGGCAACCAGACGCTCCACCAAGTGCTGTTCCAGTACAGTCTCACGGTGAATGGTGCCTATGGTGTGTTGAGCACTCATTAAGTCGCCTCCACTTCGATGGCAAACCGTTTCCGAGTGGCCGAACTACGCTGGCTCCAGGTCGATACGTCGAGCTGGCCGGTAACACTCGCTGTGATCAAGGCTGAGCGAAGTTCGTAGAGCTTTTTAATGCTCGACTCCGTTTTATTGACGATCTTGTCGAGCGCAGCCTCTGACTCATCGATTCGACGTGCAATCGCTTCTTGTTCAACGATGTCGGGTAACCATACCGGAATGTCCCGAAATTTTTGCGGTTCAAGGCGCCACTGATCTGGACGGATACCGTTTGAGATTGTCATATAGATCGCCGGGAGAGGCAGCGCCCTCAGGTAGTGATGAAGGAATCTTGGGTGTTGGGTATTCGTTGGAGTGAATACGACATAGTCAGGACTTGTGATTCCAAGATATTCCGAGATCCCCAACGACCCCTGCCATGCCTTCATTTTGTTAACTACCAAGTCACCAGGTCGAACCAACTGATATAGCGTTAGATCTTCAGGAGTCTTGTTGATGTTATCGTCGCGGGAGTCTTTCAAGATGACGCCGTAGTCTCGGTAAACTGAGAGAACGTCCAGGTTAGGATGGTTCTGCCTCTTAACTTGCCGGAATAGATGCTTTACTCGCATCAAGCGCCAATGAGCGGGCACTTGGCCGAGCCGCTCGTCGCCTGTGTGTTGTAGTGCCACATTCTGATTCAAGCCGCGCCGCACAAACCAAGCGACGTCGGCTCTCTTTTTCGTCATCAGGAGGGCCATCATCCGTTGCTTCTTTTCGATCAACTGGTCGATGTGACCAACCTCCCTATCCAGGAACGCAGCTATGGCTTTCTGTGTGTGTGGTTCGGGTAAGGGAATTGCCCGGAGTTCCGTTGAAAGTAACGACTCCCGCGTAATCCACTCTACGACGCCTTTCTCGCCTTGACAACGGCTTTCTTAGATGGCGCCAAGGCTTCCAATTCTCTGATGAGAACCGGAATCTGTTTGTATCCGGTGATGCGGCGGAACTGCTTCTGCGCTACCAATAGCCCCGACCCCACCCAGCGCTCCCGCTGGTCGCCGCCGTGCCAACGTTTCACGTTTCGGCAAACCACCTCCACAATCGAGAACGCCGACTCGATCACGTTAGTGCTGGCCAGCGTTTTTCGCAGTTGCATCGGGACATGAAGCCGGTGCACGGTCAAGGTCTCCTCCATCCCTTCACCCAAACTCCGCGCCGCACTCGGATTGAGATCCATCAATTCGCGATGTAGTTGGTTCAGCGCTTGTTTGGCGGCGGCATAGTCTTCCAGGGCGTAGGCCGCATTGAGTCGTTTGGCCACACCCGGTTTCTGTTCGTCGGTCAGATGATCCAGCACGTTTCGCCGCTTGTGGACCTGGCAGCGCTGGATCGCCGCCGAGTCACCTGCATACTTTTTCACGGCGGCGGTCAGGGCCTTGCCGCCGTCGAGAACGTAGAGCCGCGGTTCGGTGAAATCGACGCCGCGGCTCACGAGATCGCCGAGCAATTCACCGACGACCGTCGCATTTTCCGTGGCTCCTTGACGAATGCCCAAGATCGTTTTCCGCCCGTCCTGGCCTATTCCCAACGCGGCTACCATTTGCTGCCCTTCGAACGGCGTCGCATCAATCAGCAACGTGAGTTTTCGGTGAGCCTGCAAAGGACCGGATTTGTCTCAGAAACAGTAGCCCTGCGCAACCCAGTAATGCCAGTCACCGATAGCTTCGGCGGTGGCGTCGTCGGGATCGACAGCTGCCAGTTGGGATAAGGGAACTGCCATCGTGCGGTCATGCCATTGGATCAACACGAGCATGTCGGCGGCACAGGCATCTTCAGGCGCCATACCCTGGGCCGCGACAACTTCTCCCTTTCTCAGCGGCGATACGATCTTGGCCTTGATGCACTTGGCCTGAAAAGGGAAGCGGATTCTGTCATCGAGGTAGTAATACCACCCCATCACCTGCTCTTCCGGGCCGTTCGCATCGACGATGGCTTCGTTGTGGATTCGATCCTCACGGACGCGGTCTTTCTTTAGTTTGTTCATGACTGGCTGGCCTCCAGGATCCGGCGGACTGAGGTTCGGCCGATGGTAAGACGACGGGCGATTTCAGATTTGCTGATGCCGGCGCGATGTAGTTTCCGGACTTCCGCAGTGTGGGCGGCGGCAGTTGCTGGGCGGCCGAGCCGTTTACCGTTCTGCCGGGCGTGGGCCAGGCCAGCCCGAGTTCGTTCCTGCAGGATCTCCCGTTCAAAGGCGGCAAAAACGGCGAGCATGGCAGCCATCGCCCGACCCGCAGGCGTGGTCAGGTCCAGTGCCTCAGTCAGCGAAACGAATCCGACGCCCAGGTGCTCCAGTTCCTGAAGCGTCGTCAAGAGATCCGTGACGGATCGCCCCCAGCGATCGAGCCGCCAGACCAGCACCACGTCGATCTCGCGGCGCCGGGCAGCTTCCAGTAGTTTCTCGCGGGCTTCGCGCTTCGCCGCCCCGGAGTTCACCTCGCGGACGTGCATGACGATGGTCCAGCCGCGCCGCGCGGCGTACTCCCGCATGGCGCGGCTCTGCATCGCCAGCGTCTGCTGGGCATTGGTCGAGATGCGGGCGTACATGCCAACCCGGAACATTCTCGCCTGTTTCCGTGCCTGGCCAAAAACGGTGTCGGATTTTGCCTTTGGAAAGGCCTGTTTGGCCGCCATTTCGGAGCGTCACTCAACTATGGCCGAACACGATCCTTTTCGGCCAGCAGGACTCATCATATTACGCGGCCACGGACGTAGCGAATCGTGCCAGGGTATCGCGGTAGTTCCAGGGCATCCACTCCGAAGGGACTCTCTTCAGCTCTCCGGCATGGCGCTGTAACTCGATGAGATAGTCGAATGGATTTACGCCGTTTAACTCGCAAGTGTGGATCAGGCTCATGTACAGATCCCCCATCCGCGCTCCATTCCGGGTCCTGTAAAACAGAGAGTTCCTTCGATGAAGAATGGCTTTTTTCAACGCGTGCTCGACCAGATTGTTATCGATCGGGGCCCCGGCCACTCGCAGGAACAACGTCAGTTTTCCCCAATGTTTCAGCAAGTAGGAGATCGCCTGGCCCAGGCCGGAGTTCGGCTCGACGTTCCTTTCCTCGAACTGGGCGCTCGACCACGCACGCAGTTTTTCCATCACCGGTCCACTGTGCTCCTGGTGGAAATGCAGGCGCTCATCCGGTGACAGCCCCGCACCCGCGCCTGGTCGTCGTAGCCGAAGACCTCGCCCAGCGTTTCCAGCACGAACCGGCACTCGACCGGAAAACTCGCCGTGACTTTCACAAAGTTCCGCCGGTTGTGAGCGTTGCAGTTCGCCACCAGCGTGGCGATGAGTTTCGGCACATTCCTCGAGAGTGCATCGCACATTTGAATCGGAGGCGAAAGGCCTTCCGGCCGCTGCTTCAGCACCTCCGCCAGATTCTCTCCGGCGTGTTTGCAGCCGGTGAAATACAGCGCAATGCGGCGTTCCCCCGCAACCCATACGATCCCGCTGGTGAACACCCCGGTCCGCTCCGGAGAAAGATCCGCATCCCGGTCCAGCGACAGCACGCGCATCGAAGTGTCGTCGTTGTGCGCCACTTCTCCGCGCGCCGCCTGGCGCATCAGTTCATCGAGCGCGGGCTGAAGCGGGGCCGCCGTTTCCGCCATGATCTGGCACTGCGTGGCAGCCGGCAGCGGGATGCCCAGGTTCTCTTCCAGGGTTTCCAACCGATTCCAGGGAAACCCGCTCCCGTATCGCAGCAGGGCCATCATGGCGGCTGCCGACTCATCGTATTTCTTCTCGCCCGCGCCTTCCGGAGCGGCGGCGGTGAAGACCTTGCCACAGAGATGACACCGCAACTTTTCCAGCTCATACACCGTCGCCGCGATCGGCGCCTGCCCTTTGACCCGAACCAATACACCCGGATCGCGCTGCGCATAGACTTTGCCGCCGCACTCCGCGTCCGGACACGGATCCCCCGCCTTCAAGGACTCGTGCGGAACCTGAACCTTTCGCGCCCCGCGATACGCGGCGGCGCCATTGCGCCCATGCCCCGAAGAGGGCGCACTTGTTCCAGCCTGGTCCTTCGGCGGCGCTTTGCGTTTCTTATCGCCGGTCTCAATGCCAGCCTGCTTCAGCACCGCCCCGGTCTTCTCCGTGCTGGCATGGCACAGTAACTCCCGCAACGACGCCAGCGTCGTTTCCTGTTTCTCCAGCAACCCGGTCACGTAGCCCAGCGTGCGAATCGCGGCTCTCAACTTTTGATAGCCGTCTTCTGAAAGCATCGGCCGGGCTTGCTCCAGCAATCCCTCCAACTCTTCAGTGGAAACGTCGATTCGCTCTATGTCTGGCCGCATCCTTCCGTCTCCCCCAGTAACTGCCGAAAGCGCCGCGTCAAGGGATACCCCAGCACTTCTTTAATCGAACGGTTCGGCACGTAGCTGTTGGATTGCTTGCCTCGTCCCGTGGTCTTGCCGAGCAACACCCAGTTGGCCGCCCGATAACACGTTCCGCGGAACCGCTCGGGATCGACAAAGGTTTCCAAAAAGTAAATCGGATGCCCGTACAGGGCCTGCCAGTCTTCCGAAATCCGGGCCGCCATCCGTCCCAGGATGTGCGACGCAAGGTGCGGCACCCTCACCCACGGCAGAATCAGAAAGCGCGTGTTGTAGGCAACGAAGCGGATGTTGCGACGACGCGCTTCGGCGTTCCAGCCGATGTAGTGGTCGCGGCTCGCCAGATGCCGCGGGGCCGAACTCCACGCCAGGCAGGCGATGGGACGGCCTTGCGCCCACACCAGATACTTCAGGTGTTCGCCCACCGGCTGCTCATAGCCGAGGTAGTGATAGTGCTCCATCAGGCTATTGAACAGCGGCTCGTCCGCCGTGCGCCGCACCGGTAGGGTGTCAATCGGCCCCAACGCCTTCAGCGTCGTCGCCAGCGGGGGTGTCGGACCGCTTCCGGCCGTGGGCGTCCCGTCCGGCGCTGGCCCCGGATGAGCCGGCGCACGGGCGGCAACTCGATCTCCCCGGCGCGCTCCAGCATCAGCAGTAGGCCGCGGCAGACCACGTCCCGCAACGCGCCATTAGCCTGCTTCCAGTTCAGGGCTTCACACAACTGCCGCGACAGCTTCCAACGGCTGCTGGTGGGATGCGCCCGAATGAACTCTCTCAGAAAGGCAATCTGCTCGCCGGAGATCTCCTGCCCGCGGTAGCGCCACGTTTCCGGCATAACCGCAGCATGCCAGAAGAATCATCAGAACGTAAGGGTTTTGTTTCAACTCACCTTCCGCCACACGGGCGCCGCTTCGGTCTCCGGGTTACCCGCCGCCAGCAGCAGCTGGGCTTGGTGCGCCTGCAACACCCGCGCAGCTTCGTTGCCGGTCGGCCACCACTTGAAACGCCCTTTGGACAATCGCTTAGTCGCCAGCCAAAATCCCTGGCCGTCGAAAGATGTGGAGCTCCACATCTTTCGACTGATGTGAAGTTCCTGATTATGTGGAGTTGCGACTTCTATGTCGTTGTCTGCTATGGTTTTCGCGTTTGAGATTCTCCACATAAGCGGATCACTGGTCGCGATAGCATCGAGACCGGGCCACCGCTGGCCCAACGAGGAACTTCGATGCTTATTTCTCTTTTCCCCAAGACTCACACCCGCTATACGTCCTTACCGCTTATTGGCGGGTTTCTTCAGGACCTCTGTTCATGGCTTGAAGCTCGCGGTTATCCGCCGAACGCCATCTCGCGACGTATTCAAGCCGCGCCGTTTCTCGATAGCTGTCTTCGGCAGCAGCAGATCCATTCACTATCGGGCTGCGGAGCGGACCGCTTACAGGCATGCCTTCCGCGACAGGACCGCTGGACTCCCCAGATTGCCTATGCGCTCGGCCGATCACTGATCGAGTACCTTGGGGAGCGCGGCACGTTGGTCTCGCCTCCGCCGACAGCATCACGACGGTTAATCGATGAGTATTGCGAACACCTGGATAGGGTGCGCGGACTTGCCGGAGCGACCGTAGCTCGACATGGCGTCCTCGCCGGCAACTTTCTGCGTTTCCTTGAATACGACAACGACCTGCAACGCCTGCCGCATGTCCAGGCTGGCGACCTGGAAGCGTTCGTGGTCGAAGCCAGTTCCCGCGTGGGCCGGATCACGATGCAAAAGGTCACCGCCGTTATGCGGTCCTTTTTACGATTTCTGGACGCGTCCGGAGAGATCCCAGTCGGCCTCGATCGGCGTCTTGAGTCGCCGCGTCATCGTCGCGGAGAACAGCTGGTTCGCGCACTTCCTTGGGACGATGTGGTTTCGCTGCTTCGCTGCATTGATCGCTCCACGATAAAGGGCTCTCGGGACTACGCCATACTGCTCCTGATCGCTACCTATGGTCTCCGCCGGAGCGAAGTCTCTAGGTTGACGATTGACGACGTCCAATGGCGGGCCAGAGTGATTCGTGTGGCTCGCCCGAAGATCGGCACTCCGATTGTCGTACCACTTACGGATGAAGTCGCTACGGCTCTGGTCGATTACCTCCACCAGCGCACAGCGCAACCCATTCAGCGACGACTATTTCTGCGAGTCCGTGCTCCTTGGGGTCCGATCGAGCCGACTGCAATCTATAACGTCTTCGACGCATGGGCCACCCGCGCTGGCGTGCACATGCCTGAAATCGGCGGGCGACATACTCTTCGCCATGGACTGGCGATGCACCTTCTCCGTCAAGGCACATCACTGAAGACAATAGGCGACGTTCTGGGCCATCGCAGTGTCGAAAGTACAGGCATCTATCTGCGGCTACAAGTTGAAGATCTGCGCGACGTCGGTCTGCCACTTCCGACGCCAGCCTCCTGCTTGGAAGGAGGCCTATGACGGCCCCAGGGATCTTTACGTCGCCCATGGGGCCGTTCATTACCCGCTATCTTGCACTGAAACGTGCGTTAGGCCGAAAAGCTGTCGGGATAGCCTATATCTTCCGGTATCTTGATCGTTTCCTTGTAGCTCGCGGTGCCATAGACCTAGACCGAGAGCTATTCTCGGCCTGGAGTGAGTCGATGGCCTCGCTGCGTGCGAATACAAGGTCCGAACGGCTTCGGGCGGTCTATCACCTCTGTCTGTTTCGACAGAACGACCAGCCCCAAAGCTTCGTGCCTGATCCAACTCAGTTCCCGCGATTGGAACCGCGGCCTCTTCCATACATCTTCTCGGAGGCCGATATCATTCGACTGCTGGCCGTGGCCGACAGTCTGGAACCACATGAGACGTCGCCGCTGCATCGTGAGGTGGCACGAGTCGGCATCGCTCTCCTGTACACGACCGGCCTCCGTCGCGGAGAACTGGTGCGCCTGATGCTCAAAGACTACGACGAGCCGGGTCGAGTTTTTCACGTGCGTCAGTCGAAATTCGAGAAGTCGCGTCTCGTGCCATTGTCCGCCGATGCATCGATGGAACTTGACCGTTACCTCGCAGCGCGTCGTCGGATCGGCGCGCCTACTGGAGATGCACCGTTGTTGGTGAATCATCACGGCGGGCACTTTCGAGGCTACACCGGTGCTGGATTCGGGGACCTGCTCAGGACGGTGATTCGGACGTCGGGCATTCGGACTACCAGAGGCCGGGCTCCACGCGTACACGATCTGCGCTTCACCTTCGCCGTCCACGCACTCTTGCGTTGGTACCGCGCCGGTGCCGACGTGCAAGCCCGGCTCCCGGCCCTCGCCAGGTACATGGGGCATGTGTCGGTGGTATCAACCGAATACTATCTGATCTTTCTCAAGGCGACCGCCGAGGCCGCCAGCAACCGATTCCACGCCCACTCCGCAACATGGCTTTGCCCCAGCGTTGCGAAGAAAGGTTGCCTATGACGGCGTCGTCCCCGACTAAGTTCGCGATGGCCCTCCGCGCATTCTTTGCACAACACCTGCCGCTCACCCGCGGCCTCAGTCCCCGAACAGTGCTGAGTTACAGGGACACCTTCGTGCTGCTGCTTCGTTTTCTTGCCACGCACCACGGCTGTGGCGTGGTGGATCTCGAACTCGATCACCTTCGGGCTGGCGATGTCCTTCTCTTTCTGGATCACCTTGAAACGAAGAGGAAGAACAGTGTCGCGACGCGCAACGCCCGTCTGGCCGGGATTCATGCGTTCGCGCGCTTTCTAGCGACGCAGGATCCCGAGCAAGTGGAGGAGGCGCAACGCTTGCTGGCCGTACCTGTCAAGAGGGGACCAACTCGCGAGATAGATTACCTGGAAGGTGACGAAATCGGCGCGATGCTTTCCGCGGTCTCGCCCCAGCGAAAAGATCACATCCGCGATCGGGCACTCCTACTCACGCTGTTCAATACCGGTGCGCGCGTGCAGGAGTTGCTCGATATACGGGCCCGAGACCTTCAACTGGATCCCCCTCGCTTCGTTCACCTCGTCGGCAAGGGACGCAAGGAAAGATTGTGTCCTCTGTGGCCGGAGACCGCGGAGGCGATCCAAGCCCTGCTGAACAGTACTCCAAGTCCGGCAGCCGAAGGCTGTCCGGTGTTTCGCAACGACCGTGGCCAGCCGATGACCCGCTTTGGCGTCCGATACTTACTTCGGCGGTACGCCGCACGGGCACAAACAGCAGCGTCGACACTCGGCGCCAAACGAATCCATCCTCACACCTATCGACACAGCGCGGCGGTCCATCTCCTACGTTCTGGCGTCGATATCGTAACCATCAGTCATTGGCTCGGGCACGCCAGCATCGAAACGACGAATCGATACGCAGCCATCGACCTTGAAACCAAACGCAAAGCGCTGGAGCGTGCGGGCCCGGTGCTCGGTACTTCCGATTCTGCGGCATCGACCTGGCGGACAGACGCCTTGGTGCTGGAGTGGTTGGAAGCTCTCTGACCCCATCTGATTATGTGGAGTGGATTGGCCCCGCCGCCAATCATACCCAAGCCCTCATTCTCCAACTCCACATAATCAGGAACTTCACATCAGTCGAACTGAAGGATCCGGATCGAGGTTCCGCGCCGGCTGCGAAAAATAAACACGTGCCCTCTGTATTGCACCTATGTGGCTGCATGTTATCTCGTGTTCGCCGGGATTGCCTTTTGTTCATGACTTTTTCCCTCTGAGTGCCGCAATCTGTTCGGGTGTTGGCTCAGGGTATAGATATTCGTTCTTGTAGTTTGATCGGTAGCCAATGACGCGCCCCTGTTGGCGCCACTGGATAACTGTGAATGCCCGGACGCCGATTCTCTTCCCCATCTCCTTGAGAGTGAGCAGGCCTCTTTCGCGTAATCGTTCTCTTCGAGTCTTGAGGCCCGACTTAACACAGATGCTACCAACGATAGACACGTTGAATGTGCGACCATCGCCGGAGCGAAGACCTTGAGCATTGAGAATGTCGACGATTTCACGGTAATCATGTGAATCGAGCAAGCCGTCAATAGCCTCAACCACCTCTGGTCTGGTTCTGGAAAGCACGGAGAACGGTAGCGGCAGCGGTAGTTCGAGGGTCTTTAGCGCTCCACCCTTGAAGCGGACGTTAGCGATCACGGTTCGGCCTTTTCGGAGAGTGACATCTTCCAACAGCAAATGTGCCATGCGCTTCCGCTCCCGATGCGGCAGGTTTGGATTATTCCAAACGCTGGAAAAATCTGCGGCGAGCGCGAGGATCTTTTCTCGCTGGGTCCCCTGGAGACTAACTCGTGCATTTTGCCTCTGCTGTTCGTAGTGTTCCTGAGCCGCATGCAAATCTCGCAACTTGCCGTTCCAGTCCGCTTCCAATTGATCGGCGACCAGGCGGTTATCGGGATCAACTCGCAAGTACCGACGGCGTGCAAGCTCTGCCTCCTGCTGGGCCCGCTCTACAACCCGGTACCGGAGGCGATCGGCCTCTTCGAGGCGGATTCCCACTTCCCGTTCGATAGCAAGCGCCACCTCCAGGTTTAGAGGGTTGACCGTGGCCAACAGCAGTTCGCCGATAGCCCGGTCAAGATCGCGTCCGGAAATCCGTTGACACTGCTTCTCGCCATAGTGCAAGGCGGCGGCGCCGCAGATGTAATCGGGGTACAGATGCCCACGCCGCTCGTGATACTGAACTTGCATCCGTCGACCACATCTTCCACAGATGGCCAAGCCTTGAAGCAAGGACGGGCCTTCACGGGGAGGAGTGCATTTTCGCTGAGATCTATATTGCGTCGAGTTCTCTTGCAGTCTCTTCTGATTGGTCTGATACTCCTCCCAACTGATGTACCCGGCGTGCGCGTTTGGAATGAAAGCGTACCACGCCTCAGGCTCGACCTTCTTTTTAGTCCGCTGAACAACTCCGTTGGGCAGTTTCACCGACCGCGTACGCCCGAACCCGTATGCGCCGGCATAGCGCGGGCAGGACAACACCCATGTGACCCGATGGTAGGCCAGATCATTCCAAGCGACTTCTCCACCGTGCGCGCCTCCCCAAACGCGATGTGGAAACTTCAACCCCTCTTGTCGGAATGCTTTCACGACCGCAAGCGCAGAACCGGTGCGTCGAAATGTCCTGAATAGGTGAAGAAAACTCTCCTGCACTTGCCGATCCGGGTCTAACTCCACTCGGCCCGATTCGCCGTAAACCAGCCCTGTCGGAAGCCGGCCGCCCAGCTCTCCACGCCGGGCTTTCTGCAGAAGCCCACCGCGAAGGCGTGCACGGATGAGGTGCAACTCAACTTCGCTCATCGTGCCCTTGAGGCCCAGCAGCAGACGATCATTGAAATGCGCGGGATCGTACAGGCCGTCCTCATCCAGCAGCAGGGTGCGCGTGAGTCCACAAATCTCCAGCAGTCGGTGCCAGTCGCTGGAATTACGCGCCAAACGGGAGACTTCCAATCCCATCACGATTCCGGCACGGTTCATGCTGACCTCAGCGACGAGCCTCTGAAATCCTTCCCGCTCGACAGCGCTGCTTCCGGATTGGCCTTGGTCGCAGTCGATGACAACAATCTGCTGAGTCGTCCACCCAAGCGCGAGTGCCCGATCGCGCAATCCATACTGGCGCTGGCTGCTTTCGATGTTTTCGCGCACCTGCCGGAGCGTGGATTGTCTAACGTACAGAAAGGCGTTCCGTACTAAATGTTCGGCCTGAACCTTCTGATGAGCTTCACTATTCATAGCGCTCCTCTGCACACCAATGCCAGGACAGCCTGTCCCAGCAGTTGAATCACTTCGCTCTGCGCAAACAGCGGTATGCTGACGGCCGACCGATTCGACGATTCTGATCGAACCGCCGGCATCAATTCCGCGACCACCTGAATCCAAGCCGCCATGCCACGCGCCATCAAAGCACCCAGTCCGCAACGCAAACCCGAGGCTTCATTCCGCGCCAATACATACCCCCGCAACGTTTCGTAATGCTCAGTGAGCGTGCCCGCGGACGGCGTAGGGGCGCAATTATGGCACACGCGGTTTTTTTTTCGGCGGCGCAAGAGCCCGCTCCACTGATCGGCGGTGCACCTGAGTTCCGAAACTCTTCTGAATTCGCCGAACGATGTCCGGCGTTCGGATTGCAGGCTCGGTTGCACGGATCTGGTCGACGAACGCGAGAATTTCCGGAGTCAGCTTGTGACGCCCCTTGGGACCGCGTCGGCGCGGAATGAGGCCAACCAACCCTTCCCGGGCGAAATCTTCTTGGGCTTTGTAGAAGGCTGGGCGAGAGAAGCCAAAAGTGGCGGCGGCTGCGGTGATCGGCATCGCTCCCTTCTGAACCCGACGGAGCATTTCGTATCGGACCTGTGCCAGGTCCTGAGGGTCGAAGAACGGATCTTCCAAGAACAGCGCGTCGCGCACGTTGCGTGGCCTGGGGTTCAGTGTTCCGCTTTCGCGAAGGGATTGGAGCTTCGCGGCCGGCGTTCGTGAGGGGTTTCGATCCGTGTTCATATGTAATTCTCATTATGCCCATAACAAAACAAATTGCAAGGAGTTTGTTCGGGGCTCGCATAGATGTCATCACAGTAGTAATGGCAAGAAAGACATGCAATACCAGCCGGTGGCGCGATTCCGGCCATGGCACATTTATCTTTACATTTGCGGCGTTATTACAGTTACACACACCCGGCCAGTTCCTTTGCCCAGCGCTCCACCAAATCGGCAAGCTCCAATAGAGTCTCGGCATGCAAGGGCGAACGACCAGCCGCCAACTCCACGAAGACGTCCGTCTTCAGAAAATCCGTCCAAACCGCAGGAATCTCTCGCAACAAGCCGCACTCGTCGTAGAAATACAGATAGCTCTTTCCGAAAATACATCGGTGCTCGACAAGTTCGAACTGGTTGTCTTTCAACGGATGGAATGGATGCGTGATGCGGAGCCGTCGAAAATCTTCACCGCTACCGGGTGCAATCGAGAGGGCATTGAAACAGGTAGCCGGAAAACGGATCGGCGTTCAGTTTCTCCCGGCATAGCTGCGCGATTCGATCTATACCTTTGCGGTTTTGCGGTGCACCGCAAAACCGCAAATATGCGCCGTCCATTGATATGCGGAGTCTCTTCAAGACAGGACTCTGAGATCAAAGCTCTGCTTCGTCGGAAGCCGTTGTGCCTGCGTGTCGAACTCCGCATAACGTAGCCTTCAAGCGGCTGTCAGGACTGGCAGTCGAGAGAGGACTACATGGACATTTCTGAACTTCTGTCACAACCCCATCACATGAATCCTGGGAGTGCGGCTCGTTATCTTGAGGGTTTCGCCGCCGAGATGGCCTCGGTCGGCTACACTTCATTGACGATCAGCTTCTACTTGAGCTCAGCCATTCACTTGGGTGGATGGGTAGAAGCCAGCGGCCTGGACTTCGCAAATATCAATGAAGAGACCATCCAGGCGTTCGCAGCGCATCGCTGCCAGTGTCCTGGACGCCTGGACGCCGCACCCAGAAACACCTTTCACGTCATTATTTGGCTCGTGTTCAGCGCTTCGCCGAATATCTGCGGCAACAGGGCGCCATCAGGGCGAGTGCAGATTCACGGACCAAAATCCTTTCGCCCCTGAGCCCTTTTCGCGATTGGCTTCTCCGGCATCGGGGGTTGGCTCTGGTGACCGTAGAACGGCACGAACGCCTGATCACAAAAATGTTGCCGGCGCTCGGCACCGACGTCGAGGTGTACAACGCCGCCTCGGTGCGCAAAGTCATCCTGGAACAGATCCGCGGCTGTCGGCCCGCCCAAGCTAAAAAGATCGTTGGAGCGCTCCGCGTCTATTTGCGATTCCTCGCGACGAATGGCTCATGTCAACCTGGTCTCGACCATATGCTTCCGACCGTGGCCGAGTGGAAGCTTTCCTCTCTGCCGCGGTACCTCGACGCCAATCAAGCAGCCCTCCTTATTGACTCCTGTGGCAAAGACGGACCGCAAGGATTGCGGGACCGTGCGATCGTATTATTGCTGCTTCGGCTCGGGCTCCGTGCCGGCGACATTGCCAGCATGCGCCCAACAGATATCGATTGGCAGGATGCCACGCTGTTGGTGCGAGGGAAGGGACGCAGGGATGTCCGTTTACCTCTACCACAGGATGCCGGAGACGCAGTTCTGGATTACATAGAACATTCACGCCCACCGGTTGCTATTGACCGCGTGTTTCTCTGCTTAAACGCACCATTCCGTCCGCTCCGAGCGGGAATGATTGTTTCCGGTATCGTTCGTGCCGCACTCCGGCGTGCTGGGATCGAGAATCCGCCATCGCATGGCGCGAATCTGCTCCGGCACACGTCGCAACGATGATGTTGCGGGGTGGTGCCACATTGGACGCGATCGGAACCGTTCTGAGGCATAAGTCGCCGGATACGACTGCACACTATGCAAAGGTCGATATCGCCACCCTCCAGGAAATCGCGCAACCTTGGCCAAAGGAGAGCCCATCATGTTAAACGACGCTGTTAATCGTCACATCGAGTTGTACCAGAGCATGGGGTTCAAGTATAAGGTCCAGGCATACATGCTCCACAGTTTCGCCGCCTTCGCCGAAAGCCGGGCTGAGCGGTTCATCCAAACGGATACAGTTCTGGAATGGGCGAAAAATGCTCCGTCGATCCGTCAGCGTTATGATCGCCTGCTCACCGTCCGTCGCCTAGCCTGCTCACTCAATGCGGAGAACGAGCGACATCAGGTACCTCCGACCGATGCTTTCGGCCACGCGCCAAAGAGGCGTCGGACCTGCCACATTTTCACTCACGACGAAATCGAGCGTCTACTGCAAACGGCTGCGCAGCTCACATCGAGGAGATCGATACAGCCGGTTACGTTCAGGACAGTGCTGTCTCTGATCGCCTCCACCGGGCTCCGGGTTTCGGAGGCTTTGAAGCTCCAACTCTCGGATATAACCGAAGACGGACTGCTCATTCGGGCCACGAAATTCCAGAAGAGCCGTCTTGTTCCACTTCATGCGACCGCACGTTACGGATTAGAGCAGTACCTCAGCACCCGTGAACGAATGAAAACAACCGCGACGGATGTGTTCGTTTCCAAACGCGGCACAGCGATTCCGTACCCCACAATGAACCAGACGTTTTTGCATCTGGCACGTTCGGCTGGGCTACGCCCCGGTCCGGGGCTTGGCGGTTGCCGGATTCAGGACCTACGGCACACCTTTGCGGTCCGGTCGCTGGAGCAGTGTGCGGGCGATCGTAAATCAGTGGCGCGGCATATGACTGCACTCAGTACGTATCTTGGTCATGCTCACGTTTCAGACACTTACTGGTATCTGCAGGCTACGCCGAAACTGCTGTATGACGTGGCAGAAGCCGCCGAGGCTCTACACCGAGGAGGTTCGCAATGACGCCGCTCGGTCCTCATCTGACGGTATTTTTGCGCGAGTATCTTCCGAACCAGCGCGAAATGAGCGTACAGACTTCTGACACATACGCCTATGCCTTCCAGCTGCTGGTATGCTTCGCCGCAGAGCGTCTCAAGACCACTCCGTCGGCTCTGTTCATCGAGCAGCTCGACCCAACACTAGTTCTGGCCTTTCTCGAGCACCTCGAGAAGGCTCGCGGAAACTGTGCCCGGACACGGAACTCACGATTGGCAGCCATCAAAACATTCTTCCGGTTTCTGGAATACCGGCTACCGACATGTCTTGACCAAACCCGTCGAATTCGCGCCATTCCGGTGAAGAAGACCGATGAGGTAATCATCGGGTATCTGAATCGCGAGGAGATTCAGGCTTTACTGGACGCTCCTGACCCGAGTTGCCGACATGGACTCCGGGACCGTGCGATGTTTCACCTCGCCTATGCCGGCGGACTGCGTGTATCAGAGTTAGTGGGGTTGCGCGTGGCCGATCTCACTCTCCATCCCCAACCGACCATTCATGTGATGGGCAAAGGTCGCCGAGAGCGCGTGCTTCCTTTATGGAAAGAAACAGCGGTTGCAGTCCGCGATTGGCTCAAAGTTCGCGGCGAGCCAAATAGCGCAGCGCTGTTTCTGAACGCCCGCGACGAGGCAATGACCAGGTCGGGGTTCGAATACATTCTTGAGAAGCACATTCGAATTGCGAGCACAAAGCAACCCTCGTTGACCAAGAAACGGGTTTCGCCCCATCGTCTTCGACACTCGTGCGCCATGCATACGCTACATGCGACCGGCGACATTCGGAAAGTCTCCCTCTGGCTCGGCCACGCTACGCTCCAGAGCACGGAGGTCTACCTCAGAGCCGATCCTGCAGAGAAGCTGGAAGCCCTGGCGTCTTTGGTCCCGCCCACGTTGCGGCGGGGTCGTTTCCGACCGCCGGATAAGTTACTCACTCTGCTTCGACCCAAACCGTAGTCCCGTTATGCGCCGTCCGAAGCCTCTCAACTGGCGATTTCGCGGAAGCGTCTGTAGACCAGCTCCGCATATCAATGGACGGCGCATATTTGCGGCAATCGATGGCTTCAATCGCAACCAGGATGCGGACCTGAGGTGCGATCTGAATCACGAGGCTGCTTCCCACAAAGCCCGGCTCAAGCCGGCCAAGTCCGCTGCCGTGGCGCCCTTCCAATGGATTCGCAGCTTGCCGTTCCGGCCTTCCAGTTCGATCGTGCACTCCGACGCGCCCACCGCCTGCGGGACCATCATCTCCACAAACGCCGGCGGCATCGTTTTGTCGGGCACAGGGCCGGTCGCCATCATGCGCCGCTTCAGCTTTCCGCCATCCAGGTGCAGGGCGTTGGCCGTCTGGTTGACGCCATCCCGACGGGCCACCTCGGCGACCGCTGACCACAGTTCGTCGGGGATGCGGGCTCTCCCCTCCCGCGTTTGCCTCCATTTCTCGAAGCTGATTCGTACCGCATCGAGGTCGAGAGTATCTGCTGACTTACAACCTCTCATCGTCGATCCTCCTCGCCGATTCTGCCGGCCGAAGAATGACATTAGCAGCTATGCCCCCCAGGTTTCATGCAAGCTTGCTGAAAACTCACCCCTTCGAACGGCGTCGCATCAATCAGCAACGCGCAGAGCCGCAGTTTATCCAGCCGACTCTCCATCATGTCCTTCAGCTTCGCCCGGCTCGCCTCGATGAAATGTTCGCTGACCGCGCTCTTCTCCAAGCCGTAGGCTTCAGTGAACTGGCGAACTGCCTGGTCGTATTTCCTCGTGCTCAGGCCGAGCATCAACTTCTCCCACACGGTTTCCGTCAGCGGTTCGCCACGGTGGAACATCTCGTAACTACCTAAACGGACCTCCTTAGCTTCAACGGTTCGTACCCGCGGGCGTCGGACCGGCACCTTCTGCCCCATCACGACGCAGTAGCCCTGCTCGCTGCCCCAGCGACTGGCCGTCCTTTCCGCCTGCCGTTGGCTGCGCTCGCCGACCACTTCCCGGACTTCTTCCTGCATCAGCAGTTCCATCACCTGCCAGCCGGCTTGACGAATCAATTCACCGACACCCTTCTTAAGCCAGCCGATCATCTCGGCCATGGGCAGCACCATCTGCACCGCTGGATTTCCATCGGTGGCCATTGTCTCGAGCTGCTTCACAGCCCTTTGCGCGTCAATTTGGTATGGTTTCTTCATAGCGACTCTCTCCTTTTTCTCGGGTAAAGAAAATTGCTCTGAGCCTATCAGGCTCGGAGCTTGAGAGTCGCTACTTTCTACGATCTACCGGGCATTCCCCGGGTAAGGGCAAGGACTCAGATAAATACTGGTGAAGATTTAAGTTCGGGTAAGTAGTGGTTGCAACTTCTCGCTTGATCCGCTCGTGAACGAGCGATGAGCCCAAGAGATAAAAGAGAAATCGCGGATCGGTTGCCTCGCTTGGTCTAACTCGAAGAAGAAAGTTTGTGAAAACAATATCATTCTGATCTTCGATCTGAGCGCGCTTACCCGTGATGACATTGGTATTAGAGCCACTGCTTTTGACTACAAAAATGTCTCCCTTGCGTCCAACATAATGATTCCGTTCCTCGTCGGAAAAATAACGGAATTCCATTTGCTCACTTCTGAAGCCACTGTGCGGATCAATGTGAGCAGTTGTGCATGCAAGTAGAGGCACCGAGCGGACGAGAGAGGCCTCTTCATCTCCGAAGATTCCAGAGTTCAGGACCGAAGCGATTCGCTTTAAAGGAAGACGTCGCCATCCGCTCGGAATGTGACCGATCCAGTCATTGTGCGAAGTCATCCCGCGACCTCTGCCAGCAATGCTGCAATCTCACCTTCGAGCAACTTCAACTCTTGATCAATTTCGGTGAGGGGGCGCGGCGGAGCGTATTTGTAAAAGTACCGGTTAAAGTTAATCTCATAGCCGACGCGGCCCACATTATGATCCTGCTCGTCAATGTAAGTCTTGTCCACCCAGGAATCCGGAACAAATGGGGTGACCTCGCGAGCGACGTAGCTCTCCCACGGCTCGCTCAGTGGTACCAGCTCGAAATCCCGCAGTTCTGAATCGGGCTCTGGAGCGCCATCGCTGGCACGGCAGATGTCGGCCTGTTCATCCCGCTCTGACAGGATAGTTAAAAGGGCTTTCCTGATTGGCGGAGTAATCTTGACTCCTGCTACCTTCGAAGCCTTGGCAAGAGCTTTCTCAAAGGCATCACGATTCCGATATCGATTCTGGGACATCTTCTCTTGAAGGCAGGTGATGATGGACTCCTGCTCGACAGGGTCGAGTTTCAGGAAGGCTTTGTCTAATCTCAGTGCGGCGATTCGCCCTGAAGTCACTTGGAGGGCCAGTCGCAAAGGGCGTTCAACGCGGATTTCACGGTATCCCAAATAGGCTATATCAAAGATCTTTGAAAATTCTCCATATTCACCGTTTCCGTTCAACATCCTGGCGTAGATGCCGACGATCTCCTTGCGGGCGTCTTCGGGTATTTCCCGACGCTTGGAACCAAGACTCTTCCGCAGTCCTTTCCAGAACCGCTCTGAGGAGGCATCAATCAACTGGACCCTGCCACGACGGGCCTTAGCTTTGCGGTTCGTCAGAAGCCAGACATAAGTCTGAATGCCGGTGTTGTAAAACAGGTCTGTCGGCAGGGCGACAATCGCTTCAACCCAGTCCCTTTCCAGCATCCACCGGCGAATGTCGCTTTCGCCTGATCCCGCCCCGCCGCTGAAGAGAGGCGAGCCGTTCATGACTATACCGATGCGCGACCCGGCTTCGTCCTGCCGCATCTTGGAGATCATGTGCTGAAGGAAAAGAAGTTGGCCGTCCGAGATGCGCGGCAAGCCCGCGCCAAATCGGCCTTCCTTTCCGAGCGTTGCGGCTTCATCCTTGATGGGGTCTTGATACTTCTTCCAATCCACGCCGTAAGGTGGATTGGAAAGCTTGTAGTGGAATGTCTTGCCCTTGTGGGCGTCGTTTGTGAGGGTGTTGCCGAAAGCAATCTGCTCGGGATCATGGCCGGTCACCAGCATGTCGGATTTGCAAATTCCGAAGGACTCGCCGTTGAGTTCCTGGCCGTACAGCTCGACTCGGATTCTGGGATTCAAGGCCTTCATCCGTTCTTCAGTGATGGCAAGCATGCCGCCAGTTCCCGCTGCCGGGTCATACACCGTGCGGATAATGCCAGTTCCGGTCAAAGCTGCCTCGTCATTGGCAAGTAGAAGATCAACGATTAGGCGGATGACCTCGCGCGGCGTGAAGTGCTCTCCGGCGGTCTCGTTCGAGATTTCCGAGAATCGACGGATCAACTCTTCGAAGAGATACCCCATCTCCACGTTGGATACTCGGTTGGGGTGAAGGTCGATTTGCGCAAATCGGTCGAACACTTGCCAAAGAATGCCACCCTCCTTCAGTCGTTTGAGTTGGTCGGTGAACAGGAACTTGTCGAGGAAGATATCGCGGACGTTACCCGAAAACTTGGTGACGTAATCTAGAAGGTTGGCATGGAGCTGGCCTGCGTCTTGGGACTTTAGGCTCTTGAAGGTAAATGCGCTGAGATTATATACGCGAAGATTGCTTCCTGCAGCACCGAACAGAATCATGTCCTTGGTGGGCTCGTCCACTCCTTCAGGCAGGCCTTTGGCGGCTTTGATGACCGCGTCTTTTGTTGGTTCGAGAATGCAGTCGAGGCGGCGCATCACAACGAAAGGAAGAATGACCTTGCCATAATCGGCCTGTTTGAAGTCGCCTCGAAGGATTTCCGCGACGGACCAGACAAATGAGCCGAGGGTCTGTGCGTGTTGTCCCGGCTGCTGTTTCTGCTAAGTATCGTGTTGGTCGCGTAATGCCTGATTTACCATGGTTAACCTTTATTCGTCGATTTCGACTTCGGCTTCTGCTTGCAGCTCCGCTTCAACCTCGGCCTGCAACTCAATAGCGGCAGTCCGTAGCGGCTCATAGATCGCTATTTCCTGGCCCAGAATTTCAAGGGTGACGGCAAGCGTGTAACGTGCGGCTGAATCGGGATCGTGGCTCCACCCCTGGTGGCCCACCACCCCAATGCAGAAGTGATCGGGGAGGGTGTTGGACTTTACGACCGCCCAGTCCTTCTGCACCGTGCCATTGCTTCTCTTGGTATCCCGGATCACACCCCAATTTGAAGCTTCGTGAAGGACCCACGGCAGAACCGAACCGGGAAGCGGTTCTTCGCCATTCTCTGTCGCCTTGATCGCGCGTGCGCGAAAGTCTGCCAGTCCCTCGCCAAGCTTGCTGCTCTTCCAGTCAACCCAGGTTGAAAGATACCGCCGCAGGTGGCGGCGTGTACGACGCGGCTGAGCAACGTAAGACAAGGTCGCGTCGATACGGATGTCGAATTCATCCGCCTAGCTTCGCAGGGCCGCTGGAATTGGAATCTGATAAATATGGCACTCGCCTGCACGAATGGGAGTTTCACCGCTGGTGATAAACGTCGTTCGATGATCCGTGTTGCCTGTGGCGCGGCCTTCGTCAGGCACGCCATAGCCTACTACCCGCGACACTTCGTCAATCAGCTGCTGACGGTGCGCCGGATCGTCGTGTGAGCCGGGATCATTCAGTTCAGCCAACCGTGCTTCCGCCCAGGCAGGCCAGCGAGCGGACTGAACAACAAGGCCACGGTAGAGCAACGCCGGTTCCTCGGGCATCAACCGCTGTAGCTGCGCGGCAATTCTGGCCACTTTCGGCGCGGCGAAGGATGTTCCTGCTTCGTCACGATCAAATGCCGGACCCGGCGGCAACATGGTTGATCTAACCAATTCAGGGCAGGCGGCTGGGATTCGTCCACCGCCCTGCACATCTGACGGTACGTTTGCCGTACGAACGTCGTCACCGCCGTGTTCCACGACTTCCGGCTTGATAGCACTCCAGATGCCGGGGCCGGAGCGCGAGAAGGCAGATGGGTGGTCCGGGTTTGGAGCAAATGTGCTCCAGGCACCGTCCACGAACGCGCCGTACGCAATGGACCCCACTGTGAGGGCCTGAAGGCTCTGTCCCGGACTGGCAATGCGCGCGGAGGGCTCGTAAAGGTAGGTCGGGTATTCACGACCGGCGTCAAGGTGATCTTTCACGCCGATATAAGGGTTGACCCCGGATGTTGGCAGGTTGCCCGCACTCTGCACCACAAGGATGTCGTACGCGGCGCTGAGCGCGTCAATCTCCGCCGCCCACGCTGACATGTAGCGGGTGCGGCAATAGCCACTGCCGTTGATGGAGTGATTGAATATCTTCGTCTGCTTTGCGCCAAGATGGAATCGTTCGACAGCGGCCCGGATGACCTCGGGAGGAAACATCTCGACCGGCATACTGTTGTTGGAGTCCAGCACACGCGCGTTCTGAATCCAGAAGGGAAGCTGGGGCGTTCCGTCGCTGGGTACAGCCTCGCCGTAAAGCACAGCTCCGGCCACCCGCGTTCCATGTCCCCCTGGCGCTACGAAGTCACCCACCTCGGTCGGATTGGCTTGAGGCAGGAAGCAGTAGGATGTGGCGTTGTCGATGGCGGGCTGAATCAGGGAATGGCCTTCCTGGATGCCACTGTCTATGACGCAGACTGCCGGTGCGTCGGCGTCCGGCGGCGTTGGCGCTGCACCTGGCGCGAATTCTGGTCCCTCGTGACCTGGAGGGGTCGTAAGGGCGATGTCATCTGGCTCGACGACCTCAAACACGAAGGGATAGTTGAGGACGAAGTCCTTGAGTCCACGGCCAACAATCTTGAGGCGAACGGTGAAACTGTCCGGCAGCACTGCCGCAGTGAAGTCGGCTCCATCAATAAGACGAAGAATCTCTGCGTTGTAGAAATGCGCAAATTCCTCGATTTCAGTTTCGCGCCGCGACTTGATTTCATCCCACGCGTTGTACGCGGCTGCGCGCGCCTGGGACCACTCCAGTTCTTTCCTGGCCCACTCAGCATCCGTGGCACGCTTTCCCCGCTTCGGGGCTGTCGGAATTTCCTGGTTGCCTGCACATGCAATGCCGATATCGACAAAATAGGTCTGGGCGTCGTCGATAGTTGGCCATAGGGCAAACATGTAGTCAGAAAGCGTACGCCGGAGCCGGTCGGTCTGGTCCGGGTCGTCGAAGAGACGGTGGACCTCCGCGATTCTCGCGGAACCATGCACCTGGACAGCGAACCCGTTAACCATCGCAAGAAACGGCGCAAGTTCGATGTCTTCCGACGCGACAATGACGTAACCTTCCTCCTGCTCCGCCACGATCTCGAATGCAAACTTCTCCCTCAGGACATCCAAATCTAATCCTGGATCGACCTGCAACAAAATTGGAATGTCTTTCGGGATGGCTGGCAGCTCGCCTTCTAGTCTCTGGGCCTTTCGCTCCTGCCACTGCGTCGTGAGCGTTTGAGCTGCATTTTGCAGTTGCTGGCTGTGTGCTTGCCTGGCGTTCTTGTTTGCCAGAGTCTGCGGCGATTGCGTCCCGCCGCCGCGCAGCTTCGCCGGGCCAAGGTATCGGCGCAACAATCGTAGATGCTCGAAGTTATGCGTTTCCG
Organism: uncultured Acidobacteriota bacterium; assembly: GCA_963720745.1. Taxonomy (GTDB): domain Bacteria; phylum Acidobacteriota; class Terriglobia; order Bryobacterales; family Bryobacteraceae; genus TMP-7. The sequence goes on from CAVRGO010000005.1 coordinate 69,652, forward strand.
GCACCGTTTAGTCTCCCGCCGCGAGATTGTCGGTCTTTCGGAGTTCTGCGACCGCGTCCTGGAGACACTCTTCGGTCAAGAGCTTTCGGCCTCCGAGAACAGCTCCCTTTGCGGCGTCCTGAGCCGTCCTTACCACCATCGCGGCGGAAAAGCCTTTGAGATTTTCGACGATACTGCCCCAGTTGATAGGCTCCGCGAGCTTCACAGCGGACAAGGTAGAGCGCAATAGCCGCTCAATCTCTTGGTGGCCGGGAGGCGGTACGAGAAACACGTCATCGAACCTGCGGAAGAGCGCAGAATCGAGCGAAGACTCAATATTCGTGGTGGCGACAAGCAGGCCTGGAGCATCATAGTCCTCCATGAGCTGAAGCAGCGAGTTAACAATGCGGGACGCCTCTCCAATATCGCGGGTGCTCACCCTGGAACGGGCGATGGAATCGCATTCGTCCAACAGCAAGACGCAGGGCCGCTCTTTGGCCGCGATGAAGATGTTGCGAAGGTTGGTTGCCGACTCGCCGAAATATGACGAGATGAGGGCGTCGAAACGCACTTTCATCAACGGCAAACCCGTGCTCCACGCCAGACGCTTAGCCCCGAGAGATTTGCCGCAACCCGGAGGACCGTACAAAAGAATCGTCTTTCTCGGGCGAAGCCCGAAGCTGCCCAGGCGGTCGCGCGCCGCATACTCTGCCTCAATGCGAGCGAAGCGCTCTTCGGTCGCTGCTGACAAGACCATGTAGTGTTGGAGCGATTCTGGCGGGAAAAGCGAAGCAAGAGATTCGCCGTGCCTGCGGCTGAGCGGCAACTCCTTGAGACTTCGATCCGAATCCGTCTTTACACCGTGACCGTTCGTGCGCTTGCGCGGCTGCTTGAGGATCGCTTCCAATTGCCCAGCGAGTTTTTCGTGGCCTGTTCGACGCTCCGCCTCCACCATTTTGTCGGCGAGGCGGTCGAGATCGGCTAAGGAACCGTCGGCGATGGCACGAACAACTCTCTTCAAAATATCGGCGTTCATGTGATCCTCGTCGTGCTCTTCGGAAGATTACCTGGGCATTTCATGACTGGAATCTCCCTTCATCCAATACGAGCCGCGCATCCGGTCGCGGCTTTGACGATTTGCCATCGAGGGTAAACCGCCAGCCCCCTTCCCTTCGCTCGGAACGGATCTTGTATCCTCGCTCCCGTAGCGCCGTCACATGACGCGATACCGTCGGAATGGAAACGCCCAGCTTTTCCGCAAGCATCGGGGTTGAATACTCACCCGAGCGAATTAACTCCAGCGCCGTTTCCAGCCGTCGCTCAATATCCAGCGAGCGTTGATAGAGCATAGGCCGCATTCCTCTCTCTGCCGACTCGTTCGTTTGTCTATCGTCTAATGATAGACTAGTCAACACGCTTACGGCATTGCTCTGGAGATCGCCGCTAAACGCGGAGTCGTAGGCGCGCTCATCTAAGACGCTATGCTCGCGCATTGCGCCATCAAATCGAAAGCGGATGCAATCTACACGTGGAATTCTCGTCTTTACAGTCTGTGCGGGCCTGAAGTAACCCTGCGTCTGAGGACGCCGTAACGGAACCACCCCTCCCCTTTCCAAACGCGAAGACGCCCCTGCTGCCTTTTCTTTCCCGGCACTCTGCGGGCGGCGCTCCCGGCGCAATGAGAATTGTCCCCTGCCCTTCGGGCATTCCTCGCGCTTAGCCAAAATTCCCAGTTGCCCCGCTCGCCTGCCTACCCGCGTCCGAGCCGTACAAGAGGCCGCATGGGGCGGTCTCCGAAACGAAAAGGAAAGCCGTCATGATTTACCGCAACAGCATCATTCACGCCAACTGCCTCACCGCCATGCCCGAACTTCCCGCCGAGAGCGTCGATTTCATCCTCACCGACCCGCCGTACATCACCCGCTACAAACCCCGCGACGGCCGCACCGTTCCTAACGACGACAACGCCGCCTGGCTCAAACCCGCCTTCGCCGAGATGTACCGTGTCCTCAAACCCGATAGTTTTGCTGTGACGTTTTACGGCTGGCCCCAGGCCGACCGCTTCATGCGGGCCTACCGAGACGCCGGATTCAGGATAGTCGGACACTTCGCCTTCCCGAAGCGCTACACCTCTACCACCAAGTTTCTGCGGTACCAACACGAGTGCGCGCACTTGCTCGCCAAAGGCAATCCGAAAGCGCCCGTGCAGACCATCGGCGATGTGATCGACTGGACATACAGCGGCAATAAGCTGCACCCGACGCAAAAGCCGGTTTCGGTGCTGCTGCCGCTCGTGGAAACCTTCTCCCCTCCCCTTGGCACCGTGCTCGATCCGTTTGCCGGTTCCGGCAGCTCGCTTCTCGCTGCAAAGATGCTGGGCCGCAATTACATCGGCATGGAACTCGACGCAAAGTACCACGCCACGGCCGAAAGGAGGCTGGCCGATTAGAGGAGCGGCATAACGCCCGAACACTTCAAGGCGCACCTCTTGATATCGACCACGAGGGGGTGCGCCTCCCCTTTTGCGCTGCATAGGGAACAATTTTTGAATCGACTACTTTTCCAGCTTTCATGAATTCGAGAAATCGTCTATTCTCCCTTTCGTGAAAACGATAGTTGTTGCAAATCAGAAGGGTGGCTCCGGAAAATCCACCTCGACCGTTCACCTGGCAGTCGCCGCTGAACGCGCCGGGGACGGACCCGTAGTCATCTCCGACACTGATCCACAGGGCAGCACGGTTGACTGGTTTAACCAGCGCAGGCAGTCCGGCATCGATACTCCGCGATACGCTCCCCTTAACCTCTCCCAGCTATCCACCAACTTGCGCGCCTTACAGGATGCAGGCGCTTCCTATCTGTTCATCGACACCGCACCCTCTATCGGCAGCGTCAATGCAGAATTGTTTGCGGCGGCCGATTTGATTCTCATTCCTCTGAATCCGACGCCCACTGATTTACGGGCGCTCGTGAAGGGGCTGCCGACGATCAAGAGTTCCGGCAAGCCCTTTAACTTTATGCTCGCCAGAGTACGGGCCAATCTTCGCAACAACGATGCCGTAGCCATGGCCCTTGAAGCGCTCGGGTTGGTTCTGCCCGCACGTATGCACGAACGCGTCATTTACGCCGAAAGCTTCGCACACGGGAAAACAGCATTTGAGATCGATCCCCAGGGAGTCGCGACCCAGGAGCTTTCCGTGATCTGGAGGGGCTTGAAAGAGAGAATTCTAGAAAACGATAAAAAGAGAAAACGGGAAACGGAGAAAGTCGCGTGAGCAAGCGCCCTCCGATTGACCTTCTGGCCTTGACCACCGAACAGGCCGCCCCAATGGCCGTGCGGATTCCGAGCCATGAAAATCATCATTCCGAGCTGAAGAAAATCATCGATCCGAAGTGAACGCGATTGTGTATTCCGAGCTGATGACGATCAAGAATCGCCTCCACCTCGGAACGCGTGATCGCGTTGACCTCGGAATGGGTGATCGCGATCGCCTCGGAATCCGGGAGGCGCTGGACATCAAACAAGGTAGGCTGATTCTGTTTCGAACAAAGGAGAATCAGCTTGCCGGAACAGGCGCTGTCCATGCGCAAGATCCGCGAGGTCCTGCGACTGTCCGCTCTGGGGCTGGCCCAGCACCAGATCGCCCGCAGTTGCTCGATCGTCCAAAGCACCGTCCACAAGTACCTCAAGCTGGCCGAGGCCGCCCAGATAGGCTGGCCGCTGCCGGAAAACCTCACCGACCGTCAACTGGATGAACTCCTGTTCGGCAAACGGGCCGCCCCGCCCAGCCGCCGGAGCCATCCGGCGCCAGACTTTCCGGCCATCCGCAAGGAACTGGAAACCCACAAGGACCTTACACTCGAGCTGGTCTGGCGCGAGTACAAACAAGCGCAGCCCGACGGATACCGGTATTCGCGTTTCTGCGATCTGTACCGCGAATGGTGCGGCGCTCAGAAGCTCACACTCCGTCAGCAGCACACTCCCGGCGAGAAGCTATTCGTCGATTACGCTGGCGCCACAATCCCCATTCACAACCGCGAAACCGGCGAAATCCATCCGGCTTCTGTCTTCGTCGCCGCCCTGGGGTACAGCAGTTACACCTTCGCCGAGGCCACCTGGAGCCAGGAACTGCCTTGCTGGATCGCCTCCCACATCCACGCCTTCGAGTACTTCGGCGGTGTGCCTGCCATCCTAACTCCGGACAACCTGAAAAGCGGAGTTCACAAGGCCAGCCGCTATGAACCGGATCTGAACCCCACCTACAACGACATGGCCGCCCACTATCAGGTGGCGGTTCTTCCCGCCCGTCCGAGAAAACCACGGGACAAGGCGGTCGTGGAGAATGCCGTTCAAGTGGTCCAGCGCTGGATCGTTGCCGCCCTGCGCAAACGCACTTTCTTCGGCCTGCATGAGTTGAATCTGGCCATTGCCGAACTGCTGACCGCGCTCAACAACAAACCGTTCCGCAAACGCGAAGGTACACGGACCAGTCAGTTTGCCGCTTTTGACAAGCCGGCGTTGCGGCCCCTTCCCGCCGAACGCTACGAGATCGGTGAGTGGCGCAAACTGAAGGTCGATCTGGACTACCATGTCTCGCCTGACGGCCACTTCTACAGCGTCCCTTACCAACTGACCGGCAAGCAGGTCGACATTCGTCTCACCGCGACGGCCGTTGAAGTCTTTCATGAGGGACTGCGTGTGTCCAGCCATGCGCGCAGCTATGTGCGCGACCGGGCCACTACAGTTACCGAACACCAACCGAAAGCTCACCGCCAGTACCTGGAATGGACTCCCTCGCGGCTGCTCAACTGGGCCGGCTCTGCGGGTCCCCATACCGCCGAGCTATTCCACCAGATCTTGGTTACCAAACCGCATCCCGAGGTCGGCTATCGTTGCTGTCTCGGTCTGGTCCGGCTCGGCGAGAAACACACCATCGCCCGGCTGGAAGCGGCCGCGGCCCGCGCCCTTCACTATGGCGCCTACTCGTTGGCTCATGTTGAATCGATCCTGAAGCACCATCTCGAAAACGAGCCGCTTCCGGACACCACGCCACCTTTGCCGCCGGTTCTCGAACACTCCAACATCCGCGGTGCAGCGTACTTCAACTCCATTCAATGAGGCCCTCCCATGCTCAACCAACAAACCATACATAAACTCCTCGTCATGCGTCTGAACGGAATGGCCGACGCGTTCCGTCAACAACTCGAGCAACCCGGCCTTGCGAGCCTCAGCTTCGAAGAACGTTTCGGTCTGCTGGTGGACCGCCAGTGGGACTGGAAGGAGAATCGCGCATTGGCACGCCGCCTGCGCAATTCCAAGCTGCGGACCACCGCCTCGGTGGAAGATATCGATTACCAGAAGCCGCGCGGACTGAACCGCTCACTCCTGCGCAGCCTGGCGTCGGAATCCGAATGGGTCAAGCAGCATCTCAATATCCTGCTCACCGGCGCCACCGGCCTGGGAAAGAGCTGGCTCGCTGCGGCCCTGGCGCACAAGGCCTGCCGCGACGGCTACACGGTCTACTACGCCCGCGCATCACAATTATTCCGCGAACTCGCGCTGGCTCACGCCGACGGCAGTTTCAGCCGCTTCCTGCGCAGGCTGGCGCTCACCGACGTGCTGGTGGTCGACGACTTCTGCATGTCGCCGCTCAGCGAAATCGAACGCCGCGACTTCCTGGAGATCTGTGACCACCGCTATCAGACCCACTCCACCGTCCTCACCTCTCAGGTCCCGGTGCTCGATTGGCACACCCAGATCGGCGATCCGACGGCCGCTGACAGCATCCTCGACCGCCTGGTGCATAACTCACACCGCATCGAGCTGACTGGCGAATCCATGCGCAAGAACCGGAGCGGCAAGGAGACGGTATGAACGAAGGCGATCTCAAATTGAAACATCCCAGCGGGTTCTTTGCCGCCGGAACCGAAGTGCGCGACGCCATCGCGCTGCTGTCAGACGGCGGGTTCAAAGTATTCGTCTACGTCTGTCTCCATGCCGACCGGCGCACCGCTCAACTTCGTTTTCGGATGGCTGAACTGGCCAAGGCCGTCGGGCACAGCACGCGCTCCTTAACGACTTACCTGGATGAACTGAATCGCATCGAGGTGGCTGCGGTGTACCGCGCCTCCAACCAGCACGAACTCGGACGCATCGAGATCCGGGACCGCTTCTGGCCGTATCAGAAGGAGTCTGGCGATTCCACGGTGGATCCGGAGCAGGCGCAGTATGTAGCACGGGTGCGCGCCTGGTTCCTCGAACAGGCGTGCGTAACCTCGGTGTTCGGAGCAGCCGACGAGAGACTGGCGGGTGAGTGGTATCGGACGGGGATCTCGATCGACGTGGTTGGCCGGGCGCTGCTGTTAGGTTGCGCGCGAAAGTACGTCGCGCTATTCAATCACCAGGGCGGCTCGCCGCTGACCAGCCTGCATTACTTCTCGGACATCGTCGAGGAGACCGCCGCCATGGAACTCAATCTGAACTACTGGCGATATCTCGCGGCGCGCGTCAAAAAGATGGATACCCAGTGGCGTGCTCAAGCAAACTTTGCGCGACCAGCGGAGCCAAAAACGGCAGAAACGAAATAATGCTGCCCTGTTTCCCCCTCCTTCTTGACCCATGACGATCACCTGCTCCACAATGCTTTCGACAGCGTCTCCCGGCCAAGCGGTGATCGTCATCAGTTCGGAATGAATGATTTTCTTCATCGGAATCCGCAGGCCGAGGCGGCACAACGCACCCCCTCTGTAAAGGTGGTAAAACCGGCGTCTTCAAAAGCCCAGGACGAGAGCGAGAGAACAGAAAATCTGGAAGCCTTGGCATTCAAAGTTCCGCGTCCGTTCAGGAGGCGTTTTCGTCAGCGCGCCGCTGCCGCCGACTTAAAACTAAATCAGCTGTTGTTTGAAGCGATGGATGCTTGGGAAGAGAAGCACGGCATCAAGGATTAAGGCCGTGTGGTCTTCCGTCCATAGGTAAAAGGGCGAATTCTTGAAAACGAGAAATCTAGAAAAGACGGTTTCAATAAACCGAGAATTCCTAGTTTCTCCCTTTCCACTATGGATTCGGATTGCGCGCATGTCGGCTCTTGCAGAAGCCTATAAAGGCGGCATCGGGGTTTTTCAGCTCCGGCCTGCCTGACTCGACCCAGAAGCTTCGCCACTCCGTTTCAAGCCAATGGACATCATAGCCAGGCGCTACGGTCCGCGCATCGTGATAGGTTTCGGGATCGAGCATAGGAAAGCTGACGGCATCAGGTGAGGGGAGGGCCTTCACCGATCTGCGGTTTCTAAACCTGATATTACTGCCATCAAAGGATATGGCGTAATCCGGCATGTGGTTATGCCTCGCGTCTTCGTCACAGATGATGCTCACAAGCCGCCGGAACTCATAATCCTCCGAGGCCGATCCGCACTTCTTTTTCAGTACCTCCAACGAAATAGCCCATTCGTCCTGTTGTCCGCAATGTTTGCGTGCCAGTTCATAGATTCGCCGTTCCAGCGGTTTACGGAGGCGGAAATAATCACGACTCAGGGTGAGAATCTCACGAGCCGCGACCGCGTTGAAAACCCAGTCGGACAGAGTAACGCGAAGCTCCGTCATGCGACCGGTAGCGGTTTGACGTATGATCTTCCAGCCATCGATCAATCCGAAGCCCTCGGTAACCTCTTCTCCGCCCGTCGTGATGTTGGTCCGAATCGGTGTTCCGCTAAGCCGGTCAAGCGCACTCTTCAGCTGCTCGTAGCCGCGTCCGTCTGTGTTGCGGTTGGTTGCAACCAGCAGGTCGTAAGCTTTCAGATGAAGCGTCCGGTGCAGTTCAACCCCGGTATTCATCTTCGCGACAAGCTGGCTGATACAGTAAATCAGCACGTCCTTATCGCGAATTGTGGCCAGACCCAAAGCGCTGGGGAGTACGGAAAGCTTTGTACCCTTGTGCTCATATTCGCGAATATGTACGTCCGGCTTCGTTGCCAGCGAGAAGATAGGATGCTCCATCGACCTCATGTCGTCTTTGGGAATCGCGTCCGTCACATCGCAGATGAAGAAATCCTGGATGGGGTGACGGTCGGGAAGGAGAGGGGAGCGACTCGTGGTGCTTTCAGCCATACTGCCATCGTGTTATTACACAGGACGGGGGCAGTTTCGTGCTTTCACACAGAAATGTCAAGTTTCGTGTTATCACCCAGAAAGCGGGAGTTTCGTGCTTTCACACTGCCGATCTCATTTCGTGTATCTGCACGGGAACCATCGTGTATTTACACAGGGGCCTTCGTGTCTTTACACAGCATTTATCGTGTATTTACACGGAGGCCGTTCCCATTACGATTGTTTAGTCAGAGGGTTAGGTAACCGGAAATCGTCCGTAACACATACTTAACTTAAGAACTAACATATATAACACAGCCTACCTGTGGACAACTTTAGCTGGCAACAGCATTATAAAGCCTAGGCAGAACCGGGGACGGGCGCGTCAAGTCTTTTGTGTAAACGGCCAAATTATTTCTCGTTGTTGATCCCTGGTAAACTAAACGGACCTGAGCGGAGGGTAGGGCTCTGCGGAGACGCAACCCGAGCGCCGACTTAGGGGCCGGGATTCCGGGAGCGCGAGCGCAGCTCGCCTCCCGATCCAGGAATCCTGGCGCAAAAGCGCAAAATCTCAGGGGTTTGGGGACAGAGTCCCCATCCCAGAAATGCTCTTCTTCCGATTGTTCCATACGGCGGCAGTTTACCCCATGTCCGCTTTCGGCACCCGGTCGCCGAGCAAAATCGCGAAGCGTTGCAACGCCGCCTTCCAATTCTGCACCGGCTTGGTCCACTTTTTCGCGATATGTTCCAGGGCCAGGTACAGCAGTTTTATCGCCGCCTCCGGATGCGGAAACGAGCCGCGCGTCTTGATCACTTTCCGCAAGGACATGTTCAGCGACTCCACCGCGTTGGTCGTGTAGATGACCTTGCGAATGTCCGCCGGGTAAGCGAAGAACGGGGTCAGGTGCTCCCAGTTCCGGCGCCACATCTGACTGATCGTCGGATACGCCCCGTCCCATTTTGCGGCAAACTCGTCGAGCCGCTGTTCGGCCTCTTCCACCGTGCTGGCGCGGTAGACCGGCTGTAAATCCGCGGCCACCGCCTTGCGCTGTTTCCACGATACGTAGTTCAGCGACGCGCGCACCTGGTGCACTATACACAACTGTACCTGCGCTTCCGGAAACACCGTCGCAATCGATTCGGGGAACCCTTTCAGCCCATCCACGCAGGCGATGAACATATCGTCCACGCCCCGGTTCTTCAGCTCGGTCAGCACCTGGAGCCAGAACTTCGCTCCCTCGGCCTGGCCAGCCCACAGCCCCAGCACCTCTTTGTTGCCCTGCATGTTGACGCCAATCACCACGTAGATCGCCTTGTTGCGGACGTGGCCGGCCTCGCGAATCTTCACCACCAAAGCGTCCAGGTACACGATCGGATACACCGCATCCAGCGGACGGCTCTGCCAACTCTTGACCTCCTCCATCACCGCCTCGGTGACATTGGAAATCAGCGTCGGGCTCACCTCCACCTTGTAGATCTCTTCCAGGTGCCCCTGAATCTCGCGCGTGCTCATGCCGCGTGCGTACATCGAAATGATTTTGTCGTCGAAGCCGCTGAAACGCGTCTGTCCTTTGCTGATGATCTTCGGCTCATAGCTGCCGTTGCGATCACGCGGGGTCTCCAGCGGTACCTCTCCGAAATCACCCTTCAGGGTCTTGGTGGTCGCGCCATTGCGCGAGTTGCCGCTGTTGTTGCCGGCCGGGTCGTGCTTTTCATAGCCGAGGTGTTCGGTCATCTCGGCTTGCATGGCCCGCTCCAAAAGGGCCTTAGTCAACTGCTTCAGCAGGCCGTTTTCGCCAATGATGTCTTCGGGCTTCTTGTAATCCGCCAACAGTTTGTCGATGAGTTTGAGGTCGATGGCCATCGGGTCTCCTTAGTGTGATCCTTTCGATGGCCGTTTACACAGTTCAATTTACACCCTCCCGGACCTACATCCCGCTCTAACCCATTTGGCGTGTTCAGGGCATCGAGCCCTTCACACGCCCAAGGAAAGGGAAACCCCTTCCTTGACCATCCCCGCTCAGCAGGAAAAGAAATTTGCGAATCTAAGCGTCCGGCCCTAGAGAGTTTTGTGCGCATAGAACAACGGGGGGTATGGCGGACGATACCGGCAGCACGGCACAATCCCAAGCGCACCGCATGCTTGATGCGTTCGCCAGTGTCGGAGTGCAGCAATTCGATATCGCCCATACCAACATTGACCAGGAGAGACGCGGCTATCGCAGAGCGCAAACCTTTCGCCAGACAGAAACCTCCCTGCCTTACCTTCTGGATTCAGCGCCGCGCCGCCAGAACAATGTCATCATCCGGCCGCACCAACCCCCCGCCGTTGTTCTCGTGCAGTTGGATGACCTCAGACAAGAACAGCTTGAGCGTGTCCGTCCCGCCGCGTTTCTGATTCTGCGAACGAGCCCTGGCAACCATCAGGCCTGGGTGGCGGTCGAAGGTGGTGACCGCGAGTTTGCCAGCCGCCTGAAGAAAGGAACGCAGGCAGATCTGACGGCCAGTGGCTCGGTGCGCGTTGCCGGGACCTTCAACTACAAGCGCAAGTATGCGCCGAATTTCCCCGTCGTAACCATCGAATCGACAAACCCCGGTCAAATTGTTACGCGTGCGGAGCTAGAGGGCAGGGGTCTAGCTACTTTCCGGCGCAAAATTCAGCGGTTAAGTCCTTTCGATCGAGCGGCTGAGGCGACAGGTTTCTGCAAGGTCGTACAAAGTGCCGTCCTAAAACATTTTTGCCAGTCCATGTGTTTTTCTTCTTGACGGCCAAAACAGACAAGCGTATCTTAATAGTAAGTTATGCGTAAGCAGCAACAGCGGCTCATTGAGCGACTCCTTCGCGCTGCGGAAACCATGGTCCAAGGTGGCCTGTCGGAGACCTCTCGCCGTTGCGGCAATCCCGGTTGTATCTGTTATCGCGATCCCGAACGCTTGCATGGACCGCACCTTTACATCACGTACCGGGAGGACGGCAAGAGCCGCTCTTTATACGTCCCGCCAGAGCATGCCAAGACCGCTCGTCGAGCTCAACGAGCCTTTGCGGCCTTTTGGGAGATTGGCTGTTCTCTCGCCAAGTTGAACCGCGACCGCTTACGCAAACAGTGGCAGCAGGAGAAACAATCGCGCACGCCGGTCGGCGCGAGGAGGACTCCCCGTGATTGAGGCGCGCCGGCAGCAACTCCACTTCGGCGACGGCCTCATTGCGGAAGAGGTAAGTGATCTGCGCGAAGAGTGGATGAAACATGCCGACCAGGTGCTGGAAGACGAGCAACTGGTGGCAACCGTGTATGAGGCTCTGGCGAAACGTCATCCCAAGAGCCGCACGCGCGGACGCCATGGCACACCGGCGGAAATCGTGATGCGGCTCCTGCTGCTGAAGCATATCCGCAACTGGAGCTATGAGGTGTTGGAGCGTGAGGTCCGGGCCAACTTGGTGTATCGCGATTTCACGCGCGTGGGAGCGGCGAAGGCGCCCGATTGCAAAACCATGGGCCGCTGGGGACTGGCGCTGGGGCCCGAGACGGTTGAGAAGATTCATGCACGCGTGGTGGAGATTGCCCAACAAAATCAGGTTGTGAAGGGGCGCAAAATGCGCCTGGATACGACGGTAGTGGAGACGAATATCCACTATCCGACCGACAGCAATTTGCTGGGTGACGGGGTACGTGTTCTGATCCGCGCGATGAAGCGGATCGCAGAGATCGCCGGGCAGCAGGGAGCCAAGCTCCGCGATCGGAGCCGGAGCGTGAAGCTCCGCGTGCTGGAGATTGGACGCATAGCGCGCACCAGAGGTGGACCGAACCGGGAGCGTTTGCAGCAGGGATATGAGAAACTCCTGTCCACGGTAGGCCGCGTGGTCGGCCAGGCCAAACGGTTTTCCGGCGAGATAGTTGAAGGGGTGAAACGATGCGCGGACGTGATGCAGCAGGCCGCTTTGGAAGGACTGCGAAAAGAACTGGATACGTTTGTGCCGAGGGTGCAGCAGGTGATGCGGCAAGCCAAACAGCGGATCTTCGACGATAATATGCACGTAGCCGAAAAACTGGTGAGTATCTTCGAGCCCACTACCGAAATCATTCGCAAAGGCAAGGCGAGCAAGCCTACCGAGTTTGGCAAGCTGGTCAAAATCCAGGAAAGCGAAAATCAGATCATCACCGACTATGCCGTCTATGAAAAGCGGCCCAGTGACTCAGAGCTGGTGATCCCGGCCCTCCAGGCGCATGAGAAACAGTTGGGCTGCGTTCCCCGGCTGGTGGCGGGCGATGCCGCATTCTACTCAGCCAGCAATGAAGCCGCTGCACACGACAAGGGCGTGAAGCGGGTGTGCATCCCGAATCGGTCCACCAAAAGCACCGAGCGGAAGCGCGAGCAAAAGAAGCGCTGGTTCAAACAAGGCCAGAAATGGCGGACCGGCTGCGAGGGCCGCATCAGCGTGTTGAAGCGGCGACACGGCCTTCGACGTTGTATTTACCGCGGCGATGCCGGTATGAAGAGGTGGGTCGGACTGGGCGTGATCGCGGACAATCTCTACCACCTCGGAACGGTGTTAGCCGAACGCAAAAAACCGACTTTTTGAAGTGGACCAAAATCAATTACTTGACTGCCCGGCGGGACGACCGTCGGGCAATTTGCTATTTCTGACACCGTGCGCCGGTGCTCGGTTCATATCAAAAAACGAATTTTGCGCCGGAAAGTAGCTAGTGGCACCGGCTCCGCCGAAACCGGAAGCGCCAGCTTTGCCCCTTCGATGTTCTGACCGGCCGCTCCGGCTGGCATGGCCCAGCTACGAGCGCTGCCTCGACGAGGCGGTGCATCGGGGAAGGAAGCGCAGCAGCGCTGATTTTACGTTCTGCAGCATCGCGATTGACCATTTCAAACGCACGCCGGAGGAAACCGCCGCGAAGCTGCTGGAAGTGTCGAGCAAGGCGCGGGAGAACGGTGAGGCGTATGCCCTGGACCAGGCGATGAACGCCGCCGCGAAAGTGGCGGCGAATCCCCGCAGCCCCGCCCGGTAGGGCGGGCAGACGCCGTTTGACTGTTTTGGATTCGCGGCGTATTCTGGGGGACAATTAAGGAAAGGCCATGACCATTCAACTGAAGCCCGAACAGGAACACCGGATCGCGGAGGCACTGCGCTCCGGCGCTTACAGCAGCTCCGATGACGTGATTGATCGCGCCCTCGAAGTGCTGCACGAGCAGGACGAATGGCTGATCGCCAACCGCGAGGCGAACGACGCGAAGATTCGCACCGGGATTGAAGAGCTGGAACGAGGTGATGGTATTCCCGAAGATCATCTGGACGCCTATCTTGCACGGCTGAAAGCTCAGCCTGAATGAAGCGGCGCTATATTCTAGCGCCACAGGCAGCCCGCGACCTCGTACAAATCTGGCGTTACATCAAGAACGAAAGCAGCCAGGAAACCGCCGACCGTGTGGAATCCGTCATCCGCAGCAAGTTTGTTTATCTCGCGGATTTTCCGGGAGGGGGACACTGGCGGCGCGACCTGACCGAAGCCGAAGTCCGGTTTCTCGCCGTCTATTCGTACCTCATTGTTTACCGCCCGGAAACGAAGCCCCTGCAAATCGTCGCCATACTGCACGCGCACCGCGATGTGGCAAAGATTCTGCCGAAGAGGGTTTAGGAATCCTCTTCCAACCATGAGCGCGGAGGGAAAAACCAGAAGCGCTCTTAAAAGCGCCACAGTCAAACGGGGAGGCACAAAAGAAAGCCTTTCGCAAAAAACCGCTCCCCTGGCATAGCATTTTTTAAACGAAGCCCTGCGGGCTTCTAATTGAGAATTTGGGCGCGAAGCTCTTCGGCCTTTTGGAGTGGTGATTCCGTCACTCCACTTTCACTCACTTAAGCAGCGGTTGGATAGAGGAATTCCGGAAGTTGCTGATTTCAATGCACCTGGATGAACCGCCGTAGACGCCGTTTTCCTTTATTTTCAATCTACGGTCATTTTCCCAAGCTGGACGTCGCGGGTTCGAGTCCCGTCTCTCGCTCCATTCTTTTCAACACGTTATAGAACAACGGCTCGGTTGGGGCGGAAAAATCGAGGTTCGAATTGAGGTAGGCAATTCAATCGCGTTGAGACCATTAAGCTGGATGCCAGCGAGATGAAGAGTCGGATCCGGCCGTTGACGACCGGACCCGGATCCGGTTCACGCATCGTCTCCGCGATCGGGCTGACCTTCGGTCTCGGAACGACGCTCTGCGCGGTCAAGCTTGCCAACTGTTTCGGCGCGCACTTCCACCACACGTTGCTTGAGCCCGTCCCGTTCGTACTCGCGGACGCGCACGGCACCTTGGACCATCACGTACGAGCCTTTGGTCAACGTCCGCGTGAATTCCGCCAGCTTACCGAAGGACACGATCCGGTGCCAGTCGGTTCTGCTTTGCCAATTGCCGTCGGCGTCCTTCCATGACTCCTTGGTCGCGACAGAGAGCGTGACGACGACGGTGCCGCTCTGCGTGTAGTGGACTTCAGCATCAGAGCCGCTGAAGCCGACGATTGTGATCTGGTTCATTGTGTACATTGAGTTCTCCTCTTTTCTGCTGCCCGTTTGTTCCGGGGGCAACCGGAAAGCAAGCGGCCCCGCTCCCAAACGAGGTGGAGTGCTTTGTTGGCGGGACCGGCAGTCCTCCGTCAGCAGCTTGTTCAGAGCTGCCGGGGGAACCGACAAAGCAGAACGGAGACGAGAGCCGGGCGCGTGGGTTCAAGCGCAGCAGGTGCCCTGGACAAAACCGGGCCAAGAAAGCCTGGGAACCAAGACGCCAATGAACTCCAGACACCCCCGTCTGCTGATGAAAACGGGGCTTGGACTTCGTATCGCGGTTGCACCGCAAACGATGTCTCTTCGAGATGAACTCAATGAGCCGGCGGCCGGTTGGGCTAATCCGACTGCGCACCGGATTCAGCGAACCGCTACAGAGTTGATCGGCGTAGGATTCCAATATCGGACGTAGAATGAGGTGTGCCGATGTTCATGTGCCGCTGGATGAACGGAGACGTCTCGTTTGTGTCGGCGCGTACCAAAGAGGATGTGATTGTCATGCTCGACGAGTGGGCCGATCCCGATGGTGCGGAGATCAGCAAGATTCGGGACTTCATGGTTGATTTTCGGCTCAACGATGAAGGTGAATTGGAGCTGAAAGAGTTCGGCGAGAGTTGCAGGGATTCGATTCTCGAAAACGCGTATCCTCGGCTGCTCGAAGCCATGAGCACAGCGCCGACTGCGCCTACTGGTGAACCCAATGTAGAGGGGGTGGCCAAAGTCCGAAAGGCGGTTGAAGAAGAACGGACGCGACCGCTCAAGCCGACGTGTGTTCCGAAGGCGCAGACTGAAGCTGCAAGGGAGCTGCAGAAGAAAATGGGAGCCTCCGCGGCTTACGCTAATCGAGCCATAGAGAACATGGCGTCTGGAATTCTCAAAAAGACTCCCACAACGCACCGCAGGCAATAGGTCGAAACCACCAAGCATCCGACCCACTGCTCTGGCCTATTTTCCGTAAACGCGACTCTTCGGCCTCGACCTGAAATGGCGCGTCTGGATCCTGGATCCCAACCTCCGGGATTGCGCTAGAACCGCCCGACTTCGCCCAACGCTCTCCAGCAACAGCATTTTCACTTCGCTGGTGGGAAGAGGATTTCGCGACAGCTATCGCATCAGCCGCTTCGGGCACAAGTCCTGGAAGCAGTCGGCGACCGCACTTCAGATCTCACGGCTCGGAACTCATCCACAGACTGGAAGCAGTGTCGCGCGTGTGGCACAACGCTACATGCGGCGGATTTTTTAGGCGAGCCACCCTCTCCGTGATTCTCCATGTTGCACATGCTACGGATAGGGGTTTCGGGTAAGACCATCACAGTTCGATCGGGAAGTGGGCGCGAAGCGCCTGGGTCACATGATTGGCGTATTGTTGTGAGATGCTCGGCGGGAGATCCACACCGCCTCATCTTCATTCATCCCGGGGCTCCTGGCGGTATATTCGGGGCAGAGGTCGAAAACATTCATCGGCGACCCCATCTCATGGAGGCGGCTGTTTCGCGGCCCTCACGCGCTCCGTGGCCTGCAGCCGGACCTCCGGCCATACGCACACCCAGAATTGTTCCGCTCCGGCGTATACTGTACGGAAGCCGTCACCGGAACGCCATACGCGACCCGGAGTGGCCGTCTGCCACCTTGGGAACCGATGAGTTCAAGCGAATTAACGAATACCAGCGTATACCGGCAGGGTGCGTCGAAGAAGCTCATCGTCTTCCTCCACGGCTATGGTCCTTTCGCTAAACGTCACCTCAGGGCGATTGCCAACGTAATCACCGGGCAGCCTGTCCCCGTCCGCACGGTCTGGGACCGGATCAGGGTGGTGTTCGGTTTTGTCTTCTGGCTCCTCGCGACCATCCTCGTCTCCGCCTTCCTGTTAGGCATACCCTATCTGACTTGGTCTCGCCTCCACGCTCCGCATCAGGCCGTTCTCGGAGTGCTCGCATTGCTCGTCCTCGTGTTGTTGACCGGACTCATCGCACTGGCCGGCCTCGTCGTCATAGTTGTCCTGTTCTGCTTCTGGGCCCGGAGCCGACCCCACGACGAACCGCCACCCAACGACGATGAGTCCTGGGAAACACCAAAACGTCGGGCGCAGGTCGACAGCATGGGCGAGGTGATTCGCTGGATTGCGGAAGATGAGCCGGACGCCGACCTCCTCGTCCCGTTCTACGATGCGTCCCTGTTCTCGAGTGCTGATGTGTTCCGCCTGGCCAGCCGCCTCGAGGACCTTCTGGACCGCACCTGTGCGGACCGTGAGCGATCGGACGGCGGCTATGAGCAGGTGGTCCTCATCGGCCACAGCGTGGGCGCGCTACTCATGCGAAAAGCATACGCGTACGCGCTGGGCGCTACCGAGGATCATCCCGTATTCGGCCGGCGTACCCAGCCCAAGAGCTGGGTGTCCAAAGTCGAACGCCTCATTCTCTTGGCCCCCATGAATCGAGGCTGGGATATTCGTCCTAGGCCCCGGCACATGAGTCTTTGGAAATTGGCATTCTATTGGCTGATCCTAACCGTCTCCGCATGCACCGGAACGGCCCGCCTGTTGCGCGAACTCAGGCGAGGCACCGTCTTCGTTTCCAACCTTCGCCTTCAGTGGATTCGGTTATGCCGTGAACACGGCGATGCCGTAGCACCCATGATCATGCTGCTAGGCGACACGGACGACATGGTGAGCCAGGAGGATCATCAAGACGTTCTGGCGTCCGACAACTTCATCCACATACCGGTCGCAGCGAGCGGTCATGGGAGCATCGTTAAGTTCCAGGAGCCGGGTGCCGGCGAGATTCGTGCGGCGGCGTTCCGCAAAGCCCTGACACAATCGCTTCCCAAGCTCAAAGAGGACTTCGAGAACTCCACCCAGGCCGTCCGCCGTCAGCCCATCAAGGTGGCCGATGCCCATACCCAAAATCTGTCGGGTCCCGGCGCCGTTGTGTTCATTATGCACGGTATCCGAGACTTCAATGACTGGACGAAGGAACTCGGGCAGGCTATCCGGGACCGCCACCCCAACGTGAAAGTCGTCACCAGCGGATACGGCTACTTTCCGATCCTGCGCTTTCTCCTGCTTGGTGCCCGGCACCGAAGAGTTCGTTTGTTTATGGACTGGTATACGGAAGCGGTTGCGGCCACCCCTCTCGTTGAGAGTGACATTTCCTTTGTAGGGCATAGCAACGCCACATATATTCTCGCCAATGTGCTCAGACGTTATGCTACGGTGCGACTAAATTGTGTAGCGCTCCTAGGTTCCATCGTGCCCCGCGATTTTCCATGGGACAGTTACGTTCGCTCCGGACGTGTCGGCACCATCCGAACCGACCGCGCGGCCGACGACGCCGTCGTCGCCGTGTTCGGCCGCTTCTTCGAAGCCGTCAAGGAAAACTTCGGCATCTCGATGGGATCGTTTGGCGAGATCGGCAGCAGCGGATTCTACGGATTCAATGACGGCAGTACCCACGAATACGAATATCGCTATTTTTCCGGCGGACACAGCGCTGCCCTGAATACCCGTAACCTGCAATCGCTGGCCGCGTTCGCTTCCACGGGTGTATCACGGGTCGATCCCACCTGCCTTGTCGGGCAGCAGTCGGGTCTCGTCGTGTGGCTGTCGAAATTCAGCCTCTTCGTCGCCCTCGGCCTCGTACTCGCGCTCGCCGCATTCGGCTACGGACTCACGGAGGCACTGCTCGCGCTCGGCGGATTTCCCAGGCTCGCATCATGGGCCGCTTACGTTGCTGCTCTCCTCGCTTTGTTAGTCTTTTTTTGAACTGTGGGCCGACGATGCAGGGCAGTCCGCCTATGAAGTATATCCTGTGCCTTGCCGACGCGCTGTTATCGTCGACGGTGCCGTCGCCGACGCTCTACCCGCAACGCCATCAACCCGGCAATCTCCGAACTCGTAAAGGAAATCTTGCCGATTATGGCCGCCCCTCCATGCAGAAGTTGGAAAGCTTCGGTAACTGGCAACGTCTTCTCCGAGCAGGAGAGCGTGACCCGTCGCATCCGCGCCACCGAACTCTGGCAGTTAACCAGATGAAGAGCTACAGCCCTTGCCTTCTGAGGGCACCACTGATCCGGCGAACCATAGCTGTTCCGGGAAACTGTTGATAACAGCCCTTACCGCCAACAATCCGGCGGCTCCGAGTGGATGGTCGGCTATCCGTAGACTGGGCGGACCACGGGCGCTTGCGGAAAGACGGTCGACCTCCGACGGCCGAAGCCGACTTTGACGAATAGTTCATACCGGCGTGGGATCGTCCCATCCGAATGTGTAGCGTTCTCCGAATTTCACTTGACGCTCGTATTCAGTCGGATTCTCGGATCTCAAAACGAGCAGTCTGAATACGTTGTCAACCGCGTTGCGTGTCATGACGTGGATCTCCTCGTCAGTGACATGCGAGTACTCCGTGCGCCCGCGACATGTCGGGCAAGGCTTTCCGGCGTGGAGATCTTCAATCGGCCCGTTCCTGAACGCGAGGGCAACGATTGCCTTGGCCTCCCTCGCGAGTTGATTGCGGCCGCGATGAGCAGAGTGCGCCGTAAATTCCGAAATGGCTCGCCGAACCGAGCCCTCGCCGAACAGTATCATTCGCTCCAAACAGGATTCCTTGATCGTGCGGACGAACCTCTCGGCGTACGCGTTCAAGTTCGGACTGCGCGGCGGCAGTTTCACCGAGGTCACGCCGGCCTCCTTCAGCATCTTCAGGAACTCCGCGGTGAACAGCGGATCGCGATCATGGATCAGGTAGCGCTTACCACTGAGAATGCCGTCCACCGCGTCGGTCAGATTGCGACCGATCTGGCTCATCCACAGCCCATGGGCGACCGACGCGATCCCAGCGACCTCGACCTTTCGCGTTGACAGCTCAATGAAGAACAGAACCAGGAATCGCTGCAATCCACGCTGCGTCCACGCCTCGATCGTGAAGAAGTCGGCCGCGACTATCAGATCCCAGTGCTGTTCCAGAAACTCCTTCCAGGTCGTTGCTCGTTGCCGCTCTGGAGTCGGCTCGATTCCATGGCGAGCCAGGATCTCGGCTATTGTGCCCCGTCCGATGTCGTGCCCGAGATTCGCCAATGCTCCCTGGATCCGCCGATAGCCCCACGCCCGATTCTCGGTCGCCAGCCGCAGGACCAGCCTCTCGATTTGCTCCGTCTTCCGTGGTCGCCCGGGCCCCCGTTTCTTGCTGCCATCGTACTTCTGCGCAATCAGGCGGCGGTGCCAGGCCAACAGCGTCTCCGGCGTCACGATCGTATCCAGTTCGAGCAGCACTTTGCGCCCGAGCCCTTTGGCCTTCGCCGCCAATCGCCGCCGCTGGTGATCGGTGAAGCGCAGGCGCTTGTCCCCCAGTTGCTCCCGAAGCACTCGATTCTCTTCCCGCAGGTAATCGATCAACTGGGACTGTCGGCAGTTCATCCAGCCCGACAGGGCGATCAGGACGAACTGAAATGGGTCCAGGAGGCGGCTCATAGCGCAGGTAACATTATCGCCGCCAGCATGGCAGGCGCTTCGATCTGCACTGGAATCAGTCGGATCGAGTTTCCGGACACTACGCCAATGCGTTCTCTGAACACATGCGATTCCGAAACCGCCTGAGGCAGACCGCTCTCGATTCGGCCACATCGCGCCGCAGTTGGCGCGGTTCGACGGGCGAGGATGGACTTGGCGCGATGAAATCAAGATCCCGGCAGCATCCGAGTGAGCCCTGGTTCGGATGAATTCCCGTTTGCGCGTGATCCAGGAGTGACAGGCGCTATCGATCTCTATACACGATGCCGTATCTCTTTCGACTAGCCTCAGCCTGCGCTTGTGTCCGGTTCGGGTGGATGAGGCGGTCTTTGAAAGCCTGTTCGAACCCCGGCGGCGAGTACACGGCTGTCATTCCGAGTGTTTCGGCGCCGTTGTTCCGGAGGCCATGCCACACTCCTTGCGGAACATATACCGCAGCGCCGGCCGTAACCGCCACTTCACGGTCACCAAGTGTCGCGATCCCGGCGCCGGTTCGAATAAGAATGATTTCATCCTCGTGGCTGTGCAGATGCACCCTGATTTCGGTATTCGGCGGCAGGTCTTCTGCGATCATGGACATGCGGACTCCGGGCGTCTGCTGCGAATCGACCTTGACCGTCACTCTGCGGCCGTCCGGTGTGGCAGGGATTGCCTGCCCATCTCCGTCGTGAAGAATTGCGCCTGCCCAAGTAGCCGCAGTCGACTGACCCGCTGCCGCTGGGGCGACCGCGAGCGTTGCAGACGCCACCCCGAACCGGATCACGAAGCGCCGGCGATTAAACATCATGTTCATCATCACCCTTTCACCCCGTTTCGGCAGGCCACCCAGCGTAGCATAGAAATCGCGATGTAACTGGACGCCTGCACGCAACACATTTACGATGCGCGGGCGGCATAGCGCTGGAGGTGATCTCAGTCCGAGACGCTGATCTCGTCGCCGGGCCGAATGGTTCCCTCGGCCAGGACGGCGCCGTAGACTCCAGCCTTGCCTTCATGCTCGCGAGCTAGCAGCCTCATGATCTCGGGATTGGGTCGTGCAGTATCGGGGTCGATTGTGATCATCTTGCATCGGGAGTCGCGGCCGACCACCGAAATCGCCGCTCTTGCGCCAACGCGTAAAGTGCGGCCGACCAAACCGTCTTCGTCGAAACCGCCCCCGGATTTCAGCTCGATATATAGATTCGCGCGGAATCGTCGCTTATCCAAGTGGATTCCTAACTCGTTGCTCAATTGGTAGGCCGTTTGGATCGACAAAATCGAGACCGGACGACAGTCGGTCATCGGTCGAGCGGAACGAAACAGATGGAGTTCATGCGTGCCGCGAACGTCCTCCTGCAGCATGCTCACGAGCCGGGGATCATCGATTGCGAGCTGTTCTCCTGCTGGTGTACGGACATCGACAACGAAATCGGAAAGGTCCCCGTAGATGGGGGTGACGCCGCTTCCCAGCGCTTCAGCGTCGGCTAGGTTGATCGGCTTCCTTGTACGCTCCGGATGGCGATACCTGTGGTGATACAAGAGCATTTGCTCCTGTTCTCGCCCTGTCAGCCACGGAAATCCTTTCGGGGCTGCCGAACTCCGGAAGGCGTAGACACGGTCGCCATAAACACCCGGAAAACCTACAAACGCCTCCTCCACTTCTTCGCCGCGCATACTCTTGACGGGGTAGCGCCACAGCCTCTCGACCTTTCCGACGACTCTCATTAGAGGCTCCTATCTTAGGGCATCCTCCGTGTGATTGTCTGGGTCGCTTGCTTGTTCGTGTTTCATGCCGGCCCGGTCGTATGCGACACGGTGTCCCCGGTCGATGAATTTCGAGCCGTACGGATTGGTACGGCGCCGCCCGGAAAGGAACGTGGTATAAAACAGCGCATGCGATACGCAACTGTTGGGCTGCTCGCTTTCGCTCTTCTCGGGCGCGCAGATGATAAGCCGATCCTGCTGAGTAGTGATGAGATCCGGTTCGAGGGCCAGGGCATCAAAATCGCAAATCTCTGGCGCGCTTCCGACAATTCGGCCGCCGACATGCTCATCCGGTGGCCGGCGGGTGTGTTCGACGATGGCAAACCTGCTCCAGTCAGTACACATCCCTTCGGGTTCCGCATCATGGTACTCGACGGCGCCGGTCTTTTTCAGTTCGAAGGTGGCTCGCTTAGGGAATTGAAGCCCGGCGCGTACCTGTCCGCTCCTCCGAATGTGAAGCACGTGCTCGGCTGCAAGGCGGGCGGCAGAGACTGCGTATTCTTTGTTACTTTCAGCCCAGCGCCGGTCCCGCCGAAGTGATGAACGGGATAGTAGCGTGTCATCTCGATCCCGCCGGCGCGCTTGTCACAGAGAGCTGGACCGGCAGTTGGACGTCGTGACATCGCGCGTGAAAAAAGAGCTGGTCAATATGAGCGTGAGCGTCTGCCGGTGGGCATTATCATCGTGCGCATCGGTAAAGGTCTGGCCGTTGTTATCTCAAACTTTAAACCATCGCTTATAGTGGGATGCGCAAACGTGCTTCACCATTCCTGAAGGTCGTGCTGTGAATGTAGTCGAAAGTTCGCTATTGTTCCGCTGATCGTAGACTAAGAGGGCTATGCCGTACTCGCGTCACGTGTACTCATGCCGGAGGACATTGAACCCCTCCTCGTCCGATGGTGCTTCAAAGTACCGGGTCACAGCGTCGAACTCGGCGTCGGACGTCCACGGGCTGCCCGGAGGAAGGTGCTCGCTCCGGCTTCTCAGCCGGCGCTTACACAAGCTGTCCGGAGCGTTGATGAAGTGCAACTCATGTTCGACATTAGCGGACTCGAAGATTCCGCGGAACCATGCACGCTGCCCTCGGGTGTTAGCAGGAAAGTCGAGAATGACCGAAATACCTCTTGCTAACAGAGCGCAGATATGCGGTGCGAGTGCGTCCCTCAATCGAACAGAGCGCTGCACGAATGCATCTATGCCGGTGATCTCGCCCGGGAAAAGACACGCCAACAGTTCGTCTTGGACAAAGAGAACGGCATTTTCTCGCTCAAGCAACTCTCGCGCGAGAGTTGACTTTCCCGCGGCCATCTTACCGGAGAAGAAAACTAGCTTTGCTGGGCCGCTCATGCGCTCAATCTCGTCCATTCCGCCACACTGTGCTGCTATCGTAACGCAGTCCGGACGGCCCCCTGAAGGGATCCGTTCGAGTCTCGATGCGTGGCGAGCACCGCCACCCTGCTATGCCGGCCCAGTCGCTATTCCGCGGGGCCGGCTGATCACCGGGTCGGAGTTTGGAACGGAACTAGCGTAGCGTGGTCGGCCGATGAACGAAGAAACTCGGTCGTGAGAACTCCTAAAAGACTTTGAACCCGCACATCGCATAGATTCCATTCAGACGCGGAGCTGTTGTCGGGCTTCGACCGGCATGTCAGGACCGAAGCCGAGAGACACGCGACCGTATGGAAGTTGCCGTCGCTGCAATGAACAGGAGGGCGCTGGAAGCGAGGTCCGCAACGAAATCGACGACGGGCTTTGGCCGCCGAGTTTGCTGCGAACCTCAACTTGCGCCCACAAACGACTTACCATCGTTGCCGAGCGGGCCCGAACCAGTCCGCAAGCCGTCCCCCCGAGGACTGTAGGTCCCACCTATCGCCGATCGTCTCGGGGTTCGTCGTCCCGTGCGAGTCCGAGAATCGTTCCCGTAATGTGACCCGACTCACCGAAAAGCACGGGACTGTTCGAGGCGTCGGCCACCGCCGGGAGCGGCGTCTCGGTAAACATCAGGCCGCCGTACGCACCCTGGAACCGACCGGTTCCGCCATTTATTTGCATCGGCAAAGTGCACTCGGCTACCCGATGCACGAAATCGATGCAATCGCCTCCGCC
Source organism: uncultured Acidobacteriota bacterium (assembly GCA_963720745.1). Taxonomy (GTDB): domain Bacteria; phylum Acidobacteriota; class Terriglobia; order Bryobacterales; family Bryobacteraceae; genus TMP-7. The sequence goes on from CAVRGO010000005.1 coordinate 93,624, forward strand.
CGGCATGATCGTGACTCTTAGCAGACTCCCATCTTGAAAGCGAAGTATGCCTCCGCCGGCCAAAACTGGGATAAAAGTGGTCGAGCAAGTACTGGACGGCTCCGGAGAATTCGCGGAAGCCCTGAGAAGTTTAAACGTGAATGGCCCCAGCGTACCATTCCCGGCCAAATTCTGTTCGCCCGTATGTGTGTTGGGCTGCTTTAGATCGAACGCGCTGGCTCCGCCAGTTCCCGAAAACGTGATCCGTACGGGGCTCTGTTGTGCGAAAACGGCTGCGACACCGGCATTGAGCAGCAGTGCCACGATTGTGAGGTGTTGGCAACGAACCAAAACGGTTTTCATAACGATTCTCCTTCAGGGATTGATCCATGTGGCGGCCAGTCCAAATCCGGCTCACCTGCCACGAATAAGGAAACATGAGGCCGCAGATTACAGGAGCTTTTGGAAGAGGCTACAATTGGCAATGCCAAATTGCCCCGACTGCGGCGCGGAATTGAATTCCGGCGATCCGGCCGGATTGTGCCCGCAGTGCCTGATCCGAGGCGCTTTCGGGAGTTCTGGGGCTGGCGAACAAGGAATTCAGACCATCGCCGCAGCGACCGGCGCAACCGGCGACGACTTCGGAAGGTATCACATCCTTTGTCCGTTGGGCGAAGGAGGCATGGGCACAGTGTATCTGGCCGAACAGTGCGAGCCCATCCGCCGGCGAGTCGCCCTCAAGGTTGTGAAACTCGGCATGGATACCGCCCAGGTGCTGGCCCGTTTCAATAACGAGCGCCAAGCGCTGGCGATGATGGACCACCCGAACATCGCCCAGATCTTCGATGCCGGCGCGACCACCAGCGGGCGCCCGTACTTCGTGATGGAGTACATCGAGGGCGCATCCATTACGCAGTATTGTGACCGCAAGCGGATGACCACCAAGGACCGGCTTGGCTTATTCCTATCGGTCTGCCGTGCCGTCCAACATGCGCACCTGAAAGGCGTCATCCACCGGGACCTGAAGCCGTCGAACGTGCTGGTGGCCAAGCACGACGGCGCGCCGGTTCCCAAGGTGATCGACTTCGGAATCGCCAAGGCCACCGACAAGTGGGCGGTAGAGAACACGCTGCTCACGCAGTTCGGCCAGGTCGTCGGGACGCCGGAGTACGCCAGCCCCGAGCAGGCGGACACGATGACGGGAGAAATTGACGAGTCCTCCGACGTCTATTCGCTCGGCGTTCTGCTGTATGAGTTGCTGATTGGGGCCGTGCCGTTCGACGCGGCTACCCTGGGCAACGCCGGTTTGGCGGAAATGCTGAGAATGATCCGCGAAGACGAAGCGCCGTCGCTGCCGCGCAAACTCACCTCGATGGGAGCAGCAGCGAGCGACATTGCCGAGCGGCGCCAGACCGACCGGTCTCGCTGCGCCGCCTGGTGAATGGTGACCTGAACGCGATCACCATGAAGGCCTTGGAGCAGGTGCGGAAGCGGCGCTATGCCTCCGTATCAAGCCTCGCAGACGACATCCAGAGGCACACCGAACACCGCCCCGTGCTGGCGTCACCGCCGGGCAGGCTGTATCGAACCCGCAAGTTCCTGCGCAGACACAGACTGGCCGCGGTCGGGTCGGCGGTGGGAGCCGCATTTCTCATGCTGAGCGGAGTGACGGCCTGGTCGGTCACGCACCGCGATTTCGCACCGAGACCCAGACTGACCGGGAAGGACACGATTGTCCTCGCGGATTTCGACAACAGGACGGGCGATCCGGTCTTTGATGACACGCTGCGGCAAGGTTTGTCCGTCGAGCTTCAGCAATCGCCGTTTCTGAGCCTGATTTCGGACCGGAAAGTCCAGCAAGAGCTGCATCTCATGGGACAGCCCAAACAGGCGCGGCTAACTTCGGAAATCGCTCAGCAGCTCTGCGAACGAACTGCAAGCGCGGCCGTGCTGACAGGCTCGGTGGCAACTCTTGGGAACCAATATGTATTGGGCCTGCGAGCAACGAGCTGCAACACCGGAAGCATTCTGGACCACGAGCAGGCGGTGGCGGCGAAGAAAGAAGATGTCCTGAACAACCTCAGCCAGGTAGCGCGCAAATTCAGAACGCGGGTGGGCGAATCGCTCGCTGCCGTGGAAAGGCACTCGATGCCGCTCGCCGAGGCGACGACAACATCACTCGAAGCTCTGAAAGCTTACAGCACCGGTATGAAGGTGAACACATCGGCCGGGCACGTTGCGGCTATACCTTTCTTCCGTCGTGCTGTCGAAATCGATCCGCAATTCGCGATGGCACACGCGAACTTGGGGCTTGCATACAGCGATGCTGGATCGGCCGCCTTATCCTCTGAGAGCACCACAAGAGCTTGGCAACTGCGGGATCGCGTGAGCGAGCGCGAGAGATTCTTCATCGACTTTAACTACGACCGTCAGGTGACCGGAAACCTGGAGAAAGCGTACCAAACGCTCGAGTTGTGGCTTCAGACCTATCCACGCGATGAAGGGCCGCCAAGTCCCCATGACCTTTTAGGCGGACTTTCCTCCCATGGGACAGGACGATTCGAAAGAGCGATCGAGATCTCCCTGAAGAAGATTGCCTCCGATCCCGCCTTTGTTTTCGGGTACGGCAATCTCGCGCGGAGCTATTACTTCCTCGATCGCTTCGCCGAAGCCGAGAGCACTCTGCAGCGAGCGTCCGAACGCAAGTTCGAGAACCCCAATTTCCTGGTCCTCCGATACACGATCGCGGAGCTCAAGGGTGACAAGGACCAGATGGATCGGATAGTGGCTCTGGCCCGGGGCAAGCATGGAGCGGAACACCGGCTCGCTCACGCGGAGGCTCTTGCCTTGGCTCGTTCCGGCCGCTTACAGGCCGCCCGACGGTCATCGAACCGAGCCGTGGATCTGGCCGTGCAAGAGGGAGACCGCGCGGCGGCTGCGAGTTATCTGGCCGCACGAGCGGTGTGGGAAGCCGTGTGCGGGAATGTTGCGGAGGCAAATGGGAGCGCGACCGCAGCGCTCAAGCTTTCAAACGGGCGGGACGTCCAGTACGCGGCCGGCCTGGCACGCGCTCTTTCGGGACGATCTTCCCGGGCGGACGCGCTTGCCAGCGATTTGGAAAGGCGCTTCCCGGAAGATACTTTTGTGAAATTCACGTACGCACCCGTTCTTCGCGCCTTAGCCGCACTAGGGCGGGGCGCGCCCGCCGAGAGTGTGGAGCGGGTGCAGATCGCTCTTCGGTATGAACTGGCCGCGAATGGCCTCAATTTCACTTTCTTCTACCTTGGCGGTTTGCACTCGGCCTACGTGCGCGGCGAGAGTCTCATTGCTGCGCACCGGTATCGGGAAGCGGCGGCAGAGTTTCAGAAGGTTCTCGATCACCGCGGTATCGTGGGCTCGGACCCGTTCGGAGCACTGGCGCACCTGCAACTCGGCAGAGTGTTCGTCTTGTCGGGCGAGAAAGCTCGCGCGAAGGCTGCCTACGAGACATTCCTCGCACTTTGGAAAGACGCAGACCCCGGTGTCCCGATCCTGAAGAGCGCCAAAGCGGAGTTCGCCAAGCTGTAGCGGGTGCTGTAACCTTCGGGCTTCCAATTCCCTATTCTGTTTAGCGGAATTGCTCGGAGGATAAGATCATGTCGAGCGGCGAGACCATGCACACGCTGTCCGGAGCATCTCAATTTCCGACCACGCGCTGGACCCTTGTGGTCGCTGCCGGCGATCCACGGCGGAAGGAGGCTCGCTCTGCTCTCGTTTCTCTCTGCGAGAACTACTGGTATCCCCTGTATGCCTACCTGCGCCGGCGCGGGCATCCGTCCGATCAGGCGCAGGATCTCACGCAGGAGTTCTTCACCCGCGTGCTGGAAGGGCGCTATCTCGATCGCGCCGACCCGGAGAAGGGCCGCTTCCGGTCTTTTCTTCTGAGTTCGCTGAAATTCTTTGTGGCTGACGAAGAAGATCGCCAGCGCGCCCACAAGCGCGGCGGCGGGCAGCTAGTCTCCCTGGAGTTTTCGTCCGGCGAAGAGCGGTACCAACGCGAGCCTTCACACGATGAAACGCCGGAAAGAGTTTTCGAACGGCGCTGGGCGCTCTTGGTGCTCGACCGGGTCGTCGAGAGATTGCGGGACGAGTTCGTTCAACACGGCCGGCCGGAGCATTTCGAGCGGTTGAAAATCTTCCTCCTCGGCCAGTCCGATGCGCCATATGCGGCACTGGCGCGAGAAATGAACACGTCGGAAGGAGCGCTGAAGGTGGCAATTCACAGATTCCGGAAGAGATATCGCGAACTTTTCCGCCAGGAAATCGCGGACACGGTGGCCGATCCGGCGGAAGTCGAATCCGAACTCCGGTATTTGGCGGCCGCGCTCAGTGCGAAATAGCAGCTATAGGCGCGGTGTTTCGTCTTCTTTTCCAGGAAATGCGACAGGCGAAGCTACCCTTTCGGCGCGACATTTACCAGACTCGCGGGTAGCGCCGAAGCTGCTGAAGGATAGCCCGCCTCACGACACGCTCTGGTGCACTGAACCGCAACACTCTGGTAGTCACCTCGCCGATTAAATTAATCAAGCGGCTCGATGACGGCCCCGGTTAACCGGAAGTGCTGCGCCCACGTGTTCTCCCGAGGATTGAATAATGGTACCAAAATGCCAGAAGCGCCGACCGAGGCGATGTTCGCACCCTTGTATCGGTTGCAAACCATGCATGCGAATGCCAGGTTGCTCTCTATCGTTTCGCCCCTATGCTGTCTACTGATGATGTGATCGACTTCGTGAGAAAAGGCGCCGTCGTCTTGATGGATCAGACAGTATTCGCACCGAAAATTCGCCCTTTGCACGACGAAGGTGCGCAGTTCTGCCGGAATCTTCAAGACCGGGCTGCCAGAATCAACTGGGCCTTTGCTCTCGCCAAACCAAGAATGTGCTCGATCTGCACAAACCCGTCCAGCTCCGAAGTTTCTTCATCGGTAGGCTGTGACTCGCGCTGCTTCTCCAGGAGTTCCGCCACGCGCTTCTGAGCCTCGGGCGATGGACGGAAGTTGGCGACTTCTTCCGCAGTTGAGCCACGGGCGACGAAGTCCACAAGTTCCATGTAGACAGGTTCAGGCGCGTTCATAGCCGACCTTCCCATATTGTAGCGGCAAGCCAGGTTGGCCGCTGACCGGAATCCATCCAGAGGCCGGGGAACTGGCGGGAATGACAGCAGGGGCATGGCGGATCACGATTGCTTGTCCGTCCCGGCTGATCCGAGCGGGACATTCGGGCCAGAGTGCGCGGATGCTGCCCAGCCACTGTTCGATCATCGCGCGGAATCGCCGGGGTCGGGAGTAGTCTGTCGTGCCGATCTGATTCGCCAGACCAAAATCACCGAACAGCGGAATGGACTCTTCTCCTTTTGCCGTGAAGCATCGATAGGAAAGCCACATGAAAAGGTCCAGAACGGCCGGCGAGGCCGCCAGCACCTTCACTGCATCGAGGTCGTTCGGAACCGGATGTGAAATCAGTTCCTGGTAGAACTCATCGCTGAGCACGATGACATTCTCGAACTCTGACGACAGCGTCCGTTGGTCCGGGTTGCGGCTGTACCAGATCTGCGCTTCGCGCATAAAGTTGAAACGGCAACGTTGGACCATCGCCGCCCGGCCCGTAAACGTATCTGTACCGAAGAAGATCGTCGCACCGAAGATCCGCTCAAACGCTCCAACCAGCCTGCGATACTCTTTCCCACCGGTGTGCATTCCGAAGCTTTCCAGCATCTCAGCCGCAGTCCGGAATCGGATTGTTTGGCTCTTCTGCTGGATGGCCAAGGTTGCCAGAAAAATCGGAACCAAGCGGTCTTGCCCGAACGGCACGCCGAACTGCGGATGGCCGGTGATCTGGAGGACGAACTTTCCATTCCTCCTTTCGTAGAGGAGCTGGTGCTTGGGCAGTCGGCGGACGGGTAGTCCGCAGAGGACGAACGGCCGTGAGCTGAAACACAGATCCTGGTTCCGCTGCTCGCGTTTGACTCGGACTACTTCGATGCCGCGGGCGCGCTCGAGTTTCTGTTTGGAGATGAGGAGGTCGGCGTGCTCGAATTGAAGTATCTCGGCAGCGGATGCCATCCTCGACGGGCGGTGGCGATCGGCTGGAGGAGAAAATGAACGAGGCAAAGTGGACTCCCATAGTTGTCGTCCGGGCCGATGAAGACCCGGCTGTGATTGCCATGGAATGCCGAGCAAATCGAGGTACGAATGACAGGGCACTGTACCTCGAAAAAACCTCGATTAGAGGGGGTCAAAGGGGAAAACGCTGATTTGGCGAGACTTGCAGTGAGTCGGTAAAGCGCGCCAGAGACGCTAAGTTGTTGTAGACACGTCCATCCTACTCTTTCCCAAGCTGGTTACGCGGGTTCGAGTCCCGTCTCCCGCTCCATGTTTTCAATAAGTTAGGCCGGATTCCGCCAGTTCGCAAATTCGCAAACGTAGTAAGCGGAATTGTCGATATCATCCGGAGCCAATGTTTACAGCACTTCCGTGATAGCACCGCAGGGAGTTCAGGCTGGCATTCGCACAGTTAAATCGTTTAGAGTGGCGGCTGGCGGCTCTTCTCCTATGCCCCCAGATGGTGCGTCCCCAGGTTCGCTGCCTTGGGCGCTGGGAGTCGCAGGTTCAAATCTGCCGCGCCGGCCATTGTTTATAACGCCCGAACCACCGAAGTGACCTGCCCTTGCTTGGGGAAGATCGCGCCTTGTCGACCACACGACACTGACTCCCAGAATCACATCGGCCACTTCGACCGGTGGCCGCGCAGCGGGCCCCTCTTTCTACGAGCATGGCCGAAAGATGGAGACGGCCACGAAGTAGATCCCATCAACCGCATTGATCCCTTACAGTATTCCACGCAACAGGTAAATCACTCCCGCAGCCAGGACAATTCCAGCCATGCGGTTGATCCCCGGAGGTGGCGACGGGAAACTAGTCGAGGATGAGATAATTTCGTCTGCAGGAGCGAGAAATGAGACGATCGGCTTTCATCCTCTTTAGTAGCTTACTGGTCATCGCGCCGCTGGCGAGTTCGCAAGAACGAACTCAGAACAGTGATTACTCAAAGCTCAGTGTAATTCTGCTCGGGACGCGCAGCGGACCGGCGATAGACCCGCAACGCGCGGGGATCGGCACGCTGGTCGTGGCCGGCTCTGAGCAGCTTCTGTTCGACTGCGGTCGGGGCATACCAACCGCCATGAGTCGTATGGCGATCGTGCCCGCTGACGTGACCAAGGTGTTTCTCACACACCTGCACTCGGACCATGTCATTTCATTGCCCGAGTTGTATCTGTATCCGTGGGCCTCTCAAGGTCGGACGACGCCCTTTGAAGTGTGGGGACCGGATGGCACCAGGTCGATGATGGAACATCTGCAGAAAGCCTTTGTGTTCGATATCCGCGTGAGGCGCGACGTAGATGAGAGGTTCCCAGCCAGCGGGATCAAAGTCATCGCGACCGACATTCGCGAAGGCATCGTCTATCAGGCCAACGGCGTCAAGGTGACCGCGTTTCTTGTCGATCACGGACCAGTGAAACCGGCGTTCGGCTACCGCGTCGAGTACCGCCAGCATTCGGTAGTCCTGTCGGGTGACACGCGGCCGTCAGAGAACCTCGTGAAGTTTGCCAAGGGCGCCGATCTCCTGATCCACGAAGTCGGCCCAAGGTCGAAGCAGGATCCGATATTCACGGGGCCACCCGACGAACTGTTGCCCAACAGTCGGGCGACAAGAAGACAGGCGAAGACGATCCTGGAGCACCATACCGATCCGCTGGAGGCCGGCAGAGTGTTCGGGATGGTGAAGCCGAAACTCGCGGTGTTTTCGCATTACCCCGGCAGGTCCGCGACGATACTTACTCTCGTACGGCAAACGTACGATGGCCCGTTTGAATTTGGCGAGGACGGCATGACTATCGACGTGGGAGATACGATCAACATTCGTCGCCTTCCCGTTCCAGGCAAATAGCTCTGCTCGCGCTGTTGCCGTGTCTGTTGGTGCACGGTGCGGCTACGCAGGCTCGCCGACAGCTCACGGAGAATTGAGGCCAACCGAGGGCTGATTAACCCAGGTGTAGTCGCGAAGGGGCGACCGATCCCAGAAAGGTCCTCTGCCCGGGTTCGGTCGCCACTACGCCGTCAGTAGTGGGTATCTGTTGCGAAGGGCCCAAATCATAAGCAGACATGGGTCTCCGATTCGCCGTCGGGGAGATACCCAGGTACAGCACCGCGCCTAATTCCAGCCTGCTGCCGAGCACGTCAGCAGTGCCTCCGTGAAACTGCATACGTGTATGGCACTGCTCGAAACGAAGCGTAGCGCTCAACAACTTGCGCCAGGTATCTACGGCGAGATTCGGTAAACCCCTTCGGGGCCGCCACCAAAAGCTGGAGGCCGCCGGCCACTCGGATCGCTCGCCACCTTCCTACAGTCCCCGTTGCCGTGACCACACTCGGAGCGCCCGCAACCGAACCAGGATCCGCAATGCGATCCCGGTACGCAACCGAGTATTCGTCATAGACCGGTAGGAGCGCGATCCCGTGGTCGCGTGCTTTTTCACCAGCATTCGTTCCGACGGTCCAGTACGCTTGCCCCTCGCTGTCATGCCGGCGGGCGCGGTTCAGCTCGAACCCGCGCTTGGCCTCACTGGTAGTCATGCCCGACCACCAGGCAAAGTCTCGAATCGTGGCAGGACCGTACGCTTCTGAGAAACCGGCGCGCCAACGTGGCAAGCGCCTCGTCTCGTTGCAGAACCGCTGCTGCAGGAGCACGCTCGGCCAGAAGAGCGTAGGTAAACTGCTTCCCGCTCCTCGGCCCGCTGCAGATTACGCCCTCGAGTTCTGCATTCATCGCCACCTGTGTCAGTTGGGCGGGGTCGAGGATCATGCCGTTCTGTCGAAGTCGTTCACCTAGCTGAACCCTCGTTAGAAACATCCGGTCACGCAGAGATCGCTCGAATACTGACGTTGCTCGCGAGCATAGTTCGACGTCCACGCCGAGCGTCCGGTTGTAGGACGATAGCGCTCGGCGGACTCGTGCGCCAGTTAAGTCCAACCTCCAACGTATGTCCCGCGGCGAAACAAAATGCCAGGTAGGGCGCATGACGTGTGTTCGAAGAAACTTCCCTTGGTCGAAAGCAACATCGACAACGGCGGCGGTCGAACCGCCCCGGACTCGAAGACCGATCGCCCATTCGGCAGCGCTAAAATCCTGAGCCTGCATCGCGCCGAACCAACGCACCACGGCCGCCGGGTCTGCCGCCCTCGGTTCTGAAATCCGCTGACTCAAGAGCCTTGCAAGAGGAATCGAAGAGATCATGAGCGGACTCGCGCTGCCACGACAGTAACGTCGTCCTGAAAAGGGCCGCTGGCAAAAGCCTGGATGTCTTCGAGTAGACCATCGATGAGTTCTGCGGGAGCAAGATCCTGCCTGGCGGTGATCGAAGCGATCAAGCTTTCTTCCCCGAACTCCGGTCCATCGCTATTCGTGGCCTCCGTCACGCCGTCACACACCACCACCATCACGTCCCCTACTTCCAAGGCGCATTCCGCTGTGGCGCAACGCCAATTGGCAAACAGCCCGACCATTCCGCATGTCGAGGCGAGTCGCTCCACGACGCCGGTCCGGCGAACCACGAGACCATCTCCATGTCCGCAGTTTGCGTAGACGACTCGCCGCGTTGCGTCACAATACGTTGCACAAAAGAGCGTAGTGAAGGCGCTACCTGGAGAGTTCCTGAGAAAAAGATCGTTGACGGCCGCCAGACCGCAAGGCAAGTCCTTCCCGAGTACGGCGGATTGTCCACGAAGGTTGGCCTGTAGGTTCGCCATCAGCAGTGCGGCGCCCATACCCTTTCCAGACACGTCGCCAACGATTAAGCCGAGGAGATCTCCGCCGAGGTCCAAGAAGTCGTAATAGTCTCCGCCTACATCCCGCGCTTGAATGCAACGGCCCGCCAGCTCCAGCGAACGGATTTTCGGTAAGGCTTGCGGAAGAGCCGCGACTGGACGTCACGGGCAAGTTGCCTCTCAGTGGCGGCGCGCTGCTCTGCCTGATGTTGCTCTTCGAGGCGCACACGCTCCGCATCCGCCGCCCGAGTGAAGTCGTCCCACGCAGCCAGGATGTACCGGTTGCCATCGGGATCATAGAACGGTGCAATCGCCCCGCCCCATTGCTCCAGCCTGGGTGCGTGCTGAAAGCGCACGCCCAGCTTGCTCCAAATCTCGAACTGAGCATGTACATCGACGGTAACGAAAACGATTCCATCGGATGTACCAATCCGCGCCTGATACTCCGGCCGCACCAACGCAAGAGAGACGTTTCCTCCCGGTGGCTGCACGAGGACAAAACGCTTCGCGCCCTGGCTATAGTCGACCGCCACGGCGAATCCCAATAGGTCGCGATAGAACGCGAGGCTCCGCTCCTGATCACGAACGAAGACAGGGATATGGTGAAGTCTCAACGCCATTCGTCCGCGCTCGGACCATAGACTGATGGAACCTTCGCTTCGCATAGGCGCAAGTATACAGTCAGTTGTCCGCGGTGATGGGCCATGTGGCTTAAGGCGCCGTTGGCGATCATGTCGTACCTCGGACCTTCCGCCAGGACGTTGCCTCCCATTCGCATCTGCCATTTGGAATTCAAGTGCGAATCCGTCGTGCCTGACAACGCGCTGCGCGACCTTTCCAACCCTTCCTCAAGCATGCGCAGGAGCTCTGCCTGCGTCTCAACGGCAGCCGTGCGCAGCCCACTGTCGGCGCCGTCAATGTCAATATGGTCCTTCTCAATCATGAATGCAGGCCAACCGGGCATGCTGGCAACCAGCGCAGCCAGGTATCCCAGTTCCATCGAGCGGGGATGAGGTCTCCACGCGTTCCGCCCTTCCGGCACGCGCTCCAATACCTTCCGGCTGGTAGCGGCCTCCTTCTCCAACTGCTCTAGGAAGAATGCTTTTATCTCCATACTCGGCTCTCCTTGGGCCTGCCCGCAGTGTGCGTCTGGATATATGTCATCCGCTGTCATATATTGGACTTCATGCTGAAGAAAGTATGAAGGCCGGCCGACTCCTTTCGGAATTAATGCTGCCGCAAGCCCGCGGCAGGGTATCCACACGGGAAATGGCGGAACGGATGGAGATCTCCCAGCGCACCGCACACCGGGACATGGAAGCGCTCTGCGCAGCGGGCGTGCCGCTGGTGGCGCTGCGAGGGGTCCTTGGCGGATGGGAGCTGGATGCCGGGTGGCGCACCAAGGCTCCTGGATTCGACGAAGAAGAACTGAACGCGTTTCTTTTGGCGCGAGCCTCTCCTCCGGGTGTCGGCAACGTCGCCGCGGCGGCGGAGCGGGCGATGAACAAAATCGTTGCCGCGATGCCGCCTGCCCATCAGGCCCGCGCAGCCGCGCTTCGGGAAAAGGTCCATGTTGACCCAACGGCATGGGGCCCATGGAGTGAGGACGCCTCCTCGGTTCCCGTGGTTCAGGAAGCGTTTGCCCGAAACCGCAAACTGAAGTTCGACTATCGGACGCGCGACCAACGGGAGGGGACGCGCGAAGCCGACCCGTTGGGTCTGGTGTGGAAGGAGAACACCTGGTATATGGTGGCGCGAGGCCGCAGCGGCGTACGTACTTTTCGGGTCTCGCGAATGTCGAAGACCAAGCTGCTGACGGGCGAGTTTCAGCCGCCTGCCGGCTTCGATCTCAAGACGTATTGGAAAGCGGCGGCGGCTGAACTGGCCATGCGAGGGCGCGGCTACCTCACTGTCTTGGCTCTTTCTCCCGGGGCGGCAATCGAGTTCGGCCGCTGGTGCCCGATCAGACCCGTTCCGCTACCACCCAACTCCGGCTCCCTGCCCGAAGCATGGGCAGCGTTTTCGGCTGACTTCGACGATGAGCATCAGGCTCTGTTCTGCGTTCTTGGGCTGGGCTCCAACGTCATCGTTGTGGAGCCTGCGGGCCTGAAGAAGCGCGTCTTCTCCGAGATCCGTGGGGCATTCGAACGCCTGAGCAGTGAAGAAGAACGATAAGTCGCGAAGGGGGCGAGACGCTTACAATGATCCATCTTCCCCGGCCGCGACCGAGGTCTCACGATTCTCTGATCGCCACTACGCCGTCACCGAGAATCTAGCCTTTGGCGGTCCAAGCCTCTGGCCACGCGCGATCATCTTCCCTCCCGCTGTTCCTTCGCATGCGCTTCACGTATTCCAGCCGCGGAAGTTTCGATGCTCCGGGCAAGAGTCTCCGCGGCCCATCCTGTTGCGGCGGCCGAAATCCATTGATCGTGTTCGAAAGGAAATCCGCTCTGGAAATACGGTTGGAATCCAACCGCGCGGCTCCGAACGTGCCAGGATCCGTCTGGATATTGGGTGCTCAGGAGATATTGAACGCCACGGCGATGCGCCAGGTCGGCGGCGCTCAGGAACCCGGTCTCGCGCAGGGCGTGCAGGGCAAATCCGGTGGAATGCGCGTCGCTTCCGAGATTCGGGTTGCCTGCCCATCCGCCATCGCTCCGCTGTTGGGCGAGCAGCGAATTCGCCACCTTCTTGACTGCATCGTTCCCGCCCCCCGCCGCGGAAAGAGCAAGCAGTTGTAGGGCATGTTCATACGTGCTGCGCGGTGTTGCTTGTTGTAGCCAGGCAGAAGCGCGTCTCACGCGTTCCCGAAATTCAGCTGCTCGGGCGGGGATGCCGTAGCGCTGCAGAGCCAGCACAGCTTCTGCAGTCCACAAAATGTTACTTGCACCCGTTGGGGACCGTACGGCAGGGACTAATCGCTGCCAATGCCCGTCGGTATATTGCCCTGCTACCACGCTGACCACGGCGGCGTCGGTCACGATGTCAGGTCTGTACCCGGAGGCCCAAAGCCCCGCCAAATGACTGGTCTTAATATTGATGGCCTCGGCCAGTACTCCCTGAAGTTGCAGTTCCTGCGACGAACCCAGGCTGGACGTCATCACGTTCACGCGTTCGCGCGCCACCGCCTCGTCCAGCGGTATGCCTGCCGACCGCGCTGCTCGGACGGCGAACGCGGTCGCGTCCTGATGATGACACCCCACACATCCACTCTGCTTGAAGAACTCGGCGCCGGAACGCTGTAGAAGCGCGATGCTCTGCTCGACTGCCTTCGCCGTATCCTGTGTTGTACTCCGGGCAGGTGCGGGAGGAGCTTCATAGGGAGCACCGGCCTTGGCACCGGCCTTTTGCAGAGCCGCGATCACCGGATGGCTGCCGAATTTCGTGGCCCAATCGAGCGCCGTCTCGCCGTGTCCGTTGCGCGCGTTTACATTGGCACCCGATTGCAGAAGAGCCTTCACAACCGCGACATCCTGGTTCTCCGATGCGACCGCGAGCATGAGAGGCGACATGCCTCGACTATCTTGTGCATTCACGTTAGCGCCCGCTTGTATTAAAGCCCGGATGAGTTCCGGCGATCCCGTGGGAGCGGCCCACATCAGGGGAGTCCCATTGCCGACGCCTGAGTCCAAGGTGGAGCCACCGCGCACGATGGCCAGGTTTTTCAACGCTGTATTGGGGTTCGCGCCCTTCGCCAGCAGCAAACGGACCGCCTCCACGTTGTCCGAGGCAGCGGCGTACATCAGCGGCGTTTCTCCGAGACGCGGAGAAACACAATTCACGTTGGCGCCGGCTTCGATGAGGAGCCGCATGATCTCAATGTCTCCGGACTGACCGGCTGTAATCAGCGTCGCATCCCCGGGAGCTTTCACGTCCGCGCCCTTTTGGAGCAGCAGGCGGACCAGATCGGCGTTGCCGTTTCGTTTGGCAGCCGCCATTAGAGGTGTGCGCCCTTGCTCGGTACGGATGTTTACATCGGCGCCGTGCTCGATCAGCAATCGAGATTTGACGGCATCACCGCCTGCCCAAATGAGTGCAGTCGCATGAAAGGTGTTTTGCGTGTTCACGTCGGCGCCCGATTCGAGGAGGAGCTTCATCTGCCTGGCGTTACCGAACGCTGCGGCGTACATCAAGGGGGTCGCGCCGCGTGAATCTTTCGCGTTCACGGCTTGACTTCCGATTAGAGCTTTCAGTTCTCCTGCATTGTCGTTGCGAATCGCCAGATAAAAGCGGTCGCTCACCAATGTTTGTGCCGGACAGACCGCGGGCCTCATGCACCAGATTGCGGTGACGGCTATTGACAGCAAAAGTCTCATCCTTTTAATCCCTCCTACCGGGATTAACGGAAAGAATGAGCGGCGAGTATCAAAATGGCGGAGTGCGGTTAGCGGGGCTGAGTTGGCCGGCCAACCAGGCCCGGGCCGCCTTCCAATCCCGTTTCACCGTAATCGCGGACACTCCAAGCACTTCGGCCACCTGGTTTTCTTCCAACCCGCCGAAGAACCGCAGCTCCACCACCTGCGCAGCCCGAGGGTCGAGCGCCGCAAGCTTCGACAGCGCCGCGTCGAGGGCGAGCATGTCCTCATTGAGCGCTACGGGCGTCCAGTCGCCCACGCCCGAGAGGCTGACGCGCTGCTGGTCGCCGCCGCGTTTCTCCGCCAAGCCGGCGCGGGCATAGTCGATGAGGATCCGCCGCATCGTCTGCGCAGCGACCGCGAAGAAGTGTCCCCGGTCGTTGTAGTTGATCTTCTGACTTCCGAAGAGGCGGAGGCACAACTCGTTCACCAGGGCGTTAGGCTCCAGTGTATGATCGCGCCCTTGGCCCTGTAGCAGGTTCGCCGCAATCTCCCGCAGCCGTGAGTGCACGACGTCGAAAACCTGATCCCGCGCGTGGTGGTCGCCCTCCCGCCAGCGAGCGAGCCAGGCCGTGATCTCTTCTGGGGGCGGCGTCATGATACGCGGACCGGGAAGCATCCGTTATTATAAGTGCTGCTCCTTTCGGCCTTCAATGCGCAGCACGCTCAGGGACGGGGCCGGCGAGACTTTTTTGAGATGAACCAGCCGCAATCGGTCGGTATTCTGGGTCCGGACGAATTTCGCAAAATCCGCGAGGTTTTCGAGTCTGCCATCGAGCTTGCGCCCGCCGAGCGCGAGCGCTTTATCGATCAATCCTGTGGGGGAGATCGGCGCCTGATCGCGGAAGTTCAACGGATGCTCTCCGGCGACGCAGAAGGCAATGCCCTGTTGGATAGCGGGACGGCAGTTGGCCTCCATGAAGGCGCGGTTTTCGGGAGACACTTTCGTTTCGGAACCCTGTTGGGCCGCGGCGGCATGGGCGAAGTTTATCGTGCGCACGATCTCCAGCTCCACCGTGATGTTGCGCTCAAAATGCTCCCGAAATCGTTTGCCTTCGCCCGCAACAGAGTGGAGCGCTTCAAGCGCGAAGCGCAAGTGTTGGCCGCTCTCAATCACCCGAATATTGCGGGCATCCATGGCCTGGAAGAATCGGACGGTGTGTACGCACTGGTGCTCGAGTTAGTCGAAGGTCCCACGCTGGCGGATCGGCTCGCGGGGGGCCCCATTCGGATCGAGGAGGCGCTGTCGATTGCGCGGCAGATCGCGGTGGCGCTGCAGGCCGCTCATGAGAGGGGTATCGTTCATCGCGACCTTAAACCGGCCAATCTAAAGGCGCCGGATGAAGGCCCGCTGAAGGTGCTGGACTTTGGCCTTGCGAAACTGAACGACGAGCCAGGTGCGACGGATTCTTCGAGCGCATCATCGAAGTTACCCACCAACGCGCCGACACTGGCAATGAGCGCCGACGGAGGAATTCTCGGCACGGCAGCCTACATGTCACCCGAGCAGGCGCTCGGCAAGGGTGTGGACAAGCGAACTGATATTTGGGCGTTCGGGTGCGTGCTTTTCGAAATGCTCACGGGGACGCGCGCCTTTGCAGGGGCAACCATCAAGGCTACCCTCGAGAGTGTTTTGCAAAGCCAGCCCAGCTTCGAGAACCTGCCGGCCTCAGTCCCACCCGCGGTACGGACATTGCTGCAGCGGTGCCTGGAGAAGGATCGAACGCGGCGCGTTACGGAAGCAGCCACACTGGTCTACGTGCTTGATCAGGCGGCATCGCTGGCTCCCGCTATTGCTGTTCGCGAGCGAGATCGACGATGGATGCTCGCCGCTCTTGCGGCAGGAATTCTCGCTTGTGGCCTGCTTTGGAGCCGCTGGCCTTCCCCTTCGCGGGTGCCCATTGTGCGGTTTGCGCTGTCGAAGTTCGATGGCCAGTTGATGATCATGGGGCGGATGCATATCGCGGTGTCGCCGGATGGTTCGCGACTGGTTTACCACAGTAGTGGCCGGGCGTTCCTTCGTGAACTTAGTGAACAGGATGCGCGGCCTCTCCTCACCTCCGGGACTTTCGTGAGCCAAACGGCATTCTCGCCCGATGGCCGCTCTCTGGCCGCGTGGTTCGGCGAGTATGGCGGCATCAAGCGCATGGAGATTAGCGGCGGCGCCCCTGTCCCCGTCTGTCGCGCGGAGAACGTCTTAGGCATGACATGGGACCAAAGCGGGATCCTGATTGGGCAAGGCGCCAAGGGGATCATTCGATGCCCTGCGAATGGCCGCGGGGCGCCGCAACAACTCGCAACGGTGGAAGCCGGTGAGGAAGCCGATGGTCCGCAGATCCTCCCCGGTGGCAATACTTTGTTATTTACGATCGCTAAGACGGCCGAAGGGCCGTCCCGGTGGGATACTGCTCGCGTCGTCGTTCAGTCCCTCGAGTCGCGTGAGCGGAAGACAGTTTTCGAGGGAGGAAGCGCGGCTCGATACGTTCCAACCGGTCATCTGCTGTATGTCCGGGGCGGGACCCTATTCGCGGTCCCCTTCGACGTGAGCCGCGGCCGAGTGAGTGGCCAGGCAGTAGCTGTGGTGCAGGGTGTGAGACGAACGGCAGAGGGTTTTACTGGCGGAGCGCAGTTCGCAGTCTCGAATAGTGGCCACCTATTTTACATTCCGGGGCCTGTGACTGCGGGAACTTCGGACCGGACAATTGCGCTGGCCGATCGCGCGGGCGTGGTGACACGTTTGCCAATTCCTCCGGGTCCATATGTGTACACTCGCGCCTCGCGAGACGGCGCCCGCCTGGCGGTCGGGACGGACGACGGGAAGGAGGCTGCGGTTTGGATTTGCCGGCTGCCGGAGAAGTCCGCCGCCCTACAGCGTCTCACGATGGAAGGGAGGAACCGATATCCGATCTGGTCGCCTGACGGAACGCGTGTTGCCTTTCAGTCTGATCGCGGCGGCGAGCAGGCGATCTATGTACAGCGAGTAGACGGAATCGGCCGGCCGGGGCGGCTGGCTGGAGCGCAAAATGGCGCATCCCTCATCCCGGAGTCGTGGTCACCCGACGGACGTTGGATTCTGCTCTCGCAACAGAAAGGCTCGGACTTTTCGCTTTGGACACTGTCCTTGCAGGATGGCAGGCTGCAGCCATTGGAGGTGAGATCGCAGCGGATGATCGGCGCCACATTCTCACCGGACGGCCGCTGGATCGCATACTCACTTTCAGGGGGGGACGATCGCCCGTTGATGTCGCCGGATCGCGGAGTGTTCGTGCAGCCGTTTCCGCCCACGGGCGCGATTTACCAGGCGCCAAAGGTGTTGATTGATTTCCATCCCGTGTGGTCCCCGAATGGAAGGGAGTTGATGTATGTCTCGGCTGCTGCCTTGGGTCAGTTAGCGACGGTTCGAGTGGTCACTCATGACGGGCTGACGTTTGGCGAGCCCGTTACATCACAGTTTAGGATTAACCCTCGTATAAATACGCAGCAGAGAGCATACGACGTCCTGCCGGATGGCCGGTTCGTAGGCTTGATCGACGCGTCGGAGCCGGAGGGATCTCTGGCGAATGGGACTGAGATTCGCGTTGTCCTCAACTGGTTCGAAGAGTTGAAGACGCGGGTTCAGCCCGGTCGGCCTTAAGCTGTCCGACATCGCCTTATTAATTCTCGGCGAAATAAAGCGTTACGACGCCGTTTCTATAGATCTCGAACGGTCTCTTGGTGCGCCCCAAACGCCGGGCCGTTAGGTCGTCTGTAGTCGCACAGCGTTTACCAATTTCCGGATTGCTCCTGCGCGGGCAAGGTTCGTCAGCAGATCTCAACTTCCCGTTTGCCGACCATCAGCTAGCAATCGGTCCCACACTTCGGCGCTCTGCGCGTTTCACGTCAAAGGGACCCGAAACTGCGTCCCCGAAACCGAAAGATCAGCAAACGCTTCTCGGTTGATGGTGACCTACCTGTTCATGCCGATCCCGCTGAAGCCCGAACCGGACGCGCTCGCGGCCAATGCCTAGAAACTGACAACTTTCCTGTAATTTCAGATGCCTTCTCGTGTGGTCTTGGAACGCCGCCATCGCGGAGGACCTGACCGCCGAGACCTTCTATCGGGCGATTGTTTCCGGCCAAGCGGTACACAGCATGACGGCGTGACGCGGTTCGCAGCCTCATCTTGTCATCGCGAACGGCAAACTTCCCAAGCCCGATCTGCTAGCGCCGAAGAAGCTCCGCCTCCCAATTCGGCACTACGACGATTGACGAGCCCTGGGACGAATCTACGACCGGAATCAAAAAGCGCTGGCCGTCCACCGACACATCGAAGCCGAGTATCGAGTGCACCGCCGCTCTCGCCTCTGTGCTGATTGTAAAGAGTGGCGCGGCAGGTCCAAATTCGGGTTTTGGAGAAAGCCTCACTGGAATTGCATGAACGCGGCCATCGAATCCCAAATAGAACAACTCCCTCCCGTCGCGCCGCCAGCGCAGTGCCTGTGCGCCCGCTCGGGAAACGAGATAGCGTTCTCCGACGACGGCTGGCGGATCCCCAGACCGAAAAGCCTGAAGGTAGACTTCGGGTTGCCCGGATTCATCCGAGGTAAACGCCAGCCACTTGCCGTCCGGGGAAAAAGCGGGATTGGCCTCGTGGAAGGGAGTGTTGAGCAACGGAACTAACTTGCGGTCGCGGGCAAGGTCCACCAGCCAGACGTCGCCTTGGGTTTCGTTGGCGAACCGGGGGAAGCCGGTATTCACGAAAGCGACAAATCGCCCGTCGGAGGACCAGTCCGCCGGCGCCTGGTATCCCCCAGGCGGAAATGTTTCTTCCGCGTCCCCCGCTCCGATACCACGAATTGCAATCCGCGGCGGCTCACCGTTGAAGGCGTGCAGGAACGCCAGCCTCTTCGAGTCGGGACTCCAAACCGGAGCGTCGCTGACACCCGAACTAATGCCGAGGCGTCGCGCCGCGCCGGTTTGCACATCCAATATCCACAGATCCTGACCGCCTCGTTCGACATCGTACATCGCAGTGGCCAGCCACCGCCCGTCCGGAGAGAGACGTGCAGACTCCAGGTTGACCTTTGCCGGACCGGTCACCGCAACTTGGCGGCCAGTCCGATCCACCCATGCGAGTTGGGAGCGGGCCTCGTACTTTTGGTAGGAGATGACGCCCTTCTGGCTGACGGAAAAATCGGCCGCTCCGGTCGGAAAGTACGAGTAGGCTTTGTTGACAATCGGCACTGCATCCCCAACAACCTGGAGCAAGCGGGTGTCGAAGGGCTGTGCTACCAGGTTGCCGGCGCGTACATAGAGAAGAAATCCCGTACCGGGTGAGAAATCCGACGCCGTATACTGAACTCGCGAATCGGATTCCATCAAGTCTTTCGCCGAGCCGGGCTGGTCGAAGGGTGCGACACGACCGCGATAGCGTCCGGCGTGGGAATCCCAGACAGTGTAGAGTATCTGGCCGTCCAGCGCCTGGGGCCACCGATACGCATTGTCTGCGGCCTTCGGCATCCCGCCGGAGGGGGACACCGTATAAGTCGCCGCGCGCCCGCTCAGCAGAAGCTTGTCGGGCCTGAGCCAGGCTCCCGAGAGCATGAAAGACGGTGAGTCGCAGAGTAGGAGGTTAGCTTCGCCTTCCAGGGGAGATCGCCGCACCTTGCCGCGCACCGTGAGAAATAGCGACCGGCCATCCGGCGCCCAGAAAATGGTGTGGGCGCCCTCGCTGTCGGGAAGCGCCCGGAGTTTCATGGAGTCAAGATCCTGAAGAAAAACGCGGAAGGCGCCACTGGTGTCCATGGCCGCGAAGGCCAGATGCGCACCATCCGGAGACAGCGCGAAGGACTGGCGGCTGGCTGCGGCCTGGAGCGCGAATCCCGGAGGCGGCGCAACTGAGGGTCTTGCTTGCGCCGTGCCCGCTCCAGCACGGAGTGTCCCAAGCCAGTAGCTGCCAACGCCCACGATGACAAGTGCGGCTCCTGCCGCCCATGGAAACCACTGCCGGGCCGGCTTTCGAGGGGCTGTCTCCGTCCTGATCGGAGTCGGGCTTGCCATTTCCAGAACTGGCTTCGCTCCCGGTACTTGAACGGGTGCGATAAAACGATACCCGCGACCGGGCACTGTCTCGACATAGCGCGGCTGTTCGGCCGAGTCTCCCAGCGCCGCTCGCATCTTGTTTACCGCCGCGTTGAGACCTTGCTCGAAATCGACGAATGTGGTGCCTTGCCACAACTCGCGCTGCAGTTCGTCCCGGCCGACCACCCGGCCCGGTTGTTCGAGCAGGATCGAGAGGATCCGCAGTGGCTGGCCCTGGAGGCGGATTCGATTGCCGAATTTACGCAGTTCGCCGGAACCCCCATCGTACTCGAAAGGGCCAAATGCGACTCTCTGTGCGCGACTCGGTTGACTCTCCATGAATCGGCCGATGAGACGTAGTCTAACACGAGTGAGATGACACCATAAGTTGTATGTATTCATTCAGTTCCGCACTGAGGTGAATTGAACCGGTGGTCCATGGCCGAACGCTCCCCGATTCCCTACACTTCGATGCATGTCCCTGCGATCATTCACTGCGATTCTGCTTTTCGCAGCCCCGGTCTGGTGCCAGTCGCAAGTGCTTGTCACCGGATTGCAGGGACAGAAAATCATCCTTACGCCCCGCGGCAACCTGCTGGTGTCGGAGACCAGCGCCAGCCCAAATTCCGGGCGGATCTCGTTTGTTACGCGCTCCGGGGTGCGTCGGAGCCTTTTCGAAGGGCTTCCATCGGGCACCGAGGTGGTCGGCGGCGGCAGCGGTCCGACGGCGATGGCGCTCCGCGGGCGTTCGTTATACGTCGCGATCGGCGCCGGCGATTCGGAGCGAAGGGGGCAGACACCGGGAACCTCGATCCATAATCCGGAGGGCGCGTCGTCACCGATTTTTGCGTCAATTCTAGAGGTTCGGTTTGCGGGCGCTGTCGATCTCCTATCCGGCACGTTCCGCATCACGCTACAGCATCAACAGACGCTGGCGGACGGCGGGCAGGTGTACCTTGAAGACGGCAGCGGCGGCGCCGCGCAAATTCGGTTGCTCGTCCGGTTTCCTGTTTCCGAGCCCAGCCCCGGCGTGATCTACCGCTTTTCCAATCCTTGGGGACTGGCGTTGTCAGCCGATGGCGGAACTTTGAGGAGAATATGAAGCCCAGAAAATACGGATCGTTTGCCGCGGCGTCCATCCTGGCCTCCGTCGTGATGCCTGCCTGGCTCAACGCCCAGATCACCGGCGATACGCAGATCACCATTCTGCAGACCACAGACTTGCACCACCACGCCAATGGTGCAGACCACGTGGGCCTCGACGCCAATCAGAGCAGCGGTATGAGCCCCGTCGGCGCCTACGCCAGAATCTCCGCCTACGTGAATCACGTCCGCGCGTTCACGAACCATCCGGTGATCCTCGTGGACTCCGGCGATTGGACCATGGGGACGCTATACGACCTTACGCTGGGTAGTCGCCCACTGGCTCTCGCTTTTCTCGACCTCCTGCGCTACGACTGCGTGACCCTGGGCAACCACGAGTTTGACTACACTCCCAAGGGCCTCGCTCAGATCCTCGGCACCGCCCAGAGCTCTTTCGGATTCCGAACGCCCATCGTAGCTTCGAATGTGATCCTCGGAGGCAACACCGATCTAGGGCTCTTCGTGGGCGATGGGAAGGCCATCCAGATCACCCGGGTGCAAGAGCTTCCGAATGGGTTGAAGATCGGCTACATCGGCCTCATGGGCAAGGCCGCAGCCCTCGCCGCCCAGTCGGCGCCGGTGACCTTCCTTGATGTCTCCACCCGGTACGCAGCTGTCCAGGACTTGGTGGACGGACTGCGAAATACCCAAGGCGTCCATGTCGTCGTCGCTCTCTCCCACTCCGGAACGGACGCCGCCGGCGCCGCCGGCGAGGATGTGGAACTGGCCACGCATGTCAGAGGCATCGACGTCATTGCCTCCGGCCACACTCACACCCCGCTAGCTGAGGCGACTGCGGTGGCTAACGCGGGTTGGACCACCCAGATCATCAACGCCGGCGCCTTCGGCGCCAATGTTACTCGCATCGATCTGACCTATCACCCGTCCACCCGGTCCACCACCCGGGATAACTCCAGCAACCAGGCCATGACCGACGCCGGCTTGGCAGCCATCCAGGCCGGTCTGGTTCCCGATGCGGCCATCGCTTCCCTCATGGGATCGACGGACCAGCAGCTCAACATAGCGCTTGGCGGCTACTTCACCCAGACCTTCCCCGACTATGATCGCGCAAGCTTGGCCAAGGGCATCTATCACCCAGTAGGCTCTACCACCCAGGACATGGCGTCTAACTTGTTGGACCCGGTACCCTCCCCCAACGGCCTCGGGAACCTTGCCGCGGACGCGGTTCGCAGCGTCCCCAACATCATCGTCGCGCAGACACTGATCGGAGCTGGAGGCAATCCTGCGAACCTTCCGGGATACGACTTCACGCCCTTCCAGGCCGGCGTAGTGGCCACCGCGATATTGCGCGGCAAATTGCAGACCGGTGTGCCCCTAAGTTTCGCAGACGTCTACAATGTGCTGCCCCTGGGCATCTCCCCGGATTCCAGCCAGGCTCTGCCCGTGGGCTATCCCCTTATGTCGGCGTACATGGACCTCGCCGATGTGAAGAAACTGTGCGCCCTCCAGTTGGTGGCCCAGACAAAGCTTGCGCCTTCCGGCTACTACCTGAACCTTTCAGGCATTAGATACGACCTCAAGGCGGCGGAACTATACGCCTACTTCAAATACGCGACTGCGGCTGGCGTGCTCCAGGTTGCGAGCCAAGAAGCGGCCGCAGGTTCCACGAGTGCCCTCCGGGCTCTGGGTGCGGTGTCCACCCTGGCCAAGGACGGTGGCGCGGCCCTGCTGGGCGCCTACGGAGGCGACAACCCTTACGCAGGCGCTATGGTGAAGCTGAACGACGCCAATCCGTCCAATGACCAGATCGTTGTCAACCTCGGCGTCCTGGCGCAGGTGGCCGCGGCCGCCGCCGCGGATGCTACAGCCGGCTCCAACACTCTGGGCGCGCTAGTGGTCTCTAAGGCGATCGCAGCCATCGGCACAGTGGCCGGTTTCGCCGTCAGCGATGGCGCCAACACCGGCCCGGCCATGGAACTTCCGGCCACAGCCCGTGTCCGCCTGGCGACGGACTTGTTCGCCATCCTCGCACTGGGCGTCGTCCAGGTTCAATTCGGTACCACCATCACAACGTACAGGGCTGCGACCGGCCCCGCCACGCTCTCCGGCGCCGATATCGCGGGTCTTCTGGCCAATCGCATTGACGCAGATCCATCAACCGCGGGCGTTCAGGAACTCAAGGAGTGGATGACTCTCCTCTCCTACCTCGGGGCTGGCCTTAAGGGGACCATCTCTTCCGCGTATGCCTCCACTGGGGATTTCGCTCAGTTCGCTGGCTTCGGCGTCGCTGTCCAAACGCGGAACGCCAACTACCCAATCGCCGCAATCGGGCAGTTGGCAGGCACGCTCGGCGGCCTGCAAGGTGCTCTGCCGTGCAATTCGACTTCGACGCCAGTGGTCGCCGCTGTCACCAACGAAACCTACGGTGGGAGCATCTCGGCGACAGGCACGATGATCGTCTGGGGCACCGGCTTTTCTCCTGGCGGAGGCAATGCGATCAACTTGACCCGGGTAGGATCGCCGGACTCAATCATGCTCGACGCCGGGTCTGGTTCCTATTTTTGGGATCTCTCGGCAAACCAGATCAATGCCGCTGCCGCCGGCAAAATAGCAGCCGGACGGTGGCTGCTATCGGTAAGAAACGCTTGCGGTGCGGCTTCCCCTGATTTTGCAGTTACGATTCAGTAGTTCTCACATCTGAGGGAGGAACTTCTATGCGCCTCGCGCTCTATGCTCTTCACATCGCAACCAGCTTTCCCGTGAAGGATAAGATCTACCGACGCGGCGTCCAGTACCTACTGGACACGCAATGTCCGGACGGCTCCTGGTTCGTTGAGTCTCGCTCTTACCCTTTCCAACCCTACTTTGAAAGCGGTTTCCCGTACGCCCACAATCAATGGATCTCGGCTGCGGCATCGTGTTGGGCACTCCTATCGCTTCTATTTACCGTTCCGTAGCGCGAAGAAAATCAAACGCTATTGATTGAGGGAGGTTTCATGCAGAACAGACTCACAGCTCCTCGATGGATATGCCTCATAACTGCGATGGTTGCCGCGTCGGGAAACGCGGCCGAGCCGATCGAAACCACCGTACAAACCAAGTCCGGGCCTGTTCGAGGCGTGGGCACTGATGTCATCGTGTTCAAGGGTATCCCATACGCCGCCCCTCCCACAGGCGACCGTCGATGGCATGCGCCCGAGTCACCCGAACCATGGACCGCCATTCGAGACGCCACGCAGTTCGGACCGCAATGCCCTCAGCCCTCGACCTTTGCCCCGCGCGGGAGTGGCAGCGTGGCGCCGCCGCCGATGCCATCGAGCGAAGACTGTCTCACACTCAACGTGTGGACCCCGGCGAAATCGGGCAGCGCTCGGCTTCCGGTCATGGTGTGGATCCACGGCGGAGGCTTCACGATCGGGTCAGGAGCAGGGCCCCGTTACAGCGGCGAAGTGCTTGCCGTTCGTGGAGTGGTGGTTGTGACGTTCAATTACCGGCTGGGAGCATTAGGGTTTTTGGCGCATCCTGTCCTGTCCCGCGAATCGGGCCGGCGAGTCTCCGGCAACTATGGACTGCTCGATCAGATCGCCGCGCTCCGTTGGGTTCGGGCGAACATTGCAGCGTTTGGAGGAAATCCGGCGAACGTGACCCTGTTTGGACAATCAGCGGGCGCCTCCTCGGGTGCGGGCGTACTGATGGTATCTCCGCTCGCGCGAGGGCTGTTTCATCGCGTAATTGCCCAGAGCGCTGGGACTTCAGGTACAATCGGTCCGAAGCCGCGCCTTCGTGCACCCTACTACGGCTTACTCGCTGCTGAGGCCGAAGGTGAGTCCATGGCGCCGGACATCAAGAGGCTCCGGGCGATGAGCGCGGACGAAGTGGTCGCCAAACTGCCCATATCTCCGACCTTTAGTGCAGTTAGTGCAGGCTCGCGCCTCAGCCCGGTGATCGACGGATACGTACTGCCCGACGATCCCGGCGTTCTTCTGGGCACGAGCCGTCAGGCGAAAGTCCCTCTGCTTATTGGTCACAACGCCGACGAGGCGTTCTTCTATCGGGGCAGTGCACATCAAACAATTTCGGAATATCGGGATTTCGTCCGCGCCCTATTTCCCCCGGAAATGTTTGACGCGGTCCTGAGTAGGTATCCAGCCGCGGCAGACGCACAGGCCGCGGAAGCAGGTCTTCGCATGTTCTCGGATTTCAGATTCGTTACACCTTCGGTCCTCACGGCGCGAGCGGCTTCGAAGGTGACCCATGTCTACATGTACCGGTTTTCCCGTGTCAGCCCTTTGAACAGGTCAACATGGGGCGGAGCGGGCCACGGCACGGAGATCCCGTATGTCTTCGAACACATCACGGCGGACGAATCGCAGTATGAAGAGGTCGACCGGACTCTGTCGCGCGCAATGGCCGGGGCATGGGTGCAGTTCGCAAAGACAGGCAACCCCAACGGTGCGACGCTGCCTGAATGGCCTGCTTATCGCTCGCCTGAGTTCAAGTTGCTGGAGTACGGCGACGACATCACCGTCCGGTCCAAGGCCGACAGTCCGAACGTTGACTTCTTTCAGCAGGTCTTTCAGACCATGCGCGGGAAACAGGCACGGGTGGGCAGTGCCTCTCTTGCGCATACCGCGCAGCAGGGTCTGCCGTTCCGGCCGAGCATACCCAAGACGTGGGACGACTCAGCCCTTATGGATTGGGCCACCCCGGTTGCCGGATTGAACTTGCGCCCGGGACACTATTCCGCCGAGCAGTATTATCGGGCTCCGGTCGATAACCATCGCACGTACCCAGTTTATGCCGCGGACCGGGAGCCCACGGGGTATTGGGAGATGGTGCGGAACGCCCCGCCCAAGCCCCTCATTGAACCAGGGAAACTCAAGTCACGGGCAGACTGGCTGGAAGCCGGGCAACGTGTTTTCGAGGGACTCGACCATATAGTCATGCGGAGCTATGATCCCAAGGTCATTGCCGCAGCTCGTTCGTTGAGGGCGACAGGGCCCGACGGCCGGGTCGGGAGCGCACGCTGGATCCCCACCGAAAAAGGCCTGGCAATTGGAGTTTCGAACTGCGAGAGTTGCCACGCGCGCCGGGAGGCCGACGGCAGACGTATCGCCGGGCCGCCGGTGGGTTCGGCAGGCTATGGAGCGGACGGCGCATCGAGTCTCATTCCACTGCTTGCCGCCGAGAATGTCGCAGCCGCACCCATCCGGCTGCCAGGTTCCCCCGGAATGCGCGCATACCGTGCCTATGGTGTGCCTTGGATTAAGGATGATATTCACGAGAGCCTAAGAGACATGGTTCCGCAAATGCTGCTCTCATTGGGCGCTCCTGCGAGAGCTGTGAGCAACGGAATCTTTGCGCGCTGGAATGGGAGCATATATTACCCCGCAAAGATCCCGGACCTGATTGGCGTACAAGACCGGAAGTATTTCGACGCCACCGCAACCCATCTGAACCGCGGGATCGGTGACCTCATGCGATACGCAGCGCTGGTGAGCTTTGCCGAGTCTTCGGATTTCGGGCCGCACCACATGCTTACGCCGGAACAGCAGCGAGTCGAAGCGCGGGCTCCGGACGAGGCCCTCTATGCGCTGGCGCTATATATTCAATCACTTACGCCGCCCCCCAACCCAAACAAGTTTGACGAGACCGCAGCAGCCGGGAGGAAGATCTTTGACCGCGAGGGCTGCGCCGGGTGCCACACGCCGGGCTTGTACACCAACAATAAGCTCACTCTCGCAAAAGGTTTTCAGCCGCCTGCCGACAGCCCCGCCACTCTTGACGTACTCCCGATCTCGATCGGGACCGATTCCAATCTCGCGCTGAAGACGAGAAAGGGCACCGGCTACTATAAGGTCCCATCGCTCAAAGGAGTGTGGTATCGCGGACGTTACTTGCACGACGGCTCTCTGGCGAGTCTGGAGCAAATGTTCGATCCGGACAGGTTGAAGGATACATTCGCACCGGGGGGCTGGAACCCCGTGGGCGTAAAGACGCGCGCGGTGATCGGGCACGAGTTCGGACTAAGGCTGTCGCCGGGCGACAAGCAGGCGATGATCGCGTTTCTGAGGACCCTCTGAAGTGCAGCGCCTACGTAGGTCAAAATCCGTACGAACGCGAATCGCGGGAGCGCTCGGCCTGGGACTGTGTTTGTGGGCGGCCTTCACCAAGGCGCAGCAGACCAGGCCGCAGGACGTAGGCGCTGAGACGTCGGTCGCGAGTCTAACGCAAGTGCTCGGGCGTCCGACGAATCATTCCATTACCACCAATGTTCTCGCCCCAGGCGATATCGAAGCCTACGCCGAGTATGGCGTGAAGACAGGCGTCTATTCGCGAAAGACTCCGGTTGCGAAATCCGCGGCACGGATGCCGTTCGAATTGACGATGGACAAACTGGCGGCGAACACGCGTTACTATTACCGGCTGCGGTATCGTCAACCGGGTACGCGCAACTACACGGCGGGAACCGAATACAGTTTCCAGACGCAGCGCCCTCCCGGTGCGACGTTCACCTTCGACGTGCAAGCCGATTCGCACCCGGAGCGTGTCGCGAACATGTATAACCCCGAACTGTATGCGCGGACCATGATGGAGGTTCGGAAAGACCACCCCGATTTTTACGTCACTCTGGGCGACGACTTCAGCATCGATAACCTCCAGACCGTGCTCACGCCAAACAAGGTGGATCAGGTCTACATCAACCAGAGGAGCTATCTGGGAATGGATGGAGCATCCGCGCCCATCTTCCTTGTCGCAGGAGGACACGAGCAAGGGGCGATGTACCTGTTGGATGGTACTCCCAATAATGCCGCGGTATGGGTGGGCAGAGCGCGAAACAAGTTCTATCCGCTGCCGGAACCGAATGCCTTTTATACGGGCGATCAGGACAAGGTGGAATTTATTGGTTTCGTTGCGAGACTATTACGCCTGGACGTGGGGCGACGCCCTCTTCATCACGCTGGATCCCTACTGGCATTCGAAACAGCCGGTAGACACCGCGCTCGATTGAAGGAGGCAAAGGTAGTCCAGCGACCGCGGCGTCGGCCGCGACCGGCAGATCCGTCTCTACGGACATGTGGGAGGTCACGCATGGTGAGGCTCAGTACCGGTGGCTCAAGAAAACCCTGGAAGAGAGCAAAGCGAAATACAAGTTCCTGTTCGCGCACCACGTCCTGGGAACCGGCCGCGGTGCCGTTGAGATGGCGGATCTGTACGAATGGGGCGGCAGGAACGCCGATGGCGTGTGGGAGTTTGACAAGAAGAGACCAAACTGGGATCTTCCGATTCATCAATTGATGGCGAAGTATGGCGTGTCGATCTTTTTTCAGGGGCACGACCACATTTTTGTGCGCCAGGAAAAAGATGGCGTCGTGTATCAGGAGACGCCCAATCCCGCCAATCCCTTCTACGGCGCGACCACTGACCGGTTCCGCTCTGCCTACAAATCTGGAGATTATCGTCCTCCTTCGGGACACCTCCGTGTAACCGTTGGCCCGAGCATTGCGAAGGTGGATTACATCCGGTCGTGGATGCCGAAAGACGAGACGCCCGAGCATCAGCAGGGCGAGGTAGCATTTTCATACACTATCAAGCCAGGAAAATAGACTGCGAGGATTTAGACCAGGGCAAGAAAGCGATGCCATGTTAGAGCGCAATCGCCTTCATTTTGAGCGGAACGGATTTGGGCTTTGGGCTGTTGTCGACAAGGCGACGAGCGAGTTTGCGGGATACATCGGGTTGGCAGTGCCTACCTTTGAAGCCCCCTTTACGCCGTGTGTTGAGATCGGGTGGCGTTTGGCGGCCCATTTCTGGAATCGAGGACTTGCAACTGAGGGTGCGGAATGTGTTTTGAGGTTCGCCTTCGAAACCCTGCGACTTGACGAGGTTGTCTCATTTCACGGCCACCAACAATCTGCCCTCGCGACGCGTGATGGAAAAACTAGGAATGATCCACGACCGCGATGGGGATTTCGAACATCCACGAATACCCGACGGCCACCCACTGCGCCGACATGTTCTATACCGGGCACGCCGGCAAAGGTAAGCGGATGGAACCTGAGACACGCGCCAGCGTTCAGCCTGTCACCCGGCCAAGTTTCCTTTCTCGCGTAATCCGTCCCAAGCAAGCACTCCTTCGAAGCGATGCAGTACCAGATTTGCGCTTCCCGCATGAAATTGAAGCGGCCTCGCTAGACCATGGTTGCCCGACCAGAAAACCTGTCCGTGCCGAAGAAGATCGTCGCGCCGAAGATCCGTTCGAACGCGCCGACCAACCGGCGGTACTCCTTTCCACCGGTGTGCATTCCGAAATTCTCCAGATTCAGGTGCGGTCCTGAAATCGGACAGTCTGACTTCTCTTCTGGATGGCCAGGGACGACAGAAATATCGGGGGCAGAGAGGAAGACGCTGATATGGCGAGACTTTTTACATCTCGAAGACGATCGTCCTCACACCGGTGGCGTTAACCAGGCGGCGATTCGCTGCCATTGGTCAGTGTTCGCGATGGCTTGGTGCAGCGCGTGCCGGACGAGCAGCAGCGCAGAACCCCACGCGGTCGCGCGGTGCAACTTCCCCAGTCGCGCCAGGTCGAGGATGATCAACGGCAGCAAGCAACGCGGCGTAAGTCGCCGCGTATGCGCGGTAGCGCGTCGGATCGAGGCTGAGCATGACCATGAGGCGTGAGACACCCGCAGTGGCAATCGATATCGTCGCCAGCAGCATCAGGCGCTTATGGGTGGCGGGATCCCGGCGGAAGTGGATCGCGGCCGCGACGAAGAGGGGGAATATCAGGAGCGATAGTACGGGCGTGAAGATGAATGCGCGGGCGCCGACCGTTGGCCGCGGCTTGCCAAAGACGACCATGTAGCCGGTGATCACCATCACCACCGCCACTCCGACAGCTACCTTTCCCACGGTGCGGTGCCACCGAATCCTGCCGAGGCGGATGAACAATGTCTGACTCAGCAGCAACAGCAGCCAGGCCGTGAACGCCGCCGCGTGGATGTGAACGATCGGCTCGAGCGGCGGCGCGCCGAACCAGAACCCGAGGTAATAGGTTCGCGCAAAACCAGCGCCGATCACCGCCAACGCCGTCAACCCCATCAGCGGAAAGAATAAACGATCGGTGGACGCAACAGGATGAATTAGCATGGCGGTCTCCTCGTTCAAGTAAGCGTCATATCCACGCAGCCTACCAGGGACTCGGCCTGAAATTGATCTGAACCGGGGCTGACTTGTGTGTGAACTGCGGTGTGAGGACCGCGGGCTCGGGTAGACTTGGGCTATATGGGACAGGGCGCCGCGCGGTTGGTGGCGAGGTTCGATGGGTGGACACTCTGCCGCACGCCGCTGGAACTATTCAGGAACGACGAGTCCGTCAAGCTCCAGGAGCAGCCCCTGCAGATTCTCGAGGCGTTGCTGCGCGAACCTGGCGAGTTGGTCACCCGCGATGCGCTTGTGGCGCACCTGTGGCCGGACAGCGCGGTCGACTTCGAAGCCGGTCTTAACACCGCCGTCCGAAAACTTCGTGCTGCTCTCGGCGACGATGCCGATGCTCCAAAGTACGTGGAGACAGTACCTCGCCAGGGCTATCGGTTCATTGGCGCCATCGAACGGCGCGGTGCCGGGCCGGAGACGGAGGGGGCGCACTCGTCGTCAGAACCGTGGCAGGCCGAGCTCGGTACGATGGTGCCGGCGTTTCCAGCCGTCCGGCCGTCCTGGAAACGCGCGGGTCTCACTGGGTTGGGTCTTGTGGCGGCTGTCGCTCTCGCGATCGTGTTGCTTGTGAGCCGCCGCCCCGCTGTCGGCGTCGCCCCGCACGCGGACTCCCGGTCGCCGGTCAATCGCCTCGCAGTCCTGCCGTTTGAGAACTTGAGCCCCGACCCGGCGAACGCCTTCTTTGCGGATGGCGTTCATGAGGAGGTACTAAGTGCGCTCGGCAGCCGTGCGTACAATCTCGAAGTGATCTCGAGAACAACGATGATGCTGTATCGGGCCAGGCCCACCTCCGTGCGCGCCCTGGCGCATGAACTGGGTGCGACCTACGTGCTCGAGGGTACGGTCCGTCGCGAGACGAGCACCGTGCGCGTCTCGCTACAGCTCATCGATGCCATCGCGGACCGGCAAGTCTGGTCCCGCAGCTATCAGCGCACCCTCGTCGATGCCATGACGCTCCAGGCGGAGCTCGCTCGCGAGGTGTCCGAGCAACTCGCGATCCAGTTGCCTGTGGCGAGAAATGCTCAGTTGCCGCCGCCGAGCAACCCCGAGGCCTACGACCAATGGCTCAAGGGAACGCTCGCTTGGCAGCAAGTCGGCGGTGGTGGTGCCACCTCCGAGGAGATCGATCGGGTCGAAGCGATGTTTGCCCGGGCCATTGAACTCGACAATACGTACGGGGCGGCCTATGCGGATCGGGCCCGCGTTCGCATCGCCAGGTATGCGAGCCGCGCCGATGGCAGCGAGCGAAACATTGCGAACGCGCGCGCGGATCTCGCGCTTGCCCAGAAGTACGCCGGCGGCACGCCGCACGTCCTGGTCCGGGCCGCCCAACTGGCGTTCCTGGTGGACCATGACCTCTCCCGCGCCCTCGGGCTCATGGAAGCGGCAGCCCAGGTGGGTCCCCTCGACGCTGATTTGCTGCTCAGCAGCGGAAACTTCTCGATGTTCGCCCGGCGTCTCCCGGAGTCACTCGCCGCCCAAGCACGAGCGGCACGGCTCGATCCCGGCAACGCGATGATTTTCCGGTTCTGGGTATCGAATCTTGCCGCGGCACACCGGCCCGCTGAGGCGATGCGCGTGCTGCGGGATTTTGACTCGAAGTATCCCGGGCGGCTCTATCGCGGCGAGTACACATTCGGGTTCACAGGTTCGACTGCGTCCTGGTGGGACGAGATCGCGCGGCTGCGCGCAGGTGAGGATCCGAACGCGACCCTTTCGAGCGAGTTCGACCTGCTGCGCTACGAGCGACGCTTCGCCGAACTGCGCGCGCGGCTTGCCGCCGCCGCTCCCCGGTTCGCGCAGCACAGCTCGTTCGGGGCGCGCGTCGGTACAAGTCTGAAGCCCGTGGCTGAACTGGTCGGATGGGAACGACTGCTCGCTGGGGACGTCCGTGCGGCCGCTCGCGAAGGTCAGACCCTCGCAGTTTTCGTCGAGAGTCTCCCCAAGTCTACCGGGAGCGAATGGTGGCGCCGACTATTAAGCGCCGAGAGTGCGCTTATGCTTGGCAAACAGGGTCACGCCGTTGCCGAGGCCCGGGCCGCCATGCGCCTGGTGGGAGATACCTCCACCTTTCCGGCGTCGCTGCACGTCCGTCTGATGGCGGCGCGCGTGCTCGCGTGGGCCGGTGAAGCCAACGAAGCGATCGCGCTTCTCGAATCGTTGTCCCGGGGCTACCCTGGGGTCGGTCCGGCGACGATCGTACGAGATCCGCTCTTCAGCACGCGCCTGGCCGCCAGTCCCCGTTGGCGGAGCCTCGAGCAGGCACTGAATGCGGAACTCGCCGCGAACCAAGCGTTGCTGACGGCTACGCCACGCGCGCAGCGATAGGGAATCTATATCGATCAGGATTCACTCACACTGCGGAGAGACGCTGAGCATCATCTGATTTTCAAGGTGACCCAGGGGCGAGTACGCGAAGCTGCGAATTGCTATTGAATCTTCACCGTTACGGCCTAGTGTAGTGTCCCACAAATAGCTGGACAAGAAATCAACCATGGGTCATAATCAGTCATGCCCCGCCTCATCGAGCCCCTCGTCCTCTCAGTGGACCAGTCCAGCGAACTCCAACGCTGGGTGGGAGCCTTGGGAACTCCACAACAGGTAGCGCTACGTTGCCGCATTGTCCTGGCACTTGGCGCTGGCAAAACGGAGATGGCGGTCGCCGCTGAGAACGGCGTGAACCGTAAGACGGTTCGTCTCTGGCGTGACCGCTTCCGTGGCGGTGGGCTCCAGGCGCTTTGGGAGATTGCTCCAGGCCGGGGCCGGAAGCCGAGTTACGACGCAACTCGAATCAAGGCCGTCATTGATGCCACTCTGCAAACCAAACCCAAAGGAAGCACGCATTGGAGCTGTCGGACGATGGCGGTGGCGCAGGGGATCGGCAAGTCCAGCGTGAGCAGGATCTGGCGTAGCCACAACCTCAAGCCACATCGAACAGAAACGTTCAAGCTGTCACGTGATCCCAGATTCCTCGAGAAACTCACGGATGTCGTCGGTCTTTATCTGAATCCTCCTGATCAGGCGATTGTGCTTTGCGTGGACGAGAAGAGCCAAATTCAGGCTCTGCAACGCACCCAGCCCGGGTTGCCGCTGAAAAAAGGGCGCTGCGGCACCATGACCCATGACTACAAGCGACACGGAACGACGACTCTGTTTGCGGCGCTCGATGTTCTCGCCGGTAAAGTCATCGGCGACTGCTATAAGCGTCACCGCCACCAGGAGTTTCTGAGGTTCCTGCGCCGCATCAACCGCGACTTCTCCGGCAAGGCGCCGCTGCACCTGGTGATGGATAATTACGGCACCCATGGAACGCCCGAGGTGAAGGACTGGCTCAACCGACATCCCCGCTTCAAGGTGCACTTTGTCCCAACCAGTTCCAGTTGGCTGAACCTGATTGAACGTTGGTTCGGCGAGTTGACCAGCAAAAGAATCCGCCGCGATTCCTTCTTGAGCGTCGATGACCTGATCGCCGCCATTAACGAATTTCTCGTCGCTTGGAACGAGAAACCCAGACCCTTTGTCTGGACGGCCACCATCGAATCCATAGTCAGCAAACTCGCGCGCTGCAGCCAAACCCTTGAACAGATCCAACCCGGTTGCACGGCTCCAAAGACCCGTAAACGAAAGACCAGCTAATTCGGGGACACTACACTAGTATTACTGTGTTAAAAACGAACAATTTGATGTAGAATTGTTTTCGTGGGATCACGCCTCTCTTCGCCAGGCCCCCAACAGAGGCGCTTCGCGGCATATATCGAGGGCCTGGCTAACGCCGCGGGGCACGCCGACCGGCACACTCCCCTGAAGAATTACTGCAAGGGGTTGTTATTGCCTGGTGAGCGCAAGAGCGTCGAGCCAATGGCTGCCCGCTTGGCTCCCAACGATTGTCGTCGCATGCATCAGTCGCTCCATCACCTGGTGGCGGACGCACCCTGGAACGACGAGGAGATGCTGGCCGAGGTGCGGCGGTATGTGCTTCCCACCATGCAAAAACAGGGTCCGGTAGTGGCGTGGATTGTGGATGATACGGGTTTTCCCAAGCAGGGAAAGCATTCCGTAGGGGTAGCTCGGCAGTACTGCGGTCAAATCGGCAAACACGATAACTGCCAGGCCGCTGTGAGTTTGTCGGTGAGTACCTGGAGTGCAAGTCTGCCTGTCGCTTGGCGGCTCTATCTACCGGAGGTATGGTGCCAGGATTCGGAGCGGCGCCAACTGGCGGGGGTTCCGGAAGGGATAGAGTTTCAGACCAAACCGGAGATTGCACTCCAACAGATCCGCAAGGCGCTGGAGCAGGAGATTGCCGTAGGCGTGGTACTGGCAGATGCCGGTTATGGAAACGGCACACCCTTTCGCACGGCCCTCACCCAGCTCGGGCTGACCTATGTGGTGGGCATCGAGTCTTCGACAACCGTCTGGGAGCCGGGAGAACAGCCTTTGCCGGCTCCGCCGCGAAAGCCGGGCCGTGGAGCCACACCCAAGCGCCTGCAACGCGACGCTAATCATCAGCCTGTTTCGGTGAAGCAGCTGGCCCTCGGTTTACCGTCTTCGGCTTGGAAGGACATTGCTTGGCGTCCCGGCAGTCAAGAGGCTTTGCGCTCTCGTTTCGCCGCCGTCCGGGTGCGTCCGGCACACCGCGATGAAAAGCGAACGGCGCCGCGCCCGGAAGAATGGCTTTTGATCGAATGGCCCAAGAAAGAATCGGAGCCGACGAAATACTGGCTATCCACGTTGCCGGAGAAGACCTCGCGGAAGTCTCTGGTAAAGATCGCCAAGCACCGCTGGATCATCGAGCGTGACTATGAAGAACTGAAGCAAGAGTTGGGGTTGGGCCACTATGAAGGACGGAGTTGGCGCGGATTTCACCATCACGCCACGTTGTGCATCGCCGCTTATGGGTTCCTG
This sequence comes from uncultured Acidobacteriota bacterium, assembly GCA_963720745.1. Taxonomy (GTDB): domain Bacteria; phylum Acidobacteriota; class Terriglobia; order Bryobacterales; family Bryobacteraceae; genus TMP-7. The sequence goes on from CAVRGO010000005.1 coordinate 129,105, forward strand.
ATCAGCGAGCGGAACCGTTTTTCCCCCTCCGTCCGCGCTGGCCATGTTGGACTATCAGCCCCGGACTTGCCGCCGGACTTCCGCCCGAGAGGATCGCCGAGTCCGCCCCGAACGACATAATCCACGCTCGATCGCCACGCTCCACATCGTGATCGCGCGCCAACTGGTGCAGCAACTACCTCACTGTCCGTTCTGCGGATCGCCGCCGGGATAGTCGTCGGCGTCTAACTCGACGTGCCCTACACAACGTTGAGGAGCATGAGGTTCGGTGTGCCAGGGAGCCTCCAACACTTCCACGAACGAGAGTTTCCAGCGCCAGGCATCGCCAGATACCAGCACCGTTGGCCGGCAATGGTCCGTCCTTGGTTTCTCCCCCATATTGAAAGCAGAACACCCGCCACTCACCGGGTTGGTTGTAGCCCAGCACATGAGGGCACAATAGCCTTCGCGTGCCCTCGTACCGAGCCGTGATCGGCCGATGTTGTACCGCCGCGGCAGACACAAGGCGGTGAATCTCCTCGGCACACTGTCCGAACGCGGAGGAAGGGGTACCCATCTCCCTCTCAGAATATAGCGGAGCGTTAAACGCTTGCGCCTCAGTATTTTATAACACAGTAATACTAGTGTAGTGTCCCCGAATTAGCTGGTCTTTCGTTTACGGGTCTTTGGAGCCGTGCAACCGGGTTGGATCTGTTCAAGGGTTTGGCTGCAGCGCGCGAGTTTGCTGACTATGGATTCGATGGTGGCCGTCCAGACAAAGGGTCTGGGTTTCTCGTTCCAAGCGACGAGAAATTCGTTAATGGCGGCGATCAGGTCATCGACGCTCAAGAAGGAATCGCGGCGGATTCTTTTGCTGGTCAACTCGCCGAACCAACGTTCAATCAGGTTCAGCCAACTGGAACTGGTTGGGACAAAGTGCACCTTGAAGCGGGGATGTCGGTTGAGCCAGTCCTTCACCTCGGGCGTTCCATGGGTGCCGTAATTATCCATCACCAGGTGCAGCGGCGCCTTGCCGGAGAAGTCGCGGTTGATGCGGCGCAGGAACCTCAGAAACTCCTGGTGGCGGTGACGCTTATAGCAGTCGCCGATGACTTTACCGGCGAGAACATCGAGCGCCGCAAACAGAGTCGTCGTTCCGTGTCGCTTGTAGTCATGGGTCATGGTGCCGCAGCGCCCTTTTTTCAGCGGCAACCCGGGCTGGGTGCGTTGCAGAGCCTGAATTTGGCTCTTCTCGTCCACGCAAAGCACAATCGCCTGATCAGGAGGATTCAGATAAAGACCGACGACATCCGTGAGTTTCTCGAGGAATCTGGGATCACGTGACAGCTTGAACGTTTCTGTTCGATGTGGCTTGAGGTTGTGGCTACGCCAGATCCTGCTCACGCTGGACTTGCCGATCCCCTGCGCCACCGCCATCGTCCGACAGCTCCAATGCGTGCTTCCTTTGGGTTTGGTTTGCAGAGTGGCATCAATGACGGCCTTGATTCGAGTTGCGTCGTAACTCGGCTTCCGGCCCCGGCCTGGAGCAATCTCCCAAAGCGCCTGGAGCCCGCCGCCACGGAAGCGGTCACGCCAGAGACGAACCGTCTTACGGTTCACGCCGTTCTCAGCGGCGACCGCCATCTCCGTTTTGCCAGCGCCAAGTGCCAGGACAATGCGGCAACGTAGCGCTACCTGTTGTGGAGTTCCCAAGGCTCCCACCCAGCGTTGGAGTTCGCTGGACTGGTCCACTGAGAGGACGAGGGGCTCGACGAGGCGGGGCATGACTGATTATGACCCATGGTTGATTTCTTGTCCAGCTATTTGTGGGACACTACACTAGTGCCGGAGAATCCGGAGGCGTGGATATTCGCGTCGGAGAACCCTTCCACTCCATTGTGGAGGGACAACCTATGGCGCAGGCACATGGAGCCCAAGCTCAAAACCATCGGGCTTGAGTGGGCCACGTTTCAGGTGCTGCGCAGAACCCATGCCAGTCTCGGCCACGATGCCGGGATCGATCCTAAGGTCGCGGCTGATCAGCGCGGCCATGGCATCGGTGTGGCGATTGATGTTTATACCAAGGCCGCTCTGTCCAGGCGCGCCGAAGCGGCTGAACAGCTCGAAAATGCCGTTCTCACCGCTTAACTGAGTGAAGTGGAGTGATGGAAGTTGCTGATGATTCCCAAGTGATTGAAAAAATGGAGCGGGAGACGGGGTTCGAACCCGCGACGTCCAGCTTGGGAACAAGTCGGATGGATGCGTCTACAACAACTTAGCGTCTCTGGCGCGCTTTACCGACTCACCGCAATCTCGCCATATCAGCGTTTTCCTCTCTGACCCCCTCTAATCGAGGTTTTATCGAGGTACATTTCATTATCACTTGTACCTCGTTTTGCGCGGCATTCCATGGCCTTCACAAGCGGACCGATTTCAGCGGTCCACACGGAAACAACGGGAGTCCATTTTGCCTCGTTCATCTTCCCCTCCGTCAGGTCGACGCAGCGAAACCGGCATGGCGTCCGCCGCCGAGATACTGCAATTTGAACACGCCGATCTGCTCATCTCCAAACAGAAACTCGAGCGTGCTCGCGGCATCGAAGTAGTCCGGATCAAGCGGGAACAACGGACCCAAGATCTCTGTTTTAGCTCACGGCCGTTCGTCCTTTGCGGATTGCCCGTTCGCCGACTCCGCAAGGGCCAACTGCTTTATGAAAGAAGGAACGGGAAGTTCCTCCTCCAAATCACCGGGCACCCGGAGTTCGGCGTTCCCTTTGGCCAGGACCGCCTAGTTCCGATCTTTCTCGCGACTCTTGCTGTCCAGCAAAAGAGTCAGACGATCCGGTTTCGGACGGCCGCAGAGATGCTGGAGAGTTTCGGGATGCACACCGGCGGCAAGGAGTACCGCAGGCTCATAGGTGCCTTCGAACGGATCTTCGGGGCGACGATCTTCTTCGGGACAGACGAGTTTAGCGGTCGCGCCACCATGGTCCAGCGGTGCCGCTTCAACTTCATGCGGGAAGCGCAGATCTGGTACAGTCGCGTACCCGACCAGCGCACTCTGTCGGCGGAGTTCGAGAACGTGATCGTGCTCAGCGATGAGTTCTATCAAGAATTGATTTCACATCCGGTCCCAAACGACCTGGACGCGGTGAAGGTGCTGGCGGCCTCGCCGGCCGTTCTGGACCTATTCATGTGGCTTTCTTATCGATGCTTCACGGCCAGAGCAGAGGAGTCGATTCCTCTTTTCGGTGATTTCGGCTTGGCGAATCAGATTGGCACAACAGACTACTCCCGACCACGGCGATTCCGCGCGATGGTCGAACAATGGCTGAACAGCATCCGCGCACTCTGGCCAGACTGCCCAGCTCGGATCAGCGCAGACGGTCAGGCGGTTGTTGTCAAACACGCCCCCGCCGTTGTGCAGACAGAACGTGCATCGTTTTCATAAGCCGGCCATCGCTGCGAAGCCGACTCGAGGGCGCGCGCCAACGCCACCCGACGGCATCAGACCCTACTGAAACAAGGCGGACTCTAGGTTTTGCTACCTGGCCCTGCATCGCGCATGGAGTGCGGAGAACGCGGAAGCGAAGTTGCGGAGGTCGGCGAAAAAGCGCGCGAGCGTAGAAACGCGAGCCGTCGCGGTTCACTTCGACGTTCTCCCCCTTCCCAGGCCCGCATACACGCAGACCTTAGTCCCCACGTCGTTCCGGATTGTAGATTGGAACGCGAGCATCCAACATCGCGATGGGCAAGGCAAGGGAAAAGGGTTGACCCGGTTGCGCGCAAACCGCACAGTTCAGATAATTGAAATGGATAGTTCATATGCCGCCTACCGGCAAGAATGACAACATCGTGGTTTCGGCGCTTACCGCCCGCACCGGTTTCGGCAAGTTGTTGCGCCGGGTGGAAGACGAACACCGCTCACTCGTCATCGAGAAGCGCGGCTCGCCACGGGCCGTACTGCTCAGCATCCGCGACTATGTGAGGCTTGCGGCTCCGGAGCCGGAAGTGCTTCGCGCGATCGGCGAGGAATCACAGCGCAAGGGCACCCACAAGCTGACCTCGCGGCAGATCGATCAGGTCATCAGGGCGACTCGCGCGCAAAAACGCACGCGCGGATGATTCCGCTCCGCCTCGTTATCGACACCAACATCTTAGTCTCGGCAGCTATTAAGCCGGATGGGCTGCAGCGGACCGTTCTGCTACTTGCCACTACGAAGCCGGCGACTCTGTACGTTTCTGAGGCCATTTTAGCCGAATACCGCGAGGTCCTGACCCGGCCAGAACTGAAGATCCGCAAGGGTCTTCGCCAGCAACTCCTCCAACTCATTCGGAGCAAGTCGCACTCCGTCAAACCCTCGCGCGCGCTGCTGGTCACGAAGGACCCGGACGACAACAAATTCTTGGATTGCGCCGACACGGCGCGGGCCGATTACCTCGTGACGGGAAACGCCCGGCATTTCCCAAAGTTCTGGAAGAAAACCAAGGTGATCACGTCGCGTGAGTTCCTCGACATCGTGGCACCGCACCTGCTTCGATGAAGGTTTATCTCGGGCCGCGGCCGGACAGGACAACCGCGGCCAAATAGGCGGTCGCCCCCTTGGCCTCAGCCCGGATCCACCGAGTCGTGCGATTACCAGGTCGTCCATCCCGCATTCGCAAACTCACGCAGCGATCGGTATTTAGTCGAACTGTGGCTACAAATAATTCAATTCAAACGCCGGAACACTTTCAGCCACTCCATCTATCGCCTTCTTGGTGGACCTGGAATCGTCCCGACTCCGAGCCCTCAGCCCCACGGGACAAGGCATCGGCGTGCTGCAGATTCCATCTCAATACGTGTCCGACGGCAAATTCGTAATGTCACGCGGAGACGGGCGTGTGATACAACCCACGACAATGCGACTGCAACAGTACGAGTCGAAAGCTAGTGGAAACGCGGATCCATCAACGGTAGGTTCTGGCACGCGGTCTCGCAGCCCTGCGTGCGTCCGGTAGCTGTTCTAGTGATGTTGGTACAGCATGCGATCGAGACACTCACGCCGGATCGTACCGATTAACCGTTCGAACGGATGCGACAGCGGGACGTCAGGAACCGTCTTGATTTCCTGCACTTCGAGTACCCGCAGGTTGGCTTGCCATTGATGGAATCGGTACAGCGGGTCATGGCCCGAACTGTGATATTTGGGCAGCTTGTACTGGCCAACGACGGGCAAAAAATCGGGCACAGTGCCGCTCCATGGACGGTGCCACAGTGGACGCCGACTCCGATAGTGCCATACTGCAGATTCAAACTTCGGCGGATGACATCCTTGTCAATCTCGCTCCGAAAACGAATGAGATCTGCTGGGCGATGCGGCGAGAGCCCCAACTGGGGTTGTGCCGCTTCATGGCAACCACGGCATTGATGAGGTCTTGATCCGGTCCCTTCGGGCCGATGCCGGCGCTGGCGCAAATAACATCTGGTACTTTCGCTTCCGTAGCAGACTGTGGAAATGCAGCAAGGTGGAGGGTTTCAAAACGATAGCGGAACCGAGAAGCCGCGCCGCGCGAATAAAGAGTGTGCACAGCCCGGCGATGATCCGGTCGGCCGTGGACAGGTTGGGTGCGCGCTTGCGCCCGCGATTGAGGATCAGCAATTGATGGCGGATGATGACGGATTCGGCGACAACCGAACGGAGTCTGCCCGGCCCTATCAGCCGCGCCACAGTCGCGATCAGATGAACAAACAGGATGAGGAAGTCCCGCATCGAGGGAATCGTTCAATTCCGCCAAGTTGCCGAATTTGGGCGGTATTGCCAATTCGCATCGACACCTTTAGCCTGCACCAAGGCGGTCCACGGTATCGGCGGCTGGTCGGCTGCTTTCAGAGAATCTTTGGCACGACCATCTTTTTCGGAACAGATAGCCAGAGGGTGCCAGCTGCGGTGGTTCACCAGATCCGATTCAGTTTCATGGCCGAGGCCCGGATCTGGTATCCGCGGGACCTGAGCAGCAGTTGCTGCCAGGCGAGTGCCAGAACATGATCGTTCTGAGCGACGAGTTCTACCGCGAGATCTCCAGCCGTCCAATTCCAACCGATCTGGAAGCGGCGAAGGCGCTCTCGAACAACCCGGCCGCCCTCGACTTGTTCACCTGGCTTTCGTATCGGTGTTTCACGGCACGTGGGCGGGAACGGGTTCGATTGTTTGGCGAGTTTGGGCCCGTGAGCCAGCTCGGAAGTGCCGATTACGCAAGACCTCCCGAAGTTCCGCGAGAAGCTGGAAGGGTGGCTGAAGCTTGTCGGGGCGATGTGGCCGGATGTCCAGCTCACGTCGATGCGGACGGAACTGGACTGACCATCGACCCGTTCGAGCCCAGGCCTGTTGATAGATAAGGGACAGATCCGCGTGGCCGACTGGACAGCCGATACAGAACGGTGGGGGAGAGGTTCGTCAAAACGGCGGGTCCAAAGAAATAGATCAACGCCCGGAGCATGGAGTACAACAGAGGACGGCCGCACAGCGGTCTGAATTGACCGCGGCGGAATGCGCCCGAACCTGCTTAGGGTTCACCAGCAGGATGGAGCAACGAAGGGAACGAGTAGGGAATCTCCGAACGACCACGGCAAAACGGGTCAGGTGAGTCCGCCATAGATTCCGCTCGACGCCGCTCAAGGAGTACGTGAAGGCACCGACCGGAGGCGAAGGTTATCGACTTGAGACCACTTTGCCGAGGACACGCTCGCGGGCGCCGCTCGAAGCTCCGTTCGTTTCCATGGAGCCATCCACGTAAGATGTCATGAGTGTTCTCAGCTGGGGAACGAGCTCTCCATGCGCTGAGCGACCTACTCGGGCGTATTCACAGTCCTGCCGTTGATCACGGGGCGAGACTCGCGAGCATCATGGAGAGACTCTCAAGTGCGGCGGAGCCTCGGAGGAAGCACGCAAACTGAACCCCTGCTCCGCGTGCGCGCGAATCGCGGACAGCGCAGATCGACCGGAAACCTGCGCACTGTCGCTGGTTCGCTCGACAATTCGCCTTCGATATCCAAGTCCAATTTCGCTCTCTACTAACTTCATTCCTTCATCAATAATATATTCCCGCTATTGAGCGCATCCCGGAGTGCCTCTTATAATCGCCAACACTGCTGTAAGTACGAACCGTAAACACTGGGATAACAAGAAGGGGCAATGCCACACATTGATTTACCCGACGGGCTCCCCGGAATTGTCAGCGCATTCGCGTTCCGGCCCGACACGGCCAGGCCGATGCGGGAGCTTGCCGAGGTTTTGCTGCGCGGTCCGGCGGATATCTCTCGGGCGCGCAGCGAGGGCGCCACCGATCTCGAAATCCACGACACCGTTCTGATTGCGGCGGCGTTCTGCATGTACAACCGGTATGTCGATGGGCTCGCGACGCTGACGCCGAAAGACGACAAGGCGTATCACGAAATGGGCGCTCGCATGGCGTGCGATGGCTATGCCGCGCGGCGCACAGCGGCGCAACCCACTGCCGCAAATTGAACAGGAGAATCATAAAACTTGCCGCACATCTCGCTACCCGAAGGCGTCCCCGGGATCCGGGGACCAATGATGTTCCGCCCGGAAACCGCCCGGCCATTGAACGAACTCGCCGAGGTCCTGCTGTGCGGGCCGAGTTCACTCACCGGCGGTGAACGCGAGTTGATCGCCGCTTACGTTTCCGTACGCAACGAGTGCCAGTACTGCCAGACGATCCATGGCGCGATCGCCGCGGAGCATCTGGGCGGCGATGAAGACCTGGTCTGCGCGGTCAAAGTCGATTTCGAGAACGCGTCAATATCGCGGAAATTGAAGGCATTGCTGGCGATTGCCGGCAAGGTGCAGGTCAGCGGCAAGAACGTGACGCCCAATGATATCGAGCGCGCGCGAAGCCGGCGCCACTGATCTGGAGATCCACGATACCGTGCTCATCGCCGCGATGTTCGCCATGTGCAATCGTTACGTGGATGGTTTGGCGACTTGGGCGCCGGACGATCCCGAGTTCTATCGCCAGCGCGCTCGAAAAATCGCCGCCGAGGGCTACGTGGCCGCGACGCTCGGCTCGCCCGCTTCGCGCGCATAATTGGCTGTCCCGCGGGGGCAGGTATGCACCCCGCTTCTGCAGGAGACTCTCGGTTTAAAACGATGAAACATTTTGGCCCATCTCTGTTTTTGGCTCTGTTGCTCGCGAACGGGGCGCGTGCGCAGGATCCTGTCGGTACGATCGAGGGTGCTGTCCTCGACCCCAGTGGCGGAGAGGTCTCCGCCGCGCACGTCGAGGCGCGGAATCTCGCCACGGCCTTCCTGCGGGATTCTTATACCGAAAAGAACGGCCTGTTTCGCCTTCCCTCGCTGCCGGTGGGAGAGTACACGATAACCGTGAGCGCGACTGGGTTCGCCGATCTGCGCCGCGAAGCCGTGACGGTGAATGTCAGCCAGACCGCTCGCCTCGAGCTGCAACTCGCAGTTGCGAGCGAGAAATCCAGCATTACCGTGACCGCCGAAGCGCCGCTGGTCGACGCTACTACCAACACGCTCGGTGCGGTCGTCACCGGTCAGGAGATCGTCGATCTGCCGTTGAACGGACGCAACTTCACGCAGCTCGGCCTCTTACAAGCGGGGGTCGCGCCACTCTCGGCCGGACTGCAGCAAGCGGGCGGACCGATGCGCCAGGGCGAGACCTACGCCGTCAACGGGACGCGTCCCGAGCAGAATACCTTCGTGATCGACGGCGCGCAGAACATGAATCGCATGGATGGCGGCTATGCGCTGAAGATCCCCGTGGACGCGATCGCCGAATTCCGCATTCTTACCGGGACAGCGCCGCCGGAATATGGCGGCAGCGCTGGAGCTACAACGACGGTCGTGACGCGCTCCGGCACCAACAGTTTTCACGGCACGCTTTACGAGTTCCTGCGAAATGACAAACTCGACTCGCGCAACTTCTTTTCGCAAAATGTCGAGCCGCTGAAGCAGAACCAGTTCGGTGGAACAGCGGGCGGACCCATCCGGCGCGACCGGCTGTTCTTGTTCGGCTATTACGAAGGGTTCCGCAACAAGCAGGGCATGACGACATCGTCGGTCGTGCCGACCGCGCAGGAGCGCACGGGCGATTTCTCCGACCTTAGAACGCCACTGCTGAATCTCGCGGCGGGCGGTACGCCGTTTCCCGGCAACAGGATTCCCGCGCAGGCGATCAACCCGATCGCGCTGAACGTGCTGAACCTCTATCCGCTCGGAAATGTATCGCCATCCATCTATCGCACTACAGTGATCGCGACGAATTTCTACGATCAGGCGGGGGCGCGCCTTGACTTCAACCGCTCCGCGAACGATCAATTGTTCGCACGGTACTCGTGGTCCGGCGGCTACGACATCAATCCGGTGTCGGTTCGCGGCACCACAGTTCCGGGCTTTCCCACGCGCGACAATCTTACGACGAACACCGCTGAAATCTCGGACTCCCGCGTGCTTTCTCCGACGCTCACGAACTCGTTGCGCGCGTCGTTTCTGCGCTACGAATTCGATTTCGACCGCCGGCTGAACCAGACGCCTCCGAGCGAGCTCGGCTTCGAATTCACGCCCGCTTCGACGCTCGGACAAGGCCCGCCTTTCTTCAACATCGTCGGATATTCGCCGGTCGGCGGCGCCATCACCGGACCACGCGTCTCGGCGCAAAACAGCTATCAGGAACAGGAAGGACTCTCCTGGAATCGAGGACGCCACTCTATGCGGTTTGGCGCCGAATTCCTGCGCACGCAGATCAACATGTTTCAGGCGATCGCACCGGACGCGTTCTTCGTTTTCGCGACGTTCCCAGTCAACAATCCGATCGCGAATCTGCTGCTGGGGGCACCCGTCACCTTCTACCAGGGCTTGGGGGATTTTCATCGTGGCCTTCGAAACTGGAGCGTCGCGACCTATGCGCAGGATGAGTGGCGCGTCACGTCCCGCCTCACCTTGAACTACGGCTTGCGCTACGAGCGCGTGAATCCGATCACGGAAATTGCCGACCGTATGAACGGCTTCGTACCGGGCGTGCAATCGCGCGTGTTTCCGGATGCTCCTGCCGGACTTGTGTTTCCTGGCGATCCCGGTATCGGGCCGGGCGTCGCTTCGGGAGACAACGCGTTCATGCCTCGAGTCGGCTTCGCATGGGATCCGCGCGGCAACGGAAAATGGGCGGTTCGCGGCGCTTATGGCGTATTCTACGATCAATTCCAGAACGGCCCGGGCGTGGCTTCGCAGGTGCCCATCAGTTCGCTCCCCTGGGCGCAGTTCAACCAATACAGCGGCTCCGGACTGAACCTCGTAAATCCGTACGAGGGGCACACATACCCGGCGCCCAACACGTTCGTGGCTCCGTCCACTGTCTTCGGCATCGATCCCACGGCGCGCGCACCCTATGTCCAGGATTGGAACTTCGGCATCCAGCGCTCGCTCAGCGATCGTTACCTGGTCGAAGTCCGCTATGTGGGCTCCAAGGGTACGCACCTGCCGCGCAACATCGAAGCGAATCCAGCGGTGTACCGTCCGGGCGCCACCTCGCAGAACGCGGATCAGCGGCGCGTTTATGCGGGTTGCCCGGCGGCCGGCGGCCCGTGCACCTTCTCCACGATCGCTATGCTCGCGAACATCACGAACTCGACTTACGAGGCGGGCCAGGCCACGATCTCGCGCCGCTTTGCGCGCGGCCTCGCGTTTCGTGTTTCCTACTGGTATTCGAAGACACTCGACTATCATTCGTCGATGAACCTGGCCGGCGCGTCGTCACAACCGCTCGCGGGCGAAAACGATCTCGCGCAGAACCCGTTCGATCTAGCCGCCGAGCACGGGCCATCGCTGTTCGATGCACGCCACCGGATGGTCGGCAGCGGCTCATGGCAGCCGCACATCCCGGGCCATGCTCCCGCAACCATCCGCCATCTCTTCAACGGCTGGGAGTTGAATGTGATCGCGACGCACAACTCGCCGACGCCCTACACCGTATACGATTCCACGAACGTTTCGTTGCAGGCGAACAGCCCGCCGATTTCCGGTATCCCGGCAAGCCGGCCCAATCTGATCGGGGATCCGAATGGCGGGCCGCATCAACTGAACGCCTGGCTGGACGCCACGGCGTTCCAGCGGCTGAACCCGATCACGCAAGCCGGGCAGTTCGGCAACGCCGGCCGTAATATCGCCCGCGGCCCCGCGCTAACGGATTTCGATTTCTCCCTTACGCGCACGTTTCCGCTCGCCGAATCCGCGCATTTGCAATTTCGCGCAGAGTCATTCAACGTCGCCAATCATGCGAACTTCGGACTGCCGGTTGCGGATATGAACTCGCCGAACTTCAACCAGATTCTCACCGCGGGCCCGGCCCGGCTGATGCAGTTCGCGTTGAAGCTGACATTCTGACGCATGACACCCAACGAAAGCAGTCTTCGATATCCCGGGTGGGGCGTGGCCCTGGCGGCATCCGGCTGCGTGTTCGTCAGTTTCGCGTCGATGCTCGTGTACACATTCGGCGTTTTCCTGAAGCCGATGGCGGCCGAATTCGGCTGGTCGCGCGAAGCGGTGTCCGCCGCTTTCGGATTCGCCGCGCTGGCCGTGGCGGCCTGTTCGCCAGTGCTCGGATACCTGCTGGACCGTTACCCACCGCGCCGCGTCATCCTGCCCTGCCTTGCGATTTTCGGTTGCGCCTGGGCATCGCTCGGCCTGCTGACCAATCACCTGTGGCATCTCTATGCGGTGTTCATCCTGCTCGGCATCGTCGGGAACGGCACGGCACATCTCGCCTATGTGCGCGCCATCTCCACATGGTTCCATGTGCGGCGAGGTACGGCGTTCTCCGTGATTCTGACCGGCGGCGCCGTCGGCGCGATGATCCTGCCGGGCGTGGCACAACTGCTGATCGGCGAGGCCGGCTGGCGATCCGGATTCTTTGTGCTGGGAGTGTTCGTACTGGCGGCCGGGCTTCCGCTGGGAGCGCTGGTGCGTCTTCGCACAGGATCTGCTCGCGATCGCGCCGTCGCCACCACAGGCGCCTCCGCCGCCGAAGGCCTGCGGTCGCGCGCATTCTGGATCATCGTCGCCGTGTTGTTCTGCTGCTCCATCGGTCAAAACGGCGCGATCGCGCATCTGTCGGCGATGCTGACCGATCGCGGCGTCGCACCGGAAAGCGCGGCACTCGCAATGTCGGCGATGGGACTTCGCGCACTTGCTGGCCGTCTGGTGACGGGCGCCTTGATGGATCGCTTCTTCGCACCGCGTGTCGCTTTCGCGCTGCTCTCACTGGCTGCGTTTGGCACGTGGCTTCTCTCGAGCGCGGCTTCGGCGTGGATGGGCATTGCAAGCGCGTTGTGCATCGGAATCGGCATGGGCGGCGAGGCGGACCTCACGCCCTTCCTGCTTTCGAAGTATTTCGGCCTGCGATCATTCTCAGTGCTCTATGGGTTCACGTGGACCGCCTACGCGATTGCCGGCGCGATCGGGCCCGTGATCATGGGCAAGGCGTTCGACGCCACGGGGTCCTACAGCGCTCTGTTGATCCAACTCGCGCTGCTGACACTCGGCGCGGCCGGGCTCACGCTCTTGCTGCCGCGCTATGAGGCTCAGGCTGTTTCCGATGAGCCCGAGATGGCGTTCGAAACGGGCCCGTAGCGGTTCAGGCGGATATTTTTGCTCACCCGCAATTTAAATCAATCGCGGGCTTTGAATCCGAGTTCCTCGACGAATCCCCGGATCTGTTTCTCCGTAATCAACTCCGGATGGAAGTCGATGGTCGCCGTGCGCCGTTCGTAACTCGATGTCGACCGAACAATGCCCTTCTGCTGGTTGAGTAGCGTGTCGAGGCCGACCGCGCATGTGACGCAACTGAATCCGTCGATGTGCCATATGACGGTCTTTGTGTTCGCCGCAAGTGCAGGGACCGCACCTATGGACGTGATTCCCTGGATGAACTTTCTACGCATCATCTCCGTGCCCGCTTTCTTATCTCGCAGTTCCCATGCCCACCTCATATCGCCAGGCGGTTTCACTCTTCGCTCCGTCCGAGAATCTCGTGTCGGCGTAATCTTCGAACTTGATCTTCTGGTCCAAAACACCCGTCTCGATCATCAGATCGCGAACCAGATCGAAATCGGCCTTGTAGGGCGCCAGCGGCGTGTACATCACTCGATCCATCGGGTTCGTAAGCGCCCATCGCAGAAGCGCCGGCTTCTGATGGAAATAGAAGCGGCCAACGAGGTCGGCCGCCTCCACCCGATGCGGCTTTCCCTGATCCAGCCAAAGTCCCGACCGGGCAATGCCGTCTACGAGTTCCTGCACCACATCCGGCCGCTTGTCGATCAGGCTCTGCTGCACCACCAGGATGCACGACATGTAATCCGGCCAGTACTCACGAGCCTGAAACAGAACGCGTCCGTAGCCGCCCATCTCGGCCTGCGACGGGAAAGGTTCTCCCATCGAGAACGCGTCAATCGCCCGCGCCGCCAGCGCTCCGGCAACATCCGGCGGAGCCATTTCCACCATCTTTATCTCGTAGGGTTGGATGCCCCAGACCTTCATCGCGCGAAACAGCAGCAGACGCTCGTCGGAAAAGCGGCTTGGAATGGCCACCGTCCGGCCGCGCATGTCGGCGAAGGTCTTGATGGGACCATCTTTCTTGACTACCACCGCGCTGCCATAACGGTGGCCCAGGTAAACGACTTTGATGGGGACTCCCTGGGCCCTCAGTGCGATGGCGAGCGGCGCTACGATAAAGGCGGCCTGAATGCGATTGGAGATCAGCGCCTCTTTGATCTCTGGGAATCCCTGGAAAAGGCGTGGCAGGAAGATCTCGCCGTTCTGTGACAATTTCGAAATATAGTCCGTCACGGGGCACGTAAGCTGGCACGTCACGGGGATATAGGCAACAGTGATTCTGCGTTTTTCCGGGGATCTGTAGTCGTTCAGCACAGCAGCCCAGTTCACGTTCAGCCATGCGTGCGCGACCGAAATCAGCAGCAACCAGCCTCCAACGAGCAGCAGAACCCTGCTTCTAAGAGACACTGCGAAACCCCCATCGAACGGACCGTATCTTCTGCAACCGGCGAAAGCACACATCCATGGCCAGCCCGATTATTCCGATGACCAGCATGGCCGCCACGACAAGGTCATACCGTTTTCCGGAGTTCCGGGCGTCAACAATGAGATAGCCGAGGCCCGAATCGACGGCGATCATCTCGGCCGCCACCACCACCAACCACGCAATACCCAGCGCAATGCGCAGACCCGTAATCAATTGTGGAAGGGCCGCCGGAAATACGACCTTGGCCAGCAATGGGGACCGCTCAATCCAAAGTTACGGCCGGCTCGACGGAAAATAGCCGGCACGTTGGAAACGCCGCTCACGCCCGCGAGCACGATCGGAAAGAATGCGGAGAGGAAGATGAGGAACACCGCGGTCACATCGCCAACGCCGAACAGAAGGATGGCAACTGGAATCCAGGCGATCGGACTGATGGGGCGGAGCATCTGTAGAGTTGGATTGACCACCTGATTCACCGCTGGATACCAGCCAAGCGCCAGTCCCACGGGCATCCCGCCAAACTGCCGCCCCGAAGCCGAGCGCCCACGACGTAGCGAGTCGGCGATATAGGCCCATAAAAGACCTTTCCGGATTAGCTCTCCGAGACCGCGCTCAACAGCCGCAGGTGAAGGGAAAACCCGCGTACCGGTCCAGCGTACCGAGTAGTGCCACAAGGCCAGCAGAAACAAGAACGTGAACAACGGCCAGATCAGTCGCTCCCAGGTATTCTGCGCCCTCGATTTCATACCTGGTGGGCCACCCCGAGCTGCTGCAGGATT
>CAVRGO010000006.1:0-27783 GCA_963720745.1 uncultured Acidobacteriota bacterium
CGATGAAGGTTTATCTCGGGCCGCGGCCGGACAGGACAACCGCGGCCAATCAGGCGGTCGCCCCCTTGGCCTCAGCCCGGATCCACCAAGTAGTGCGATTATTAGGTCGTCCATCCCGCATTCGCAAACTCACGCAGCGATCGGTATTTAGTCGAACTGTGGCTACAAATAATTCAATTCAAACGCCGGAACACTTTCAGCCACTCCATCTATCGCCTTCTTGGTGGACCTGGAATCGTCCCAACTCCGAGCCCTCAGCCCCACGGGACAAGGCATCGGCGTGCTGCAGATTCCATCTCAATACGTGTCCGACGGCAACTCGTAATGTCACGCGGAGACGGGCGTGTGATACAACCCACGACAATGCGACTGCAACAGTACGAGTCGAAAGCTAGTGGAAACGCGGATCCATCAACGGTAGGTTCTGGCACGCGGTCTCGCAGCCCTGCGTGCGTCCGGTAGCTGTTCTAGTGATGTTGGTACAGCATGCGATCGAGACACTCACGCCGGATCGTACCGATTAACCGTTCGAACGGATGCGACAGCGGGACGTCAGGAACCGTCTTGATTTCCTGCACTTCGAGTACCCGCAGGTTGGCTTGCCATTGATGGAATCGGTACAGCGGGTCATGGCCCGAACTGTGATATTTGGGCAGCTTGTACTGGCCAACAACAGGGCAAAAAATCGGGCACAGTGCCGCTCCATGGACGGTGCCACAGTGGACGCCGACTCCGATAGTGCCATACTGCAGATTCAAACTTCGGCGGATGACATCCTTGTCAATCTCGCTCCGAAAACGAATGAGATCTGCTGGGCGATGCGGCGAGAGCCCCAACTGGGGTTGTGCCGCTTCATGGCAACCACGGCATTGATGAGGTCTTGATCCGGTCCCTTCGGGCCGATGCCGGCGCTGGCGCAGAATGACATTCTTGGTACTTTCGCTTCCGTAGCAGACTGTGGAAATGCAGCAAGGTGGAGGGTTTCAAAACGATAGCGGAACCGAGAAGCCGCGCCGCGCGAATAAAGAGTGTGCACAGCCCGGCGATGATCCGGTCGGCCGTGGACAGGTTGGGTGCGCGCTTGCGCCCGCGATTGAGGATCAGCAATTGATGGCGGATGATGACGGATTCGGCGACAACCGAACGGAGTCTGCCCGGCCCTATCAGCCGCGCCACAGTCGCGATCAGATGAACAAACAGGATGAGGAAGTCCCGCATCGAGGGAATCGTTCAATTCCGCCAAGTTGCCGAATTTGGGCGGTATTGCCAATTCGCATCGACACCTTAGCCTGCACCAAGGCGGTCCACGGTATCGGCGGCTGGTCGGCTGCTTTCAGAGAATCTTTGGCACGACCATCTTTTTCGGAACAGATAGCCAGAGGGTGCCAGCTGCGGTGGTTCACCAGATCCGATTCAGTTCATGGCCGAGGCCCGGATCTGGTATCCGCGGGACCTGAGCAGCAGTTGCTGCCAGGCGAGTGCCAGAACATGATCGTTCTGAGCGACGAGTTCTACCGCGAGATCTCCAGCCGTCCAATTCCAACCGATCTGGAAGCGGCGAAGGCGCTCTCGAACAACCCGGCCGCCCTCGACTTGTTCACCTGGCTTTCGTATCGGTGTTTCACGGCACGTGGGCGGGAACGGGTTCGATTGTTTGGCGAGTTTGGGCCCGTGAGCCAGCTCGGAAGTGCCGATTACGCAAGACCTCCCGAAGTTCCGCGAGAAGCTGGAAGGGTGGCTGAAGCTTGTCGGGGCGATGTGGCCGGATGTCCAGCTCACGTCGATGCGGACGGAACTGGACTGACCATCGACCCGTTCGAGCCCAGGCCTGTTGATAGATAAGGGACAGATCCGCGTGGCCGACTGGACAGCCGATACAGAACGGTGGGGGAGAGGTTCGTCAAAACGGCGGGTCCAAAGAAATAGATCAACGCCCGGAGCATGGAGTACAACAGAGGACGGCCGCACAGCGGTCTGAATTGACCGCGGCGGAATGCGCCCGAACCTGCTTAGGGTTCACCAGCAGGATGGAGCAACGAAGGGAACGAGTAGGGAATCTCCGAACGACCACGGCAAAACGGGTCAGGTGAGTCCGCCATAGATTCCGCTCGACGCCGCTCAAGGAGTACGTGAAGGCACCGACCGGAGGCGAAGGTTATCGACTTGAGACCACTTTGCCGAGGACACGCTCGCGGGCGCCGCTCGAAGCTCCGTTCGTTTCCATGGAGCCATCCACGTAAGATGTCATGAGTGTTCTCAGCTGGGGAACGAGCTCTCCATGCGCTGAGCGACCTACTCGGGCGTATTCACAGTCCTGCCGTTGATCACGGGGCGAGACTCGCGAGCATCATGGAGAGACTCTCAAGTGCGGCGGAGCCTCGGAGGAAGCACGCAAACTGAACCCCTGCTCCGCGTGCGCGCGAATCGCGGACAGCGCAGATCGACCGGAAACCTGCGCACTGTCGCTGGTTCGCTCGACAATTCGCCTTCGATATCCAAGTCCAATTTCGCTCTCTACTAACTTCATTCCTTCATCAATAATATATTCCCGCTATTGAGCGCATCCCGGAGTGCCTCTTATAATCGCCAACACTGCTGTAAGTACGAACCGTAAACACTGGGATAACAAGAAGGGGCAATGCCACACATTGATTTACCCGACGGGCTCCCCGGAATTGTCAGCGCATTCGCGTTCCGGCCCGACACGGCCAGGCCGATGCGGGAGCTTGCCGAGGTTTTGCTGCGCGGTCCGGCGGATATCTCTCGGGCGCGCAGCGAGGGCGCCACCGATCTCGAAATCCACGACACCGTTCTGATTGCGGCGGCGTTCTGCATGTACAACCGGTATGTCGATGGGCTCGCGACGCTGACGCCGAAAGACGACAAGGCGTATCACGAAATGGGCGCTCGCATGGCGTGCGATGGCTATGCCGCGCGGCGCACAGCGGCGCAACCCACTGCCGCAAATTGAACAGGAGAATCATAAAACTTGCCGCACATCTCGCTACCCGAAGGCGTCCCCGGGATCCGGGGACCAATGATGTTCCGCCCGGAAACCGCCCGGCCATTGAACGAACTCGCCGAGGTCCTGCTGTGCGGGCCGAGTTCACTCACCGGCGGTGAACGCGAGTTGATCGCCGCTTACGTTTCCGTACGCAACGAGTGCCAGTACTGCCAGACGATCCATGGCGCGATCGCCGCGGAGCATCTGGGCGGCGATGAAGACCTGGTCTGCGCGGTCAAAGTCGATTTCGAGAACGCGTCAATATCGCGGAAATTGAAGGCATTGCTGGCGATTGCCGGCAAGGTGCAGGTCAGCGGCAAGAACGTGACGCCCAATGATATCGAGCGCGCGCGAAGCCGGCGCCACTGATCTGGAGATCCACGATACCGTGCTCATCGCCGCGATGTTCGCCATGTGCAATCGTTACGTGGATGGTTTGGCGACTTGGGCGCCGGACGATCCCGAGTTCTATCGCCAGCGCGCTCGAAAAATCGCCGCCGAGGGCTACGTGGCCGCGACGCTCGGCTCGCCCGCTTCGCGCGCATAATTGGCTGTCCCGCGGGGGCAGGTATGCACCCCGCTTCTGCAGGAGACTCTCGGTTTAAAACGATGAAACATTTTGGCCCATCTCTGTTTTTGGCTCTGTTGCTCGCGAACGGGGCGCGTGCGCAGGATCCTGTCGGTACGATCGAGGGTGCTGTCCTCGACCCCAGTGGCGGAGAGGTCTCCGCCGCGCACGTCGAGGCGCGGAATCTCGCCACGGCCTTCCTGCGGGATTCTTATACCGAAAAGAACGGCCTGTTTCGCCTTCCCTCGCTGCCGGTGGGAGAGTACACGATAACCGTGAGCGCGACTGGGTTCGCCGATCTGCGCCGCGAAGCCGTGACGGTGAATGTCAGCCAGACCGCTCGCCTCGAGCTGCAACTCGCAGTTGCGAGCGAGAAATCCAGCATTACCGTGACCGCCGAAGCGCCGCTGGTCGACGCTACTACCAACACGCTCGGTGCGGTCGTCACCGGTCAGGAGATCGTCGATCTGCCGTTGAACGGACGCAACTTCACGCAGCTCGGCCTCTTACAAGCGGGGGTCGCGCCACTCTCGGCCGGACTGCAGCAAGCGGGCGGACCGATGCGCCAGGGCGAGACCTACGCCGTCAACGGGACGCGTCCCGAGCAGAATACCTTCGTGATCGACGGCGCGCAGAACATGAATCGCATGGATGGCGGCTATGCGCTGAAGATCCCCGTGGACGCGATCGCCGAATTCCGCATTCTTACCGGGACAGCGCCGCCGGAATATGGCGGCAGCGCTGGAGCTACAACGACGGTCGTGACGCGCTCCGGCACCAACAGTTTTCACGGCACGCTTTACGAGTTCCTGCGAAATGACAAACTCGACTCGCGCAACTTCTTTTCGCAAAATGTCGAGCCGCTGAAGCAGAACCAGTTCGGTGGAACAGCGGGCGGACCCATCCGGCGCGACCGGCTGTTCTTGTTCGGCTATTACGAAGGGTTCCGCAACAAGCAGGGCATGACGACATCGTCGGTCGTGCCGACCGCGCAGGAGCGCACGGGCGATTTCTCCGACCTTAGAACGCCACTGCTGAATCTCGCGGCGGGCGGTACGCCGTTTCCCGGCAACAGGATTCCCGCGCAGGCGATCAACCCGATCGCGCTGAACGTGCTGAACCTCTATCCGCTCGGAAATGTATCGCCATCCATCTATCGCACTACAGTGATCGCGACGAATTTCTACGATCAGGCGGGGGCGCGCCTTGACTTCAACCGCTCCGCGAACGATCAATTGTTCGCACGGTACTCGTGGTCCGGCGGCTACGACATCAATCCGGTGTCGGTTCGCGGCACCACAGTTCCGGGCTTTCCCACGCGCGACAATCTTACGACGAACACCGCTGAAATCTCGGACTCCCGCGTGCTTTCTCCGACGCTCACGAACTCGTTGCGCGCGTCGTTTCTGCGCTACGAATTCGATTTCGACCGCCGGCTGAACCAGACGCCTCCGAGCGAGCTCGGCTTCGAATTCACGCCCGCTTCGACGCTCGGACAAGGCCCGCCTTTCTTCAACATCGTCGGATATTCGCCGGTCGGCGGCGCCATCACCGGACCACGCGTCTCGGCGCAAAACAGCTATCAGGAACAGGAAGGACTCTCCTGGAATCGAGGACGCCACTCTATGCGGTTTGGCGCCGAATTCCTGCGCACGCAGATCAACATGTTTCAGGCGATCGCACCGGACGCGTTCTTCGTTTTCGCGACGTTCCCAGTCAACAATCCGATCGCGAATCTGCTGCTGGGGGCACCCGTCACCTTCTACCAGGGCTTGGGGGATTTTCATCGTGGCCTTCGAAACTGGAGCGTCGCGACCTATGCGCAGGATGAGTGGCGCGTCACGTCCCGCCTCACCTTGAACTACGGCTTGCGCTACGAGCGCGTGAATCCGATCACGGAAATTGCCGACCGTATGAACGGCTTCGTACCGGGCGTGCAATCGCGCGTGTTTCCGGATGCTCCTGCCGGACTTGTGTTTCCTGGCGATCCCGGTATCGGGCCGGGCGTCGCTTCGGGAGACAACGCGTTCATGCCTCGAGTCGGCTTCGCATGGGATCCGCGCGGCAACGGAAAATGGGCGGTTCGCGGCGCTTATGGCGTATTCTACGATCAATTCCAGAACGGCCCGGGCGTGGCTTCGCAGGTGCCCATCAGTTCGCTCCCCTGGGCGCAGTTCAACCAATACAGCGGCTCCGGACTGAACCTCGTAAATCCGTACGAGGGGCACACATACCCGGCGCCCAACACGTTCGTGGCTCCGTCCACTGTCTTCGGCATCGATCCCACGGCGCGCGCACCCTATGTCCAGGATTGGAACTTCGGCATCCAGCGCTCGCTCAGCGATCGTTACCTGGTCGAAGTCCGCTATGTGGGCTCCAAGGGTACGCACCTGCCGCGCAACATCGAAGCGAATCCAGCGGTGTACCGTCCGGGCGCCACCTCGCAGAACGCGGATCAGCGGCGCGTTTATGCGGGTTGCCCGGCGGCCGGCGGCCCGTGCACCTTCTCCACGATCGCTATGCTCGCGAACATCACGAACTCGACTTACGAGGCGGGCCAGGCCACGATCTCGCGCCGCTTTGCGCGCGGCCTCGCGTTTCGTGTTTCCTACTGGTATTCGAAGACACTCGACTATCATTCGTCGATGAACCTGGCCGGCGCGTCGTCACAACCGCTCGCGGGCGAAAACGATCTCGCGCAGAACCCGTTCGATCTAGCCGCCGAGCACGGGCCATCGCTGTTCGATGCACGCCACCGGATGGTCGGCAGCGGCTCATGGCAGCCGCACATCCCGGGCCATGCTCCCGCAACCATCCGCCATCTCTTCAACGGCTGGGAGTTGAATGTGATCGCGACGCACAACTCGCCGACGCCCTACACCGTATACGATTCCACGAACGTTTCGTTGCAGGCGAACAGCCCGCCGATTTCCGGTATCCCGGCAAGCCGGCCCAATCTGATCGGGGATCCGAATGGCGGGCCGCATCAACTGAACGCCTGGCTGGACGCCACGGCGTTCCAGCGGCTGAACCCGATCACGCAAGCCGGGCAGTTCGGCAACGCCGGCCGTAATATCGCCCGCGGCCCCGCGCTAACGGATTTCGATTTCTCCCTTACGCGCACGTTTCCGCTCGCCGAATCCGCGCATTTGCAATTTCGCGCAGAGTCATTCAACGTCGCCAATCATGCGAACTTCGGACTGCCGGTTGCGGATATGAACTCGCCGAACTTCAACCAGATTCTCACCGCGGGCCCGGCCCGGCTGATGCAGTTCGCGTTGAAGCTGACATTCTGACGCATGACACCCAACGAAAGCAGTCTTCGATATCCCGGGTGGGGCGTGGCCCTGGCGGCATCCGGCTGCGTGTTCGTCAGTTTCGCGTCGATGCTCGTGTACACATTCGGCGTTTTCCTGAAGCCGATGGCGGCCGAATTCGGCTGGTCGCGCGAAGCGGTGTCCGCCGCTTTCGGATTCGCCGCGCTGGCCGTGGCGGCCTGTTCGCCAGTGCTCGGATACCTGCTGGACCGTTACCCACCGCGCCGCGTCATCCTGCCCTGCCTTGCGATTTTCGGTTGCGCCTGGGCATCGCTCGGCCTGCTGACCAATCACCTGTGGCATCTCTATGCGGTGTTCATCCTGCTCGGCATCGTCGGGAACGGCACGGCACATCTCGCCTATGTGCGCGCCATCTCCACATGGTTCCATGTGCGGCGAGGTACGGCGTTCTCCGTGATTCTGACCGGCGGCGCCGTCGGCGCGATGATCCTGCCGGGCGTGGCACAACTGCTGATCGGCGAGGCCGGCTGGCGATCCGGATTCTTTGTGCTGGGAGTGTTCGTACTGGCGGCCGGGCTTCCGCTGGGAGCGCTGGTGCGTCTTCGCACAGGATCTGCTCGCGATCGCGCCGTCGCCACCACAGGCGCCTCCGCCGCCGAAGGCCTGCGGTCGCGCGCATTCTGGATCATCGTCGCCGTGTTGTTCTGCTGCTCCATCGGTCAAAACGGCGCGATCGCGCATCTGTCGGCGATGCTGACCGATCGCGGCGTCGCACCGGAAAGCGCGGCACTCGCAATGTCGGCGATGGGACTTCGCGCACTTGCTGGCCGTCTGGTGACGGGCGCCTTGATGGATCGCTTCTTCGCACCGCGTGTCGCTTTCGCGCTGCTCTCACTGGCTGCGTTTGGCACGTGGCTTCTCTCGAGCGCGGCTTCGGCGTGGATGGGCATTGCAAGCGCGTTGTGCATCGGAATCGGCATGGGCGGCGAGGCGGACCTCACGCCCTTCCTGCTTTCGAAGTATTTCGGCCTGCGATCATTCTCAGTGCTCTATGGGTTCACGTGGACCGCCTACGCGATTGCCGGCGCGATCGGGCCCGTGATCATGGGCAAGGCGTTCGACGCCACGGGGTCCTACAGCGCTCTGTTGATCCAACTCGCGCTGCTGACACTCGGCGCGGCCGGGCTCACGCTCTTGCTGCCGCGCTATGAGGCTCAGGCTGTTTCCGATGAGCCCGAGATGGCGTTCGAAACGGGCCCGTAGCGGTTCAGGCGGATATTTTTGCTCACCCGCAATTTAAATCAATCGCGGGCTTTGAATCCGAGTTCCTCGACGAATCCCCGGATCTGTTTCTCCGTAATCAACTCCGGATGGAAGTCGATGGTCGCCGTGCGCCGTTCGTAACTCGATGTCGACCGAACAATGCCCTTCTGCTGGTTGAGTAGCGTGTCGAGGCCGACCGCGCATGTGACGCAACTGAATCCGTCGATGTGCCATATGACGGTCTTTGTGTTCGCCGCAAGTGCAGGGACCGCACCTATGGACGTGATTCCCTGGATGAACTTTCTACGCATCATCTCCGTGCCCGCTTTCTTATCTCGCAGTTCCCATGCCCACCTCATATCGCCAGGCGGTTTCACTCTTCGCTCCGTCCGAGAATCTCGTGTCGGCGTAATCTTCGAACTTGATCTTCTGGTCCAAAACACCCGTCTCGATCATCAGATCGCGAACCAGATCGAAATCGGCCTTGTAGGGCGCCAGCGGCGTGTACATCACTCGATCCATCGGGTTCGTAAGCGCCCATCGCAGAAGCGCCGGCTTCTGATGGAAATAGAAGCGGCCAACGAAGTCGGCCGCCTCCACCCGATGCGGCTTTCCCTGATCCAGCCAAAGTCCCGACCGGGCAATGCCGTCTACGAGTTCCTGCACCACATCCGGCCGCTTGTCGATCAGGCTCTGCTGCACCACCAGGATGCACGACATGTAATCCGGCCAGTACTCACGAGCCTGAAACAGAACGCGTCCGTAGCCGCCCATCTCGGCCTGCGACGGGAAAGGTTCTCCCATCGAGAACGCGTCAATCGCCCGCGCCGCCAGCGCTCCGGCAACATCCGGCGGAGCCATTTCCACCATCTTTATCTCGTAGGGTTGGATGCCCCAGACCTTCATCGCGCGAAACAGCAGCAGACGCTCGTCGGAAAAGCGGCTTGGAATGGCCACCGTCCGGCCGCGCATGTCGGCGAAGGTCTTGATGGGACCATCTTTCTTGACTACCACCGCGCTGCCATAACGGTGGCCCAGGTAAACGACTTTGATGGGGACTCCCTGGGCCCTCAGTGCGATGGCGAGCGGCGCTACGATAAAGGCGGCCTGAATGCGATTGGAGATCAGCGCCTCTTTGATCTCTGGGAATCCCTGGAAAAGGCGTGGCAGGAAGATCTCGCCGTTCTGTGACAATTTCGAAATATAGTCCGTCACGGGGCACGTAAGCTGGCACGTCACGGGGATATAGGCAACAGTGATTCTGCGTTTTTCCGGGGATCTGTAGTCGTTCAGCACAGCAGCCCAGTTCACGTTCAGCCATGCGTGCGCGACCGAAATCAGCAGCAACCAGCCTCCAACGAGCAGCAGAACCCTGCTTCTAAGAGACACTGCGAAACCCCCATCGAACGGACCGTATCTTCTGCAACCGGCGAAAGCACACATCCATGGCCAGCCCGATTATTCCGATGACCAGCATGGCCGCCACGACAAGGTCATACCGTTTTCCGGAGTTCCGGGCGTCAACAATGAGATAGCCGAGGCCCGAATCGACGGCGATCATCTCGGCCGCCACCACCACCAACCACGCAATACCCAGCGCAATGCGCAGACCCGTAATCAATTGTGGAAGGGCCGCCGGAAATACGACCTTGGCCAGCAACTGCGGACCGCTCAATCCAAAGTTACGGCCGGCTCGACGGAAAATAGCCGGCACGTTGGAAACGCCGCTCACGCCCGCGAGCACGATCGGAAAGAATGCGGAGAGGAAGATGAGGAACACCGCGGTCACATCGCCAACGCCGAACAGAAGGATGGCAACTGGAATCCAGGCGATCGGACTGATGGGGCGGAGCATCTGTAGAGTTGGATTGACCACCTGATTCACCGCTGGATACCAGCCAAGCGCCAGTCCCACGGGGATTCCCGCCAGAACTGCCGCCCCGAAGCCGAGCGCCACACGACGTAGCGAGTCGGCGATATAGGCCCATAAGAGACCTTTCCGGATTAGCTCTCCGAGACCGCGCTCAACAGCCGCAGGTGAAGGGAAAACCCGCGTACCGGTCCAGCGTACCGAGTAGTGCCACAAGGCCAGCAGAAACAAGAACGTGAACAACGGCCAGATCAGTCGCTCCCAGGTATTCTGCGCCCTCGATTTCATACCTGGTGGGCCACCCCGAGCTGCTGCAGGATTCCATTGCGCAGTTGCAGATAACGTGCGGAACTGATATCGCGGGGATGTGGAATGTCGATGCTCACGATTTCCTGCACTCCCGCGGGCCTGCCGCTCATCACCGCCACACGATCGGCCATCTGTACGGCCTCGTCAATATCGTGAGTCACGAAGATGATCGTGTTGCGCTCTTGTTCCCAGATGCGCAGCAGTTCGCCTCGCATCGTGAGCCGCGTGATGGAATCGAGCGCTCCGAACGGCTCATCGAGCAGAAGCATGTCCGGGTTCACGGCGAGTGCGCGCGCGACCTCCAGCCGCTGTTTCATTCCGCCCGAAAGCTCCTCAGGGTAGGCCTTCTCGAATCCGGTTAGGCCGACCATTTGGATGTAATGCGTAACGCGCCGCCGCCGTTCCTCTCGCCGCAGACCAAAAAGGCCGAATTCCACATTCCCTTCGACAGTGAGCCATGGAAACACTCCGCGCTCCTGAAAAACGAAAATGCGGCGAGAATCGGGGCCGCTTACCACTTGGCCGTCGATTCGGATCTCACCACTCGTCGGCGAGAGAAAACCGCCGATCATGCTCAGCAGCGTTGATTTGCCACATCCGGAAGGTCCGACGATGCACAGGAACTCCCCGCCGGCCACCTCCAGATTCACATCGCTCAGCACCGGTGTGGTCTTCCCGTCGCGCGTGTAGACCATGTTCACGTGCTCAACCGAGAGCTTCGGGTTTGCCGCATTCATGACGGAACGCGCTGGCTCCACTAATCCTCCGAATAACCCCAGCGCAGCGATCTGGCGCGTTCGAGACTTCGCATGGCCTGGTCCAGCAGCAGACCGATCACCCCGATCAGCACCATGCCCGCGACTACCAGATCGTAGCGGTTGCCGGCGTTTCGCGCATCAACAATCAGGAATCCGAGGCCGGAGTTCACTGCGATCATTTCCGCGGCCACGACGACGAGCCAGGCCACACCAAGAGTAATCCGCAGGCCCGTCATCAATTGCGGGAGAACAGCTGGATACAAAACGCGAAACACAAGAGCGGTCGATGTCAAACCGAAATTCCGCCCGGCGTTGACGTACACCGCGGGAACTCTGTGAACAGCATTGATGGCCGTCAGAAGCAGCGGCAGGGAACAACTCAGGAAAATCAGAAAGACGGCGGCAAGATCGCCCACGCCGAACCAGAGAATGGCGATCGGGATCCAGGCGAGCGGCGAGATGGGCCGCAGAATTTGAATGAGCGGATTCAGCGCCATTTCCATGCGCGGATACCAGCCGATCATCAGGCCGGCGGGGATCGCGATCACCGCAGCCAGAATAAATCCCCAACTGACACGGAACAGCGATGCCGTTACGTACTTCAGCAGGAGTCCATGGCGCACCAGGTCCTCAATGCCGCCTAAGGTTTGCCATGGTCCCGGGAGAAGATGAGTGTGGCTTCGGGATACAGCAATCTGCCATAAAACGAGCAAGATGAGGACGAAGACAACTGGTCGAATGCGGATAGCCAGAATCAGCTCCTTTGAGCCCAGGTCAGAGTGAGCCGCCAAACGGCTGGAGGATATCTTACCGTGCGAAAGGAGGGACTGACGATAGTATGAATGGACTACCCACCCGGCTTCGCCGGTGAGAATCCGCAGCGAGCGAGCAGGCGTAGAATCTCAGCTCGATCCGCGCCTACCTTTCGGGAGGCGTCAAGCAGGTCTTTCGTGTCCACCGGATACCAATTGCGGCGGCTTTCGTCGCCCAACCTCGCGAGATTGAAGGGTTCGATCGCCCGCATGATATCGTCGACGAGCGCTTGCGTTCCCTCACGGCTCCGCACCTGGTGTGCACGCGCAAAAATCTCCCGCATCTGAAAACCGGGGTGATCGTGCAGCAGGAATGATGATGCCAGTTGCGGCTTCCCAAGGCGCCGCGCCGTTTCCGAAAAAATGGCCGCAGCGAAATAGATCATGGACAATCCTGCAAACAGCGGGAAGTTTGACATGCTCGCGTACAGGCTTCCGATCAGTCTGGCGGTCGCAAGCAGGTCGGCATCGGTTTGTCCCGCATAGCCGGTGAGCGCTGTCGAGAAGCGGGACGATGCCCAATCGCGCTCGAAAATTTCCCCCAACCGGGAGATGCCGAACAGCGTAAGAGGGAAGCCGGTCGAAAGAAGCGGATCCACGAATCCGGCAGCCGAGGGCAGCATTGCCCACCGCTCGCCAGTCACAGGGCGGGTGCGGAACGACAGGCGGGGAGCATGGATGAACGGCCGCTCCGGGACGGCTGACGCGAATTGTTCATGAACGGTCGGGTACCGCTTTATGAGCCGCCGCCACGCCGGTTCGCCCTGGTCGAAGCCCAGCGCCGATGCGGTCTCGGAGGTTGCCGCGACCCCGGCGCTCGTGATTCCGTTCGAAAAGCGCAGAACCCAGATCCAGCCGCCCTCGAAGACGTGGTGCACGGCGGCATCATCCACCGGATACGGAACATCGCCACCGGAATCCAGACGCTGCACACCGCGAAAATGCGTGTACAGGCCCTCAGTGCTCGGGAAGTCCGGCAGGGGCTCCTCGGGTAGCGCAAAAGCCTTGTGCAGGAACCCGCGCGGCCCTGTCGCGTCCGCCACGAACGCGGCGGTAATACCCACAGGGGTGCCGCGGCGCGTTCCCTCCAACCGCGTGCTATCACCCTTCTGGCAAGCGGTCGTCAACTGCACCTCGTCCAGGTAATCGACACCAATGTTTTGCGCCTCGCGGACGAAAAAGGCGTCCACGTCAGACCGGTACCAGTGCGTGTCAGCGATACCGTCATGGGGGCTGGCTGCGACGAGAAGCTGGTCCTGCCGGTCCGGATCCACAGCTGCACGGAAATCGGGCCTGTGTTGATAGAACGTAAAGCCGCGCTTCAGTCCGCAGCCTAAGTTGGGATGAGTCGCCTGCCAGCTTCCCCATTTGCACAACGGCGCGAGGCTCGGAAGATCGTAGCGGACAGACAGTTCCTCGAGCATCAGGTTGGAAAGCGGCGTAGTCGATTCGCCGATCGCGAACCGGGGGTGCCGGCCTCGTTCGATCAGGAGCACCGATCTCCCGAGGCGCCGGGCGATCATGGCCAGCAGCGAGCCGCCGAATCCCGAACCGACGACAACGATGTCGTAATCCGTACTCACTGCGGGGTTCCGCAGGCCTGACACTCCACCGCAACCGGGATCGTCTGGTGCAGATTCATGTGCCGCAGCCGGTTCGCCCGTAGCTCGTAACAGGCGCTGCAACGGGAGAATCGCTCCAGATCCCATAGATCGGCGAAGACGCGGCCTTTGCCTATGCTGACCCCGTACTCCAGGCAGTTCTCCAGAGTGCTGATTCGCGGCATTTCGAACCCGGCGATCTCCTCCATCACTCCGTTGCCTCCGCGAGTTGGGATAAAGGTCGACGCGGACGCGTCGCACTGGAAGGCGAAGTCCAGCGACCGCTCGGCCCAGTAACCGGCCTCGTCTTCCGGCATGAAGGGCGGTTGCACAAGGATGAACGCGCGGAGGTCGATACCGTTATGGCTCAGAACCTTGGCGGCCCTGGCGAAGTCCTCTAGCGTCATCCGCTTGTTCAGCCTCG
This sequence comes from uncultured Acidobacteriota bacterium, assembly GCA_963720745.1. Lineage (GTDB taxonomy): Bacteria > Acidobacteriota > Terriglobia > Bryobacterales > Bryobacteraceae > TMP-7. The sequence goes on from CAVRGO010000006.1 coordinate 13,888, forward strand.
GAAGCACATCGGGATGCACGGTCTCGAGACCAATGGCCACTTCCAGCCGGCCCGGCAGCATATCCCGAAAGCGCAGGCAGTTGGCGCCGATCAAGGCGGGATGGCTCTCGACAATGATGTGCGAAAATGGTCGCAACTTCGCCGCTATCGCAGCATAGTCCTCCGGCGGAATTGCCCGCGGATCGAAGAAGCTACCGCTGTTATATAACTTGATATCACGAGCCGGGGGCAGACGCGCCAGAGCATACTCGATCTGCGCCGGAATCGCGCGTGGCGGTACGGTTTGCTCGAGCGTGTTCTTCCAGAGATCGCACATCACGCAGCGCCACGGACATTCGCGGTTCGTTAAAAAGACGGTGTGCACCGGAACAACTTCACCGTCCTTCGAACGCTCGGGCTCCGTGAAGAAGGCATACGGACGAAACGGGTCCACGACATTACGAGCTGGCCGCTTCTCGAGGATCCACGCGTCAGGAGTCATCCTCAGGAATACAACGACAGGAAGTGCTTACGGTACTCGGCTTCGCGCCCGGGCAGTCGCTCGCGCATGACGTCCTCCGGGATGGCCCCGTGCTGAAAACGGCGCTTCGGGAATACGGGCATGTGAAGCCCGCTCACGGCTCGAACGCCACGGGACACGACCTCGCCTTTCAGCTCATACAGCCGTGGAACGTCGTAATTGGTCAGTTCGATGAAGGGGATCGCTTCGGCAACGGCAATCACCGACGGCCTGAGGAACGGGCTGAAGCCTTGAAACCCGAAATGCCGACCAGGGGCGTAGGTGCGCGTATAGGAACGGCTCAAACCACCCGTGTACGTGAGCGAGTGCTTGATCTTCCCCACCCCCCAGCCTTCCTGATAAAGCATGGGATTGTTAATGACGCTGCGGATCGTGAGTTCCGGGTTTTCCTCAATCGGGTAATCCTTGAGGTTCTCGTCGCCGCCGTCGCCATCGAGAAGATAGCGCCACTCCGGATAGCGGCTGCGAATTCCGCGGCAGAGGGCGACCGCCATCGTTGCGGACTGGATGTCGAGCGGCTTGTAGTCCTCTACCAGGCGTATGGTCTCGTGAACGTCGAGCGCCGCGCCATCGGCCTGCACCGGCTCGAGGAAAATCCCAAGGTCCAGAGATTCCATGAACTGGCGCGCCTGCCGCAGGTCCGGTCCGTCACCCAGGTCGAGCACAAATGCCTTCAGCCTCGACGGGTTCATGCCCAGCCTGCGCATCACGTGATAAGTAGTGAGAAAAACGCTACCGCTGTCGACCCCGCCTGAGAAACAGACGCCAACCGGCTCGCGCTCCGGAAGCAACTGCAGGAAATATGAGATCTCGTCCGCCAGGGCGCCGATATAGGCTTGGCCGATCTGATCGAGATCAGGCGGCAGCATGCCCGGCTTCGGGTCGAAGAACCGAGTGTATTTAGGATCCGGGTCCGGGCAGCCGATGAGCTGAAGTTCGACAACGTAGTGGGCCGGAACCATGCGCGTGTAGCTCGGATGAAACTGCGACTCGAGACCCTCCGCCTTGAGCCAGTTGCAGATTGCATCAATGCGGTCCGCCACAATCAGGATGGGGCCGGCCTGCTGTTTGGCCAGGAAATACCGCATCGGCCGATCCAGCGATCGCGCCATGATGACGTTTTGGCCCTTCCGGGCAACCAGCGCGAACGAGCCCTGAAGTTGTCGCGCAGTTTCCACCGGGTGCTCGGGCAGGAGTCGCCGGGCGTCCTCGACGGTCAGATTGTAAAGGTGATTGGCCTGGGGATCCAGCAGGTCAACTAGTCGCTCAATATACCTGTGCATCGACTCGTATCAGTCTACAATACGCTCCCACGTTGTGAGCGTAATTGGTTTTAGTTATTTGCCAGAAATACGGTCGATGGTAATCTGCCTCTACGTCTGAATGGGGGGCGAGCCACTTTCACCGGATGTGACCGTGGTCGGCGGTGGGCTCGCCGGCACGGCGGCCTCCATTCACTTGGCGCGCGCGGGGCTGCGGGTATTATGTATCAGTCCTGAATCCTATTCAGAGCCGGTTGGCGAGTCACTGGACTGGTCAGCGCCGGCTCTACTGGGAGATCTCGGATTGCCGATGGACCGCTTGGTCAGCGAGAACATTGCGACTCGGAAGCGACAGGTAACCGTGAAGCTGACGAACGGGTCGAGCCGGCAATACATTCCCGGAGCATGGCTCGCCCGCCCGCCATTTAATTTCGAGATCCGCACGCTCCATTTGGATCGGCGCCAGACGGATTCGATGCTCCGCGATACGCTCTTGCGCGAGGGCGTTCAGATCCTCGCCGATCGGGTGATCGCAGTCGAAAAACAGGGGCGGAGAGTTACGGCGGTGAAGATAGCGGACGGCCGCCGTATCTCCTCACCCTGGTTCATCGATGCTTCCGGCTCCAACGCATATCTGTTTCCGCGCAGCTTCGATCTGCCTGCGTATGCGTACGGGCCAAGGAAGGTGGCCATGTGGACGTGGTTCGACGTGCCCGATTCTGTGGAAGGCACAACCTTGTACATGGATGACGATCGTTCCTATTTGGATTGGATCTGGGAAATACCGGTTCGTGCGAATCAGATCAGTGTGGGATACGTTGCAGCGGGTCATGAAATTCAGGAGAAGCGCCGGGCCGGTGGGAGCGTTGCGCAGATCTTCACGGAACGGCTGTGCCGCATCCGCCGCTTTGCCAACCTGCTCACGCCGGAGCGCCCGATCACACCCAACGTGACCTCATTCCAGTGCCGCGTGCACCGTGGTGTTGCCGGCCCAAACTGGATGGTCATCGGAGAGTCCGCGTCCATGGTGGATCCCATGACTTCCAACGGGGTCACTGCGGCGCTCCGGTCGGCGGCGGAAGCATCCGCTCTCATCATTCAGAGCCGCGACAGGTCGCGACTGCCGCGGGTGGCCACGGCCATGTACAGCCGGCGCATTGTCGATCTCGGCCGGTTCCTCAACCGCGGCATCGAGGAGACCATCTATGAATGCCCGGTGCGCAACCGGATCGGGTTGTTGCGAGCGGGGCGGGTGTACACCGTGCCAGCCTGGATGATGAACGCCGCCTATTCGCGCCTTAAACCCAGCGGCGTCGTTTCAACGCTGGCATTTGGATTTGTTCTGAGCCTGTTTCGGGCTGCCGGCGTGATATTGAATGCCTTCAGCCGCAGAACCGCCACTCCTGAGGCGATGTCCTGATGATGCACACATGCGTGCGCGGTTCAGGCTATCCCATTCTCTTTCTTCATGGGATGCCGACCAGTTCGGCCCTTTGGAACGGTGTCATGGGCCGGCTGTCGGATCGATTCCAGTGTATCGCTGTGGATTTGCCTGGACTCGGCAAGACCGCCGCGACACCGCAGGGATTCCGAGATCCCGCAGCGCTCGCCGGCGCTCTTGAAGAGACCCGGATTGCGCATGGCATCGAGAAATGGCACATCGTGGGTCATGATGCCGGCTGCGCGATAGCTGTTCACTACGTTCATCAGTTCCCGAACTGCGTGGCAGGCGTGTCTCTTCTGACGCCGTCGTTGTTTCCGGACCTGAAGCCGTTCTATCTGTTTGAACTTCTGCGCAAGCCAGTCTTTGGCGAACTACTGGCTCCCGCCGTTAACCTGCTCTTCTGGAAGCTCGTGATGCGGATGTGCCTCGACGGAGATCCTGAGCGGAAAAGCATCCTCCGGGATTTCCGGCGCCCGTTCACAGGCTTGCGCGGATGCTGGCGTCTGATGGCTGTGTTGCGCTGGGGTAAACCGTCGGAAGTCCTGGCCGCGGCGCCCGAGTTATTGCCGCAGATCGTCGCGCCAACCCTGATCGTTCATGGATTGAAGGATCCCGCCGTGCCGGTTACATTTGCCCGGCGCGCGTCGGAGCTAATGCCGAACGCCGAACTGATGCTCCTCGATTGTGGACACTTCGTCCCCCTGAGCGAGCCAACTATCGTCGCTTCCGCGCTTGCGCGATTCCTCGGGAATATCGGTTCTTCCAGGCGCCCACCGCCATTGCCGCTAAATCGGCCTGACGGATTTAGGCGCTCGTGATTCCTGCAGCAGATCTCGCCTCCGGCACGTGCGCTGGTTGGCGCGAGGACATCCAGATACTCACAGCCATGGCAACTGGCCCCACCACCGTCAGCGCGTAATATGGCGCGTCTACGTTTTGCGCGAGGCGAAAGATCATTTCGGCGACTGCCACGAGAAACACCACAATGCACTGGCCACGCTTCGACTTCACCGTGGTTTTCGGGTCGGTGATCATAAAGAAAATGTAGAGCTGATACATCGGCCCGGTAATCGGCGCCACTTCGGCGAGGAACGAGTGCCCCGTGAACAGAGTCCGGACGGCGGCGAGAACGATGAACGAAACCACGTATGTGGCGGTAATGTGGAATCGTTTGACGCGCCAGATGATGAATGCACCGAGCACCCACACCACCAGCATCGGCCAGACGGTGTTCCCCCACTGAATGCTGAGCGTCGCGACGTATTCCGGCGCCAGTAGCAGCATGGCGCAGATGGCGAAGTTCGATGGGTTCCAGAGATGGCGGCCGCGCCAGCGAAGTACGTATTTCGATGTAATCGCGATCGCGCTAGTCAATGCGTACGGCCAGAACTCGGGAGACCGAATCAGAATTCCGACGCTGATTCCGGTGATATAGGCGCTCGCGAGGATCGGGAACTGGTGATAGGTCAGCCGCGCCAGCACCAGTTCGAACACGATCGCCGTGCCGATCGCCAGCAGCGTGCGGGAGAAACTCTCGAGCACGCCGAATGAGAGTTGGCTCACCAGCAGAATCAGCGTAATGAAGATCGGAGGGAGGTAGCGGTTCTCGACCCTAAAGAAGCGCGCCACTGGGGAGTGACCTCCGGAGCGCGCAGGTGTGGCGATTGCAGACCCAGTTGCGGTGACTTCCCGCATCATAACGGTTCCTCTATTGTAAGACGCTGATCGGCCTTCGGTGCGGGCAGAGTCTGCGTCTTGCCGGACGGCCACCGGATTTCCACCCGGTCAATCGCCGCCGTTTTCCCAAGACCGAAGTGCAGGCGGCGATCGTTTTGCGCACAGAATCCGCTTCCTCCGGACACCTCCTGCAATTGCTGTTGCCCGTTCCAGTACACACGCACTTGAGCGCCGATGGCGCTCCGATTACTGGTCCTGCCCTCCAGTTCGAATTCGATCCAGTGATTCCCCGGCGCCACGGTATTACGGTAGAACAGGACGGGCCCGTTCTGGTTTGCTACGACGACGTCCAGCACACCGCGATTGCTGAAATCGCCCAGCGCCACGGACCGGCCGTCGTAAATATCGGTCACGCCGACGATTTGCGCCACCTCCCGGAACTGCCCCGAACCGTCATTCAGGAACACTTTCTTCTGCTGATATCCGGAAAGACTCCGGCCACCGAGGGGCGGCCAGTTCGCCGCATCGGATATGATCGACCGGTTGCCGCCCGCCACCTTGGAGTAGTCGTACCAGTAACTGCGGTTCCGGTCGAGCGAAACGTTGCCATTTGTGACGTACAGGTCCTCGAAGCCGTCGTTGTTGAAATCCCCGAACTGGACGCCAAAGCTCCATCCCGCCAGTTCCACTCCCATTGAGTTCGCCAGATTCTCATAATGAGGCTCGGTGGCGGGCTTGCCGGGCTCGGGCATCCAGAAATTATTGCCCTGGACAAGGATGCCCTGTTCGGAGATGTTCGAAACGTAAACGCCGAAGCGGCCTTGATTCAGCACGTCTCCGACTGCCGCGCTCATACCGCTTTTCGGGGCATAGCCGATACCGGACTTCTTGCCCGCTTCTCGAAAGTATTTCCCGCCTTCGTTCAGATAGAGCTCCGAGACGCCATAATCGTTGGCAACGAACAGGTCGGGATAGCCGGTACCCCTAAGATCGGCCGCGATCGATGCCAGCGCCCAGCGGCGTGAACGAATCCCAAGCTTGTCCGATACCTCTTCGAAACGGCCATTGCCGAGATTGTGGAACAGGTACTTGCGGCCGCCATTCTCGGCATATTCGAAACTGTCAGGCATCATCTTGGTGGTCTTCAGACGCCAGAGGTCCACGTCCTCCGGATAGTAGCCGCCGAGAAACAAGTCGAGTTTTCCGTCGCGATCGTAATCGAACCACACGGCCGTGTTCGCGTTAACCCATTTGGGCAGGCCGGCCTGCCCACTGACGCGCGTGAAATGCTTCCCAGCGTCGTTATGGAAGAGCTCCGGCTTGCCCCATTTGTAGACCAGCACGTCTTCGTAGCCGTCGTTATCGTAATCGCCCCAGACGGCGCCCATCGAAACTCCAGTCCCCGCCTCATTCAGTTCCGCCAGCCCCACTTCAGCGGCAACATCGCGGAAACTTCCGTCGTGCTGGTTGCGATAAAGCGCATTCCGGCTGCCTTCTCCGCTGTTTACGGCGTAAATATCGGGCCAGCCATCACGGTCGAAATCCACGACCGACACCGCGGCGCCCATGGAGGCTACCTGCGCCATGATGTGGTTCAGCTTCGGATCCAGCTTCGGAGCGCGATGCCGGAAGTCGATGCCGGCGGCCTTCGACGACTCCTCGAAGCGGAACCCGTACCGGTCCAGGACGCTCTCTTTGGTCAACGCGAGCTGCGAGGCTCTGTTATGCGCAGCCACTCGCTTGTATATCAACGGAGTCGCCAGGAGTATAACGAACAGGAACGCCAGAGCAATTCGCATGAACTAATACCTCAGTGGAGTCTGAAATCGGTCGGCGGTCACGTAGCGCGTATGGTACGTTTGCCAGTCGCGTGCGTGGAGCTTCCAGGCCGGGTCATCTTGGAGCGTGCCGGGACGCGCTTCGTACGTTTTCATGCCGTGCCACGGCAGGGGCAGCACGGTCTTCGAATACATCGTATTGAAATCGCCATCCTTGATCCAGCCATCGCCGATCATGACAAAGTCGCGCTTCCAGCCCGGCGGCGGAGGAGCGGGCGCGTGAAAACGAAGGCGCAGCTCATCCCCGGCATTCGTGATGACAATGCGATCGTCAATTTTATCCAGCAACTCGCGCACGTCGCCATAACGCGTGCAGTAGCCCTCCAGGTCGCGCCAGATCTGGCCGGTGCTGGCGATCTTGTCGTAGTCCGGGAGCTCAGGTGATGAAGGATCTGCGGCTTTCACGACGGAAAAGCCACGGTAGCGCAGTTCGGCGCCGCTGAGCGCGAGATGTTGGATCCGGTTGCCGCCGGACGCGCCGGCCGCCCATGCGACCTGATCCCAGTAGATCTCCAGGTTTGTCCTCAGGCGCAGACGGCGCGACTGTCCAGCGCGGAACACGCCCGTCAGGTCCAGCACGACTGTCTTCATCTTACCCGCCGGGAAACCGAGGTTCTCCCGGACCCTGTGCCAGTTGCCATGCGCATCCGGGGTCTCGATGCTAAGGCCCCGCGGCTGCGGAATGCTGTTCTGCTCGATAGCGATATTCACCGTAGCGTCGGTTGGGTGCGTCCAGCCGGTCGCGAGCAGATACAGGGGGCCGCTACGGGGAGCGTCGGCGGGCAATTCCAGTTCGAGCCAGTGGTCGCGCGTCAGTCCCTGATATGGCCCTCGGCCGAATGTATCGAGATAACGGCGATCCACATCTCGGACGATCGCGCCCACATCTTGTCCGCCGTCATCTCGTGCGCTGGCAAATGGACGCGGCTCAGCCGTCGTGTAGATCTTCAGCGCCGGCGGCGGTACGGCGAAACGCTCATCCGTATAGATCTCCGTCCCCGCCGGATGATCGACCACGAATAACGAATAGTGGTCGATGTAATAGGTCTCCCACAGTTCTCCGGTGATGCGCAGATCGTAATAGCCGTCGCGTGGCTTCAATGCGTCACCAGGCACTTTGAACCACTCTTCGGTTTGTTGAATGCCGGCGACGACCTGCGCGTTGATATGCAGCCCCAGCGCGGCCGACCATGGGGAGCCGTCTTTCACGAAGCTCATCCGGCGGCCGTCCCACGCGAACAGCCACGGGCAGGAACCCTTCAACCGTTGTCTCGCCAGGACTTCCTCGCCGGCTTTCAAGTCGAACTCGCCCTGCGGCACACCGTTTGGCCAGATAATCCTAGCTACATCCACTTGAGGATGTTCTCCAAGACCGAAGTGTAAGAGCGGCGAATCGATGATTTGTTCCTGGGTCAGCAGCCCCGCGCGCACCTCCACCAAACCGCCAATGCCGAAGGAATTAATTCGCTGATCGCCGCTCGCTTTCGCGGCGCGCAAGCGGATGTCCTGCCAGTGATAGTTCTTACTGCCGTGATTGAGTAACTCGACAAGCTGGCCGCTGGTCGACATACCGACCAGATCCAGGCGGCCGTCGCCGTTGAGATCAACCGCGCCCGCCAACGATATCCCCGCGTTCGCCGGCAGACGAATAAACCTACCAGCGCCTCCGAGGAAGACCTGTCCGTCGCCGACCAGCAGGTCGAGGGCTCCATTGTTATCGCAGTCCGCGGCCACTAGCGTGGGCGAACTGCTGGGATCGGCCTTGATGATCTCCGCCGTGTCCCAGCCCTTCCCGGCGTCCTTGTCGGCCAGCCGCAGGACGGCGCCGTCATCGCGAAGGAGAACGAAATCCATCTGTGAGTCGCTGTTGATGTCCGCGGCCGCAACAGCACGAAAGCGGCCGCCAACAGCGGCGGGAAGCGCACGCGGCCGGAATTGCCCCAGCCGCTCGTTGGTGAAGACGTGTATCCCGCCATCCGTGTCGACCATCGCAACGTCAGGATCGCCATCGCCGTCGATATCGGCGGCGACGAATGAAGTGAGACCATCCACGCCTGTAAACGGCCGGATCACCGCGAACGTCTCGTCACCGTTATTCCGCAACACAATCGGCTCACCGGTGCTCTCGCCGAGAACGATATCCAGGTCGCCATCGAGGTCGACATCGAAGGCCCACGCCCCGGTGTACGCCCCCTTCACAATCCCGGCCGGCAGATGCGTGCGCAGGGCGATGTCGGTGAAATTTCCGTCCGCCTTCTGTTCGTAGATCTTCAGACCGCCAGGTGCTGTGACCACCAGGTCCGTGCGGAAGTCGTAGTTCAGATCGATGCCCAGAACGGCATTGCGAGGCAACGCGGTTGTGCCGCCTGCGCCTGGCCAGGGAACCCGCGATCCTCCGAGAACCTGGACGTAGTTCCGGTCAACCCAAAGAATCGACGCTCGCCCCTGATCCGTCAGCGGCACGGCTCCAGCCCACAAGATCGGTGTTGCCGGTCCGCCGTCAACGGGCTTGGCTTCGAACCGGACGGACGCGTCTGCCGCCGCCGGCGCCGAAGCCGGAGCCGGTAGCTTCACAAACGCAACGAACGGGTCGCTGACGAACGCCGTCGGCGTCTTCACTTCGTTAAGGCTGTTTCGATATTCGGGCACAGGAGCCAGAGCGTTTCTCAGATACAGGACCCGGATCGCCGCCTCTCGCGGGTTCGTAGCGGCGGCCTGCTGGAGAGCGGCCATCTGCTGTTTCGCCGCCGCCGTCCATGAATGCGACTCCTGCGCGAGCTTGGCGATAGTGTCACGCATGGCGGAGATCTCACCCGTTTTCGCGGAGAGGCGCGCCATCTCCAGTTGCGCGGCGATGTTGTTCGGGCGCTGCTTGAGCACGCGTGCCAGCACCTTCTCCGCTTCGGCGTCGCTGAACGGCTTGGCCTCACGCTCGATCTCTTCTGCCAGCGAATAGAGTGCTTTCAGGTTGTTTGGATCCAGTTCGACGGCCTTGCGAAGGTGCTCAATCGCGCTCGACAGGTTCCCTCGACGGCTCGCGACGAGCCCGGTCAACGCCTCCATCCGGCTGTTATCGGGCGCCAGTGCCAGAGCCCGGTCAACATTCTTGTACGCTTTGTCGAAATCCTGCTGGCGGGCAAACAGCAAACCGAGGTTAGCCCAACTGGCAGGCTCACCGGGTGCGATTTTGGTCGCGAGTTGCAGCTTGTCTTGAGCCCGGATATCGTCGCCGGTCTGCAATGCCCCGAGTCCTACGTAGAAGGCACTCACCAGATCTCTATACGCTTCCGATTCGGGCTGAGGTAGGCCCGTTTGTCGTCGACAGGAGTTGCAGAAGAGGGCTGATACCACTAGGACAGCTAGAATGATCACCTGGCGTAACTGTCGACTCAGACCGATCTTCCCCTTTTCTGATTACTGCCAAGGGCAAGCGTGTTTCGACACTGCCCAGTTCTGGTCTAAACAGTTTGACAGTGCCTCGTCCGATGGTCAATACTGCACTTTGACTATCGGGAAAACGCTCCTGCGGCATCGCTGTAGCGTGGAAAGTTGCGCCTGGAACGTCGGCTTCGACGAGAAACGCCATGGAGTATTGGAGGGGACCGGCCGCGGATGAACACCCAAAACCTGATCAACGACTCAATCAAGGAGGCTTCCGCAGAATAATGAGCGCCTCCCGCAATGGCGGATGTTCTTGCCGAACGTGGAACACCATCCGCGTCCGAGCCCAACCACTGACCTGATCCGGGCAGCTCAGGCAAATACGGAATACCCGAAGATCTGGCATCTGTTCGCGTACCGGCCCGAGGCAACGACGCATCTGGGCGCCTTCACGCACGAGATCATGCGCGGACCGGGGCCGATCAGCCCTGGTTTGCCGGAACTGATCGCCGCATTCACGTCGTCGCGGAACGAGTGCCCCTTCTGAACGAAGTACCACGCCGGAATTGCGGCGCAGTTGCTGGGCGATGAGAACCTGGTGCAGGATGCACTTACGGATCTCGAGAGGTGTGCGCTTGCCCCCGAAGACAAGGCGCTGCTACGCTTTGTTGCGAAGGTGAATCACAGCTCACAGCGCATCGGTCCGGAGGACATGTCCCCGCTGCGCGAGGCGGGCTGTTCGACGAGGCGATCTATTTCGCGATTACCGTCTGCGCGTTGTTCAACTTCTGATAACCGGTGGATCGACGCTATAAACGGTGGATCGACGCGGGCGTTCACGCCGATGTTGGACGAGGCGCATCGCAAATATGGCGCTCGTACGGCGGAGCACGGCTACGTTCGCAAGTAACGCCTGATCAAGTTTAGCCCCAAGCTCGTCACCAAATCGGTAAGCGGCTCGTGAACCACCCTTCCGCCGGAGGCCAGAGGCATGGACTCTGGAAGGGTGAGGGAACAACAACGTAGTTACTGGAGCAAGCTGATCGCCGAGCAGGAGGCCAGCGGACAGAAGGCCCGGCCGTTCTGTCGCGAGCGCGGCATCGGGGATATTTTTTCTACAAGTGGCGCAGGCGGCTGCGGCAGCCCGACTCCGTCGAGTTCGCACTCCTGGAGCCAAAACCGGCGGCGGCCACCGGTTCAGACTCCGAGCTCGAGTTGGTCCTGCGGAACGGCGAACGGCTGCGCATTGCCAACGGCGTTGATGCGGCCACGCTTCGCCTGGTGCTGGATGCTGTGCGGTCATGATGCACCTGCCGGCCAGTGTCAGGGTTTATCTCTGCCTGAGTCCGTGCGACATGCGGCGAAGTTTCATGGCCTGCATGCACTGGTGCGCGATCATCTCGATCTAGACCCCTTCGCCGGACATCTTTACTTGTTCGCGAACAAACGCAAGGACCGCCTGAAGATCTTGTACTGGGATTGGGACGGATTCGCAATTTGGGCGAAGCGGCTCGAAGCGGGCACTTATGCGATCCCCTCCGGAGAACCCGGCTCGACCCGCTTCGAGATCACAGTTGAGGAACTGGCAGCGCTGCTGAGCGGCATCGACCTGAGCAGCGCGGACCGGCGAAACGGTACCGCCGCGTGGCCGCATAGAAACATTTCGATACGTCTCTGTTGTCACTTGGAAACCGCCTTGTTTCCGCTTATTCTGATAGCACGCTGGTGCTGCCTCTCGATCCAGACCATCTGCCGGAAGACGTCGATCTGCTGCATAAGATCGTCGTCGAGTCGCGCGAGCGCCTGAAGCACGAAACCTCGGAGAAGGACAAATTCCGGAGCTCGCTCGCGAACCGCCTGGAGGCACAACGTAACCGCAAGAGCCACAGCTACCAGGGACAAGTCGGCCCTGTTCGGGACCTTGTGGGAAGCCGGTCATCCGTAGGCGTCCGAGTCAGAACCCTCAGCCGAACCCGGAGCCGATCAGCCCGCCGAACAAGACGAGGAACCCGAGCAAGAACAGAACAAGAAGCGTAGCGCACGCAAGTCGCTGGGGGAACTTGGTTCGCGAGCGGGTGGTGGACGATCTGGCTGAGTCGGAAAAGCACTGCCATGGCTGCGGCAAGGATTTGCACCTGCTCGGCCAAGAGACCAGTGAGCGCCATCAGTTCATCCCCGCCGTCTGAAGGCGACCCAGGGTACCGCCGAAGTACGCCTGCGATTGCACGGTGAAGACAGCGGAAGCCCGCGCAGCCGATCGAGAAGAGCACGGCGGGAGCGAGCGGGCCGGCGCAGGTGATCGTATCGAAATTCGCGGACCACTCGCCATTGCACCGCCAGGAGAGAATCTTGCGCGCCACGGCGTGGAGATCTCGCGCAAGACGATGGGCGGGTGTATGCCGGCGGTGTCCGATGTTTGCGCTATTTACGCGTCGGCTAAAAAGTTGGGTTCGAATCCAAGGTGATCGGAACCGACGACACCGGGGTTCAGGTGCTCGATTCGACGCTGCTGTTCGCGTGGTGGCCGGAACCGCCACGCGGGGATGGCCATCCTTCGGTAGTGGTCTACGACTACACGGCCACGCACGCGGGCGCGACGGTCCAGCGAGATTCCTGGAAGGATACATGGGGTATTTGCAGGCCGACGCCTACTCGGTCTACGATGCCTTCTTCAAACCTGCGCGCGGGCTGACCGAGGTCGGCTGCATGATGCACATGCGCCGTTACTTCTTCAAAGCCCTGGGGATTCAGATCAGCCCCAGCCCACATGGGTCCGGTGTTGCATCTGATTGCCCCAGTCGATGTCTGCGCAAGAGGGTCAGTGGCTGGTGACAGGTTCCACCGGCGCTCTTTGCTTCGTCGGTTCCGCGGTGGAGTAACTGCACTCGTATTTGCTCGATATTCATGTGAAGGTGTTACCAAAAAGTCCGGCCGCACGGGCCGTGCGCTCAGCGCTGAACCAGTGGGGTAAGTGCTGAACTCGTTATCTGGAAGATGGCGACGGGGAGATCGACAACGGAGCCACCGAGCGGGAAAACCCGGACATCGCCATCGGCCGCGGTAACTGGACGTTTTTCGGCAGTGACAAGGGCGGCAGGACCGCGGCTGTGCTGTTGAGCTTCATCGCGATGTGCAAGCGCAACGCCGTCGAGCCCTTCGCCTGGTTCCGCGACGTGCTCACTCGCATTGCCACCTACCCCATCCACCGCATCGCGGAACTGCTGCCGCACAACTGGAAGGCTCTCGCGACGGATCCTCAAACCTGAGTCAGGTGAGTTGTCAGTCCGCCCGGGAGCCCACCACGGTAGTTCACGAGCCGCTTACCCAAATCGGCTAAACCATGCCTACCTAAACCATCAAAAATAAGTTCAGGCGATAGCCGGGTCTGCACTATTTTCGCGGTGAAGTTGGAGGTGTTCGGGCAGCCTGATGCCGAGCTGGCTGAGCAGTAATTGCTGCTCCGTCGTCGGCTCGGTGATCCAGCGCAAGCGGATCTCCCGACGCTCGGCCGTAGGAAGGACGATGTCGGCGCTTTGCAACGTCGACAGCAGCGCGATCGCCCGCATGGGTGTCATCGGCTGGGCATTCTCGACTCCGCTCGCCGACGGCTTTGGAACAAGCGCCGGCCGGCGCTTCAGCAGATGCTTGAGTGTCACCCAGAGCGCGTACCCCAAGAAGGCCACCATCACGTGAGCCTTGACCCGCTTGATCGAGTTGTGTGAGATGGTCGGCGCCGTCATCATCGATCCGGATGGCGTGTATGATCCCGCGCTC
>CAVRGO010000007.1:0-83130 GCA_963720745.1 uncultured Acidobacteriota bacterium
CCACTTTGACCCCGCCCCCCTTACCACGACCTCCAGCATGAATCTGAGCTTTGACGACCACGCTGCCACCAATTTCCCGCGCGGCAGCTTCCGCTTCCGGCACCGTGAAAGCAACTTTTCCACGGGGCACAGGAACGGCGTAACGGGCCAGGATGGCCTTCGCCTGATACTCGTGAATTTTCATTGGATTAGGGCTGGTTTTCTGCCGTTATGCTAATCTCGAAGAAAAGCCAGAACCTCCACTATAGCATGGCCTTTCTTTCGTTCCTTCACAGGGTTGCGGCGCGTGAAGACCTCTCGCGCGACGATGCGCTCCAGGCGATGTCCCTGATTCTCGACGGCGACGCGACCACCGCCCAGATCGCCGCATTTCTTGTCGCACTGAAAATGAAGGGCGAGACCTCGGAAGAGATGCTGGGCTTCGCTGCCGCGATGCGGGAGCGGTCCGCGCGGGTGGACGCCCAAATCGGAGACGAGGCGCTGGTGGATACCTGCGGCACCGGCGGGGACGCTCTCGGCACTTTCAACATCTCGACCGTTGCCGCTTTCGTCGCGGCGGGCACCGGTGTTCGGGTGGCCAAACACGGGAATCGCTCGATGTCGTCACCCTGTGGAAGCGCGGACGTGCTGGAATCGTTGGGCATTAACATCAATTTGAACGCGGCGCAGGTGGGTGAGGCGATTCGGAAGGTCGGCATCGGATTCCTGTTCGCACCCTTGCACCATCCCGCGATGAAGAACGCGCAGCCGGCGCGAGCGGAATTGAAGATGCGGACAGTGTTCAATCTACTGGGCCCGCTAACGAATCCGGCGGGCGCGCAACATCAACTGATCGGCGCCTCATCGCCCGATGCGGCGGAACTCATGGCGCAGACACTCGCGGGGCTCGGCACCACTCACGCCTACGTGGTGCACGGATTCGACGGGTTGGATGAGGTGAGTACCACCGGTCCGACGCTGGTTTACGAAATCACACCCACGAAATTTGACAAGCACCTGTGGACGCCGGGAGACTTTGGCGTTTCCCGGGCGTCATTGGCGGATCTGGCGGGCGGCGACCCCGAGCGCAACGGCGATATCGCGAAACGAATTCTCGCTGGCGAAAAAGGTGCACCCCGCGACGTGGTGGTTGTGAACGCCGCAGTGGCGCTGATGGCGGCAGGGCGGGCCACCGATTTGCGTACCGCCGTGAAGCTGGCCCAGGAATCAATCGACCGGGGCAGCGCGCAAGCGAAAGTCGAACAGCTGGCGGTCTTCTCGCAGGCGTGAACCTGGCGGCGCCGCGCTAAATGAACCCGGCCGATTCCAGCTTGGGGTCGCTGTTTTCGAGCGTACGCGGCAATTGCACTGTGAATGTCGATCCTTCACCCACTTTGCTTTCCACCTTGATATCGCCTCCGTGCTTCTTTGCCACCAGGCGGCAGGTGAACAGGCTCAAAGACGCACGCACCCGGCCGGAATCGGAACTGAAACCCGGTGTAAAGACCCGCGGCAGCAGGTCATCGGAGATTCCTCGGCCCGTGTCGGAGAACGATATTTTGAACCAATCCGCGTCCATCGATACCCGTATCGTCACCGATCCGGCCCCATCAATCGCCTGAATCGAATTACGCAGAAGGTTCAGGAAGACCTGATACAACTCGGTTGCATAGGCGTAGACGGGAGGCATCGTCTCCTGCTCGACAAAAACCGAAACCCGCTGATCGAACTCGGGGCGGAGTAGCGCGACAACATCTTCGACAGCGTGCCCGATCTCCACCTTCGAATAATGGGCCTGGTCGACACCTGCCAGCACCTTGAGCCGGATTACCAACTCGGAGATGCGCTTGGATGCCTCGGCAATCACTTGCGCATTCGACCGGAGTGCGTTGGCGGCTTTGGGATCGTGCCCCGTTAGAAGTTTCTCGGCCGCCAGCATTGCCACATTGGCAGAACTTTGAATCGCGCCCAGCGGTGAATTGATTTCATGTGCGATTGCGCCTACCAGGCCGCCCAAGGAGGCCAGACTCTCGAGTTCTGCGCTACGCTGGAGCGCCTCGAGTTGCGCTTCGAATACCACTGCCTTGTACCGCAGAGCAGCCTGGTCCACGGCGAGTTCCGATTTCACGCGATCGGAAGCGATGAAGTGCTGCAATGCCGGTGCGAGTTGTCCGATTTTCTGATGTACGTCCGCCAGAATGTGGTGGAATTGTGCAATGCGCGGGCGGATCTCTAGTTCCTCGGCGATCTTCAATCCGCTCTCGAGAAATTCAATGGCCGGCCCGTATTCCTGGCGGCGGGCGTAAATCCGTCCGAGTGCCAGAAGACTCGTGGTTTCCGCCTGGCGATATCCATCCTGCTGGCGGATAGTGAGGGCTTCGCGGTGGTACTCGAGGGCCTGCTGGTCGTTCTCCAAAGCCTCGAAGACTTCTCCGAGGTCGTTGAGTGTGCGTGCGACCGTAATGCGGTGATTCGTACGGCGGGCAAGCGCCAGCGCATCGAGCAGCGCCACTAGTGCTTCGTCGTACCTCTTCTGGGCCAGGTAGGTCAGACCCAGACCCGACAGCGCACGAGCCCGGCCCATCGCTTCTTCCGGCACGGCGTCGAATGCCTCAATGCTGCGCTGATGCCACGCAAGGGCTTCTTCGGCCTGGCCGAGCGACAGAAGAATTCCTCCCTTCACGGCAAAGGCGAACGCTTTCGTGACGCCGTCGCCGACCAATTCGAGCAGGTTGATGGCTCGGTCGCCATTTTTGAGAGCCTCTTCGTAATTGCCGAGGCTCCAGTGGACCAAGGCGAGAACGCTGCGTGCGCGGCATTCGGCATCCGCGTCTCCGGACGCGAGTTGAAGGGCTTCGATGCATTCCGAAAGGGCGGTCCGGAAGTCGGCCCGGATATAGTGAACGAACGCCTGAATGGCGATGGCCCGAGGGATCCCGGGCCCGAAGCCGGCGTCCTCAGAAACGGACCTCGCTTCTTCGGCGAGTGCCAGCATCCGATCCCATTGCTCCGATTCGCGGAGTTGCCATGCGGTCGCGAGAAGTTGCGATACTCGGTCGGTCGCCGTCACTGTCACAGATTCACCCCCGGATGATGGCATTTTTCAGTTTCGTCCATCGGTTGAGATTCCGGCGAACGAATCTGGCAGCCATGACGAACCATACCGACCAATGGTAACTTGCAAGCGGATGACCGAACTGCCTTACCGTCCGTAGGCGCGGAAATTGAGGCCTCCGGGAATAGCAACCCGTCTGTAACACTGCGAAAAGTACCGAACTGCCGCCTGTAAGGTTCGAATTGTTACTCGGCCTGTCGTAATTTCCCAAAGCGCGGGTAAACTGAAACGTGCGTCGAGAACGGTTCGTATTGCTCATGAGCGTGGCTTTGTTCTGCGCCTGTGATGAGCGAGATCACCAGCCGCTCGAGGCGGTGAGCGGTGCGACAGATGTGTCGCGGTTCGCACTGACATCGCTGAAGGGAACGCGGGATGGCGATCGTCTGGACGTCAGGGCAGTCTACAGCGAGGGCACAAAGCAACTGATACTGACAATGCGATTCGCGGTCGGTTCGCCGACTCGTCTCGAATCGGGAACATGGCGCGGACTGGACAGCGCCGGCGCGGTGGCCGCCCGGTCGGTCACCTTCCTCGGCGGACAATCGGGATCGCCAAGCTTGGGGGGCAGGTTCGATCTGATGGGACCCGTGAACCGTATCGAATACCGAGCGACCATCCCGCTCCAAGTCTTAAACGAACGACTCTGATCGGCCAATGCTCCGAACCCAGTTGTCCGCTGAGGCGGTGTTCCATGCGAACCTGTCATGGAGGCATTCACTCGACCTCGACAGGTACGGGTCCAAGAACCGGATGAAGAAGATCGAGGCCGTCATTCAACCGTTCAAGCTCGAAGACGTACAGAAAGCGCTCGAAGAGGCAGGCGCCGGCGGGATGACGATCAGCGATGTGCGGGGATACGGCCGGCAAAAAGGTCATAAAGAAATCTATCGCGGCCGGGAGTACGAAACCGGGGTGCTTCCGAAAATAAAAATCGAGGTGGTTGCCGGCGACCGGGACGTCGAGGCGATTGTTGAAGCGATCGTCCGGGCCGCGCGGACGGGGAAGATCGGCGACGGCAAAATCTTTGTGTTCGATGTTGTCGAAGCCATTCGGATTCGCAACGGAAACATTAACGAGTCGGCCGTCTGATTCCGGTGCTGCGAGCGTCGTGCCCGGTTCGAGCAGGACGCGCACCGTGCAATCGGCTACCATGAGCGAATGGCGCGACTCGCATTGGTTTACGGCATGCGGCTGCTTCCGGCCGATGAAATCGCCTCCATTGGCGATGCGGAGATCACATTGAACAACGGCAAGCAGTCCCACGTCACTATGCACCTGATCGAGGGCGGCGAGCAGGAGATCCGCTCCCAACTAATGCAGTCGCTGGACGCCTTTTTCGAGTTTTACCCGGAGATCTGAAAACGATGAAACGCAGATTCGTCATCCCTGTCATCACTCTCTTTGCGCTCCTCCCGATTCTTGCGGATACCATCGCAGCGGGGAAGTATACCGGAAAATGGGAAGGCGCATCCGGCGCGTCGGGCGACTTCCACATCACACTGACTTCGGCTTCCGACGATAAGTGGACATCGGAAGTCATGTTCTCGCTTGGAGGACAGGACGTGAAGTGCAACGTGAAGTCGATCAGTGTCGAAGGCCCCAAACTGCACGTAGTGTATACGTTCGATTTACAGGGAACGGAACTCGAATCGACAATCGATGGCGAGATGACGGGCAAGAAGCTTGCCGGCAAATACAAGACCCGCGCGGTGGCCGACAATTCAGCGGTCGACGAAGGCACCTGGGAAACGACCGCCACGATGTGATTTCATTTGGCCGCAGAGTTTTGCTTCTCGTGGTTGTTGCCGCGGCCATGACGGTGGCCGCGCTCGCACAACGGTTCTTCATCGCGCACGCAGGGCGGCCTGCTGCATCATTCCCCACACAGGCGGAGTTTCACTTTGTCCGCGTAGAGTACAACGACCTGCCCGAATATCACCGCGGCTGGGGGTTTAGCTCGCGGAGGGCAACCGGTGACGGCTGGTGGATGGTCGATTGGCCCGACGCGGACGAACACTTCTCGACCGGAGTCGGCCGCCTGACCCGCATTCACACGGGCGACCCGCGCCATTTTCGCCTCACCGACGATCAACTGTTCGACTATCCCTGGATCTACGCGACACAGTCGGGCTGGTGGGGTCTGAGCGATGCCGAAACCGCGCGGCTCCGCGAATACCTGCAACGGGGCGGCTTCCTTGTAGTCGACGATTTCTGGGGGCCGGAACAGTGGGAAGTGTTTCGAAAAACAATGGAGCGCGTGCTTCCGGGCAAGCCGATCCCCGATATCGCGGAATCGGATTCGGTGATGCACGTCCTCTACGACATCCGCGAGAAGGATCGTACGTTCATCCCCGGTACGCGTCATCTCCGATTGGGCGCGGACGGAAAGGTCACCGTCCATCAGCCGGAAGGGACCGAACCGACCTGGCGCGCGATGTACGACGACCGTAACCGTATGGTGGTAGCCGTCAACTTCAATACGGATGTCGGCGACGCTTGGGAGTATGCCGACGCTCCTGAGTACCCCGAAGCGATGACGACACTCGCATACCGCTATGGCGTCAACTACCTGATTTACGCGATGACCCACTGACTCGGGGCGCTGGTCTTTTCTGGGTGGTCCACTCACTCCCCTGTGCGCACGGAACGCCGGTACTCTAGTTCGTCGACTGAATCGAACAGAGGAATATCGCTCCGCAACGTCGCAAGTGTCCGAAACAGAAACGCATACTCACGTTCGCGCTGAAGCGTTGCGGCGAGCGATCCGGCATTTGCGGCGTTCACACGCCAGCTGCGCCAATCTTCTGGGATCGATTCAAGATGGCCGAACTTTGCGAGTACTGCGGCGGTGGATTTGGCACCCCAACCGGGCAGGCCCGGATAGCCGTCGGCCGAATCTCCCACAAGCGCCAGGTAGTCCGGAATTGAGTCAGGCAGCACGCCGAACTTCGCCAGCACGCCCGCCTCATCCTGAATCGCGCGGGTCCGCCGGTTTAGCTGCACGATTCGCGTTCCCTTGACACATTGCGCCAAATCTTTATCCGGGGTGCAAATAACGACACGATCGACGCGTTCGTCTCGCGCCGCCGCAACCGCTGCCGACGCCAGCGCATCATCCGCTTCGAATTCAACCATCGGCCACACCGTTACACCCATTTCAGCCAGAGCGTCTTCCAATGGTTGAAATTGGCCGAAAAGCGCTGGGTCGACCCCCTCTCCGGTCTTGTAACCGGGCCACAGGCTGTTGCGAAAGGACTCGATCACGTGATCCGTCGCGACGCCGAGATGAGTGACACCCCGCTCGATCATGCCCCGTACGCTGGCGACTACGCCGCGGACGGCCGCAATCTCGCGCCCTTCAGCATCCTTGGCGGACGGCAGTGCATAAAAATGACGGAACAGTTCGTATGTGCCGTCGATCAGATGAACCTCCATAGCCTCCTATCCCCGGTCCGAATCCTCGCCGCACGGTCTGCCAGATCATATCAGTGATATTTTCCGCCACGCCGCCACAACATTACAAACACCTAGCTGGAGTTACGTAACTTATCGCTTGTATCGCAATTCCGCTCTCTGTTACCGTTCCCTTAGTGACTGACTTTCGACTGACCGAGATCAATATGGTCATGCTCGGCGTGGACGACCTCCAACGTTCCGTCGAGTTTTACCGCGACCGCCTCGGCCTCGACGTGCGCAATCAGATCGAGGGATTTGCTTTTCTCGACGCGGGTTCAATTACGCTCGCGTTGAGCGAACCTTTGGGCAAGACGAGAGATGCGAAGATCGATGCGGTCGAGATCGTCTTTCCGGTCCGGCACGTCAAAGAGGCATTCGAGGCCTTGCGCGCCCAAGGCGTGGTTTTTCTCAACGAGCCGCGCAACGTTAGCGGTCCGTTCTGGGCGGCAAACTTTCCAGACCCCGACGATCACCTCCTTTCCATCTTCGGCAACGAGTAACCGCGAATCTTCGAATCTCTTTTGAGCATCGTCAAAAGGGTAGGGTGATAATAGACGTTAGCATTCAACTTAGGAGGAGGCGTAATGCCATTTACTTTGCCGAACTTGCCGTATGCTCCGGATGCTTTGGAGCCATCCATTGACAAGATGACTATGGAGATTCATCACGGCAAGCACCATGGTGCCTATGTCGCGAACCTGAACAAGGCGCTGGAATCTGCTCCGGAGCTTGCGAATAAGCCGATTCAAGAAATTCTCGCGAATGGTTTGAGCGCGGTGCCCGAAAACATTCGTACGGCTGTTCGTAACAATGGCGGCGGCCATGCAAATCACACGATGTTCTGGGAGATTATGGCGCCGAATTCAGGCGGCGCTCCGAGCGGGAAAATCGCCGAAGCCATCAGTTCAGTTTTCGGCAGTTACGACACGTTCAAAGAGAAGTTCTCCGCCGCGGCGATGGGCCGTTTCGGTTCCGGTTGGGCGTGGCTGGTGAAAAAGGGCGGCACGGTCGAGATTCTCTCGACCGCCAACCAGGACAGCCCGATTATGGATGGTCTACACCCGGTAATGGGCTTGGACGTGTGGGAGCACGCGTATTATTTGAAGTATCAGAACCGCCGCGCCGAGTACATCGCCGCCTGGTGGAACGTCGTGAACTGGAAAGCCGTCGAGGACAGATTTAACAAGTAGGGCTTCCGCGGCCGTGGTCCGTTCCGCGGCCGCTTTGCCCTGCCAGCATCACCTGTTGGGTAACCCAATCCGTCACCATCGCAGTTGTCCCGGTCGAAAGCAACGGCCGGCCGTCGAGAATGTGTTCAACAAAGTTCTCAACACATGGATAGTGCAGATTTGTGTGCGCAGGTATGGCCTCTTCTCCACCCGGATAAACGATACGTGGTGAATTCAGCGGCGTCATCTCGATCTCGCCTTCGGTGCCTCGAATCCGGAACTCATCGCGAGCTACGCGCGAATGCCATCGGACGTCGACTACGGCTCGGACACCCGAGGCGTACTCGATCATCACGGTCGCGTTGTCCTCGACGGGCATCGCCTGTACCAGCGTCGAGATCTGGCCCGTAACGCGCCGCGGTTGGCCGAAGAAGTAATTCATCAAATCGATGCGATGCGAAGCGATATCGTACAGCGGGCCGCCGCCAGCGCGTGAAGGATCGATGCGCCAATCCTGCTCCTGGTCCTGGGGTGCGTACCAGTCGTGCGAGGTCGCTTCGGCAAAAACTGGAATCCCGACTACCCCGGACTGAAGCAGTTCTCGCGCGCGGTTCACTTTCGCATAGTTGCGGCGGTAATAGGCAATTCCGAGTGAGCGGCCCGATTCCGTTGCGGCGCGCTCCATGGTGCCGGCTTCCGCGTAGTTCATGGCCATCGGTTTCTCGCATAGAACGTGTTTGTGAGCGCGTAACGCAGCGATGGTCTGCGGCGCGTGCAGCGAAACGGGAGTCGCCACATAAACGGCATCGGCGCCCGACTCCGCCAGGGCCCGGTCGAAGTCGGTCCATGCCGGTGCCCCGTACGCCTCCGCCTTTGCGGGATCACGCGTGACAATACCCACGAGTTCGCTGCGCGGTTCTGCGAGTATTGCCGGAAGCACGCGTTTGGTGGTGATGTCGCCGAT
Source organism: uncultured Acidobacteriota bacterium (assembly GCA_963720745.1). Lineage (GTDB taxonomy): Bacteria > Acidobacteriota > Terriglobia > Bryobacterales > Bryobacteraceae > TMP-7. The sequence goes on from CAVRGO010000007.1 coordinate 8,684, forward strand.
TCCAGCGACGAGCCATTTCAGAGTCATGGTGCGGTTGTGAACGGAACCTTGGTTCGCTTGTGCGCTTTTCAGCCCCGTCCTTGCAGGATACCGTAGAGACAAAAAGGGCGGCCCGGAAACCGGGCCGCCCAGTTTATGAAATCGAGCCGCGAGAGCTCAGAACGCGATTCGCAATCCGAATCGGATCTGGCGCTCACCGCTCGCGCTGAGAACCGACATGAAGTTCGAACTGGTGACGTCTCCGTTCACACCGCCGAATTGCGGATGGTTGAACGCGTTAAACATCTCAGTCCGGAACGTCGCTTTGAACCGCTCGTTTACGACGAAATTCTTCATGAGGGTCAGGTTCGCATTCACCGCGCCGGGATTCCTCATGGAATTGCGTCCCGACGTTCCCCACGTCTGGCCGACCGGAGCCGCGAACGACTTGGGATCGTAGTAGTAGGCTCCCGGTCCAATACCGCCGGTCTTCGTAACCGCAGCCACCTGGTTTGCCGTTTGCGCATTGCCGGGGGCGTTGATGGTGGAACCGTTCGGTGCCGAAATCGTAAACGGCGTGCCCGTATAGGCGGCGAACACACCATCCACTTCCCAACCACCCGCGATCCACTCAGCTGCGTTCTTCTTCGTCAGCCACTTCTGGCCGCTCCCGAACGGCAGTTGGTATACCCAGCCCGCCTGGAACACGTGGGTGCGATCATACCCCGCGGGAGCGTAGTTGCGGCGGAACGCAGGTCCCCAGTTCCAACTCACGCCGGCCCATCCGTCGTCGTCCGTCATGTTCATGGCCTTCGACCACGTGTAGGCGCTCTTAATCAACAAGCCGTGCGAGAACTGCTTATTGATCGAGGTTTGGAGCGAGTGGTAATTGGCGCTCAGATAACCGTCCCAAAGATTGGTGGAGATGTTGCGGCCAAACTGAGCGACCTCCGGACGGCCGTTGTTCCCGGCTCCGGGTCCAGCGGCATTGACGTCGAGGTCGGCGAGCATATTTGTGGATTCCGTGCCCACGTACCCGACGTTAACGACGAAGTCGGCCGGCAGCTTTCGTTCGACAGTGAAATTCCAGCTTTGGATATAGCCGCGATGAATTTCACCCCGATACGGTGAACGCATGTCGGCGACGGCCGGAAGATCCACAACACCTGTCGAGAGGTCGGGACCGAACACCGGAGGCAGACCCTGACTGATGTTGTTGTACGGCACGTACGCTTCCGAAACGAAATCGAAGTTCACGGTCAACGGATAGAATCCGCGCAGCGGCCTCGAGAAAGGCAGCGGGTCGTAGTTCAATCCGTACCCGGTCCGGATTACGGTCTTGTCGTCCAGACGATAGGCAAGGCCCAGACGGGGCGAGAACATCTTTTTGCTGACGCTCATCCCGTTGTCCTCCGGCACGTTCCCGCGTCCGCCGAGGTAGACCTTCATGGTGTTGATGTCCAGCCATTCCAGCCCTTTTCCGTTCCCGCGGTTCATGAGCGGGTAATATTCATACCGCAACCCGAGATTCAACGTCAGTTTCCGGTTCACCTGCCAGCGGTCGCGCACGTAGGCGCCGAACTGCCATTCGTTACCGGTCATCTGGATGTATTGGATACTCTTCTGGTACTCGTAAGGCATTCCCAGCAAGAAAGAGGCGTACGAATTCAAGTAGTTTGGACTTGCGCCGCCGTTCAAGGCCGTGATGGTGCCGTCGAAGTTGATATACCCGCGCGGGCCGGCGCCCAACTCCGGCTGCCAGTGATCGAGTTTCAGCAGCAGGCCGTCAACCCCGATCCGAAGTTCATGCGCGCCCTTGGTCCACGTCAGGTTGTGACTTGTCGTGTAGGTTTCTTCGACTCGGAACAGCGGCATCCAGCCCGGCACACCCGTGGTCTCAAAGCCGTTATCGATGTTCGGGAACCCGCTTTCGCGAATGTCGGAGCCGTTCAGTCCGGGAATTCCGAGTTGGTCTCCGAAATTCGTTCCGAAATCGCTGCCGGTTACCTGCTGATCCTGCCGCTGATAACCGACGATGCCGTCGAGGAGCAGCGTGGGCGAGAACGTATAGGTGTGACCCATCGACCCGTTATTGATCTTTGTGTCGCCCAGGCCTGGGTCCGCACCAGGGGCTGATCCGCCGGCTTGTCCAAGAATCGGGGTGCCGCCGACAAGAGCCGACATGTGGCCGTACTTGCCCCAAATCTGGTGACGTTCGCTGCGGTTGAAGTTCACCTTCACATCGATGTAGTCGCGATTGAATTTCGGAACGCCCGACGCGAAATAGTTGGACTCTCCGCCGGGTAGGTTCGGCATCGGATAAAATGCGTTGATCTTCTGTGCCTGGGGCACGATTCGGCTCAACGGGATCTTGTTGCCCGCAAACGGCTGCCGGCCGGTTCCATCGGGATTCCCGGTGAGCGGGTCGTAAATGCAGGTGCCCGATGCGCACACTCCGTTCGCCACGGAGCCGTACGCGCTGAAATCGCCCTGCCGGATATCCGCCGTCGGGACCGAGTATCGGTCCACGGCGCCCTGGCGCTGGCGGGTGCCGTCAAAGCTGAAGAAGTAGAACAGCTTATTCTTGACGACGGGACCGCCGATGGTGCCGCCATAATTGTTGTAGATGCTGAGCGGCTTATCCACTCCAGCGGCCTGGAAGAAGTTCCGCGCCTTCAGGTGCTGGTTGTCGTGGAATTCGAATAAACTGCCATGCAGTTCGTTGGTGCCAGACTTCGTGATTACCGTCACCGCGGCTCCGCCCGTCATGCCCTGTTCGGCATCCGCGGCGGATGTTGTGATGTTCACGGTTTCGATGGTCTCGGCCGGCGCGATGTAGCCGGCATGGTGCGGCAGCCAGACATTGATGCTGGCCGCGCCGTCGATGCGGGTTACGTTATTGTTCCGGTTCGTGCCATTGATATTGGTGGAAAGCGCCCGGTTTGGCGTGTCCGTTGCGGAGTTCTGAAACGTAGCCGGCGTTGCTCCCGGAACCAGATTGATCAGGCTTTGGTAGTTCCGGTATCCGGGCAGCGGCATCTCAGTTACCGCCTGGGTACTGAGCGTGGAGTGCGTATCGGCTTTGTCGGTCTGCAGTTGCGTGGCGTCTGCTGCCACTGTCACCTGCTCGCTCAGTGAGCCGACTTCCAGCTTGAACGGAACGCGGGCGACTTCATTCGCGGTCACCACTACATCGGTTCGCGTCTGCGTTTTGAAACCGTTTGCGCTGGCTTTCAGGTCATAAGCGCCAGGCGAGACGTTGATGATGCTGTACCGTCCAGCGCCGTCCGACGTTTCGTTATAGATCTGGCCAGTTGCTTTGTTCGTGAGCGTGATTTGTACATTCGGTACGGTGGCTCCGCTTGGGTCCTCCACCACACCGACCACAGAGCCGTACAGCACCTGCGCGGGTGCCGTCTGAAGCGACACTGCAAATAGAACTAGAAAAAGTGTAACGAGACGAACGAGGTTGTATCTCATTCCTCAGAATCCCCCTGTCGATTGCGAACTAACTTTCAATTCGAGGCACTACTGCAGACCAAAGATACCACCTTTTACATCTGAAGATATTAATATCTGTCGGGCCGGATAATACAGCATGCCTGAAAGGCCATGGTGCGACTGGCAGGATGGACAGAGTGGCCGGTGCCGGTTCGGCTGGCGAGGGGGATGTCGCGCGGGACCAAGTAACAGCCGCGCGGAGGCGAGCGCTTCCGAGACTTCAGTCGGCCCCGCCGCGGTTCGTGCGGCGCAATTGTTCCAGCAGATCCGCCAACAGGTTTCGCGCGTCGCATTTCTGCTCGCAGATAAGTGCGTCGGCCTGCGACTCGAGCGTCGCGCCGGACAGGTCTGACGCGGCATCGAAAAGCGCAATCAACGACGAAGCGAAACGGTCTTTCGCGGGCATCGCTGCGCTCCCCCTATTTCGCTACCGGGAACACCGATACGCGCAGGCGCGCGCAGCCCATTGGAATCAACGTGACATTCTCGGGTGCGGCAGTGGTGTTCACCGGACTGTTGGGAACCGGTTGAATCAGCCCGTTCGGTTCGAGCGTCCAGGTGGGGACAGGCCGGGCGCGGACGGTGAGCGAGACCGGCGCGTTGCCGGGAGTGAACGGCTGTGGCGCTAGCGGACCGGATGCCGTCTTCACCGCGAACGAACTTGCCGGGTTCGCGCTGTCAATGGCGAGAGCGTAGTTCCACGGAGTGGTAGGAAATACTTCGAAAGCGGGCCACGTTTTGTTATTCCCGTACTGTTTCCAGTCCTCGCCAATCTTCAGGGAGTACGCGAGCGGGCCGCGGTAGACCGAGACGCTGTTCCCGTGAACTGCCCAAGTGCGGACGGAGATCGACATGGGGAGATCGAGGGTGACCTGATCGCCGTTGTTCCAGGTCCGGTCGATTACCAGCCAGCCGCGGCGGGTCGCTTTCGCCGCCAGCGCTTTTCCGTTCAACTTCACGGTTGGAGCATGAGTCCAGGCGGGAATACGCAGGACCAGGGGGAACTTGACCGATTTCGGAGCCGTGAGGCGAAGCGAGACCGCTCCGTCGAAGGGGTACTTCGTTGTTTCCTCCAGGTGAACTTCCGTGCCGTCTCCCACCCTCGCCTTCACGCTGCTGGGGGCGTACAGCACTGCGGCGAGTCCGTTTCCAGCGGCAGCCATCCACAGGTTCTCGGCATAGTACGGCCACGCGTGGGCCACGTTGTGCTGGCAGCAGCGGTACTGATACGGGTTGTACGACAGCATGTCGCCGCCGTTCTCGAGCATCGGCGCTTTGCTCGCACGGTCCAGTTGGACCATGTTCGGCGCCGTCAGGTAGTGCAGACCTTTGAGGTCCGGTGTCATCGATGCCGGCAACGAATTGAATGCCACTTCCTCGGCGCGCTCTGCCCAAACCGGGTCGCCGCTGATTCGGGTGAGCATTTCGTCGCTCAACAGATACTCGGCCATCGAACACGTCTCGGCGGCTTGGCGCGGACCGCTGTGTCCGGGGCGCGCGTTCTCGTCGGCGCCAAACATTCCGCCGGGCACTTGCCCGTACTGCTGCATCACTTTCTGATAGTCGTTCTCGGTAGCGCTGAGAAACTTCGAGTCGCGCGCTTGCTGGAAATACTCCGCGGGTTCGCGGAAGCCCTGCGAGATATTCACGCCGTGCCACGTGGGAATGTTATTCACCCAGTCCGCTGTGCGCTCGTGTGTACGTTTGGCGAGTTCGAGTAAGAACGCGTCCCCGGTCCGGTTGTACAGCCAGTAAATGCTGTCGAGGTTGTCGCCGCCACGGTATTTCTGCCAGCTTCCCGGAAGAAATTGGCTCACCGGAAGTTTTAATTGCCACTGAAAATAACGGGTCATGAACGGCAGTACACGCGCATCGCCCGTCGCTTCATACAGCGACCGCAGCGGATACAGCATGATCATGTTCGGCCACAGGTCGATCACTCGGTCAGGCCGATCGGTGAGCATTGACGGCTGATCGCCGTCGCGGACATCGAGGTTCTTCTGATTTCCGAAATACCCATCTGTGCGCTGATTCGCGAGAACGGCATCGAGCCACCGGCGAGCTTCGGACTTCAGCCGGGGATCATCGAGAATAAGGCCGAGATCGGTAAAGCCTTTGAGCCAGTACGGCACTTCCTCCCATCCGCGGTCGCCGTGGCCGCCCTTCGTGACCCAGGCGTTCCCCTCGTACTTACAGAATTGGCTGATCTCGTTCAGATGGCCTGAAAAGCCGTTCGCCATGAGTTCCAGTTGATGCCGAATCCAGCCTTCGGGGCGAACATTCCCGATGGGCAACTTGGCGAGCGGGCTCGCTGCGAGCGGCGCCCGGTTGCCGGTGTAATACTGGATCGTTCCGCCGCCGAGTTTCTCTACAAACCGCACGTCATCGGCACCGTACATCATCGATCCAAATACGAGACCTGCAAGGGCGCACGTTACAACAGGAGCGAACAAGATATTGATCCTTTCTTTACAGAAACACTAACACGTGTCAACATATCAAACACATAGAAGTCGACGAAAGAGAGGGCGAGAGCTCGATCTGTGTCCTGGAAAACTCTAAATCCTCAAGACCGTGCGGCTGCCGATCTGCCTTTGTGGCGCGAACTGTTATGCGGCGTCGAAGCAGCGTTGCTACACGCTGCCCCGGTTTATTACGGCCTGGGCGCACCACTCGGGGATAAATCCGGCGTCATTGTCATCCCTGGATTCCTTGGAACTGATGCGTATCTGGTGGAGATGTATGCGTGGCTGCACAGAATGAACTACCGCCCGTACTTCTCTGATATTGGCATAAACGCGGAATGTCCGAATTTATTGGTGCGACGGCGGCTGAACTCGACCATCGATCGCGCGGTTCGCGAGACCGGCGGGCGAATTCACCTGATCGGTCACAGCCTGGGCGGTATGATTGCGCTTTCCGCTGCCATCCAGCGCCCTCAGGACGTTGCCTCCGTGATCACTCTGGGATCACCGTTCCGGGGCAAAGTGATTCATTCCAACGTTCTTCGCCTGGCTGAAATGGTGCGCGGCTGGATTAAAACCCGGCATGGCGAATCGGTGTTGCCGGATTGTTTTACGGGTCAGTGCAGTTGCGATTTCGTAAGCTCGTTGCGGCTCGAAACTTCCGCACTCACGCAAATGACGGCCATTTACACACGGACAGACGGGGTCGTGGACTGGCAATACAGCGTTACTGGAGACCCCGAACTCGATTTCGAGGTACCCGGCACGCATATCGGGCTGGCGTTTAATCCCTCGGCGTACCTTGTAATGGCGAAACGCCTGGCTCAGGCGTGCGAGCGGGTCCATTGACGCGCTGAGCGAGTGCGCGGGGAATCTCAAATCTGGTAGCTCATCGGTGGACGCTGACGGGCTCCGGCGTTCGGGTGCCGGCTTCGGACGCCAGGTTCACGTAAGGTCCAATCGCTTTGCGATGCCGGCTGTACCCGCGAACGAACGCGTCGTACATGGCTTCCCGGTAGTGATGCTCGGCGGTGAACGGTCGCGAGAACAGATCGCCGATCAGGTCGTTGCGAACGAAAAATGCGTTGACGCCGGCGAAGTTGCATCCCACCAGGCTGAAGCCCTTCCGGATACCTAATATCTCCAGGGCTTTCAGGCTCGCGCCGAAATAGGAGTCGGAATTCCAACGATAGGCCGGATCGTATTTCTGCACCATTTGGTGCGGCGGACGGAAGGTCGCATTGTATTCAATGACGACCACGCGAGGTTGAACGGTATCGATCGCCTCCCATACCCAGTAATCGTTCCCATCAATATCGATACTCAACAAATCGGGTTGGGCATCCATGCCGGCTTCTCCAATGAGCGCATTAATATTTTCGCGAGTGATAAAGGCCTGCTTGACTTTGAGCTGACCGTTCTCGACGAACTGTGAGAAATGACGTCGAACCGACTCGATACTGGCGTCGCCCCCGTCCATCCATAGTCCGCTCCAGCCAGTCAGCACCAGATAGGTCGTGTTGTTTTCGATGCCGTCGGCACAGCCGAAATCTATGAAGTGGCGATTCGTGGTGCCGATCCGCCGAAAAATTTCCTCGATAATGCCATCATCGTCACCTTGTGAATACGCAGTATAGCCATAGGGCGCGAGAGTCAGCGGATCGGCGGCCTTTTCCGCAGCTAACAGCGGCTCGCGATACATACGATTCAACATCGCGAATATGGCTTCGCTGCGCCGGCTCATGCCGTAGAAGAACCTTATTCGCTCTTTGATTTCACCGAGTGACCACATATAGCGACTCTGCCTGTCATTATCCGCTATTCGACGCCAATCCTTCCTTTCGGCGGAGCCGCAGATGGGACAACGCCGCCTGCGGACTGCCTCAGACCCCGCCGGATCTGTACAATGGATTAAACCGGGGAAAGAGATCTGGGAGGAAGTGTGTTACCACGTAGAACATTCCTTAAAGTCGCGTCGGGCGGCGCGGCCAGCGCACTATTCGGTGCCACGCCTTCGGGCCTCAAGATCGGAGCGATGGATACCGTGTTTCGCTTGGCCGGGAAGCCGGAGGCCCTCGCAGTAGCCAAAAGAATCGGACTTGCAGGTGTTCAAGTTACTCTGGGCCGGTCGAAAGATGGCAAGACGCTTCCATTGGAGGACCCGGAACTTCAACGCGCGTGGGTCGCGGCATCGAGGCATTATGGGATTCCGCTGAATTCCACTTATCTCGACATGCTTCACACCGACTGCCTGAAAGACAGCGGCAACTCACCGATGTGGGTACGCAAGGGAATCGAAATCACTCGTAGTCTGGGCGCCGGTGTGCTCATGCTCGTATTCTTTGGTAAGTGCCAGGTTCTGGAACGTCCCGAGTTGGAACGAGTAATCGGATTGATTCAGGACCTTGTGCCGGAAGCCGAGCGGACTGGCGTCGTCCTGGGATTTGAAAATACGAGTTCCGGCGCGGACAACTTATACGCCGTTGATAAAGTTAAATCGAAAGCATTTAAGGTCTGGTACGACGTCGGGAACTCGACTTACAACGGATACGATGTTCCAACGGAGATACGAACGCTAGGACGGGACCGTATCTGCATGTTTCACTTCAAGGACAAGAGCTACCTGGGCGATGGGCGAGTGAATATGCCGGAGATCCTGAACGCTATCGACGAGATCGGGTTCCAAGGGTACGCGAATCTGGAGACTGGTTCGCCGTCGGGAGATGTTGAGGCGGACACAAAACGAAATCTGAGGTATCTCGAGAGGCTGATGGGGGCTTGATGCGTCTTACTGGTTCTTTAGGAAAGTGCCTGATTCAGGGGGGGATTGCACTGTTTGTAGTTCAGTCCGGCGCTGGGCAATCGGTCCGGAGCAGCGGAGCTAAGTCCGTGAGCGACAGGCTGGAATTTCCGGACGCTCCGGGAAAAAGCACTGTCCAAAAGGTTTGCGGATCCTGTCATGGGGCGGAGGTCGTGGTTCCACGTGGCATGTCGCGACAGGAATGGTCACAGGTTATTGCACGCATGGTCCAGCGCGGCGCAAAAGGCACTGAGGAGGAGTTCGGACAGGTGCTCGATTACCTGGCGACGAACTTCCCGCCAGAGGGCCATAGCAATCCCGCACGGACTGCCAGTCCTTCTCCACCGCCCCGGCGCCGCGGTGGCGGCCTGAGCATGGGCGCGAACGATAAACATGTGGTTGATCCGGAAGCCGCCGCCCGCGGGAAGACCGTCTATATCGCCGAGTGCATTACCTGCCACGGGCCAAAAGCGCGCGGGAACGACAACGGTCCGGACCTTGTTCGTTCGGTCACTATCCTACGCGACCGGTATGCAGACACGATCGGGCCGTTCCTGAAACATGGCCATCCTATGCAAAGCGGGAAATCGAGCGCCAGTCTCACGGCGGTGCAGGTGGCAGACCTGTCGCATTTCCTCCACCAAAGGGTCTACGATACACTTCGCAGCGGGCCGTACTCGAAAGTCATCAACGTGCTGACCGGGGATGCAAAAGCCGGTGAGACTTACTTCAATGGCGCCGGTGGATGCAGATCGTGCCACTCGGTTACCGGCGACCTGGCAGGAATCGCGCAAAAATACGATCCGCCGACGCTCCAGCAGCGATTCGTATTTCCTCAGACTCTTGGTTTCGGCCGCGGCGCAACGGGGCATTCCAAGCCCGTGATGGTGACTGTCACACCTCCTTCGGGCCAATCAGTCAGCGGCCTGCTGCTGCATCTGGATGACTTCAACGTCTCCCTGCGTGACGCGTCGGGCGATTATCATTCCTGGAAGCGGATCGAGCAACTGAAGATTACAAAGAGTGATCCCTACGCCGCACACGTTGCGCTACTGGATAAATACACGGACAAGAATATCCATGATGTTGTCGCTTACCTGGAGACATTGAAATGAAGTTGTTCCCGATCGTGCTAACTATCCTCTCATCCGCCCTGTTCGCACAATCGCTCGATCCCGCCAAACTAACTCAACCGGCGACGGACTCCTGGCCCACTTACAACGGAGATTACAGCGGCCGCAGGTTTAGTAAGTTGACAGGAATCAATGATTCCAATATCTCTTCGTTGAGCTTGGCGTGGGTCTTCCGTACGAATCTGCCCAGCGGTTTCGGGGGCGCTATCAAGGCAACGCCAGTCGTTGTCGACGGCGTGATGTATGTCACCGTTCCCGACCATGTTTGGGCCATCGACGCTAGGACTGGACGCGAGATCTGGCACCACGCCTGGGATTCTAAAGGCGGCATTCATATTGGTAACCGGGGCGTTGGAGTCTACGGACGTTGGTTGTACTTCGAAACACCCGATTGCAACCTTGTCTCCCTGAACCTCAACGATGGAAAAGAGCGCTGGCACAGGCAGATCTGCGATCTCGACCAAATGTACTACGCCTCGGTGGCACCGGTTGTCATCGGCAATCACGTGCTGGTAGGCGTTAGCGGGGATGATCTCGATATCCCCGGGTATCTCGAATCGCGAGATCCGGAAACCGGCGATCTCCAGTGGCGTTGGTATACCGTGCCCCAACAGAAAGGCGACCCAGGTTCAGAATCATGGCCTAATGCCGACGCGGCAAAGCACGGAGGCGGTATGACTTGGGTGCCGAGTACTTACGACGCGTCGTCAAACACGGTCTACCTTGGAACCGGGAATCCGCAGCCTGTTATAGCCGGGAAGGCTCGTCAAGGCGACAATCTGTTCACCGAGTCGATTGTGGCGCTCGATCTGGACACTGGGAGAATGAAATGGCATTTTCAGTCGTCGCCACACGATACCCACGACTGGGATGCCGTGCAAACCCCTGTGTTGTTCGACGGAGTAGTGAATGGGCAGCCGCGGAAGTTACTGGCTCAAGCGAGCCGGAACGGGTACTTCTTCGTATTGGATCGTACCAACGGCAAGAACGTTGTCAGCACTCAATACGTGAAGACGAATTGGGCGAAAGGACTGGATCCTAAGGGGCAGCCGATACCCGATCCGGCGAAACAGCCGCAGATCGATGGCGCGCTGGTTACCCCGAATCAGGGGGGCGCTGCGAACTGGCCTCCGCCGAGCTTCAGTCCGGAAACCGGGCTGTTCTATATCAACGCGTCCCGCGGGTTTAGTATCTATTACATCTTCGATGATGACGACAAACCCGAAGGTTGGGGCGGAAACGACAGAGGCGGCCATTCCGAATCGATGTTACAAGCCATCGACTATAAGACAGGTAAGATTCGCTGGAGCCATAAGTGGGAGGGCTCCGGAATTCGCTCAGGCGTATTGAGCACCGCAGGGAATCTTGTATTTGCCGGGGATCCGTCGAACAACCTCGTCGCGCTGAATGCGACAAGCGGGGAAGCGCTATGGCACGTCAATCTCGGCACCGCGATGAGCAATGGACCGATGACGTACGAACTGGACGGAACACAGTACCTTGTGGTCGGCGCCGGAGATACGCTTTACGGATTCGCGATGTTGCGCAAATAGGCTCGGTCGGCATCGCTTGCTCGTGGTCGGCGCGACCGCTTAGGTTAGGTCTCCGTCGCGCCTGCGATCTATTCCTTCGGCCCAGTCCCGTCTCGCGATCGCACCCCAGCACCGCTCAACAGCCCACCGAATATCGGAGACTCTCGTTCGAGCACGACGGGTGTCGCCATCCAGCGAATTTGTAGGGAGGTGAGTTAGCCTGTCTTTCGCGAAAGTCGGGTTAGCAGACCGTCGTCGCTAATCGACGCAATGCGCACCCACGGTCCGCAGCCCAGCGTTCGAAGGCCTGACGTATTTACTTCAATGCTGTGTTGACAGACCGCTTGAAGATGTGAGCACAATGGCTGGGCTTACTACTCCTACCTAGATCTACCCGGATGCCGGCGATTACATGCCGGCGATCCTCGAAGGGAGTGATTCCTGTTGAACCGAAGAACGATCATTGGCTTCGCGTTGGTACTTGCAGCGGGAACGGCGGCGGCCCAACCAGAAGCTGTCGAGCAGGTCCTGATTCGAACACCAAAACCCTACGCTAAACTCGTCGCAGCTATAGAAGCGCGCCGCGGCAAGGTAACTCAACAATACAAATACATCGATGCGGTTGCGGCTCAAATCCCCGTGTCCGCCCTCACGGCTATCCGCGCGCTTGCAGGCGCGGCATCGATGCAAAAAGACGCCATCGTGAATCTCCCGGACAAAATCCGCGACAAGCCGTTCGGCGTAGCACGGCCTTTAGAAGCCGAATTCGAGGCTGTACGCGAACTGTCGGCTGTCGAAACCGCCGGCCTGCCGACGGCCCAACCCGCGGCATACATTGTCAACAATTCGCTGATGGGGCTGGATCCGCTTCATGCGGCAGGTAAACTCGGCAACGGCGTCATCGTCGCAGTGATCGACAGTGGCATCCGTCCGGGATTTCCGCACATCACGCTCAATAATGCGGTTATCGGCGGAGAGGATTTCGTGGGCGATGGCCTGGGCTTTTCGAATTTTTCGAATAACGGTCACGGCACTTTCGTTTCCGGAATGATCGCCGCGAATGTCGCATTCACGTTTTCAAACACGAATATCGTCGTGAAAGCGTTGAATGCCTATGCACCGGGCGCGGCAATTCCGCAAACGTCCACCACCTCGCTCGTTCCCATGGTCGGTAGCGCCCCCGCTGCGAAGATCTACGCCCTCCGGGTTTTTGGCCCCTCAGGAGGCGCACCGACTTCCACCATTCTGAAGGCGATCGATCGCGTGATCGAGTTGCGAGAGTTGTACGACAAAGGCGATCCGTCCGGACTTAGTATTCGGGTCTGCAACATGAGCCTCGGCGGTGCTACGGTCGATGCCGGGGATGATCTAGAAGACCGGGCGATCGACGCGATGCTGGCGCACGACATCGTTCCTGTCATCGCTGCAGGCAACGCTGGTCCGGCCACATTGACGGTCGGGAGTCCGGGGACCTCGCACAGCGCTATCACCGTTGGAGCCGCAAACCTGGCTCGCAACGAACGAATTCTGCGTGATATCCAGTACGGATTTGGAATTGGAGCATTGTACCGGCCATCCAGCGAGACTCAAATGGCGTACTTCAGTTCGCGTGGACCGAACGCGGATGGGCAAACTGATCCGGATATTCTCTCGAATGGATTTGGGAATTTCGGGATGGGTCTTGGCTCAACTGTGAACAGCATCAGCTGGGGCAGCGGAACAAGTTTCTCGACTCCCAGTGTTGCCGGCGTTGCTGCGGTACTTCGTCAGGCCGTGCCGTCTGCGACAGCCACCCAGATCCGAAACGCGATCCTCGCGAGCGGCAACACCGCGATCATCCCCGCGGCGGATGCAATTGACCAGGGTCACGGGTATGTTAATGCGAAAGGTGCGTACGACCTGCTCGTGGGCGGCGAGGTGGCCACTACTCTCGAGTCGGGTCCGAAGTCGAATAGCAACGTGAAGGTCAACATCGAACACGGTTCGACGTTGAAAGTTGAAAACGGCAATGTATCTCAGACGCTCACGGGGCTGAAACCGGGTGCACGCCGGGACATTCTGTTCAATGTCACTCCGAACACCGCGCAGATCCTGATCAGTCTTTCGGGCTTTACCGCTGCCTTACCCCCCGCACAGCAGAACCAACTGTTCGGAGACGATCTCCTGGTTGCGGTGCACAGCGCCAAGACATCGTCAATCGGCGAAGGCGACTACCAGTACTTCGATTACGTCCAGAACGGCACCATCGTCGTCAACAATCCTGAGTCGGGTATACTTCGCGTCAGTGTCAATGGCGATTGGACCAATGCCGGGCCGGTCGGCGTGACGGCAACGATCGCTTCAGTGAAAGATCCCATCCCGGGACTCACGGTCCAGGATAAGATCGCTACCTCCACCTCAACTCTCGTGCCTTTCACGGTGCCGGCGGGTGCGGGCGAATTGAATGTCCGTCTCGGTTGGCGCGAAGACTGGGGATCTTACCCGTCCGCAGATATCGACTTGATTCTTCTCAGTCCAACGAACCAGGTGAACCTGGACGGCGCCACACTCAGCAACCCCGAAACCGCGGTGGTCAAAAACCCGGCAGCGGGGCAGTGGATTGCAGTAGTTGATGCTTTTGACATTCCGTCGGGAAGCGACAAGTTCGAGTTGCGCATCGCAATCGATGGGAACGTTTTGAGGAAGTAGACCCGCGGAACAAATAGACCGGTCTAGCGCGGCTGTCTAGCAGTACCTCGAAACAGCCGCGCTCCGTTTTCAAGCGAGCAATTTCAGGACGTCCCTTCATACCTACTTCACGGTTACGAACAGTTGGAGGGTGCGCGACGTAGAAGTGGAGCCTACGCCGCCCGGCGGGCCTCCCAGTAGTCCTCAAAGCGGCCGTTGAGGTGGCAACAACGCAGGGCGATAATGGCATTGGCTCCCCGAACTGTCCAAAACATTCCGGACTGTTTGAGCCGGGAACCGATTACAGTCTTGCAGCCGGCTTCGATGACACCTGAGCCAATGAATAGGTGCTGGTGGCGAAATCTGGGATAGCGCATGCGCTCGGCGTTGCGCTCAAAATAGTCGGCTTCGATGCGGAGTTTCTCGCTGACCTCGGGATGGGTGGAAGGGATGGAACGAAGTGAGACCACCAGCTTTTCGATCTTGCCCTTGTCGAGTAGACGGCGCTGGTGGGTCTTGATCCAGACTTTCTGCTCCCACGTGTCGTTGGGGTAGAGCTTGCGAGCCAACTCCCAGAGGTGCTGGCGAGCGTGATATAGATCGACGACCTGCACCGCGCCGGGAAAGTACAGCTCAGCAAGATTCCAGATCCATTCGGCCCCATCGCCCATCACGACCTTCTTTTCGGCGCGGCTCCAGCCGCGATTCCAAGCCTCCAGGTAGATGCGCTTGCCAAACTCTTCGGCGGTCTCGAGGGCGCCGGTGTAGGTGGTCGAATCCGGATCGCGGATCGGATAGCCTTCCTCGTCCCAGCCGGTCTGGGTGAAGACGCATCCCAACTTGACCTCCCGGGTGTGGGCGGGTTGGCCGTCGGTCTTGCCCTTCCGCCCCACGGTTTCCTTCTTCACCACCGGAACTCCCGTCCCATCCATCTGTACATACAGGATGGGAATTGGTTCGCCCACCACGATGGGCAGGTCCAGTTGGACGGCTCGCTGAATCGCCACCTGCTCGCGGGCTGCGACACTCTCCCCGATGGCCTCGGCCGTGCGTTCCACCGCTTTGGTGGTGATCTCCAGATCGGCAAGCAGTTTCAGTTGCCGGCGGCCATGATCGAAAGAAGCCTCCTGTCCTACAACAGCCTGCATGCGGCGCACCGCAGGAGAGATCTCCGTGCTCTCGATGTCCAGTTCGACGTCGACGGGAAATTGTCCGTTAGGGCAGTGCGGGCAAAGGTAGTAGGGCCGCGATATTCTGACTGGGCCGACCGCGGTCAGCACGGGCTTACTGCGTAATTCCCGGTAGCCAGCCTCGTGCCCGCAAGCGCAAGCAAGAGTCCGTTGATCGGCATCTGGGATTGTAAATTGCAAGAGTTCGGTCAGGGCTGTGGCGCCGGCGTGGTGCATTGCCGAGCGAATCGCCATTTCGACGGCTTCCAAATCCAGGCGTCCGGTCTTGTGGCGGCCTGTGAAGAGGATGCGCAGTAGTTGTTCTACTTCGCGGGCGACCTCCTGGCGGATGGTTTGCGCGGTTTTTTTTCCTCGGGTGAGAGAGTCTCAGCAACAGGGCGTGCCCGACAGATTTTTTCATTCACTTCCAGCAACTGCTGACTGAGTTGCCGAAAGCGATGGAATGCCTCTACCTCACGCTGTGCTTTGCGCAGTTCGGCGGCCGAAGAGAAGCTCTCGCTGACCGTCTTTCCATTGATCTTGCGAGTCAGCCGGAAGTTTGGGCCATGGCCGGGGTGGTTGGGCTGGTGACAATGGCAGGTTGGCTTTCCACAGCGGCCATTGATGGCGGTGATAGAGCCACTTCGAAGATCGCCCAATTCGAGGATCAGCATCAGAATGGCGGAACGCTGCTGTTCCAGGGCTTCGAGGGATACGGACAAAAGGGCACCTCCAATCCTAACGTATAGATCCGTTAGGATTATAGCGCCAAAAAAAGAAAACTGCCGAATTCATCCTTGTATGTCGCGCACCCACAGTTGGATCGTAAGAACAACAAAATCGATGACAGTGTATACTGAGACGCTGACTCGCCAAAATCGATTACCAGTCCTGACAAGAATGCGCAAAAGGATGTTTGTACGCCCGACCGGCATCGCATGTTATCTAGCTGCGTTTGCTTTCATCGCGGTTCCCGCCTCGGCTGATACGATGTGGACTGACTGGACGACTACTACCATCGGCGCGCCCGGATCTGCTACCGGCACCATTGGCGGGATTGATGTCGTTTACATCGGTGAACTGATCGACGCCGTCACGAACGGTACCAGCCCCAATTGGGCGCCGGACAGCAGTTTCGTCGGAGGCACGGTAACGACGTCGCCCAGCATTATCGGCGATGACCTTCGCCTGGCGGGAATCTATACCGGCGTGAACACCGTTACGTTCAGTTCACCCGCGGTAAATCCCGTGATTGCCGTATGGAGCCTCGGGTTTCCAGGCCTCGGCGCGACGTTCACCTTCGATGCCATTCCGACGCTGCAAGCCGGTGGCCCGAACAGTCAATACGGGGGATCCTCAGTTACCGTTTCGGGCAACGTGCTGACTGGCGAGGAAGGGAACGGCGTCGTGGAATTCAAAGGATCCTTTGATTCGATCTCGTGGACCGATACGCCCGAATACTACTACGCCTTCACCGTCGGTTTGAACGGCCGCAGTGGAACCGGGGAGGGGTCCGCGCCGGAACCCGCTTCCCTCGGCATCATGTCCGTTGGGCTGGGCCTTATCGGGTTGGTGGGATTCCTGCGCAGACGGGCGTCGCGCTCGTGAGCGCGTGACGGGCTACCGGGTTGCGAACCTCTTCACCCACGCGACATACCGATCCATCCACCCTTGGAGGAACTCGCGGGTGCTTGGATTACCGATCCCGCCGCTTTCGTCGAAGAGGCCATCCTTCACCTGGATAAAAACCTCCGGTTGTCCGAGGGTCGGAACATCCAGATAGGCCAATGTGTTCCGTAAGTGCTGCTGGGCCATGCTGGTACCGGCCGCGCCTATTGAGGCCCCCATCACGCCCGCCGGCTTTCCCATCCACGCACTTTGCCCGTAAGGTCGCGATGCCTGGTCGATCGCATTCTTCAGAACGCCGGGAATTGATCGATTGTACTCCGGCGTCACGAACAGCAAACCGTCGGACGACGAAATTTCACTTTTGAGGCGCTTCACCGAAGGGGCCTGGTTCGCGTCGTCATCCTGGTTGTAGAGCTGCAGGTCGTCGATCCGCAGATTCGTAAATGTAAAGTCTTGCGGCGCCAATTTTTGGACCGCATTCGCCAATTTCCGGTTGAAAGATTCGCGGCGAAGACTGCCGGCCACCATCGCGATGCGATATTCACTCACAACGTCATTCCTTAGTTTGAAAGAACCTAAACCAAGTCGCTGGGCGGCGCGGAGCGCATCTCAGGCGCCGCAACTCTTCTTGTCTTCGGCCCGCAGAGACACGGGTCGTTGCTTCCGATTTCGGGCCGGCTCACTGGGCTGGGTCGAGGATTCCGGAACAACAGTGTGTAGCGCCGATCTCTTGCGGGAGAGCGCTGCCCGACGAGAAAACACCACCAGACGATTTGATCACGGTGCGTTTCAGACTCGCACCGGATTTTCGCGGCTTCAGCGCAACCTGCCGGCCAATTTCGATCTCCTCGACCGCAGGTTTCGGCAGTATTTGTGGACCAGCGATAAACCTGCCATTGCGACGGTATTTCGACGTAAAGCCCGAAAACTGAGTGACTGGTAGTGACTGGTACAACAACCAGCGATGGGATCCGGCGAACGGGCCGTTCTACCGGGCGATGGGCAGGATCGGACCTTCTCGGCGGGCCGCAACGGGAGCGATACCCGAGTTGTGGTGCGGCATCACAGTGCCTGAAGAAAAGGCCGGCCGCTGGATGCGTACGCCCGCCTTGGAGCCAACTGATTCGGCGCTGAACCGAAGGCAGTATCCCGAGGTCTCCTTCTCCTCGTTGGTGCTGTCGCTGAAGGGAGAATGGGGATCCGGGTGGGGTGGGCGCATTCGCTGCGCGTTCCGGAACCGCGCTCCAAAGCTGTAGTTATAGTCGCCCGAGGGAACACCAGAACCGTAACCTCGTAGGGATAACGATCGACTATTGAAAGCACGCAATCCTGTCGATGAGTGAGACGTGTCTTCCGCGCGCCAAATGCTATTCCTCATAGCGGTCCTCGGCCTCGGAACGGTCTTTGCTCAACGCTATTCCTTCAAAGAGTATTCCCAGGAATCCGGGTTAGTGAACGTCGCGGTCACGAGTTTGGCGCAGGACTCTGACCGCTATATTTGGGCAGGAACTCAATCGGGCCTCTATCGTTACGACGGATCGCGTTTTCAACGAGTTGACCGGAACAAGACGTTGCCGAGCGCGGACGTGCAAGCCTTGTTGGCGGCCCCGGAAGGTGGCGTTTGGGTTGGAACACGCAGGGGCATTGCGCTGGCGCGAGACGGACAGGTCGTCTCCATCGATACGGGCGGATCGGTCGAGATCCTCGGTAACAGCAGTCTTGCGGTCGATTCCGCGGGCCACCTCTATGCGGCGTCGGGACGCGGCTTGGTCCGTCTCCACCGTGTCTCGGACAGAGTGTTTCGACAGCGCTGGATCACCCACGAACCGGCTAGCGGCGTGTACGTCCAGAACGAGGAGACGATTTGGTTCGGCTGTGAAGACGACATCTGCCGTATCGACCGCCAAGGTACGATTGAGCGGGTCGGCGCCCGTCTGGGGCTTCCGAAGGACAGGTGGAACAGTTTTATTGAAGATCGGCAAGGCGACCTCTGGATTCGCAGTGCGCGGCGGTTGTTTGTGTGGCGACATGGCGCACACAGGATTGTGCCGGCCGACCGCGAAGTTCCCGCTTCGGACGTCTCCGCGGCGCGGCTCGAATTGCTTCCTGGCGGGGAGGTCGCGGTTCCGACGGATGCCGGCGTGATCGTCATTGCCGGCCGGCAGCAACATCGGATTGATACCTCTTCGGGGCTGCCGAGCGAATCGATCGGCGCCGTTCTGGTGGACCGTGAAGGGTCCGTGTGGATCGGCCTGCGAGGGGCGGGCGTGATGCGATGGCTCGGACACGGGGAGTGGGAAGGCTGGACGAAAGCGACCGGGCTAGCGAACGACACCATCTGGGCCGTCCGCAGGGATCGCGGAGGGGGTTTATGGGTGGGCACGAGCACTGGCGTGAGTTTTCGAGAGCGGGATTCTGCACAATGGCGGGCGATCACGACAAAGGACGGCTTACCAGGCGCTCGTGCCCGGGCCATCTCCGCCATGCGCGATGGGACGGTGTGGGTGGGAACGAGCCCGGGAGGGCTGACCAGATTCGACGGACACGGACGGCTGCTCGAATCGTACGGTCCGGAGTCCGGGCTCTCGAACACTGTGATCCAGGGCATCTTTGAGGGTCACGACGGCGTGCTGTGGGTAAGCACATACGGAACGCTCTTTAACGGCCGGCGTCAGGCAAATGGAAAGATGCGTTTCGAACGCGTCGTAGTGCCGGGAGCAGAACCGGATGACCGGTTCTATCAAGGTTTCGAGGATCGGAAAGATCGCATCTGGATTCCTTCAAGCGGCGGCCTGTTGCTGCGGCAAGGACAAACGTGGCGCCGGTTAGGAGTAGCCGATGGTCTGCGCGATCGAGGCGTTCTCGCGGCGGCCGAGGGCCGTGACGACTACTGGATCGCTTATCATGAACCGCGCGGCATCTCGCGCATTCGCGAGACAGCGGGACGGCTCATGTTCGAACATTTCAGCAAAGAGAATGGGTTGGGATCGGATAAAGCTTACTCGATCGGCGTTGATGTACGCGGCTGGGCCTGGGCCGGTACGGACGCCGGAGTGGACGTATTTCGTAACGGCAGATGGACACACTACGGCCGCAAGTCGGGTCTGATCTGGGAAGACTGCGACACAAACGGGTTGCTGGCCGACGTCGACGGGAGCGTCTGGATCGGCACGAGCCTCGGTTTGGCGCACTACCTATCCAGACCCGAACCGCGCGATAACGGCGTAATCCCCACCGTGCTGACGCGCATTCTGTTAGGAAACCAGAGCGCAGAGTCAGGCTCGCAGGTCCCCTATTCAGAAGCAACGCTGAAGGTCGCCTTCAGCGCCCTGACCTATCGACACGAAGATGAACTCCGTTTTCGATACAGGTTTGTCGGACTGAATTCGGCCTGGCAGACGACGGACGAGAGACAGGTATCGATCGCGAGCCTGCCGCCTGGCGAATACACCTTCGAAGTGGAAGCGCTGGAAGACGGCACTGGTGCCGCCGTCGAACCTGCGCGTTTCAGTTTTTCAGTGACGCCGCCGTTGTGGCGAACCTGGTGGGCGCTGCTTCTGGGCAGCAGTATCCTGATTGCGCTCGTCTGGCTGGTAGGAAAGTGGCGGCTCGGCGTGATGCTGGCCCGCCAGCGCGCGCTGGAAGCGGCGATTCAGGAGCGCACGTCGGAACTTGCTGAATCAAAGGAGCGTGCCGAACAAGCCAGCCGCTTCAAGAGCGAATTCCTCGCCACGATGAGCCACGAGATACGCACCCCGATGAACGGCATCCTGGGGATGACGCAACTTGCCTTGTTGACAGCCCTGAGCGATGAGCAGCGCGAATACCTGGAAACCTCTCAGCAGTGCGCCAATGGATTGCTGAGATTGCTGAATGACATTCTCGATTTTTCGAAAATCGAGGCGGGGCAGTTGGCGCTCGAGCGGCGGGAGTTCTCCTTGCGCGATTGCGTAAAGGGCGTGGTGAAGCTTCTCCAATATCCTGCGAAAGAACGGGGACTGCAACTCAGAGCGTCGGTGGATTCCGAAGCGTGCGACCGAGTTATTGGAGATTCCGCGAGGTTGCAGCAGGTGCTGGTGAATCTGGTTGGGAATGCTCTCAAGTTTACGGACCAGGGCGAAGTTTGCATCGAGGTACGCCCGCTGGAACCGGCGCCGGCGCAGGACCGGTCGCACTGGGAATTCTGCGTGGCGGACACCGGGATCGGAATTCCCGAGGACAAACTCGACCTCGTTTTCGAGTCGTTCCAGCAAGCAGACGGCTCCATCACGAGGAGGTACGGGGGAACCGGACTCGGATTGGCGATCTGTAAAAGCCTCGTGCGGATGATGAACGGCCGCATTTGGGTGGAGAGCACGGTGGGCGTGGGGAGCCGTTTCCGGTTCAATGCCCAATTCGACCTTTTGCCGGGCAACGAACAACATGCGCAGTCGCGTTTGCCAGCGATGAGCGAAGCAGAGCCAGCGCACCCGAATTTTCGTGGGTGCCGGGTCTTAGTTGTTGAGGACAACCGGATCAACCAAACCGTGACGCGGGCGATCCTGGAGAAACAAGGCTTCGTTGTCGAAACGGCGGATAGCGGCGAGGCGGCGATCGAGATTTGGCCGCGCGGCTATGATCTGGTGTTGATGGATATCCAAATGCCTGGGCTCGATGGTTATGAAACGACCGCGAGGATTCGGAAACTGGAGCAAGAGACGAACGCGCACACGCTCGTCCTGGCACTCACCGCGAATGCCATGCAGGGAGACCGCGAACGGTGTCTTAGCGCGGGCATGGATGGGTACGTCTCGAAGCCGATACAGATGGATGACCTCATCGCGGCTATCGAAGCTGTTTGGCGACGCCCAAATGTGCCGCCGAAGCCGGCTTCACCTCTGGAGTATTCGCCCGCGAAATGAGCGAACTTCGATCAGCTTCGTCGGCGGCTAACGCTTGGGGTTACTCGTCGCCTCAGGATACCCGTGAAGCTGTGGGCCGATCGTATTCGAAAATTTGTAGTTCTCGCGACGGTCCGCATTGATCGTCCAGAACATGGCTCCTATCATCGCCGGATAACCACCCGCCTGGCGCAACTTGTAATGCGTTCCCGCCGGAGCTTTCCCGGTGATGATGTATTCCATCGCTTGTGAGACGACGGACGGGGTCGTGTCTCCCGTGAGGAATCCCACGGCCACCTTCTCGGGTGCGAGCGGCGGGAAAAAGTGTTCAGGACCGCCCCCAGGATTAAAGCCCCGCAGCACGAGTTCAGTCATCGCTGCGTGGTAATCCACCGTTCCGGGTTGGTAAATCTCGCCGTCCAATCCCTGGAGCGGCGGGGTGTTATAGTCCTGCACATCCATGAAGGAAAGAATGTCGCGCAGCGCGTACACGATCGGCAGATACGAACCGAACTGGCCGCCATAGCTGGGATAACCCGCCGGAATTTGGGTGCCTTCGGGCACCAGGCTGATCATGAAACGAGGACCGAAGTGGTCGTGCAGTTGGCGAAGCGCCGAAATGAGATTCACGATCGACGGCGTGGTCGGGTTTTTGAAATCGGTGTCTCCGTGATCGATCGAGAGCGACGGACTCTCGAAATCGACGTCGATTCCATCGAATCCGTATCCGCTCACGATGCGAGTGATCGACGAAACGAAATTCGGAACGCGCCGGGCGTCCGCGAGCGTAAAGTGCTGGCCTCCGCCGCCGAGCGAAATGAGGACTTTCTTGCCCTTGCTTTGCAGGTACGCGATATCGGCCTTGAACTGCTCGGTCTCGAATCCACCCGGCGTTCGGAATTGCATTGTGCCTTCCGGCGCGTCTTTGTCCGGGGTAGAAAACGCGACGATGATCACGTCCCATTGCGGCGAAATATCGCGAAGCGGCAGGCCGGCACCCGCTCGTCCGTACCCGGCCCAATACCCGATCAGTTGATGCCCGTTCGCCGGTCCCGTGAGCGGAGCCGCCGCGACCGACGGCGCTGATGCTTCTTGCGAACCATTCCCGGACCCCGGACGCCCTCGCGCCGGACACGGTTGGGCGTGGTGCGCGAGCGCCCGGTTGTCGGGAAAGCTGAACGTGCTGCCGAGCCCTTCAGCCGGGCCTGTGTACCAAGGCAGAAGAGCGACATTCTGCAGGTGATAGCTGGCGCCGCCCACCCGCGCGACGTAGGGCTGCGAGGCGGGAAAGTTGTTTTTCGGATTCGTATTCACCGGCTCTAAAAGGAAATAGGTGGACGCGGCACCCGTCCCGCCGCAACTGCCTTGATCGCCGGGCCGCATGGTGGCTGGACGTATCCACGGAGGGAACCGGTTGCCCGGACTTTTTTCGCCGCGGTCCTGCAGCAGCGGATCGTGCAGTGGATCCTTGATGAATTGTGCGAGTTGCTGCGTGAGCGGCTGCACGTCGCGATCCTCGACCACCGCGGGCGCTTCATTGATGTAGGAACTGAGAACGAATGAGTTTCCAGTGGCCGAATCGATGCCATGTGTTCCCCACGAACAGCAAACCGTCGCGTCACCCAGGGCATAGTAGGCGGCATTGTGCGTGACGGCGAGGACGAGTTTGCCCTCCTGTTTCGGCACCCGCCGGAAGAGTTCGCGCTGTAGAAACTCGACGTCAACGATCGCAACCGAGCGTCCGGTGCTTTTCGAAGTCAGGACGAATCCGTATCCTGCGGGAATCGTCAGCGAGAGCGGCTGGACCTCCGGTTTCCCGAGAAGTGTGTGCCACTCGGGCGCCGAACGGAAGGTGGCGCGGAGCATCGCATCGGCGTATTGAGTCGGTCCCCCGGCAGGGAAAGCGAACTTTTCGAAGATCGGCGAGCGGAGAACGCGCGCTACGTCCGGTCCCGCGTCCATAACGAAAGGTTTTCCGTCGACTTTCTTCGCCTCGAATGAGAGGGTTACAGGAACGATAACGGTCGGAATAAAGGTCGTGTGATTTTGGGCCAGGTCGGCTCCGGCGATAGTGTATGACGATTGTCCGACCGAGAAGAGGAATGCCGGCACCGTGCCCTGTGCCCGTCCGGCGTAAATGGACAAGAGAGTAAGGATGATGATAAGGTGCGTGCGGTTGGGTCGCATAACGAGCTTGAACTGTACATCGTCTATTGTCCTCCGGATAGGTCCGGCTAGCAGCCCGTGGCAGAAATGGGGCAAATTCGGAGACGGCAAAACCGCCTCCATCAAATCAATGACTTAGGCGCGTGATTATGTCGCATTTTGACTTGCACCACGGGCTGCTAGCCCTAACCTTACTTTCGCGTGCGCCGTGAAAAGGCGCTGGTTCACAGTGGGTGAAAGTCCCACCCGGGAACTGGTTCGCTCCGCCCGGTAGCGATCGGAGCAGTAGTGGAGGTAACGAAGCTGCTGAAGCCTCCTGTGTAGAGGGTCGCTTTAGGCGACTTGGCGAGTTTGCAGGCCGTAACTAAGGAATAACTCCCTGCACCGTTAGCAGCTTAGGCTGAGGAAACAAGTGACGTTTTCGGCCAAATCACCGAAATTTGCGACAATGCAGCATTGTTGTCCAGGAACCCAACCATCCACCGCCCGCCGCGCCCCGCGTTTATCAAGAACAGGTGCAAAAGCCTTGATTTGCGGGCACAACAACGTGTTCGAGATTCACTGGCGGAAGTTGAAGTGACTCGGAAACCAAGGGCCGCCTTCAGCTATGTCGAGTATGCGAAAGCCGTGAATTTCGGTGATTTGGCCGAAAACGTCACTTGTTTCCTCAGCCTAAGCTGCTAACGGTGCAGGGAGTTATTCCTTAGCGCTGCTTCTCGTTCCAAAACTACCGAGACCGCAGGACGCTTTTGGGATGCGCTGCAGCAATGGGCATCGAGGAGCCGGTCGACAGCGAGCCCGGCGTCGGACGACCGGCTGAATGCGGTAAAGGAGGACCTTAACCCATGCAGAGTCAATCAGCTACAGCATTTTTACCTTATCGGGGGTCTTGCACAAATAGCCATCACGGAGTCCCGGTCGTTCACCTGCAGCACTCCGCCGGACCGGCAGCAGCCAAAACGGCCGGGGCGGACTGTTCTTCATACGCCAGGATCCCCTGTTATATAACAGCGTGCGCGATTTGTTTCAGGGCCAGACGCCGCCGCAGTAGGCGCTAAGACCGGGCGTCTCCTCGATATAGGTGAGAAGAAATCCAGCCCATTGCACTCGCCTTGTGAAACATGAAGACTCATTTCGCCCGGCTCGTCACTCTAGCTCTTTTCTGCGGACCCTTCCTCGCGGCGCAGCCCGCCGATGATACCCAACTCAAGCACGTGATCATTTTTGGCCGTCATGGGGTGCGATCTCCCGTTGTACCTAATAACACCCTCAACAATTTCTCGGTCCAATCATTTCCCGCATTCAGCGTTACAGATGCCAACCTGACCATCAACGGTGGCACGAATGAGACCATTCTCGGCAGCTACTTCCGTCTCTGGCTCACCAAAGAAGGACTGTTGACCGGCAACGACTCGGCGGACGCCGCTTTTGTATATGTCCGGGCGAACGGGGCTCCGCTGATCGTTGACACTGCAAGAGCCTTTGCGGCCGGCATGTTCCCGGCAGCCAATGTAAACGTCAATTCCTACCCCCAAGGTGAAAGCGACCCGCTGTTCGTTCCGGTGGCCGCGGGGGTCGCGCGGCTTGATCAGCGGATGGCGATCGCGGCCGTGAATGGACGTCTCGGCTGTAATCCGCAGTCATTAGCTTTCGCCTACGGCCCTGAGCTCGCCCTGAGGCGCTCGGTATTGTTCGGGTATCCCGCCAGCCAGACGCCAGTGCCCGCGACCCCGCAAGGTAAGGTCGATGTCACCGCCCTTCCCTTCGCCGTGACGGCCGGTAACTCCGCTTCGCCGGTCGGCCTTGGGGGACTGGCAACGATTATTTACGCCATCGATCCTTTTGTCATGGAGTACGCGGATGGGCTGCCGGCTTCAGATGTTGGTTGGGGCCAGTTGACCGCCGGAGGCATCAGCCAGATCTACCGCTTGTACAACCTTGCCCTCGATCTGGAATACCGCACACCCTACCTGGCTCGCGTGCAAAGTTCCAATGTGGCCTCCCACATCGTACGGTCCATGGTTCAGGCAGCCACAGGGAACACTATGACCGGCGCGCTGGGGAATCCATTGACCAAGGCGATCGTGTTGATGGCTGCGAACACCAATATCACCGGACTTGCCGGCCTCATGCATCTCGACTGGATTCTGCCGGGTTACCAGGCCGACGTCTCTGCTCCCGGTGGCGCTCTGGTATTCGAACTTCGTCAATCGCAGAGTACTGGGGAGTACATCGTCCGCACCTTTTATGTCACTCAGAGTATGGACCAGCTTCGCAATCGGACCACGCTGAGTCTCGATGCGCCGCCCGCCACCGCTCCGGTGTTCGTCCCCGGCTGCAGTGTTCGCAATGCCACCTTCGATTACCCTCTTGGCAGGTTTGTGGAGGTGGTCAAGGATGCGATTGATCCGCAGTCCGTCGACCTGGTGAACTAAGTTCTCCGGGCACTGGGCCGCTGGGCTCTGCGGCTGTGTTCATTTTGATCCGAGATTAATCAGCGAACCATTTGGCCTTTGCGGCACTGTGTTCACGAACATGAAGACTTACTCCGTCCGGCTCATCACGTCAGCTCTTTTCTTTGCTTCCTTGCTCGCCGCTCAGCCCGTCGATGATACTCAGCTCAAACAGGTGATCATCTTCGGCCGTCATAGCGTTCGTTCTCCGGTGGCGCCCAACAGCCTCCTAAACACCTTCTCTGTGCAGCCAATCCCGGAATTCGGCGTTCCGGGGCCCGGCATTCTGACCAACAACGGTAAGACCCTTGAGACGATCCTCGGCGGCTACTATCGTCTCTGGCTGACGAAAGACGGACTGCTGACGGGCAACGATCCGGCTGACGCCAACTTCGTCTATTTCCGCGCCAACGTGCTGGAGCGGACCATTGACACTGCGAAAGCCTTCGCTCTGGGTCTGCTTCCCGCGGCCAATGTCAACGTGAATCATTACGGCCCGCAGGAAAGCGACCCGCTGTTCGACCCGGTTGGCGCGGGCGTCGCGAGGCTTGAACAGCGCAAGGCCATCGCAGCCGTGAAGGGGCGCCTGGGCGGCAGTGCGCAGTCGTTGACCTCCGCCTACGCCTCCGAACTCGCTCTCACTCGCTCGGTTCTGTTCGGCTATCCCGTCAGCCAGAATCCGGCGCCCGCGACCCCGCAAGGCAGGGTCGACGTCACGACGATTCCCATCGACATTACGGCCGGAAAGAACGGTTCGCCGATCGACCTTGGAGGCCTGACCATGGTCGGTGCTGCGGTCGATCCTTTTCTAATGGAATACGCAGACGGGCTGCCGGCTTCAGACGTGGGCTGGGGACAGATGACCGCCAGCGGCATCAGCCAGACATCGCGCTTGTACAACCTGGGCATCGATCTGGAATACCGCACGCCTTACCTGGCTGGCGTGCAAAGTTCCAATCTGGCCTCCCACGTGGTGCGCTCCCTCGTTCAGGCAGCCACCGGGAATGGGACGACGGGCTCACTCGGAAACCCGTCGACCAAGGTGATTGTGTTGGTGGCGTCGGATGTCAACATCTCAGGAGTTGCTGGCCTCTTCCATCTCGACTGGATTTTGCCCGGCTATCAGATGAACACCTGTTCCCCGGGCGGCGCCCTGGTATTTGAACTCCGCCAGTCCCGGAGCACGGGCGAGTACATTGTCCGTGCTTCTTACGTCGCACAGACTTTGGACCAATTGCGCAATCGCACCGCCCTGACGCTCGATACGCCACCGGCGAGCGCGCCGATATTCATCCCCGGCTGCAGTGAGCGCGATTCCAACTTTGACTGCCCGCTTGCGAATTTCGTAAGGGTGGCCAACCGGGGGATTGACCGGCAGTCCGTCGACCACATTAACTAGGTTCTCCTGACGCGCAGGGCAAGGTTCATTTGTAGGCGCAAGGCCCGACGAACCGCGGAGTTTGGTGAGATTCCCCCGGTCTGAACCGCACACTCTTATGAGACAGCACGCCTCATCCCTTCAACCCGGCTTGCCACGATTCTTCTCTAAGGAAGTTCAAGGAATGACAACTGTATTTCACCCCCACCCGCTTCGAGCGGCTGGCCTGACGATGGCGCTGGTCGTCGCGGGTGCGCTGGTGCATGCGCAGTCCCCGCCCGAGCAAGTGCCCAACATGGGCCAACAGATTACGCCACTGGCGCCCCTGGGTTCCGAGCACCAACGGCTGAAACCCGGACTGCCAGCACCAGCTCAAAAATGGGAGGCCTCGCAAGCCGTTACCAGCGTGGTGAGTCCGGATCACAAGACCATGCTGGTGCTGACCAGTGGGTACAATCGCTTCAACGTGGGTAACCTCCAGCCACCCAGCGGGACCAACTCATGGGATCCTTCCCTCTCGAACGAGTACGTGTTCATCTATGACATCTCGAATCCCACGCCGGTCCAGAAGCAAGTAGTTCAGATCCCGATTACCTACAGCGGAATTGCCTTCGATCCAGTAGCACCGGCCTTTTACGTGGCTGGCTGTACCTATGACCTGGTCCACGTCGTTACTCAGAACGCGGCCGGAGTCTGGGCCGACCAGTTCCCGCAAGGAGCGCTCCCTTTGGGCCACAAACTGGGTCTTGGCCTGAACATCGTTCCTAACGGGGCAACTGCGGTAAACAGCCAAGTAGGCGTGTATCCTTGCGCCGCCGGCGTAGCTATTTCGAAGGATGGCCAGACACTGGCCGCGGCGAATTACTATAACGACTCAATCACGGTGCTCAGCGGGGGCCTCGGCCACTGGGCGCCGGTAAAGGAAGTTGACCTGCGTCCCGGCAAGAGCGTCAGCAACCCGAAACCGGGCGTTCCGGGGGGTGAATATCCGTTTTGGGTAGTGGTGAAAGGTAGCGGATCCACCGCCACAGCATATGTGTCCAGCATTCGCGATCGTGAGATCGATGTCGTGAGTCTTAGCGGGACACCGGCGGTCACGGCTCGGATCCCAGTAAAGGGCCAGCCGAACAAGATGACGCTGAATGCAGCCGAAACGCTACTGTATGTCGCCGACGACCAGGCTGACACGGTTGAGGTAATCGACACCACAAGGAATATAGTGCTCGAATCGATCCCTGTAGTCGCAACGTTACTACCTTCTTCGCTGGCGCAAATGGGATATAAGGGCGCGAACCCAAATAGCGTCGCGCTCTCGCCGGATGAGTCGCAGCTCTATGTGACGAACGGCAATCTTAATTGTGTTTCGGTGATAGCGCTGAGCGGAAACAACAAAGATGACCGGGTGATCGGTCTCATTCCAACCGGTTGGTACCCCAACTCGGTGAGCTTTAGCGGCGATGGCAACACGGTGTACGTGATCAATGGGAAGTCGCCGACAGGTCCGAACCCCGACTGGTGTTATGGCGGCTACGGACCGCCTGGAGAGCCAACTTGTTTCTCAGCGAACACCTATAATCCCCAGTTAGTGAAGGCGGGCCTCCAGAGCTTCCCGCGGCCAAGTATGGCGCAACTCGGGACACTGACGCAGCAGGTCGCCACCAACAACCGGTTCTCCTACGTCGAGAGCGAACATGACAAGGCGGTGATGGCGGCTGTTCGGCAGGGCATCCAGCACGTGATCTTCATTCTCAAGGAGAACCGGACTTACGACCAGATCCTTGGCGATCTGCCGATCGGCAACGGCGATCCTCGACTGACTTTATTTGGACAGGCAGTCACGCCGAATCAGCATAATTTGGCGCTAAAGTTCGTCACGCTCGACAACTTCCTGGACACCGCCGAAGTCAGCTATGACGGCTGGCTATGGAGTACCTCGGCGCAGGCCCCCGACGTCGTTCAAAAAGAGTGGCCGGTGGCGTACGCCTATCGTGGCTTGGGCATCGAATCCGAGGGTACGAATCGCAATGTGAACGTTTCGATTCCAACTGTCACCGGGCGCATAGCCGCCAATCCTTTCACCTCCTCCGATCCGGATGTGTTACCGGGACAGACCGACGTGGCCGCGCCGGATGGACCGAACAATGAAGTGAATACCGGCTATCTGTGGAACTCCGCTTTGCGGGCGAATCTCACGGTTCGCAACTATGGTTTCTTCATCGACGGGACTCTCTATTCGACCACCACGAACTCGATTCCTGTGCTGCGGAACCCATTCTCGACCGGCACTGTCGTGGCGCATCCCACGGATGTGGCCCTCACCCCCTTCACCGATCCGTACTTCCGCGGCTTTGACAACTCGCTTCCGGATTTTTGGCGTTTCAAGGAGTGGGAGCGGGACTTTGATGCCAATGAACGGCGGGCCAGGCCCACGGTGGGGGGACCCAAATTCCCGGAGGGGCTTGCTTCGTTGACGCTGGTTCGCTTCATGCACGATCACACCGGAAACTTCGATGTCGCGATTGACGATGTGAATACTCCGGAGTTGATGGTAGCCGACAACGACTATGCGGTCGGCTTGCTAATTGAGAAGATCGCCAACAGCAGATACGCCAATAACACGCTGATCTTTGTAGTGGAAGACGACGCACAGGATGGCGGCGACCACGTCGATTCGCACCGGAGCATCGCTTTCGTGGCCGGCGCCTACGTGAAGCAAGGCGCGCTGATCTCCACGCAGTACAACACCATCGACTTCGTGCGCACGATGGAAGAGGCGCTGGGGTTGCCGCCAATGAACCTGAATGACGCGCTGGCCCGGCCGATGACCGACATCTTCAACACCACAGCGAACCCGTGGACCTTCACAGCCACTCCATCGCCGCTTCTCTACCGGACCCAATTGCCAATTACGCCTCACAAGCGGGCAGGCCTGACCGTACCAAAGTCGACGCACGATGCGAAGTACTGGGCGCGGGTTATGAAGGGATTGGACTTCACGACCGAAGATCGCGTCCAACCGGCGGACTTTAACCGCATCCTTTGGAAGGGAATGATGGGCAACAAGGCGTACCCAGCCGCGCCGACCGGGCTGGACCTGCGCCAGAACCGCGAGGACCTGCTCGCGCGATACGGGCTGTCTCTGACGACGAAAGCGGCACATCAGCCGAAAAAGAGAACGGACTAGGCGCGGCCGGGTCGCGCAGAGACCAGGGTTCCCTCACAAGGCACGATCGCAAGAAGGACAGGAGACCATCATGATTTCTATCGAGAGATGTCCGTTCACCCGGATTCTGGTGCTAGCGGCGCTATTGGCTACGGCCGCAGCCGGGCAATCCTATCGGTTCGATAACAGCGGCAACGGAACCTTGAAAGGACAGTATTTCGTGCGCGAAGTCGTGCTCCGGAACGTGAGTGTGCAAGGCAGCATTGGAGGAGCACTCAGCGTCATCGGAATCGCCACCTTCGACGGAGCGGGGAACTATAACTTTAGCGGCCAGTTTTCCGATTCCGCCTCCAAAACGGGGACAATAGGCGCATCCTACAGCGGTACCTATGCCGTGGCCGCGAACGGTTTTCTGAAGATCGCCAGTTTCGCGCTCGGTGGCGCTCTCTCCTCAAGCGCCGTCACCTTTGCGTACGGTGGGGTCGGAGCCGTGGGACCGTCGGCATTCACTGCCAGTGCGACGGAGGGTTCCAGTCCGGTGTTCGATCTGATCGTCGGGGTCCCCATCGGCTCCAGCGTCTCAAACGCGAGCCTGAGCGGCTCTTACAATGCTGTCTATCTCAATTTCCCACAGGCGTCGGTTGGCCAAGCCCGGCAGGCATATATGCAGCTCAAGGCTGACGGGGCGGGCGGATTCGGAGCGGTGACGGCGACCGGGAGCGCAACCGACAACGCGAGCCTGAACACACAAGCTATTCCGAGCGTCTCCTACTCTCTCGCGGGGACCACCGGCACGATCAATTTCGGCGGGGCGGCGTCGAACCAGTTGATCGGCGGGACTCAGTCGTTCATTGTCTCGGCGGATGGCAACCTGCTTGTCGGCGGATCTCCCAACGGCTACGATCTGCTGCTAGCTTCGCCGGCTGTGTCGTCGGCGTCAGATGCCGTGTTTAACGGCTTTTACTACCTGGGCGGGCTGGAGGCCGACAACTCGGTGTGGACGAGCCAGACCCGGAGCCTGCCGGACGCCTTCTATGGCTCGGCTAATTCCAACGGCCTGGGCAACTACACCAGCCACCTGCGACTCAATTCGAACGGATACTCTGTGGAAGACCTGACCTCAGGCTGGCGTGCCAGCATTCAGGGTAATGGCAGCTTCACGCCGGGAGACGGCAACCAATACTGGCTGGGCGCGAATGGGCAAGTGATGCTCGCCTCGGGCGTCGGAAACTTCTATTCCATCGTGGCCGGCCTGCATGGGGTCAACTACACGACCCGTTATCCCCAGACCGATGTCTTCCTGAACCCGTTGGGCATCGTGAATGCGGCCAGCTTTGCGCCGCCCACGAATCCTGTCGCGCCCAATGAGATGGTCACGCTGTTCGGGTCGAACCTGTCGGCTGGAACGGCACAGGCATCCACATTCCAGCTGCCCACAACACTCGGGAACACACGGGTTCTGGTAAACGGCGTCGCCGCTCCTCTCATAGCGGTAAGTCCGACGCAAATTACAATGCTGGTGCCCGGCGCCGCGAGCCCAGATCTGACGGCTTATGCAGCGTTCGAAGTCCAGAATGGTGCACCTTGTCCCAACCCCGCCCCTGCCGGCTCCCAATGCCCGGCTTCGAAGCTGGTTACTATGTACACGAACTACACCGCGCCGGGCGTCTTCTCCCTTGGACAGAACGGTTTCGGGGCAGCCGCGGCCGTAAACGCCCAAGGCAACGTGATTGGCCCGAACGTCCCGGCAAGACCGGGTGACATTTCGGCGATCTTCCTCACCGGTATGGGCTCAGTTACGCCGTCGCTCGTTGATGGGATGCCATCGTCGCCCACCGGGCAGCCATTCAATTTGATGGATATCTACAATATGAGTGAACTGTCTCTGTATCTCGACGGCTACGCGTCACCTGATATCCAGTTTGGCGGCGTGGCTCCGGGGTACGCCGCGGGGTTCTATCAGATCAACGCACGGATCCCATCCAGCGTCTCCAACGGTGACGATTACCTGGACATCCTCACGCCGGACGCGGAAGCCGAGCAGGTGACGCTGAATATCACAGGCGCGTCCAGTACCGCCACGAAGACAATGCGCGAGAAAGCCATGCGAAAATCATCCGGCAGAAGACAGCGAGCCGTCCGGCGCGGACCGGCGATCCAGCCGCACATGGCGCAGGTTTCGCGGTAGGAAATCCTTGGCCGGAACAGGTGCGAATTGATATGGGACACCTCATTCAGAGGCAAGCTATGTATCTCCTTACTGGGCACGTTGCGTTTCCGGGCCACCGGCTGTTATACACGAGGCAGTCCGCGAACTCGCCAATCCGCGGATACATGGTCTTTCTCACTCTTGCCGTGGCAGCGCTGGCCCAGGAGGTTCCCGTGATTCCGGGCGCTCAGCCTGGCGCGACGGTTCCGTCCGGCGTTACTCTTCGAGTGGCTCTGGAACATCGCGTCACAATCAAGCGTGTGGGCGAACCGGTCCGCGGACGGCTGGTGGATCCAGTTTACGTCTACGATCGGGTGGTACTGCCGGCCGGAACCGCAGTGGAGGGCCATATCGCTGAAATCGGCGGAGTGCCAACCCGCTTGCGCCTCACCGCAATGTTGTCGGGCAACTTTACACCGCCGCGGGAGGTTCGTGCGCAGTTTGACATCGTGGTGCTCAGGGACGGCTCACGGCTGTCTATTCACACTGCACCCTCGCGCGGAACAGCGCACACCGCGCGTATCGCGAAACTTCGGAAGAAAGGGGAAGGGCGCCAGTCCGCTCTGCAAGGCGCTCGAGACAGCCTCGGCGAATGGAATCGGGCGGCGATTCTCGCCTTCAAATCGCCGGGCACGATGAGCCAACTGAAATCCAAGCTGTTTGATATGTTTCCTTATCACCGGCAAGCCTGGCGGCCGGGGACGCTCTTCGATGGCGTCCTGCAGGAACATCTGACCGCGCCGCCGCCAGATCACGTCTATGCGCGAACCGATTCCCCTGCCCTTGCCGAACCCGACGCCGAGGAAGTTAGCGCCCGCCTGCTCACCCCCATCAGCTCCGCAACTACCCGAAGAGGAGCGCGAGTGGAAGCGGTGGTGACCCGCCCTGTGTTCTCAGCCGATCATGCCCTGCTGATTCCGGAAGGCAGCCGCCTTCACGGGGATGTCGTGGAGGCGCAACCTGCTCGCCGCTTTCACCGCAACGGAAAAGTGTTTTTTGTGTTCCGTCAGATTCGGCTCCCGGCAGCAGTCGCGCAAGACATCAATGGCTACCTCGAGGGTGCGGAGGCGGATTTTAATTCCCACCTGCTCCTCGACTCAGAAGGCGCCACGCGTGCCAGCAGTCCAAAGAGCCGTCTGATGTTTCCGGCGATTGCGATGGCTGTCGCCGGCTTGTCGTTTCATCAGGACTACAACGCCCAGGGCGTTCCCGATCAAGACATCGCGGGGCGCGCGGAATCTGGAGCGGTCGGACTCGGGCTGATTGGCACCGTCCTGGCGCAGACCTCCCGTACCCTGGCTTCGAGTATTGCCTTCACGGGCGCCGGGTTCAGCATATACTCGACGTTTATCGCACGAGGAGAAGACGTAGTTCTCCCGGCGAACACACCCGTTATAGTCAGCCTCAGATGGCGTGGGCGTTGAGACCGGCGGGCCAGCCTGTTAGTGACGAATTGACCAAATTGGCCTGAATGCTGTGTGTTCTTGGGGCGCTGATACGATGGCCGGGATGCGCGAATCTGTCAGGACTGGTTCGAAGGGGGGGTGGCGTCTCGGTAGTTTTGGAACGAAAAGTAGCGCTAAGGAATATCTCTCATATAATCAGCGTGTTGTAGGGGTGATTTTAGGCCAAAAGGCCGTTTTTGGCGCGTTGAGGTGAAAGACCTCCGACGCCTTCGAAGCGGGAGATTTGAGAATCGTACAACCCCTGGATTTTCAATAACAGCTGACTTCTGATAAGGCGCCATACGTCAACTCCGGACGTTCGTCCGGTGGCATCGAGCACTCCTGTAGTGGCGCTACAATCGCCTCCCATGAACCGCTATCCTTCCTGGATCTATCGGATTCCGGAGCTCATCGAAAGTCTGGCTCTGGTTCCGGACGAGAGAATTGACCGGCGCCGCGTGGAGGAGTTGTTCGATTTGCGCCGCAGTGCTGCGCACGAACTATTGTGCGGATTCCGATGAAGAAAATCATTCATTCCGAACTGATGACGATCACCGCTTGGCCGGGAGACGCTGTCGAAAGCATTGTGGAGCAGGTGATCGTCATGGGTCAAGAAGGAGGGGGAAACAGGGCAGCATTATTTCGTTTCTGCCGTTTTTGGCTCCGCTGGTCGCGCAAAGTTTGCTTGAGCACGCCACTGGGTATCCATCTTTTTGACGCGCGCCGCGAGATATCGCCAGTAGTTCAGATTGAGTTCCATGGCGGCGGTCTCCTCGACGATGTCCGAGAA
This sequence comes from uncultured Acidobacteriota bacterium, assembly GCA_963720745.1. GTDB lineage: Bacteria > Acidobacteriota > Terriglobia > Bryobacterales > Bryobacteraceae > TMP-7. The sequence goes on from CAVRGO010000007.1 coordinate 44,043, forward strand.
GTAATGCAGGCTGGTCAGCGGCGAGCCGCCCTGGTGATTGAATAGCGCGACGTACTTTCGCGCGCAACCTAACAGCAGCGCCCGGCCAACCACGTCGATCGAGATCCCCGTCCGATACCACTCACCCGCCAGTCTCTCGTCGGCTGCTCCGAACACCGAGGTTACGCACGCCTGTTCGAGGAACCAGGCGCGCACCCGTGCTACATACTGCGCCTGCTCCGGATCCACCGTGGAATCGCCAGACTCCTTCTGATACGGCCAGAAGCGGTCCCGGATCTCGATGCGTCCGAGTTCGTGCTGGTTGGAGGCGCGGTACACCGCAGCCACCTCGATGCGATTCAGTTCATCCAGGTAAGTCGTTAAGGAGCGCGTGCTGTGCCCGACGGCCTTGGCCAGTTCAGCCATCCGAAAACGAAGTTGAGCGGTGCGCCGGTCGGCATGGAGACAGACGTAGACGAATACTTTGAACCCGCCGTCTGACAGCAGCGCGATGGCGTCGCGCACTTCGGTTCCGGCGGCAAAGAACCCGCTGGGATGTTTCAATTTGAGATCGCCTTCGTTCATACCGTCTCCTTGCCGCTCCGGTTCTTGCGCATGGATTCGCCAGTCAGCTCGATGCGGTGTGAGTTATGCACCAGGCGGTCGAGGATGCTGTCAGCGGCCGTCGGATCGCCGATCTGGGTGTGCCAATCGAGCACCGGGACCTGAGAGGTGAGGACGGTGGAGTGGGTCTGATAGCGGTGGTCACAGATCTCCAGGAAGTCGCGGCGTTCGATTTCGCTGAGCGGCGACATGCAGAAGTCGTCGACCACCAGCACGTCGGTGAGCGCCAGCCTGCGCAGGAAGCGGCTGAAACTGCCGTCGGCGTGAGCCAGCGCGAGTTCGCGGAATAATTGTGATGCGCGGGCGTAGTAGACCGTGTAGCCGTCGCGGCAGGCCTTGTGCGCCAGGGCCGCAGCGAGCCAGCTCTTTCCCAGGCCGGTGGCGCCGGTGAGCAGGATATTGAGATGCTGCTTGACCCATTCGGATTCCGACGCCAGGCTGCGCAGGAGTGAGCGGTTCAGTCCGCGCGGCTTCTGGTAATCGATATCTTCCACCGAGGCGGTGGTCCGCAGCTTGGAATTGCGCAGGCGGCGTGCCAATGCGCGATTCTCCTTCCAGTCCCACTGGCGGTCCACCAGCAGACCGAAACGTTCTTCGAAGCTGAGGCTCGCAAGGCCGGGTTGCTCGAGTTGTTGACGGAACGCGTCGGCCATTCCGTTCAGACGCATGACGAGGAGTTTATGTATGGTTTGTTGGTTGAGCATGGGAGGGCCTCATTGAATGGAGTTGAAGTACGCTGCACCGCGGATGTTGGAGTGTTCGAGAACCGGCGGCAAAGGTGGCGTGGTGTCCGGAAGCGGCTCGTTTTCGAGATGGTGCTTCAGGATCGATTCAACATGAGCCAACGAGTAGGCGCCATAGTGAAGGGCGCGGGCCGCGGCCGCTTCCAGCCGGGCGATGGTGTGTTTCTCGCCGAGCCGGACCAGACCGAGACAGCAACGATAGCCGACCTCGGGATGCGGTTTGGTAACCAAGATCTGGTGGAATAGCTCGGCGGTATGGGGACCCGCAGAGCCGGCCCAGTTGAGCAGCCGCGAGGGAGTCCATTCCAGGTACTGGCGGTGAGCTTTCGGTTGGTGTTCGGTAACTGTAGTGGCCCGGTCGCGCACATAGCTGCGCGCATGGCTGGACACACGCAGTCCCTCATGAAAGACTTCAACGGCCGTCGCGGTGAGACGAATGTCGACCTGCTTGCCGGTCAGTTGGTAAGGGACGCTGTAGAAGTGGCCGTCAGGCGAGACATGGTAGTCCAGATCGACCTTCAGTTTGCGCCACTCACCGATCTCGTAGCGTTCGGCGGGAAGGGGCCGCAACGCCGGCTTGTCAAAAGCGGCAAACTGACTGGTCCGTGTACCTTCGCGTTTGCGGAACGGTTTGTTGTTGAGCGCGGTCAGCAGTTCGGCAATGGCCAGATTCAACTCATGCAGGCCGAAGAAAGTGCGTTTGCGCAGGGCGGCAACGATCCAGCGCTGGACCACTTGAACGGCATTCTCCACGACCGCCTTGTCCCGTGGTTTTCTCGGACGGGCGGGAAGAACCGCCACCTGATAGTGGGCGGCCATGTCGTTGTAGGTGGGGTTCAGATCCGGTTCATAGCGGCTGGCCTTGTGAACTCCGCTTTTCAGGTTGTCCGGAGTTAGGATGGCAGGCACACCGCCGAAGTACTCGAAGGCGTGGATGTGGGAGGCGATCCAGCAAGGCAGTTCCTGGCTCCAGGTGGCCTCGGCGAAGGTGTAACTGCTGTACCCCAGGACGGCGACGAAGACAGAAGCCGGATGGATTTCGCCGGTTTCGCGGTTGTGAATGGGGATTGTGGCGCCAGCGTAATCGACGAATAGCTTCTCGCCGGGAGTGTGCTGCTGACGGAGTGTGAGCTTCTGAGCGCCGCACCATTCGCGGTACAGATCGCAGAAACGCGAATACCGGTATCCGTCGGGCTGCGCTTGTTTGTACTCGCGCCAGACCAGCTCGAGTGTAAGGTCCTTGTGGGTTTCCAGTTCCTTGCGGATGGCCGGAAAGTCTGGCGCCGGATGGCTCCGGCGGCTGGGCGGGGCGGCCCGTTTGCCGAACAGGAGTTCATCCAGTTGACGGTCGGTGAGGTTTTCCGGCAGCGGCCAGCCTATCTGGGCGGCCTCGGCCAGCTTGAGGTACTTGTGGACGGTGCTTTGGACGATCGAGCAACTGCGGGCGATCTGGTGCTGGGCCAGCCCCAGAGCGGACAGTCGCAGGACCTCGCGGATCTTGCGCATGGACAGAGCCTGTTCCGGCAAGCTGATTCTCCTTTGTTCGAAACAGAATCAGCCTACCTTGTTTGATGTCCAGCGCCTCCCGGATTCCGAGGCGATCGCGATCACCCATTCCGAGGTCAACGCGATCACGCGTTCCGAGGTGGAGGCGATTCTTGATCGTCATCAGCTCGGAATACACAATCGCGTTCACTTCGGATCGATGATTTTCTTCAGCTCGGAATGATGATTTTCATGGCTCGGAATCCGCAATTGCGCCGGCTCGGCGCCGAACGGTGTGGGAGTTCGCTCGCCATCACGCGCGGCCAACTGATGGCGCGACTCCGCGAGGCGCAGGCGCACCCGGACTGGCGCTGGGAACGCGAACGACGGCTGCTCGTCGATTCCCAATCCGAAAGAAGGAGGCATCATGCCACAAACGAAAGACGCCAACGGTGGATGCAGAAAGTCCTCGCGGCAGACACTCTGACTGGTGACAAGGTGGTGAACCGCGTAGGTTATTCGCTGGCCGCGGGTGATGTCCGTGTCTGGCGGCTTCACATACCATGCACAGGCCTTTACCTCAGCATCCGGCGCAAGCCGGTGAAGCACCAAGCGGCTGAGTTCTCGTAGCGTCGTAGCGAAATGGTTTAGGCGGAGAGGATTCGTCTCCTGATCCAGCGAATGCATTGCCGCTTCGAGAACCTGTTTTTCAAATTGGGCTGCAAGCTTCGTGTTGATATCCGAAACAAGCGGATGGCTTACGGGCATTAGCGAATTGTAGCTCGCCTAAGCTCAATCGGGCGCTGCCAGCCTTGTCTCAAGAAGGGCCTGCATCAGGTCGGAAGAGTCGGTCTTGCCCCGCGTGCTTTCAGCCGAATCTGTGTCTGGGCAAACGCTTGTCAGCGCCGGTGCAAGAACACCGTATGGACCGGGAATGGAACTTGTTGAACTTAGGCCTGGATCATCGGGCCCGCGACAATGAAGCAAAGACATGCGGACTGTTCTGGACCCATTGCGGTTTGTACTGATCGCTGTTGCGGGTTGGATGAATTCCCCCCAACTTCAGATGATCGAATACCTTCGCGAGGAGAACAAGGTTCTTCGCGAACAGCTCGGCGAATGTCGCTTACAATTTACGACAACCAGCGGCGTCGGATGCCGACGGCGAGCGCAGCCGACACGATTGACGCGGCAATCAAGAGCGCAACTCGCATCCGTCGCGCGACGGCGTCGGGCGGGCCACTGCCGGATCGGACGCAGCCGACGCCGGCGCGAACGCGGGGCGTGGCGTGCTGAGCGCGTTTCTAAGATTAGTTCAGCAGCCGCCCCGAAAACACTCGTCGAGAGACCGATCGCGTGCTGGAGCAGACGCGCTGCCTTTCTATTGAAGCTCCTCGAACTGCGTAATCCGCATCTCCCGATCAGGAAAAACGGCGCGGATCTCCAACTTCCCCCCGAGCGCCTCAACGTAGTCAGCGAGCGTGCTGAGATAGATGTCAGTGCGGTGCTCAATCTTCGACACTTCGCCTTGGTTCACACCCAAGGCGTCAGCCAGCTTGGCCTGAGTCATCTGCCGAGCCTTACGGACCTCCTCCAAAGGCATGGATGCCAGGCTCTCTCTGATGCGGCCTGCAACTGTCTGCTGCCGCGCCGTGGGCATTGCTTTAACCAATTCACGAAACTTGCGAGTTGGCATTAGAGTTTTCCCTCCTTCTTCAGCTCGTCTAGGTGCTGATCATACAGCCGGTCCGCCAGCGGAAAAGCTTTCTCGTACCATCGATCGTCACCTGTTTTGTCGCCACCCAAGAGAAGAATGGCGGTGCGCAGCGGGTCGAAGGCGTACAGCGTCCGCAGGGGCTTCCCCGCACTCTGCGTGCGCAGTTCCCGCATGTGCCCGTGACGCGATCCATTTACTTTCGAACTGTGTGAGAAGCCCAAGACCGGGCCGAGTTCGGTGAGCAGACCGACACCATGTGCAACATCATCCTGCTGGTCGTCTGTGAGGGTTTCCCACCAGGCGCCGAACTCCTCGGTGAATTCGACTTCCCAAGCCACATCTCATTATGCCATGTACAGAATATTCGCTCAACAGCATCTCAGAACCGAGCGATGGTCGGATGGTCCGCAATCTTGTCGAGAGCTACCATGGTCGAGACATTCCGAATTCTATGAAAACCGTCCAAATAGATGGGCGCCTGCCCAGAATCGCGTTTGAGACGGATCGGCAGGTGCAGCCGAGCGAGCCTGAAGAGTACGTCCTCGGGATCGACGGGAAGATCGTTCTGGTTGGGGAGGATGAATCCGAACTTGTGGCTGGCACGCTGCAGGTTCTGCTCGTACTGATCGAAGTGGCACGCGAGCACGGTTTTACCGCTTTCGATGTGCTGGATTCACTAACCGACAGCTCCCACTATCTCGAACTGATCGACGACCGAGGTGATTGGCACGACTATGTCCGGGAACAGTTCATCGATCTGCACTCATCCAACCTGTTGATCATCAATCAGGTGAAGGTAGAGCCTAAGTACAGGGGAAAGGGGCTCGGAATCCTGGCTGTGAAAACCGCAATAGATTGTTTCTCCCAAGGATGCGGTTTAGTAGCGTTGAAACCGTTCCCGTTGCAGTTCACCTGGTGGAAGTCTCCTGATTGGAAGCCTGAGTTGCCACTTCCCAACGGGTTGAACAAGGCTCAAGCCTTTCGATCGGCACTTCGGAAGGTCGAGAAACACTGGGCACGACTCGGGTTTCGACGCATCGGCAAAACGGAGATATGGGGACTCTGTCCGGCGCACCGGCAACCATCACTCGACGCCGCAATGAAAGGAATCCCAATCGCGAAATCGTAAGGGAACTGAGCGGAGTACCTGAATACAGCGCGGCATCGTCGTGCCCCCCAGCACCGCTGTACGCGCCAAGCCTAGTGGAATGAAGCCGCTTGGCAGTCCTCGCGTTGCAGGCCGGGTCCCACCGGCGAGATGGCCGGTCCTTAGGCACTTTGCGTCGGCAGAACCGCGACCGCATGCCTGATCGTGATCGCCTGCCCATCCGAGGAGAGTCGGACCGGGCATTCTGGCCAGAGTGTCCGAATGGACCCGAGCCACTGCTCGACCATCGCGCGGAACCGTCTGGGGCGCGAGTAATCAGTTGTGCCGATCTGACTGGCCAGCCCGAAGTCGCCGAACAGCGGTATCGACTCCGTGCCTTTTGCGGTGAAACATCGATATGACAGCCACATGAAAAGGTCCAGCACGGCCGGCGAAGCGGCCAGGACCTTCACTGCTTCGAGGTCGTTGGGAACCGGGTGGGCGATCAGTTCCTGATAGAACTCGTCGCTGAGCACGATGACGTTCTCGAACTCTGAGGACAGCGATCGCTGATCAGGGTGATCTCGGCTGTACCAGATTTGCGCTTCACGCATGAAATTGAACCGGCTCCGCTGGATCATGGTTGCCTTGCCGCTGAAGCTTGCGTGTAGCCAGAACCCGGTCGGCTCGTGAAATCATTGAGTTCCAGAGATCGAAGCGCCTCGGCGGTCACCCAAATCCGGCCATTGATGGTCACCTGAAGACCGGCCAACGGAGGGAACACTCAGGACATTAGTTCAGGGCGGAGCGATACGCTCCGTCAACGCGAGTAATGTCTTGAGCGACGAGAAGCAGAAGCAGGTGATTGCGCTTGGCCAGCTCGGTTGGACCTTGCGCCGCATTGAGAAGGAGACCGGGGTTCGACGGGAGACCGCAGCCGGATACTTGCGATCCGCCGGCGTGGCGGTCCGTCCGCCGGGTCGGTGGGGCCGGAAGGTGCGACGCGTTTCCTGCCATGCGACAATTCAGCCGGCGAAGGACAAAATAAAGGAAACCAGCCGCTCTTTCTGCTCGAATTCCATTCGCGGAGGCAGATTTGGGCGATGCTGGGCCGCCGCGGCCTTCACAGGACGACATCCGGTTGGATTCCTGGAAAGAGATTGCCGCCTATTTGGGTCGGGACGTCCGCACGGTCCAGCGCTGGGAGAAGGATGAGGGACTGCCGGTACACCGGCACCCGCATAAGCGCCTCGGCACGATTTACGCCGTTAAGCCGGAGATCGACGCACGGCTCGACCGTCCTCGTAACGGTGTTGACACCCTGACCGCAGCGGGACCGATGTACAGGCCATGGATGGTTGCAAGCGCTTGCCTGGTTTTGCTCGTCGCGGTGCCGGTCTGTGGTTGTATGTTTTCGGTGCCCGCAACCAGCAGCCGGCCGCGTCTAAGGCCGTTTCACTGACAACTTACCCGCGTGATGTGGACGACGGCAGTTTCTCACCCGATGCCAGTCATGTGGCTTTCTCGTGGAACGGCCAGAACCAGGATAATCACGACATCTGCGTCAAAGTACTCGATGCGGAGACGGCACTCCGCCTGACCACGGCCCCAGCCCCTGATGGATTCGCAGCCTGGTCTCCAGACGGCGGACGTATCGCATTTGGACGGAGCAAACGCCCCGGAAGCCCGCCTGCTTCGGATCTACGTGATTGCGCCAGTGGGCGGGCCGGAACGGCGCATCGCGGAGCTTGTTCCCGTGGAGCATTACGTGCCTTTGGCCGGACTCGCCTGGTCACCGGACGGAAAGTGGCTCGCAGTTCCGGACCTGGCTTCTCCGGACGGGCCGTTCTCCTTATATGGGATCTCGCCGCGACACCATGGAAGAGCGCAAAATGACATCTCCGCCCGTTACATCTCTCGGAGACGGGTTACCAGCGTTTTCTCCGGATGGCCGCGTGTTGGCGTTCGTCCGCGCCACCAGCTACGAATCCGCGGACATTTACTTAATGCCGGCAGGACAAGCTGAACAAGCCGCCCCCGTGCGACTCAGCAGGGACGCAAGCAGAGTCTGGGGTATTTGCTGGGCTCCGAACAGTCAGGAACTCGTTTTCAGTTCTGCGCGTGGGCACGGAGCGGCGCTCTGGCGAATTTCTGCTCGGTGCGGCGAGCCCCGGCGCATATCCGACACGGGAGCCGCGGGTGCGCTGAGCGCGTTGTCCTTGTGACGCGACCGGCTAAGCTTCACCCGATTTGTCTCAGACGAGAACATCTGGCAGGCGGAAGCAGGTCAGGCTGCGTTGACGGCAAGGCCAACGATGCTGATTAGTTCAACGCGCGATGATTCGAATCCGCAATACTCGCCCGATGGAAGACGGATCGCATTTGCGTCCAACCGCTCCGGCGCATGGGAGATATGGGTGTGCAACCGTGACGGATCCGGTCCCGTTCGACTCACCAACTTTGGAACAGGTGTGAGTGCCTGGCCAAGTTGGTCTCCCGACGGTAAACGTATCACGTTCAACTCCAACGGCATCGGTAAAGGGACATATCAGCTGTTCACGCTTTCCGCACAAGGACGCCCTGCCCATCAGCTTACGACAGAACCGGGCGACAACTCCTCACCAAGCTGGTCAACAGATGGCTGGATCTACTTCCAATCCGACCGGGACGGTGAGATGCAAATTTGGAAGATCCCGGAAACGGGCGGAGCCGCAGTTCGGGTGACAAAGCATGGCGGTCGCATACCGGCGGCCACCTCCGACGGCAAGTTTGTGTCTACGCGAAGGGCCAGGATGAGGTGTGGCGCATTGCCACGGCCGGAGGAGCCCCGGTGGAACGCGGCCTGTACTTTGTGCAGCGCACCGGACGGAGGCGCGTTCTCAAGTTTGTGGAGTTTGAGACCGGTCGCGTATCCGACCTGATGCCGCTGTACAAGCCGATGGATATCTTCGCACTGTCTGTTTCACCCGATCGGCGAATCGTTACTATATAGCCAAAAAGATCACCATACCCACGACTTGTTGATGATCGAGAACGTCCGTTAAGTTTCCCGCCGAGCGGATTGCCCACCGCTCGTCGGATCATCACGCCTGAGAAACGGCGAACGCCCGGGACTCCATCGGCCCGACGAGCAGTTGAATCTTCACTTTGCCCTCGACCCGCGCAATTGAAAGCTGAAGAGTGGATTCATCCCGAGTCGTCGGCAAACAGGAAGTTGGGAACGTAGAACGGCGTTCTCGTCTACGATCCTGGACGAAACCGACACCCGCGATCGTAGCCGGTAGCCGGACTCGAAGGTCCGACCAGTGAACGGCGTTGATCGTTACTGACCGTCAGGATTTGGAATTGGCGCGCCAGTGCTGCAATCGCCACTCTGGCGCCCGTCACGACACGAACCCGCGCTCACGGGCAAAGACGATTGCCTGCGCCCGCGACCAGACGCCCAGCTTGTCGAAGATGTGTGACAGATGGTTCCGCACCGTCTTCTCACTGATTCCGAGCCGCTCGGCGATTTCCGCGTTGCTCAATCCATCGGCGAGCAGCGCCAGCGTCTCGCGCTCGCGCCGTGAGAGCTCGGCAAACGCCGGATGCGATCCGGCCTCGGGCGCAGTCCGCCCGGTGAATCCGAGGACGGCATCCTGGAAGCGCGCCCACGCCGGTTCGTCCTCCAGCAGCACATGATTGGGCGAGTCAAGTTCGACGAACTCCGCCCCCCGAATCTCCGATGCCAGAAGACGACCCTCGGAAAGGGGCGCAATCGCGTCATTCCGCGCGTGGAGAACCAGCGTGGGTGTCCGAACTTCTCTGAGGAGTGCCGTGACGTCAGTATCGGCGCGTGCACGCAGGAGCGTCCCAGCCAGTTCAGGCGAGGTTGTCGTTCGGCACAGTTCGTTGAACCACCGAAGTTGCTCGTCGGTGGCTTGAGGAATGAACCGCGACGTGAACACTTGTCGAAACGCTGGGTTATCGCTCCCCCACGAACTGGCCATTACGGCGATCGCCTCGTGGAGTTGCGCGGCATCGCGGTCGTCGCGCCGTAGAGCGCCGCGAGCAAAACCGCCGTACAAGACCATCCGCCCGACCCGTTCGGGATGACGCACGGCATACGCAATGCACACCGCCGCCCCGTGCGATACGCCGAGCAGCACAAATGGATCCATCAGACGAGCCGCCTCAACGACTGTCTCCAGATCCAGCACGCGCCGATCGAGCGACAGGTCGCGGACGCTCCACTCGCTCATCCCGCAGCCGCGCTCGTCGTACCGCACGTAATGGAAATGGCGCGTGAAAACCGTCATCCAATGCCGCCACACCGGGCTATCGAGGTCGTATTCGAGGTGCGTCAGCCACGTGGCGGCTTTCACAAGCGGCATTCCGGCGCCGGATTCGGCCCACGCGAGGCGTACGCCGTCCGACGCAGCGACATATCGGACCGTTTGGCGGATTCTGCCCAGCACCAGCTAATCTCTCCTGCGTGGCCCGGTCGAATCCGGGACATTCGTCCCGGAGGCGCACGCGCAATTGTAGCGAAGTCGGGACATTGGTCGCATGGTGCGGCGCCTCGTTGTGGCTGATCCTCGGATAGGACATAAGGAGGTCCAATGGCCAGACGCACATTGTATTTCGTATACGGCTGCCTCGCCTACGCGCTATTCCTGGCAACTTTTCTGTATGCTGTCGCATTCGTCGGCGGGTTCGCCGTTCCCACGCAGTTGGACGGACCGGCAAGAGAGCCGTTCGCGACTGCGCTTGTTGTTGACCTGTCTTTGCTCGCAGTATTCGCGGTCCAGCACAGCGTGATGGCGCGACGCTGGTTCAAGGGCTGGTGGACCCAGATCGTACCGTGGGCGATCGAGCGGTCCACCTATGTGCTCCTCGCGAGCCTCGCCCTCGACCTGCTGTTCTGGCAATGGCGCCCGCTTGGTGGAACGGTGTGGAGTATCCATCAACAACTGGCGCGCCTGCTCGTGTGGGCGATCTTCGCGTGGGGATGGCTGCAGGTGCTTGTTACGACGTTCTACATCAATCACTTCGACCTTTTCGGGCTGCGACAGGTATGGCTGCACCTCGTGGGGCGGCAGTACACGCGCGTGGGCTTCGCCACGCCTGCGCCGTACCGCTTTATGCGTCACCCGTTGTATCTCGGATTCCTGCTGGCATTCTGGGCGGCGCCGACGATGACCGTGGCGCACCTGGTGTTCGCAGTGGCGACGACCCTCTACATTCTTCTCGCCATCCAATTTGAAGAGCGTGATCTCGCGCATGAGCACGGCGCAGCTTATGACGAGTACCGCCGCCACGTTCCGATGCTGTTCCCGCGGCCGCCCGAACCAGTGGCCGCACCAACTACGCCGGAACGCGCCATTCCGCGTTAACGGGCCAGAACCCACTCACTACGAACGAAGAAACGATAAATCAAATTCAGAGGACAAAATTGTGCCAACGATCAACATGAAAACCAGACGATTCACCACGCAATTGCACTGTTCAGCGATGGCCTTCCTTCTCTTGAGCCTTGACCCTTCGCGCATTCTGGCGCAAGATGGCCACTCGCACAGCCCGAAACAGCAAGAGAGCGAAAGGATACCGGAGGAGCAAAAGGATGCGGGGAAACTGATCAAGATTGTCCGGCAGGCGACCGAGCGATTCAAGGATGTAGCGGCGGCCAAGGCGGAGGGGTATGCGCTTCAATTCGGGTGCGTGAGCGGCTCTGACGCGGGCGCGATGGGCCTTCACTATGTCAACGCGGACCTGGTGAACAGGGGTGTTCTAGAAGCCACCCGCCCTCAGATTGTGATCTACGAACCGAAACCGAATGGAGAACTCAAACTGATCGGCGCCGACTTTCTGCTTCTGGCCGACGCGTGGAATGCGAGGCATTTGGGTCCCCCGGAACTCATGGGACAACTCTTTCACCTGTTCGAGAGTCCCAATCGCTTCGGGCTCCCTGCGTTTTACACTCTGCATGTGTGGGCGTGGAAGGACAATCCTAATGGAGCCTTCGTGAACTGGCATCCCAACGTCAACTGCGAGTCATTTGCGGGCGAACAGCCCTGAGCCGACGGCCGGCCGAGACGTCGTGGCCGTCTCGACGGGGTGCAATGGCAGGGCGCCCGACTGGGGTGGCTTCGGCCGTTTTGGGCGCTCGCCCCGCCGCCCAATTTGCAAAGTCTTGCGCATGCACATACCATGTGGACGCTGCGCCGGAATAGTGTCATGCGTATTCTCTACGTGTTCCCGCATCCGGATGATGAATCGTTTGGCCCGGCACGGGCCATGGCCGCGCAACGACGCCAAGGGCATGCCGTGTACCTGCTGACACTCACTCGCGGCGAAACGACCAACGTGCGGCACAGCTTCGGATGGACTCTTGAGCAAATGGGCGAGGTTCGTTATCGCGAACTGCTGAACGTGAAGCGGACGCTCGATCTCAGTGATACCCGGGTGTTGAACCTGCCCGACGGGGGCCTAAAGGAACTCGATCCGTGTGTGATCGAGGAAGTGATTCGCGATGAAATACTCCGCGTCGAGCCCCACGCGGTCGTTACGTTTCCAATTCATGGGATCTCTGGGTTTCACGATCACATTGTGACGCACTTCGCGGTGACACGAACCTATCTCGAATTGTGCGGTTCTGAGCGCCCTTGGTTGCAGCGGTTGGCCTTCTTTACCGTCGTCTCTGCGCCGGCCGAATTTCCATGGCATGTGAACGTCACCGCGCCTGGGGAGATCGACTGTGAGTTCCAGGTGACGGAGTCCGATATGGAGCGATTCCACAAAGCGCTCGACTGCTACAAAACTTACGCCGACGTGATCGCCCGGACGAAGATTCACGAAGTATTCGATCGCGAAGTCCAATTCGAGCTGTTTCGGGAAGATCACAAACCGCCCTTGAAGGATCTTTGTGAGGGATTGAAGGAGGACTAAGCGTTCTGCGCTAGCGACCTTGATCGGGCGGTTGACCACTGTCTGGCGAGGGTCCGACGCCGGCGCGCTAAATCGCTAAATGCCAGGCGTTTACCGTAGCGCCTGGAGAACGGCGTTCACGGTAACTACGGCACGGAAGAGTTGGGAGGATGGCCGTTCCGCAGTCGGTCCATAACGCGTTCGGCGATCCGGTCGATGAGACCGAGCATGATCGGGCTGTTCAGAATCTGGCGTGGCACGCATTCAGTTCCATTGGCGGGAGCATGTTCTTCCGTGATCTTGTATTGTTCCATCAAGCTGCAGACCAGCGCATCGAATTCAGCATCGCCGGCGCGCAACGATTCGATTCGGCGGATGGCATAGCTCACGGTTGAATGGTCTCGACCGTTGTAGAACCTGCCGATCCGCGTCGTGCTCCAACCACCAACATGCTTGCAGAGATACATCGCGATCTGCCGATAGAGAACGTTTGGTTGGGCGTTCCCGCGAACACGTGCGGGTCCGAGGTTCGCGCCGACAACCGCATCGATCTCGGCGATGGGAATGCTCGGTCCAAGGCGGATCTGATGGATTGAGGATGGCTCAGGCATATCTAGCAGCCCGTGGTAATAGTGAGATCGGAAGTCCAAACATGTGACTTCTGAAATGTTTCGAGCGTCTATAAGTCATGGCGATGGGAACCAGGCGGAAACGGGAGCGGCAGCAGGATCTGTGGATCGCAACCAGTGATGTGGTTGAGACGCCCGCCAATGCCTTTTATGACCGGCTGAATCAGATTCTGGATGAGCACAAGTTTGATGCCAAGGTGGAGCGACTTTGCCGCAAGTTCTACAAGGATAGTCCGTACGGTCGGCCCAGCGTGGCACCGGGCGTGTATTTCCGGTCCCTGCTGATCGGGTATTTCGAAGGACTGGATTCAGAGCGCGGAATCGCCTGGCGGACGGGTGACTCACTGTCTTTACGGAAGTTTCTGGGCTACGCGCTGGATGAGGCGACGCCGGACCATTCCACGATTTCGCGCACGCGGCGATTGTATTGGCTGGAGACGCACAAGGCGGTTTTTCGATGGGTGCTGAAAATCCTCAATGAAGAGGGGCTGGTCAACGGACGGACGGTGTCGATAGATGCCACTACCCTGGAGGCCAATGCGGCACTGAAGAGTATAGTGCGACGGGACAACGGGCAAAGCTACAACGACTACCTGAAAGAACTGGCCAAGGCCGCCGGGATCGAGAACCCGACGCGCGAACAGTTGGCGCGACTGGACCGCAAGCGAAAGAAGAAGGGATCGAACCAAGAGTGGATGAGTCCCAGTGACCCTGACGCGCGAATCACCAAGATGAAAGATGGGCGGACGCATCTGGCCCACAAGGCCGAGCATGCTGTGGATCTGACCAGTGGGGCGCTGCTGGCGGTGACGTTGCAACCGGCCAACCAAGGGGACACGACGACGATCCACCGGACATTGGCAGAAGCGCAGACTGCGGCCCGCCAGATTAATGAACAGGGCGTCGAAGAGGTGGTAGCAGACAAGGGCTATCACAGCGGTGCCGTGCTGAAGGATGTACATGAGCAGGAAGTGCGAAGTTACATCCCCGAGCCGGAGCGTGGGCGGCGGAACTGGCAGGGTGAGGGGAAGGCGGAAGAGCAGAAGCGGACGTATGAGAATCGGCGGCGCGTGCGCGGCGACCGCAACAAGCGCCTACAGAAATTGCGGAGCGAACTGACCGAGCGGAGCTTCGCACATCTGTATGAGACCGGCGGAATGCGGCGGGTCCACCTCCAGGGTCGGAAGAACATTCTGAAGCGACTGCTGGTGCACGGAGCCGCGTTCAATCTCTCGTTAATCCTGCGCCAGAGCATGGGAGTAGGAAAGCCCCGGCAGTTACAGGGGCTTTCTTTGCAGCCCTTTATGCTGTTTGCGCGCATTTTTTCGTGGCTTTGGGTGAACTCCAGGACAACGGGCCCGGGAATGGGACACTTTGCATCACAAAGTAGCGGCACGATGCCCATGCCGCCGTCCGAGTCAGGCACATATCGAGTGATTTGTTTTGGACTGGCCGCCTGGAAGACACCTACTACTGCCACGGGCTGCTAGCCTCCGCCGGCACTATCGATGTGCCCTGGGCGATCAGGATGCTCTGTCCATCGGGACTGATCCGCGCCGGGCATTTGGGCCAGATCGTGTGAATGCTCGCAAGCCACTGCTCGAGCATTGCCCGGAACCGGCGCGGTCGCGAGTACTCGACGGCCCCAATCTGATGCGCCAGCCCAAATTCGCCGAACAGAGGAATCGCCTTCACGCCCCTGGCCTTGAAGCACCGGTACGAGAGCCACATGTACAAGTCCAGCACCGCCGGGGATGCCGCGAGAAGCTTCACGGCTTCCAGATCGTTGGGTACCGATGAGTTACGAGCTCTTGATAGAAGTCATCGCTTAAGACGATCACGTTCTCAAATTCGGACGACAGCACCCGCTGATCCGGCCTCCGCGTGCACCAGATCTGTGCCGCGCGCATGAAGTTGAACCGGCAACGCTGGACCAGGGTAGATCTCCCGGTCAGCGTGTCGGTGCCGAAGAAAATTGTGGCGCCGAAGACCCGTTCGAAAGCTGCGACCAGGCGCCGGTATTCCTTCCCACCGGTATGCATGCCGAAGCTCTCCAGCATTTCAGCCGCTGTGCGGAAGCGAATCGTTTGACTCTTTTGCTGAACGGCGAGCGTGGCCAGGAAGATCGGAACCAGCCGATCCTGCCCAAACGGAACGCCGAACTCCGGATGGCCGGTCATCTGTAGGACGAAATGCCCATTGCGTCGCTCGTACAATAGCTGCTCGGCCGGCAATCGCCGTACCGGTAGGCCGCACAGGACGAAAGGGCGCGAACCGAAGCAGAGATCCTGGTTGCGCTGTTCCCGCTTGATCCGGACGAGTTCGATACCTTTCGCCCGCTCCAGCTTCTGTTTAGAAATGAGTAGATCGCCGTGGTAGTTCTGAATAAGGTCACCGGCACGTTCAAGGCCCGGCGCACCTCGTCGGGCGAAGCGTGATGAAACAAAGGAAGACAATCTGGACTCCCATGGTGGTCGGGCTTGCCGGAGTCGGCGAGCCGCTGAATGTGAATGCCATTGGATGGCCACGCAAAACGCTAAGTGGTTGTAGACACGTCCATCCTACTCTTTCCCAAGCTGGACGTCGCGGGTTCGAGTCCCGTCTCCCGCTCCATAAAATCAACAACTTGCGAGATTTCAAGCTTGCGAAATCGGTAAAAGCCGGAGTTGAAACGAGGTAGCGGTATCTAACGCATTGAAATCATGAGTTTCGATGCCAGCGACATTAAGGCTCCGGCTGGCGTTCAGGCGCGAGCCATGGAGTTGCGGGCTCTCGACACGAATTCATGATCATCCTGCTCTTCAGCTACGACTCTGTCACCGGTGAGCCGCCGGTCCGGATGTGCGGAGCGCTAAGAGCGCGAAAGAAGACCCTGACTCACAGACCGAGGTGCCGCTGGGCGTCAGCGATGATTTTGTACCCCATGTCGGCGTAGCCCTTCAATCGGCGGCTGTACATGCGTGCCAGCATCGTGACGTCGGCATCGACATAGTCATACACCTCGACTACTTTCTTGCCGTCATGGAGCCGGTGGAGGCGTCCGACGTACTGCTGAAGCGTCCCTTGCCAGGAAATCGGCATCGCGAGAAACAGTGTGTCGAGGCGGGCATCGTCAAAGCCCTCGCCAATGTAACTGCCGGTTGCGAGAAGAAGTCGTGGTTCCGACTCCGGAATCGCCGCCAGACGCTCGTTTACCTGGCGCCGCTGTTTGCGGCCCATGCCGCCTTTGAGCACCACGATGTTCCGAACGCGGTCGCCGAGTGCGTTTTCAAGCTGCGCGAGATGCTCGGTCCGTCCGGTCAATACGCGGGGAGCGGCCTTGTTCAACGGCGAGCGCAACATCTTCGGCGATACTGCCATTGCGAGCCTTCTCCGTGGTCGTCGCCGCATAGATGTCCTGTATCGTTGGCTCGCCGGACATTCGGAAGCCGGTCAGGCGTGGAATGACAATATGGTCAAACGGTGTAGATTCCGTCATCGCACGAACCGCCATCGTGAACCGCGCCGGCCCGCACTGCATGTAGATAATCAAATGGTGCCCGTCTTTTCGAGTTGGCGTCGCGGTCAGGCCGACCACGAATCTCACTTTCACCTGCCGCATCACTTGCTCGAACGTGAAGGCTGACACGTGGTGGCATTCGTCGACAATCACGTGCCCATACTCGGCGACAAAGTCTTTCACCTCTTTCTCACGATGAAGGCTTTGGATGACCGCCACGTCGATGATGCCACTCCTCTTCGTTTTGCCGCCACCCACCTCACCGATCTTGTCAATTGGCAAGTCCAGAAACATCGCCAGGCGTTCGCGCCACTGATCGAGGAGCTGCTGACGATGGACGATTACGAGCGCGTTGACGCTGCGGTTCGCGATTAACCACGAAGCGACCGCCGTCTTGCCGAAGGCCGTCGGAGCACAGATCAAGCCGTCGTCATGTTGCAGAACTTTGGCTACGGCGTCTTCCTGCGCGGATCGAAGAGTGCCGTGAAACGCAACATCAATTCGCGCTCCTGCATTGCGCTCATCCCGGACGACGGCCTTGATTTTGAGCCCTTCCAAGAATGCCATGACTTCCGCGAGGCACCCGCGCGGCAGCGCCAGGTGTCGCGGCAGGTCCTCCCCGCATGCGATAACCCGTGGCTTGTCGTAGGTGGCCAGCCGCATTGCCTGCGCTTTGTAGAATTCCGGATTCTGGAATGCCGCGAGGCGCAGAAGCCGGTTCATGAGATCAGGCGGCAGTCCCTTCTTGTCGATGAACAACAAGTTGGCGCGCACGATCTCGACGGATGCTGGCATCGGCCCTTTCACAGGCCTCTCGGGACGCTTTCGTGACGGCGGAAGAGTCCACGGATCTGGCTCATCATCGTCTTCGGTACTCGCGAAACGCACGCCAACAAGATCGCCGCCCTGCTCGAGGGCATCCGAAATCAGTCGGTCGGCTGCCGCTTACGTCATTCGCTTGATGGAACTGAGGTAGGCCCATTGATCGTCATAGGGGCGCATTTGGCCGTCGAGGAACACGCTGCGGCCCAGTTCGCGTGGGATCTTCTGAAGCGGCAGCGCGATGAGATTTCCGAAGCCGCCCTTGGGCATGGTGTCTTGATTCGGGAAGAGCCGATCGTAGGAATCAAGGCCGAGTTGGTGCCGGCGCTCCATTGTCTTTGTGAGCAACAGCGATCCCAGGCGGCGCGCGAGACCCGCAGGGACGGGCTTTTCAAAGAAGATCCAAATGTGCGCTCCGTTTCCGGAACGCGAGCACTCAACCGAGGCAGGTACGCCGAGGAAGTTGCACGTCTCCCGAAACGCAGCCGCGTCCTCCTTCCATGTTTTCTTGTCGAAGTCCACGGCGAGAAACCAGCAGGTCTCATCGAGCAGCAGCGGATAGACACCGATCGTGTGTTTGCCAGCGAGATGGTTGTGGATCGCCTCGTCATCCAGCGGGATGTTCTTCTTGGTCCCTTTGTCGACGCGTTTTCGATCTTCAGGCTTGGCGGCATAGTAGGCCTTCCAGTCGCGCTCCGCATTTGGCGCGTAGCCACTGCGGCCGTCGGGACTTTCACAGCGCCTCGCGTACACATCCTCGCGGCCACGGAACAAGGACCGGAAGAGAGCGATCTTCTCGGGAGTCTTGAGGCGCGAAATCGGGGGTGGTACTTTGGGCGGGCTCAACTCGGCGGGCGGGATTACAATGCCGTGCAGGTCGAGCAGCGACCGGAGGCGATCAATTTCTCGCTCCAGCCGCTCGCACCTCGCAGTCAGGTCCGGATGAGGCTCGTCGACGCGCCGTGAGTCGCTCATTTCACTTTGTTGGCTCGGGCCTCCAAGTCCCGGCATTGTTCAAGCAAGTTCTCAAACGCTTCGGCGTCGTTCATCAGCAAGCCATCGTCCAGCATTCTCGCGTAGTCGAGCGAAAGGCTCGCCAGCGGCGTGTCACTCGGAACCAGTCGCAGTCCGCCGGATACCGCGGCGACGTAGTCGATCAACTCCCCGGCGGTGGTCTTTTCAGGAAAGAACATGGACTTGTGCCTGGCAACGGCGAGAGCGAGCCCTCGATCAGCAATTGCGGTATCCGCTATGCCGGCGCGGTCCAGTCGAATCAAATCATGCCAGTGCCGCGAGAAGCGTTCCCCGCCGCGAAACTCGCCCTGTTGGCAGAATGCGTGAACGGCAGTGGCCTTTTCCCAGAAGGTCCGCTGCGGTCGCATGACCCTGGCGGTTGCCGATGGAAAGATGACGCCGGCAACGCTCGGCGCTGCATCGCAGGTAATCGTTCGAGATTCCCACGGCTCGCCCGTTGAGCGAGCGCCAAACTCGAGCATGACAACTGGACGCACGTAGCCCGATCCCGGCGCCAACGGCGCGTACTCAAGCAACAGTTTTTCGCCCTCCCCTGAAAGCGTTGCTGGCAGATCGTGATCGGTAAGCGAAGCGGAGATCAGCGGTATGATCTGTTCGGCGACCCAGACCGGCAGGCGCGAGCGTATCTCTTTGGTGCAGCGCTTCTCTTGGCTGCGCGTCGCCGGCAGTGGGTCGAGCCCCGGACCGGAGAGGTCCGGCGCCAGCACGCGGATATCATATGTAAGGTCAACGTCCTCAGAGAACCGGCTGATGATCTGGTATCCCTTCGACAGCGACGAGCCGCCTTTGAATACGAGGTGGTTGCCGAAGGGCGAACGGAACAGGACGTCAAGTAGCCAGACGAGCCAGACGTCTTTGTCCAGCAAGTGCAGCGGGCGTCCTGAAGCCGCAGCGGCTACGGCCAGCGCTTCGCGCCGGTCCGCCGCGGACAGACTTAGAAACGCATCAGGCATGGGACGCGAGCCGGCTCACCTGCTGCGCCATCCAGGTGGGCAACATCCGGCGCATTTCAACGACCGCGTTACGTTCCGATTCAGGCAGTCTGCCGCGCACGGCTTCGATCGCGTGACTCGCTTGCTCGGGCCCTAGCCAAGCCAACGCTCGAATCAGCGCGCCTGCCTTTCGTCCCGGAAGTGCCAACTGCCAGGAAGGAGCATGACGGAGCTCGACCAGCTGATTGCCCAGTTTCAACTTCCGTGTTGGACCGGAGGTCAAGTACACCTCGCGAACCGGAACTTGCGTCGTCAACCCCAACTCGTTGGCCGCTGCCGCGCCGTGGGGAACCGCGCTCTCGCCGCGTTGTTCAACAATGGCCTGCACCAGAGTGGCCGGCTCGGGGGGCCGAACGCCAAAGCGCCCCTTGATCGGACGAACGTAGAGTCCGCGACTCACGCGCATGAGACTCCCTTTCCGAACCAAACGGGAAAGCGTTTGGTCCACGGCCGCACGGGTTCCAAGATGCAGAAGTTCCTTCGCTGCCACAGGCACCCCTTCGGCCGCTTTGCCAAAGTGATTGATCACGGCTGTTGCGAGTGCTTCCATGTCTGTCAGAAGTATAGCATAGTTTCTGACACATGGACACCCATTGCGTTCCCACCCATTGCGTTTCAGGCGAGGTCTGGCTGAAAGTTGGAGGCCACCCCCTAAGCACTTTGGGTCGGAAGGACTGCTACTGCATGGCTGATGGTGATTGCCTGTCCATCCGACGAAAGTCGGGCCGGGCATTCTGGCCAGAGTGCCCGAATGGCCCCGAGACACTGCTCGACCATCGCGCGGAACCGTCTGGGTCGCGAGTAATCAGTTGTGCCGATCTGGCTGGCCAGCCCGAAGTCGCCGAACAGCGGTATCGACTCCGTGCCCTTCGCGGTGAAGCATCGATATGACAGCCACATGAAGACGTCCAGGACGGCCCGACGCGGCCAGCACCTTGATGGCCGCAAGGTCATTCGGGACTGGGTGGGCGATCAGCTCTTGGTAGAACTCGTCGCTGAGCACGATGATGTTCTCGAACTCGGAGGACAGCGTTCGCTGATCGGGGTGTTCCCGGCTGTACCAGATTTGCGCTTCACGCATAAAGTTGAATCGGCTCCGCTGGATCATTGTGGCTTTGCCGCCAAAGCTATCCGTGCCGAAGAAGATAGTCGCGCCGAAGATGCGCTCGAACGCGCCCACCAGGCGACGATACTCCTTCCCCCCGCTGTGCATCCCAAACTCTCCAGCATTTCGGCCGCGGTCCGGAATCGGATCGTCTGGCTCTTCTGCTGGACGGCGAGAGTTGCCAGAAAGATCGGAACTAGCCGGTCCTGCCCGAAGGGCACGCCGAACTCGGGATGGCCCGTGATCTGAAGGACGAACTTCCCGTTCCTCCTTTCATAGAGAAGCTGGTGCTTGGGCAGTCGGCGGACGGGAAGTCCCCACAGAACGAACGGCCGTGAGCTGAAGCACAGATCCTGCGTTCGTTGCTCGCGCTTGATTCGGACTACCTCGATGCCGCGGGCGCGCTCCAGTTTCTGTTTGGAGATGAAGAGGTCCGCGTGTTCGAATTGAAGTATCTCGGCAGCGGACGCCATGCCGGATGAGCGGCGGCGATCGGCCGGAGGAGAAAATGAACGAGGCAAAGTGGACTCCCATGGTTGTCGTCCGGGCCGCTGACGGTCCGGCGGTGAGTGCCATGGAATGCCGCGCAAATCGAGGTACGAATGAGCGATGGCGGGTTTGCCGCCACAACGCCCCATGAAAACGACGGCGAGCAGGCGTTCGGCGCTGGCGCTTCCGAACGGCCGCTCGCCGTTGTATGGTAGCTGCGTCGGTCGGGCGAAGAGGCCGGGTTATTCTGGCGCGGAAACAGCCCGTGTACGAATGTGGTCCGGGACGCGAATCGAGGCACAACGCACTGTCGCCTCCGCCGTCCGGCGGGGAGCACGAGAAGGAATATCTCTTGTTGCCAGCGCCCCACGCCCGACGGCAGAGGAGACAAAGATGGACATAGTATATCGCTGCTGTTGCGGATTAGACGTTCACAAAGAAAGCGTCACCGCCTGCGTACTCTGGGCTGACGGAAACCGTTGCGGATTCCGATGAAGAAAATCATTCATTCCGAACTGATGACGATCACCGCTTGGCCGGGAGACGCTGTCGAAAGCATTGTGGAGCAGGTGATCGTCATGGGTCAAGAAGGAGGGGGAAACAGGGCAGCATTATTTCGTTTCTGCCGTTTTTGGCTCCGCTGGTCGCGCAAAGTTTGCTTGAGCACGCCACTGGGTATCCATCTTTTTGACGCGCGCCGCGAGATATCGCCAGTAGTTCAGATTGAGTTCCATGGCGGCGGTCTCCTCGACGATGTCCGAGAAGTAATGCAGGCTGGTCAGCGGCGAGCCGCCCTGGTGATTGAATAGCGCGACGTACTTTCGCGCGCAACCTAACAGCAGCGCCCGGCCAACCACGTCGATCGAGATCCCCGTCCGATACCACTCACCCGCCAGTCTCTCGTCGGCTGCTCCGAACACCGAGGTTACGCACGCCTGTTCGAGGAACCAGGCGCGCACCCGTGCTACATACTGCGCCTGCTCCGGATCCACCGTGGAATCGCCAGACTCCTTCTGATACGGCCAGAAGCGGTCCCGGATCTCGATGCGTCCGAGTTCGTGCTGGTTGGAGGCGCGGTACACCGCAGCCACCTCGATGCGATTCAGTTCATCCAGGTAAGTCGTTAAGGAGCGCGTGCTGTGCCCGACGGCCTTGGCCAGTTCAGCCATCCGAAAACGAAGTTGAGCGGTGCGCCGGTCGGCATGGAGACAGACGTAGACGAATACTTTGAACCCGCCGTCTGACAGCAGCGCGATGGCGTCGCGCACTTCGGTTCCGGCGGCAAAGAACCCGCTGGGATGTTTCAATTTGAGATCGCCTTCGTTCATACCGTCTCCTTGCCGCTCCGGTTCTTGCGCATGGATTCGCCAGTCAGCTCGATGCGGTGTGAGTTATGCACCAGGCGGTCGAGGATGCTGTCAGCGGCCGTCGGATCGCCGATCTGGGTGTGCCAATCGAGCACCGGGACCTGAGAGGTGAGGACGGTGGAGTGGGTCTGATAGCGGTGGTCACAGATCTCCAGGAAGTCGCGGCGTTCGATTTCGCTGAGCGGCGACATGCAGAAGTCGTCGACCACCAGCACGTCGGTGAGCGCCAGCCTGCGCAGGAAGCGGCTGAAACTGCCGTCGGCGTGAGCCAGCGCGAGTTCGCGGAATAATTGTGATGCGCGGGCGTAGTAGACCGTGTAGCCGTCGCGGCAGGCCTTGTGCGCCAGGGCCGCAGCGAGCCAGCTCTTTCCCAGGCCGGTGGCGCCGGTGAGCAGGATATTGAGATGCTGCTTGACCCATTCGGATTCCGACGCCAGGCTGCGCAGGAGTGAGCGGTTCAGTCCGCGCGGCTTCTGGTAATCGATATCTTCCACCGAGGCGGTGGTCCGCAGCTTGGAATTGCGCAGGCGGCGTGCCAATGCGCGATTCTCCTTCCAGTCCCACTGGCGGTCCACCAGCAGACCGAAACGTTCTTCGAAGCTGAGGCTCGCAAGGCCGGGTTGCTCGAGTTGTTGACGGAACGCGTCGGCCATTCCGTTCAGACGCATGACGAGGAGTTTATGTATGGTTTGTTGGTTGAGCATGGGAGGGCCTCATTGAATGGAGTTGAAGTACGCTGCACCGCGGATGTTGGAGTGTTCGAGAACCGGCGGCAAAGGTGGCGTGGTGTCCGGAAGCGGCTCGTTTTCGAGATGGTGCTTCAGGATCGATTCAACATGAGCCAACGAGTAGGCGCCATAGTGAAGGGCGCGGGCCGCGGCCGCTTCCAGCCGGGCGATGGTGTGTTTCTCGCCGAGCCGGACCAGACCGAGACAGCAACGATAGCCGACCTCGGGATGCGGTTTGGTAACCAAGATCTGGTGGAATAGCTCGGCGGTATGGGGACCCGCAGAGCCGGCCCAGTTGAGCAGCCGCGAGGGAGTCCATTCCAGGTACTGGCGGTGAGCTTTCGGTTGGTGTTCGGTAACTGTAGTGGCCCGGTCGCGCACATAGCTGCGCGCATGGCTGGACACACGCAGTCCCTCATGAAAGACTTCAACGGCCGTCGCGGTGAGACGAATGTCGACCTGCTTGCCGGTCAGTTGGTAAGGGACGCTGTAGAAGTGGCCGTCAGGCGAGACATGGTAGTCCAGATCGACCTTCAGTTTGCGCCACTCACCGATCTCGTAGCGTTCGGCGGGAAGGGGCCGCAACGCCGGCTTGTCAAAAGCGGCAAACTGACTGGTCCGTGTACCTTCGCGTTTGCGGAACGGTTTGTTGTTGAGCGCGGTCAGCAGTTCGGCAATGGCCAGATTCAACTCATGCAGGCCGAAGAAAGTGCGTTTGCGCAGGGCGGCAACGATCCAGCGCTGGACCACTTGAACGGCATTCTCCACGACCGCCTTGTCCCGTGGTTTTCTCGGACGGGCGGGAAGAACCGCCACCTGATAGTGGGCGGCCATGTCGTTGTAGGTGGGGTTCAGATCCGGTTCATAGCGGCTGGCCTTGTGAACTCCGCTTTTCAGGTTGTCCGGAGTTAGGATGGCAGGCACACCGCCGAAGTACTCGAAGGCGTGGATGTGGGAGGCGATCCAGCAAGGCAGTTCCTGGCTCCAGGTGGCCTCGGCGAAGGTGTAACTGCTGTACCCCAGGGCGGCGACGAAGACAGAAGCCGGATGGATTTCGCCGGTTTCGCGGTTGTGAATGGGGATTGTGGCGCCAGCGTAATCGACGAATAGCTTCTCGCCGGGAGTGTGCTGCTGACGGAGTGTGAGCTTCTGAGCGCCGCACCATTCGCGGTACAGATCGCAGAAACGCGAATACCGGTATCCGTCGGGCTGCGCTTGTTTGTACTCGCGCCAGACCAGCTCGAGTGTAAGGTCCTTGTGGGTTTCCAGTTCCTTGCGGATGGCCGGAAAGTCTGGCGCCGGATGGCTCCGGCGGCTGGGCGGGGCGGCCCGTTTGCCGAACAGGAGTTCATCCAGTTGACGGTCGGTGAGGTTTTCCGGCAGCGGCCAGCCTATCTGGGCGGCCTCGGCCAGCTTGAGGTACTTGTGGACGGTGCTTTGGACGATCGAGCAACTGCGGGCGATCTGGTGCTGGGCCAGCCCCAGAGCGGACAGTCGCAGGACCTCGCGGATCTTGCGCATGGACAGAGCCTGTTCCGGCAAGCTGATTCTCCTTTGTTCGAAACAGAATCAGCCTACCTTGTTTGATGTCCAGCGCCTCCCGGATTCCGAGGCGATCGCGATCACCCATTCCGAGGTCAACGCGATCACGCGTTCCGAGGTGGAGGCGATTCTTGATCGTCATCAGCTCGGAATACACAATCGCGTTCACTTCGGATCGATGATTTTCTTCAGCTCGGAATGATGATTTTCATGGCTCGGAATCCGCAATGAGCGCGGGATCATACACGCCATCCGGATCGATGATGACGGCGCCGACCATCTCACACAACTCGATCAAGCGGGTCAAGGCTCACGTGATGGTGGCCTTCTTGGGGTACGCGCTCTGGGTGACACTCAAGCATCTGCTGAAGCGCCGGCCGGCGCTTGTTCCAAAGCCGTCGGCGAGCGGAGTCGAGAATGCCCAGCCGATGACACCCATGCGGGCGATCGCGCTGCTGTCGACGTTGCAAAGCGCCGACATCGTCCTTCCTACGGCCGAGCGTCGGGAGATCCGCTTGCGCTGGATCACCGAGCCGACGACGGAGCAGCAATTACTGCTCAGCCAGCTCGGCATCAGGCTGCCCGAACACCTCCAACTTCACCGCGAAAAAGTGCAGACCCGGCTATCGCCTGAACTTATTTTTGATGGTTTAGGTAGGCATGGTTTAGCCGATTTGGGTAAGCGGCTCGTGAACTACCGTGGTGGGCTCCCGGGCGGACTGACAACTCACCTGACTCAGGTTTGAGGATCCGTCGCGAGAGCCTTCCAGTTGTGCGGCAGCAGTTCCGCGATGCGGTGGATGGGGTAGGTGGCAATGCGAGTGAGCACGTCGCGGAACCAGGCGAAGGGCTCGACGGCGTTGCGCTTGCACATCGCGATGAAGCTCAACAGCACAGCCGCGGTCCTGCCGCCCTTGTCACTGCCGAAAAACGTCCAGTTACCGCGGCCGATGGCGATGTCCCGGTTTGCCCGCTCGGTGGCTCCGTTGTCGATCTCCAGGTCGCCATCTTCCAGATAACGAGTCAGCGCTCCCCACTGGTTCAGCGCATAGCGCACGGCCCGTGCGGCCGGACTCTTCGGTAACACCTGCTCGCGGATCTCGAGCAAATACGAGTGCAGTTTCTCCACCACGGGAGCCGACAAGCGCCGGCGCAGTTGGAGCCTCTCACCGCCACTGAGCCCTCTTGCGCGGTCCTCGACTGCATATAGCCGGGCAATCAGATGCAACACCGGACCCATGTGGGCCTGATCTGAGTCCAGGGCTTTGAAGAAGTAACGGCGCATGTGCATCATGCAGCCGACCTCGGTCAGCCCGCGCGCAGGTTTGAAGAAGGCATCGTAGACCGAGTAGGCGTCGGCCTGCAAATACCCCATGTATCCTTCCAGGAATCTCGCTGGACCGTCGCGCCCGCGTGTGGCCGTGTAGTCGTAGACCACTACCGGATGATGGCCATCCCCCACGTAAGGCCAGATCCGGCCCGTTCGCGCGAACGGCAGCGTCGGATCCAGCACCTTAACCCCGGTGTCGTCGGTTCCGATCACCTTGGATTCGAACAGGACTTTCTTAGCCGCCGCGTACAATGGCGCAAACAATCCGGACACCGCCGGCATCCACCCGCCCATCGTCTTGCGCGAGATCTCCACGCCGTGGCGCGCAAAGATTCTCTCCTGGCGGTGCAATGGCAAGTGGTCCGCGAATTTCGATACGATCACCTGCGCCAGCACGCTCGCTCCCGCCGTGCTCTTCTCGATCGGCTGCGCGGGCTTCTCCGCTGTCTTCACCGTGCAATCGCAGGCGTACTTCAGCCGTACATCCTCGATCACCTTCATGACGGCGGGGATGAACTCATAGCGCTCACTGGTCTCTTGGCCGAGCAGGTGCAAATCCTTGCCGCAGCCATGGCAGTGCTTTTCCGACTCAGCCAGATCGTCCACCACCCGCTCGCGAACCAAGTGCCGCGCCAGCGACTGGCGTCCGCTACGCTTCTTGTTCTGTTCTTGCTCGGGTTCCTGGTCTTCTTCAGCGGGCTGATCGGCTCCGGGTTCGGCTGCGGGTTCTGACTCGGACGCCTCCGGATGACCGGCTTCCCACAAGGTCCCGAACAGGGCCAACTGGTCCTTCGTGAGCTGCTCGCTCTTGCGGTTGCGTTGTGCCTCCAGCAGTTCGCGCAGCAAGCTCCGGAATTTGTCCTTCTCCGAGGTTTCGTGCTTCAGGCGCTCGCACAACTCGACGACGATCTTATGCAGCAGATCGACGTCTTCCGGCAGATGGTCTGGATCGAGAGGCAGCACCAGCGTGCTATCAGAATAAGCGGAAACAAGGCGGTTTCCAAGTGACAACAGAGACGTATCGAAATGTTTCTATGCGGCCACGCGGCGGTACCGTTTGCGCCGGTCCGCGCTGCTCAGGTCGATGCCGCTCAGCAGCGCTGCCAGTTCCTCAACTGTGATCTCGAAGCGGGTCGAGCCGGGTTCTCCGGAGGGGATCGCATAAGTGCCCGCTTCGAGCCGCTTCGCCCAAATTGCGAATCCGTCCCGATCCCAGTACAAGATCTTCAGGCGGTCCTTGCGTTTGTTCGCGAACAAGTAAAGATGTCCGGCGAAGGGGTCTAGATCGAGATGATCGCGCACCAGTGCATGCAGGCCATCGAAGCTCCGCCGCATGTCGCACGGACTCAGGCAGAGATAAACCCTGACACTGGCCGGCAGGTGCATCATGACCGCACAGCATCCAGCACCAGGCGAAGCGTGGCCGCATCAACGCCGTTGGCAATGCGCAGCCGTTCGCCGTTCCGCAGGACCAACTCGAGCTCGGAGTCTGAACCGGTGGCCGCCGCCGGTTTTGGCTCCAGGAGTGCGAACTCGACGGAGTCGGGCTGCCGCAGCCGCCTGCGCCACTTGTAGAAAGAATACTCC
The DNA here is from genome assembly GCA_963720745.1 of uncultured Acidobacteriota bacterium. Classification (GTDB taxonomy): domain Bacteria; phylum Acidobacteriota; class Terriglobia; order Bryobacterales; family Bryobacteraceae; genus TMP-7. Next base: position 71,709 of record CAVRGO010000007.1, read on the forward strand.
CCGATGCCGCGCTCGCGACAGAACGGCCGGGCCTTCTGTCCGCTGGCCTCCTGCTCGGCGATCAGCTTGCTCCAGTAACTACGTTGTTGTTCCCTCACCCTTCCAGAGTCCATGCCTCTGGCCTCCGGCGGAAGGGTGGTTCACGAGCCGCTTACCGATTTGGTGACGAGCTTGGGGCTAAACTTGATTAGGCGTTACTTGCGAACGTAGCCGTGCTCCGCCGTACGAGCGCCATATTTGCGATGCGCCTCGTCCAACATGGCGTGAACGCCCGCGTCGATCCACCGTTTATAGCGTCGATCCACCGGTTATCAGAAGTTGAACAACGCGCAGACGGTAATCGCGAAATAGATCGCCTCGTCGGACCAGCCCGCTTCGCGCAGCGGGGACATGTCCTCCGGACCGATGCGCTGTGAGCTGTGATTCACCTTCGCAACAAAGCGTAGCAGCGCCTTGTCTTCGGGGGCAAGCGCACACCTCTCGAGATCCGTAAGTGCATCCTGCACCAGGTTCTCATCGCCCAGCAACTGCGCCGCAATTGCGGCGTGGTACTTCGTTCAGAAGGGGCACTCGTTCCGCGACGACGTGAATGCGGCGATCAGTTCCGGCAAACCAGGGCTGATCGGCCCCGGTCCGCGCATGATCTCGTGCGTGAAGGCGCCCAGATGCGTCGTTGCCTCGGGCCGGTACGCGAACAGATGCCAGATCTTCGGGTATTCCGTATTTGCCTGAGCTGCCCGGATCAGGTCAGTGGTTGGGCTCGGACGCGGATGGTGTTCCACGTTCGGCAAGAACATCCGCCATTGCGGGAGGCGCTCATTATTCTGCGGAAGCCTCCTTGATTGAGTCGTTGATCAGGTTTTGGGTGTTCATCCGCGGCCGGTCCCCTCCAATACTCCATGGCGTTTCTCGTCGAAGCCGACGTTCCAGGCGCAACTTTCCCACGCTACAGCGATGCCGCAGGAGCGTTTTCCCGATAGTCAAAGTGCAGTATTGACCATCGGACGAGGCACTGTCAAACTGTTTAGACCAGAACTGGGCGGTGTCGAAACACGCTTGCCCTTGGCAGTAATCAGAAAAGGGGAAGATCGGTCTGAGTCGACAGTTACGCCCGGTGATCATTCTAGCTGTCCTAGTGGTATCAGCCCTCTTCTGCAACTCCTGTCGACGACAAACGGGCCTACCTCAGCCCGAATCGGAAGCGTATAGAGATCTGGTGAGTGCCTTCTACGTAGGACTCGGGGCATTGCAGACCGGCGACGATATCCGGGCTCAAGACAAGCTGCAACTCGCGACCAAAATCGCACCCGGTGAGCCTGCCAGTTGGGCTAACCTCGGTTTGCTGTTTGCCCGCCAGCAGGATTTCGACAAAGCGTACAAGAATGTTGACCGGGCTCTGGCACTGGCGCCCGATAACAGCCGGATGGAGGCGTTGACCGGGCTCGTCGCGAGCCGTCGAGGGAACCTGTCGAGCGCGATTGAGCACCTTCGCAAGGCCGTCGAACTGGATCCAAACAACCTGAAAGCACTCTATTCGCTGGCAGAAGAGATCGAGCGTGAGGCCAAGCCGTTCAGCGACGCCGAAGCGGAGAAGGTGCTGGCACGCGTGCTCAAGCAGCGCCCGAACAACATCGCCGCGCAACTGGAGATGGCGCGCCTCTCCGCGAAAACGGGTGAGATCTCCGCCATGCGTGACACTATCGCCAAGCTCGCGCAGGAGTCGCATTCATGGACGGCGGCGGCGAAACAGCAGATGGCCGCTCTCCAGCAGGCCGCCGCTACGAACCCGCGAGAGGCGGCGATCCGGGTCCTGTATCTGAGAAACACTCTGGCTCCTGTGCCCGAATATCGAAACAGCCTTAACGAAGTGAAGACGCCGACGGCGTTCGTCAGCGACCCGTTCGTTGCGTTTGTGAAGCTACCGGCTCCGGCTTCGGCGCCGGCGGCGGCAGACGCGTCCGTCCGGTTCGAAGCCAAGCCCGTTGACGGCGGACCGGCAACACCGATCTTGTGGGCTGGAGCCGTGCCGCTGACGGATCAGGGGCGAGCGTCGATTCTTTGGGTTGACCGGAACTACGTCCAGGTTCTCGGAGGATCGCGGGTTCCCTGGCCAGGCGCAGGCGGCACAACCGCGTTGCCTCGCAATGCCGTTCTGGGCATCGATCTGAACTACGACTTCCGCACGGACCTGGTGGTCACAGCACCTGGCGGTCTGAAGATCTACGAACAGAAGGCGGACGGAAATTTCACCGACATCACCCTGCGCACGCATCTGCCGGCCGGGATTGTGAAGGGGGCGTACACCGGGGCGTGGGCCTTCGATGTCGACCTCGATGGCGACCTGGATATCGTTCTCGGCGAGAGCACCGGTGAGCCGATTGTGTTGCGGAATAACGGTGACGAGACGTTCGCGGTGATCCGGCCGTTTACAGGCGTGGATGGTCTCACTTCATTCGTCGCCGCCGATATCGACGGCGATGGCGATCCTGACGTTGCGATGGTCGACACGGATGGCGGGATACACGTCTTCACCAACGAGCGGCTGGGGCAATTCCGGCCGCGTGCGCTTCCCGCCGCTGTTGGCGGCCGCTTTCGTGCTGTTGCGGCCGCGGACATCAACAGCGACTCACAGATGGATTTCGTTCTCCTTCGCGATGACGGCGCCGTCCTGCGGCTGGCCGACAAGGACGCCGGGAAGGGCTGGGACACGGCGGAGATCATCAAGGCCGATCCCAGCAGTTCGCCCACGCTAGTGGCCGCGGACTGCGATAACAATGGAGCCCTCGACCTGCTGGTCGGCGACGGACAGGTCTTCCTCGGAGGCGCTGGTAGGTTTATTCGTCTGCCGGCGAACGCGGGGATATCGTTGGCGGGCGCGGTTGATCTCAACGGCGACGGCCGCCTGGATCTGGTCGGTATGTCGACCAGCGGCCAGCTTGTCGAGTTACTCAATCACGGCAGTAAGAACTATCACTGGCAGGACATCCGCTTGCGCGCCGCGAAAGCGAGCGGCGATCAGCGAATTAATTCCTTCGGCATTGGCGGTTTGGTGGAGGTGCGCGCGGGGCTGCTGACCCAGGAACAAATCATCGATTCGCCGCTCTTACACTTCGGTCTTGGAGAACATCCTCAAGTGGATGTAGCTAGGATTATCTGGCCAAACGGTGTGCCGCAGGGCGAGTTCGACTTGAAAGCCGGCGAGGAAGTCCTGGCGAGACAACGGTTGAAGGGTTCCTGCCCGTGGCTGTTCGCGTGGGACGGCCGCCGGATGAGCTTCGTGAAAGACGGCTCCCCATGGTCGGCCGCGCTGGGGCTGCATATCAACGCGCAGGTCGTCGCCGGCATTCAACAAACCGAAGAGTGGTTCAAAGTGCCTGGTGACGCATTGAAGCCACGCGACGGCTATTACGATCTGCGCATCACCGGAGAACTGTGGGAGACCTATTACATCGACCACTATTCGTTATTCGTGGTCGATCATCCGGCGGGGACGGAGATCTATACGGATGAGCGTTTCGCCGTACCGCCGCCGGCGCTGAAGATCTACACGACGGCTGAGCCGCGTCCATTTGCCAGCGCACGAGATGACGGCGGACAAGATGTGGGCGCGATCGTCCGAGATGTGGATCGCCGTTATCTCGATACATTCGGCCGAGGGCCATATCAGGGACTGACGCGCGACCACTGGCTCGAACTGGAATTGCCCGCCGACGCTCCCCGTAGCGGCCCCCTGTATCTGCTCGCGACCGGCTGGACGCACCCAACCGACGCTACGGTGAATATCGCTATCGAGCAGAACAGCATTCCGCAGCCGCGGGGCCTTAGCATCGAGACCCCGGATGCGCATGGCAACTGGCACAGGGTCCGGGAGAACCTCGGTTTCCCGGCGGGTAAGATGAAGACAGTCGTGCTGGACCTGACGGGCGTGTTCCGCGCTGGACAGTCGCGCCGTCTGCGCCTGAGGACAAACCTGGAGATCTACTGGGATCAGGTCGCATGGGCGGCCGGCGCGTCCGGCGGCAACCGGATCCAACATCTCGCGCTCAGCGGCGCCGAACTGCGCTACCGTGGCTTTTCCGTCGTGAAAGCCGCAGATCCTTCATCACCTGAGCTCCCGGACTACGACAAGATCGCCAGCACCGGCCAGATCTGGCGCGACCTGGAGGGCTACTGCACGCGTTATGGCGACGTGCGCGAGTTGCTGGATAAAATTGACGATCGCATTGTCATCACGAATGCCGGGGATGAGCTGCGCCTTCGTTTTCACGCGCCCGCTCCTCCGCCGCCGGGCTGGAAGCGCGACTTTGTCATGATCGGCGATGGCTGGATCAAGGATGGCGATTTCAATACGATGTATTCGAAGACCGTGCTGCCCCTGCCGTGGCACGGCATGAAAACGTACGAAGCGCGTCCCGGCACGCTCCAAGATGACCCGGCCTGGAAGCTCCACGCACGCGACTGGCAAACGTACCATACGCGCTACGTGACCGCCGACCGATTTCAGACTCCACTGAGGTATTAGTTCATGCGAATTGCTCTGGCGTTCCTGTTCGTTATACTCCTGGCGACTCCGTTGATATACAAGCGAGTGGCTGCGCATAACAGAGCCTCGCAGCTCGCGTTGACCAAAGAGAGCGTCCTGGACCGGTACGGGTTCCGCTTCGAGGAGTCGTCGAAGGCCGCCGGCATCGACTTCCGGCATCGCGCTCCGAAGCTGGATCCGAAGCTGAACCACATCATGGCGCAGGTAGCCTCCATGGGCGCCGCGGTGTCGGTCGTGGATTTCGACCGTGATGGCTGGCCCGATATTTACGCCGTAAACAGCGGAGAAGGCAGCCGGAATGCGCTTTATCGCAACCAGCACGACGGAAGTTTCCGCGATGTTGCCGCTGAAGTGGGGCTGGCGGAACTGAATGAGGCGGGGACTGGAGTTTCGATGGGCGCCGTCTGGGGCGATTACGATAACGACGGCTACGAAGACGTGCTGGTCTACAAATGGGGCAAGCCGGAGCTCTTCCATAACGACGCTGGGAAGCATTTCACGCGCGTCAGTGGGCAGGCCGGCCTGCCCAAATGGGTTAACGCGAACACGGCCGTGTGGTTCGATTACGATCGCGACGGAAAACTCGACTTGTTTCTCGGCGGCTACTATCCGGAGGACGTGGACCTCTGGCGTCTGAAGACCACCAAGATGATGCCTGACAGTTTCGAATATGCCGAGAATGGCGGCCGCAAGTACCTGTTCCACAATCTCGGCAATGGCCGTTTCGAAGAGGTATCGGACAAGCTTGGGATTCGTTCACGCCGCTGGGCGCTGGCATCGATCGCGGCCGATCTTAGGGGTACCGGCTATCCCGACCTGTTCGTTGCCAACGATTATGGCGTCTCGGAGCTCTATCTGAACGAAGGCGGGAAATACTTTCGAGAAGCGGGCAAGAAGTCCGGTATCGGCTATGCCCCGAAAAGCGGTATGAGCGCGGCAGTCGGAGACGTGCTGAATCAAGGCCGCTTCGGCGTTTACGTTTCGAACATCTCCGAACAGGGCATCCTTGTCCAGGGCAATAATTTCTGGATGCCCGAGCCCGGCAAGCCCGCCACCGAGCCTCATTATGAGAATCTGGCGAACTCAATGGGAGTGGAACTGGCGGGATGGAGCTTTGGCGTCCAGTTCGGGGATTTCAACAACGACGGCTTCGAGGACCTGTACGTCACAAATGGCAACGTTTCGCTCGACCGGAACCGCAGTTACTGGTACGACTACTCCAAGGTGGCGGGCGGCAACCGGTCGATCATATCCGATGCGGCGAACTGGCCGCCCCTCGGTGGCCGGAGTCTTTCCGGATATCAGCAGAAGAAAGTGTTCCTGAATGACGGTTCGGGGCAGTTCCGGGAGGTGGCGCAAATCGTCGGCGTGACCGATATTTACGACGGCCGGTCCGTGGCGCTGGGCGATTTCAGCAATCGCGGTGTGCTGGACGTCGTCGTAGCAAACCAGAACGGGCCCGTCCTGTTCTACCGTAATACCGTGGCGCCGGGGAATCACTGGATCGAATTCGAACTGGAGGGCAGGACCAGTAATCGGAGCGCCATCGGCGCTCAAGTGCGGTGTACTGGAACGGGCAACAGCAATTGCAGGAGGTGTCCGGAGGAAGCGGATTCTGTGCGCAAAACGATCGCCGCCTGCACTTCGGTCTTGGGAAAACGGCGGCGATTGACCGGGTGGAAATCCGGTGGCCGTCCGGCAAGACGCAGACTCTGCCCGCACCGAAGGCCGATCAGCGTCTTACAATAGAGGAACCGTTATGATGCGGGAAGTCACCGCAACTGGGTCTGCAATCGCCACACCTGCGCGCTCCGGAGGTCACTCCCCAGTGGCGCGCTTCTTTAGGGTCGAGAACCGCTACCTCCCTCCGATCTTCATTACGCTGATTCTGCTGGTGAGCCAACTCTCATTCGGCGTGCTCGAGAGTTTCTCCCGCACGCTGCTGGCGATCGGCACGGCGATCGTGTTCGAACTGGTGCTGGCGCGGCTGACCTATCACCAGTTCCCGATCCTCGCGAGCGCCTATATCACCGGAATCAGCGTCGGAATTCTGATTCGGTCTCCCGAGTTCTGGCCGTACGCATTGACTAGCGCGATCGCGATTACATCGAAATACGTACTTCGCTGGCGCGGCCGCCATCTCTGGAACCCATCGAACTTCGCCATCTGCGCCATGCTGCTACTGGCGCCGGAATACGTCGCGACGCTCAGCATTCAGTGGGGGAACACCGTCTGGCCGATGCTGGTGGTGTGGGTGCTCGGTGCATTCATCATCTGGCGCGTCAAACGATTCCACATTACCGCCACATACGTGGTTTCGTTCATCGTTCTCGCCGCCGTCCGGACTCTGTTCACGGGGCACTCGTTCCTCGCCGAAGTGGCGCCGATTACCGGGCCGATGTATCAGCTCTACATTTTCTTTATGATCACCGACCCGAAAACCACGGTGAAGTCGAAGCGTGGCCAGTGCATTGTGGTGTTTCTCGTGGCAGTCGCCGAAATGATCTTTCGCCTCGCGCAAAACGTAGACGCGCCATATTACGCGCTGACGGTGGTGGGGCCAGTTGCCATGGCTGTGAGTATCTGGATGTCCTCGCGCCAACCAGCGCACGTGCCGGAGGCGAGATCTGCTGCAGGAATCACGAGCGCCTAAATCCGTCAGGCCGATTTAGCGGCAATGGCGGTGGGCGCCTGGAAGAACCGATATTCCCGAGGAATCGCGCAAGCGCGGAAGCGACGATAGTTGGCTCGCTCAGGGGGACGAAGTGTCCACAATCGAGGAGCATCAGTTCGGCGTTCGGCATTAGCTCCGACGCGCGCCGGGCAAATGTAACCGGCACGGCGGGATCCTTCAATCCATGAACGATCAGGGTTGGCGCGACGATCTGCGGCAATAACTCGGGCGCCGCGGCCAGGACTTCCGACGGTTTACCCCAGCGCAACACAGCCATCAGACGCCAGCATCCGCGCAAGCCTGTGAACGGGCGCCGGAAATCCCGGAGGATGCTTTTCCGCTCAGGATCTCCGTCGAGGCACATCCGCATCACGAGCTTCCAGAAGAGCAGGTTAACGGCGGGAGCCAGTAGTTCGCCAAAGACTGGCTTGCGCAGAAGTTCAAACAGATAGAACGGCTTCAGGTCCGGAAACAACGACGGCGTCAGAAGAGACACGCCTGCCACGCAGTTCGGGAACTGATGAACGTAGTGAACAGCTATCGCGCAGCCGGCATCATGACCCACGATGTGCCATTTCTCGATGCCATGCGCAATCCGGGTCTCTTCAAGAGCGCCGGCGAGCGCTGCGGGATCTCGGAATCCCTGCGGTGTCGCGGCGGTCTTGCCGAGTCCAGGCAAATCCACAGCGATACACTGGAATCGATCCGACAGCCGGCCCATGACACCGTTCCAAAGGGCCGAACTGGTCGGCATCCCATGAAGAAAGAGAATGGGATAGCCTGAACCGCGCACGCATGTGTGCATCATCAGGACATCGCCTCAGGAGTGGCGGTTCTGCGGCTGAAGGCATTCAATATCACGCCGGCAGCCCGAAACAGGCTCAGAACAAATCCAAATGCCAGCGTTGAAACGACGCCGCTGGGTTTAAGGCGCGAATAGGCGGCGTTCATCATCCAGGCTGGCACGGTGTACACCCGCCCCGCTCGCAACAACCCGATCCGGTTGCGCACCGGGCATTCATAGATGGTCTCCTCGATGCCGCGGTTGAGGAACCGGCCGAGATCGACAATGCGCCGGCTGTACATGGCCGTGGCCACCCGCGGCAGTCGCGACCTGTCGCGGCTCTGAATGATGAGAGCGGATGCTTCCGCCGCCGACCGGAGCGCCGCAGTGACCCCGTTGGAAGTCATGGGATCCACCATGGACGCGGACTCTCCGATGACCATCCAGTTTGGGCCGGCAACACCACGGTGCACGCGGCACTGGAATGAGGTCACGTTGGGTGTGATCGGGCGCTCCGGCGTGAGCAGGTTGGCAAAGCGGCGGATGCGGCACAGCCGTTCCGTGAAGATCTGCGCAACGCTCCCACCGGCCCGGCGCTTCTCCTGAATTTCATGACCCGCTGCAACGTATCCCACACTGATCTGATTCGCACGAACCGGTATTTCCCAGATCCAATCCAAATAGGAACGATCGTCATCCATGTACAAGGTTGTGCCTTCCACAGAATCGGGCACGTCGAACCACGTCCACATGGCCACCTTCCTTGGCCCGTACGCATACGCAGGCAGATCGAAGCTGCGCGGAAACAGATATGCGTTGGAGCCGGAAGCATCGATGAACCAGGGTGAGGAGATACGGCGGCCGTCCGCTATCTTCACCGCCGTAACTCTCCGCCCCTGTTTTTCGACTGCGATCACCCGATCGGCGAGGATCTGAACGCCCTCGCGCAAGAGCGTATCGCGGAGCATCGAATCCGTCTGGCGCCGATCCAAATGGAGCGTGCGGATCTCGAAATTAAATGGCGGGCGGGCGAGCCATGCTCCGGGAATGTATTGCCGGCTCGACCCGTTCGTCAGCTTCACGGTTACCTGTCGCTTCCGAGTCGCAATGTTCTCGCTGACCAAGCGGTCCATCGGCAATCCGAGATCTCCCAGTAGAGCCGGCGCTGACCAGTCCAGTGACTCGCCAACCGGCTCTGAATAGGATTCAGGACTGATACATAATACCCGCAGCCCCGCGCGCGCCAAGTGAATGGAGGCCGCCGTGCCGGCGAGCCCACCGCCGACCACGGTCACATCCGGTGAAAGTGGCTCGCCCCCCATTCAGACGTAGAGGCAGATTACCATCGACCGTATTTCTGGCAAATAACTAAAACCAATTACGCTCACAACGTGGGAGCGTATTGTAGACTGATACGAGTCGATGCACAGGTATATTGAGCGACTAGTTGACCTGCTGGATCCCCAGGCCAATCACCTTTACAATCTGACCGTCGAGGACGCCCGGCGACTCCTGCCCGAGCACCCGGTGGAAACTGCGCGACAACTTCAGGGCTCGTTCGCGCTGGTTGCCCGGAAGGGCCAAAACGTCATCATGGCGCGATCGCTGGATCGGCCGATGCGGTATTTCCTGGCCAAACAGCAGGCCGGCCCCATCCTGATTGTGGCGGACCGCATTGATGCAATCTGCAACTGGCTCAAGGCGGAGGGTCTCGAGTCGCAGTTTCATCCGAGCTACACGCGCATGGTTCCGGCCCACTACGTTGTCGAACTTCAGCTCATCGGCTGCCCGGACCCGGATCCTAAATACACTCGGTTCTTCGACCCGAAGCCGGGCATGCTGCCGCCTGATCTCGATCAGATCGGCCAAGCCTATATCGGCGCCCTGGCGGACGAGATCTCATATTTCCTGCAGTTGCTTCCGGAGCGCGAGCCGGTTGGCGTCTGTTTCTCAGGCGGGGTCGACAGCGGTAGCGTTTTTCTCACTACTTATCACGTGATGCGCAGGCTGGGCATGAACCCGTCGAGGCTGAAGGCATTTGTGCTCGACCTGGGTGACGGACCGGACCTGCGGCAGGCGCGCCAGTTCATGGAATCTCTGGACCTTGGGATTTTCCTCGAGCCGGTGCAGGCCGATGGCGCGGCGCTCGACGTTCACGAGACCATACGCCTGGTAGAGGACTACAAGCCGCTCGACATCCAGTCCGCAACGATGGCGGTCGCCCTCTGCCGCGGAATTCGCAGCCGCTATCCGGAGTGGCGCTATCTTCTCGATGGCGACGGCGGCGACGAGAACCTCAAGGATTACCCGATTGAGGAAAACCCGGAACTCACGATCCGCAGCGTCATTAACAATCCCATGCTTTATCAGGAAGGCTGGGGGGTGGGGAAGATCAAGCACTCGCTCACGTACACGGGTGGTTTGAGCCGTTCCTATACGCGCACCTACGCCCCTGGTCGGCATTTCGGGTTTCAAGGCTTCAGCCCGTTCCTCAGGCCGTCGGTGATTGCCGTTGCCGAAGCGATCCCCTTCATCGACTGACCAATTACGACGTTCCACGGCTGTATGAGCTGAAAGGCGAGGTCGTGTCCCGTGGCGTTCGAGCCGTGAGCGGGCTTCACATGCCCGTATTCCCGAAGCGCCGTTTTCAGCACGGGGCCATCCCGGAGGACGTCATGCGCGAGCGACTGCCCGGGCGCGAAGCCGAGTACCGTAAGCACTTCCTGTCGTTGTATTCCTGAGGATGACTCCTGACGCGTGGATCCTCGAGAAGCGGCCAGCTCGTAATGTCGTGGACCCGTTTCGTCCGTATGCCTTCTTCACGGAGCCCGAGCGTTCGAAGGACGGTGAAGTTGTTCCGGTGCACACCGTCTTTTTAACGAACCGCGAATGTCCGTGGCGCTGCGTGATGTCGATCTCTGGAAGAACACGCTCGAGCAAACCGTACCGCCACGCGCGATTCCGGCGCAGATCGAGTATGCTCTGGGGCGTCTGCCCCCGGCTCGTGATATCAAGTTATATAACAGCGGTAGCTTCTACAATCCGCGGGCAATCCCCCGGAGGACTATGCTGCGATAGCGGCGAAGTTGCGACCATTTTCGCACATCATTGTCGAGAGCCATCCCGCCTTGATCGGCGCCAACTGCCTGCGCTTTCGGGATATGCTGCCGGGCCGGCTGGAAGTGGCCATTGGACTCGAGACTGTGCATCCCGATGTGCTTCCGAGGCTGAACAAGCGGATGACGCTAGAGGACTTCGCCAGGGCCGCCAAGGTTCTGAGCCATAACGGTATCGACCTCCGCGCGTTCATCCTTGTGCAACCGCCCTTCATGCCGGAAGACGAGGCCGTTACTGGGCCGAGCGGTCGCTGGACTTCGCCTTCCAGTGCGACGCGTCCGCGTCGACCTTTATCCCAACTCGC